>NZ_SNWR01000001.1:0-1200000 GCF_004362215.1 Paractinoplanes brasiliensis | reverse complement strand
TTGCGGGCAGCCGGTAGGCCGGGGTCAGGACAGCCGGTAGACCGAGACGGTCGCCTGGAGCTCGGCCGCGGTCCGGGCCAGGCTTGTGGCGGTCTGCTGCGTGTCGGAGGCGCCCGAGGTGACGTGCGCGGCGGCCTCGGAGACGCCGGCGATCGTGTCGGCGATGCTGCTCGAGCCCATGGCGGCCTCGTGGACGCTGCGCGAGATCTCGGCCGTGGTGGCGGTCTGCTCCTCGACGGCGGCCGCGATGGTCGTCGTGTAGTCGTTGATGGTCTCGATGACCTCGCCGATCTGCTGGATCGCGATGACGGCGGCGTTGCTCTCGGCCTGGATCGCGCCGACCTGGTTGGTGATCTCCTGGGTGGCCCGGGCGGTCTCCTGGGCCAGGTCCTTGACCTCGCTGGCGACCACGGCGAAGCCCTTGCCCGCCTCGCCGGCGCGAGCGGCCTCGATGGTGGCGTTGAGGGCCAGCAGGTTGGTCTGCTCGGCGATCGAGGTGATCAGCGCGACGACCGAGCCGATCTGACCGGACGCCGTGACGAGCCGGGCGACGCTCGCGTTGGTGGTCTCGGCGGCGCGGGCGGCATCGGCGGCGACAGAGGCAGCCTCGTTGGCGTTGTTGGAGATCTCCCGGATCGACACGCCCATCTCCTCGGCGCCCGCGGACACCGTGGTGACGCTGGTCGAGACCCTCGCGGCCGACTCCGAGACGGTGTTCACCTGGGCCGACGTCTCCTCGGCGGACGCGGACAGCTCCGACGACACGGCCGACAGCTCCTCGGAGGCCGAGGCCAGCACCGTCGAGCTGTTCTGGATGCGCTCGACCATCTCGCTCATGGCGACGGCGGTCCGGTTCAGCGTCTCGGACATCTGCCCGACCTCGTCGGCGCTGTCCACCTCGACGCGGGCGGTGAGATCGCCCTGGGCGATGCGCTCGAGCGCCTCGACGTTGCGGGCCAGCGGCTTGACGATCATGCGGGAGATGGCGAGGGCCAGGGCCAGGCCGAGCAGCAGGCTGGCGGCGAGCGAGGAGATGACCAGCGTACGGGTGGATTCGTAGGTCGCCTGGGCGGCGGCTGCCTGCTCCTCGCTCGCCTTGACGGTCGTCTCGGACAGCGAGGCCAGGATGGCCCGGACGTCCTCCTTCTCCCTGGCCAGCACGCCGTCGCGCAGCGTGTTGAGCTCGGCCTGCGCGTTGCGCTCGGACAGCGGCAGGATCTCGTCGCTGACCAGCCTGGTGAACTCGGTCCAGTTCTTGTCGAACCTCTTCGCCGTGGCCAGTGCGTCGGAGTTCACAGCGTGCGCCTGGAACTCCTTGGACAGCTTGACGACGTCGGCCTCGGCCTCGGTGATGGCCTTGGTGGCGGCGGCCCGCTCGGCGGGTGTGCCGGCCAGCATGTGGTCGCTCACCCCCAGCCACGACCGGTTGACCGCGGACCGCAGGCTGCCGAGGGTGTCGAGCTCCTGGCTGTTCTCGACGCCGTGCTCGACCTCCTTGTTGATCGTGCCGAGGCTGCTCAGCGCGTACAGGCCGTTGCCCACCCCGAGGAGCGACACCACGCCCACCGCGGCCATGATCTTGGTGCTGACGCGCCGGTCGGTCAGCAGGCGCTTGAATCGGGGGCTCACAGGCTTCTCCGTGGTGCTCGTCGCGAGGTTTCGGCTGCTGGATCGGCTGGCCGGCGGGTGGATGGCAGGAAGCGGCTGGGAGCAGGAAGGTTGCGATACTGAATTGCTTCGGTCCGAGAGGGGACGCCGTGAGTCATGAGCCGCAGCGGGCGACGCTGGCCGCCGTCGCACGGGAGGCCGGGGTGTCCGTGCCGACCGTCTCCAAGGTGGTCAACGGGCGCACCGACGTGGCCTCCGAGACCCGCCGGCGCATCGAGGCGCTGCTGGTGCGGCACGGTTACGTGGCCCGCGGCCTGGGCGGCGCCCAGCCGGTGACCCGTACGGTCGAGGTGGTCTTCGACGCCATGCGCAGCCCCAACAATCTCGACATCCTGCACGGCGCCCTGGAAGCGGCGGGCGCCGAGTCGGTCGACGTGGTGGTGGGCACCGTCCCGCAGGACCCGCTCGGCGCGGCCTGGGCCCGGCGGATGGCGACCGCCCACCGCGAAGGCCTGATCCTGGTGACCAGCGAGATCAACCCGCAGCAGTGGCGGCACTTCGCCGAGCAGCACATCCCGGTGGTGACGATCGACCCGATCAACCTGCCCGGTCCCGACGTGCCCAGTGTCGGCGCCACCAACTTCAACGGCGGGATGGCCGCCACCAACCACCTGCTCGAGCTGGGCCACCGCCGGATCGGTTTCATCGAGGGCCCGCCCGGAGCGATGGTGGCGATCGCCCGCCTGCACGGCTATCACGCCGCCCTGGCCCAGCGCGGCCTGGCCGGCGATCCCGAGCTGATGACGGCCGGCCCGTTCTCGTTCGAGACCGGCTTCTCGGCGGCGCTCGGGCTGCTCGGACGTGACCCGCGGCCGTCGGCGCTGTTCGCCTCGAACGACTCGCAGGCGCTGGGCGCGATCGAGGCCGCCCGCACGCTGGGCCTGCGGGTTCCCGAGGACGTCAGCGTCATCGGCTTCGACGACATCAGCGCGGCCCGCTGGTCGGCGCCGCCGCTGACCACCGTGCGGCAGCCGTTCGCCGAGATGGGCCGCACGGCCATGCGCCGGCTGCTGCGCCTGATCGCGGGGGAGGAGCTGTCCTCGCCCCGCGTCGAGCTGGCCACCGAGCTGATCGTCCGGAAGTCGACCGCCGCTCCCGCCTGATTCCGGCTCAGGTTTCCGAAAGTTTTCGAACTCTTGACATAAAGTTTTCGCAATCTAACGTTGAAGGGTCAGCCCGCTATCGCGCTCGTCGAAAGGCATCCGCAGATGACCTCCGTGTTCCACGTGGCGACCACCGGCTCGGACGCCGACCCCGGAAGCAAGGACCAGCCCTTCCGTACGATCAATCGGGCCGCCGCCCTCGCCCGGCCGGGCGACACCGTGATCGTGCACGCGGGGGAGTACCGCGAGTGGGTGAAGCCCCGCCGCGGCGGCCTCAGCGACGCGCGCCGCATCACCTACCAGGCCGCCGAGGGTGAGCACGTCGTCATCAAGGGCTCGGAGCGGATCACCGGCTGGGAGCCGGACGGCGGCACGGTGTGGAAGGTGACCGTCCCCAACACCCTCTTCGGCGACTTCAACCCGTACGCCGAGGAGGTCGCCGGCGACTGGATCGTCTATCCCGAGGGCGCCGCCCACAAGCACCTCGGCGACGTCTACCTCAACGGCCTGAGCTTCTACGAGGTCGGCTCGCCCGAGGCCGTCGCCGCGCCCGAGGCCCGTACGGAGATCATCGACAACTGGACCAGGACCACCGACCGCGTCCGCAACGTCGAGCAGACCAAGCTCGTCTGGCACGCCTCGGCGGGCGAGGAGTCGACGACGATCTGGGCCAACTTCCAGGGCGCCGACCCCAACACCGAACTCGTCGAGATCAACGTACGGCGGTCGGTCTTCTACCCCGTCGTGCCGCACCTCGACTACATCACCGTGCGCGGTTTCGAACTGGCCCAGGCGGCCACCCCGTGGACGCCGCCGACCGCCGACCAGCCCGGCCTGATCGGACCCAACTGGGCCAAGGGCTGGATCATCGAGGACAACGTCATCCACGACGCGAAGACCTCGGCCGTCAGCATCGGCAAGGAGGCCTCGACCGGCCACAACTACGCCACCGAGCGCGGCGACAAGCCGGGCTACCAGTACCAGCTCGAGTCGGTGTTCTCGGCGCAGCAGATCGGGTGGGACAAAGAGCACATCGGCTCCCACGTCATCCGCCGCAACACCATCTACGACTGCGGGCAGAACGGCATCGTCGGGCACCTCGGCTGCGTGTTCTCGACCATCGAGGACAACCACATCTACAACATCGCCCTCAAGCGCGAGTTCTACGGCTACGAGATCGGCGGCATCAAGCTGCACGCCGCGATCGACGTCGAGATCCGGCACAACCGCATCCACGACTGCTCGCTCGGCGTGTGGCTCGACTGGCAGACCCAGGGCACGCGGATCAGCCGCAACGTGCTGTACAACAACAGCCGCGACATCTTCATCGAGGTCAGCCACGGCCCGTACCTGGTCGAGCACAACGTCTTCGCCTCGCCCGCCGCGATCGAGCTGTTCAGCCAGGGCGGCGCGTTCGTCAGCAACCTGATCCTCGGCACGGTGCGCGTCGAGGCGGTCATGGACAGGGCCACCCCGTACCACCGCCCGCACAGCACCCAGGTGGCCGGCTACGCGTACATCCGCGCCGGCGACGACCGCTGGATCGGCAACCTGTTCGTCGGGGGAGACCCTGCCGTCGCGTACGGTCCCGGGGCCGAGGGCAAAGCCCCCGCGCTCTCCGGCACGTCGGCCTACGACGGCTACCCGGCTTCGTTCGAGGCCTACATCGAGCGCATCCAGTCCCAGCCGCCGGGCGACCACCAGCGCTACCTCGACGTGGTGCAGGCCGTGTACGCCCACAGCAACGTCTACGCGGCCGGCGCCCGCCCCTTCGACGGCGAGACCAACCCTGCGGTCGCGCCCTCGGCCACGGCCACGGTGGTCGAGGAGGACGGCGCTGTCTACCTGGTGACGGAGTTGCCCGCGGCGTTCGACGAGACCCGCCTGATCCCTGTCACGGGCCGTGACCTGCCCCGGGTCCGTTTCGCCGACGCCGAGTTCGAGGAGCGCGACGGCACCCCGGCCGTCCTCGACGTCGACCTGGTCGGCACTCGCAAGGCGGGGGACAGCCGCTTCCCGGCGGGCCCGCTCGCGGGCCTGGCGTCGGGGGAATCCCGCACCCGGATCTGGTAAGCGTGCGCGCCGCGGCCGTCCTTGATCCGGGGGCGGCCGCGCTCAGGCTGGGTGTAGCTACGTCCGCATGTGAGTCCTTTCGGCAGTCGGTGACCTTGTTTCCCGAACGGGTCAGAACCTCGGGCGCGGTTTACCGTTCGCTATACTTGCGGCGTGGCTACCGGCGAGTGGGAGATCTACCTCGTCGACGAGGTACGCGACTGGATCGCGACCTTGGATCCGGGTGTCTATGCCGTGTCGTGCAGGCGCTCGATCTTCTGGCCGAGACGGGGCCCGGCCTGGGCCGACCGCTGGTTGACACGATTCACGGCACCTCGCTCAGTAATCTCAAGGAACTACGCCCCGGCACAGTGCGCATCCTGTTCGCCTTCGACCCTTGGCGGTCGAGCGTTCTTCTGGTCGCCGGTGACAAAGCCGGACGATGGAATCAGTGGTATGCCGAGGCGATTCCCCTGGCTGAGCAACGCTACGAGGCGTACCTGAAAGAGCGCGGCGAGGAAGAGGGAGGCACGCCATGAGCGGCTACACGCGGTGGAGCGACATCCGTGCCGAACACATCGAGCGGGCCGGCGGCGAGGAGGCAGTCGAGGCCGGCAAGCAGGAACTGCTCGCTGCGACGGTCGGATACCGGCTTGCGGAGATCCGCAAGGCCCGTGGCCTGACACAACAGCAGGTTGCCACCCGGATGGGCGTTACCAAGGGCCGCGTCTCGCAGATCGAGCAGGGGAAGGCCTCCGGCCAGGACGTGATCGCGAGGTACGCCGCAGCCCTCGGCGGTCGCCTGCACCAGGCGATCTACTTCGACGACGGCGACATCGCCGCTATCGCATAACCGAGCGACCGGTTGCGGCCGTCCTGTGGGAGACGCACTACTTGACGAGAGTCGGCGGTGGGCCTCGATTCGTCGGAGGGTTGCACTGCGTTGTTGAGGTCAGCTTCGACGCCGGTGGGGTCCTGCTGCGGAACCCGACGCGACTGGTGGTGAGCGGCACTAATTGGCAGCAGCACCTCGGCGGGACAGTCGGTGACGAGCCGCCGCAGCAGGTCACCGGGCACGGCGGAATTGGCGGCCAGTCCTCGCCGCCGGGCCAGGGCCAGGTCAGACATCCTGGGTCCAGACGCCCCGGGGGTGGCCGGCCGGTGGGAGCCACAGGTGCGGCTGGGCCAGGCTGCCGTCGTCCCACGGGAACCTGCCGTCGCGCGCGGGCCACACCACCTGCAGAACCGGGACGGGTGGGCGGCGGTAGAACCACATCGCCTGGCCGAAGAAGGCGCGGAACCACGAAGGTTCGACGGCCCTCAGGCGTACGGGGTAGCCGTTGATGACATCGTCCAAGGACTGGCCGTCGGTGAGGGTGTCGCGTTCGCCGAGGATGTTCAGGCAGGACTGCATGACGGGCAGGCCCAGGCCGAACATGGCCAGTTCCGGTTCGCCGCGGCTGTGCAGGCGGCCGATCGTGTACGCCCAGCCGGGGCCCTGCGAGTCGGCCGGCACGCCGGTGACGCTCCACCCGAACTTCTCGACGTTGGCAATCACACCCCGGTCGACGTCGTCGTGGTCGTCCCGGTCGTCGTAGTCGTGGCAGATGACGCAGTGGCTCTCGAACACCAGCAGAGGGTAGCCGCAGCGCTCAGCCGCCGAGGCTGTGGTGGCGGATCCGGACCTCCTCGAAGTCCCGGCCGGTCAGCCGACAACCTTCCCGGGGTTGAACAGGCCCAGCGGGTCGAGCGTCTGCTTCACCGCGACCTGCATGGCGAGCACCGCTGGCGACAGCTCCTGCCGCATCCCGGCCCGTTTGAGCAGGCCCACACCGTGTTCGCCGGTGACCGTGCCGCCCATCGCGATCGCGGCGCTGAGGATGTCTTCGAAGGCTCCCTGCGCGGCCCGTTTGGCCTGCTCGTCACCGGCCGCGGCCAGGATCATCGGGTGCAGGTTGCCGTCGCCGGCGTGCGCGATGGTGGCGATCGTGGAACCGTGCCGGGCCGCGATCCGCTCGATCGACGCCAGCATCCGGGGCACCTCCGACCGGGGCACGCAGATGTCCTCGGTGAGCACCGGGCTGAGCCTTTCGAGGGCCGGGTAGGCCAGCCGCCGCGCGGCGAACAGCGCCTCGGCCTCGGCCTCGTCGGTCGACTGCTCGGCCCACAACGCGCCCGCTTCCCGGAAGACGTTCGCGACGGCGGTGGCCTCGTCGTCGCCCGGGGTGTCGAGCTGGGCCAGCAGCAGGGCCGCGGCGTCGGCTTCCAGACCGAGGTGTTTCCATTCCTCGACGGCCTTCAGACACGTACGGTCGAGCAGCTCGAGCGCGGCGGGCAGCAGACCGGCCCTGGTGATCGCGGCGACTGCTTCCCCCGCGGCGACGACACCGGCGAACGCGCCGACCACGGTGCGCGGCGCTTCCCGGCGCGCGGGTCTCAGCCGTACGGTGATCTCGGTCAGCACCCCGAACGTGCCTTCCGAGCCGGTGAAAAGCCCGGCCAGGTCGTACCCGCTGACCCCCTTCGTGGTCCGGCGTCCGAGTTTGACAACCGTCCCGTACGCCCCGGCGGGGCCACCGACGACCGCCTCCAACCCGAGCACGTAGTCGCGGGTCACGCCGTACTTGAGGCAGCACAGCCCGCCCGCGTTGGTCGACACGTTCCCGCCGATCGTCGACCACGGCGAGCTGGCCGGGTCGGGCGGATACCACAGCCCGTGCCCGGCGACGGCCCGCTTGAGGTCGTCGTTGACCACCCCCGGCTGCACGGTCGCGGTCATGTTGGCGGCGTCGATCCCGACGATCCGGTTCATCTTCGACAGGTCGAGGATCATCGCCCCGTCGACGGCGTTGGCCCCGCCCGAGAGACCCGTGCCGGCGCCGCGTGGCACGATCGGGATCCGGCGCTCGGCGCAGTACGCCACGACCTCGCTCACCTCGGCCGTTGAGCGCGGCCGCACGGCGCCCAGAGGCTTGCCGTACGGGGCCCATTCGGCCTCGTCGTGACTGAGGCTCGCCAGAACGTCGGGGTCGTCGATGATGTCTCTCACGGGTGCCTCTCGCTCGGCAGGTCCAGCTCGTACTCCACGAGGACCGGGTGCGGCGCGAACGAGGTGCGGCTGAGTCGTCCGGCCGGGCGCCAGCCCAGCTTCTCGTAGAAACGGCGCGCCCGATGATTCTCCTCGAAGACCCGCAGGCGCGCTCGGGTCACGCCCGCCGCCGTGAAACGTTCGAGAAGCTTGTCGTGGGCGGCGCTCGCGAGGCCCTGGCCCCACGACTCGACCGCGGTGCCGAAGTGCAGAAGCTCGTCACCCTTGATCGCGGCGAACCCGGCGATCCGTCCCGCGTCGTCCTCGATGACGTAGGCGTCGATCGCCGGGTCGGCCAGCTCGGCCTCCCAGCGCGCGTACACGTCCGCACGTGGGAAGGGGTACAGGTCCTGCCGGAAGATGTTCGCCAGCCCTTTCACGGCGCCCGCCTGCTGCACGTCGAGCAAGGCGGGCAGATCAGCCGGCTCCGCGCCGCGAAGCAACACCCTTCACCCACCCGCCCCGGCCGATGAAACCATCCCCGCATCGAGCACGCCGCCGAGCCTACGTGTACGGCTGGCCCTGGCCGCGGCTCATGTACTGGTTCCAGATGTGGTGCTCGACCTCGACGATCGGCCGGCCGAGCTGGGCGGGGTTGGGGAAACCGCCGCGGCGGGGCGGCTTCCGCAGCCACTGGCGGGCGGAGACGGCGATCCGGTCGTCCGGGTCCTCGGCGAGGACCCGGACGACCGGGCGGGTGGAGCCGGGCACGTTGGCCAGCCAGAAGCGGACGTTGGCCGAGCTGTCCTTCGCGAGCCGGAGCAGGTCCTCTTCCGGGATGTCCCAGCCGTGCCGGGCCATGGCGTGCCTGGCTCTGTCCCGGTCGGTCGCCAGCTTCCGCAGGACGTCGGCCGAGGTTCGAGGCCGTCCACCGACGACCCGGCGCACGTCGCGGACAAGCTCCGCCGGCGATGTGGCGGCCGCGCGCCTCGTGTTCACCGCCATGACACTCACACTATGGCGCTGTCGCCGCTGCGTGCCGGCGGACGGCACGGCCACAGGGCTCTCCTATGGAGGGTTTCACTCGGATCGGGGTGGACGGGGTGGCGCACAATCCGGGCATGGTCTGGTGGCGGCGAGCGGCCTGTCCCGTACGGCCGGTCGAGCAGGAGTGGATCGACCGGTCGATGGACTGGTTCGTGGCCGAGTTCGGCTTGGAAAGGCTGCGCGGCGAGGTGGTTCTGCCCACCGACGGCTACTTCCCCGGCGAGTACCGGGGCACCCGTGAAGACGTACGGGTGGTCCTGGAAAGGCTTTGCGCCCACATGGGTATCGATCCGGCGCGCGTCGAGCTGGAGCACGACGAGGCCGACGACAACCCGGAGCTGTCCGCTCACGTGCCGATCCACTGGTCCGGCTCGGGCGCGGCCGGGCATCACCGCATGCGTGACGGGCGGTCGGTGATCGGGATCCGTGACGATCAGGCGGCCCGGCCGGCGGGGCTGGTGGCGACGGTCGCGCACGAGCTGGGACATGTGCTGCTGCTGGCCGAGGGCCGGATCTCCGCCAAGCGGAAGGACCACGAGCCGCTGACCGACCTGCTGACCGTGTTCTTCGGTCTCGGCATCTTCAGCGCCAACTCCTCGTTCGACTATTCGCGGGACGACCAGTACACCCGGACCAGCCGGCTCGGTTACCTCACGGAACCGATGTTCGGCTACGCGCTCGCCCGTTACGCCTGGCTGCGCGGCGAGCCCGACCCGGACTGGGCCCGCTACCTCGACACCAACCCGCGCACGTTCCTCAAACGCGGCCTGCGATTCCTCACCTACGAATCAGGCAGCTGAGCGGCTCAAGCCCGCGCTGTGCCGGGGGTCACCGGCCGCCACACCCGCGCGGCCCACTCCGCCTTGTCATGCACGACGCCTTACCGTACGGTAAAGCATTACTGATTGGTAAGACGTTGGGGAGGTCACGGTGCCGGAGGTTACCCGCTCGATCGAGATTCCCGCGCCGCCCAGTGCGGTCTGGGCGTGGTTGTCCACGCAGGACGGGCTGAGGCGCTGGCTGTCGCCCGACCTGGTGATCGACGCCCGGGTCGGCGGCGCCTACCGGATGCCCGGCGGCGACGGCGAGACCTGGGTCAGCGGCGTCGTCCTCGAGATGGTGCCCGAGGGCCGGCTTGTGCTCTCGTGGCTCGAGGAGGAGTCGGGCTGGGTTCACCCCGGCCGCCTGGTCATCAGCCTCGAGCCCACGGCGGCGGGGACCCTGGTGCACCTCGTGCACGACGGCTTCGCCGGCATCGGCAAGCCGGGCTGGGAGGCGACCCGGGAGGCGTACGAGCGGGGCGCCGACAAGCACCAGGTGCTGCGGCGCCTGGCCGGCGTGGTCACCGCCGCCGGTGTCTGACGAGGACGACCTGTTCCGGGTCCTGGCCGACCCCACCCGGCGGCGCATCCTCGACCTGCTGGCCGAGCGCGGGCCGCTGACGGTGAGCGAGCTGGCCGCCCACTTCCCGGGCCTGGTCGCCTCGGGCATCTCCAAACACCTGATGGGGCTGCGCGCCGCCGGTCTGGTGTCGGCCACCAAACAGGGCCGCCACCAGTTGTACGCGCTGGACGGCGAGGCGATGTCGCGGGTTCTCGCCCCCTGGCTGGCCAAGTACGAGGCGTACTGGTCGGCCGCCCTCACGCGGCTCCGCGGCCTGGCCGACGGCTGACCCGCCAGATGGCGGGGAGTTTCCGCCGCCCGGCGCGGGCCAGGACCACAGGATGGGTCGCACAGCCGAAGTCTTCC
This sequence comes from Paractinoplanes brasiliensis, assembly GCF_004362215.1. Taxonomy (NCBI): domain Bacteria; kingdom Bacillati; phylum Actinomycetota; class Actinomycetes; order Micromonosporales; family Micromonosporaceae; genus Paractinoplanes; species Paractinoplanes brasiliensis. Next base: position 1,189,353 of record NZ_SNWR01000001.1, on the reverse strand, counting down.
CGTAGCAAGGGGTTCCCGTGACGCTCGAAGCCCGCGGCACCCGGCTCGTCGGCCCGCCTCCAACGAGACCGCCACCGCCCTGCGCGTGCACCACTCCACCCTGCAGGACCGCCTGGCCCACACCCTGCCCGTGCTCGGCTGGGAGGTGCGCGACCCGCACGGCCGCCTGCGCCTTCAGCTCGCCCTGGCCCTGCGGCGGCTGCGCGGGAACCCCTCTTAAGCCGGCTTTAGGTCGGCCGCAGGCGCTTGCGGGCACCGTGCCGGTATGAACAACGAACCGAGCGGACTGCTCCTCGCCCACCGCGCCATGCTGCGCGACCTCGACCGCTGCGCCGCCCTGACCGCGGACCTGGCCCGCAACAGCCCCCGCCTCGACCGCAAGCGCGCCGCCGCGATCGCCGGCTACCTGAGCGACTTCTGCGACAGCATCCACCACCATCACAGCGCCGAGGACGACGTCCTGTGGCCGGTGCTGGAACGGGCGGCGGGCGCGCACGTCGACCTGACCGAGCTCACCGACGACCACGCCGTCCTCGACCCGAAGCTGGCCCGGATCCGTTCCGGCGCGGCCGCGCTGAAGGCCGGGCACATCGTGTCGGCCGAGCTCGCCGCCGACCTGGCCGACCTGCGGGACACGCTGCGCGAGCACATCGCCGACGAGGAACGCACGATCGTCCCGCTGATCAAGCAGTACGTCAGCGACGACGAGTGGAACCGGGTCGAGTCCGCGATCCGCCGGCGCGGCGCGAAAATGACCTTCGAGGTGCCGCGGATCCTGGCCGTGGCCACCGAGGCCGAGCTGGCCGAGACCCGCCGGGAAGGCGGCTTCCCGGTCGCACTGATGATCAGACTGTTGCCGTTGCCGTTCAAGCGGCGGGAGAGCCTGGTTTTCGGAGGCGCTCGATGAGGCCTGCGGCCGATTTCCCGTACGCCTCGTCGCCCGTCAACGCGTGCAGGGCCGCGTCGACCGGCCCGGCGTAGAGCGTGCCCGAGTCGAGCCCGGCGACCCGGCCGGAGAACGGGAGCAGGTCGGCGAGGACTTCCCGGCCGGTTTCCGCGTCGCCCAGCCGGGCCGCCGCGTGCCCGCGCAGGGCGGTGAACCCGAGCCAGTAGTAGTTGCGGTCGATCGGCATCCGGCCCGCCCACACCCGCCGGGCCCCGTCCTCGTCGCCCGCGTCGAGCAGCGCCAGCACCAGCGGGTCGGTCACCCGCCCCGGATACGCGGCGTCCGCCGCGAGCAACTCGTCGCGCAGCGGCGCCCATTCGCCGAGGGCCATGGCCGCCCCGATCCGCCCGACCGTCGCCATGGCGGCGCCGTTGAGCGCGCCGTGCTCGGCCAGCCGCCGGCTCACGGCCTCGTAGCGCTCCAGGGCCGCCCCGACCCGCCCGGCCAGCAGCTCCAGCAGCGCCTCGAAGATGCCGACCACCGCCAGCAACCCGCTGAGCTGCCCGGTGGTCGATCGGGCGACGGCCAGTCGCATCTCGGCGCGCGCCCGGTCCAGGTCGGTGCGGGCGGCCGACTCCAGGAACAGCAGCCAGTGCGCGACGGCCTCGTGGTCGATCTCGCCGCTGCCGGTCGCGCGGGCCAGATACTCCTCGGCCACCGCCCGGCGCTCACCCTGCAGGTCGGGGCCGAGAGCCGCGTACGCGCGCACGTTGAGCGCCGCGCACAGCAGGCGCGCGTCACCCGCCGTACGGGCAAGAGCAAGGGCCTCGGCGCTGACCCGTTGGGCCTCGGGCTCGTCGAATCCTTCCAGTTCCCGGAAGAGCGCGAGGAGCAGCCGTACGCGGGTGGGGCCGGACTGACCGGCCGCCAGGTGCCGCCGGATCGCCGTGACCGCCGTGGCCGACGGCTCCCGCCCGTCCCGGGTGGTCCAGATCAGCGGGGCGTCCCAGGCCGTCAGCACCGCCAGGTCCTCGCCGCTGACGGCGTCCACGTAGATCCGGCGCGCGCGCATCACGTCACCGGCTCGCGCGTGCGCGGTCACCGCCGGGGCCAGCAGCTCGGACGCCGGACCGGTCGCGCGCGTGCCGGCCAGCTCCCGCAGCCGTAACGCCTGCCGCCATTCGGCCGCCGCCTCCCGCCACGACCCGGCGCGCTCGGCCGCCCGGGCCGCTGCCACCGCGTACGGGATCGCCTCCTGAGCCGTCGCCGGACCGGCCGCTGCTGCCGCGTGCCGGGCCAGGGTCGCCGCGTCCGCGTGCCCGTCGAGCACCCGCAACGCCCGCGTGTGCAGCCGGGCGCGGCGCAGCAACGGCGTGTCCTCGTAGAGCGTGTCCCGCACCAGCGCGTGCGTGAACCGCACCTGCCCCGGCGCGGGCTCGTCGAGCAGCCCGGCCAGCACCGCCGTCTCCAGCGTGTCGACCAGGTCGTCGGGGTCGCGCCCGGCCACCTCGGCCAGCACGTCCAGGTCGGCCTCCCGCCCCAGCACCGCCACCTGCCGCAACGTCGTCGCCACGGTGTCGGGCAGCCGCGCCACCCGCCGGCGCAGAACCTCCCGCACGCCCACCGGCACCCCCGAACCCGCCGTGTGCGAGCCCTCGGCGGCGATGAGACGGGCCAATTCCCGTACGAACAAGGGGTTGCCGTTGGTTCTCTCGGCCACCATCGTCAGCACGTCGGGCCCCGCCTCGGCCAGCCCGTGGCGCCGTGCCAGCTCGGCCACCGCGTCCCGGTCGAGCCCGCGCAGCGTGAGGTGAGCCGCCGTCGAACCGAGCAGCGCGCCGATCGTGGCCTCGAGCTCGTCCCGCCGCTCGTCGGCGCGGTAGGTGACGACCACGAGCAGCGGGCGGGCGGCCTGCTGGGCCACGACGTGCCGCAGCAGTTGCAGGGTCAGGTCGTCGGCCCGGTGCACGTCGTCGAGCAGGACCACCGTACGGCCGGTGTCGAGCGCCGCCGCAACACTCAGGCCCAGCTCGAACGGGTTGGGCGAGGGCGGGCGCTGCCCGGGGGCGCTTGGCCGTTCTCCGCCGAGCACCCCGGAGCCCAGCGTCTCCGTCCATGCCCAGCCGGGTGGGGCGCCCTCCACTTCGGGGCACCGGCCTCGGCGGGCTGTCCAGCCGTCGTGGGTCAGTCGCGCCAGCGCGGCCTCGGCCAGGGTCGTCTTCCCCGCGCCGGCCTCACCACCTATCAGCACGACCCGGGCCCCCTCGCGAGCGACCTCTTCCGCCGCCCGCGCGATGACAGCGAGTTCTGTCTCCCGCCCCCACGCCACCACATCACGTACTTGTCTGGATCGGGCGGTCGTGGTCGCGGAAGTCAGGGAGCTGGGCGAGGGAGGGGTACGGGACGCCGGGCGGCCAAGTGAAGGGTCGAGAGCAGGCCTCGCAGAGCTGCCGCTGCGCGCCGGTCCGGCGTCGCTGTCCTCTCCACCGGCCGGGAACGGGGTGGCGGCGGGGGCGTCCAGGGTGGGGGACTGGGTCAGGATGTCGGTTTCCAGCGCCCGCAACGCCGGGCCCGGGTCGACGCCGAGCTCGTCGGCCAGATGGTCGCGGGTCCGGCGCAGCAGGGCCAAGGCGTCGCCCTGCCGGCCGCTGCGATAGAGGGCCAGCCCGAGCAGGCGCACCGCCCCCTCGCGGCCCGGGTTGTCGTGCAGGTGGCGTTCCAGCGAGGCGACCACGGCGGCGGCCCGGCCCAGCTCCAGCTGCGCCTCGGCCAGCGACTCGACCGCCAGCAGCCGCAGCTCGGCCAGGCGGGCCGCCTCGGGCACGGCCCACGGCTCGGCCGCCACCTCGGCGTACGCCTCGCCCTGCCAGCTGCCGAGGGCCTCGGTCAGCATCCGCACCCGCGCCTGCGGGCCGGCGGCGGCCGAACGGCGTACGAGGTCGTCGAAGCGCCAGGCGTCGACCGCCTCCACCGGCAGCCGCAGCGCGTAACCCGGAGGGGCGCTGACCAGCACCGACGCGGGGGTCCGGGGGGCCCGGCCCGGTTCGAGCGCGCGGCGCAGGTGCGAGATGTGCACCTGCAGGGTGGCCAGGGCCTTGGCGGGCACGTCGGCGTCACCCCAGAGGTCGGCGACGAGCCGGTCGGCCGACACGACGTCACCACCGGCGACCACCAGCCGGGCCAGCACCGCCCGCTGCCGCGGCCCGCCGAGATCGGCCGCCGAACCCTGCGCCGTGGCCCTCAGCGGCCCAAGAACGGAGATGTGCACGGTGCTCTTTCCGCAGGTCGGCGATCATGCCTCCGGAGACGCTACCGGCAATCCGGCCGCCGGGCGGCCCCCCGAACGGCGGATGACCCGGCACCCGTCCGATCCACCGCCTGCCGCCTGCCGCCTGCCGCCCACCGCCTGCCGCCCCACCGCCCGCCGGGCGCCGAGCCGGCCCCGCGCGCCGAGCCTGACCCGCGCGCCGAGCCTGACCGAAGCGCGGGGCTTGCGCGCCTACTGGACCGGCGTCAGGGCCGGTCCTCTGCGCCGGGCCTTGTTGCGGTACATCGCCGCGTCGGCGTCCCTGAGCAGCCGGCCGGCCTCCCCGGCGGTGCCCGTCGACACCCCGATGCTGGCGCCGACAGCCACCTCGGGCCCGTCGGGCAGCCGGATCGGCTCGGCCAGGGCGAGCGCGATGTGCTCGGCCCGGCCGGCCGCCGCGTCGGCGTCGAAGCCGGGCAGCAGCACCGCGAACTCGTCCCCGCCGAGGCGCACGGCCAGGCCGGAACCGGACGTCCCGGCCGCCAGCCGCTCGGCGACGACGGTCAGCACCTGGTCGCCGGTGTGGTGCCCGTGCCGGTCGTTGATCGGCTTGAACCCGTCGAGGTCGATCAGCAGCACGCTGACCTGCCCGTCCGGCCGGGCGGCGAGCCGCTGCTCGAGCAGGCTGCGGTTGCCCAGGCCGGTGAGCGGGTCGTGCGTGGCCTGGTGGCGCAGCTTGTCGTGCAGCGCCCTCGCCTCGGTGACGTCGCGGGCGTTGAAGACGATCGCGTTCACGCTCGGATTCGGCGTCAGGTCCACCCCGACGACCTGAAGCCACCGGTACGACCCGTCGCTGTGCCGCAGGCGCACCTGCACCTCGGCCTCGACGCCCGGCTGCTCGGCGAGCCGCCGCATGAACTCGCGCAGCACCGGCATGTCCTCGGGGTGCATCCGGTCGGCCAGCGCCGAGCCGTCGAGCTCCTGGGCGTCGATGCCCAGCACCTTCCGCACGGCCGGGGTGGCGAACCGCGTCGAGCCGTCGGACCCGACCACGAACGTGACGTCCGACGAGTGCTGCAGCAGCGACCGGAACCATTCGCGGCTGCGGTCGATCTCCTCGGTGAGGCGCTCGGTGTCCGTGAACGCGGCGACCTGCCGGCTCAGAACCAGCGCGGTGATGCCGACGGCGCCGATCGTGACACCCCAGACGCGCAGGTCACCGCCGCGGCCGATCAGGGCCGCGATCAGCAGCAGTTGCACCGCGCCGACCGCCACGTACGGGAGACGGCTTGACCGCCGCTTCTCGGCGGGACCCTTGCGCGTGGCGCCACGGCGCATCCGCAGCTCCTGGTAACGCATGCCGACCGGCATCAACAGGCACGGCACGAGCTGGGAGGCGTAGATGACGCCGGGGTCCTCGGTGCCGGTCAGCAGCGTCACCGTGGAGGCCGCGATGGCCGTGCCGATGACGCCGGTGGTGGCCACGAAGCCGGGGCCGCGGTCGAACGGGGCGGTGCCGCTGAGCAGCAGCTTGAGCAGCCCGACGGCGATCAGCACCATGACCGCGGAGGTGACGAGCGCGCCGGCCAGCTCGGCGGTGTCGCCCTCGGTCACGACCTGGGCCAGCACGAAGTACCAGAGGAAGACGATGACCGCGGTCAGCACCGTGGCGGCGTCGAGCCACAGCCGCAGCCGTTGCCGCCCGGACCCGCCCAGCGGGTGGAGCAGCATCGCGACGACCACGATGACCATGCCCGCCACGACCAGCCCGGTCTGGATCGGGCTGGGCCGGTGGTCGGCGCCCTCCAGCACGGCGAGAACGGTCTGGTACCCGTCGCCGAGGGCGCCGGCCGTGCAGGCAATTGTCACCGCACGCCAGAAGCGCAGCGCGTGCCGGTTGCCGGCCGCGGCCCGGGTCAGGCGCCACGCGAACACCACGTTGAGCACGTCGAGGCACGTCTGCACGCCCCAGGACGTGGTCGCGCCGCCCGGCCCGGCGAGGAACCACAACACGATCGCGACGCTGAACGCGGCGAGCCCGGCCATGGCGGGGTCGGGCCTGCGCGCGAGGACCCTCATGCAGGCTCCGTTCGGTGGCCGTCCATGTCCCTCACCATCGGCAGCCGCTGCCGGTACGTGAGCACTCGACTGCTTTCGGTGATGGCCGGTCGGCGAGGCGGTGTGACCGAAACCACTGGCTCTGAGTTCCCTTTGAGATACACCGCGTGATCAGCGCCTGTCGCGTGGCCGACACTTCCGGACAACTGATCGATCCCGCCTCATGGGGGTCGAAGGGGTTGAAAACGCTTGGCCGAGCAGGCGTTACTCATTAGCGTACGTCGATGTATTAGTCCCCCAGGAGAAGGAGGAAGCATGGACACGCATCGGTTCTCCGGCCCGTTCTGGTCGGTTTTCCGCATCGTCATCGGCCTGCTCTTCACGTTGCACGGCGCCCGGACGGTCCTCGGCCTGTTCGGCGGCGTGGAAGGCTCCGGCGACCCGGCCCCCATGGGCGCCTGGCCGGGCTGGTGGGCAGGCCTCATCCAGCTCGTCTGCGGCATCCTCGTGATGGCCGGAGTGCTCACGAGGCCGGCGGCCGTCCTGGCGTCCGGTTCCATGGCGTACGCGTATTTCGTCGTGCACCAGCCGCAGGGCCTGCTGCCCATCGAGAACGGCGGCGTCTCACCGGCCCTGTACGCGTGGGCGTTCCTCGCCATCGCCGTCCTCGGCGCCGGCCCCTGGTCGGTCGACGCGCTGCTCAAACGCCGCAACGGCGAACGAACCCTGACCGCAGCGCCCCGGTAACGCTCACGAGCGCCGTCCTCGGGTTCCTGCGGAGGAACCCGCCGGCCGCGCCACCCCCGCCGGGCCCAGCGCCGCCGTCAGATCGCGCCGCGAGGCGATGCCCAGCTTGTGATACGCGTGGGCCAGATGCGTCTCGACCGTTCGCCGGCTCAACGTCAGCCGCACCGCGATCTCCCGGTTGGTCAGCCCGCCCGCGGCCATCCCCGCCACCTGCTGCTCAGCCTCGGTCAGCGCCGCCGGCCCGCTCGTGGCAACCCGCCGCGGCCGCGCGCCCGCCGCATGCAGCTCAGCCATCGCCCGCCCCGCCAGCCGATGCGCCCCTCCCTCCACGGCGATCTCAAGCCCCGTACGCAACGGGGCCCGCGCCCTGTCCGGCCGCCCGGCCCGCCGCAGGGCACTGCCGAGCCTGACCATCGCGTACGCCCGAGCCAGCCGTTCCGGCGTCCCCTCACACACCGCCACCGCCCGCTCCAGCAGCGCCGGCCTCTCCTCCCGCCCCGCAGTCGCCGCCGCAACCTGCAACGCCCGGCTGAGCGCCCCCGCCGCCCCCACCGCCTCGGCCAGCTCCAGATGCTCCGCAGCCAGTCTCCCCGCCGCGCCTCGCCCCCCGCCGTTCACATCCCGGCCCGGACCGTCTCGGCCCCCGTCCTCGCCCGGAGCGTCCCGGCCCGCGGGATCTCGGCCCGCGCCCGTGTCCGTGCCCGCGGCGTCTCGGCCCGTGCCCGTGCCCGTGGCGTCCCGGCCCGCGACCCCGCCCATGGCCAGCAACGGCGCGACCAGGTCGGCCCGCCACGAGGCCAGCCCCGGATGCCGCACCCCCAGCCCTTCCCACATCCGCCCGGCCGCCCGCAGGTCGGCGATCGCCTCGACCGGCCGTTCCTGTGCCCACCGCAACCGCCCCCGGCTCTGCAGGAACATCGGGCTGCTCAACCCGTACGGCGGTGGCTCCCCCGGGAACGCGGTAGCGATCAACGCCTCGGCCTCGGCGCACCGATCCGCCTCGACCAGGGCATCCACCAGCGGGCACAACGCGAACAGCAAACCCTCCGGCGGCGTGTTGCTGCTCAGCTTGAACTCGACCGCCGCCCGCGCGTCCAGCACCGCCTCGGTGACCAGTCCCGCCGGCAGCACCGCCAGTGACCGCAGGAACCGCCCGTGCGCCACCGTGCTGAGCCACCCGCGTGGGCCCGCCGCGGCCGCCACCCGTTCGCTCATCAGCCGAGCCGCCTCCAGATCCCCGTTGGCGATCAGCGTCAGCCCGGCCACCGTGGGCAGCACCGAGTCCTTCTCGCCGTCCAGCACCCCGCTTTCCATCACCGGCCGCAGGACAGCCAGGTTGTCCCCGGCCGCCCGCCCCGCGAACGTGTCATCGACCGCCGCGACCACCCGCCACAACGGCAGCACCGGCTCCTGCACCCGGCACCGCCGCGCATACGCCCGGGCGAGCGGCATGCTGCGCGCATCCATCCCGGCGGCCCCCGCGATCTCGGCGTCGAGGCGAGCCACCGTGTCCGCCGGAATGCGAGCCCAGGTTACGCCCTCGTCACCCCGGCGCCCCGAGTTGTCCACAGCCGGCGCCGTGCCCACTTTGTCCGAACCGGGGTTGTCCACAGGCCCCGGCCCAAGATCCTTGACAACCGAATACTCTGGGCCCGCCCCCTGGCGGGGCGGGGTGGGGTGGTTGGGGGCCGCGCCCCGATCGAGCGGCCCGGCGTGGCTGGGGAAGACACCCAGGCCGGGCTCGGTGGGGCCGCTGGAAGAGCCGCCCACCGCCGAGACCGCCCGCCCAGCGCCCCCGTCCAGCCCCAGCCGGCAGACCGCGATTGCCGCCGCCCCGTGGCCGCCGATGGCCAGAGCCCGCCCGCACCGCAGAGCCGCCTCGGCCCGAGCCGCCGGGTCAGCGATCCGCGCCACCGCCTCATGAGCCAGCGCCTGAGCCCCCTCCTGCCGTACGGCCGCCAGAACCAGTGCCAACTCCAACCGCACAGCGGCGTCAGAGGCCGGATCCACAGCGGGTTCCAGCAGGGCCCGCCGCAGATAGGCCGCCGCGCTCTCCGGCGCCCCACGCCCGGCGGCCCGCGCCGCAGCCGAACGCAACCAGACCACCACCTCGGCCCGCCCAGCCGGCTCGACCCGCAGCAGGTGCACCGCCGTACGCTCGGGGTCTGCTCCTCGCGACGCCAGCAGCGACGCCGCCCGCGCATGCCACAGCCCCAGCGACGCCGCCCCCAGCTGCCCGGTGAGCGCCGAAGCGATCATCGGGTTGGCCGGTGACCAGTCCTCGTGGGACAGCACCCCCGCTGCCCGCAGCGTGTCAGCACACGCCGCCGCCCGCTCCGGCGTCAACCCGGCGAGTTCCGCCGCGTCCGCGAGCCGCACCCCGGTGCCGAGCACAGCCACCCCGGTCGCCAGTTCCGCACACCCGTCCGGCAGGCGCGCGAGCCGCAACGACAACCACCGGGCAACCTCCGCGGGGCTCACCGCCGGCGCCGAGTGCCCGTCCGAGTGGGCCAGCAAGGCTTTCAGCAGGTACGGGTTCCCTCCGCTGGCAACATGGCACGCGTCCACGAACGACGGCGACGCCCCGGGGAACCGCTCCCGCACCAGCTCGGCCGAGCGCGCGGCTTCCAGCGGCCCCACCGTGACCACCGTCCCCGCCAGCAGTTCGCCGAGCACGGACGATCCCGTCTCCACGGCCAGCACGAGCGTCAGCGCCATCTCGTCCACCCGCCGGGCCACCGCCGCCAGCCAGTGCTGCGACGCGATGTCGGCCCAGTGCGCGTCGTCCACGAACAGGACAGTGGGGTTGCGGGCGGCCACCGCCGCGGTCAGGCAGAACAGCCAATGCGTGGCCGCGTGGGGCCCGTCCAGGGGTTCCCCGCCGTCGAGAACCAGCGCGGCCGGCTTCGGACCCAGGTCGGGCGTGTCCCGCAGAAGGGCGAACGCCTGCCGGGCAGTCCCGAACGGGTAGTCCCGGTCGAGCGGGTTCCCACGCGCCCGCAGCACGGTCAGGCCCAGCTCGCGGGCGTGCGTCACCGCCGCGGCCACCAGGGTGCTCTTGCCTGTCCCGGCATCGCCCTGGACGGTCAGCAACCGACCCGAGCCCGTCGCGGCCGCCTGCAGCGCCTCGGCCACCTCGGGCTGACAACCGATCATGCGTACGCCAAATCTCCGTAGAGCCTCCACGATGCCCCCGCCCGTCCGTCCGGGCCAGCCTGAAGCCGATGCCCGACAGTCGAGGGGGAAGAGCATGAGCACGTACGTCCTGGGCCGCACACCCGAGGAGCACGAACGGCTGCGCCGGCAGGCCGCGGTCTGGCAACCCGCCACCGCCCGCCTGCTCGATCAGGTGGGGCTGTCGCCGGGCGACCGTTGTCTCGACGCCGGCTGCGGCACCGGCGCGGTGATGGAGCTGATGGCCGCCCGCGGCGCCCGGGTGACCGGAATCGATCTCGACACCGAGCTGGGGGAGAAGGCCGCCGCCGGCGCCGGCGGGACGTTCGTCCGGGCCGATCTGGACAGCGACGACGACGCCGTGCCCCCGCAGAGCTTCGACGTCGTCTACGGCCGCCTGGTCCTGCTGCACCTCAACGACCCCGTCGCCGCACTCCGCCGGATGTGGCGGTGGGTCGCGCCGGGCGGCAAGCTGGTCGTGCAGGACTACGACATGGACGCGGTGGAGTCGGTCCCGCCGTTGCCGGTGGTCGACGAGTGGCGGCGGGTCTTCCTCGGCGCGTTCGCCGGGGCCGGCCGCGACCACCGGATCGGCTTGCGGCTGCCCGCGCTGTTCGCCGAGGCGGGGATCGGCGCGCCCGGCCTCACCGACGTGGCCGGCCGGCTCGGCACCATGGCGGACTCGGCCGGCATGCTCTCCGCGACCTACCGCAGCATCGCCCCGCTGGCGCTGCGGCTCGGCCTGATCACCGAGGAGCAGCGCGACCGGTTCCCGGCCGACATGGACGACGCGATGCGCGCGCACCCCGGCCACCTGGCCGTGTGGCCGCTGTTGATCGGGGCGGTCAGAAGCCGATAGCGCTCTGCGCGGGATCAGCCGGTGGGCCGCCCGTACCGCCCGTCCTCGACGCGTCGTGACCGAGGACCGCCACACTCTTCGAGCCACAGCCTGCGGAGGCCTGAGCGGCTGATCCCCTATCGGGAGCCGAGGGTCGACACGTGGATGGTGCGGTGGCTGAAGAAGACGGGGACCGGGGCGTTGCCGTCGGCGCGGTACTTGGCGGTGAACGTGGTGCGGCCGGGACGCAGGCCGTCGATGACCGTGGTGGCGGTGAAGCTCTGGGTCACGGTGTAGGGATGCTCGACGCCGCTCACGGACAGGAAGGAACGGCCGGCGCCGGCCAGGCTGGGTGGGCGTGCGTTGGCGCCGGTCAGCTCGAAGGCGACCGCGCCGCCCTGGGAGAGGACGTCGTCGGTCGAGGAGCCGTAGACGATCGTGGCGCCCACGGTGACGGTGCAACGTCCGGAACGGCCGACGATCACGGTGGCGGACGGGCCGGGCGTCGGCAGGTCGACGAACCTTTCGGTGACCCGGGCGGCCTCCACGGCGGCGACCGTGGCGGCGTCGACGTCCGGCGGACCGGGGACGCGGAACCGGATGACGGCCCACGTCCCGGCCACCCCGCCGGCCAGCCCGCACGCGGCCGAGACCAGCAGATGCCGCCGCGAGAAGCCGGGCGGGCCGGAGGGCGGCGGCCCCGACAGGTCGATGGTCACGGCCCGCTCAGTTCAGCGCCTCGGCGACAACGGCGGCGTTCATCCGCAGGATGGCCACGGCCACGGCGAGGTCCAGCCCGGCGAGCGTGTCCCGCGGCGTGTGCTCGTCGGTGTTGAGCTGATCCTCCCCCTCGATGGTCAGCACCGCCGGGAGGCCGGCGTCGATGAAGGGCACGTGGTCGGAGGCGAACGGCTCGAGCGAGACGAACACTTCCAGGTCGGTGACGTCGTGCGCGGCCCGCGCCAGCGCGTCGATCGCGGACTGTGACACCGGCGCGCCCTCCAGCAGCACCGACGGGGTGGCCGTGTTGCGGCGGCCGATCATGTCCATGTTGAGGGCCAGGGTGATCCTCGACCGTTCCTCCCCGGCGAGCCCCGCCACGTGCACGCGGCTGCCGTGCAGCCCCTGCTCCTCGCCGCCGAACAGGACTATGCGCAGGTCGTGGGCGGCGTCGGCGGTGGCCAGCACGCGGGCCAGTTCGAGCGCCCCGGCCGCCCCGGACGCGTTGTCGTCAGCGCCCGGCGCCGGCGCCCCGATCACGCCGGTCTGGTTGACGGAGTCGAGGTGGGCCATGACGTAGACCAGCCGCTCCCCGTCGCCCGGGCGGTCGGCGACGACGTTCACCGTCTCCCGGCCGCCCACAGCGACCGTTTCCGAGCGGGTCGCGTAGCCCAGGGCGGCCAGCCGCTCGCCGGCCTGCCGCGCGGCGTCGAGGTAGTGCGGCGAGAACGAGTGCCGGGTCGGGTGGGCGGTGAGCTCCTCGAGAACTTCGCGGTAGCTCTCCGTCGAGATGTCATCGGCCGGGCCGGCATTGCGGCGGGCAACGGATGCCGGGCGTGCGAGCAGCACCGGCTGGGGCCGTACGGTGGACCGGCGGCGACAGCCGTCGGCGGGGCTGACTGCGTCCATAGCGCAGTCTAGGTCCGGCCCGCCCTCAGCGGCAGCCCCGGACATCCGCGCCCGGCCGGCTGGTTCGGGTGGCGGCCGTCCCGCACACTGCGGACATGGAGATCCTCATCGTGGCGGCTGTTCTCGCCGTCATTGTCCTCGTGGTCGCCGTCCGCGTCTCCCGGCGTTCCCGGCCCGGCCGCCGGGGCGATGGGGACGGCGGCGACGGTGGTGAAGATTTCACCTGGTCGCGTGGCAACTACCACGACGGCGGCGACTGGAGCGACGGCGGCGGCGGTGGTGGTGGCGGCGATTAGCGGCCGCGCACCGTCACCCGGTTGAGGGTGAGCCTGCCCGCGTCGAGGCGCAGGCCGAACGCCGGGTTGCCGGAGACCGCGGCCAGTGGCGCGGTGTGGATCAGAGTCCACGCGCCGTTGCGTTCGTGCCATGTGGTCAGCGTGCCCGAGCGGGCCAGCACGGCGAACCTGTCCCCGGCCTGCCACTTCACGGCCGCGCAGCAGCCGCCGTCGGGCTGGCCCGCGCCGTTGAGCCGGATGTCGGCGCCGGACGTGCCGAAGTGGTTGTTGTACCAGGCCAGCGCGTTGGTGGGGTCGCCCGACGAGAGGCCCAGGAACAGGCTGTCCTCGGGGGAGGAGCCGGCGAACGAGGACGGCTCGACGATCACCGCTGTGCCGCCCGCCGACGCCGCCACGGGCGCGGCCAGCACGGCGAACGACCGGGAGCTCGCGGAAGCGGTGAGCGTGCCACCGGCGACGGTCAGGGCTGGGGACGGCTCGGCCGCGGGGTGGTCGACCCGGTACTGCGCCAGGCGGTCGGCCGAGAAGTCGTCGTCCCAGAGCGTCACCGGATAGTTGGCCGGGTCGAACTGGTACGACGTCGGCAGCACCGACCCGCTCGTCCCGGCGTCCGATCGGGCCAGCACCCGCAGAGGCAGCCCGGCCAGGGGATCGGCGGCCGGCGGCACCGTCACGTCCCACGTCGTCGTCGCCGTGGCGCCGGCTTTCAGAACCGGGAACTGCACCGGCGTACGGGGGCGGGCCGTCCACCCTCGCGGCAGTTCCAGAGACACCCGTACGCCGGGAACGGTCTTCGCCGCCGTCACGCGCGTCTGCACGGTGGTGGCGATTCCGGCGTCGACGGCCAGGGAATTGCTCGTGAATCGCGCGCTCAGCCGGGAATCGGGCGCCCGCCACACCTGCAGGGCCGTGATGCCGACCGCCCCGCCGTCGTTTCGTGTGGGAATAACTCGCAGGCGATCGGTGGTGAGCGGCGGGTTCACGAGAATGCGATTGAGGGCCCGGCCCACCGGCGTGGCGGGGGAACGCTGCTGCCCGGGAACCTCCACCCACGCGCCGGCGGAATTCTGGTACTGCAGCGCATACGCGTCCGGGGTGCGAACACCGCCGCCGTCGTCGTAGAAGTCGATGCGTACGTCGGAAACGGTGGCCGGGGCGCCGAAGTCGACGGCCAGCCAGTCCGACGCGTTCGGCGACTGCCAGGTGGTCCAGCGCGTGGTCGGCACATCGAGGTGGAAGTTCTGGCCGTCGATGGCGTTGGCCGCGCTGTCGCCCCGCCAGGTGTACGAGGCCGTGGCCATCGGAAAACCGGTTTCCCGTACGTTCGCCGCATCGTCGACAAGTTCCGGCTGACCCGTGGCGTTCTGCGGCGCGGGGACATTCAGCCGCACATCGCCGAGCGTGGCCCGCGCCAATCGCTGCACACCGTCGACGTAGACGCGCATTCCGGCGCCCCGGCCGTAGGCGCTGCCGTCGCGATCCCACAGCACCGTCAGGTTGTGCCCGTGATACGGCACGTTCTCGACCGCGAAATGGCTCCAGGACGACGGAACCAGGGGCGCCACCCGTACGGTGTTGTCGGGCTGCGGCCGGATGCCGAGCAGCCCCGACAGCACCAGGTCGGTGAACGTCGAATGGTTGTAGTCCTCGGAATGCCCGGCGCCGTCGTAGATCCAGCGGTCCTCGTCCGGGTGGTGCGCCTCGGCCACGTACGGCTGGCCGTTCTTGCGCTGGGTCAGCGCGTAGCCGCGCAGAATCGCCGTGTAGTCGTCCCTGTTCACATAGGGCTGGGCGGGATGGTCGAGCAGCTGGTTGGCCAGCGCGGTCAGGGTCTGGCTGGTCGCGAACGGCCAGCTCGGCCCGTCCCAGCGGCAGCAGCCGTTGAGCGCCTCGTGCATGAACCAGCGGCTGCGGCGCTCGGTAGTGGTCGGCCCGAACGGCGCGGCGAAACCCTGCGGGTCGGTCAATTGCGCCCACGCCACCGATTTGTCCGCCGATGGCATGCCGAAGTACCACGGGATGAAGCCGATCTGTTCCCGGTCGGCGAGCCGGGTGTCCTGCCCCTTCATGACGTGCTTGTAGAACGAGCCGTCCCACATCACCCGGTCGGTGGCGGTCTTCAGCGCCGCGGCCTCGTTCTCGTAGCGCTGGGCGGCCGCGGTGTCGCCGGTCCGGCGCTTCAACAGGGCCAGGGCACGCGCATCACCGTACTGATAGGCATTGAGGGTCGGCCGGTAACCGTCGCCGCCGTGATAGGGATCGGAGCTCTGGTAGGAACTGGCGGTGAACTCCATCGCGTCCCACACCGGCGTCTGCCAGTAGACGCCGCGCGCCGCGTCGAAGTTGGTGCGTTTCCAGCCCTCGTACTGCTTCTCCAGCGCGGCCATACGGTCGGTGAGGAACTTCCAGTCCCCGGTCACCTCGGCCCGCGCCACCGCGGCGTCGACGGCCCAGAACGAATACTGGTGGGCCCAGTCGGTCGTGTTCTTGTTCAGGTCCTCGGTGGCCGGTTTGGCCTCGGACCCCGAACCGGTGAGCCAGTAGTCGAGGTAGTCGTCGAGATAACGGCGGTCCCGCAGCCAGCGGCCTTCGTAGAGGTGATGCCCGGCCGCCGCGTTGATCCCGCCGAACGGCGCCGAATAGCCGACCGGCCCGAGGAATTCCGAGACGATCCAGCCGTCCTTGGGGCCGGTGTATTTGAGCGCCTCCTTGAAGGTGCGCCACCGGTAGTAGTACGTCTTCTCGATCTCGGCGTCGGGCAGGTCGACGAAGGGAATGTTCGCCTCGTACCAGTCCGGTTCGGGGTTGGTGCCGAGCAGGGCGCGGTGGTCGAGGAATTGCGTCGCCGCGCCCACCGGCGGATAGAGCGGCGGCGCCGCAGCGGCCGCCTCCGCGGGTGAGCCGGGAGCGAGCAGCCCTCCGATCAGGCTCAGCGTTGCGACGGCCCCGAGATGCTTCCGACCAATCACCATCGCACGCTCCCCAGAGCCGAACGACCAAGAGTGCTCAGAGTCAAACATCGGCACCCATCGACGTCAAGGCCGGGCGGGACGGAGTCCGGTCAGAACTGGTCCGGCGGGTGCTGCCTCTCGAACTCGTTCCAGCTGACCTCGCGCAGGTCGCCGTCCGGGCCTCGTTGGTAGATCCGCAATGGGCCCAGGCCGCTCCGGATCTGCTCGGCGGCGGCCTCGCGGGTCTCCTGTTCCTTGCCGGACGGGTCGGTGACCCGGAAGACGTGCACGGGCACGTCGTCGGGGTCGATGTCGGCGGGCTCGCGGCGGCCCTCGATCGTAAAACCGAACAGGGCGCGCAGAGCCTCCTCGCCCAGCTCCAGCGGGTGGAACGGCAACGGGTACGGACCCTGGTCCGGGAACATCGGCTCGACCGGGTGCTCGCCCGCCCAGTACGGGCGCTCGAACTCGTACGGCTCGCCGATGTTCTCCTCGATGCCGCCGTCGGGCGACAGGCTCAGCGAGCGGACCAGCTTGCCGTCCTCCCAGACCGCGAAGCCGAGCCAGTCAACCACCGAGTGCATGCCGTGCAGGACGATCCGCCGCCCGGCCCCGGCCTCGATCAGGTGCTCGGGCAGCTCGGACGGGCGGTCGAGCACCAGCCGCTGATCGCACACGAGCTCGGCCCCGGCCAGCACCGCGACGTGGGCGACGTCCTCCGGCGGGTAGGTCACGTCGAGCGTGCTCACACCGGCCGGCGTCACCGCGTACCCAGGAAAAATCTTGTGGAGGAGGGCCTCGGCCGGGCCCGGATCGGGCGCGGCCGGGCCCGGCAGCACCTGCCGTAGGTCGCCGTCGGTGAAAGCGAGTATCGCGGTCTTCGCGCCCATGATCGGCACCCTACCCGGCAGAGACCTGCGGGCGGCTGACGCGTTGGTGTTGTGGTGGCTCGTCCGGGTCGCCGTTCGCCTCTGATCAAGGAGTGCTTCAGTGCGCCCTCTTGTCTCCCGTACGCTCGGTGCGGTTGTTGCCGTCGGAGCGGTGCTCGGCGCTGCCGTGACACCCGCCGCGGCCGCCGGTGACAACACGTTCCGGCTTCGCGCCGGCAGTGTGGTCGCTCATGGCTCGTACGGCCACATGATGAGCATCCCGGAAAGGCCGGTGCCGCCGTTCCGCATCGTCGGGACGATGACCGGGCGCAGCGTGTTCGGCTGCGCCGTGATCCAGGTCGGGCGCAGCGGTCCCGCCGACGGCCTCGAGTGGCGCACGGTCGGCAAGCACTGCGGGGCGGGCCGCCGCAGCTTCGACGCGCAGGCGACCTACCTGTTCCGCGGGGTCAAGCCGCCCGTACGGCTGTGCGCGGGCTGGTCGACCGCCCAGGCCGAGCGTGGCCGTCGGTGTGACGTCTACCGGCCGCCGGCGCAATGATCACCTGATCGGCTGTCCCGGCGCGACGGCGTACGGGGGGCAATCGGCCGGCGGTTGAAAGGGCAGGGCTGCCGCCGGCCCGATACGTCCGGCTTGACGGAGGCTATCTATCTATTAAGACTGTTACAGATTATCCCCTCTCCTCTCCCCGGAGGATTTCCCCCATGCGTAAGTCCAGGTTCTTCATCGCGGCGACCGCCTTGGTGGTCGCCCTCGGAGCGGGCCTCGCGGTCGGCTCCCGCAGTGACACGGCCGAGGCGGCCGTCGTCTGGAACGAAGACTTCAACGGCCCGGCGGGCAGCGGTGTCGACCAGTCGAAATGGAACTTCGACGTCGGCGGCCACGGCTGGGGCAACGAGGAGTTGCAGTACTACACCAACGGCACCAGCAACGTCGCCATGAACGGGCAGGGCCAGCTCGTCATCACCGCCCGCAAGGGCAGCGGCGGCAACAACTGCTGGAACGGCGCCTGCCAGTTCACCTCGGGCCGCATCCAGACCTCGGGCAAGTTCACCCAGCAGTACGGGCACATCGAGGCGCGCATCCAGGTCCCCAACGGCTCCGGTCTGTGGCCCGCGTTCTGGATGCTCGGCGGCGGCAACTGGCCTGCCGACGGCGAGATCGACATCATGGAGGTCGTCGGCCGCGAGCCCAACCAGCTGTTCGGCACCCTGCACGGCCCCGGCTACTCCGGCGGCAACGCGTACGGCCAGCTGATCACCTCGGGGACCCCGTGGCACCAGGCCTTCCACACGTACGCCGTGGACTGGTCGCCCAACCTGATCGTGTGGACCGTGGACGGCCGGGAGTTCTTCCGCGCCACCCCCGACTCGCTGCGCGCCGCCAAGGGCAACGTCAACTGGGTCTTCAACCACGGCTTCTTCATCATCCTCAACCTGGCCGTGGGCGGGAACTTCGGGCAGGGCAACCCGGCCGGCCTGCCCGCCGAGAGCAAGATGCTGATCGACTACGTGCACGTCAGCACCTCCACCACCACGCCCCCGCCGACCGGTGGCGGCAACGCGCTCAAGTCCAGCCTGAGCGGCCGCTGCATCGACATCCCGGGCGCCAACCCGGCCGACGGGTCCCGCCTGCAGACGTACGACTGCAACGGCACCGCCGCCCAGCAGTGGACGGCCAACGGCGACGGCACGATGCGCGCCATGGGCAAGTGCATGGACCCGGCCGGCGGCGCGCTCGCCAACGGCACCCCGATCCAGCTGGTCACGTGCAACGGCAACCCGGTGCAGCGGTTCACCCTGTCGGGCGCCGGCGACCTGGTCAACGTGTCGGCCAACAAGTGCGTCGACGTGAAGGACCGCAACACCGCCAACGGCGCGCAGTTGCAGCTGTGGGACTGCAGCGGCGAGCCCAACCAGAAGTGGACCCGCGCCTGACCTGACCGGCCCGCTGGGCGCTGACAACCATCCGATGGTGGCCGGCGTCCAGCGGCCCGCCGTCGGTGCAGGGGGGTCAGGCCGTCTGCAGGGTGTGCGACAGCTGCTCGGTCAGCGCGCCCGCCGTCATGGGCTTGGCGAAGTGGTAGCCCTGGGCCGTGTCGCAGCCGATCTCGCGCAGCGCCTCGACCGCCGCCGCGTCCTCGACGCCCTCGGCCACCACGGTCAGGCCGAGGCGGTGGCCCAGCTCGACCGTCGAGGCGACCAGGGCGCGGCTGCTGTTGTTCTCGGCGATGTCCAGCACGAACGAGCGGTCGATCTTCAGTTCGGCGATCGGCAGGATCTTCAGGTACGTCATCGAGGAGTAGCCGGTGCCGTAGTCGTCGATCGATGCCTTGACGCCGGCCGCGCGCAGCCGGTCCAGCGCCTCGATCGCGGTGTCCGGGTCGCTCATCAGGGCGTACTCGGTAACCTCGATCGACAGCAGCCCGCCCGGCACACCGGTCTCGGCGAGCAGCGCCGCCACCCGCCCCGGGAAGTCGGGGTCGAGCAGGCTGCGGGCCGAGATGTTGACGGCGATCGGCACCCGGTGGCCGGCGTCGAGCCAGGCGCGGGCCTGGCGCAGGGCGATCGTCAGCACGCGCTCGGTGAAACGGTGCATGAGGTTGGTGACCTCGAGGACCGGGATGAACTCGTCCGGCGAGATCGGGCCGCGCTCCGGGTGGTTCCAGCGGGCCAGCGCCTCGACGCCCACCAGCTCGCCGCCGCCCACGGTCACCTTGGGCTGGTAGTTGAGGGTCAGCTGATCGGGGTCGTCCAGGGCCCGCCGCAGGTCGCCCAGCAGCGACAGGCGGGCCGCGACGTCCTGCCGCTGCTCCTCGCGGTAGCGGTGGAACCCGGCGCGGTGCTGCTTGGCCTCGTGCATGGCGGTGTCGGCGTGCCGCAGCACGGCGGCCACGTCCTCACCCTCGCCGGCCGTGTGGGCGCCGATGCTCACCTCCAGGTCGACCGTCACCTCGTCGAGCACGAACGAGCGGTCGAACGCCTCGGTGAGCCGGCCCGCGATGGTCTCGCCGATCTGCGGGTCCTCGTCGTGCAGCAGGACGGCGAACTCGTCGCCGCCGAGCCGGGCCACCACGTCGTCGCCGGAACGCACCAGCGACCTCAGCCGGCGGCCCGCCTCGACCAGCAGCAGGTCGCCGATGCGGTCCCCGAGCTGCTCGTTGACGTCGCGGAAGCCGTCCACGTTGACGACGAGCACGGTGGGCCGGCCGTCCGCGACGGCCTGCGCGGCCCGTTTGGTGAAGGCGGTGCGGTTGCGCAGCCCGGTCAGCCGGTCGGTGGCGGCCATCGCCTCGACCTGCCTGCGCAGGGCCCGGGTGGACAGGCCCAGGCCGGCCATCACGACCAGGCCGAACACGAACACCACGAGGACCACGACGACCGAGTTGCGCGAGTCGCGGAGCGAACCGGCCTGTTTGCGCTCGTAGTCGGCGAGGTGCTCGTTCTGCTCGTCGATCAGGCTGTTCGTCATCGAGATGTACTCGGGTTCGAGCACCTCCTCGAGGGTCACCTGGGCCGCGCCCCGGTCGCCGCGGTCGATCTGGGCCAGGAACGCGGCCAGCACCGTGCGCAGGTTGCGGTGCTGCTCGGCCACGGCGTCGGCGTTGTTGGTGTGGGGGGAGTCGAGCGCCGCCATCCGGGCCATGGCGGCGATCGTACGGTCGTGGGCCGTGAGCAGCTCGTACCGCTCCTCGCCGTCCCGCACCAGCATCGTGGCCTGCAGCTTCGCCATCTCGGAGGCCAGCGCGAACGAGGCCGCGTGGTAGGCGTGGGTGTCGTTGCCGGCCGCGGCCACGGCACGCACCCGCTGCGCCTGCTGCCAGTTTGCCAGTACGGCGTAACCGGCCAGGCCGGCCAGCAGGACAGCCAGCACCGCCGGGATCACGCGAGGCGCGCGCAGGAACCGCACCGGCTGTCCTCCGTCCGTCCTCGCGCGGGCCGGTCTGGCCCGCTACTGCGAGTTTCGGACGTGACGGGTCGCTCTTGACGGCCGTCCCGGGTGCGAAACGGGTGCAGGTCGCCCGGTCAGTTGCCCGCGCCCAGGTGGCCCATCATCGCGGTCGGGTAGCGGTTACCCCGGGCGGCGCCGGCCGGCACGGCCCTCTCGATCTCGGCCAGGTCGTCGGCGGTCAGCTTCAGGTCGAGGGCCGGCAACGCCTCGGCCAGGCGCTCGCGGGTGCGCGCCCCGGCCAGCGGGACGATGTCGTCGCCCTGCGCCGCCACCCATGCGATCACCAGCTGGGCCACCGTGCTGCCCTTGGCCGCGGCCACCCGGCGCAGGGCGTCGACCAGCGCCAGGTTGTGGTTCAGGTTGTCGCCGGCGAACCGCGGGGTCATGGCGCGGAAGTCGCCCGGATCGGCGCCGCGCGCGGCGTTCCAGTGCCCCGAGATCAAACCCCGCCCGAGGACCCCGTACGCGGTCAGGCCGATGCCCAGTTCCCGCAGCGTGGGCAGGATCTCGCGCTCGACGGCCCGCGAGATCAGCGAGTACTCGATCTGCAGGTCGGCGATCGGGTGCACGGCGTGGGCGCGGCGGATCGTCTCCGCGTTGACCTCGGAGAGCCCGACGTGCCGGACGTACCCGGCGTCGATCATCTCCTTGATCGCGCCGACCGTGTCCTCGATCGGGACCGTGGGGTCGAGACGGGCGGGACGGTAGATGTCGATGTGGTCGGTGCCGAGGCGGTTGAGCGAGTACGCCAAGTAGTTCCTCACGGCCGCGGGCCGCCCGTCGTTGCCTCCCCACGAGTGGTCGGGGCCGCGCAGCGCCCCGAACTTCACGCTCAGCTGGTAGCTGTCGCGGGGCCGGCCGCGCAACGCCTCGGCCAGCAGCATCTCGTTGTGGCCCATGCCGTAGAAGTCGCCGGTGTCGATCAGCGTGACGCCCGCGTCCAGCGCCGCTTGCACCGTGGCGATGCTCTCCGTGCGATCCGGATTGCCGTAGACGCCGTCCGACATGCCCATCGCGCCGAGGCCGAGCACCGAGACGGCGGGACCGTCACTACCCAGGTTTCGTGTCTGCATGAGCCCACCCTGCACCGGCCTCGGCGGGGGGTGCAGCGGAGCGCTTATCGGGGGAGTGCCGCTCTCTGGATGCCCCCCGGCCCGGCGAGCGAGGATGGTCGCATGCAACGAGCCGAGCTGGCCGACTTCCTGCGCCGCCGCCGCGAGGCGATCCGCCCGGCCGAGGTGGGCCTGGCCGACGGCCCGCGCCGGCGCACGACCGGGTTGCGCCGCGAGGAGGTCGCGATGCTGGCCGGCATGTCGTCCGATTACGTCGTACGCCTCGAGCAGTGCCGCAGCAGCCGGCCGTCGACCCAGGTCCTGGCGGCGCTGGCCCGCGCGTTGCGGCTCACCGACGACGAGCGCGACCACCTGTTCCACCTGGCCGGGCATCAGCCCCCGCCACCCGACGGCGCCGCCCGCCTGGCCCGCTCCGGTCTCGTACGGATGCTGGACCTGCTCGGCGACACCGCGGCGCTGGTGCTGTCCGACCTGGGGGAGACGCTCGCGCAGAACCGGGGTTCGCTGCTGCTGACCGGCGACCAGACCCGGCACAGCGGTGACCAGCGCTACCACGTGTACCGCTGGTTCACCGACCCGGCGACGCGTGCCGTGCACCCCGCCGAGGAACACGATCGTCTGACCCGCGCGACGGTGGCGGACCTGCGGGCGGTGGCCGGCCGCCGGCATGACGACCCTTCCCTCGTACGGCTGGTCGAGCGCTTGTCCGCGGAAAGTGACGAATTCCGCGTCCGGTGGGCCGAACACGAGGTCGAGGTGCGGCGCGCCGACCGCAAGACGTTCCTCGATCCGCGGGTCGGTCCCCTGGTCATGGACTGCGAGACGCTCATGACCCCCGATCAACGGCAGGTTCTGCTCGTGCTCACCCCGGCAGACGCGCCGTCACGTGAGCGCTACGAGCTGTTGCGAGTGCTGGGCCTGCAGGAGTTCGCCGCCGGAGTATGACGGCCGCATCCGGGTACTCTTCCCCGCGTCATGCCTCCACGCCGCCTTTTTCTCCTGCTCGGCGCCGTCGTCCTGATCCTTGCCGCGGTCAACGTGGCGGACAAGTTCGGCCCGCGCCACACCGGCCTGGTGGCCGGCCCGCTCGTCGCCGTGATCCTGCTGCTGCTCGCCCGCCGGGCCGGCCTCACGTGGCACGACCTGGGACTCTCCCGCCGTACGCTGGTGCCCGGCCTGAAGTACGCGGTCGGCGCGATCCTGGCCGTGGCGGTCGTGTACGCCATCGGCGTCGCCCTGCCGTGGACCCGGCCCGCGTTCCACGACGTCCGCTACCACCTGCACCCCGGCGCGGCCCTGATGGCGGCGTTCATCATCGTGCCGCTGGGCACCGTGCTGCTCGAGGAGATCGCCTTCCGCGGCGTCCTGATGGGCCTGGTCAACCGCCACCGCGGCGCCGTCTGGGCCAGCATCACCTCGTCGGTGCTGTTCGGCCTGTGGCACATCCTGCCCTCCCTGCGCCTCAACTCGGCCAACCAGGCCGTCGGCGCCGCCGTCGGAGCGGGCACGCCCGGCCGCATCCTGGCCGTTCTGGGCGCCGTGGCCTTCACCGCCCTGGCCGGCCTGCTGCTGTGCGAGCTGCGCCGCCGCAGCGGAAGCCTGCTGGCAGCTGCCGCCCTGCACTGGGCCACCAACGGCCTCGGCCTGCTGATCGCCGCCGGGCTGGCCACCACCCGCCTCGCCTGACGCAGCCTTGGGGGCGGGGATCGTCTCCTCTCGCGGGCGGCGGATCGACGGGCATGAACGTACGGTAAGGGCATGGATGTGGCGCTTCCTGCCGGGCCCGGCACCTCCCGCCTCGTACAGTCGCTGCAGTTCGCGGTGTCGCGCCGGGGCACCATGGAACGGCTCCGGCGGCGGTACGGGTCGGCGTTCAGCGTGGAATCGCTCAACCTCGGGCGCATGGTGATGCTGGCCGACCCGGCCGAGGTGCGGGAACTGTTCCAGACCTCGCCCGAGCTGGCCGACACGCCCGATGCCAACCTGGGCTCGGTGCTGGGGCCAGGGTCGTTCTTCGCCATCTCCGGTGAGGAGCACCGCCGCCAGCGCAAGCTGCTCACTCCCCCGTTCCATGGGCGCCGGCTGCGGGCGTACGAGGAAATCATCGAGGCCGAGACGAGACGCGAGACGGCGTCGTGGCCCCAGGGGCGGGAGTTCCCGGTGATGCCGTCGACGATGCGGATCACGCTGAACGTCATCCTGCGGGCGGTCTTCGGGGCCGACGGGGAGGAGCTCGACGAGCTGCGCGCGCTGCTGCCCAAGGCCGTACGGCTCGGCTCGGTGCTGGCCGTGCTGCCGGTGTTGCGGCGTGACCTCGGCGGGCAGGGACCGGGCGCCCGGTTCGACCGGCACCGCAAGCGCTACGACGAGATCGTCGACGTGCTCATCGAGCGGGCGCGGGCCGATCCGGAGCCGGGCAAGCGCGACGACGTGCTCGCCATGCTGGTGCAGGCCCGCTACGACGACGGGTCGCCGATGGACCGCGACCAGATCGCCGACCAGCTGCTCACGCTGCTCGCCGCCGGGCACGAGACCACCGCCACCACGCTGGCCTGGGCGGTGGAACGGCTGCGACGCCACCCCGGGGTGCTCGACAGGCTCGGCGACGGACGCGACGACGCGTTGCTCGACGCGACGATCACCGAGGTGCAGCGGGTGCGGCCGGTCATCGAGATGACGTCGCGGCAGGTGCGGGCGGAGTCGCTGCGGATCGGCCGCTGGACCCTGCCGCGGGGCACTGTGGTCACGGCGTGCATCGCGCTGCTGCACGACGACCCGTCGCTGTTCCCCGAGCCCGGCCGGTTCGACCCCGGCAGGTTCACCGACGGCCGGGCCGAGATGTACGGGTGGATCCCGTTCGGCGGCGGTGTGCGGCGCTGCCTGGGCGCCGCGTTCGCCTCGCTCGAGATGCGCGTCGTCCTGCGCACGATCCTGCGCGACTTCGTCGTCGAGCCGACCACCGCCGCCCCGGAACGCTCCCACAACCGTGGCATCGCCGTCGCCCCGGCCCGCGGCGGCCGTGTGGTGGTCCGGCGCCGATAACCCGCCCGCCCTGGCTTTGGACAATCGCACCCTGCCCCGGTTCGCTCGACCCGCCGCGATTCAAGGTCATGGGCCGGCTTGAACGGTGGTTTGTGGTGGTCCGGCGCCATGACCCGCCTCGGTGGTTTTGTCGTGGTCCGGCATTCGACAACCCGCCGGGGCGGGCGGCGACCCCTGTTGAGAGCCGCCCGCCCCGGCGTGGGTCAGAAGTCGCCGTTGGTGTTGCACTTGGCTTTCTGCGTCAGGCAGTTCTTGACGCGTTCGCTCTGGGCGCGGTTGTCCCAGGCCAGGAACGCGTCGCCGTGCATCGACGACGCCATTCCGGAGGCCAGGCGGAAGCCGGCGGGGCCGCCGCTCGTGGGGTAGGCGATGAGGAACGACAGGTTCGGGATGGCGACCGGGTGGTCACCGCGGCAGGTGCCGTCGTAGCTGTAGGCGACGTGGGCCTTGTGGGTGGGGCTGTCCAGGTTGCGCCCGTCCCAGCAGTCCTGGAAGACCAGGTGGAACATCAGCACCGCGGTCGGCGCGCAGACCGGCCAGTTGCCGTCGGCGCTGCGGCCGATCTCGCCGCCGGGCCCGGCGCAGTAGAACGCGTTGACCGAGCCCGCCGGGGTGGGGGCCTGCAGGCGGGCGTCGCCGGCGATCATGCGGAAGCCCTGGGGGAAGGGCACCGTCGCCGACGGGTCGGTCAGGCGGGAGCCGTAGTAGACGACGACGTCCTTGGGCTCGATCGCGCGGTCGTTCTCGTACAGGGTGGGGATCCAGTACGCGGACAGGTCGGGCGCCGGGCGGCAGGTGGTGCCCGCGTTGGCGAGCAGGGTGCGGGTGGTGGCGAACGCGTCGGTGCTCGTGTTGCCGAGGAACGTGTGCATGTGCGAGGCGCCCGGCAGGCCCGGGAAGATGATCGGATCGTCCGGTTTCGCATGGCTGTAGGCGCAGGTCGCATTGAACTCGGGCACGCGCACCGAGCCGGCCGGCACGAGTCGCGGCGTCAGCGCCCGGAACTCGGCCAGCTGCGCGTTCCAGGCCGCGGCGTCGACCGGGACCCAGCCGTCGCCGCTCGGGCCGCCGGCGCCGAACGAGAGCCAGTTGAGGTTGACGAAGTCGCCGCCGGTGCTGTTGCGCAGCACCGCGAACACGGTCTGGGCGCCGGTGGGGTGGGTGGCGGCGGTCGCGGTCAGGGTCGTCCAGGCCTGCCAGCCACCGGTGGCGGTGATCGCGAACTGGGTCAGCAGCGGGCCGGTCACCGAGCCGGTGCGCAGCTCGACGCGCCCGGTGCCGACGGCCGACGCCACCCGGGCCGACACGGTGAGCGCGCCGGCCGGGCCGAGGTCGACGCCGTCGTACCGCAGCCAGTCGCCCTCGGCGAGGTAGGCGACGTTCTGCCCGCCGCCGGTGTCGGCGGTCGGCTCGACCTGGGCGCCGGACTGAGCCGCGTACGCCTCGGCCTGCACCGTCACGGTGGCCGCGCGGGCCGGGCCGGGCGGCGCGACGAGAACGGCCGCAGCCGCGGCGAGGACGGCCGCCAGCAGGACGCGGATTCGTGGGGATGAATGCATGACGCTCCCTTCGGGGGAGGGGATCGGGGTGCCCCGGAGTATCGGGTGTCGGGAAGCGCTCTCTCAAGAACGCCGCTCGCTGATCACCGCCATGTGCGGAAACAAGCGTCGATTGCGGGGAAGCGCTCTCTCGTGCCGTGGCGATCGACGGCCGGCTGGTGCGCGACGCCGGACGCCGTTCGTCTGATCGACGGAACGCCACTAGTACTTTCGGTTGGCGTCTACCCGCCCTTTCGGGTAGCGTCCAGCTATCGGTCAAGAAGGCGCCGACTCTCGACGTGGGGGTTTCCCCCGTCGCGGTTCGACGCGCCTGACCGGTGTCCGCCGCACGTCGCGAGACCCATGCGATGCGCTGCCAAGGAGACACCGTGACCGTAACCACCCGACCGGCCGGCCGACGTTCGTTCGAGCCCACGGACGAGGACAGGCGTGCCACCGCGCTCATCGAAACGCTGGCCGCCCTGCCGGAGGACCACCCCGACCGCCCCGCCGTACGCCGGCAGGCCATCGAGGCCTGGCTGCCGATGGCCCAGCGCCTCACCCGCCGCTACGCCAACCGGGGCGAGCCCTTCGACGACCTGCTGCAGACGGCCACGATCGGTTTGATCAAGGCGATCGACGGCTACGACGCCACCCGTGGGGTCGACTTCACCGGGTACGCCATCCCGACCGTCCTCGGCGAGATCAAGCGCTACTTCCGCGACCGCTCGTGGACGCTGCGCATCCCGCGCCGGCTTCAGGAGCTGCGCATGGCCATCGGCGCCGCCCGCACCGACCTCGAGCACACGCTGACCCGCGCGCCCACGGTGGCCGACATCTCCGGCTACCTGGGGGTGGGCGAGGAAGAAATCCTGGAGGCGCTCGAGGCGGGGCACGCCTACCGCCCCGACTCGCTCAGTTCCCCCGTACGGAACGGGGAAGATCTGACACTGGGCGACACGCTCGGCGGCCACGACCGCGGGTTCGCGTTGGCCGAGTTCGGGGTGGCGCTGCCGCCCGCGATGGCCATGCTCACCGAACGCGAACGCACCATCGTGGTGCTGCGGTTCTACGGCGAACTCACCCAGTCCGCGATCGCCGACCGGATCGGGATCTCCCAGATGCACGTGTCGCGGCTGCTGTCCCAGGCGCTGGGCAAGCTGCGCAAGCTCATGGACGGGTAAGGCGTACGCCGGTCGTCCTGCCGGCCCCTTGGCGGCGCGCCGGCGTGCCTGGCTGATTTTCCTGGTGGCGGCGCGCCGGTGCGGCCGCAGGATCCTGTGCTCGCCGGCTCCCGCTGGCGGCGTGCCTGCGTGCTTTGAGTAGCTCCCGGTGACGGCGCGCCTGCGGGCTCGGGCGGCCTCGGTGCGGCAAGATCATTGGGTGCTGATGGATGAGGACTACTACGACACGTCGACGCTCAGTGAGCGGCAGCGGCAGATCCTCACCGTCATTCAGGAGTGGGCGCAGCGGTACGGCTACTCGCCGTCCACCCGCGAGATCGCCGACACGGTCGGGCTAGCTTCGACGTCGTCGGTCGGGCGGCACCTGCGCGTGCTCGAGGAGGCCGGGTTCCTGCGCCGGGGACGGGCGACCCGGCCCGTCGACGTACGTATGTTCCTGCAGCCGGTGCCGCGGCAGCGCGCCGAGCCGACGGTCGGGGTGCCCGTGCTGGGCGACATCGCGGCGGGCTCGCCGATTCTGGCCGAGCAGAACGCCGACGAGGTGCTGCCGCTGCCCCGCGACCTGGTCGGGCGGGGCACCCTGTTCGCCCTGCGCGTCCGCGGCGACTCGATGATCGACGCGGCGATCTGCGACGGCGACATCGTCGTGGTCAAGCAGGGCCACGAGGCCTTCAACGGCGACATCGTGGCCGCCATGATCGACGACGAGGCGACCGTCAAGGTCTATCGCCGCCGCGGTGGGCAGGTCGTGCTGGAGGCCCGCAACCCGGCGTACGAGAACATCGACGGCGACCGGGCCGTGGTGCTGGGCAAGGTCGTCTCCGTCCTGCGCCGCACCTGAGGCGGCCCCACCCGTCCCGGACGTCATCTGCGCGGGCCATTTGCGGGTGCCCGCTGTCATCTGCGCCGGCGGTTTGTTGGTGCCTGCCGTTACCTGCGCACGCCGTTGTTGGCGGCCGCCGGTGAAGGCGGCCGCTCTCGCGTGCGTGGGCCGTTATCTGCCGCCGTTACCCCCGCCGTTGCCCGCGCCGTTTCCCCCGCCCGGCCCGTTGCCGGGGTTGCCCGGTCCGTTGACCGGCGGGGTCACGCCGCCGCCCGGGTTGGCCGGGTCGACGCCGGGCGGGCAGACGGTGCCGCCCAGGATGCAGCCGTTGTCCGGCTGTTCGGGCAGCGGGTCGAGCCCGTTGCCCTTCTTGTTCGGGTCGCCCACCCGCACGTCCGGCGGGAACGAGGTCTTCTCGGCGTCCAGGGCCTTGTTGGCCAGGTCCATGAAGACCTTCCAGGTGTCGCCCGGGGTCGAACCGCCCGTCATGCCCTTCTTGGTGCCCGGCTTGTAGATCGGCAGGAGCTGCATCTGGTCCTTGACCTGCTTCTCGCGGCCGATCCAGACCGTGGCCGCCAGGTGCGGGGTGCCGCCGACCCACCAGGCGTCGCCGTTCTGGCCGCTCTTGCCGTCCTTGTACTCCCAGGTGCCGGACTTGCCGATCGCGTCGTAGCCGTTGCGCAGGTTCTGCCCGTTCTTGCCGGGGATCTTCTGCAGCACGGTGTCGATCGCGGCGACCACGCCCGGGTCGAAGACCTGCGTGTACTTGACCCGCTCGGTGTGGATCGTCTTGAACTTGCCGGTCTTCTCGTCGCGCTGGGCCACCGACTTCACGAAGTGGGCCTTGACGAAGCGGCCCTCGTTGGCCAGCGTGGCGATGCCGTTCGCGTGGTCGAGCGCGGTGATCGCGTACTGGCCGTACCCGATCTCGTTGCCGTACTGCTTGAGCGCGTCGCCCTTGGTCTTGTTGAGGTCGACCCGAGCACCGATCTTGGTCGGGCTGGAGATGTACTGGACGCCGGCCTTGTGCGCCGCCGCCGCCACCTTGTCGGGGCCGAGGGCCGCCGCCAGGTGGTAGAAGGGGAAGTTGTACGACTGGATGGTCGCCTCGTCGAGCGGGCAGCGCCGCTTGTCACACGTGAAGTTCGTGCGGCTCGAGTTGTTGATCGCGTCGCCGCCGACCTTCTTGGCCTCGGAGTCCCACGTCGTGTCGAAGCCGTAGCCGTCGCTGAGCGCGGCCAGCAGCGTGTAGACCTTGAACGACGAGCCCGGCGGGCGTCCGCCCCCGACGAAGTCACCCTTGTCGTTGTAGTTGGGGCCCGCGTAGTCCCAGCCCACGCCGTCCGGCCCGCCGTAGTAGGCCATGACGTGGCCGTTGGCCGGGTCCACGGCGACGAGCGCGGTCTTGTAGGTCGCGTCGAGCTTGCGCAACGGCGATTTGTCGCTGGTGCGCATGGCGGCGGTCTCGGCCGCCTTCTGCACGCCCGGGTTGATCGTCGTGGTGATCCGCAGGCCGCCGCTCTTCTGCTTCTCGTCGCTGATGCCCATGGCACGCAGTTCCTGCTTCACGTACTTCACGATCTTGCCGGTGGGGTTGTTGGTGCCGCAGGACGTGCGGCACGCGTCCGGGTCGAACTTGGCGACCTTGGGGTACGCGGCCGGCGCGGTCTTGATCCAGCCCTTCTCGAGCATGTTGTTGATCGTGTACTGCCAGCGGATCTTGGCGTCCGTGGGGTTGTTCTGCGGGTCGTAGCCCTTGTGTGTCGGGGACGGCTCGGGCTGCTTGATGACCGAGGCGATGACGGCGGCCTCGGCGGCGGTGATCGCGCCCTTCGCGCCCGGCGGGGTCAGCACCGAGCGGCTCTGGCCGAAGTACGCCTTCACGGCGGCCTCGATGCCGTACGCCCCGCGGCCGAAGTACACCGAGTTGAGGTAGCGGCCCAGGATCTCGCTCTTGGAGTACTGGTCCTCCATCTTGCGGGCGATCACGGCCTCGCGGAGCTTGCGGTTGTAGCTGATTTCCTTCAGCTCGGCGGCGTGCCGCGCGTACTGCTGGGTGATCGTCGACGCGCCCTGCTGGTCGCCGCCGGTGAAGTTGTTCCAGGCCGCGCGGGCGATGCCCTTCATGTCGATGCCGTTGTGATCGAGGAAGTTCTTGTCCTCGGCCGCCATGACCGCCTGGCCGATCACGGGGTTGATGCTCGCGTACGGCACCTGCTGGCGGGTCGAGTTGCCGATGGTCGCGATCTGCGTCTTGTTGTCGGCCGCGAAGATCTGCGTGACCTGGTCCTCAGCCTTGGGCTCGGTGAACTTCACGTCGTCGAAGAAGTAGGCCCCGCCCACCACGCCGGCGCCGAGCACGATGACCAGGACGGCCGCGGCGACGGTGAGCAGGTTGGTGCGGCGGCGCTTCTTGGCCGCCTTCTTGGTGTCCTTGGACGCGCGCGGGGGCTCACCCGGCGGCTTGGGGCGCACGGCCGCCCGGGCCACGGCGCCGCTCGCGGGAGCCGGGGACACCGAACCCACCGCGGCCGCCCCGACCGAGGCGGACCCCACCGACGCCCGGCCACCGACCGGCGCGGCGCCGACCGAGGCCGATCCGACCGAGGCCGATCCCACCGGCGCCGGCCCCACGGAGGCCCGGCCACCGACCGAGGCCGAACCCACCGACGCCCGGCCGCTGGACGCGCCGCCTGCCGGAACAGGGCTGCTGCTGCCCCGTGCCGGGGCAGAGCCGGAACCGGGCACGCTGGCCCGGGCGCTCGCAGACTGCGGATCGCCGTAGGGGTTCATCTGTCCTCGTCGTCGCTGAAGTGGATCTCTTTACTACACGACTTAGTCAAGATCGGACAACAAGTCGCGCGCTTGATGATGCCGAGCTTCGGGATGACATGGTAAGGGTGCGGGCCGACAGTTCGGGGAAACGGATTCATCCCCGTGGTTGCGCGAACCGGCCGTCCCCGGGCCGGTCAACTGGGGTTCCTCGCGCCGTCGCGGCTTCCGGGGTGAATCACCCGGTTGGCCGGGCCACCTTGGTCAACGCCTTCGGCGCCCCTACTGGAAGACCCTGTGAACTGCGAAAACACGCCCCCGGCATCCGCAACGGAGATCGGGAGTGGTGAGCGCCACACCAACGTCGGTGTGCGACTTTTTCGCCTTGAAAAGGCCATAAATCATCCCTAAACCGCACAAGTAGCCGTTCGTGGATCGGATCATCCCCGCCCCTCAGCTTCGGCGCGTCGTCCATACGTTCTCGTACTCGGCCGATCACGGGCCGTCGCCGTGGGCCTGTGAATAAGGAACTATCCGACGAGAACCCCGCAAAGGTGCGTACGCCCCGTCACCGCCCAGCCGCCGCGGGCGAAGCAACAGGGCCAGGCGAAGGAGTTGCAGGCCACGCGGGCTGCGCGAAGCCGCCCAGCGCACGACCAGCAGATCCAGAGCATCGACGATCTTCCCCGCCGCCCCCGCCGCGTCCGTCCCCGCCGCCGTCGCCGCGTCCGTGCCTGCGAAGCCGAGCCGCCGCTCACCTTCGCCGACGTGCCCGCCACCCGGTTCTCGACCGCCCAGCACGAGCGTCCGGACTCTGCGCCGGGGCCGCGTCCAAGCGGGTGCGGGCCGCAGGTCCCACCACCCAGGGGCCGCCGGCGTAGCTGCCGTCACCCTGCCGTCACCACGAATGCCGCCCCGCTGCCGGCTGTACACCTCAAAAAACGCACGGCCCACCCCTATCCGGGGGTAACCCCCACCCTTGATCAGCGGCGGGATCACCATAGGCCGGCGTGCTGGGTGGGGGCGGAGTTGTCCACAGTTCCGGGTTATCCACAAGCCAGCAGCACGCGGAGGCGGCCCGCGGCATCATGGGTCAGCTCGGCGGCCACGCCGAAGACCGAGGCGATCCGGGACGGGGTGAGGACAGTTGACGGTGGACCGTAAGCGGCCACGCGGCCGGCTTCGAGGAGCACCAGCTGGTCGCAGTACTGCGCGGCCAGGTCCAGGTCGTGCAGCGCGGCGACCACCGTGAGCCGCAGGCGCTTGAGCTCTTCCAGCAGGGCGAAGCGGTGCCGGATGTCCAGGTGGTTGGTGGGTTCGTCGAGCAGCAGCACGTCGGGCTGCTGGGCCAGCGCCCGGGCGATCGCGACCCGCTGGCGTTCGCCGCCCGACAGGGAGGGCCAGGTGCGGTCCTGCCAGCCGGTGAGGCCGACCCGGGTCAGCGCGTCGGCGACCAGGGCCAGGTCGGTGGCGCTGACCGGCGCGAGGCGGGGGCGGTGCGGGATGCGGCCCAGCAGCACCACGTCGGCCACGGTCATGTCGGCGTCGGCGGGGGTGTGCTGCAGCACCACGGCCACGTGCCGGGCGAAGGCCCGCCGCGGCGGGGTGGCGCCGTCGAGCAGCACGTGGCCGTGGTCGGGGCGGTCCAGCCCGGCCAGGGTGCGCAGCAGGGTCGACTTGCCCGAGCCGTTGGGCCCGAGCAGGCCGACGATGCTGCCGGGGGCGACTTCGAACGTGACCTCGTCAAGCAGCGCGAGGCGCCGGAAGCCGTTCAGCGGTGGGACGCGCTGGGAGTCGCGCGGCGGTGGGAGGCGCCGGGGGTCGTCCGGCGGGGGCAGGTGCTGAGAGTCGTGCGTGTGGGGCGGGCGCTCAGGGTCGTCCAGCGAGGGGAGGCGCTGGGAGTCCGGCTGGTGGAGCCGCTCGGGGCCGTCCGGCCCGGGGAGGTGCCGAGCGTCGTGCGGCGGTGGGAGGTGCCGGGGGTCGTCCGGCGGGGGCAGGTGCTGGGAGTCGTGCGTGTGGGGCGGGCGCTCAGGGTCGTCCAGCGAGGGCTGGGAGTCCGGCTGGTGGAGCCGCTCGGGGCCGTCCGGCCCGGGGAGGTGCCGAGCGTCGTGCGGCGGTGGGAGGCGGTGGGAGTCGTCCAGCGGGGACAGGCGTCGAGATGCAGGGAACAGAGGCAGGCGCCGGGAGGCAAGAAACGGGCGCAGGGAGGCAAGGAACAGGGGGAGGAGTCGAGAGGTAGGGGGCTGGGGGAGGCGGCGGGTGAGGCTGACGGCTGAGAGCTTCATCGGGTTCTCCGGAACAGCAGGGCGAACACGGGCACGCCGAGCAGGGCAGTGACGACGCCGACGGGGAGTTCCTGCGGGGCGAAGGCGGTGCGGGCGGCGGTGTCGGCCCACACGAGCAGGATGGCCCCGGCGAGGGCGCTCATCGGCAGCAGCCGGCGGTGCCGTGAGCCGGTCAGACGGCGTACGAGATGGGGGACGGTGAGGCCGACGAAGCCGATCGCGCCGCTCGCCGCGACCAGGCCGGCGGCGAGCAGGGCGGTCAGGGCGAAGAGCAGCGCGCGCACCCGGGCGGGGGAGAAGCCGAGCGACTGGGCGATGTCGGCGCCGAACGAGAACGCGTCCAGCGCGGGCGCGCACGTCCAGCAGGCGAGCAGCACGCCGCCGCACAGGGCCGCGCAGACGGCAACCGACGGCCACGACGCGGCGGTCAGCGAGCCGAGCAGCCAGAACAGCGTGGAGCGGGTGCTGTCGGGGCTCGCTGCCGAGATCATCACAAGGCTGGTGACGGCGGTGAAGAGCTGGGCGGTGGCGACCCCGGCGAGCAGGATGCGGGAGGGCTGGGTCCAGCGGCGCCCGGCCAGCAGCAGGGCCACGGCGAAGGCTGCCACACTGCCCGCGAACGCCCCCGCCGACAGCGTCACGGCCCCGGCGCCGAGGCCCAGCACGAGCACGGCGACAGCCCCGGTGGAGGCGCCGGCCGAGATGCCGAGCAGGTACGGGTCGGCCAGCGGGTTGCGGGTCAGGGCCTGCAGGACGGCGCCGCACACGGCCAGGCCTGCGCCGACCAGGGCGGCCAGCAGCACACGCGGCAGGCGCAGGTCCCACACGATGCTGTCGGCCAGCGGTGGCAGGGGGCGTACGGGGAAACCGCAGTTGGCCGCCACCGAGCGCAGCACCTCGCCGATCGAGAGGTCGGCCACGCCGATCGTGACGGCCGTGGCGATGCTCAGCCCGAGCGCCGCCACGGCCAGGACGATCCTCACTTGCGGCCGAGGACGACATAGTCGTCGAGGTACTGCCAGACGGTGCCGGTCTCGGTGAAGCCGGCCGCGCGCAGGGCAGCCAGGTGGAACTCGAGCGGGGCGAGGGGCTGCGGCGGGCGGTCGGCGAAGCGTTTGAGGCGTTCCGGGCGCAGGGCGGCCAGCTCCGGCTCCTCGGCGGCCCGCTCGTGCCAGGCGGCGTAGTCGAGGGCGCCGGCCGCGAAGTCCTCGGCCTGGGTGCGGGCGTCGTGTCGTTCCGAGACGGCGAGCAGCGCCGGGGAGCGGCTGTCGAAGCGCAGGTGGTCGGCGTTCAGCAGCAGGCCACCGGGCGCGAGCAGGCCGGCGGAGTCGCGCATGACGGCGAGCAGTTCGGCCGGGGAGAGCCAGTGCAGCGCGGTCGAGCTGACGACGGCGTCGAACCGGTCCGGGCCCACCGCGTCGGGCCACCATGACGAGGCCAGGTCCGCGTCGACCACTCGAAAGCGTTCCCCGTACGGGGTGAGGGCGCGCTCGGCGATGCGCAGCAGCATCGGGTCGTGGTCGACGGCCGTGACCCGCGCGGCCGGGAACGCGGACAGCACCCGGGCGGAGAGCGCGCCGGGGCCGCAGCCCAGGTCGAGCACGCTGAGGTCGTCGCGCTCGAAGTGCAGGCGCAGCAAGTCGAGCATGACGAGGAAACGGTTCTCGCGGTGGGCCACGTACGCGGTCTGCTGCTCGTCCCACAGGCGGAGCAGTTGCTGGGCCGAGCTCACGGACAGGGCGGTCACAGCGCGGCCCCCACCAGCTCGACGGCGCTGACGTTGCGCACCGACGGGTCCAGCGACGAGCCGGGCACGACGACGAACCGGCCGTTCTTGACGGCGTCCAGGTGGGCGGTGACGGGGTTCGACCGCAGGAAGCCGATCTTGGACTGGGCGCTGTCGCCGTCGCCGCCGCGGGACAGGTCGGCCACGACGATCCACGCCGGGTTGCGGGTGGCGATCTGTTCCCAGTTGCCCGCGGGCCACGTCTCACCGGCGTCGGCGTAGACGTTGGTCAGGCCGAGCTGCGCGCTGATCGCCGCGGGGACGCCACCCGGCCCGGCCACGTACGGGGTGCTGGTGCCGGAGTAGTACCACAGGACCGACGCCGCGTCGTGCGCCCGGGAGGTCGCGGCAGCGAGGCGCGCCTTCTGATCGGCGACCAGCGAGGCGCCCCGGCTGTCGGCGCCGAAGATCGACGCCACCTCCTGGATCTCCTGGAAGAGCCCGTCGAACGAGAAGGTCTCCGGCGACGACTCGCAGGCGAACCGGGACAGGTACGCGGGGATGCCCAGTTCGGCGAGGCCGGCGCGCGGGCCCGCGGCGTCGGGGGCGTACGCCGACGTGAAGGTGGAGTAGACGAAGTCGGGCCGGGTCTCGAGAACCTTCTCCCGGGACGGGTAGAGCTTGGCCAGCACCGGCACGCGGGCATAGGCGGCGGCCAGGGCGGGCAGCACGGGGTCGGTCTGGTAACTCGTGCCGGCCATCCGGTCGGCCAGCCCGAGGCTGAGCAGGATCTCGGTGGCGTTCTGCTCCATGGCGACCGCCCGGGCCGGCGGCGCGGCGACGGACAGCTGCCGCCCGCAGTTGCCGATGACGGAGGCCGCTGCGGGCGCGGCGGCCGGGGCGGCCTGCGCTGAGCAGCCGGCCAGGAGCAGAACGCCAAATATGGAAACGAATCTCATTTTCACAAGATCGGACCTTAGGGCCGCAGCGGCGCCGGCGTCAAAGCGTCACCTGCGCATATGGCACTACTGCGGCAGCTGCGCGCCGGACTGCTCCTTGACCATGTAGTCGGCGTACCAGTCCGGCCAGTCGGGATCCTCCTGCCCGGTGCGGGCCTCGTGCTCGCCGTGGGCCGCGGCCGCCCGGCGCAGCGCCGCGGCCAGTTCGGAGCCGCTGGAATACGTGGTGACCGACGGGTCGACACGGCCGGGCAGCCGGTTGGTGATCTCCTGCAGGATCCAGCCGTTGCCGTCCGGGTCGCTGAACGACAGGAACGAGCCGTAGCTGGCCCGCCGCGGGTCCGGTCCCGGGACCCGCCCGTCGGTGCCGCCGTGGTGGAAGACCCCGCCCGCGTCGTGGAACACGTCGCTCGGGTCGGCCCCGGCCTGCTTGAGCTCGTCGCGGGCGGCCTCGATGTCGGACACGACCAGGTGCAGGCCCTGGGCGGTGCCGGGGGCCTGGGCGGTGACCAACCGGCCGAAGATGACCGAGGCCGGGGAGCCGGGCGGGGTCACCTGCACCACGCGCAGACCCTCGTCCGTGGTGAAGTCGGCGTCCAGCCGCCAGCCCAGGCCCGTGTAGAACTGTTTGGCCCGATCGACGTCCGCGACCGGGACGACCACAACTTCCAGCTTCATGTCCATCACAGCGACTCCTGCGCT
Source organism: Paractinoplanes brasiliensis (assembly GCF_004362215.1). Classification (NCBI taxonomy): domain Bacteria; kingdom Bacillati; phylum Actinomycetota; class Actinomycetes; order Micromonosporales; family Micromonosporaceae; genus Paractinoplanes; species Paractinoplanes brasiliensis. The sequence continues at coordinate 1,152,584 of NZ_SNWR01000001.1, read as the reverse complement.
CGTACGGGAAATGCCGACCCGTCGAGACTCGCGCCGGGCGCCCCCGGGTCGCGCCAGTCAGACACCCTGGTCCCCCGGCGCCAGGGGGTGCCACTGGTGCGAACGGGCGCGAGCGGGGCCGAAGCTGGTCGGCATGACAGCTCAGGTCGCGCTGCGGTCGCGGGGCGGGGCGGCGCTGGTCGCCGCCACGGTGCTCGCGTCGATGGTCGGCTTCGTCGACGCGTACATGATCAATGTGGCGGTGCCCGCGATCGGCGAGAGCCTCGGCGCGGGCGTCAGCGAGCTGCAATGGGTGCTGACCGGCTATCTGATCACCGTGGCGTCGCTGTTGCTGCTGGCCGGGGCGCTGGCCGACCACTTCGGGTTCAAGCGGGTGCTGATCGCCGGGCTGCTGGTGATGCTGGTCGCCTCGGTGGCGTGCGCGGCCGCGCCGAACCCCGGGGTGCTGATCGCGGCGCGGCTCGTGCAGGGCGCCGGCGGTGCTCTGGTCGTGCCCAGCAGCCTGGCCCTGCTCAACGGTTCCCTGCGCCGGCAGGACCGCGCCCGCGGCATCGGTGTGTGGGCCGGCCTGTCGACTCTGGGCACAACCCTGGGCCCGTACGGGGGTGGCTGGCTCGTCGATCACGCGTCGTGGCGCTGGATGTTCCTGGTGAACGTGCCGCTGATCCTGCTCGCCCTGCTGGTGCTGTGGCGGCTGCCGTCGGCCCCCGGCAGCCGCCCGCTGTCGGTGGACGTGGCCGGGGCGTTGCTGGCGGTCGTCGGCCTGAGCGGAGTGATCTTCGGCTTGACCGAGAGCCGGTGGCTGCCCGTGCTGCTCGGACTCGCCGCGCTGGTGGCGCTGGTGGTGATCGAACGCCGGGTCCGCCGGCCGATGCTGCGCCTGTCGCTGTTCCGGTCGCGGCCCTTCGACGCGATCAACGCGGCCACCGCGCTGTTCTACGGCGCCATCGCCGCCGCCTCGTACCTGGTCGTGCTGCTCTGCCAGTTGCGGCTCGGCTACGGCGCGGCCGGGTCGGGGGCGGCGCTGATCCCGGAGTCGGTCGTGTTCCTCGTCGTGTCGCCGCTCGCGGGCGCCCTGGTCGCCCGGATCGGCACGCGGTGGCCCATGGCGGCCGGCATCCTGCTGGTCGCTCTCGCGTTCGCCTGGCTCTCGGCGGCGCGTCCCGGGCAGTCGTACGGGGAAGCGATCCTGCCCGGGGCGCTCCTGTGGGGACTCGGCCTCGGGCTGGCGGTGGCGCCCCTGACCGCCGGGGTCCTCGCGGCGGTCGGCGACAGCGACCTCGGGGAGGCGTCGGCCATCAACGACGCGGCGTCCCGGGTCGGCGGGGTCGTGCTGATCGCGCTGGTTCCGCTGCTGCTCGGCGTGGGCGGGGCGGAGGACTTCACCGCCCCCCTGGCCGCCCGCTACCAGCCCGCGATGCTCGTGCTGGCCGGCGTGACCGTGGCCGCCGCCGTGCTGACCGCCGTGTTCGTGCCCAGCCGCCGGGTCACCGTCGCCCATCCGCCCCCGAGCCCCCGTACGCACGCCTGCGCCGTACCGACCTCCTAGGAGAGCGCCGTGAAGGGAAGCATCGTCGTCGTCCTCGGCGGCACCGCCGGAATCGGCCTGGAAACCGCCAGGCTGGCCCGCGCGTCCGCCGCCGACGTCATCGTCACCGGCCGCGACCAGGGCCGCCTCGACGCCGCCCGCGACGAGCTGGGCGCCACCACGGCCCGGCTCGACCTGGGCGACACCGCGGCGGTCACCCGGTTCCTGGCCGGCCTGCCCGCGCCCGTCGACCACGTGCTGCTCAGCGGGGGCGGGCCGTTCTACGCCCCGCTGGCCGAAATGGACCTCGACCGGGTGCGGCAGTTCCTCGACGAGCACATCGTGGGGAAGCTGCGGCTGGCCCGGGAGTGCGCTTCCCTCGTACGCCCCGGCGGCTCCCTCACGTTCATCAGCGGCACCGGTGCCCGCCGTCCCGCCGTCGGCATCAGCGTGGCCGCGATCGGCACCGCCGCGATCACGGCGCTCACCACCAACCTGGCCGTGGAGATCGCGCCCGTACGCGTCAACGCCGTCGCCGCCGGCTTCGTCGACACCCCGCTGTCGGCCCGCATCCTCGGCGACGACCTGGAGGCCCGGCGCTCGCAGCTGCGCGACACGTTGCCGATCCGCCGCGTGGTGGGCCCGGCCGACGTCGCCGCGACAATCCTGCACCTGATGACGAACACCGCGGTGACGGGCGCGATCTACGACGTGGACGGCGGCCAGCAGCTGATTCGATGAACACCGCGGACCGCCGGTCCGAGGTGTTCAGTGAAGACGTCGGGACAAGTGTTGGGGAGGCTGCTCATGAGTTACGACTTCGATGTCATCGTGATCGGTGGTGGGTCGCCGGGGGAGCACTGTGCGGGGGCGCTCGCCGAGGGCGGGCTGCGGGTCGGGCTGGTCGAGCGGGAGCTCGTCGGCGGGGAGTGCTCCTATTACGCCTGCATACCGTCGAAGTCGCTGCTGCGGCCGGGGGAGGCGGTGCAGGCGGCGCGCGAGGCGGGGGCCACCGCGGAGGTCGACGTCAAGGACGCGCTGGCCTGGCGGGATTTCATGGTGTCGAACTACTCGGACTCCGGGGCGCTGAGGTGGCTGGACAGCAGCGGGATCACGTTGCTGCGGGGGCGCGGCCGGCTGGCGGGCGCCGGGCGCGTCGACGTCGACGGGGTGATCCACACGGCCGGTCATGTGGTGCTGGCCAACGGGGCCGACCCGATCATCCCGCCGGTTCCGGGTTTGCGTGAGCTCGACGGGGTCTGGACCAACCGGGAGGTCACCGGCATGAAGGCGGTGCCCCGCCGCCTGCTGGTGCTGGGCGCCGGGCCGGTCGGGGTGGAGATGGCCCAGGCCGTACGGCGGCTGGGTGGCGAAGCGGTGCTCGTCGGGCGCGCCGACCGGGTGCTGCCCAAGGAGGCGCCGGGTTTGGGCAAGGCGCTCGGTGAGGCGTTGCGGCGCGACGGCGTCGAACTGGTGCTCGGGGCCGAGGTGGCCGCGGCCCGCCGGGACGGTGAGGACTTCGTGCTGGTCCTCTCAGACGGGCGGGAACTGCGTGGCGACAAGCTTCTCGTGGCCACGGGGCGGCTTCCCCGCGTACGGGAAATGGGGCTGGAAACGGTGGGCGTGGCGGCCGATCAGCGGGGTGTGCCGGTCGACGGAAAACTGCGCGTGGCCGAACGGTTGTGGGCCGTGGGCGACGTGACCGGGCTGTGGATGCTGACGCACGTGGGCAAATATCAGGGCGAGGTCGTGGCCGACAACATCCTCGGGAAGCCTCGCGAAGCCGACTACTCGGCGGTGCCCCGCGTCGTGTTCACCGACCCGCAAGCGGCGGCGGCCGGCGCGATCGAAGGACCGGTGACCTCGACGGTTGGTCTTGCCGAGGTGGCCAAGACCGCGACCTACACCCATGCGTACGCGCAATCGCCCGGCTTCTTGACACTGGTCAGCGACGGCGTGGTGCTGACCGGGGCGTACGCGGTGGGCCCGGAGGCCGGGGAATGGCTGCAACAGGCCACTCTGGCCATTCGCGCCCGCATTCCGCTCGCCGTGCTGCGGGACACCATTCAGCCGTTCCCGACGTTCTCGGAGATCTTCGTGGCGGCCCTCAAGGGCTTGACCTGACCGCACTGTTCTGGCCGGGAGAAAGAGCTCTTCCGGCCGGCGCCTCGCCCGCTGCGTCTGCGCCCGCTGCGTCCTCGTCCGTTGCGTCCGCGCCCGTTGCGCCCGCTGTGTCCGCGTCCGTTGCGCCCGCTGTGTCCGCGTCCGTTGTATCCGCGTCCGCTGCATCTGCGTCCGCGCCCGTTGCGGTCGTTGTGTCCGCGTCCGCTGCATCCGCGCCCGTGCCCGTTGCGCCCGTGCCCGTGCCCCCCTGCCTGTTGCGTCCGTGTCCGTGCCCCGTGCCCGTTGCGTCCGCGCCCGCGCCCGTTGCGCCCGTGCCTGTTGCGTCCGTGCCCGTGCCCCTGTGCCCGTTGCGTCCGTGCCCGTGCCCCTGTGCCCGTTGCGTCCGTGCCCGTGCCCCCGTGCCCGTTGCGTCCGCGCCCGTGCCCTGCGACCCTGCGACTCAAGGTTCTGCGCACCGTTGCTTGCCTCGCTGATGTGCTGTGGCATCGGCCCTGCCTATAGGCGATCCCATCTTCATTCCTAGCCTCCTAGGATGCTGTGTGAATATGGGCCGGGTTCACAAACCGTCGGTGCTGGAGTGGCTGCTTGGGGGGTCACGGCTGGTGTGGAGGCGGTTTCGGCGGGGAGCGGGCGGGCATCTCCAGAGCATGTTCCCGGCTGAGAACCTGCGTGACTGGCGAGGCGAGAAGGTCATCGACCCCGACGGCGACAAGATCGGCGACCTGGAGGCGGTGTACGTGGACACGGCTACGGACGAGCCGGCGTTCGCGACCGTGCGGGTTGGCTTCATCGGGCGGCACCGGCTGGTGTTCGTGCCGTTGGGCGGAGCAACGGTCCGGCCCGATGCCGTGCGAGTGCGGTACGGCAAGAAGCTGGTCGGCGACGCCCCGACGATCGAGCTGGACGGGGAGTTGACGGCCGCGGACGAACCGGCGGTCTTCGCGCACTACAACCTGCCCTACACGACCGGCATGGCGGGCGAACGCCGCCTGGCTCGCCGCTGACAACGCCGCCGGCGCACGGAAGCCGCCGCGCGTATGCCGACGTGCGGCTACCGACCCACGGAAGACGCACGGAAGGCGATGCGCGTATGCCAACGCGCGTATGCCGACGTGCGGATACCGCCGCATGGAAGCCGACCCGCGTATGCCGACGTTCGGATACCGCCGCATGGAAGCCGATCCGCGGAAGCCGATCCGCGGAAGCCGATCCGCGGAAGCCGATCCACGGAAGCCGACCCACGGAAGCCGACCCACGGAAGCCGACCCACGGAAGCCGATGCGCGTATGCCAACGCCCGGATGCCGACGTGCGGATGCCGCCGCATGGAAGCCGATCCGCGGAAGCCGATGCGCGTATGCCAACGCGTGGAAGTCGGCCCACGGGTCCGCGTGTGGAAGTCGGCGTACGAAGCCGGGCGGTTTCGGTGTGGGCAGGGTCGGGGACAATCGGGGTATGAGATTGCGTCGGGCCGCTGTGCCGGCGGTGGTTGCCGCTGGCGTGGCGCTGCTGCTCGGAGGGTGCATGAAGGACGCCATCTGCGGTTCGGACGACTATCCGGTGCTGCAGATCGACGGCAGCGGCCGGCAATGTGTGCCCAAGGGTCAGGAGCCGCCTGCGGGGTTCACGCGTTTCCCGGAGGGGCAGGTGCCGAAGCACGTCGACGACGAGTGGGACGTCTACTGGCGCAGCCACACGGTCGACAAGTCGGGCAAGACGATCAGCGCATGATTGCCTCCTGAGTAAAAGGGCTCACAGCCGGGTCCGGGCGGCGGTCAGGCGTGCCTCGGCGGGGCGCGGGGAGTCATCGCCGGAGATGGCGTCGGCCCAGGTGAGCAGGCGGGTCACGTGGGGGTCGTCCGCCGCTGTGGTGGTGGGTTGCGCGCCTCGGGCGATCTCGCCGCTGGTGCCGTCGATGGTGATCTCGATGCCCTCGGTGAGCTGGTCGAGGCCGTTCACCCCGACGACGGCGGGCTTGTTGAGGGCGCGCGCGACAACTGCAGCGTGGCTGGCCAGGCCGCCGCGGGCTGTCACGACTCCCACGGCGGCGGCCAGGCCGTGCATGTCGAGGGGAGAGGTCTCCGGGCGCACCAGCACGACGGGTCCGTGCATGCGGACGGCGGCGTCGGCGGTGAGCGCGACCCGGCCGGTGGCCACGCCGGGCGAAGCACCCCGGCCCCGAGCCAGCAACCCAGCCGCGCCGGGAGTACCCGCCAGGCCGTCACGCGACAGCGCCACGACGGGACAAGCGTCCGGGTCGCCGGGGGACGGGGCCGGGTGTGGGGAAACGCCCAGGCTGGGCGTCGGCAGGGCAGCGTCCGAGGCACCGGGAGGCGGGGCCGGGTGTGGGGAAACGCCCAGGTCGGGCGTCGGCAGGGCAGCGTCCGAGGCACCGGGAGGCGGGGCCGGGTGTGGGGAAACGTCCAGGTCGGGCGTCGGCAGGGCAGCGTCCGGGTCGCCCGTGGAGGTGGTGACGGCCGGAGAAGTGGCCGGGGTGGTGGAGATCAGCATGCGGGGTGTGGCGGCGGCGCGTAGCTGGGACGGGGAGATGCGGCGGACGGCCTCGGGGCGGGAGATGAGGCCGGCGTCGGCGAGGTCGACGGCCACGCGAATGGCGGCGCGGGGGGTGAGGCCGCCCGGACGGACCTGCAGCAGCCACAGGCGGCCGGTCTCGAAGGTGAACTCGACGTGGCAGGCGTCGCGGTAGTGCTGTTCCACGCGGGTCAGCGCCGCGGTCAGGGCCGACCATACGGCCGGCTCGCGGTCGGCCAGGGTTGGCAACGGCGAGGTGTTGAACCGGCCCGACACGACGGCGTCGCCGCGGTGGCCGAAGAGCACGTCGCCGTACGGGTGGGGAGCGCCGGTGGCGGGGTCGCGGCTGAACGCGACGCCGCTGCCGCTGTGGGGGTCGCGGTCGCCGTGGACCATGGCTTGGACGATCACGGCGGTGCCCAGGTCGTGGGGGATGTTGTGCAGTTCGCGGTAGGTGACCGCGCGCGGGGTGTGCCACGAGGCGAGGACCGTCCGTACGGCGGGGGCGACCGGGCCACGGACGTCGAGGACAGTGTCCATCATGCCGGGCATCGATACGGCGGCGCCCGAGCGCACGGAGACCGACTCGGCCCCGAGCTGGGCGACGGCTGCGTCGAGGCCGGCGGGCAGCTCCTCCCCAACGGAGTGAGAGCCGGCCCCAGCGACCCGGGAAGCACCGGCCGGCTTGGAAGCACCGGCCGGCTTGGAAGTGCTGGCCGGCTTGGAAGTGCTGGCCGGGTCGGAAGCACGGGACCCGGGAACACCGGCGGGCCCGGAGGCGCCGGCCTCGGAAGAACCGGCCCCCGGAGCGCCGGCGGGCCCGGCGGATGCAGGAGCCGTGCCGACGGTGATGACGAAACCGGGCGGGACGGGCAGGCCGAGGCGCATGAGCGTGATCAGGCCGTGCGCCTTGGCCCCGATCACGTCGGGCGGCAGGTCGGTTCGCGGGTCCAGGGCGACGATCATGAGCGGGGGATGCCGAGGGTGGCCAGCAGGTCTTCGTGCAGTTGGAACCAGACCACGTGGTACGAGGTCATGCTGTCGGTCAGCTCCCGCATGGCACCGCGGCGGGCTTTGTGGAGGGCGGCGTCGAGCCGTTCCCGGTAACGGGTGAGGCGGGGCAGCGCGTCGAGGACAGGCTGCACCCGCTGGTTGAGGTCGGCGAAGCGGTCCAGGACGCGGGCCGGGTCGGTGGTGTCGTCGCGTAGTTGCCACATCGTGCACAGGTCGAGCAGTTCGGGGTTGAGGGTCAGGAACGTCTCGTACGCCGCCATGACCGCGGGCCGGGCGCCGGTGGTGTCGAGCTCGTCGGCCGTCTGCTTGGCGTCGGCGGCCCGCCCGGCGTCGGTGAGCCCCCAGGCGCCCATCGAGCGGGTGACCAGCCCGTCGACCGCGAGGTTGATGAGCTCGGATTCGACGTCGGGCTCGGGCCGGCCGGTGGTGCCGGCTATCCGGGGCAGGTCGGCGTGCCCGATGCAGCGCAGGGTGTGCAGCACCTGGTTCATCGCGTGACTTCCGAGGTGGTGGCCGCGTGCCCGGCGCCCCGGCCGTCGGCGCGGGCCACGATCTCGCCGGCGTGGATGCGTACGGCGGACTCGCTGCTGCCGGCCGGGGTGACGCCGATCGCTGCGGCGAGAGCGCCCTGCTCGTCGAGGATCAAGCGCAGGGCGGGCCGGACGGCGGGGCCGAAGACGCGACGCAGACAGGCCGTCACGTCGGTGACCCGCAGGCGGACGAGGGCCCCGGTCTCGGCCGGATCGTCGGTGACGAGCGCGACCGTGACAGCGTCGCCGGGCTGGGCGGCCCGGACGGCTTCCTCGGCGGCCCCGAGCCGGTCGGGGCCGAGCGTGACGAGCACGCCGTCGCGGCGAAGGTCGGCCGGGCGGCCGCTGAGCTGGTCGGTCAGCTCGCCGGGCGGGTCCCACGGCTCGCGGACGGGGCGGGCCGGCGCGACGTACGGCAGGTGGGGTGGGGCCCACTCGTCGGCGAGCGGCAGCCCGGCCAGGTGGCGGCAGGCCCGTACGACGTCGAACGGGTCGCCGAACCCGGGCGCGGTCTCGGCCAGGTGGGCCGTGCCGTGCAGCAGGGTGATGATCAGCTCGGCCAGCCGCACCCGCCGCCCGGCGTCGGGGGCGTGGCACGACTCGAGCGCCACCGCCAGCAGCAGGGCCTCGAGCCGGGTGAGCTGGGCCAGCGTGGAGCGGCCGCGCTCGTCGTCGATCACCCCGGTCAGCGAGCGGGCGGCCAGGCGGCCCACGCCGGCATCGTCGGCCGTGAGGGGCAGCCGTTCCAGCCAGACCCGGGCAAAAGCCTCGGCAGCGGAGGCGAGCCCGGCAGGAACAAGCCTGCCGGAATCGACCCCGTCGAAAGACGAACCGCCAGAAGAGCCGCCGGCGGGAGAGCCGCCGCCAAGAGAGAGGGCGGCGGGAGAGGCGCTGCCAGAAGAGGCGCTGCCAGAAGAGGCGCTGCCAGAAGAGAGGCCGGCGGGAGAGCCGCTGCCAGAAGAGGCGCCGGCGGGAGAGGCGCCGGCGGGAGAGAGGCCGGCGGGAGAGGCGCTGCCAGGAGAGGGCTCGCCAGGAGGTGCGCTGCCGGGAGAGGTGCCGGCAGAGGACGGGCCGGCGGACGAAGAGCCGACGGCGGCGTCATCAGAGGCGGGCAGGGCGTGACCCGGGTGTGAGTGCGGGTCGTGGTCGAGAAGGACGGCCAGGTAGAGCGAGCGTTTGCTCGGGAAGTTCGAATACACGGCGCCGCGGGTCAGTTCGGCCCGCTCGGCTATGCGGTCGACCTTGGCGTCGGCGAAGCCGAAGTGCGAGAACTCCCACTTCGCCGCGGCGAGCACGGCTTTTCTGGTGCGTTCCTGCTGCTGAGCCCGGGTCAACCTCATGGCCCGGTACGATACTCCCACCATCCCGATGATCGGAACATCTGAAACGACTTTGTCAAAGGCGGGTCGCGGCCATGACCAGTCCCGCCAGGGCGCGCGACCGGCTGTGCGGCGGCCAGGCGATCACCGTCGTGACCAGCGGCGCGTCCAGCACCGGCACGGTCACGATGGTGTCGCCGAGCTGGCTGCGGGCCGATTCGGGCAGCACCGCCACCGCCCGCCCCAGCGTGATGAGCTGCAGCAGCTGGGTGTGGTCGCGCACTTCGGGCCCGTCGCCGTCCGGATAGACGCCGTCCACATCGGGCCACCGCGGCATGGCCAAGTCCGATAAATCAGACATGCGGAGGGAGGGGCGGGTGCTGAGCGGGTGCCCCGAGGGCAGCAGCAACACCTGCGGCTCGGTGTTCAGCTCCTCGACGTCGAGCCCGGCCGTCGAGTCGAACGGCAGATGCAGCAACGCCACATCCGCACGCCCGTCACGCAGCATTCCCTCCTGCTGCCCGACCCCGCAGAGCACCACGTCGACGGGAACCGAGCCCGGCTCCGCCGCGTACGCATCCAGCAGTTTCGCCAGAATCTCGCCCGACGCCCCCGCTTTCGAGGCGAGCACCAGCCCGGGGTTCACCGAGGCCCTGCGCGTACGCCTTTCCGCCGCCTCGACCGCGTCCAGCGCCGCCCGTCCCTCGCGCAGCAGCACCGTGCCCGGCTCGGTCAGCGTCACCGCGCGGCTCGTACGGTGGAACAACTGCACGCCCAGTCGCCGCTCCAACTGGCTGATCGCCCGGGACAGCGGCGGCTGTGCCATGCCGAGCCGTTGCGCCGCCCGTCCGAAGTGCAGTTCCTCGGCGACGGCGACGAAATAGCGCAGCTCCCGCGTTTCCATACCTTCACGGTATCGCCGGCGACCCAGACAGTGTTGGCCCGAAACGGCGTCCGGGCGAACGATCGAGGCATGAGCAATCAGACGACAGCGCTGGTCACCGGCGCGAACAAGGGCATCGGGTACGAGATCGCGGCGGGCCTCGGCGCGCTGGGCTGGTCGGTCGGCGTGGGCGCCCGGGACGACGTACGGCGGGAGGCGTCGGTCGAGAAGCTGCGCGCGGCCGGGGTGGACGCGTTCGGGGTGCCGCTCGACGTCACCGACGACGCGAGCGTCACCGCGGCGGCCGAGCTGCTCGGCGACCGGGGCGGCCTGGACGTGCTGGTCAACAACGCGGGCATCACCGGCGAGAGCCCGCAGGAGCCCACCGTGGTCGACCCGGCCGTCATCCGCACGGTGGTGGAGACCAACGTGATCGGCGTCGTCCGGGTCACCAACGCGATGCTGCCGCTGCTGCGCCGTTCACCCGCCCCGCGCATCGTGAACATGTCGAGCACCGTCGGCTCGCTCACGCTGCAGAGCGCGAACACCGACGCGACCGGGCCGATCTCGGCGGCGTACGCGCCCTCGAAGTCGTTCCTGAACGCGGTCACGATCCAGTACGCCAAGGAACTGGGCGACACGAATATCCTGATCAACCTGGGGTGCCCGGGGTTCGTGGCGACCGACCTCAACGGGTTCCGCGGATACCGTACGCCGGAACAGGGCGCCCGGATCGCGATCCACCTCGCCACCCTGCCCGACGACGGCCCGACCGGCGGCTACTTCGACGACAACGGCCCGATCGCCTGGTGAAAGCCGGCAGCGGCCCGATCGCCCGGTGAAGAGCGGCAGCGGCCCGATCGCCTGGTGAAAGGCGGCAGCGGCCCGATCGCCCGGGGAGAGCCGGGGATGGGACGTCAGGGTTTGCGGCCGACCGCCGTCCAGATGTTGATGTCGGAGCGCGGGGGAATGACCGCGCCGGGGTCGGGCCGCCACTCGCTGGCCGGCACGACCCCGGGCTCGACCAGCTCGAGACCGTCGAACAGGGCGGCGAACTCGTCCTTGGGCCTGGTCCAGACGTCGGACTTGCCCTGTTCGACCAGCTGACGATAGATCGCTTGCTGCTCGGGCGTGCCGAAGTCGGCGGTGGCGTGGGTGGCGACCAGGTAACTGCCCGACGGCAGCCCGTCGAGCAGCTCACGCACGATCGGCTGGGCGGCGCCGTCGCCGTGGATGAAGTGCAGCACAGCGATCAGCATCAGGCCGACCGGCCGGCCCAGGTCGAGGGTGTCGTGCAGCGTCGGGTTCTCCAGGATCGACCGCGGGTTGTTCAGGTCGGCTTCGATGTACGCCGTACGCCCCTGGGGGCTGCTGTTGAGCAGGGCGCGGGCGTGCACCATGACCAGCGGGTCGTTGTCGACGTAGACGATCCGCGCGTCCGGGATGATCCGCTGCGCGACCTCGTGGGTGTTGTCGGCGGTGGGCAGGCCGGTGCCGATGTCGAGGAACTGGCTGATGCCCGCCTCGGCGGCCAGGAACTTGGTGGCCCGCTGCAGCTGGGCGCGGTTGGCCAGGGCGCCGTCGCGGACCTTGGGGAACAGCTTTTCGAGCGCGTCACCCGAGGCCCGGTCGGCGGCGAAATGGTCCTTGCCGCCCAGCCAGTAGTTGTATCGGCGGGCCGGGTGCGCAACGTTCGGGTCGAGCCCGTGGCGGGCGGCGCTGCTGTGATCCACAGCGGAACAATACCGCCGATTGTCCAGCCCTGTCGTGCGGGTCCACAGTAGAGCGGTGATCAGGCCTGCTGCGACGGGGTGAGCATGCCCAGCAGGGCGACGGCGTCGGCACTGGGCGAGCCGGGTTCGGGGGAGTAGACCACGAGTTCCTGACCGTCGCTTCCCCGTACGGAGAACGTCTGCACCCGCAAGGTCAGCTCGCCCACCTCGGGGTGGTGGAAACTCTTCACGTCCAGGCTCTTGCCCCGCGCGTCGTGGCGGCGCCACAGCTCGGTGAACTCGGCGCTGCGCTCGGTCAGCTCGGCCAGCACGGCCCGGATGCGCGGATGGCCGGGCGCCTTGCCCAGCTGCATGCGGAACCCGGCCACCGCGTTCGCGGCCACGGTCGGCCAGCCGGTGTAGAAGTCACGGGCGCGCGGGTCGGTGAACACGGCCAGCATCAGGTTGCGCGGGAAGCCGGCGAACAGCGCCTCACCCAGCGGGTTCGCGGCCAGGATGTCGTAGGCCCGGTTGTGGACGAGGGCGGGTGTGGCCGGCCAGGCCCGCATCAGCTGCACCAGCGCCGGCTCGACACGATCTTTCCCGTACGCCGCCCGTGCCGTCGGCGCCAGCCCGGCCAGCCGGAACAGGTGCGCCCGGCCGTCGTCGTCGAGCCGCAGGGCCACCGCCAGGGTCTCGGCCACCTGGGCCGACGGGTTGCGTTCGCGGCCCTGCTCGAGCCGCACGTAGTAGTCGACGCTCACCCCGGCCAGCTGCGCCACTTCCTCGCGGCGCAGCCCGGCCACCCGCCTGTCGCCGTGATCGGGCAGCCCGACCTGCGACGGCAGGACGGCGGCGCGGCGGTGGCGAAGGAAGTCGCCCAGCTCAGTGGTCGGCATACGTCAACGGTAAGCCGACCACGGCCGCCCTGCCTGGCCCTGTCACACCCAGCCGGCCCGGCTCGGCCGCCTGGCCCTGTCACACCCGAGCTGGCCACGCTCGGCCGCCTGGCTCTGTTGCACCCACCCGGCCCGGCTCGGCTGCCTGGCCCTGTTGCACCCTTCCAGGCAGGCGCCGGGCCGGCGCACGGTCGAAGCATGACCGAACAGCAGAAGATCATCCTGGTGACCGGCGCGAGCAGCGGCATCGGCGCGGCCACGGCCCAGCGCCTGGCCATCGCCGGGCACGTCGTGGTGGCCGGGGCCCGCCGCCCGATCGCAGCCGCCGAACGTCTCGAACCGGCCCACCTCGACGTCACCGACCGCGACTCGATGACCCGCTTCGTCACCGGCGCCGCCGAACGTCACGGCCGCGTCGACGTGCTGGTGGCCAACGCGGGCGTCATGCCCCTGTCCCGGCTCGACGCGCTGCTCGTCGACGAGTGGGACCGCATGATCGACGTCAACGTGCGTGGCCTGCTCCACGGCATCGCCGCCGTCCTGCCGTTCTTCCAGCGCCAGGGCGCCGGTCACCTGATCACCACCGCCTCGGTCGGCGCGCACGAGGTCGTGCCCACCTCGGCGGTCTACTCCGGCACCAAGTACGCGGCGTGGGCGATCACCGAGGGCCTGCGCCAGGAGTCCGAGCCCGGCATCCGCGTCACCACGATCACGCCCGGCGTCACCGAGAGCGAACTGGCGGGTCAGATCACCGACCCGTACGCCCGTGCCGCCATGACCGAGTACCGCCGCGACGTCATCGCGGCCGACGCGGTCGCCCGTGCCGTCCAGTTCGCGATCGACCAGCCCGCCGACGTGGACGTCAACGAGATCATCGTCCGCCCGACCCGCCAACGCCCGGCCGCCTGACCGGGGTTTTCCGGGCGCAACCACGCACGCAGATCGGAGCGAAGCGACCCTCGGCGGGAGCTGCGGTCCGTCACCCACCACCCCGCTACGACATCTGCTTTTGATTTTCGAGCCTCGGTGAAGTGCCCCGGTACAGCGCTTCCGTCCATCGGGCGATAGGCGCGCGACCAGGGATTGCGCGGGGGTGGGCGTCGGGCGTTTCGTGAAGGGCGCCACGGGCGGGGAGGTGCGAGCAGAGGGCTGCGATGTTGACGACGACGACCGACCGGAACCTCGGCACCGGGATCACGACGGTACGCCTGCACGGCGAGCTGTCGGTGGTCACGGTGCCCGAGCTGGGCACGGCGCTGGCCAAGGCCGCGGCGGAGTGCCCGGCGGCGGTGATCGTGGATCTGGCCGGGCTGCGGCACGAGGATGACCCGTTGCTGAGTGTGTTCGCGGCGGTGACGCAGGACGCCCAGCTTCACTGGGGAGTGCCTGTGCTGCTGTGCGGGGCGACTTCCGGCGTACGGGAGGGCTTGTCGGCCGTCCGCGCCTATGTGGCACTTTACGAGGACAGTTCGCACGCGGCCCTGGCCGTGAACGCCGGCGTGCCGCGCTGGGAGCGCCGGCATCTGCCGCCCGAGCGCAGCAGCGCCGCCGCCGCCCGGAACGTGACGGGGGATGCCTGCCTGGCCTGGGGTCTGCCGCAGCTGCACGCCCCGGCCCGGCTGGTGGCGAACGAGCTGGCGGCCAACGCGATCGTGCATGCAGGCTCGGATTTCGACCTGACCGTCGTCCACACGGGACGCTACCTGCGCATCGGCGTGCAGGACGACGCGCCGGCGATGCCCCGGGTGCCGGAGGAGCCGGCGCACACGAGCACGCTGATGCGACCGGGGTCGGGGCGTGGTCTGCGCATCGTGGCCGCGGTGGCCACCCATTGGGGCGCCACCCCGCTGCCCGGCGGCAAGGTCGTGTGGGCGCTCATCCGTTCCGGCGAATAAGGCGGCCGGCCGGGGCGGGCCCGATCAGTTTGCACGCGGTGCAACGCTGCATTTAGTGTACGCATTCGTGGTCGTCAACGCGGAGGTGCCGGATCGGCGGGCGGCTCTGAAGGCCCGCCACCGCCGGGCCATCCTCGACGCCGCCAAGGCCCTCATCGACGAGGGTGGCACGGCACGGTTCAGCGTGGAGGAACTGGCCACGCGGGCCGACGTGTCGCGACGGACCATCTTCAACCATTTCGCCTCGATCGACGACGTGGTGACGACCGCCTGCACGGAGGTGCTCGGGACGGTCATCGAGGCCTTCCGTACGCAGGTCAGCGCGAGTGCCGTCGGGGCGGGCACCCGGGCCGAGATGTTCGCGACGGTGGCCGCGGCCCTGCGGGCGGCCGACGTGCCCAGCACGATCGCGTTCCTGTGGCGGGCCCTCGGCGGGTTCAGCGCCGGCGACCCGCGGCCGCGGCAGATCTTCCAGGCCACTTTCTCCCGTACGACGGCCGACCTCGCCCGCGAGCTGGCCGAGCGCCACCCCGACCGGGATCCGCTGGAGGCCGAACTGCTGGTGAGCTCGCTCATGCACGGCACCGAGGTGATCGCGCACCACTGGATAGCCGGCACCGGCGCGGTCACCGGCGACCGGGCCCGCAAGCACTGGCACGACCTGCTCGATCGTTTGATCGACGACATCCGTACCGGTTACTGACATCCCCCTTCGAGAAAACCGGATCAATGGCTGAGCTGCTGTACCGCCTGGGCCGCCTCTGTGCCCGCCGCGCCTGGACCGTCCTGGCTGCCTGGACAGTCGTCCTTGCCGTGACCGTCAGTGGCTACCTCGCGTTCGGCGGCGTGTTGTCGTCGCAGGTGACCATCCCGGGCACCGCCACCGAGGAGGTCTCGGGCAAGCTGGCCGACCGGTTCCCGAGCGCGAGCGGCGGCAACGGCGCGATCGTGTTCTCCACCACCGACTCCTCGGCGTTCACCGAGGCGCAGCGTACGGGGATCACCGCCGTCCTGCGCAGCGCCCGCGAGCTGGACGGGATCGCCACCACGGTTGACCCGTTCGCCACCGAGGGGCAGCTGGCCGAGCAGACCGCGCGGATCACCGACGGCCGCCGGCAGTTGGAGGAGGGACGGGCCCAGGTCGCCCAGCTGCCCGCCGCCCAGCGCGCGGTGGCCGAGGAGCAGCTCCAGGCGCAGAGCACCACCCTTGACCAGTCGCAACGGCTCATCGACATGTCGGCCCAGGTCCGTACGGTGTCGCCGGACGGCGCCGCCGCGGTCGCGCAGGTCGTCTTCACCGAGGCTCGGCTCGACGTCACCCCCGAGACCAAGGAGAGCGTGGTCGAGCACGTCAGCGCGGGCGTGCCGGACGGGGTGGAAGCCGACTTCTCCAGCGACATCACCCAGGGCGTGCCCGAGGTGCTGGGCGTCGGCGAGGTCGCCGGCGTGGTCATCGCCGCCATCACCCTGATGATCATGCTGGGGGCGGTGGTCGCGGCGGCCCTGCCGATCGTGACGGCGCTGGCCGGCGTGGGTATCGGCGTCACCGCCGCGCTGGCGTTGAGCGGCGTGGTCGAGATGCTGTCGATCACCCCGGTGCTCGGGATCATGCTCGGGCTGGCCGTCGGCATCGACTACTGCCTGTTCATCCTCAACCGGCACCGGCGGCAGCTGCTCGACGGCGTGGAGTTGCACGAGTCGATCGGGCTGGCCAACGGCACCTCCGGCAACGCGGTCGTCTTCGCCGGCTCGACCGTGCTGGTCGCCCTGCTCGCGCTGAACGTCACCGGCATCGGCTTCCTCGGCCTGATGGGCACCGTCGGCGCGATCTGCGTCGCCGTGTCGGTGCTGCTGGCCGTCAGCCTCACCCCGGCGCTGCTGTCGCTGCTGGGCGCCCGGATCCTCAGCCGCAAGGCCCGCGCGCGCATCGGCCGGACCCACCACGGCCGGGCGCCGAGCGAGCCGATGAGCACCGGCCGCGCGGTGCTGACCGTCCTCGGCGGCCTGGCGGTGCTGCTCACTATCGCCGTGCCGGCCCTGTCGATGCGGCTGGGCCTGCCCGACGGCAGCTCCGAGGCGGCGAGCTCGACGCAGTACCAGGCGTACAAAAAGATCGAGGAGAAGTTCGGGGCCGGCGTCAACGGGCCGCTGCTCGTGGTGGCCGACCTGCCGCAGCCGATCACCGAGCAGGCCCGCCTGGTCGCGGAGCAGGTGCGCGTAGCCGAGCGGCTGCTCGCCGTGGACGGGGTCACCGCGGTCGCGCCGATCGGGCAGTCCGAGGACAAGACGCTGCTCGGGTTCCAGGTGATCCCGGCCGAC
The DNA here is from genome assembly GCF_004362215.1 of Paractinoplanes brasiliensis. Classification (NCBI taxonomy): domain Bacteria; kingdom Bacillati; phylum Actinomycetota; class Actinomycetes; order Micromonosporales; family Micromonosporaceae; genus Paractinoplanes; species Paractinoplanes brasiliensis. The sequence goes on along the minus strand of NZ_SNWR01000001.1, from coordinate 1,135,830 downwards.
GGCCCGTCCAGCTCCTCCACCGAACAGGTCGTGCGTGACCTGCGTGACCTGTCGCCGCTGCCCACCGACGTGCGGCTGGGCGTGGCCGGCAGCGCCAGCGGCAACATCGACATCTCCGAGCAGCTCGCCGAGGCCCTGCCGGGCTACCTCGGGCTGGTGCTGGGCCTGTCGCTGATCATTCTGATCTTCGTGTTCCGGTCGATCCTGGTGCCGCTGACCGCCACGCTCGGGTTCATCCTGTCGCTGTTCGCCACGTTCGGCGGGATCACCGCGATCTTCCAGTGGGGCTGGCTGGGCGCGGTCTTCGGGGTGCACGACCCCAACCCGGTGCTCAGCTTCCTGCCCACCATCCTGATCGGCATCCTGTTCGGGCTGGCCATGGACTACCAGCTGTTCCTGGTGTCGGGCATGCGCGAGGCGTACGCCCACGGCGCCCCGGCGAGGTTGGCCGTGCGTCAGGGTGTGCACGCCGGCCGTACGGTGGTCACCGCCGCCGCCATCATCATGATCGCGGTGTTCGGCGGCTTCATCTTCGCCAACACGGCGATCATCCGGTCGCTCGGTTTCGGCCTGGCCTTCGGCGTGCTCACCGACGCCTTCCTCGTACGCATGCTGCTCATCCCGGCCGTCATGCACCTGCTCGGCCGGTCCGCGTGGTGGATCCCGCGCCGGCTCGACAACCTGCTCCCGAACGTCGACGTGGAAGGCGCCGCCCTCGAGCGCAACCACCCGGCCGCAACAGCTGGCACCCTGGAGCGGTGAGCACAGCGACCTGGCCGCGGCTGCGCGTGGCCGACTGGACCGACACCCGCGACACCCTGCACATGTGGACCCAGATCGTGGGCAAGGTGCGGATGGCCTACGCGCCGCCGGTCAACCACTGGTGGCATGTCACGCTTTATCCCGACGCGAGCGGGTTGAGCACGTCGGTGATCCCGTACGGCGATGGGGTCTTCGACATGGCGTTCGACTTCCTCGCCCATCGGCTGCGGCTGCGCACCGGTGACGGCGGCTCGGCCGAGGTCGTGCTGGAACCCAAGAGCGTCGCCGCCTTCTACGCCGAGACGATGGACGCGCTGGCCTCGCTGGGCCTGACACCACGCATCCACGCCGTGCCCAACGAGGTCGAGCCGGCGATCCCGTTCGCCGAGGACAAGACCCATTGCTCGTACGACGGAGCCTCCGCGCAGCTGTTCTGGCGGCAACTGCTGCAGGCCCAGCGCGTCCTCGAGAAGTTCCGGTCCGAGTTCGCCGGCAAGGCCAGCCCGGTCCACTTCTTCTGGGGCGCGATGGACCTGGCGTACACGCGGTTCTCGGGCCGGCACGCCCCACCGCACCCGGGCGGCGCCCCCAACTGCCCGCCGTCGGTGATGCAGGAGGGCTACTCCCACGAGCTGGCCAGCTTCGGTTTCTGGCCGGGCGGCGGGGCGGAGGGCGCTTTCTACGCGTACGCGTATCCGGAGCCGGGCGGGTATGCCGAGCGCAACGCGGCCTTCTACGACCCGGACCTGCGCGAGTGCCTGCTGCCGTACGAGACCGTGGCCGCCGCCGACGACCCCGACGAGACGCTGCTGACGTTCCTGCGCTCGACCTACCTGGCCGCCGCCGACCTGGCCGACTGGGACCGGCCCGCTTTGGAGGCTGTGCGTCCGCTCGCGCCGTGACCAGCACCATGAGTCTGTCCCGGCGACCCCGCGCAGCGGACCGGCGGCCCGATCGCCGAACAGTTCCCACAAGCCGCTCAGCGTGCTCACCGGGCTTGATCAAGCTGGGCCGGGCGATGGTGCGGCCACGCGCCCTACCGGCCGAAGTGGATCAGGCCGGCCCAGTCGGTGACCGGACGGTCGAGCAGGGCCAGCTGGGCTCTGCGCAGCGCGTCGGCGGGAGGCCGGCCGGCCGCGATGTGCTCGTGGAAGAGCACCATCACGTCGGAGGTGGCCCGGTCGGGCAGACTCCACTGGGCTGCCACCACCGAGCCCGCCCCGGCCGACAGGAACGTGGCGGCGAGGCTGAACGCCTCGTCCCAGCCCCGCCCCGAGACCGCGCTGCGGCAGGCGGCCAGCACGACCAGACCAGGACGCCGGCCGTTGCGGGTCGCCCCGGCCAGCCGGTCGGCGCTGAGCCGCTCGCCGCCGTGCAGCAGCAGCGAGGCCTGGTCGTCGCGCACCTCGCCGTGGCAGGCCAGGTGCAGCACGCCGCCGGTCTCGCTGTCGTCGGCCAGCCACGCCTCGACCTCGGCGGCGCTGCCGGCGCCACCCGGCGGCCCCGAGGCTGGTCCGGCGGGTGCGCCACCGGCTCGGCCCAGGTAGCGGGCCTGCGGGAAGAACCGCCGGTACACGATCCGTGCCTCCTCGCGGGCGGCGGGCAGATCGGGGGCGGCGCCGCCGGTGTCCGGGTCGCCGACGATCAGCACCGGGCCGTCGATCCTGGCTTGGGTGGCGGCGGCCCGGCACAGCATGCGGGCCGAGGGCGCGTACGAGATGGTGGCGCGCTCGATCGCGTACGTCCCGCCGGAGCGCGCGGCGTGCCAGGCCACCGAGCCGAGCTTGCCCATCGGTATGAGGACCATCCGCGGCTCGCGCCCGGCGAACGGCCCGTCGAGCAGCGGCCCCATCGCGGCCCGCCACGCCCAGTCGCCGTCGCCGTGCATCTCGGGGACACCCAGATCCCGGGGACACCCAGATCCCGTACGCCGGGGGTGGTGATCGCGTGCAGCGGCGGGTCGGTCAGCTCCGGCAGCTCGACGATCATGGCCGGACCGTGCGCGGGAACGACGACCGCGTGCCCCACCTGCTCGTCGGCCGGAACCAGGTAGACCAGCGCGTCGGCGTCCACGGCGGTCAGCGCAGCCCGCACCTCCTCGCCGGTCGGCGGGTCGAGCAGGCGGCGCGGTTCGACCAGCCGCCGGAAGACCGCCTTGCGCAGCTCGGCCGGTTTGGCCTCGAGCCCGTCGGGCAGCGCGGCCCACTGCTGGGCGAGGTCGCCGAACCCTGCCTCGGCCAGCTGCCGCGGCACGTCCCGGGTCTCGGTCGCCGCGTGCAGAATCAGCGCCCGGCCCATCTCCAGCGCGGCGGCGGCGCCGTCGGCGTGCCCGTCGGCGGCGTGCCAGCCGGCGACCTCGAGCGCGTCGAGGGCCGCCCACTTCACAGCGGCCGCCGCGGCTGCGGTGTGGGCCTGCATGAGCACCTGCCACATGTGCCCGCGCAGCCCGTCGATCCCGGCCGTGAGGGCGTCGGCGTGGCGCCCGACCAGGCGATAACCCAGGCCGAGCCGCAAACAGACGAGTGCCCAATGTGGTTGCCCGGTCCAGCCGGCGAGCTCGCGGGCCTGTTCCAGCAGGGCGACGCCCTCGGCCGCGTCCCGCAGCGCGCCGGTCATCGGGCGCAGGGACATCCGGATGACCATCCGCGCCGGTCCGGGCGCCGCTTCGCTGGTCGCCTGGGCCCGGTTGAGCAGGGCATCGGCCAGCATGGTCAGGTATTGCGGACGCTGCGGGTCGCCCGCCGCGGCGTGTTCGACGGCTTTCCGGAAGTCGCGGATGGCGACGGTCAGGAGCACGGGATGGCCGTTGCCGGCGCTGATCATCCCGATCTGGGCGAACAGCAACGCGCGTTCCAGCGGCGTCATGTCCAGCCGTACGGCGTCCCGGCGCAGCTTGTTGATCGTCTTCGCCGGGACCGGCCCGCCGGCGGCGAGCAGTTGCATTGCCTGGTGAATCGCGTCCGGCACGCGGCCGTCGGCCGGCGGGAGAACGGTGAACGCGGCCCCGCGGGGCCGGGTCACGTGCTGCGCCAGGAAACCGGCCGTCCGAGCCAGCGGGTCGAGAATCTCCCGCAGCGGGAAGTCCGCGGGCAGCCGGGCTCGCAGCTCGGCCAGCCGCGCGGGCAGGGCCGTCAACGCCGCCACATCGCGATGCTCGTAGGCGGTCAGCAGGTCGGCCCAGAGCCGCACCACCGCGATCTCGTCCGCGCCCAGATGGCCGGCCAGCGCGTCGACCGCCCGCGTCAGGTCCTCCGCCCCGACGCCGGGGTGTCCCTGCATGAGCGCGTTGATCACCCGTTGGAACTCACGCGCGGCCTCCTCGAAGCTCACACCCCTTCCTGACGGACGGACGGCCGGACGCGCCCCCGCCGTCGCTTGCCTCGCCTCGGCCTGCCTGCCCCGCCCCGCGCCCGCCCCGCCCGCCACGGCCGGGGCCTGACCTTGGTTATCGACATATTCGAATGCATGAGATTTCATGAACACGACCCGGGCCGGAAACGGAGTTCCGACAGCGTGCTCGTCGTCCGGCTTACCTCTGAAGGTTTGAGGAGTGCTCCTTGAAACAACGTCACGTCGTGCTGGCGGCCGTCTCCGCGATCGCGGTGACCGCCGGCTTCACGGCCGCTCCGGCGTCCGCTTTCGAATCACCGAACGCGGGTTCGCCGGGTGCCATCGAGACCTCACTGGGCGAGGACAACCTGCCCCACCCGCTGGGCGAACAGCGCGAGGCCGAGCGTACGGAGGCCCTGGAGAAGCTCATCGCGGGCGAGCTCAAGGCCGAGAACCGTACGGGATCGGAAGTCATCAAGCTCGGCAAGAACCGCTTCGTCGAGTACCGCAAGAAGCAGACCAAGACCGACCCGGTCCTCACGTTCCTCGTCGAGTTCGGCGACGCCACCTACCCGGCGGCGGGGGGCACTCCGGGACCGCTGCACAACCAGATCCCGCGCCCCGACCGGGCCAACGACAACACGACGATCTGGGCGAGCGACTTCAGCCCCGCGCACTTCAAGAAACTCCTGTTCGACAAGAAGCAGGAGTCGATGACGACCTTCTACTCGAAGCAGTCGGGCGGGCGCTACACGGTCAGCGGTGACGTCTCCGAGTGGGTCGAGCTGCCCTACAACGAGGCCCGCTACGGCAGCAACGAGATCGCCGAGAGCGACGGCTACTGGAACTTCGTCAAGGACAGCGCCACCGCCTGGTACGAGTCGCAGGTCGCCGCCGGCAAGACGTCCGCGCAGATCAAGGCGTACCTGAAGACGTTCGACGTGTGGGACCGCGACGACTTCGACGGCGACGGCGACTTCAACGAGCCCGACGGGTACGTCGACCACTTCCAGGCCATCCACGCCGGTGAGGGCGAGGAGGCCGGCGGCGGCGCGCAGGGTGAGGACGCGATCTGGTCGCACCGCTGGTTCGCGTTCCCCGACCTGGCCGGCAGCGCGGGCCCGGAGGGCAACAAGGCCGGCGGCGCGCAGATCGGCGACACCGGCATCTGGATCGGCGACTACACGACGGAGCCGGAGAACGGCGGCCTCGGCGTCTTCGCCCACGAGTACGCCCACGACCTGGGCCTGCCCGACCTGTACGACACCGCGGGCGGCGACAACGGCACCGGTTTCTGGACCCTGATGTCGGCCGGTTCGTGGCTGGGCCGCGGCGCCCCGACGATCGGCTCCACCCCCGGTTACATGGGCGCCTGGGAGAAGATCTTCCTCGGCTGGTCCGATTTCGTGACGGTCGAGCCGGGCAAGTCCAAGTACGTCACCCTCGGCTCGGCCGCGTACGGCGAGGGCGTGCTGCCCCAGGCCGTGGTGGTGCCGCTGGCCGACGGCTCGTACTACGCCGCCGAGTACAGGACGTACAACGGCTACGACGAGGTCCTCAAGGTCGGCCCGTACAACTGGGGCTGGCAGGACACCCGCCCCGACTGGGCCGAGCGTTTCCCCTACCAGGACGGCCTGGTGGTCTGGTACGTCAACCCGGCCGTGGGCAACAACAACACCAGCCGCCACCCCGGTACGGGTCTGGCCCTGCCGGTCGACGCACGGCCGTCCCCGATCGTCTTCCCCGACGGCGTCCTGCTCGGCAACCGGCGTCAGCCCTTCGACGCCACGTTCGGCCTGCAGAAGACCGACCCGGTGACGTTCCACCGCAACGGCGTTCCCGTGTCGGTGCCCCGCCAGCCGGCCATCCCGGTTTTCGACGACTCGGACCCGCTGCGCTACTGGAACGCGGCCAACCCGCAGAACTCGGTGAAGGTGGCCGGCGCGGGCGTCAAGATCGAGGTCAAGACCCAGATCACGGGCCTGGTCCCGCTGATGACCCTCAAGGTGACCCCGCCGAAGGCGTGACGTGAGCGCGGGCCCCGTGCACCCCACGGGGCCCGCCCGCGCCGATCAGTAGCGGAACTTGTCGCGGGCGCTGCGGCGGTTCACCCAGGACGGCAGCTCGCCCAGGTTGTCGCGCTGGGGCTGCTGGTCGTCCGGCTCGGGACCCCGGGTGAAGCGCCGCATGGTCACCACGAAACCCTGGACCAGGCGGTCCGCGCGCAGGTCGCGGTACGTGGCCTCGACCGGCACCGGGGTGCCGTCGGCCCGCAGCAGCGAGCAGAACACCACTCCGTCGCCGGAGCCGCGGAAGGCGCGGCACAGCTGGTCGCGGTCGTCCGGATGCACCAGCTCGTCCAGTGTGGCCAGTGGCGGCAGGTCGTCGGCGCCGAGCAGTTCGCGCAGCGACGGACTCGCGTACCGGATCCGCCTGTCCTCGTCGATCACCACCATGATGTCGGCGCTGTTGCGGATCACCGCACGCAGGTAGAGGTCGCTGTCGCGGCGGCCGACCGCCTCCATCAGCGAGACGCGTTCCAGCGCCAGCGCGGCCTGCCCGGCCAGCACCTCGAGGGTGTCGCGGGTGGCGGTGAGGGTGTCGCGCCGGCCCTCAAGGATCAGGGCGCCGCCGCCGGGCCGGGCGACGGAGAGCGGTTCCAGCCACAGTGGGCAGATCAGCGTGGCGTGGCCGGGGTCCGCGTCCTCGATCCACCAGCTGCGCCGCGGTGACCCGTCCTCGGGGCCGGGCGCGGCTCCGAGCGCGAACTCGCGGTCCGGCGGGGTCTCAAGCGCGCTCTCGCGGCCGGCGCTGGTGTCGCGGGTGAGTTCGTGGTCGGGGGCGGTCGCGCGGCCGGGCGCGGTTTCGAGGGCGAGTTCGTGGTCGTCGGCGGCGAACACCGTACGGCGTACGGTCCCGGGCGGCATGAGCTGGGTGACCGCGGCCCGGACGGCCTCGTTCACGGCCGACGTGTCGGCGGCGGCGACCAGCGCGGCGCTCGCCTGCCGCAGACCGCGTTCACGCGCCAGGGCCTGACCGTTCAGGGTCACCGAGTCGGTCAGCCGGGTGATGGTCAGCAGCAGCGTGATCGCGCCCGCCACGGCGATCACCACGCCGTCTCCGACCCGGCCCGAGACCGCCTCGATCAGCAGAACGACCGGCGGGGTGACCACGGCGACGCCGAGCAGGGCCGCCCATCGCCCCCGCCACGGGCTCGGCCGCGGCGCCGCGGGCTCGGTGAGCCGGACCATCGACGGGTGCAGCGCGGCGGCGCCCCAGGCCAGGTAGAGCACCACGTACCCGATCTCGCTCAGCCGGCCCGGCCACAGCGGCTCCACGATGTTGCCGGCCAGGACACCGACCGCGCCGGCGACGAGCAGGGCGGCCGAGACGTTGCGGCCCGCGGCGACCAGCACCCGGGTGACAACCGCGAGGAGCAGCAGGGCGCCGATCACGTACGCCCCGGAGATGTCACCGATCCGGCGGGCGTCACCGATGACGAACACCCAGACCACCAGCAGCGTCGAGCACGCGAACGCCAGCAGGTCGATCAGCCGGGCCCGGTCGACCAGCATCGAACCGACGCGGGTCAGCTGCAGCAGACTGCACGCGACCAGCGCGAACATCGCATAGAAGCAGAGGTCGGCCAGGTCGGGCCGGTTCAGCGCGGTCAGCACGTCGCCGGCGGCGCTGGTCACGATGGCGCCGGCCAGCAGCAGCCAGGGCCCCGTGCGGGCGGGCCGGTGACGACGGACGCCGTAGACGATGGCGGACGTGCTACCGATTCCCAGCACAACCCACTCGATGACCCTCAGCACCCTCAACTAGTACCAGCGCCGTTGCGGTGTGTCCATGAGCATGTATACGCAGCGTATGAACGGCACTCGATGGGGTCCGTCCGGCCGGGATGAGCGGCCTACCGGGCGGATCGGCGGTGGCGTGTGGCTTGCCGGGCGGATCGGCGGTGGCGTGTGGCTTGCCGGCCGGATCGGCGGTGGCGTGCGGCTTACCGGCCGGATCGGCGGGGGCCGGGGCGGCGGCCGCCGCGCGGGGGCCGGGGGCCGCGGGAACGGGCCGGTTGGTCGGCCGGTGCGTCGACGGCGCCGGGGCTGGAGAACGACAGCGTGGGCGCGGCGGGGCGGGACGACGTGGGCGGCGGCCACGTCGACGCGGTGATCTGTGCGCCGGTCACCGGCGGCGCGGGCTTGACCTGGTCGAGCAGGCGCTGCGCGAGAGCGGCGTCGATCTCCAGGTCGGCGCTGATGCGGACGTCGGCGGCGGTGGCCAGGTCCACGACGTCGTCGCTGGTGTACGCGTCGGCACCGAGGGTGCTGAGCCGCCGCGCGAATTCTTGCACATTGATCATCTGCAGCCCCGTCCTCAGCTTGCTGTTGACCCAGCGTAACCGCAGCCCCGGCGGCGTGCTCGGCCGCCACCGTCAGGTCCGGCCCGATGCGGCCGGCTCGGTGCTCCACCGGCCCGGCCGGCGCGGCGAATTCTCCCCGTCGTTGGACCGGCTGGCGCGGCGAACTTTGTCCCCGTCCTTGAACCGGCGGCGCGGCGAACTGTTCCCGTCCGTGGACCGGCCGGCCCACCGGGGTGAGCCGGGTCTGTTTCGGCCGGCTGTAGTTTCGCCGCTGCCCCTCTTGTTGGCAGCCGCCGACCTCTTATTGGCAGGAGTCTTCACGGATCGAAGGGTGGCTATGTAACGTCGGGGGATGCGTAGACGTCTGGCTGTGCTTCTTGCCTGTGCTCTGCCGTTGACCGCCGCCGCGCCGGCTCACGCCGCGCCGCCCGCGCCCGCGGTCGCGCTGGGCAGTGTCATTCCGGCCCCGGTCGAGGTGCGTCCGGGCGGGCCGGGCTTCAAGCTCACCGCGGGCACCGTCATCGAGGCGCCGCCGGGGGCACGCGCCGTGGCCGAGCAGCTGGGGGAGGCGCTGCGCCTCCGGGTGGTGCGGCACGCCTCCGCCCGTACGGGGAAAATCGCTCTGGAACTGGGGCGGGTGAGCGGCGGGCCGGAGGGCTATCGGCTGACCGTGAAGAGGAACGGTGTCACGCTGCGTGCGGGCACAGCGGCGGGACTGTTCGCCGGGGCTCAGACGTTGCAGCAGCTCGTGCCGTTGCGCGGGGCGCGGACGATCGCGGGTGGGGAAATCGTTGACCACCCACGGTTCGGCTATCGCGGGACGATGCTCGACGTCGCGCGGCACTTCCACACGCCGGACGAGATCAAGCGCCACATCGACGAGATCAGCAAGTTCAAGATCAACCACTTGCATCTGCACCTGTCGGACGACCAGGGCTGGCGCATCCAGATCGACTCGTGGCCGCGGCTCACCACCGTCGGCGGCGCGGCCGGCACCGGGGTCGACGGCGTGGGCGGCGGCTACCTCACCAAGGCCGACTACCGCGACCTGGTGCGCTACGCCGCGAGCCGGTACGTGACGATCGTGCCCGAGATCGACATGCCGGGGCACGTGAACGCGGCGCAGGTGGCCTACCCGGAGCTGACCTGCGACGGGATCGCGCCGCCGCCGCGTACGGACACCGCGGTCGGGTACAGCTCGCTGTGCATCGGCAGCGAGACGACGTACCGCTTCGTCGAGGACGTGATCCGCGAGCTGGCCGCGATGACCCCCGGCAAGTACCTGCACATCGGCGGCGACGAGGCTCACGCCACCACCGACGCCGACTACCTGACGTTCCAGAAAAGGGTGCTGCCGCTGGTCCGCAAGTACGGCAAGACCGCGTACGGGTGGAACGAGATCGCGGTTGCCCCCGAGGCGAGCACCGCGGTGGCGCAGTACTGGGGTCTGACCACACAGAACCCGGCCCTGGCGGCGGCCGTGGCCAACGGCACCAAGGTGATCATGTCGCCGGCGAACCTCGCGTACATCGATCAGAAGTACGACCCGTCGACCCGCCTCGGGTTGAGCTGGGCGGGCTTCATCGAGGTGCGCAAGGCGTACGACTGGAACCCGGGCACGCATCTGACCGGCGTGCCCGAAAGCGCTGTGCTGGGGATCGAGGCGCCGCTCTGGTCCGAGACCCTGCGCGACCTCGACGACATCGAGTTCATGGCGTTCCCCCGGCTGGCCGGCCACGCCGAGCTGGGCTGGTCGCCGGCGGGGGACTGGGAGTCGTTCCGCACGAGGCTGGGCGCCTACGGCCCGCGCTGGGCGGCCCGGGGCGTCGACTTCTACCGCTCGCCGCAGATCGACTGGGCGGACTGAGGAACCCGGGCGGCGACGGTGGTGTCCTTACAGGTATGAGGACACTCGCCGTCGCCGCTGCCGTTCTGCTGCTGGCCGGTTGCAGCTCCGATTCGCCGCGCACCGCCGACCCGCCGCGCACGACCGACGCGGCGTGCGGCGAGACGATCAGCACCGAAGCGTTGCCCGAGTGGGCCCGCGCCGGTTTCAGCTGGGACGGCAGCGGCACCAGACACGTGCTCAGCGACCGGGGTGAGCTGCTGGCCGTCCTGTTCGGTCATCCACTCAGCAGCCCGCCCGCCCCCGACCGCAACAACAAGATCCTGTGGGTGGCGCGGGCGCCGTTCGAGCGGGGCGACCTGACGATCACGGCGGAGTTGGCCGGCGCCGCGGTGACCGCCCAGGCCGAGGTCGCCGGCGGTCCCGGCCCGTCGATCGTCGACCTGCCGCGGCCGGGTTGCTGGCATCTCACGCTCACCTGGCCGGGGCGCACCGACACCATGGATCTGACCTACCACCCGGGCTCACCCTCGCAAGCTGCGAGCCAGTGACCGGCCCCGCCGGCGGACGCGCTCGTTGCCCTCGTCGGAGTTGTAACCGGCGTACAGGGGCCACAGGAAGATCAGAATCGCGAGCTCCTCGGCCTCGACGGCTTGCCGCAGGGGCTCGCCGGCGGGGAAGCGTTCGAGCGGAACCCGTACGCCCGCCGGGGTGGCCCGCACGCTGAGCAGCGCCAGATCCGCCGACGGCCGTCCCGCCCCGGCCGACTGCCAGTCACAGAAGTGCAGGTAGCCGCCGGTCACGGTGATGTTCTCGGTGTGGCAGTCGCCGTGGACGAACGCCCGCCCCGCCCCGGACATGGCCGACCGCAGGTGATCCGGGTCGGGCCGCACGTCGTCGCCCCAGAAACCGCGGATCAGGCCGAGGTCCGGCCGGGCCATGGCCTCCAGCAGCGGATCGGGGGCGTCCCACCGCGGCGGAGGCGTCGCGTGCAGGGCGGCCAGGTCGGCGAAGAGCCCGGCCCACATGACATCCGTCCACTGTGCGATGTCGACGGTGGCGCCGCTCGCGGACAGCAGCAGGGCCACTTCCTGACCCCGTACGAGGAAATCCAGCAGCTCGGGAGTGCGCACCGGCACCCGCATCTCGCGGTAGAACCGCAGCTCCCGCTCGTCGGCGCCGACCTTGAGGAAGGCCGGTGCGCCGCCGGCCGTGGTGACCGGGTGCACGCCCGCGCCCGAACGCGACTCCAGCCGTCCCGAACTGTCCCGGGGCGTGACACGCAACGCCGTCATGGCCTCGGTGGCATCCACCACCCCATGGTCACAGGCGGCGGGCCTGGGCGCGCACGAGGGTGGATCCGCGACCGGCCCGCGCACCACCCACAACCCCCGACACCTGACTGAGCGGGCTTTTGCGGGTTGCTCGGATGACGATCTCGTCCGAGTAACCCGGGCGCTCCGGGGAACAACACGACCATGACGACGACCGACACCGTTTCCGCTCCCGTCGGCGGGGACAGCCAGGCCGCCGACGAGGCGCTGCTGCAACTCGGCCGCGAGCTCAAGGACTCCGGCTACCACTTCACCACCGTCACACCCGCCACCCACGCCCACGTCAACGGGCGTCCCGGCAACGAGACGGCCCGGACCGTACGGGACGTGTTCGGCTGGAGCCGGCCCTTCACCCCCGGCGTGCTGCCCGTGCCGATCCTCGACCTGCTGCGCGCGGCCGACGCCGTCGAGCCGAGCGGCGACCTGCTGCGCAGCCGGGTCCGTTTTTCCTCGTACGACGACGAGCTCTACGTCCACTCGGCGTACCCGACCGACGCGCCCGACTCGGTGTTCTTCGGCCCCGACACGTACCGGATGGCCGACGCCGCCGCGGCCCACGTCACCGGCCTCGATCACCCGCCGGCCCGGGTCGCAGACGTCGGCACAGGCAGTGGAGCGGGCGCGATCAGCGTGGCGAAACGGGCCCCCGGGGCGGAAGTGTTCGCCGTCGACATCAACGACACCGCGCTGCGCTACGCCCGGATCAACGCGGCCCTGGCCGGCGCCGACGGCGTCAAGCCCCTCCGCAGCAACCTGCTAGACGACGTCGACGGCCCGTTCGACCTGATCATCTCGAACCCGCCGTTCATGATCGACCCGGCCGGCCGGACCTACCGCGACGGCGGCGGCGAACACGGCAACGAACTGTCCCTGACGATCATCGACGTGGCCGCGCAACGGCTGGCCCCCGGCGGCTCGCTGGTGCTGTTCAGCGGCTGCGGCATCATCGACGGCCACGACCCGCTGCGCGAGGCGGCGGCCCGGCGGCTCGAAGGAACCGGGCTCACCTGGGCCTACCGCGAGGTCGACCCGGACGTCTACGACGAGGAACTGGACGGACCCGCGTACGCCCGGGCCGAGCGCATCGCCGTCGTGCTGCTGACCGCCACCCGGCCCCGATGACCCTCACCGTCGGCGTCGAGGAGGAGTTCCTGCTGCTCGACCCGCACACCGGCGAGAACGCGCCGCTGGCCGGGAAGGTGGTCGCCGGACTGCCCGGCGACCTGCGCCGGCGCTACCGCCGCGAGTTCCGGTCGTGCATGGTCGAGATGGTGACGGAGGTCTGCACCGGCCTCGACGACCTGCGCGGGCAACTGCTCACCGCACGGCGGGCGACCGCCGAACTGGCCGTCGCGACCGGCGCCACACTGGCCGCCGTCGGTGCCACTCCCGTCGCCGACCACCACCGCGAACCGGCCGACGACCCGCGCTTCCAGGCAATAGCCGACCACTACGGGCCGATCGCGCGGGACCCCGCGGTCTGCGGCTGCCACGTGCACGTCGGCGTCCCGGACGTCGCGTCGGCCGTCGAGGTGTGCACGCGGCTGCGCGGCTGGCTGCCGGTGCTGCAGGCGCTGGCGGTCAACTCGCCGCTGTACTGCGGGGCCGACACCGGCTACGCCGGCTGGCGTTCCGTCCAGCTCGAACGGTGGCCCAGCCTGGGGCCGTGGCCGCACCTGGAATCGGCCGGCGACTACGACCGTACGGTCCGCATGCTGATCGCCTCGGGCGAGATGATGGACGAGAGCATGGTGTTCTGGTACTCCCGTCCGTCCGCGTCGTTCCCGACCGTGGAGATCCGGGTGGCCGACGTGTGCCTCACCGCGGACGACACCGTGCTGGTGGCGGCGCTGGCCCGCGGCTTGGTCGGCACCGCGCTGGCCGAGGCGTCGTCAGGGCGTCCGGCCCCGCAGATCCCGGACGTGGTGCTGCACGCCGCGCACTGGAACGCCGCCCACGACGGGCTGGGCGGCACGCTCCTCGACCCGGTCAGCGGGCGGGCTCGGCCGGCCTGGGACCTGGTCGGCGAACTGGTCGAACGGGTTACCCCGGCACTGCGCGAACACGGCGACCTGGACGTGGTGTCCGCCGGGCTCAGGCGGCTGCGGCGGGACGGCACGGGCGCCGACCGCCAGCGCCGATGGCCCCGAACCGCATGGATCGACGAGATGTCGAAAGCCACGGTCCACGGCTGACCACGCGCGCCCCTCACCGAGCAGTGACGAGCGAACCGTCCATCGAGACCAGCATCCGCCTCAATTCTTGTCGCGGGCGTCCAGCATGTCCCTGATCTGTCGGGCGTCCGGGCCCGGTTTGGCGCTGGGAAACGGAGTTGCGCGTAGTCCCGCCAGGTGGATGTCGAGGAAACGTTCCCAGGCGTCGGGGGCCACGGGGCCGCTCACGGCGACGACACCGCGTACTCCCCAGATCAGCATCTGGAGGTCGGCCTTCGTGGTGCTGTCGTTGATCATGCGATGGGTCTTGGCCTGGGCCAGGAGTTGGTCGAACAGGCTGTCGAGCTGCTCGCCCACGCCCGGGCCCCGGCCGCTGATGAATCGGTCGGAATAGCCGAGGTGTTCGATCAGAGATCTGCTGAGCCGGCGGAGGAAGTCCTCCAGACCTGTGCCGTCTCCTCGTGCGAGGGCCTCCTGCGCGGCGGCGATGAGGCCCTCGTACATCGTGTTCACCAGGTGGTCGAGCAGGAGGTCCTTGTTCGGGAAATGGCGGTACACGGTGCCGACGCCGACGCCGGCACGGCCGGCGACAACGTCCAGGCCCACATCGGTGCCCAGTTCGGAAAACACCTCATGGGCGCTCCTGAGGATCAGCTCCTGGTTCCGGGCCGCGTCTCGGCGCACGAGAACTCCTCTCCCGGCGCGCCTGCTCCGCCGGCACGCGTTGCCAGTTCGCCCTGCTCAGCCGGCGGCGCGGCCGGAGCCATCCGGGGCGTGGCGGGGGCTTCGGGTAGGAGCGCGGCCACGGCGGCCAGCACCAGGACGACCGCCATCGCGGCGAAGCCGAGTGTATAACCGGACTTCTCGGGCAGGCCGCTCGGCATCAGCTGCGAGGTCACGACGCTCGCCATCAGCGCCGCGCCGATCGAGCCGCCGATCGTTCGGATGTTGGCGTTCATGCCGCTGGCGACGCCCGTTTGCGATGGCGGGACGGCGGCGACGACGAGACCGGACATGGCCGCGAAGACGAGTCCGAGCCCGACGCCGATGAGGGCTGAGGACAGGTAGATCTCCCAGGTGTGCCCGTGAGCGACGGCCAGCAGTGCCATGGAGGCGGCGGCGATGAGACAGCCGAGGACGACGACGCGCTTGGCGCCGATGATCGAAGCAAGGCGGCCGGCGAGCGCGCCGGACGCGAACATGGTGATCGACGACGGTAGGAGCAGCAGACCGGATTCGGCGATGCCTGCGCCGAATCCGTAGCCGGCGGAGGACGGAGTCTGGACGAACTGCGGCAGGAAGGCGAAGACCGCGTACATCGCGGCGCCGGTGAGCAGAGCGACCAGGTTGCCGGTCCATACCGCCTTCAGGCGCAACATCCGCAGGTCGATCAGGGGAGTCGCGGCACGTTGCTCGGCGGCGATCCATGCCGCGCCCAGCGCGAGCGCCCCGATCAGCAGGCCGATGACAGCCGGTGAGGCCCAGCCCCGGACGGTCGCCTGATTCATCGCCAGCAGCAGGCACACCAGCCAGGCCGAAAGCGGCACCGCGGGCAGCCAGCTCACCGTTCCGCCGCTTCGTGCCGGCGACGGCGGCACCCAGAAGTGAGCCGCGGCGGCGGTCGCGATCGTCGCGATCATGGGCAGCCAGAACAGCCAGCGGAAGCCCAGGTGGTCGACGACGGGGCCGGCCAGGACGATGCCGAGACCCCCGCCGACCGCGCTCAGCGAGGCGATCAGCCCGACGGCTCCGGCAACTCTCTTCTGGGGGAACTCGTCCCGGATGATGCCGAAGGCCAGCGGAAGAGCGCCACCGCCGACACCCTGGATGACCCGGGCAATGATCATCACCGTGAGGGTGGTGGCAGTCGCCGCCAGCAGCGACCCCACGGACAGCGCGACAAGGGTGAGGACAAGGACACCTCGTTTTCCCAGGATGTCGCCGACCCGGCCCATGATCGGCGTGAAGATCGAGGCCGAGAGCAGGTACGCGGTCAGCACCCAGGTGACGGTGCCCTGGCTGGTGTGCAGGACCGTGACCATCGTCGCGAGGACGGGGGTGAGCAACGACTGCATCAGGGTGAAGACGACGACCGATGCCGCCAGGACGGCGTAGGTCGCGTTGAGTGGGATACGACGGGTCCGGGGGTCCACGGGGATCTCGACTTTCCTGCGGTGGTTCGGTTCGTGCCGCCGACCCTACAGGAACCGGAAACAGAATTCCGCTTCCGCTTTCTGCGGACGGCGGGTACCTTGAGCGGACCGCGTAACTGGGCGATCATCGGTCAAGCGATCACCGGGTTGTACAACCCCGCCCAGCTCGACGTCCTGGACCGCATACGGGCCATCATCGGCCGAGGAACCGAAGGTGAATCCGGTCACGCCTGGACAGACGATGACTTCGCCGCCGAGCCAGGCGTTGCCGCCGATGGTGATGGGTCCCGCGGAAGCAGCAACGGCACTGCGAGTCGGTCGCGAAGCTGATCGATCGACATTCCGTGCGTCTCGCGCACCTCGATCCCCTCCGGAGTGATGAGGAAGGTGGCGAGGTCGGTGTAGACGCGGTCGACGCAGCCGATCCCGGTCAGCGGGTACGTGCACGAGGGCACCAGTTTCGGGCTCCCGTCCCGGGCGAACAGCGTCATCATCACGTACACGCTCTTGGCCCCGATGGCCAGGTCCATCGCCCCGCCGACGGCGGGGATCGCGCCCGGTTCGCCGGTGTGCCAGTTGGCCAGGTCCCCGCCGGCCGAGACCTGGAACGCGCCGAGTACGCAGACGTCGAGATGCCCGCCGCGCATCATGGCGAACGAGTCGGCGTGGTGGAAGTACGACGATCCGGGCAGCTCGGTGACCGGCACCTTGCCCGCGTTGATGAGGTCGGGGTCGATCTGGTCGCCGGTGGCGGCCGGCCCCATGGCGAGCATGCCGTTCTCGGTGTGCAGCACGACGCCGGAGTCGTCCGGCAGGTGGTCGGCGACCAGTGTGGGCTGGCCGATCCCGAGGTTGACGTAGGCGCCGTCCGGGATGTCGCGGGCGATGAGCGCGGCGATCTGGTGTTTGTCGAGGCTCATACCGCCACCACCCTGTCGACGTAGATGCTCGGGGTCACGACCGACTCGGGGTCGAGGGTGCCGGTGGCGACAATCTCGTGGACCTGCGCTATGACCGTGGTCGCCGCGGTGGCCATCACCGGGCCGAAGTTGCGGGCGGTCTTGCGGTAGACGAGGTTGCCCATCCGATCCGAGCGGTGGGCGCCGATCAGCGCGACGTCGCCGTTGATCGGATATTCCAGGACGTACGTCCGGCCGTCGATGTCGCGGGTCTCCTTGCCCTCGGTCAGCGGCGTGCCGACCCCGGTGGGGCAGTAGAACGCGCCGATGCCGGCGCCGGCGGCGCGCATCCGTTCGGCCAGGGTGCCCTGCGGCACCACCTCGAGCTCGATCTTCCCGGCCCGGTAGAGGCTGTCGAAGACCCACGAGTCGCTCTGCCGCGGGAATGAGCAGACGACCTTGCGGACGCGGCCTTCGGCCAGCAGCGCCGCCAGTCCGGTATCGCCGTTGCCGGCGTTGTTGGACACCACGGTCAGGTCGCGTGCACCCTGGTTGATCAGCGCTTCGATCAGCCGCACCGGCATGCCGGCCATCCCGAACCCGCCGATCAGCACGGTCGAGCCGTCCCGGATCCCGGCCACCGCCTCGGCTGTGGTGGCGCAGATCGTGGCGGTCACTGCGCGTTCTCCAGCACTACGGCCAGGGCTTGGCCGACGCCGATGCAGACCGCGGCCACGCCGTAGCGGTCACCGGACCGGCGCAGGCGGGCGGCCAGGGTGCCCAGGATCCGGCCGCCGGAGGCGCCGAGCGGGTGGCCGATGGCGATGGCGCCGCCCTCGGCGTTGACCAGTTCGGCGTCGGCCAGCCCCTCTTTGAGCCAGGCGTCGACGCAGGCGATCGACTGGACCGCGAAGGCCTCGTTGAGTTCCACCGCGCCGACGTCGGCCCAGGTGATGCCGGCCCGGGCCAGGGCTCGCGCGGCTGCCTCGACCGGGGCGTAGCCGAACATCGGCGGTTCCACCGCGGACACCCCACGGCCGGCGACGCGTGCGATCGGGGCCTGGCCGATCCGGCCGGCCGCGGCCCCGGAGCCGAGCAGCACGGCGGACGCGCCGTCGTTGAGCGGCGAGGCGTTGCCCGCGGTGATCGTGCCGTCGGGCCGGAACACCGGCTTGAGCCCGGCCAGTCCGGCCGCCGACGATCCGGGCCGGATGCCCTCGTCGCAGGACAGGTCGGCGCCGGGGACCGGTACCACCAGGTCGTCGTAGAAGCCCCCGGCCCAGGCGGCGTCGGCCCGGTTGTGGGAGCGCGCGGCGAACTCGTCCTGCCGGTCTCGCCCGATGCCGAACTTCTCGCCGAGCATCTCGTTGGCGTCGCCCAGCGGGACGGTCCACTCTTTCGGCATGTTCCGGTTGACCAACCGCCAGCCCAGGGTGGTCGACACCGCTGTCACATCACCGGCCGGGAAGGCCCGCGACGGTTTGGGCAGCACCCAGGGCGCGCGGGTCATCGATTCGACACCGCCGATCACCACGACCTCGGCGTCGCCGGTCTCGATGGCCCGCGAGCCGCTGATGGCCGCGTCCAGCGACGAGCCGCAGAGCCGGTTGACGGTGGTGGCCGGCACCGAGACCGGCAACCCGGCCAGCAACACCGCCATCCGGCCGACGTTGCGGTTGTCCTCGCCGGCCTGGTTCGCGCAGCCCCACACCACGTCGTCGACGAAGGCCGGATCGAGCGCGGGCGCCTTGCTCAGCACGCCGCGCAGCGCGGTCGCGGACAAGTCGTCGGGGCGGATCCCGGCCAGCGCGCCCCCGAACCGGCCGAAGGGCGTGCGGGCTGCCGCGTACAGGTAAGCCGACTTCACCCGGCCACCGTAGGACGGCACAACTGATTGAATCCAATACCAATTTTCGTACGATTGATAATGTCTGCTTATGGAACTGCGGCACCTGCGGTCTTTCGCCGTGCTGGCCGAGGAGCGGCACTTCGGCCGTGCCGCGGAGCGCCTGCACATCGCCCAACCGGCGCTGTCGCAGCAGATCAAGAAGCTTGAGCAGGAGTTCGGCGTCGAGCTGGTGCGCCGCACCACCCGCCGGGTGGAACTGACCGACGCCGGCCGCCGGTTCGCCGACCATGCCCGTACGGTCCTGCTCGCGACCGACCGTGCCACGGCCGACATGGACCTGGTCGCCTCGGGCCGGGCCGGACACGTGTCGGCCGGGTTCATCGGCACGGCCAGCTACGACCTGCTGCCGTCGGCCGCCCGCCGGATCCGCGACGCCGCTCCCGGCATCCGGCTCGATCTGCACAGCGAACTGCTCAGCCCAGCGCTGCTCGACGGGCTCCTCGACGGCACGTACGACCTGGTCGTGCTGCGCCCCGACGGCGTCGAACGCCCGCAGCTCGACGTCCGGATCCTGCGCACCGAGCGGCTCGTCGCCGTGCTGCCCGACCAGCACCCGCTGGCCGGCCGGTCCCGCATCGACCTGGCCGACCTGGCCGCCGACCCGTTCGTCACGCACTTCTCGGGGCACCGCTCGTCCATGCACGAGCACGTGCTGGCCGCCTGCGCCGCGGCCGGCTTCCGGCCCTCGCCGATCATGGAGGTCGGGCAAACCGTCACCCTGGTCGTCTTCGTGGCGGCCGGCCTCGGGGTGGCGCTGGTGCCCGAACCGGTCCGCAGCCTGGCCCTGGAGGGCGTCTCCTACGTCGAACTGGCCGTGCCGGCGACGGTCGACCTGGCCCTGGCGACCCGCGCCGGAGACACCTCACCCGCGATCCGCCGCGTCGCCGGCATCATCGCCGCCGACTGCGCCTCTCGGGCTCAGAGCAGCGAAGCTGATCGCGTTCGACACCGAGCCGGCCCGCCGCAAACTGGCTGAGCAGGTCGGCGCCGACGCGGCGTACGATGTGGGCAGGCTGCGAGAGGACGGCGCCAGCCCGGCCGAGGTGGTCCTCGAGCACACGTCCGGCGCGGCTCAGGCCGTCCAGCGCGCTTCCCTGCGACAGGATGCCAAGATCCTCGTGATGCCGATCGGGGGCGCGATCTGATGAGGTTTTTCCACGACACGTTGGCGCAGCGAGTTCGTTTCGCCTCGGGGGAGGCGGCCGAGCAGCTTGCAGAGGAGGTCAAGGAGCTCGGCGCGTCGCGGGTCATGGTGATCGCCGCGGTACCCGAGAGGGCGCTCGCCCATGAGGTTGCCGCCGGCTTGCCGGTGGCGGTGTGGCACTACGAGGTTGCGATGCATGTGCCTGTTGAGGTGGCTGAGCGGGCGCGGGCGGTTGCGGTCCGGGCCCAGGTCGACCTGTTGGTTCCGGTCGGTGGTGGTTCCACGACCGGTTTGGCCAAGGCGGTCGCACTCACGACCGGGCTGCCGATTGTGGCGGTGCCGACGACGTACGCCGGTTCCGAGGCGACCAGCGTGTGGGGTCTGACCGAGGCGGCCCGTAAGACCACGGGGTCCGACCCGAGGGTTCTGCCGCGCACGGTGGTGTACGACGCGTCTTTGATGCTCTCGTTGCCGGTGGAGATGTCGGTCGCCAGCGGCCTCAACGCTCTCGCGCATTGTGTGGACTCGATGTGGGCGCCGCGAGCCGATCCGATCAACGCCGCTCTGGCTGGGGAAGGCATCCGCGCGCTCAAGGTCGGTCTGCCATTGGTCAAGGCCGACCCGTTGGCGCTGCAGGGCCGCGAGGAGGCGCTGCACGGCGCCTATCTGTCGGCGGTCGCGTTCGCCTCGGCCGGCTCGGGACTGCACCACAAGATCTGCCATGTGCTGGGCGGGATGTTCGACCTTCCGCATGCGCAGACCCACGCTGTCGTGCTGCCGCACGTGCTCGCTTTCAACGGGCGGGCTGCCCTGGATGCTGAGCGGCGGATCGCCCGGGCGTTCGGCGCCGACTCGGCCGGCGCCGGGCTCGCCGCGCTGCGGGAGGCGCTCGACGCGCCGCGTGCGCTGAAGGACTACGGCATGCCCGGGAGGGGTATCGCCCCCGCGGTCGAGGCCGTCCTGGCCGTTGTGCCGGCGAGCAACCCCGCCACTGTCACCGAGGAGAACCTCACCGCACTGCTGCGTGCGGCGTGGGAAGGAGACCACGAGTGAGCCTTACCAACGCCCGGGCGCAGGCGCCGGTGCCGTCCGACCAGGCGGCACGTGAGGAGGAGCTGGTCGAGAGGGTCGTGCGGTCGTTCGACCAGTGCGAGAACCCTCGGCTCAAGGAGCTGATGGTCGGCCTCGTCCGCCATGTGCACGACTACATCCGCGAGGTGCGGCTGACGGAAGAGGAGTGGCGCCAGGCGATCGGCTTCCTGACCCGTGCCGGTCACATCACCGATGACAAGCGGCAGGAGTTCATCCTCCTCTCCGACGTGCTCGGTGCTTCCATGCAGACGGTCGCGGTCAACAACGCGGCGTATGGCGACGCGACCGAGGCGACGGTCTTCGGGCCGTTCTTCGTCGAGGATTCACCTGAGGTTGCTCTGGGCGGAGACATCTCCTTCGGTGCGGCGGGGGAGCCGTGCTGGGTCGAGGGAACCGTGACCGACACCGACGGCCGTCCCATCCGCGGGGCGCTGATCGAGGTGTGGGAGGCCGACGAGGACGGCATGTACGACGTCCAGTACGGCGACGAGCGGACCGCGGCGCGCGCGCATCTGGTCACCGACGCGGACGGCTCGTACCGCTTTTGGGCGATCACGCCGACGCCGTACCCGATCCCGCACGACGGCCCGGTCGGACAGATGCTGGAGGCGGTCGGCCGCTCACCGATGCGGCCCTCGCACCTGCACTTCATGGTGTCCCAGCTTCACTACCGGGCCCTGGTGACGCACATCTTCGTACGCGGTGACGAACTGCTCGGCTCCGACGCCGTCTTCGGTGTCAAGGACTCGCTGGTGAAGGACTTCCAACAGCAGCCCGCCGGCACTCCGACGCCCGACGGCCGCGTGATCGAGGGCACCTGGTCGAGAACGAGGTTCGACATCGTCCTCGCGCCCAGCGGAGTGTGACAACGGGTCGCGTTGCTCACATCCTTGGCTGTGGCGGCGGGTTGCTAGCGTTGTCAGCGTGACGTGGCTGGGAGCGCTCTGGTGGCTGGTCGGCATGCTGACCGACGCCGGCCCGTCCGCCCTGGCCGGCGTACTGGTGGTGGCCGCCCTCGCCGCTGTTGTCCTGCTCGTCGTGCGGCAGGCCCAGCCCGGCGACGACTCGGACGGCATCGGCCTGGCGCTGCGCGCGCGGGCTGAGAAAGCCGGCGTCCCTCGCTACAGAGATCCCGACGCCCCCGGACGCACCCGCCCGAGAGGACCGACGGCGCGGCCCCTGGCGGCCGCCTGACCTGACAGACGCGGCCGCTGGTGACGCCTGTCCGCCAGCCTCTCGAGGAGTCGAGCCGTGTCGATCATTTATAACTTTATTTCCGAACTCATCCAGATTTGGCAGTCTCTGTGGGGTTTCCTCGGGCCCAACTGGTCCTGGGTCGCCGCCATTGTCTTCGTCGTTCTCACCGTCCGCGTGGCGTTGCTGCCGCTGTTCGTCCGGCAGATGCGTTCGCAGCGGGCCATGCAACGCCTCCAGCCCGAGATACGTGAGCTGCAGGCCCGGCACAAGGGCGAGCCCCTGGCGCTCGGTGCGGCGGTGACCGAGCTCTACCGGCGTGAGGGGGTCAGCCCGTACGCGAGCTTTGTGCCCTTGCTCGTGCAGGCCCCGATCCTGTTCGGGCTGTTCCACGTGCTGCGCCACCTGCGTCCGGAGATCACCGATCCGGCCACGCAGACCCTGTACGGCTGGACCACCACCCAGTTCCACGAGGCGTCGCACGCTGCCCTGCTCGGGGCGCCGCTCGCGTCGACGTTCGGCAGTGGCGGCGCGCTGGTGGCCGCCGTCCTGATCGCCGCCATGGTCATCACCACGTTCCTGACCATGCGGTTGTCGGCGGCACGCAACGCGCCGGTCGAGGACCCCACGCAACGGACGATCCAGCGGGTGATGACGTACGGTATCCCGATCTCGTTGCTGGTCAGCGGCGTCATCTTCCCGGTCGGCGTGCTGCTCTACTGGACGACGCAGAACGTGTTCGCGCTCGGTCAGCAGGCCTGGCTGCTGCGCCGATATCCGGTCCAGGTGCCGGTTACCGGCTAGCCGGTAACCGGGTTGGGTGCTCGCCGTGACGACACCGGCCGCGCGGATCGGCAGAGTCTTCAGGCATGAGGGGACAGACGGTCGGCGGCCGGTACCGCCTGGAGTCGGTGCTCGGCCGCGGTGGCATGGCGACGGTCTGGCTGGCCGAGGATCAGCTGCTGGGGCGGTGGGTCGCGCTCAAGCGGGGCAACGGGGAGACATTGAACGAGGCCCGCGCGGCCGCCCGGCTCAGCCACCCGGGCGTGGTGCGGGTTCTCGACCTGGTGGCCGACGGCGACCGGCCGTGGATCGTGCTGGAGGCGCTGAGCGGGCGCACCCTGGCCGACGCGATCCGTGAGCTCGGCCCGCTGCCCGTCGACCGGGTCCGCCGCATCGGGTTGTGCCTGCTCGACGTGCTCGAGGCGGTGCACGCGGCCGGCCTGGTGCACCGCGACGTCAAGCCGGGCAACGTGCAGCTGTGCGCGGACGGGCGGGTCGTGCTGTTCGACTTCGGCATCGCGCTGTTCCCGGGGCACACCGCCGAGGCGCCGGACGGCTTCTTCCAGGGCAGCCCCGCCTTCGTCTCGCCCGAGCAGCTGCACGGCGCCGCCCTGGAACCCTCCACCGACCTCTTCTCACTGGGGGCCACCCTGTACGCGGCGGTCGAGGGCCGTTCGCCGTTCGACCGGGGTGACCTGTTCGCCACCGTGCTGGCCGTGAGCGAGGCCACACCGGCCCCGTTCCGCCACGCCGGTCCGCTCCAGCCGGTCATCGAGGGCCTGCTCAGGGTCGATCCGGGCGAGCGGTGGACCGTCACGCGTACGCGTGAGGCTCTGCAGGCGCAGTCGTTGTACAGCGGGCGGGGCCGTCGTGCCCGTGCATGATCAGTACGTGACGAACGTGTACGGGCATCCCCGCGGCAGGCGACGGTGGGTGCTGGGCGTGGGCATCGGGGTCCTGGTGCTCCTGGTCGGGATCGGCGTTCTCCTCGTACGCCCGTCGGCCGTGGTGCCGGGCAACACGTTCATCGCCGGCGTGGCCGTCGGCGGGCTGAACGACCAGCAGCTGCGGGACGCCTTGAACGGCCCGGTCCGCGAGCGCGTCGAGCAACCGGTCGAGATCGTCGCCGGGGACAGGCGGTTCACGGCCCGGCCCGGCGAGCTCGGGGTGCGGCTCGACGCCGACGCCACCCGCCGTTCGGTCGGCGCTACCCGGCTGCGGTGGCCCGGCGGACGCAACGACGTCACGCCGGTGCTGAACGTCGACGAGGCCGCCGCTCGCAAGGGACTGGCCGTTCTGCTCGCCCCGGTCATCCGGCCCGCGCGTGACGCGTCGGTCGAGCTGGCCAGGCCGGGCACTGTGCTCGACGGCAAGGGTGATCTCGCGTACGAGGCCTCGGACCGGGGTGTGACGGTGCGCGAAGGCGAGCCGGGGCGGGGCGTGGACACCGCTGAGGCCGTACGGGCATTGGCCGGAACCGTCCGTGACGGCGGCGCCGAGATGACAGTGGCCGTACGGGTTCTGCCGCCCGGTCACGCCGAACCGAAGCTGTCCGGGGTCGACCAGCTGATCGGGACGTTCACCACCTACCACCCGTGCTGCGCGCCCCGGGTCGCCAACATCCACCGCATCGCCGAGCTGGTCGACGGCGCCGTGGTCCCGGCCGGGGCGACGTTCTCGCTCAACGACACGGCCGGCGAGCGCACCCGGGCCCGCGGCTTCGTGCCCGCCCCGGCCATCGTCGACGGCGAACTCGAGGACCAGCTCGGCGGCGGCGTCTCCCAGTTCTCGACCACGCTGTTCAACGCGGCCTGGTTCGCCGGGCTCGACATCGTGAAACACCAGCCGCACTCGCTCTACATCAGCCGCTACCCACCCGGCCGCGAGGCGACGCTGGACTGGCGGGCCATCGACAACGTCATCCGCAACGACACGTCCGCGCCGTTCGTGATCCGGGTACGCACCACCGGCACGTCGGTGACGGTCGGACTGTACGGGCACACCGGCGACCGCGAGGTCCGCTCGGTGACCGGCCCCCGCCGCCCACGCGAGAACGGCGGTTTCCGCGTGACCGTCACGCGCACCGTCCTGGACGGCGGCCGCGAGACCAGTACGAAGACGCTCAGCTGGACGTACCGGGGCCTGGACTGACCGCGTCCGGCGCGAGCCGGCCCAGCTGATCCTCGAGGATACGCAGCGCCGCGGCGCCGGCGGCGAGCGCGCTATCTCGTCCAGCGCGACGATTCCCGACGACACCAGCGGCAAACTGTTGGATGAACTGGAGAGAGTTCTGCTGTATCCCAGAGTCAGCGATCTTCTGTTCTGGCGCACACCGGAACTCAGCGCCGATGAAGTCATCGACGAAGCCCTGCAGTACCACCCCTTCACCGCCTGATCAGCCGCCCGGATCGCGGCTACTTGTTTCATTCGCTTTACCACAGTTCGAGCTGGTCAGGATTTCTCATCAACCAGGTCAGCGGTGCCGGCCAGACATCAAGCGGAGGGCGATCCACATCCTGAAGAAGTGCGAAGTAATTCCTGGCCAAGGGTGGTAGCTCGGCTGCGGGCCGTTCTTGGTCGACAAGGTGGGACCAGATGACGTTCTCCACCCAGTAACGATATAGGAATTGCTCGAAGTCCGGCGCAAGCCAGTAGATGTCCTCGGCGAACTCTGCCGGCGTGCATGGGGGATGTCCTTCTGGCTCCTCGTCGATTTCCGGCGTGGGCAGACCGGTGCTACCGAGTACCGGGCAGGTGCCGTCAGCGGCGAGGTAGAGGTATGACTCCCAGTTAGCACCCTGCGCATCGCTCATGAATCGCAGCAGTCGTCCGTGTTCTTCGACTGGGCTGAGGGCAGGTCCGGACATTTGCCAGGCGTCGAAGGGGGAGGGGATTCGCTGTGGGAGTGTGGTGCTGGTCATGAAGGTGACGAACGAGGCCGGGAGGTACAAGCCGTACCGTGCCAGCCGGTCGTCCAGCTCGTACATGGCCGGTTTCGGGACCGCGTACGGTTGCATGTAGGGAGCGTCGGGCCCCGCCGCGCCGGCAGTGAGCCAGTCAAAATCACCGGTGAACAGATGTTCCGGGAGTGGCGGTAGCCGACCGTACGTCTCGTCATTGCAGGTCCCGTCAGCGGTGAAGCCGTGTTCCAGGACCGTCGACCAGTGTCGTTGCAGGCGCACCACCTGGCACATGATCGCAGCTTGCATCTGGATCCGAAAGATCCGCCCCCAACCGGCCGGATCGACCTCTGCGAAGGTTCATTCCCGGCACGACGAGACGCTGGTCACAGCCGACCACGTACCGGGGCGACGGAGACCGGCCGACCACGGACAGCGGCAGAACCGGATAGTCGTTACGGCCCAGGACGGCGGTACAGGCGATGTTCGGCGCGCCGTTGCTGTGGGTACGCCTGCCCCGGACGCGGCAAGGCGCGGCGGTCAGGTCACTGTCACGACGACCTTGCCGCGGGCGCGTCCCTCGCCTACGTGGGCCAGGGCCTCGGGGACCTGGTCGAGGGTGAAGGTGCGGTCGATGTGGACGGCGAGGTCACCCGCTACGCAGAGGTCGGCGACCGGCCCGAAGTGCGCCGGGCCTTCCTTGACCGCGAGCACGCCGAGGCGCCGGCGGGTGAGCCATCCGGCCACCGAGCCGATCGTCAGGACGCGCAGGAGCGTGCGCACCGATCCGCCAACGCACCGATAACGACCACCCGGCGCAAGCGCCCGACGGTAGGCGAACACCGATCGATGCGCCACCAGATCGAGGATGAGATCGTACGGACCGCTGCGGGTGAAGTCCTCGCGACGGTAGTCGATCACCTTGTCGGCGCCGACCGACCGCATGAAGTCGAGCTTGCTCGCGTTGTCCACTCCGGTCACCTCGGCGCCAAGACGCTTGGCGAGCTGAATAGCGAACGATCCGGAACCGCCGCCGGCACCGTTGATCACAATCCGTTGCCCGGCCGCGGCGCCGTCGGTCCCCTGCTGCGCGATCACGCCCGCCTGCGGAACCGTCGACGCCTCGGCGAAGGTCAGCGCCGTGGGCTTGTGCGCCAGCACCGACTCGGGGGCGATCGCGTACTCCGCGAAGCCGCCCTTGAGCATGAGGTTGTCGCCGTAGACCTCGTCACCGGGCCGGAACTGGGTGACGGCCGGACCGACGGCGTCGACCCATCCGGCGATGTCCGAACCCAGCGTCCGGCGCGCCGGTGTACGAAGCCCACCGATACGCGAATACAGCGGCGAACCTCGCAGGGTCTCCCAATCGCTGAGGTTGACCGATGTCGCCGCGACCTTGACCAGCACCTGCCGGTCCGAAGGGGATGGCTTGGGAAGATCTTCGATGCGCAACACGTCCGCATGCCCGTACCTGTCGTACACGACCGCCCTCATCCGCCCACCCCTTCCCCTCGGTGAAGCACACCAACCTCGTATCCGACACGCCCTGTACCAGCGGGCCTCACCCTTATGTAGCACGCCGAGACGACGAGAACGGCCTCCGATGGCGACGGCCCGTACATCCGGTCAACCACAGCTCGGTCCGGCCACCGCACGCACTCGTGCCGACTTCCGATACTCGATTCCATGCCGTCCCAGCGCGCGGTCAGCGGCTACTTCCGTGCACCTGATCTCGTTATGCCAAAACGCCGAGAAGGTCGTGGTAGGCCTGTTGCACCGCGCCGTCTCTGACCCGAATGAGGCTTGTTGCGGGACGAGCTACCAGCAAGGCCATCGGCCGGTCGTACATCTCGTCCAGGTCTGCGTCGAGGGTCATGCCAGGTTCCTTTCCCGGACCGCGATCAGGAAGTCGTCGACCGCGTCGCGGTCCGGCTGCTGCGGCAGCCGGGTTCCGGCCGCCGCGTCGGCGAGGTCGGCCAGCAACTCGGCCGCCCACGCGGCGACCTGCTCCCAAGGCACCTCCCCGCGTCGCACGGCGAGCAGTCGCTCCCGCAGCGGCGTCACGTCGACCAGGACTTCGCCGGTGCGCAGCACGTGCACCCCCGCGCACAGCAGCCGGATCATGTGCATGGCCTGCTTGTGGTTGGTCTGCCCGCTCCGTAGCCGCCGGGCGGCGACCCGGTCGAGCTGGTCCTGGGCGTACCGGCCGTAGGTGTCGGCCACCCGCCGCGACAGGAACGCGCGCCGGATCGCCAGCAACTGCCGGCCGTCATCGGTGGCCTGCTCGACCAGCGGCGACCACAACACCTCCAGCACTGTCGGGTTGGACTGCAACGCGAGGGTGCAGAACCGCTCGACCTCCCACGAGAACTGCTCGGCGGCCGGCCCGTCCAGATGGGTGGGCGGCTTGGCCAGGCGCCAGAACCAGCGCGTCGGCGCCGCGTACACACCCCGCCGGTCGTGATCAGAGCCGGGCCCGGCGAGCCCGTACGCCCGCGACCCGACCACCACCGCCAGGATCGTGTGCTCCCGCACCAACTCGATCATGAGCGGGAACCCTACCGAACCCACGGTGCGCGCACTCGGAGTTTCCGACCGCCCGCTTCGGCGGAAACGAGCAGGTCAGCCCGTCGAAGGGAGCCCACTCTCCGTAGCGATGACTGTGCGGCAGGTGATCGCACCTGATCTCGGATGAGCTTCCTTGACCAGTCGAATTGTGCAAGGACCGCCGGGAACGACGAAGGCGAGGAAAGGCGGCTGTGTCGGAGTGCGGTTGCCGGCGACCTTGGGACAGCCCGGCGCAGTAGGCAGCTCTCACGTTGAACAGCTCAATGTGGCTGGACGGACCATTCCCGACAGTCGGATCTGCCAGCGAGGATGAACAGTGTCGCGGCGTGCTATGCCGCTGATTCAAGGGGGGGCTCACCATGCGTACCGTCAAACGACTCGTCATCGTCGTTGCCGCCGCTGCGGCTACGCTGCTGGCCTGGCAAGCCGCTGCCGCGGCGTCATCGACGGTCGAGTACGCGCTGCTCTGATCTGCCGGGCTGCGGCTCGCGCGGCTCGCGCACGATCAGCCTTGCGCATCGCGGGTGGGCAGATAACGCGCAGCGATGGGCCCGGTCGCTGCCGCTGGCGGAAGGACGCCTGCGTGCCGCGCTGTTAGGGCGCGAACTGATCGACGTGCCGCGCAGCGGACGACTCAATCTGATCATGGATGGCCAGCACTACGGGGCCGAGCGGCTACCTGGGCAACTCTCCGCGGACTACCGGGAGTTGAAGGGGCCGCTCTGCTATGCCCACGACGTGGTGCTCGAAGATCCGTTCGACGACGAGCACCACGCGTTGCGGATCATCGAAACCATCCGCGAGACGTTCCCGCAAGTGCAGGCTCGACCTGCCCCGCACCCCGACCTTTTCGTCCGCACCGTGGAGGTATTGGCAGACCTCGCTCCGCTGGTCCGCGCGGGGATCGTGACCTTCCTGCCTCGGCAGTTGACCGCTGATCCGCGCAGCATCGAGGTGGCCGGATCCTCCCTCGCCGGCGCCGGCGGCGAAATCTCGCGACGTGAACTGGCGCAGCGAACGCTCCGTGCGTGGCTCTTGGCCGGTGGCCGGGCGGTGCCCCTGTTCGCTTCGGAGGACGAGGAGTCCGCGTTCAACGACGCAGCAGGCGTGTTGTCCGCGCTGACGCCCGCCGCGGAGAGCACGGCGCTGCGTCACCTTGCCGCGCTGGCCGTGCCGGCCAGCGGCCGGTTGGAGATCCGCCGGATGCTGGAGATCAGGCACGAGGATGCGTTCGCCCACTTCCGCGTCCGGCAACGGAAAGCACTCCTCGCCGTGGGCGATGGTCTGGACTCAGACGCCCGCCGGGTCTACCGAGAGGAGATGCGCGCCGCCGCCGAGGAGGTCAACCGTCGGACGGGCCGCGGTCTGCTGGCCAAGTTCACCGTGCCCAAGGCTATGGGCTGGCTCACCGGCGCGATGGTCGTCCACCCGGACGGTTGGAAGGCGGCGCTCGGGGGCTTTGAGCACGGAAGCCGTCCTGGAGGCATGGCAGGACCGCGACGAGCGGGCACACCGGGCGCTGCACCACCATTACGCGACCCTGGCCGGCCCGCCGCGCGACTGACCGCCGACGTCTCGTACGCATCCGATCCGGCAACCCGACGACCCCGGTCCCGCCATCATGTTCTCTCCGCCCTCAAGAGGGTTGCCTGCTCGCGATACCCGGCGCATCAGAATCTTGTCAGCTACCCGGCTGACGGATTGCGGCGCCCGGATCGGTGCTCTGCTCGAGGGCCGTCCACCACTCCTCCAGCTCATCGACCCGGCTCTGAAGTGCGGCATTCGCCGCCCGGGCCGTCGCCAGTTCCTCGGTCAGCGCACCGATCGGCCCGGAGGCGGTCAGAGCGTCGAGCAAGCCCGCGACCAGCCGATCCTCAGCGGCGACCCGGCGGAGAGCGGAGGCGACCACCTCCGGTGACAACTCAGCCACGAACTCTCTCGGGAGCGTAAGCAGGCGCGCGACCTCGCCGAGGCTCCGCGCGGCGCTCATCTGGCGCCGAAGACGCTCGGCGGACGGCACCGCCGGTTCGACCGGTGTCGCAGCCGCGATCGGCTTGGCGGCAGAAGGAGCGGGCTTCGACACAGGCACGGGCGTAGGTGCCGGCTCCGGGTCAGGCTCGGCCTCTGACGGGAGTTCGGGAAGGTCGTCCCCCACCCAGGCGTAGGCCAGAGTGTCACCCTTCTGCCGTCGGACGACATTTGGCCACTTGGGCAGAACCGCCAGCGCGCGAGGCCCGTGCCGGGCCCAGGTCTCGTTCCGGAGACCGAGCTCCGCCAGACGCTCGCGGATCTCTCGCACCTTCAGCGGGACGGACGACTCGGCCAACAGGTGGAGAACCACCGCGAGGGGCTCTTGCGCGAAGACAGCGTGGAACAAACGGGAGTCGGACAGAGCCAGGAAACGCAGCGAACCCCTCGTCGCGACGTGAACGCCCACTCCCCGTGGGACAAGCTCTTCCTCACCGGTGTCATCCCACTTGACCTGATAGATCGCCCCGTCATCGGCGAGGATCGATCCGGTTCGGGCACGGCGTACGCCGAACGAATCGGACACCCGGACAAGACCCTGATCTGCGCTCACGAATGCGACTGTAATGGTAATCGTCGCGGCCGCGGCGCCGGCCGAAGTCAGCCCGTCCCGGCCACACGCATCGTCCGTCCGTGCGCCCGGCGCCGGCCGCCGACATCGGGTTGATCGCCTAGCCGGTAGCAGGCGCCACGCAGCGCCTGTACCCAGTATCCAGGCACCGCGGTCGCTTTCGATACCGAGCGTGGCAGACATCAGCCGCACGCCTCGCACCAACGGCGGCAGAACAGTGTGCGCTGACCGCAAAGGAGGGATCGGGTGGCGATGACGAGGACCGCCCGGCCACGTCGGGTAGCACGACCTAGCCTTGAGCCATGGAACATATGGAGTTCCGCACGGTCGAGGAAGAGCTCGGTGTCGGGGTGCGGCCGACACTTGTGCCGTACCTCAGCGGTGTTTCTTTGCTCGACTTGGTGCGCAAGGCTGAGCTGCCTTTTGCCCGACGCGAGGGAAGCCGTGGCCTCGCGGGCAGTTACGCGGGCCTGCTGGGCGAGGAGGTGCGCTGGCCGAGTCGGCACTACCTCGGCAATCCAGTCCTCTCCTGGTTCGGCGACGGTGACACTGTCCTGCTCGGGTGTGGCTGCGGTGACTGGGGCTGCTGGCCGTTCACCGCGCTGGTCACGGTCGACGAGGACACGGTCACCTGGTCTGGCTACCGCACCGGACATCGCGATTGGGACTACCGCGAACTGCGTGACTTCACCTTCGATCGTCACCAGTACGAAGAGGCGTTGCGGTCGACAGCTCGCTGAGCAGGCAAAAGGCTTCTCACCCCGAGTTCCCCGGCGGTTCCATGAGGGACGAGTACGGCCATCGGTCACTAATTGTGACGACGTGCACCGTGCCCGCACGCGGACGGCGCCAAATGAGGATGCTATCGGCGGTCACCCGGAACGAAGTTCCAATGCGCCGGTAAGGTGCAGTCGCAAATCGCGCAGGTGAAGTCTTCATCGCGCACGATGTTGCGCTCTGCGCAGTTCGGACACAGACGGAAGGTCACTTTATCGGTGAAGCCCCCGGGATGAGACAGGCCGAGACTGTCGAGGGTAGCCGCGACGACCGGCCACGAGTCTGGATCCGGGCAGAATCCGGTCGACTGATTGGTCACCTCAGCTACGCACCAGCCGGCACCGGCTTGCACGAATGTCATCTCGCCGGCGCCGAGGACCATATCGCCGCCAGCGAGAGCCACGTGCTCGCTGCGGCGAGGCGCCAGCTTCAACGAGCCGTCCAGTGTCACGACGAACGTGAACGGCTCGGCCAGCTCGTCGGGGTTTCGGCGGCTGAGCCAATCGGCGAGAAGATCGGGAGTCGTGATCGCGACAGCAGTGGCGCCTGCCTGCGCGCCGCGCAGTTCGGCCGGCCCCACGTAGCGGTAAACCCTGGCCTGCGACACGCGGAGAGGATATCCCGATCGGGACAGCCGCCTGTAACGGTTTGTCGCCCGCTGGTGCGCAGTCGGCGGCGGATCCGGATACGAAAGGACTGTTGTTCGTCGGGTCGTTGGCGTTGCTCCGTGTATGCCGGAGAGCGGGCCACCCGCTACGGTGTCGGCTCGTGGAGGCGCAATTCGATCTGCCCGCGGAGCTGGCCCAGGGAGTGCGCGACGCCGTCAGCGCGTGGCGGTTCATCCGCTTGTTCGCAGCCAACTACGCGAGCCCCATCGTTCCCGGCCAGGGCTACGACGACGTTGACTTGGGGCAGGCGGAGGCTCGTTTGGGAGTGACGTTGCCGGCGTCCGTGCACGCGGCATACGCGTTGCTGGGCCGACGTCCGGACCTGACCAGATGCCAAGACGTCCTGCTGACTCCTCACCAGCTCGAGTTCGACGAGACCGGTCGTGTGCTCGTGTTTCGTCTGGAGAACCAGGGATGCACGCAATGGGGTATTCCGTTGTCGGCGTTGGGTGAGGCTGACCCGCCGGTGGTGTTCCGTGGTGTCACGGCCTGGCATCCGTTCCTCGAACGATTCTCCCTGGCCTGCGTGGAGATGGTGCTGTCGGAGTGGGTCATGGGTGGCGCACCGTACGGGATCAATTGTCAGCCGCGGGACGAAACGTTCGTGTTGCTGGAGCAGCGGTTGCGTCGACTCCCGCTGCCGGACTATCCGGCCTGGTGGTGGTCGGCCGGCGCTCCGGTGAGATGGTTCGAGACATCCGGGGCCGTGCTGCTGGAGCACCCAGGAACGTGGTTGTGGGTCGGGGCGCCTTCGCCGGAGGGGATAGCCGCAATGCGGCAGGCACTGCCCGACGACTGGTCGAACAGCTACGAATAGCATCGAGAGGGCCCTGGCGCGAGGCTGCGTCCAGCGAGCTCGACGGCTCAGCGGTCACCGCCAACATCACGACGTTCGCCGTAGTGGTCCGCCGCGCAGAGCGCACGATCAGCGGCTCGACAGTGCACGTGATCTTGCGTTGAGCGCGTCAGCGACACAACGCGCCGACATCCAGTCGCCTGACGTCGCCGATCGCCGTACGCTCACCCAGCAGACCTGCCCAACGCGCGCGATGCCGGGTAAGCGCGCGTCACTGAACCCAAGGATGGCGGCACCGTTCGAGTCGGGCCAGGTTCCCGCATCCACCGCTGGCAGTACGCCTGTGAATCACCTTGCCCTCTCGAGCATTATCGGCGGCAAATCAGTGCACCAGACTGCGGCGGGCAGTCCGACACTGGGAGCGATCAGCAGTACCGTTCGGCTCACCGTGAAGAATGGTGACGTGACAGGCACTGACCCGTACCTCGTGGTGACTGAACCGACGTTTGTGGCACGATTTCTACTCGCCCCCGAGGGAGATGCGTCAGCATCCGTGGCGAACGTCGACGTCTTCGTCGATCTGCCCGACGGTTCTACTTGGTCGTTGACAATCTTCACTGTTGCCGAGGTTGAGCGGCTTCTTGCGGTGTGGCGCGAGAGCGGCGAGGCCGCGCACGGCAGCTACTTCTGGGCGTCCGATCAACTGATCGTGCCGGAGCCGGGCGTCAGGGCGATGACGACTGCCATCCGCGAGCTCGTTCGCAGCGGCGAGATCACGGACGTCGGCACACGGTCCAAGGTGTGACGTTCATTGGTATTCGCGCCGTCGCGCGCCCTCAGCGGCAGATGAGGATGCTCACCGGACATCCCAAGGTGCCCTGCTCTACGCTGACGGCGTGCCGATGTTCATCGAGGATCACCGTGACAGGTGAATTCGCCTGGCCGTTGGACAAGTTATCCGCGCTCCGACTCGGTAGGCGTTTGGCGGTCGAGGTGCCTGCTACCCACTCGGGACGACGTGCCTTCGTCGACATCACGCCGGGCAAGGTCGAACCTGATGCACAGGCTCACGGCGAGCGATGGACCCACAGAAGCACCGCCCGGTCTTTCCGGGTCGAGCACTGGGAGTACGACGCCGAGCTGCTCGACGGATTCGACTACGACATCGGAGCTGCTCGGTTGCGAAGTGCTGCCGCGGTGGACGAGTCGGAGCTCTTGACAGTGCTGAGGGAGTGGCGGCTCGAGCCACATCGGTTCGACTACGCCTGGAACACTGCCAGCCCTCGGTAATCCGGTCCGGCTGGCACCGGACCACCACGCATGGGCGGCGGTATGACAGTGTGGCCTGCTGTTTATACGGTCCGAGTCATGAGCTGTTATACATGCCGGAACAACGAATTGTTCGACGACCTGCCGCCGCGCGAGCAGGTCGCCGCCGACGACTGGTGGCGGGTGGCACACGACTTCAACAGCACCCTGCCGGGATGGCTCGTCCTGGTCCCGCGACGCCACGTGACCTCGATCGCCGACCTGACCGATGAGGAGGCGGGGGTACTGGGAGTCTGGCAGGTACGACTTTCCCGAGCGCTGCGGAAGGTCACCGGCTGCGTCAAGACTTACGTGGTGCAGTTCGCCGAGAAGGAAGGCTTCGCGCACGTCCACTTCCACATCGTGCCGCGTATGCCGGACCTGCCAGCCGACCGTCGCGGGCCGGGAATCTTCCAGTACCTGGATCAGCGCGGCACCGAGGCCCGCCTTTCCGAGCAGCAACGCGACGACCTCGCAGTTGCCATCCGAGCCGTGCTCGTGCCCGAGACCTGACGTGTGAACAGATCCGGAAAGTACGGAGCGTGACGGTCCCGCGGGGCTCCGCGCCCTGTCGGCGGCGGATCCGGATGGTCTGGTGTCGGTTCTGAAGCGGCCCGTTCGTAGAACAGTGGAGGGCTCGGCAGAGAGCCGGCGACCGGAAGGTGGATCATCATGACGCATACGTCGACACGGCAGGCCAGACGGTTGCGGTTCGGAGTCGTAGCTCCGATCACGTCCGATGTGCCGACATGGCTTGACCAGCTGCGCGGCTTGGCGGATACCGGCTACTCCACGATCCTGATGCCCGACGTGCCGCAGTGGCAGCCGGCACCGGGTCCCGCGCTGGCCGTCGCGGCAACGATCACCGATCTGCGAGTGGGTAGCTGGGTGTATGCGTCTCCCGTGCGGCCGGCCTGGAGCACCGCGTGGGAAGCGCATTCGTTGACCGTGCTCACCGGGGGCCGCTTCGAGATGGGCATCGGCACCGGCCGGCCCGGGCTCGCCGACCAACTCCGCGAGCTGGGCTTGCCGCAGGTGCCCGCGAACCAGCGACTGAGCCTGGTACGTGATGTGATCATGTCCCTGCGTGAACTGGACGGCTCTGAACTGCGCACCCCCGTAGCGATGGCCGTGGGCGGCCCGAAGGCGCAAGCATTGGCGGCGGAACTCGCCGACACCGTGACCTTCGTCATGCCGCACATCGAGGCACGGGCCGAAACGACGCAGCGGGTGCGCGACTTCGACAACCGTCGCGGCGTGGAACTCGCGTTGCACGTGCCGGTGATCGGCGACACGGTCGCTCCGTTCATGGCAGGCCCGGACACAGATCCCGCCGCCATCCGTGCTGCGGACTCGCTGGCCTTCCTCCCGGCAGATCCCGCCGCGGCCGCTGAGGAGATCCTGAGGCGACGTGAGGAGATCGGCTTCTCCTACTTCGTGTTCGGAGCAGACGTCGCCGCTGTCCTCGCTCCGGTCGTGGCCAAACTGGCCGGACGATAGTCCAGATATGACCGACTGCGATCCCGACTGACTCATCGACACTCAGGCGCGGCGCTCGCATTCCGAGGGCAATACAGATGCCTGCGCCGAGGCCGGGTTCTGCCCCGCGACCTCGATCGCGCCGATCAGCGCTCTACGCGTAACCCACCCATCGGCCGGTCACCTCAGGTCAACCGGCCTGAGCCGCGTGCTATCGAGCGGCAGGTAAGTGCGCGGACAATACGCGGCTCAAACGGTATATGGCCGCCATGGAAATGGGTGCGGGATTGTCGGGCCATCCTGGAGGAAGCCAACGAAGGCTCCGATGACATCGTCGATGCTCGTAACTTCCGCCCGGTAATGTTCGCCGGGGGCACCTCGTCTCTGCGTTCAAGTGCATACCAGCCGGGACGGGTATCTGCTCGTTCTCCGTATCCGACCTGAACGTACCAATCATCGGAACGACCACGAACGGTGAAATAGTTGTCCGCGGAAATCCTCGTCACAACTTCGCGGACGCGGTCCGGATCGGGGCCACGAGACGAGTAGCCCTGTGCCGAGGTGAGCTCAAATCGCCACGGGCGACCCCAAGGCGTCCACAGCTGATCCCTCTGTGGGTCGTAGCAGTTCAGCGCGTGATCCTCGGTCAGACGGGCGGCCCACGCCGAGACCTCGTCACATCGGCTCCACACCATCGGGAAGTAGACCAGCGGCCCGCTCGCTTCGCTCAAGAGCGGCCCGCTCGACCACGAACTAGCCGCCGTCACGACCAGTTCGAACGACGTGACCATTGCTACGTTTCGCCCGCTTAAGCGCTCTCGCAATACTACTTTGTCTAGAGCTTCCAGGAGCAGCGGGCCACGCACTCCGCGACCACTGTTAGGAGATCCGGTGTCCGACTACGAGACTGCCCTCGACACCGCCGAGAAGATGCTGGGCTTCCGCCTGGAGCGGTTCCTCGGCGCGAGTGAGGGAGAGCCGCCCAACGCGGCTGACTTCAAGCGGATTGCCACCGAGCATGCGTTCGGCGACGCCTGGCCGCGTACGGAGATCATCGACACCCGTACCCGCGCGCTCGTCTCGGTCGCCATTGCGGCCTCGCTCGGCATTCTGGAACCGTTGCGCGGGCAGTTGCGCATCGCGCTGAACAACGGTGTCACCCCGGAGGAGATCGTCGAAGCCTTCATCCAGATCGCCGTGTACGCCGGGGTGGCGCGAGCGTTCGACAGCTATGCGATCGCCGCCGAGGTGTTCGCCGAGCGGACGCACCGGGGCAGAGACGCGGACAAAAGGTGAAGACCACGCTAGGGCGTGTCGTCAAAGGGTCTCAGCCATTGTAGTAGTGCAGCGATGGTGACGGTGGCGTGGAATGATCTGCTGGTCTTGTCGTAGCGGGTGGCCACAGATCGGCACTGCTTGAGCCGCGCGCCGACCTCGCACTGCGACCCGCCGATCCGCTCCGGTTCGCACCCGCCTTCGCCGGTGGCAGCCCTCCGAGCTCGGTCTCGGCTGAGATACTCGACTATCGGCCACCTACGCCGAAGGTCCGAGTAGCGACCCGGCGAGCCGGCACCCCCGGATGCACTCACATCGGCATGTCCGCGAGTCGGTCTCCGTCGCCGGCTGTGACGCTCGGCGGCGACTGGTTCGGCCAGGAGATGCGGTGTCTTCGGCGGTTGGTCCGGCGCGGCTGGAGGGCTTCCGAGCGCCTTATGCTGCCAGCCGTGGTTATGCCTTCTGGAGCCTCGCGCGGGCTGGCGGCGATCTCTGCGCTGTCGGTCGATCTTCCTGCCGGTCGGCTGGTGCACGGTAACGAGGGGTCCGAGGATCTGCCCGCGTTGTGGGTCAGCGAGGCTCCCGCGACGGCGCAGTTGTGGGTCGATCTGCGTCGGGCACATCGACACTCCGGGCTGTGGCCGCTGCTGCTGGACAGCCTGCACGGCGACGACCGGCGGCCGTGGGACGACGGGGAGCTGTGGCCGGCCGACGTATCCCGCCCGTCGGCCTTCGATCCGGAGGAGCTTCTGGCCAGGTGGTGGTCGCAGTACACCGAGACCCACGGGGACGACAACCTTTCGGCGCAGGAACGCGTCGCGGTTACCGCGCCGTTCGGCCGGCAGTGGCCGGGCCTGGCGGCCGCCGCGGCTGCCCGGCATGATCTGGGCGCCTACGCGGATCAGTGCGCGGCAGAGTTGCTCGCGGGCAATCCGCGGTTGCGGCTGGGCCTGGTCGCCGCGGACCGGCCCTGTGACGCGATCACGGTCGCGGGTTGGCAGGGGGCGGTCAACTACACCAACGACACCGCCGAGCTGTCGGCCGTGTTGCGCTCGTGGGAGACACGGTTCGGGGCCGTCGTCGTCGGTGCCGGTTTTGCCGAGCTCTACCTCAGCATCGCGGCGCCGCCCACCACGATCGATCATGCTGTCAGCGTCGCGGCCGAGCATTTCGCCTTCTGCCCGGACAACATCTGGCAGGGTCCCTCGCCGGGTCTGACCGCCTACGCCGAGCGGCTGGTCGACACGCCACTCTGGTCCTTCTGGTGGGACTGAAAGTCACACGACCGCCCACCAGGGTGAGAAAGCCGCATGACGAGCAGGCGGCGACCGCGCCGCGCATCGCCGCCGATCCTCGAGGTGTTCAGGTGCCGGAGGCCATGTAGGCGACGAGGATGTAGTTGGGGTGCCGGTCGAGGTTCTTACGGGCCCGGTCGTAGCGCATCGTGGTCTTGGGGTCGGCGTGCCGGGCGGCGATCTGCACGTCGCGGAGGCTGACGCCCGCGTCCAGCATGGTAGTGACGAACGTGTGGCGCAGCATGTGCGGGTGCATTCGCGGCATCCGGATGCCGGCTGCCTCGGACAGCTGATGAGCCGGCGGGTCGCGGCGTGCCGGTCCATCCGCCGACCGAGCGTGTTGCGCAGGATCGGTCCATGTTCGCGGTCTTCTGTGGCGCGCTCGATGGCCCGAGCGACCGCGGGAGGCAGCGGAACCAGCACAGTTTTGTCGCCCTTGCCGTGAATCTTCAGGACACGGTGGCCGTGCTCCTCGCCGAGGTCGGCGATGTTGGCACCGCAGGCTTCGAAGATCCGAAGTCCGAGCAGGCCGAGCATCGCGATCAACGCGAAGTCGTTGCGGTTGGCCGACAGCCGTGCGGTCGTGATCAGGGCCTCGAACTGTAGGTGCCCAAGTCCGAGCGTCGGTGAGTCCGTCGGCGTCGGCGGGCGCCGGACGTAGTCGGCCGGCGAGTGCGCCAAGAGCTGGTCGATGACGCACACGCGGTAGAAGCCGACCACGACCGACAAGCGGCGTGAGACGGTGGAGGGCTGGTAGCAGCGGACTTCCTGCAACCAGCGCACATACCGTTCGATCTCGGCCCGTCCGAGGCCCAGCGGATCAAGATCTTGACCTGCGCACCAGGTCAAGAACACCTTGAGATCGGAGCCGGTATGAACGCGGGACTCACCGCGATACCGGCCCAGGTACGCGGCCACCGCCGCACGCAGCATGCGCTCGTCGACGGCGACCGCAGGACGCTCCGAAACAGAAGAAGTAGTCATAACCTACGGTGCGTCACCGCCGGCAAGACCACCAACGCCCTCGACGCGGCAGATCAGTGCGGCTTCTGGGTGTCGCTCAAGTAGGCCCGCGCCAAAACACGCAAAGCATACGTAAGGCCGGCGTAGCGTTCGTCGGCGGGCTCCATGACTTGCCATTCCCGGGCGAGTTCATCTATCAAGTCGAGCATCGGCAGGTGGCTGTCCAGCAGTGCCTCTTCGCCGAAGCGGCCCGCGACCTCGGCAAAGCGATGGTTGTCCGCCTCGTTGCAGCGGCGTAGGTATCCCACCACTTCTTCGTCGTTCATCCGCACATTCTGGCGCATCACTTCATCATGCATCCGTTCATAGACGCAAGCGCGCGCCATAGCTTCGGAAGAATACTTACACGGCGTAACCGACGTTGACGGTCTGTCAAGCACGGACGGCGGCAGATCCGGACAGTCACTATGGCCGCCGCGCTGGCCAGTCGAGGCGGGGCAGAGTCGCGATCAGACGTCCATCGGTCACGGCGACTTCGACCTCAGGATCGGTCACGGCGGGCTCCGCGAAGGTCGCGGGCGGCGCCTCATCCAGGAGAAAGACGAAATGCAGGGCTAACGGCTGTCGAAACGGCCCGGTGTTGGGGAGGCCGTCGGCGTCCAAGACCCGGTCAGACGACCGCCTCCGCGGACTTCAACGCGATCCTGCTGCATAGTTCTCGGCCCAGGTCCCCAGCGACGTTGTGAAGGGTGGACCGCCGACATCCCCGGGCAGCGGCGAGCCCACCTGGCCGACCTGGAAGACGTGACCCGTGCGGATCAATCAACCTGGGGGGACCACCTCGTACTGCTACGGCTTCGGGCGCATGCCTCGATTTTGAGTCAAATAGAGCACGATCCTTATCAGCGCTTCGAGAATCGCGGCCCCTGTGATCCCGAGTAGCCCGCTTGAAAGGTAGAAAAATAGATCGAGTCGATCTGCTGCCAAGCGATCCCGTATCCTGAATTGGGGCGCGGGGTCCTTGCCGAAAAGCCGACCTGACCAGGACAGGGTTGGCAGGTTCTCAACTTCCGGCGCAACATTTAGGAGGTCGAATTGACCGTTAAGTTCGCCAAAAATGATGCTGCATGATAGGCTCGGAATCTGTTTTCCTCCACCGATCACCCATCCCGGATACGGGGCAGAACAGGATGGCAGGCGGACATCATAGTCCGCGCCAGATCTCACAATCGGCGACGCAGCTAGGGTGCCAATGATGCTATAACTCGTTTCGCCATCTGTTGGGGGATCGACCACTGGCCCAAACTCCTGCCAAGTCGATCCGTCCTCGGTTATGGTGCGCGTTCCCTGGAAGCCCTTACCGTACTCAATGGATTCCGGAACGAGTTGCGCATCTCCGCGCAGGTGCATGGATACTTCGCTGCCCGGTGGAATGTATCCCAAAGTCAGGCTGATGCGTACTTTCCGGCTCATCAACTCTTCTGGCGCGATGGCCGTTTGACGCGAAATCGGGAAGGGCGCGTCGTCGTACATTGAAATATCGACTTCGATATACGACCGCTCAATGGATTTGGTTGTGGCGCCATCCGGATAGCCGCCGGCATCGATCTCTACAGAACCGTCAAACCCGCTAATCGGCGCAGGAGGCCTTGCCTCGCGGTACATTGATAAGGAAATGTAGCCTGAGAATATTGCAATGAATACGATTGCACAAATTCCGACAACGAAGCGCCCAGGCGATCGTTCTTGAAACTTACCGTGCGCCATTGCAAACTCCCTGAATTCGGTTAAGGGCCTTCTGGCGAGAGTGCGGTCGGCGCAGGTAAGTCTGGGCGCACGCTCCTCTCGGCCCGATCCGATCGGCCGCAGTATCCTACGCGAACACACGAAGGGGCCATTTGTCAGATCTTGGACAAGGGCAACAAGGCGTGCAACCCTTTGGTGGCGATTTTGCGAACGCAGTGCGGAGCGCCAACTATGCCGTCTACTGCAAATCTCGGCGGCCGGAGTGCCCTTTTCCAAACCTCAACTCGCATGCCTTGATCGAGTGCACTCTACTCGGCAAATGAGTGAATTGATCAAGGATATCCGGCCGCCGGGTCGTCACGCAACGTGGTTGCCGACGTGGGGAGATCAGGCTGTCAGCCGACGCGAAGCCCGACGAGTCGCCGTAGGCTTGCGCCGTATGCGCGTTGTGGTGGGTGCGTAGTCCGAGGACTGCATCTTGTCGGTGGAAGACCGTTAGCGGGCCGTCACGGCCTTGACGCGTCCGGCGGCCGGGGTGGTGATCACCGTGCTCGCGACGGGGCGAGCAGATGGTGGCGGTCATGGTTGTCCAGCCGTAATACGCCTCAGGGTGAGGGAAACGCGCAACGGGTACGAGCGCGGCGTCACCTGAGGCCCGGTCGGCGGCGAGAAGCGGATGTCCGCGGGCGCGACCCGACCGCGTTGGCGCCATGGTCGTCGAAGGTCCATCCAGCCGGATCACCGGCGTCCGGGCCAACGGTCGGGCCCCGGTCAGAAGTCGGACTCGAGAGCCAGAATGTTGCCGTCCGGATCCCGCAACCACGCGATGCGGCCGCCGCCGGCGCGCGGGGTGATGCCCCTCGCGTCATGCTGGAGCCCGTCGTAGCGAACGATCTCGACCCCGGCCGCGGCGAGTTCGTCGACGACTTGATCCAGGTCGTCGACGTACCAGGTGACCAGGGTTGCGGGGGACCTGCCGGCCGTGGCCGACTGGTAGACGTTCAGCGCCGGCCGGCCCGCCGAGCCGTAGACGCGCCCACCATCGACGACGGTGGCGCTCGGACCGGACCACAGCGCCTGCAATCCCAGCTTGCCCTCGTAGAACTCGGCCGCCCTCACGATGTCGGAGACGGCAATCGACGCTCTCAGCGGAAACCTGTTCAGGGACACGGATCACCGTTACCCCGCCACCGAGGCGCTACACCGCCGACGGCCCATGACGGCTGGCGTGGACGCACCGATGACAACGAGCCCCTCATGCTGCTACCACGACCAAGATGATGCCGGGCGAGGCTCCTTCGATTCGTGCGTTGCGCACCAGGTCGAATCATGTCGGCCCTGCAGGTCCGGAGGCGTCGACCTGCCTCACAGCCCCGAGCGCACGCTGTCAGTCGGTCTTCATCTCGTCG
This sequence comes from Paractinoplanes brasiliensis, assembly GCF_004362215.1. Classification (NCBI taxonomy): domain Bacteria; kingdom Bacillati; phylum Actinomycetota; class Actinomycetes; order Micromonosporales; family Micromonosporaceae; genus Paractinoplanes; species Paractinoplanes brasiliensis. The sequence goes on along the minus strand of NZ_SNWR01000001.1, from coordinate 1,093,061 downwards.
CGGATCCAGGTCTCGATGGAGGTGTGTGCCGGGGTCCAGCCGAGTTGCCGGGCCCGGGTTGCTCGTACCCGGCTGTTGGATCCGAGAGCGAAGCGGGCGAACCCTTCCCCCCAGAGCTGCGATGCCTCGTCGAGGCTCCAGGGTTGGACCGGTCCCAGGCCGAGCCGGTCGGCGATCGCGGTGCCGATCTCGCCGAACGAGGCCTCGCCGCCCTCGACGAAGTAGAAGCCGGTCGCGGCGGGGTCAGTGAGGACGCGGGAGTAGAGCGCGGCCACGTCGTCGATGTGGACGTTCGACCAGCGGTTGTGGCCTCGGCCGACGACGCGCACGACTCCGCTGGCACGGGCCTGGTCGATCAGCGGTGGCAGGAGCACGGTGTCCGGCCGCGGTTGCCGTCCCGTGCCGTAGGTCAGCGAGTTGCACAGCACGACGGTGCGTACCCCGTCGGCGGCTGCCGCGACGAGCATGGTGTCGATCGCGAAGCGGGCTTGCCGGATGGGGTGGGAGTCGGCGACGACCGGCTCGGCGTCGTCGTGGACCGCTGTCGTGGCGTAGTCGCCTTTCGCGTCGTCACCGATGACGCTGGATCCGCTGGTGTGCACCAGCGGCTTACCGGTTCCGCGCAGAGCGTGCAGGAACGTCTCGGCCGCGCCGCGGTGGTCGCTGTCGGCCGCGTTGACCACGCCATCAGCGTTCATCGCCTCGGCGGCGAGCAGGTCGGCGTCGTCGAGGGTACCGCGTACCGGGGTGATGCCCGCCTGCGTGAGCAGCGGCTCGTAGGCGGGGTTGCGGACCAGACCACGAACCTCGTGGCCGTCGGCGACCAGGCGGGCGGCGACGGCGCCACCGAGGTAGCCGGTCGCGCCGGTAAGGAAGATACGCATTCTCACTCCAGACGTTTCGCCGAACGAGCCCAGCGTGGCCGCAGATCTGGTCCAGCCCGGTGATCTTTTGCGGATCTGTCAAAATCGAGCGTGCCCACCGTGATCGAGGAGACCCTGCGCAACCTGGCTCCACGCCTGCGAGCGTTACGGCAGCGTGGCGGCGCGACCCTCGCAGGCCTGTCCGCGGCCAGCGGTATCCCGATCAGCACGCTGTCCCGGCTGGAGAAGGGCCATCGCCTGCCCACGCTCGAACAGGTCCTCGCTCTGGCCCAGGCGCATGCGGTCTCGGTCGACGAACTGCTCGGCGGGCCACCCACAGGCGACGCCCGGGTGCACCTGCGTCCCGTGACACGCAACGGCAAGACGCTGATCCCGCTCACCCGCAGGCCCGGCGGCATCCAGGCGTACAAACTGATCCTGCCCGGCGAGAGCTCGCCGGCAGTGCCCGAGCCGACCACCCACGACGGCTACGAATGGCTGTACGTCCTCAACGGTGAGCTGCGGCTGGTTCTCGGCGAGCAGGAGATGCGGCTCAAACCGGGCGAGGCCGCCGAGTTCGACACACGGGCACCCCACTGGTTCGGCACCGCCGGCACCCAGCCGGCCGAAGTTCTCGCACTGCTCGGCAGCCAGGGCGAGCGAACCCACATGCGCGCCACGGCCATCATCAACAACCGCCCCCGGCCTCCGACCCGAGACGGGTGACCCCGCCGGCGTTTCCGCACCCGAGCGGCTGCACCACGAGCGGGCCGCGACGGACTGGCGTAGACACACCGATGCCTGCTACCACAACGCGGATGAGCGCCGCCAGCCGGTCGGGGGCCTCCAGCTGTGGCAGATGTCCCGCCTCGGGCAGCAGCGTGAACGTCGCGCCCGGGATGGCTTCGGCGTAGGCCCGGCCGTAGTCCGCGGTGACGATGCCGTCCGACTCGCCCCAGATCACGTGCGCCGGCACCTTCGCCCCGCTCAGCCGAGACCGCAGGGTGGGGTCGGTCATGCGCATCCCCGTGTACGCGGCCAGCGCGGCCACATCCGGCCCTTGCCGTGACGGGTCGGCGGGGACGCGCGCGGGATCGTGGAAGGACAGCTTCGCCAGCTCCTCCGGGGTGAGACCCCGTACGTCGGTCACGGGATGCCCGGGCACGTCGAGCCCGACGGCGTTGACCAGCACCACGCCGCGCAGCCCGGGCACCCCGAGCAGGGCCAGCTCGGCCGCGACCCACCCGCCGATGGAGTTGCCGACCACGGTGACGTCGTCGTCGATTCGGCCGGCGTAGTGGGCGGCCAGGTCACGGATGCTCGCCAGCTCGGCGGGCCGGTCGGTGCCGTCGAACCCGGGATGGGTCGGGACGAGGACGGGGGAGGGCAGCAACTCGGCCAGGGGTCGCATGGGCGCGGGACCGGCGCCGCCGTGCAGCAGCAGACAAGTTGTCACGCCACCGATGATTGGCCTCGGACCGGACGGCCGGGAGAGGATGGTTGATCGTGGGACTCCGACCACCACCCTCGGCCGCGTGCCGCCGAGAGCTGGCTGACTTCCTCCGGACGCGCCGGGCCGCGCTGCCTCCGCCCGAGGGGGACACGAGCCGCCGCCGTACGCCCGGGTTGCGGCGTGAGGAGGTCGCGCAGCGTTCCGGTGTGGGGCTGTCCTGGTACACCTGGCTCGAACAGGGCCGCGATGTCACCCCGTCCGAGCAGGTGCTGCTGTCGTTGAGCCGGGCTCTGGAACTGTCGGTGTCCGAGCGTGAGCACCTGTTCGTCCTGGCCGGCGTCGAGCCCCCACCCACCTCGGGCGCGGACGTCGACGAGCAGACCGCCGCGCTGGTCCAGGGTCTGCTGCCGCATCCCGCGTTCGTGCTCGGGCCGCGCTTCGACGTGCTGGCCGCCAACCGGGCCGCCGACCTGCTGGCCTCGCCCGGCAACCTGCTGCGGTGGCTGTTCACCGGCGGGCAGTGGGACGAGAGCGCCGAGGGCTGGCAGCAGACGGCCCTGGCCAATCTGCTCGACTTCCGGGCCGAGTTCGCCCGCCACCCCGGCGATCCCGGCTACGTCTCCCTGGTCGAAGAGCTCAAGGTCGAGAGCGGTTTTTTCCGTACGTGGTGGGAGCGCCACGACGTGCGGGCGCTCGAACCGACGCGCAAGGTGATCCCGCACCGGACGCTGGGCCCGCTGGCCCTGTTGCTGGTGCAGAGCCGGCCTTCTCACGCTCCGTGGCTGCGCCTTCGCGTGCTGGTGCCGGCTGACGAGCGCACGCGGAAGGCTCTGGAAACGCCTGAAACATTCGCCTGATCGGCGACATCGGCTACTTCACGGCCTGGTGGCCCAAGCGCACCCCGGACACCATCGCGGGCCGGCTGATCGACTACTCCGGGTACAACGGCTCGCCCAACCCCGAGGTCACGATCACGCTCACCGGCGGGAAGAGGATCGAGACACGCATCAAGGACTACGACGTCAACCGGTGAATAAGCTGAGCTCATGTCGGTCGTGGGGAAGGTGACGCTGATCCTGGACGCCTTCACGGCCGACGATCGCGGGGTCGGGTTCGCCGAGCTGCAGCGGCGGACCGGCCTGGCCAAGGCCACCCTGCACCGGCTGAGCGGCGAGATGGTCGAGGCGCGGCTGCTCGACCGGGTCGACGGCAAGTTCCACCTCAGCGGGCACCTGTTCGCGCTGGGCATGCGGGCCTCGGTCGAGCGCAGCCTGATCGAGGTCGCCACGCCGTTCCTGGAAGACCTTTACGAGCGTACGCACGAGACGGTGCACCTGGGCCGGCGCGAGGGTGCCGAGGTCGTCTACGTGGCGAAGATCGGCGGTCACCGGCAGGCGCGTGCGCCGTCGCGGCTGGGGGGCCGGTTGCCGCTGCACGCCACGGCGATCGGCAAGGCCCTTCTGGCTTTCGCGCCTGATCCCGTACGGGGGGAGGTGCTCTCGAAACCCCTGGCGCGGCTCGCTCCGAGGACTGTGACGTCGGCCGAGCTGCTGCGGCGTCAGCTCGACGAGGCGGCGGAGACCGGACTGGCGTACGAGGCGGAGGAGTCGGCGGTCGGCATCGTGTGTGTGGGAGCGCCCGTGCTCGGCGCGGACGACCTGGCCGTGGCGGCGATCAGCGTGGCCGGGCCGGTGACCCGCTTCCAGCCCCGCAAACACGGCGCGGCGGTGCGGGCGGCGGCGGCCGAGATCGCGCTGACACTGGCCCGCCGCTCCGCGTAGCCGCCCCACCCCTCCGTGTGCCGGGCCGCCCGTACCGTGTGCCGTGCGGCGCCCCTCCGCGTGTCGCGCTCTTTCGGCGTGTTCCGGATAGCGGAACTTTTTCCTAGGACAAACCGGCCCGCGGAAGGCATCGTCACAGGCATGACATCGCCAGCGGCCCAGCGCCTGCTCGACGCGGCCCGCACGGGGACACCGTGCCCGCCGGTCCGTGACCTGATCGGCGCCGACGACATCGCGGCGGCGTACGCCGTCCAGCGCGAACAGACCACGCTGCGGGAGAAGACGGCCCGCGTCGTCGGGCACAAGATCGGCCTGACCTCGCCCGCCGTGCAGAAGCAGCTCGGCGTCGACCAGCCCGACTTCGGCGTGCTCTTCGACGACATGGACGTCAGCGCCCTCGACGTGGTGCCGGTGGCGGGGCTGCTGCAGCCGCGCATCGAGGCCGAGGTCGCCTTCCTGCTCAAGGCCGACCTGACCGGCGATTTCACGGCCGAGGACGTCCGGGCCGCGGTGGAGGTGGCAGCGCCCGCGCTCGAGATCGTCGACAGCCGGGTCGCGGGCTGGGACATCAGCATCGCCGACACGATCGCCGACAACGCGTCGAGCGGCCTGTTCGTGCTCGGCCCGGCCCGCCGGACGCTCGACGAGGTCGACCCGGTCGACGTGCAGATGGAGATGACCGTCGACGGCGAGGTCGTGTCCAAGGGCTCGGGCGCGGCCTGCCTCGGCGACCCGCTGATCGCCCTGGAGTGGCTGGCCAAGGCCGCCCGCGACCACGGCGACCCGCTGCGGGCCGGGCAGGTCGTGCTCTCCGGCGCGCTCGGGCCGATGGTTCCGGTCAAGCCGGGCATGCGCGTCTCCGCCACGCTGACCGGGCTCGGCGCCGTGGCGACGACCTTCGGGGAAGCCTGATGACGACGACTGTGCGCGCCGGAATGCGGCCGGCGGACCCGACGAAGACGCGGCTTGAGGGCCTGTCGGCCGCTCGGAACGGGCTGATGACAACGACGACGCGGCCCGCGATCCGGGCGGCCGTGACCAGCGTCCGGGAGGCCTGATGGCGACCAAGGTGGCAGTGATCGGGTCGGGCAACATCGGCACCGACCTGATGATCAAGATCCTGCGGCTCTCGGAGAAGCTGGAGATAGCCGCGATGGTCGGCATCGACCCGGCCTCCGACGGGCTCGCCCGCGCGGGCCGGCTCGGGGTGGCGACGACTGCCGAGGGAGTCGACGGCCTGATCGCGATGGAGGGCTTCGACGACATCGAGATCATCTTTGATGCCACGTCGGCCGGGGCGCACATGGCGAACGCTGCCAAGCTCGAGCCGTACGGGAAGATCCTGGTTGATCTGACCCCGGCGGCGATCGGACCGTTCGTGGTGCCCGCGGTCAACCTGGACGAGCGCCTGGCGGCCGGCGACATTCGCAACATCAACATGGTGACCTGCGGCGGCCAGGCGACGATTCCGATCGTGGCCGCCGTGGCGAAGGTCGCCCCGGTGCCGTACGCGGAAATCGTCGCCTCGATCGCGTCGAAGTCGGCCGGGCCGGGCACGCGGGCCAACATCGACGAGTTCACCGAGACCACCGCGCACGCGATCGAGGAGGTCGGCGGGGCCACCCGCGGCAAGGCGATCATCGTGCTCAACCCGGCCGACCCGCCGCTGATCATGCGGGACACCGTGCTGTGCCTGGTGAACGCGCCCTCCGCCGACACCCGCGAGCAGATCAAGGCTTCGGTCGAGGCGATGGTCAAGGTCGTGTCCGGGTACGTGCCGGGGTATCGGCTCAAGCAGCAGGTGCAGCTCACCGCGATCCCCGAGGGGCAGCCGGTGCACACGCTGGCCGGTGACGCGCCGGTGACCCACCAGGTGTCGGTGTTCCTCGAGGTCGAGGGGGCCGCGCACTACCTGCCCGCGTACGCGGGGAATCTCGACATCATGACCTCGGCCGCCATCGCCGCGGCGGAAAGGCTCAGCGTGATCGACTGCACCGGAGTGAGTGAAGCGGTCGTGGGGCCAGGAGAGCACGCCCAGGAGGCTCAAGCGTGACGACGAAGCTGTTCATTCAGGACGTGACCCTGCGGGACGGCATGCACGCCGTGCGGCACCGCATGGAGCTCGACTCGGTCGCCAAGATCGTCGGCGCGCTGGACGCGGCCGGTGTCGACGGCATCGAGGTCTCGCACGGCGACGGCCTGGCCGGCGGCAGCCTCAACTACGGTCCCGGCTCCCACACCGACTGGCAGTGGCTGGAGGTGGCCGCCGCCAACATCAGCAACGCGCGCCTGACCACGCTGCTGCTGCCCGGCATCGGCACGATCGCCGAGCTCAAGCAGGCGTACGCGCTGGGTGTGCGTTCGGTGCGGATCGCCACCCACTGCACCGAGGCCGACGTCTCCGCGCAGCACATCGCCACGGCCCGTGAGCTGGGCATGGACGTGTCCGGGTTCCTGATGATGAGCCACATGGCCCCGCCCGGCGTGCTGGCCGGGCAGGCGAAGCTGATGGAGTCGTACGGCGCGCACTGCGTCTACGTCACCGACTCGGGCGGCCGCCTCATGATGGACGGCGTCCGCGACCGCGTCCGCGCCTACCGCGAGGTGCTCGACCCGGCGACCGAGATCGGCATCCACGCCCACGAGAACCTGTCGCTGTCGGTGGCCAACTCGATGATCGCCGTCGAGGAGGGGGTCTATCGGGTCGACGCCTCCCTGGCCGGTCAGGGCGCCGGGGCCGGCAACTGCCCGATCGAGCCGTTCGTGGCCGTCGCCAACCTCAAGGGCTGGCAGCACAACTGCGACCTGTTCGCCCTGCAGGACGCGGCCGAGGACCTGGTGCGCCCGCTGCAGGACAGGCCCGTGCGGGTGGACCGCGAGACGCTGACCCTCGGGTACGCCGGTGTCTACAGCTCGTTCCTGCGGCACGCCGAGGTCGCGGCCGAACGCTACAACGTCGACGTCCGCACGATCCTGGTCGAGGTCGGCAAGCGCGGCCTGGTCGGCGGTCAGGAGGACCTGATCGTCGACATCGCCCTGGACCTGACCGCGGGCCGGGCGTGAGGCCGGCGGCGGAGAAGGCGTCTTCCCGCCGGTAATGAATGTCGATTAATATGCGTCAATGCGTCGACTGCTGGTGGTCCTCGGCTCCGTCCTGGCTCTGCTCCTGCCCGCTGTGCCGGCCGTCGCGGCCGACGACCTGCTCGACCGGCTCCGAGCGATACCCGGGCTGACGGTGGTCTCGGAGACCCAGCCCACCGGCTACCGGTTCTTCGTGCTGACGTACCGCCAGCCCGCCGACCACAAGCATCCCGGCCGGGGTTCGTACGAGCAGCGGCTCACCCTGCTGCACCGCTCGCTCGACGCCCCGGTCGTGCTGTCCACCAGCGGTTACGGGCTGGCCGCGAACCCGCAGCCGGGGCGCACCGAGCCGACCCGGCTGCTCGACGCCAACCAGGTGTCGGTCGAGCACCGGTTCTTCACCCCGTCGCGGCCCGCGCCCGCCGACTGGGACGACCTGACCATCTGGCAGGAAGCGACCGACGAGCACCGGATCGTCTCGGCGCTCAAGACGATCTATTCGGCCAAGTGGATCCAGACCGGTGGCAGCAAGGGCGGCATGACGTCGGTCTACCACCGGCGGTTCTATCCCGGCGACGTCGACGGCGTGGTGGCGTACGTGGCGCCCAACGACGCGATCAACGACCTCGACGGCGCGTACGACCGGTTCTTCGCCACGGTCGGTGACCAGGCCTGCCGCAGCGCGCTCGACGGCGTACAGCGGGAAGCTCTGAAACGGCGCGCGCGGCTGGTGCCCCGGCTCGAAGCGTCCGGCTACACCTTCACCCGCACGTTGGGGACGGCCGACCGGGCGTTCGAGATGACCGTGCTGGACACCGCGTGGGCGTTCTGGCAGTACAGGCTGGCCGCGGACTGCGCGACAGTGCCCCCGGCGACGGCCACCGACGACGAGCTGTTCACCTGGATCGACGACGTGACCGGCTTCTCGTTCTACACCGATCAGGGCCTCGAACCGTACTGGCCGTACTTCTACCAGGCGGCGAACCAGCTCGGCTGGCCGTCGCTGAAGTTCGCGCACCTGCGTGACCTGCGGCGTTACCCCGGGCTCTACACGGCCAACTCGTCGCTGCCGGCCGAGCTGCGTTCCCGGCACAACCCGTTCCCGATGATCGACGTCGACCTGTGGGTGCGGACGGCCTCGAAGCGGATGATGTTCGTCTACGGCGAGAACGACCCGTGGGGCGCCGAGCGCTTCACGCCGAGCCGGCACGACTCGGCCCTGTACGTGGCGCCGGGCGCGAACCACGGCGCCTCCATCGCGCGCCTGACCCCGGAGAACGCCGCCGAGGCGACCGCCACCCTGCGGCGCTGGGCCGGGGTCCCGGCCGTCTCAACCCTTCGCGCCGTGCCCGAACTGCCCTTCGAGAGCATGATCGAGCCGCCGCGTCAGTCGCCGGCTTCGGCCTCGGCCATCGAGCGGGGCGCCGGCACGTCGTGAAAGGTGACGTTGCCGGCCGGGACCATCCACGTCATGACCTGCACGGCGAGTCGGCCCGCGCGGACGGCAGGGTCGGCGCTGCACAGCTCGCGCGCGGTCTCGGGGTCGACCGTCATGACCGAGATGCCGCGCAGCCGCTCGTCGTCCTGGCCGACGAGCGGGCCGCCGCCGATCAGGTAGCCCCGGTCGCGCAGGTCGGCGCGGAATGCCAGGTGGGCGTCCTGCAGGGCGTCGGCCTCCTCGGGGCTCAGTTGGGGAGCGTCCGGCGGCCGCACCAGCAGCACGAGCGTGTGCTGATCGAACCTCATGCCGGGCACCCTACGACAGTCACACCGGGAACGTAGTCCCGATGCCCATGCCGGTGATCCATTCGGGGACCGGCTCGTAGCTGTCCCACACCAGGGGACGGCCGGCGGCCGCGTGGCCGGCCAGCCACGTACGGATCTCGTGGCCCCCGCTGCCGGCCTCGTGCTCCAGCTTGTCGTGCCCGAGCTCGACGACGGGCGAGACGTCGAGCGAGTACAGCTGCCGGAGGAACCAGCGATCCCACTCGGCGTTCACCCGCGCTTCCGGGTTGCCGGCCATGGCCCGTACGCGCGGCTCCCGGGCAGCCGCGAAAGCGCGCGTGTCCTTGCGTCCGTGGATCAGCGACTCGCGCTTCTCGCCGGTCACCGACGGGTCGCGCGGGTCGTTGGAGGGCAGCCAGTGCGACAGCCCGCCGCTCGCCACGATCAGCACCCGCTGCTCCGATGCGGACCGGCGGATCGTGTCGCCCAGCGCCCGGCCCAGCGCGACACAACGGGCCGGCGAGGGCAGCGGGGGAGCGGCCGTGTTGAGCACCAGCGGCACGTGCGGCACGGACAGGCCGGTGGTCATCTCGTAGCTCTGGACGACGCCGTGGTCGACGGTCAACGCGTACGACAGCGACACGTCGAACCCGGCGTCGTCCAGCCCGTCCCGGATCGTCCAGGCCAGTTCCCCGGCCACCGGCAGCTCCCCCTGAGCGCTGCCGAAGTCGCCGAACCCCGTGGCCCGCTCGACTCCGAGCACGAACGGCGGCATCTGGTCGTAGAAGTTGGCGTGGAAATGATCCGGCCCGATCACCACCACGGCGTCCGGCCGCAGGGCGGCGACGGCAGCCTTCACCCGCGCGGCGTCGGCCAGGAAGCGCTCGCCCATCTCCTGGAACGGCGACAGCGTCGCGAACGGGGAATGGGACATGCCGACGAACCCGACGATCTCACTCATACGCCTGCGCTCCCGAGGAACTCGCGGTGGACGGCCAGGTATTCGGCGACCTTCTCCCATTGCGGCCAGTGCCCCGCGTCCGCGATCACGTGCAGCCGCGCGTCGGGCAGCCACGACAGCAGCAGGCCGGCCTCGTCGAGCCCGCCGGTCGGGTCGTGCTCGGTCCACAACAACAACGTCGGCGCGGTCACCTTGCCGACCCAGCCCGGCTCCCACGCGTACGCCTTGCGCACCTGCGGATCCTGCAGCACCAGCGTGTTCGTCATCGCCTGCACGAACCCGGGCCGGCGGTAAACCGCGCGGCGCAGACCGACCAGCTCAGCGGTGACCATTTCCTTGTGGTGGAACAGGAACTCGACCCGCCGCCGCACGGTCGCCTCACTCGGATCCCGGACGGCGGCCATCGTGCTGTCCCGCAGCCGAGCCATCACCTCGGGCTTGCCGGCGATGTTGCCCGGAGTGTTCAACACCAGCCGGTCGACGCGTTCCGGGTGGAACGCGGCCGTCCACGCCACCACCCAGCCGCCCAGCGATTCCCCGCTCAGGTGCGCGCGCTCGATGCCGAGGGCGTCCATCAGCCCGATCAGGTGGCCGGAGAGCACATCGATCGTGTACGGGGTGTCGGGCGTATCCGACCAGCCGTGCCCCACCATGTCGTACGCGGTCACACGGAAGTCCTCGGCCAGTCCGGCCAGATCCCGCGCGTACGCCTCCAGATGCCCACCGGTGCCGTGCAGCAGGATCAGGTCGGGTCCCGCCCCGGCCTGCAAAACCCTTGTCCGTACGCCGTTCACGTCCACGAACCGCAGCGTGTGCTCCAGCGTGGCCATCTCGCCCCAGATGCTGATGTGCGTGCTCACTCGCCACCCCCGAACCGTGCCCGCGCCTCGTCCACCGAGACGAGTCCCGCGCTCTGCCGCCGAGCCACCCCGAACAACGCCAGCAGCCGCGAGTTCTCCATCGTGAGGAACTCGACCGGCGCCTCCGCGGAGTCGTTGTAGTGCCGATGCCAGGTCCACGGCGGCGTGTACACGAACGCCCCCTCCTCCCACTCCGCGACCTCGTCCTCCAGTTCGGTGTGCCCGTGCCCGCTGATCACGTAGTGCACGGTCTCGTGGTAGTGCCGCTGCATGTCGGAGCTGAGCCCCGCCGGGATGGTCTGCCGGAAGATCTCGAACGTGCTCGTCGGCAGGGCGCCCGCGATCCGCAGCGTGGTCGGGTTGTGCACCTGCGCCGCGGGCAGCGTCTCGAGTTCCTTGTCGTGCACGACGATCGGCCGCGCCGGGCCGGGTTTCACCACGTCCGAGATCGCGCCCAGGAACGCTGCCATGTCGAAGGTCATCAGGGTGTCTCCGTTCTGCCGCCGTCGACCGTGAGCACGGTCCCGTTGACGTAGCTTGCGGCCGCCGAGGCCAGGAACGCGACGGCCGCGCCGACCTCCTCGGGCTGCCCGGCGCGTCCGGCGGGCACGGTCGCCACGTCGGCGGCGTCCAGGTCGGCGTAGTTCCCGGCCCGCGCGCTCAGAACTTGGCGGCGCCGCTCGGTCGCGGTCGGTCCCGGCGCCACGCAGTTGACCGTCACGCCGCGGCCGGCGTACTCCCGGGACAGCAGTTTGGCCGCGCTCGTCACGGCGGCCCGCAGCACCACGCTGGTCGCCAGGTCCGGCTGCGGTTGCCGTACGGCCGTGGACGTCACGAACACGACGCGCCCGAACCCGCGGCCCGCCATCGCCGGCAACGCCGTCCGGGCCAGCCGCAACGGTCCGCGCAGCAGCAGGTCGAACGCGCTCTGCCAGCCGTGGTCGTCGACCGTCAGGATCCGTCCGGGTGGCGGCCCGCCGGTGTTGAGCAGCAGCACGTCGGCCGCGGCGGTCACGCGCGGGACATCGACGGCGAGATCCGCGACCACGGTGGAAACCCCTGCGCCCGTACGCTCCGCGAGTGTTGCCGCGGCTTTGTCGAGCCGTTCCTGGCTGCGGCCCGCGAGCACGAGGTCGTGACCGTCGCGGGCCAGGCACTCGGCGGCGGCGAACCCGATTCCGGAGCCGCCTCCGCCGACGAGAGCTGTTCTCCGGGAGTTGAGCACGGGGTTAGCCTGACCGCCATGACACGTAAGGCCCTACGCTGAGTCCCGCTGAGCGGGACACCGGCTCGCTGGGTGGCCTCGACCGGGCCGCCGCGATCCTCGGCGCCTTCGACGAGCAGCACCGCGAGCTCAGCCTCGCCGCCCTGGTCGCCCGCTGCGGCCTGCCCCGCTCGACCACGCACCGCACGGCCGACAAGATGCTCAAGCTGGGCTGGCTCGACAAGCCGGCCGGCCGGTACCGGGTCGGCAACCGCATCTTCGAGTTGTCCGGCCTGGCCCCCGTACGCCATCAGCTGCGCGAGTCGGCCCTGCCGTACCTGCAGGACCTGCACCACGCCACGCGGATGACCGTGCAGCTCGGGGTGCTCAGCGGCACCCAGGTGCTGCTGGTCGAGAAGATCACCGGACATCGTCCGATGCCGATGCTCTCGCAGGTCGGGGCGCTGCTGCCGGCGTACTGCTCGGCTCTCGGCCTGGCCATCCTGGCGTACAGCGACGAGGCGGCGGTGCAGGCCGTGGTCGACGCCGGGATGCCGCGCCGCACACCGCGCACGATGACCACGGCGACCGCGCTGCGCCGCGAGCTGGCCGCCATTCCCGACCGTGGGCTGGCGATCGAGCGGGAGGAGGGCAACATCGGCATCAGCTGCGTGGCCGCCCCGATCTTCGGGCCGCTGGGCGTCGTCGTGGCCGCCGTCTCGGTCACCGGGCCCGCCGCGCTCGTCCGGGCCGACCGTGCCGGACCGGCCGTACGGCTCGCCGCGGCGGCCACCTCCCGGGCGTACAGCAGCTTTCCGTCCCGCTGAGCGGGACTGCGACTAACAGCGCCGTCCCGCCCGGCCGCAGGCTGTGAGCCAGCTAACAGCCGCTCAGTGGAGGAGGAGCCGTGAGCCTTGGTGGCGGTTACATGCTCAGCTCGCGCAAGGGGACGCAGATCCCGGCGATCGGCCTGAACATCACGATGAAGGCGAACGGGCCGGCCACCCGCGACGCCTATTCGCTGTTCGAGTACGCGATCCCGCCGGAGACCAACGGGCCGCCCGCGCACATCCACACCCGCGAGGACGAGTCGTTCATCTGCCTGGCCGGGCGCCTCGACGTGTCGCTGGGCGGCGAGGAGTTCACGCTCGAATTCGGGGACTACCTCTACCTTCCGCGCAACGTCGTGCACACGTTCCGGAACCCGTACGGCGAAGAAGCCCGCGTGATCTCGGTGGTGTCGCCGGCCGGGCTCGAGGCCTATTACCAGGCGCTGGGGGAGCTGCCGCCCGGGCCGAAGGACATGGCCACGCTGAAGCCGATCATGGAGGAGTTCGGCATCGAGCTGCAGCTGCCGCCGGGCGGGGGGCACTGACCATGCGCGTCGGGATCATCGGAGCCGGGGTGGCCGGGCTGGCCACGGCCAAGACGCTGCTGCAGGCCGGGCACGAAGTGGTGGTCTTCGACCCGGCGCCGGACGTGGGCGGGGTGTGGAGCCGCACGCGCCGCTATCCGGGTCTCACCACGCAGAGCGCCAGATCCACGTACGGGTTCTCCGACTACCCGATGCCGCGCGACTTCCCCGAGTGGCCCAGCGGCGAGCAGGTCCAGTCCTGGCTCGAGTCCTACGCGCACGAGTTCAAGATCGAGCCACACCTGCGCCTGGGCGTACGGGTCCTCTCCGCAACCCGCACGGCCGGAGGCTGGACGCTCGCCTGCTCCGACGGTTCGTCCTGCGACGTCGCCCGCGTCGTCGTCGCCAACGGGGTCTTCTGCGAACCCAACCTGCCGGTCTTCGAAGGCCAGGACGAGTTCACCGCCGCCGGCGGCAAGATCCTTCCCGGTACGGAGGTCCACGACGCCACCATCGCGCAGGGTGAACACGTTCTGGTCGTCGGCTACGGCAAGTCGGCGTGCGACGTGACCGTGCCGCTCAGCGAGGTGGCCGCCAGCACCGACGTCATCGCCCGGCAACTGCTCTGGAAGGTGCCCCGCAAGATCGGCGGCGTTCTCAACTTCAAGATGCTGCTGCTGACCCGGATGGGCGAGGCGCTGTTCAAATACCACCGCCTGCGCGGCGTCGAACGTTTCCTGCACGGCCCCGCCAACCCGATCCGGCGCGCCATGCTCAACTCCGTCGGGTCGGTCTCCGTCCGCCAGTTCAAACTCGAACAGCTCGGGCTGGTGCCCCGCGGCTCGATGGAGGGGATCGTCAAGGGCGCCATCGGCCTGGCCACCGAGGGCTTCTTCGAAGGCGTCGAGGCCGGCACGATCCGCGTGCGCCGCGACACCACGATCGCCCGCCTCCGAGCCGGGGAAGCAGAGCTTTCCGACGGCACGGTCCTGCCCGCCGGCCTGATCGTCTGCGCCACCGGCTTCCAGCAGGGCGTCCCGTTCCTCGACGCCGACGTGCAGCGGAAGCTGTTCGACGAGCGCGGCAACTTCCAGCTGTACCGCCAGATCCTGCCGCCCGGCGTCGACGGCCTCTACTTCAACGGCTACAACTCGTCGTTCTTCAGCCCCCTGAACGCCGAGATGGCCGCCGTCTGGATCACCGCCCACCTGGCCGGCCTGGTCCCGCTGCCACCCCTGGACGACATGCAGGCCCAGGTACGCGAACAGCTCGCCTTCATGGACGAAGCCACCGACCGGCACCACAGCCGGGGCGCCAAAATCATCCCGTTCTCCCTCAAGAACGCCGACGAGGTCCTCAACGACCTGGGCCTCAACATCCCCCGCCGGGTCCGCGCCGCCCACTGGCTCAACCCGGTCGACCCGTCCGCCTACCGCGGCGTGACCCCGGCCCTGATCGCCCGGCTACGCGCCCGCGAACGCTCCCTCGAAAACGCCTGACCCGTGCCGGCCCGCCCGTGGCAGCGGGCCGGCACCCCCGACCACCCGCAGGCAGCGCCAGGGGTCAGGACAGAAGCACGAGGCCGGGGAAATTCTCGAAATGCCGACGGTTGAGCGTCAGCAGGGGAGCGTTGTGATAAATGGCGGTCGCGCAGATCCACAGGTCGTTGGTCTGGCTGTTCTGGCCGAGGGGATGGCCGGTCTGCTGCGCCTGACTCTTCAGCCGGCCCCACAGCCGAGCCAGATCATCGTCGTAGGGCGCCACCACATACCGCCGGATCGCTTCTTCAAGCTGGTCTGTCCGACGCTGCCCCCAGCCCCTTTTGGCTGCGCCGAAATGAACCTCCGCGATGGTCGTGAAACTGATGACAGGGACGGTTCCGATGAGGTGCGCAGCGAATGAGCTGGAAGTCGCTGGGTTCTGCCACAGATGGGAAAAGGCATCCGTGTCCACGATCGTGTATCTCATTCGTCACCGAGCCGTGCGGACCGGACGATGGTCGTGAATTCGTCGAAGTCGTCGATGGGGGCGCCTCCGAGTTCGTCGAGCGAGCTCAGGGGCTGAATCTGCTGTTGGCGCGCGAGGCGGTCGAGTGAACTGGGCCGGGCACTCTCCAGGATCTCCAGCCGCGTCAGATGGAGCACGTGGACCGAGGCGCCGTTCGGCTCCAGTTCACCCTTTCCTTCGGCCATGACCATCTGGTCCATGGCGTCCAGAACGGCATCGCGCAGGTCGAGCGCGAAATCGCAGAGCACGCTGCCGGCGTAGGTGTCGATGCGGCAACGCAGGCCGGCCGGTGAGAAGTCTCCCATGTGCAGCCGGCCCACGACGGTAACCGCTTGCTGGACCGTTTCGGACGGGATCGACCGTACCGCCGCCTGCAGCGCCTCATCGATGGTGAAACGCTTTCTGCCCGCGCGCCAGAACTCGATGCGCGTCACGGTGGAACTGCCGATTCCGCCGGTCAGGTCACGGATCCCGTTGATCACCTGGGGGGTGAAGAGGGGAGGCGGGGTCAACGGGTCGCGCAGAAGCTGGTTGACTCCGTCTTCCAGGGCGTCCAGCGAATTGTTCAGTAAGTCGTCGAGGCTCAGCTGTCCGGTCCGGGCGATGCTCAGAACCGCCGAACCGCTCTGGAACCCTACGAAATCCAACCGGACCGCGTCCACGATGTCCCTGGGGCGCCGGCCTGGTTTCGTGGGCCCGCCGCTGATGACGAGGGCGATTCGCTCCAGCGAGGCTTGGAGACCCCCCGCCAGCCGGGCAAGCTCCGACAAGGGGAGGCGCCCGCCCTCGGTCGCGGGTCCGACCGCACGGATGACCAGGTCATCCTGGCTGCTGGGAACGTACTCCGCCCGACTCATCGAGCTCACCTCCGAACCTCTCCCGGCGTCGCGACCTGCGACCTCAAGCTAGTGGTGACATCATGCCCCACCGGTATGACGCAAAGCGCATACAACTGCCGGACGTTCGCCTCGAACTGTGGTATCCCGACGAGGAAAGCGGAACTGATGCTCGGTCCGGGGCTCCGTGGTCGCCGTGGTTCGTCAGCGTGGGGGCGGGCCGTAGGTGAGGCGGCGCAGGGCGGTTTCGGCTGGGCCTCGGAGTCCGCGGCGGCGAAGCTGGTCGGCCAGCAGGACGGTGGTCAGCCACACAACTACGGCGATGAGCACGGCCCAGGCCGGGGAGGTCAGGTGCAGGTTCAGGGTGTATGACGAGAACAGCAGCGCCCACATCAGGGACTGGGTCAGACAGAACGTCATCGAGCGCTGGCCGAGGGCGGCCAGGGCGGTGGTGATCGGGCCGCGGCGGGTGTCGAGGCGGCGGGCGATCAGGGCGACCAGCGCGGCGTAGCCGAGACCGCCCGCGTAGCCGGTGAGCTGGTGCAGGGCCGTGCGGGCGGGGGGCCACGGGCCGTCCAGGCGGCGGTGTATCTGGGCCAGGCCGTAGCCGAACAGGGCCGCGAACATGGGGCAGCCGCGGTTGATGGACAACGCCGAGTGGATGATGCGGGTGATCACCGCCCAGGGTCTCTCCCCGGACAAGGCGATGGCGATCCTCACGTTCGTGTCCGCCCACACCTCCGGCATGGCTCTGCAGGGCACCCGGGCGGTGGTCGAGCAGTACGAGTACGGCCTGGACGTGGAGCACTGGTGGCGTGCCCGCGAGCAGGAGTTCCGGCGGATCGCCGCGGAGGGCCGGTACCCGGTCACGTTCAGCATCACCGGCCCTCCCGGCGTCCGGATCATCTTCGAGCTAGGTATGCGGCACCTGCTCGACGGCCTCACGCCCCTGATCGAGCCCGGTCAGCCGCGGGATCAGCGCGTCGCCCACCCGGGCCGTTTCCCGCCTGTACGGGGTGTCGGACAGCACGAAATGGGTGACGCCCAGCTCGCGGTAGCGGCGCAGCGCGTGAGCCACCTCGTCGGCCGTCCCGACCAGCCACGTCGTGCCCGCGCCGCCGCCCCCGTGGCGGCCGGGAGCCGTGTAGAGGCAGGTGTCGAGCACGTCGCCGCGGGTGGCCAGGTCGAGCAGGCGCTGCTGGCCGACGGCGGGGCCGTGCCGGTCGAGCAGCCGGTCGTCGCGGCGGCCGCCCATCGTGGCGACCCGGGCTTCGGCGTCGCGCCACGCCTCGGCGCTGGTGTCGCGGATGAGCGTGGTGACGCGTAGCCCGAACTCGAGCGGCGGCAGCTCACGTGCGGCGGACAGGCGGCGCAGCCGGTCGATGCGTCCGGCGATGCCTTCGAGGGGTTCGCCCCAGAACAGCTGCACGTCCGCCTCGGCGGCGGCCACCTCCTCGGCCGCCGGGGAGGCGCCACCGAAGTACAGGCGGGGGCCACCACCCACCGGCCGGGGAACCACCGTGGATCCGCTGACCCGGTAGTGCTCCCCGGTGAAGGTCACGTCCTGTTCGGTCCACAACCGTCGTACGAGGTGCATGAACTCGCGGGTGCGGGCGTACCGCCGGGCCGAGCCGGTTTCGGCGTCCCCGTACGCGGTGAGGTTGTCCCGCCCGCTGACGATGTTGACCAGGAGCCGCCCGCCGCTGAGGTGGTCGAGGGTCGCCGCCGCGCTCGCGAAGTGGGCCGGCTGCCAGTAGCCGGGCCGGATCGCGGCGAGCGGGCGGAACGTGCTCGTCCGTGCGGCGATCGCGGTGGCCACGGTGAGCGTGTCGGGCCGCCCCCACCCGGTGCCGATCAGCGCCCCGGCCCAGCCGTGTTCCTCCGCCGCACGGGCCAGGTCGACGCTGTGCTCCAGCGTGCCGTACCCGGCGACCGCGTCGTCACCCCGGTGCCCCGGCTCGACGGTGTTGGGGATGTACCAGAGGAACGTCATCGCAGCACCAATCGGTTGGCCGGCCGGGGGAGCCCGTAGTGCTCGCGCAGCGTCGCGCCGGTGTACTCCGTACGGAAAAGCCCCCGCTCCTGCAGGATGGGCACGACCTCGCCGGCGAACTTCTCGATGCCCGAGGGCAGCACGGCCGGCATGATGTTGAACCCGTCGGCCGCGCCGTTCTCGAAATAGTGCTGGATGGTGCCGGCCACCTGTGCGGGCGTGCCGGTGAAGGTGCGGTGCCCCCGGCCGCCGCCGAGTTTGCCGATGAGCTGGCGCACGGTCAGGTTCTCGCGGCGCGCCCAGTCGACGATCAGCGTACGGCGGCTCTTGGCCCCCTCGATCTCGTCCTCGCCGGGCAGGTCGTCGGGCAGCGGCTCGTCCAGGCGCAGCCGGCCGGGGTCGACGCGCAGCGTCTGCGCGAGCGTCCCGATGGCGTACCGCGGCGCGATCAGCCGGTCGAGTTCGGCGTCGAGTTCGCGCGCCTCGGCCTCGGTGTCCCCGATGACCGGAACGATGCCGGGCAGGACGACGACGTGATCGGGGTCGCGCCCGTGCCCGGCCACCCGGCGTTTGAGGTCGGCGTAGAAGGCCTGGCTCTCGGCCAGCGTGGGCTGCGCGGTGAACACGGCCTCGGCCCACTTGGCGGCGAAGTCCTTGCCGTCCTCCGACGACCCGGCCTGCACGAGCAGCGGGTGGCCCTGCGGCGACCGGGGCAGGTTGAGCGCCCCCTCGACCTGGAAGAACTGCCCCGCGTGCTCGATTGCCCGGACACGTTCCCGCAGCGCGTGCACCCCGGCCTGCTTGTCGGCCACGATCGCGTCGTCGGCCCAGCTGTCCCACAGTTTCGTCGACACGTCGAGGAACTCGTCGGCGCGCTCGTAGCGGTCGCGGTGCAGCGGCTGACCGGCCAGGCCGAAGTTGCGCGCGGCGGCGTCCCCTGCCGTGGTGACGATGTTCCAGCCGGCCCGCCCGCCGGACAGGTGGTCGAGCGAGGCGAAGCGGCGGGCCAGGTTGTAGGGCTCGTTGTACGAGGTGGACGCGGTCGCGATGAGCCCGATCCGGCTGGTGTTGACGGCCAGCGCGGCCAGCAGCAGCGTCGGTTCCAGCTTGCCGGCCGGGCGGCGTCCCGGGTCGCTCCACAGCACCGGGCTGTCGGCCAGGAACACCGAGTCGAACTTGGCGTCCTCGGCCACCCGCGCGAGGTGCTGATGGGCGGCGAGCGAGAGATTCGCGTACGGGTCGGAGCCGGGCAGCCGCCACGACGCCTCGTGATGCCCGGTGTCGTGCAGGAACAGGTTGAAGTGCAGTTGGCGGCTCATCGGCCCTCTCCTTCGACGCCCAGCTCGGCCAGCAGAAAGCGGCGCAGCTCGTCGCGCGGCCGGTCCTTCTCCACCCGTACGTCGGTGCGCACCACCCCGCCGTCGAGCACGATCACCCGGTCGGCGAGCACGACGGCCTCGTCGACGTCGTGCGTGATCAGCAGCACGGCGGGCCGGTGGGCCTCGCACAGCTTGCGCAGCAACGCGTGCATGCGGATGCGGGTGAGCGCGTCCAGGGCGCCGAACGGCTCGTCGGCCAGGAGCAACTGCGGTTCCCGTACGAGGGAACGCGCGAGCGAGGCACGCTGCTGCTCGCCGCCGGACAGCTCGAACGGCCACGCCCGTTCCCGGCCGGCCAGCCCGACCTCGGCGAGCGCCTGACGTCCCCGCGCGCCGGCGTCGGCGGTGCGCAACCCGAAGACGACGTTGTCGAGCACCCGCTTCCACGGCAGCAGCCGCGAGTCCTGGAAGACGACCGACACCGAGCCGGGGACGGTGATGTGCCCGCGGCCGGCGACGTCGCGGTCCAGCCCGGCGAGGGCCCGCAGCAGCGTGCTCTTGCCGGTGCCGGAGCGCCCGATCAGCGCCACGAACTCGCCCGGCGCGATGTCCAGGTCGAGGCCGTTGAGCACGCCGCCGTTCTCGGTGAAGCTGCGGTGCAGGTCGCGGACGCGGACGGCGGGGCCGGTGATCAGCCCTCCAGGGTTTGCCGCCATGCCAGCACCTTCCTTCCGGTCAGGCGGACGGCGGTGTCGGCGCAGTAGCCGAAGATGCCGTAGATGACCAGGCCGACCACGATGACGTCGGTCTGCCCGTACTGCTCGGCCAGCGTGATCATGTGGCCGATGCCGGCGGTCGCGTTGTACTGCTCGACCACGACCAGCCCCAGCAGCGACGAGGTGACCGCGAACCGCATGCCGAGCAGGAACCCGGGCAGCGCGCCGGGCAGCACCACGTGCCGCACGAACTCGCCGCGGCGCAGATCGAGGGTCTCGGCCAGTTCGGCGTAGCGGCCGTCGATGCCGCGCAGCCCGTTGTGGGTGTGCACGTAGATGGGGACCAGGCTGATCAGCGCGATGGTCACGATCTTCATCTCCTGGCCGATGCCGAACCAGGCGATGAACAGCGGGATCAGGGCGAGCGTGGGGATCGAGCGCTTGATCTGGATCGGCCCGTCGATCAGCGACTCGCCGACCCGCGACAGCCCGGACAGCACTGCCAGCACCGCGCCGGTGAGGACACCGATGGCCAGGCCGGAGGCGGCCCGGGTGAGCGAGGACAGGATGTCGCCGAGCAGGTCGTGGTCGGTCCACTGGGTGCCGAACGCGATCACCACGTCCCACGGGGAGGTGAGGATGGCCGGTTTGATCAGCCCGGTCGCCGAGCCCGCCGCCCAGATCGCCAGGACCACCGCCGGGCCGGCCCAGAACGCGCCCCGGAACCGCCGCCCCGGTCCGAGCCGGCGCCGCACGACGCGCACGTCACCCTCGTACGGGGTGGTGGTTGGCGCCTTGTCGATGACGGTCACGCGGCATCACCGCTGACGACCCGGTCACCGGCGGCCTCGGCCTCGACCTTTTCGAAGCGCCGGTCGACCAGCGTTGTCACGTCGAGCTTGTCGTGGTTCTGCTCGGCCGCCAGCAGGTCGGCGGTGGCCTGCAGCCGGGCGATGGCGTTGTCCCAGGTGGCCGGGATCGCCTTCGCGCCGTCGGCGGCGATGACGTCCTTGGCGTCGGCCGCGCTGAGCCCCTGCACCTTCTGCAGGTAGGCCGCGGCGTAGCCGTCCGGGTTCTCGTTCTGCCACAGCAGCGCCTTGGCCCGCAGCCCGACGTAGACCTTGAGCGCGGCGGCCTTCTCGGCGTCCTCGACGGCCGAGGTCAGGCAGTACAGCGTGGACGCGTCGTCGCGGATGCCGGTCAGGATCGCCGTGGCCCCCGGGTACTTGCCCTTGTAGACCTTCACGTTCGCCGCCCCGATCGGCGCCACGTCGACGGCCTTGCTGCCCAGGGCGGTCACGTACGAGTCCCCGGTGCTGGTCAGCTCGACCAGCGTGACGTCCTTCCGGGTCAGGCCGGCTTTCCGCAGCACCCGCAGCACGAGCGCGCCCTGGGCCTGCCCGGCGCTGTAGGCGATCTTCTTGCCCCGCAGGTCGGCCAGGGACGTGACGTTCACGCCGGGCGCGATGCCGAGCTGATAGATCGGGTGGTTGAGCGGATCCTTGGTCACCGACTGGAACACGATCTTGGTGGAGGTGCCGGTCCACGCGGCGAACAGCGACGGGATGTCGGCGACGGCGCTGCAGTCGAGCTTGTCGGCGCGGAACGCCTGGATGCTCTGGGGGCCGCCGCTGATGTTGGCCCACTCGACGGCGACGCCGGCGTCGGTCAGCTCCTTGTCCAGGCCCGAGGCGCCCAGAACGGCCTGGATCGCCGGGTCGCCGATGCGGATCTCGGTGCCGCTGGGCACCTTCTCCGGCAGCGCGGCGGTCAGTTCCAGCTTGGTTCCGCCGTCGTTGCCCGCGCAGGCGGTCAGGACGCCGGCCAGCAGGACGGCCGCGGACAGGGGTAAGAGTCTCCTCACGAGGGGCTCCGTTCACTTGCAGAGGGGGTTCGGGAGCGCGCTGCAATTCATACTAAACAGCTAGGAGAACAAGGCAACCAAATGCCCGGCTGAATTAAGTACGCGCAGGTGAGAGCGGTTCCGCGTACACCTGATCGAGCGCCACCGCGCCGCCCGCGACGGCCAGAACGGTGAGGGGGAAGCTGGTCGCGCGCACCACCTGCTCGACGTCGGCGCCCGCCGTGGACCAGGCCGCCACCTCGGCCCGCAGGGTCGCCCGGCAGGCCGGGATCCGGTTCGCGCCCGCCTCGGCCACCACCAGCACCTCGGGGTCGAACAGGTCGAGCAGCAGCGCCGCGGCCCGCCCGACCAGCCGGGCCCGCTCGTGGAACAACGACAGGGCGTACGCGTCGCCGTCCTCGGCCCGGGCGAGCAGCTCCGGCAGCCCGGAAACCTGGGCCCGGCGCACGAGGGTCTGTTCCGACACCGCCGCCTGCAAGCAGCCCGTACGCCCGCAGGAGCAGCGCTCGGAGCATCCCTCGACGCTCAGGTGCGCCACCGCGCCGGAGGCCGAGCGCGGCCCCTGATGCACCACGCCTCCGGTCGCGAACGCCACGTCGACCACATTGCCGACGAACATGTGCACGGCGCTCCTGCGGGCGCGGGCGGCGACCTCGCCGAACAACTGCTCGGCGCGCAGCAGCGCCCGCGAGTTGCTGTCCACCCGTACGGGGAAACGGGTTGCCTTCGACAGCACAGCGGCGACCGGGACGTCGCGCCAGCCCAGCGCGGGATGCTCGACCACCGTGCCGGCGACCGCGTCCACCCAGCCGCCGGTGGCCACCCCCACACCCAGGATGCGGCGGCGGCGCCTGAGCTTCCCGATCCGCTCGGCCAGGCCGGCCAGCACCCTCGCCGGGTCGCGCTCACCGTGCGGCTCGCGGTGCTGCTCGATCACGCGTCCGCGCAGGTCGAGCAGGGCCACCGTGGCGTGCGGCACCGCGATGTGCACCCCGATCACGGCGACCGCCCCCGGATCGATGTCCAGCGGCACGGTCGGGCGGCCGATGCCCGGCGGACCGGCCGCCTCGGGCGCCTCCCGCACCAGGCCCCGGCCGATCAGGGAGGTCGTGACGCCGCTGACCGAGGCGGCCGACAACCGGGTCGCCCGCGCCACCGAGCTGCGGGCCACCGGGCCGTGGTCGAGAACGGCACGCAGCACCGCTCCCGCCGTGTCCATCCGGGCAGGCTAACCCGCTGCGGAGCACGGGACGGCCGGTCGTCACAGGACGTTTCAGGGTCGGTAACACCCGTCCGGCGGTGATAGAAACGGACGGTGACTGCCTTCGCGGACCTCGATGCGTACGTTCGTCTACCCCGCCTCGACGGGCTGTGGCTCTCGCCCGACGGCGGCCGGCTCGTGGTCGGCATGGCCGGCCCGAACGAGGAGAACAACCGCTACACCACCGCGCTGTGGGAGGTCGACCCCGAGGGGCGGCGACCCGCCCGGCGGCTCACCCGCAGCGTCAAGGGTGAGGCCGCGGCCGCCTTCACCCCCGGCGGCGACCTGCTGTTCACCTCGGCCCGGCCGCGCCCCGGCGATGACGACGAGGACGTCTCGGCGCTGTGGCGGCAACCCGCCGGCGGCGGCGACGCGTACGTGATCGCGAAACTGCCCGGCGGGCTCAGCGGCGTGCGGGTCAGCCCGGACGGCACGCTGGTGGCCGGTTCGCCGATCATGCCCTCGGCGGCGGGGGCCGGCGACGACGAGGAGGTCCGCAAGCAGCGCAAGGAGTCGGGCGTCTCGGCGATGCTGCACGAGGGATACCCCGTGCGGTTCTGGGACCACGACCTCGGCCCGGCCCTGCCGCGGCTGGTCACGGCCCCGCTGTCCGACTCGCTGGAGCTGCGTGATCTGACCGGGCACGTCGGGCCGGCGCTGGACAACGAGGGGGACTGGGATCTCAGCCCCGACGGACGTACGGTCGTCGCCACCTGGGCGGTCAGCGAGCAGGCGGGGTCGCTGCGCGCCACGGTCGTCGCGATCGACGTCGCCACCGGCGAGCGGCGCACGATCGCCGACGACGCCGGTCACGACTACGAGTCGCCTCACATCTCGCCCGACGGCGCCACCGTCGCGTTCTCGGCGCGCGCCCGCTCCACGACCGAGGAGCCGGGTGACGTCTGGCTCTGCCTCGCGCCGCTCGCCGGTGGTCCCGTACGGGCCCTGACCGCCGACTGGGACCGCTGGCCCGGCCCGGCCCGCTGGACCCCGGACAGCGCCGCCCTGATCGTGGCGGCCGACGACGACGGGCGCGCGCCGCTGTGGCGGGTCGACGCCGCCGACGGGCAGGTCACCCGGCTCACCCCGGACAACGGCTGCTACTACGACGTACGCGTCTCGCCCGACGGCCGCTGGGCGTACGCGATGCGCAGCGCCGTCGACAGCCCGCCCTCACCGGTGCGGGTCAGCCTCACGGGGTCCGTCGAGTTCCTGCGTGGTCCGGCTTCGGGGTCGCCTGGACCGGCTGCCGTCGAGTTCCTGCGCGGCCCGGCCGAGGCGCTGGAGCTTCCCGGACGGCTCGAGGAGGTCGAGACGACCGTGGCCGACGGATCCCGCGTACGGGCCTGGCTGGCTCTGCCGCACGGCGGCACCGCGCCGTTCCCGCTCGTGCTGAAGATCCACGGCGGGCCGGTCAGCTCGTGGAACTCCTGGTCCTGGCGGTGGAACCCGTGGGTGTGGGTGGCCCGGGGCTACGCCGTGCTGATGCCCGACCCGGCCCTGTCCACCGGCTACGGCTACGAGTTCATCAAGCGGGGCTGGGGCGCCTGGGGCGACAAGCCGTACACCGACCTGATGGCCATCACCGACACCGTCGTCGCCCGCCCCGACATCGACGAGACCCGTACGGCCGCGGCCGGCGGCTCCTTCGGCGGGTACATGGCCAACTGGGTCGCCGGGCACACCGACCGCTTCGACGCCATCGTCACCCACGCGTCGCTGTGGGCGCTCGACCAGTTCGGCGCGACCACCGATCACTCGTTCTACTGGGCGCGCGAGCTGAGCCCGGAGCGTCAGCACGAGAACTCGCCGCACCGCTTCGCCGACGCCATCACCACGCCGATGCTGGTCATCCACGGCGACAAGGACTACCGCGTGCCGATCGGCGAGGGTTTGCGGCTGTGGTGGGATCTGGTGTCCCGCTCCAAGGAAGACGGAGTGCCGCACAAGTTCCTGTACTACCCCGACGAGAACCACTGGATCCTCACCCCGGGCAACGCCAAGGCCTGGTACGCGACCGTGCTGGCCTTCCTCGACCACCACGTACGGGGTGAGGACTGGGAGCGGCCCGACCTGTTCGGCTGACCTCGAATATCGGGTGACGGCGCCGGGCACGTTGCGCACAATGGCCGGTATGCGTGAGGTCAGCGTGGGCTTGCATGGATGAGGTCAGCGTTGTCGTGGCGCACAGCGAGCGCGCCACGCTGCGTGTCGGTGACGTCTTCCTCAAGGTCGACGGCGATCCGCGGCGTCTTGATCGCGAGGTCGAGGCGATGGCCCTGGCCCCTCTGCCGACCCCGCGGGTGTTGTGGCGCCGGCCGAACGTCCTCGCCGTCGCCGCCGTGCCCGGCATGGCCCTCGGCGTTCTCGGGGAGCCGTCACCTGCCTCCCCGGCGGCGTGGGCCGCCGTCGGTGCCGCCGTGCGACAACTGCACGAGGCGCCGCTGCCCCCGTGGATCGGTCCCGGCCTCGACGAGATCACCGCCGAGCTCGACGCCGAGTGCGAGTGGCTCATGGGCAGCGGTGTGCTCCCGCCTTCGCTCATCCGGCGCAACCGCGAGGTCGCCGGGATCGCGCTCCGCCCCTGGAAACCCGCCTTCGTCCACGGCGACATGCAGATCACCCACTTCTTCGTGGACGGCGACCAGCTGGTCGGCGTGATCGACTGGTCCGAGGCGGCTCAGGGTGACCCGCTGCTCGACCTCGCGGTGCTGACACTCGGCCACGAGGAGCGCTTGGACGACCTGCTCGCCGGTTACGGCGCCGACGTGGACGTCGACGTGATCCGCGCGTGGTGGTCGGTCCGCAGCCTGACGGCTTCCCGGTGGCTGCTTGAGCACGGCTTCGACCCCAACGAGCCAGGCTGCGAGTTCGACGTGCTCAGAGCCTGCAGGTAGGCCGTCCGCGAGCTGCTGGGGGAGTCGGCCCGGCCGTGGTGGCTGCGGCTTTGGTGCTGCTACGCCGTGCCGTCACCGTCGCGGGCGGGGTGTAAGGGCGCGCCGACGAACAACAAGGGGCGTTCTTCCGAGTGGATCTGTTATGTGGTGCCCGTGATCTTATGGAGCGCGGCCGAGGTCCGCTGAGGGCGGACAGCGTTACCGCTGGTCACCGCAGCGCTGCCAGATCAACTGGCCGGAGTTGTCGACGACGAGGGCCGTTACAGCCGGCTCTGTGTAGTCCACGTGCGGATGTGGTGCGACGCCGGGGTGATGTGGTCGCGCACGTGCGGGGCGGGTTGCGCCCTGGTGCGGATTGACAGGAGTTGTGTGGGCGCGGTCGGTGGGTGGTTGCGGTGACCACTCGCGGCCGTCGTTCGGCTGCGGGTGGGTGCAACTCGTCATTCTGTGGTCGAGCTCAGAGCCTTCTTGAAACCGGAAGAATGTGCGGCCGGTACAGATAAGTCGCGCTCCTCCTCCAGCTCCCGGAACCGGTGCCGCACCTCGGCGTTCTCCTGCTCGACCGGGCCGGCCGCCTCACCCGCCGCCGGGACCGCATGCGCGGGCCGAGGGCTCGCGCCGCGACGCTCGTCGTCGAGCCGTACCCAGCTGCGCGGCGTCTCCCGGTTGAGGCCCAGGTCATCGGCGGCTGCGGGGGAGGGCTCAGGCGTCGCCCATGACCAGGCCCTCGATGGTGTGCTTCTGGGTGATCGGGGTGAGCTTGTCGACGATCGGGCAGTGCAGGTGGTCGCGGACCTGCTCGGGCAGCGCGTCCCAGTACCCCTGGGTCACCGCCATGGCGTGCTTGTCGCCGTTGGTGGCGTCGGGGGCGTCGACGCCGAGGACCAGCACCGGGCGGGACAGCTCCGACTTGTTCGCCGTGCCGCGGTGGACGGTGAGCGCGGAGCGGGCCGAGATGTCGCCGCGCTGGGGGTATTTGCGGACGGCCAGCTCGTTGTAGCGGGCGTAGTGCGTCTTGGGCGGGAACATCTCGTGCCCGAACTCGGGGCTGTCGTCGAACTGGGTGCCGGGGGCGATCTCGAACGGGCCCATGTCGTCGGTGGTGTCGACGCCGGTCAGGTTGAAGGCCAGGGAGTTGAGCCGGCCCTCTTTCCTGGTCACCTCGGGCATCGGGAAGTCGCGGTGCCACGGCTGGTTGACCGCGCCGGCGAAGGGGATGTCGAAGCCGAGTTCGACGATCTCGTAGCCGGGGCCGAGGACGTCGGTGCACACGGCGGTGACCCACGGGTGGGTGACCAGGTCGACGAAGCCGCGCAGCTGCTCGGGGTGGATCTCGACGTAGTAGCGCTTCGGGCCGCGGCCCACCGCGCCGCCGGGACGGTTGATGGCCTCGTCGAACGCGGCCTCGATGTCCTCGCGCATCGCGTCGGCCCAGGCCACGCTGAACGCGCCGCGCAGGGCGGTGATGCCGTCGGTGTAGATCGCCTCGCGGGCTCCCTCAGCAATAGTCATACCCCCATGTTGCAACGTTGCATGCCACGTTGCAAGTGCTGGGTACGATGCTTCCGTGGGAGCCAATCTGAGGCAGGTCGCCGAGCGCGCCGGTGTCTCCGTCCGCACGGTGTCCAACGTCGTCTCCGGGTTTCCGCTGGTCTCGCCGCAGACCCGCGAGCGCGTGCAGCGGGTCATCGACGAACTGCAGTACAAACCCAACGCCGCCGCGCGGCACCTGCGGGGCGGGCGGTCCGGGCTGGTCGCGCTGGTGCTGCCCGAGATCGCCTCGCCCTACTTCGGCGAGCTCGCCGGGCATCTGGCCGACGGCGCCGAGGCGTACGCGTGGACGTTGCTGGTGCAGCAGACCGGTGGCGACGCCGCCCGGGAGCGAGAACTGCTTGACGGCGTACGGGGTCAGTCCGTCGACGGCCTGATCGTGAGCCCGTGGGCCCTCTCGCCGGCCGAGCTGACCCGACGGCCCGACAGCGCCCCGCTCGTGCTGCTCGGCGAGCAGGACGCCGACGGGCTGCTCGACCACGTGGCGATCGACAACGTGGCCGCGGCGGCCGCCCTCACCCGCCACCTGATCGAAAGCGGCCGCACCCGGATAGCCGCCGTCGGGCTCCAGCCGCACCTCGAGAACGGCACGGCCGCGCGGCGTGCGCAGGGTTACCGGCAGGCCTTGGCCGCGGCCGGGATCCCGTACGGGAAAGAACTTGAAGTTGACGTGAAGAGCCTGCACCGGGCCGACGGCGCCGCGGCGATGAACCGGCTGCTCGACAGCGGAACCGAGTTCGACGCGGTCTTCTGCTTCACCGACCAGCTCGCCCTCGGCGCCATGCACGTCGCGATCGAGCGGGGGCTGCGCGTGCCCGAGGACCTCGCCGTGGCCGGGTTCGACGACATCGAGGACGGCCGGTACGCCAACCCGGCGCTCACCACCGTCTCGCCCGACAAGGCTGCCCTGGCCGACGCGGCCCTCGCCTGCCTGGCCGAGCGGGTGGCCCGCCGCGACGATCCGCCGCCCGCCCGCCGGATCATCGTGCCCTACCACCTCGAAGTGCGTGGCAGTGCTCCCCTGAACGGAGGTTCCCGGTAACTCATCGACTCATTTAGGTTGCTGGATGTCCCGTTCACTGTCCGTCAACAGGGGAGCACAACGTGGTGTCTCGCACTCTTCTCAAACGCGTGGGCGCAGCGGCGGCGGCCGCGGTCCTGCTCGGTGGCTTCGCCGTCGCGCAGCCGGCCCAGGCGTCCGGCAGATCCACCGACCTCGCCAAGTCGGTCACGCTCGCGGGCGTGCTGCGCCACCTGGTGGCCTTCCAGGCGATCGCCAAGCTCAACGGCGACACCCGGGCCTCGGGGACACCCGGCTACACGCGCAGTGCCGACTACGTCGCCGGCCTGATGCGCGCGGCGGGTTATCGCGTGACGCGGCAGCCGTTCCCGTTCAACTTCTGCTCCGACGACGCGTCGTCGTTCACCCAGAACACCCCGAACCTGACCACGTACGTGGACCAGGTCGACTACGACGTGCTCGACTGCTCGGGCAACGGCACGGCCACCGGTACGGTCGTACCGGTCGATCTGCAGCTGACCACGCCCAACACCAGCACGTCGGGCTGTGAGGCGGCCGACTTCACCGGCGTCACCGGCAACATCGCGCTGGTGCAGCGCGGCGGCTGCGCGTTCGGCATCAAAGCGGCCAACGCCCAGGCCGCGGGCGCGACCGGCGTCATCATCATGAACCAGGGCAACACCACCGCGCCCGACCGTCAGGACCTCTTCCTCGGCACGCTCGGCGACCCGGTGAGCATCCCGGCCATTTCGATCTCCTACCCGCAGGGCGT
The DNA here is from genome assembly GCF_004362215.1 of Paractinoplanes brasiliensis. Taxonomy (NCBI): domain Bacteria; kingdom Bacillati; phylum Actinomycetota; class Actinomycetes; order Micromonosporales; family Micromonosporaceae; genus Paractinoplanes; species Paractinoplanes brasiliensis. The sequence goes on along the minus strand of NZ_SNWR01000001.1, from coordinate 1,063,542 downwards.
GGCGTTCGCCGGCACCGCTGACCTGACCGTCACGATCACGGCCGACACAGTGGCCGAGGTCCGCCAGACCGAGAACGTCATCGCCGAGTCCCGTTACGGCGACGCCGACAACGTCGTGATGGCCGGCGCCCACCTCGACTCGGTGCCGGAAGGGCCGGGCATCAACGACAACGGCACCGGCAGCGCCGGCATCCTCGAGACCGCGCTGCACGCCCGCAACCTCAAGAGCAAGAACAAGCTGCGGTTCGCCTGGTGGGGCGCCGAGGAGGCCAACCTGGTCGGCTCGACGTTCTATGTGAACAGCCTGACCGAGGCCGAGCACGCGAAGATCAAGCTGTACCTGAACTTCGACATGATCGGCTCGCCCAACTACATGTTCGGCGTGTACGACGGTGACGACTCGGCCGCCTCAGGCGCCGGTCCCGGGCCGGACGGCTCGGCGCAGATCGAGAAGGTCTTCCTCGACTTCTTCGCCAAGCGCAAGCAGGCCACGGCGCCGTCCGACTTCACCGGCCGCTCCGACTACGGCCCGTTCATCGGCACCGGCATCCCGGCCGGCGGCCTGTTCACCGGGGCCGAGGTCGAGAAGACCACGGAGGACGTCAAGAAGTGGGGCGGTATCGCCGGCGTGGCGTACGACCCCTGCTACCACCAGGCGTGCGACAGCTTCACCCCCGAACGCGACGGCGCCGACAAGGCCGTCTACGCCCAGCTCCGCAAGAAGTACAAGCTGATCGGCAACGTGAACACGTTCGCGCTGGAAACCAACGCCGACGCCGTGGCGACCGCGGTGGGCAAGTTCGCCCAGGACATCTCGTCCATCCCGCCCCGCCCCGCCACGATGGCGGCGGCTGCGCGCATTTCTCACGCCGGGGGCCACGGTCTGGTTGAGTGAGAAGATCCGACTCGAGGAGGCTGTCATGGGCAATCACGTGTACCGGCTGACCGAGGTCGTCGGGAGCAGCCAGGAAAGCGTCGACGACGCGATCCGCACGGCGATCCGCAAGGCGGCCCAGACCGTACGCAACATCGAATGGTTCGAGTCCCAGGAGATCCGGGGCCAGGTGGTGGACGGCGACGTCGCCTACTTCCAGGTCCGGCTGAAGATCGGGTTCCGGGTCGAGGACTGACGGTTCGTCAGCCGATGGGCGGGTGCTGAGCCCGCCCATCGGCCTGCTCAGCGCCGGGTGAGACCGATCAGGACCCGTACGAAGGTGTCCCGCTCGCCGGGCTTGCAGGCGGCCAGCATCTCGGCCTCCCCTACGCGCCCGACTTCGAGGCGCCGGCGCTCGCCCGGGATGCGGCCCGAGCCGTTCCCGATGGGCCGGAACGCCTCGTTGACGGCTCCCCGTTCGCGCCGGCCCTGCCGGCCCCCTGCGGGTCGTGGGATGGGCTTGACGGCGTGCTAACTTGAACATGTTCAGTTGAACGCGTTCAAGGGGGCGTCATGGACAGGCTGAGCGGAGCCGGCTGGGCCGGGCTGTACGCGGTGGTCGCCGTGTGCGTGTTGCTTTTCGTGCCGCTCGGGTTGGGGGCGCTCGGACATCGGACCAGGCTCGTCCGCTGGTGGCCCGCGGTTGCCGTGCCCGCCGTCGTGGCGATGACCCTGCCGCGCGGCTGGGTCGCCGGCCTGCTCTGCCTGCCCTACCTCGTCGCCTGCTCGGCGGTTCCGGTGCTGCTCCGGCGCGACTGGCTGGTGGCCTTCGCGGCGGCGTGCCTGCCCGTGGCCGCGGCGGGACTGGCGGCCGAGCGGGCCGGATATGCGCTGCTCGGGTTCCCGCCCGGGATTCTCGGGCTCACGGCTGCGCACTTCCACGTGGCCGGGTTCGGCGCGATGCTCCTGCTCGCGCTCACGGGCGAGCACAGGCTGCTGGCGCCGGCCGGTGTGGCGGTGGTCGGGCTGGGATTCGTGGTCGGCGGAACGACCGGTGACCTGATCGAACTGCTAGATCGTTGACCGGAAATTGTGTGCTGGTGGCGGGGTCAGTGGTCGTAGGCGATTAGTGAGCGTTTGACCGGTGCGTCGATGGTCCAGTTGTGCCAGATCACGGCGTTGAGGGCGAGGAGGCGTTGCAGGACGCGGGTCCAGAGTCCGGCGGGGACACGCGCGTTGTGGTGTTCGAGGCCGAGCTGGTTTTTCAGGGTCCAGATGATCGCTTCGATGCGTTGGCGCAGCCAGTTCGGGAACGGGCGCGGGGTTTTCTCGTCCCGGCGGGCCGGGCGTACCAGGGTCAGGTCCAGGTCGTCGAGGAATTCTTCGACGTCGGCGCCGGAGAGGCCCTTGTCGGTGACGATGATGCTGCCGGGTTCGGGCCGGTTGATCGGCTGGCGGGTCAGGGTCTGGCGGGTCTGTTCGCGTTCGCCGGCCAGTTTCGGGTTCGCCAGGCTGAACCCGGTGACCGTGCCGTCCGGGGTGGTGATCAGCAACAGTTTCGTGCCCCAGTACCAGCGGGAGTGCGCTGATTCGTAGCCGTAGCCGGCGTAGCCGAACAGATCCGAGCGTTGCGCGGTGGTCTTGGACTGCCCGCACCCGATCGGTGTGGCGTCCATCAGGCGCAGCGGTTCGGCGCTGCCCGGTGTCCGCCCGGCGAGCCAGCGCAGGGCTGCTTCGAACAGGTCGGCTGCGTTCTTGAGGCGTTCGTTGTATTCGCTTTGGCTCAACAGGCGGGGGAACAAATGCCCGACCCTGCCCGGCGCGGCACGTAGCCAGTGGTGTTCGTCGTTGTAGCGCAGCAGAACCTGCGCCACCGCCAGGCAGCACAGTTCCGCGTCGGTGACCAGCGGTGGCCTGCCAGGTCCCCGCCGGGCCCGGCGGGGGCGTGAGGCCGGGATGATCCGGTCGTCGAGTTCCACGTACAGTGCGATCAGAAGAGTGTCCAGGTCGGCGTCCAACACGGCTTCCTTGTGAGGTTCGACGTTCGGGTAAGCAACGCCGATCATGGACACTCTTCGTCTTTACGTCACGAACCCGGCCGTGCGTGTCTCCACCAGCACCGAATTTCCGGTCAACGATCTAGGGGCCGGGCTGCTCAGCGCCGGGCTGTGGCTGGCAGTCGCCGCCCGTACGGGGAAGGCCTTTCGCTTCCTGCTGGCGTTGAGCATCCTCACGATGGGGCTGGCGCTGCTGTACGCGTCGGGCCAGGTCGTCGAGCTGCCGCACCTCAACCTGACCTGGATGGTCCTGACCCACGGGGTGCTGAACGCGGCGGCCGTGCTCACCGCGCTGGTCGTCGCCTACGCCGGCCGGGCGCAGACGCACACGTGGACGCACCGGATCGGCGCCGGGCGGGAACGGTTCGAGCTCGCCTCCCACGCGCTGCTGACCTGGGAGATGCACCGCCGTTCGGGGGCCTGGGTCGACCCGTCCGCGCCGCCGGCCCACCGCGGGCAGCACATGCGCTCCGACCTGGGATTCGGCCGCCTCCGGGTGCCCGAACCGTGTGAGGTGCTGGACGTCGTACGGGAGGAGACGCGCACCTCGATGCACTACCTGGCGCTGCCCGGGCACACCTTCGAGGGCGACGAGCGCTTCACCGTGCGGCTCGACCCCGATGATTCCGTACGCTTCGAGGTTGCCGTCACCGCCAAGCCGGCCCGCACGATCAGCCGCCTCGCCGGGCCCGCGGTCCCGGTCGTGCAGTGGCTCTTCATCGCTCGCTGCGCGTGGACCCTGGCCCGTTACACCGGCGCAAGGGCCGTCCGTACGATCTGACCCGTGACAGCGCTGCGATGGTACGCGGGAATTGCCCTGGTGTTGTTCGGCATCGTGCCCACGGTGATGGTCGCGCTGCTGGTCAACGGCGGCCGCACCCCGTCGTCGGTGGGTTACCTGCTGCTCGTCGGCATCCCGCTGGTGGGGGCTGCGGCCGTTTTCGCCGTACGGGGGTTCCTCGAGCGCGACCCCGAACAGGCCGCGCGCCGGCTGCACCTGAGCATGGCCCTGGTGGCCGGCGCCGACCTGATCCTGCTCGGCGGCAACGCCCTGCTCCGAATGAACGCCTGAACCGCCGCACCCTCCGGATGCGGGGGTGGGCTGCTCCCTGCTCCGGGTTCGAAACGCGCGCCCTCGCGCCCACCGGGTGAGCGCCTGAGCTGCCGGTTTGCTGCGTCCCTGCGCCGCCGGGTGAACACCTGGCCCGCCGGGTGGCGACGCCCTGTTTCGGTGGGCGCCTGCTCAGTCGGCGAGGTCGCCCCAGGCGTGCCAGCGTTCGATCACGAGCCGGCCGCTGATCCGGGCCCGTTCCCGGTTCGGATACGGGTTGCCGCCGTAGTGCCGCGACAACGCGTCGATGTCCTGCAAGCCGACGTCATCGGTGAGTTCCTCGACGCGGCCCTGCAGGCTGACGTGGGTGTACCAATTGTCCTTGTCGAGCACGGTCAGGGAGACCCGCGGGTCGTTCTGCAGGTGCTTGAGCCGGGCGCGCCCGGCGTCAAGGTTGAGCAGCACCCGGCCGTCGTCCTCGAAGAGATACCAGGTGGCCACGGAGACGGGTCGCCCGTCCTTGGCCAGCGTGGCCATCACGGCGGGGTTGGGCTGGCGGAGCATGGCGGCGACCCGATCGGGCAGAGGTTCGGTAGACATGATCAAAGCCTAGGGTTTCCGCCCCGTCCCCGCCGATTCGGCCGACGGAAGCAACGGCTGCATTCAGTCCGTCGGGACAGGGGCACGTTGATCGTCTCCGGTCGGGGCCGGCCGACCTGGCGAGGTCCGAGCCGCCGGCGGATCGGTGGCTCGGCGGGGTGGCGGTCGGGTTGGCGGGGTGGCGGGGTCCGGGTCGCTGGCTGGGCGGCCGTCCGGCCGACGGTGGGATGGCCGGCCGGACGACCCCCTGCGGCGGAGTTCCTGATCTTGGGGCCGCGTCGTCGTGGGATTGCGGGGACGGGCGTTCACACTCTGATCACTGATCTTGACTACGGGGTGGGAAAAATGACCAGCAGCACCGAGCTCGTCGACGCGTTCCTCTCGACTCTGCGCAAGCACGGCGTGCGGGTGGAGCGGCAGGCCGTCGAGGCCGAAGTGGGCGAGCGTCTGGCCGACATCGCGGAACGTCTCGGGGTCGGCGTGCCCACGGTCCTGCGGGAGCACGCCACCGCCGACTGGGGGCGGCAGATGGCGCTGGCCGTGGTGGCGCAGATCCGCGACGATCACCTGCTCGACGTGGCGCCCCGCTGATCTTCGCTGAACCGGTTCATCTCCTCGGCGTGGTGGGCGGACGGCGTGTGGCCCCCGGGGTGGCCGTCGAACAGCGAGCACTCGTGCTTCGACCGGTGCTCCGGGCACCACGTGTACGGGTTGATCTCGGACGCGCTCAGGGTCCACTGGATCCACCACATCGTGGTCTCCACCTGTTGACCGAGCGCGGCGTGCGAGCCCTCATGCCCGCACTCGAGCTCACAGCCGAGCTCGGACTGGACGCTCGGCGCCTCGGCCGGAAGCCCGTTGAAGAAGGCGAGCTGGGCCGCGTCGAGCGTGATGCGGGCGGGGCAGATCATCACTGGTTGGCAATCGACAGACATGACTGTCTGCTTTCCCGCTTCGGCCGCAACTGAACCGCATCAGTACAGGTGGGGAACGATCTTGCGGGGCCTCAGTCCCGGGTTCCCGCGCCGAACCCCGGGCGGCCCGGCGCCCACTGCGGCTGCAGCAGCACGGACCGGCGGGGCCAGCCGCGCTGTTCGACGAGGTGGCGTTGCAGCAGGCGGCACGTGTCGCTCTCGCCCGCGATGTACGCCGTGCCGGGGTGGGCCGGCAGTTGCAGGTCCTGCACCGCGCGCAGCAGCACCCGGGAGCCGGCCGCCGGGGCCGCGCCGCGATGCACCCACGGGAACGGCGTGAAGGCGGCGAAGTCGGGGACCTCGTTGCCGGGCGTGGTGGTCTCGAAGATCCCGTACGTCTCGGCCTCCCGCCCCAGGGCGGCGCGCATGGCCAGCAGCGGCACGGCGCCGGTCTCGTCCCCGATGAACAGGTGATATCGGGCCGTCCCGTCGAGGGTGATCTTGCTGCGGGGTGGTTCGACGGTGACCCGGTCGCCCACCGCGACGGCGCGGGCCCACGTGCAGCCGGGCCCGCCCGCGTCGTGCAGGGCGATCCGCACCGTCATCGAGGCAGCGCCGGGATCGTGCCGCCACAGCGAATAGACCCGCCGGTCGGGGGTGTGCACCACGACGTGGGCGCCGGGGCGGCAGCGCAGTCGCCGCAACTCGGGCCCGACCAGCTCGATCTGCCGCATGTGCGCGGCGACATCGGACACGGCGCGCACCTTGGTCACCAGGGGCGCTCGTCTCGGCTGTGTCATTCGGTCATCCGGGCGGCGAGGAACTTCGGCGCCATCGCGCAGTAGCTGTCGGTGACCAGTTCGGCGATCTCGGTCCAGTCCGTGTGGTCGCCGAGGATGACGGCAGCGACGTTGTCACCCCAGAGCGCCCGGAAGAACGGGAACCCGCTCGAGGTCAGCCCGGCCAGGTCGTCGGCGGGCACCCGGAACGTCATCACCGTGGGCGGTTCGCCGTCGACGACGTGCGCGGCGTATTCCGGGTATCGCTGAACGTCCGGGACGTAGACGTGCGCGACGGTCCGCTTCCGGATGCGCCACCGCACGCCGATCCAGGCCGGTTCCTCGTACGCCTCCGGCAGCCCTCTGCAGATCGCCCGCAGACGGTCCAGAATGTCCGGCGGCACGTCCCCAGGTTCCGACATGGGCCGACGATAACGGCTCCCCCCGACAAAACAGCTCGCCCCGGCAGCTCACAGCCCGTCGGGGAAGCGGTCGGACACCAGGTTCAGCTCGATCTTGTGTTCGAGCAGGGCCTTGAGCCCGGCCAGCACCAGCGTGAAGCCCTCGACCGAACCCATGGCGTGGGCCGCCACCGTGTCGCCGTCGCCGGTGAACCCCGACTCGGTGATCGACACGAGCGTGGTGTCCTCGGGGCGGGCGGTGAACACCCACTCGACGGTGGTGGGGTGTTCCTCCGAGGTCCACTCGATGACCAGCCGCCTGTCCTGGTCGAACTCCTTGACCAGCACCGTCGAGGAGACGCCGTACATCTCCCAGACCCAGGTCACCTTTGCCGCAGGGGCGAGCCGCCCGCTGCCGTGGCTGAACCAGAACCGGGTGGTGACGGCAGGGTCGACGAACGCCTCGAAGACCTCGGACACGGGCCGGCGGATGAGCATCTCCGCCTTCGAACTCGGCACACTCGTCATCCGCAGATCGCTGGTGGACATCGTCCAAGACCCTCTCGTGTCGACTGCGCGGAAGCTTCAGAGGACCAAAGGTTCGGATGAGGAGTCAAGGGACACGCACGGACGAGCCGACCAGCTGACCCGGAATCCGGACCGCGCCGGGCGGGGCTGTGCCGGCCGGAGCCGTGCCGGGCGGAGCCGTGCCGGGCGGGGCTGTGCCGGGCGAGGAGGCCTCGCGCGGGGTGAGCGTCATGCCCCGCAACCGGCGGCTCAGGGGACGCTCGACGTAACGGTGGACCAGCCACGCCAGCCCCAGCATGAGCAGCGTCGTCGCGGCGATCATGAGCCAGACCGGGGCGGTGGTGTGCTCGTAGGCGGCGCGGATGGCGGTGTGCCCGAGCCGCGAGTGCAGCAGGTAGAGGGGATAGGTGAGCGCGCCGGCGACGGTGAGCCAGCGCCATTGGATGCGGTCGGTGTGGCCGAGCGCGATCAGCAGCAGAGCCGCGTACGAAAGCGTGACGATCAGCAGGCCGGGCCACGACGGCACCGGGAACCCCGAGCGCATCTCGCCGAGGCGGTCGTCCACCCGGGACAGGCAGACCAGCCAGGCGAAGCCCGTGATGCAGTACAGCAGCGGGGTCGGGCCGAAGCCGTGGATCAGGTAGAGGGCGAGGCCACCGATGAAGTAAGGGGCGAAGTCGCTGATCGTCAGCGCGGTCAGGGCCGGGCTGTCCAGCGTGGGCACGAACACGGCGACCGTCATCCACACCGCGCACAGCAGCACGGCCCGCTGGTAGGTCAGGCCGCCGCGGGCCAGCACCAGCGCCATGATCAGATAGAACTTGAGCTCGACCAGCAGGGTCCAGTAGACGCCGTCGACCGGGTGGTGGCCGAGCGGCTGCGGCAGCATGGTCAGGTTGACCAGGATGTCGATCACGCTCGGCCGGCCGCCGTCGGTCACGCCGCCCCTGAGCGGGTAGGCCATGGCGACGACGCCGGTGAGGACAACGGCCACCCAGAACGCGGGGAACAGCCGGCTCACCCGCGAGACGAAGAACTGCCCGAGCGTACGGCCCCAGCTGCTCATGCCGATCACGAAGCCGCTGATCAGGAAGAACAGCTCGACGCCGAGGAACCCGTACACCGTGACGTGCACGGTCGTCGGCAGGAAGTGCTCCGGAACCCGTTCGCCGTCGATGCGCCACGCGACGGTGTAGTGGAACGCGAGGACGGCGAGGGCGGCGAGCAGGCGGAGCCCGTCGATCGCGGCCAGCCGGGGGCGCCTCACCGTTCGGTCAGTTTCAGCGCGTACGCGTCGTGCAGGCCTCCGCCGACGAGGATGCGTATGCTGCCGTCGCGCGGCATGGTGAACACGTAGTCACGGACCGTGCCGTCGTCGGTGCACGGGACCGAGTTCTGCTGTTCGATGGCGCCGTCGAGCAGGATCGTGATCGCCAGCGGCGACGGTCCTGAACAGCCCACCTTCAGCAGCCAGTTGCCGCCCGAGGCGCTGTACCCGACGTCCTGGGAGTACTCGCCCATCACGACGTCGGCGTGGTCGGCCCCGGGGACCAGTGCGGCCGCGACCTCGGCCTTGTCGGGCCGCCCGGGTGGGGCCGGCGCGCTGGCCGAGGCCGAGGCGGCGGGCAGGACGGCGCCGCCGTTGTCGCGCTGGGTCACCACGTACGAGCCGAAGGCCGCGATCGCCACGGCGGCCAGGGCCGATGCCCGTACGGTGGCCCGGCGGTGCACCGTACGGCGGGCGGCCTCGGCGCCGGGCGCCTGCACCTCGGGCAGCGTGCGGCGGCGCAGGTCGTCGAAGAGGGGGGTCAGCGGATCAGACATGACGGTCCTCCAGCTGGCCGGCCAGGGCCGTGCGGCCGCGGTGCAACCACGACTTGACGGTGCCGTCGGCGACGTTCTCCCGTTCGGCGATCTCGGACACGCTCATGTCGCCCAGGTAGTGCAGGACCACCGCGCGCCGCTGGGCCGCGGGCAGGGTGGCGAGCGCGGCCACCAGGTCGACGCGGTCGGTGCTCGGGCCCTCGACCTGCGGCTCCTGCAGGCGTTGCCGGCGCACGAACGACAGCGCGGTGCGGGAACGGCGCCAGCGGCTGACGGCCAGGTTCCACGCGACCCGGCGCACCCAGGCCACCGGATCGTCGTAACGGGACACCTTCGACCAGCGGCGCAGCGCCCGGCAGAACGCCTCCTGCACGACGTCCTGTGCTTCCTGCCGGTCGCCGAAGTACGCGTACAGCTGCACGGTGAGGTTGGCGTACTGCGCGGCGTACACCGCGTCGAAGTCCGCTGGCGGTTCGGCGGCGGGCATGGACGTCGGTGCTCCCCTCGGAGGTCTCTCCGCGGTGGTGGTCATGGCGACTACACGCGGCGCCCGCGATCAAGGTTGCACCCAATCTTGCCCTTCCACCGCCGGATGCTTCCCGAACGACGCGTATTCACGTCCGTCATCAGCCGTTAACGTGAGAGCGCTCTCAACGTCCCCCCTAGACTCGGAGCCCGTCCTCATGCCATCCCGCCGAAGACTCGTCTCCTCGCTGGCCGCGGTCGCGCTCGCGGCCGGATCAGGAGTGCTCGCCGTGACCCTGATCAGCACCGCCGAAGCCGCCACCGTCGGCGCCGGCAGCTACACCGAGACCCTCCCGGCCGGCGCCAAGCTCCCCACCGGCTGCGGCGCCATGTCGACCAACCCCCGTCAGTACGTCACCTCGAACGCCCCCGCCGGCGCGGTGCCGACCAACGACTGGTGGTCGTCGCTGCTGTTCAAGAAGGGCGACGACTGCAACTTCTCGCAGCCGCTGTTCGCGGGCCCGGCGTCCTATCGCCCCGTCGCGGGCGGGCTCGGCCTGTCGTACCAGACCGACCCGGCCATCAGCGGCAGCCCCACCGGCCTGGGCGAATACCACTACCCGTACGCGCAGCACATCGTGGTCGGCGTGGCCGGGCTCAACGCTCCCCGGGCGCTCGTCGACGGCTGGAGCGACTGGACCGTCACGCCGTCGTGGAGTGACGGCGCGCGCACGCTGAAGGCCACCATCGGGCACGGCCTGCCGCTGTCGTACTACCGCGTCACCGGCGGCGACGCCCAGCTCAGCATCACCGGGCCGCCCACGGTCTGGCAGAACTCGGGCGGCCGGATCGGCTTCTCGATCGGCGGGCACGATTACGTCGCGTACGGGCCCTCGGGGTCGGCCTGGACCCAGTCGGGCAACACCCTGCGCTCCACGCTGAACGGCCAGGGCTACTTCTCGGTCGCAGTGCTTCCGACGCTGTCGAGCGCGAGCGCGGCCGACAAGACCGCGCTGGCCGACCAGTTCGGGCAGTACGCGCACAACCACGTCACCGGCACCCGCATGGCCTACAACTACAACCAGGCCAACGGCACGGTCACCACGACGTACAGCTTCACCACGCAGAACTTGGCGGGCGGCTCCGGCGGCACGGTCATCGCGCTCTACCCGCACCAGTGGCGCCACCTGACCGGATCAACCCCGCTTTCCCGTACGTACGTGTCGCCGCGCGGCGCCATGAAGGTCGTCACCGGGACGCAGTTCCAGACGTCGATGCGCTACTCGGGTGTGCTGCCCGAGTTGCCCGCCGTCGGCGACTCCAGCGGCGCTGACCTGAGCCAGATCACCACGCTGCTCACCAACGAGCTCGGCAACCCGGCCGACTTCCGCGGCAACGACACGTACTGGACCGGCAAGGGCCTGGGCCGCGCGGCTCGCATCGCCGAGATCGCCGACCAGCTGAACCTGACGTCCGTACGGGATTCCGCCCTCAACGTCATCCGCACGCGCCTGACCGACTGGTTCACCGCGTCGGCGGGCAAGAACGAGCGGGTCTTCTACTACGACAGGAACTGGGGAACGCTGATCGGCTACCCCGCCTCGTACGCCTCCGACGAGGACCTCAACGACCACCACTTCCACTACGGCTACTTCATCGCGGCGGCCGCCACGCTGGCCAAGTTCGACCCGTCGTGGGCCTCCACCTCCCGGTACGGGGGCATGGTCGACCTGCTGATCCGCGACGCCAACAACTACGACCGCAACGACACCCGCTTCCCGTACCTGCGTGACTTCGACATCTACGCGGGCCACGACTGGGCGTCCGGGCACGGGGCGTTCGGCGCCGGCAACAACCAGGAGTCGTCCTCGGAGGGGCAGAACTTCGCCAACGCGCTGATCCAGTGGGGGCAGGCCACCGGCAACAACGCGATCCGTGACGCCGGCATCTGGATCCACACCACCCAGTCCGCGGCGATCAACGAGTACTGGTTCGACGTCCGCAACGAGAACTTCCCGGCGAGCTGGGGCCACAACTACTCGGCCATCGTGTGGGGTTCCGGCGGCGCGTACGCCACCTGGTTCTCCGGCGAGCACGAGATGATCGTCGGCATCAACATGCTGCCGATCACGGGCGGACAGCTGTACCTGGGCGAATACCCGGCCGCGGTGCGCAACACGTACGCGGAGATGGTCCGCAACAAGGGCGGCGAGCCGACCGTGTGGCGGGACATGCTCTGGCAGTACCTGGCCCTGGGCGACCCCGACGCGGCGATGAGCAAGTGGCGCGCGGCCGGCAACTACACGCCGGAGGAGGGCGAGAGCAAGGCCCACACGTTCCACTGGATCCGCAACCTGCAGGCGCTGGGCCAGGTGGACGCTACCGTCTCGGCCAACCACCCCCTCGCGAAGGTGTTCAGCAAGAACGGCGCCAAGACGTACGTGGCCTCCAACATCACCAACAACGCGCTGACCGTGACGTTCACCGACGGGCGCACGCTCTCGGCGCCGGCCGGCAAGACCGTCGCGAGCGGCGCCGTCAACTGGACGGGCGGCAACGCCACCGGCGGCGGCACCACCACCCAGCCGCCGACCACCCCGCCCACGACGCGCCCGACCACCGCTCCTCCGACCACTGCTCCTCCGACCACCGCGCCCCCGACCACCCTGCCCCCGACCACCCTGCCCCCGACAACCGCGCCCGCGGGCACGGCGTGGGCCCCCAACACCCCGTACGCGATCGGCGCCGTTGTCACGTACGACGGCGTCCGCTACCGCTGCATCCAGGCCCACACCTCGCTGGTGGGCTGGGAGCCGCCGATCGTCCCGGCCCTCTGGTCGCGGATCTGAGCCGTCCCGGCGGGTGTGGTGGGCATTCACCGCACCCGCCGGGACCTTGCGACGTACGGCGGCCAGGGTCGCCCGTACGGCTGGCGAAAAGAGCCGTTGCGGGGATCCTTCACCGTCGATGCGTGGCCACAATGGGCGGCGCGGCGGAGACCGACATCCGTCCCTTCGATGGTGGAGTGCTCGCGATGAGCGGCTGGCAGCTGTCCGGCTACACGCCTGTTCGTCCGCTCGGCGCCGGTGCGTCGGGCAGCGTCGTGCTCGCCACCCACGACGAGACCGGCACCGCCGTCGCGATCAAATACCTGGCCCACGGGCTCGGTGACGACACCGCCTTCCGGGCCGACTTCCGCCGCGAGGCCCGGCTGCTCGGCGAGATCGACGACCCCAACATCTCGCGGCTGTACGAGTACGTCGAGTCGGCCGGCGGCGCGGCGATCGTGATGGAGCTGGTCAACGGCGTGTCGCTGCGGCAGATGCTGCGCGAGCACGGCCCCACCACCCCCGAAGCGGCGCTCTGCGTGCTCAAGGGCTCCCTCGCCGGGCTGGCCGCCGCGCACGCCCACGGCGTGGTGCACCGCGACTACAAACCCGAGAACGTGCTGGTCACGGGGGAGGGGCGCAGCAAGCTGGCCGACTTCGGCATCGCCACGCCGGTCGGCCAGGGCACCGGGACAGTTGTCACCGGCACGCCCCGCTACATGGCGCCCGAGCAGTGGACCGGGGTGCCGGCGACCCCGGCCTGCGACATCTACGCGGCCACGGCCACCTTCTTCGAGTGCCTCACGGGAAAACCCCCGTACGACGGTCCGAACCTGTTCGCGCTCTACGAGCAGCACGTCAACGCGCCCATCCCGACCGAGCCCGCGCCGGCGCCGGTGCATGAGCTGCTGCGGCACGGCATGGCCAAACAACCCGCCGACCGGCCGCCGCACGCCGTGGCCTTCCTCGACCAGCTCGAGCAGGTCGCCGGGACGGCGTACGGGCCGGACTGGGAGGACCGCGGGCTGCGCGAGCTGGCGCGCCGGGCCGCCCTGCTGGCCGCCTTGTGGCCGTTCCCGGAGGGCTCCGACGGCTCGGTCAGCGTCGCCACCACGTCGGTCGGCTTCATGCGGAGCCGCAAGGGGCTCGCGCTGACCGGCGGGGCCCTCGTCGCCGCCCTGCTCGTCGGCGGGGCGGCTTATCGGTACGCGGCGGCCGCGTCACCGGCCACCGCCGAAGCCCGGGCCAACTCTGTCTTCGGGCCGGGGTCCACAACCGCTGCGCCCTTGGTGTTGCCCAGCGGCACGGTGACCCCCACCCCGGCGCCCACCGCCACCGCGACCCCTGCCCTGACCGCGACTCCGACGGCCGCTCTGCCCGGGACCAGCGCCGCCACGACCGGCCCGCCGCCGGACCCTGGGGCGCCTGCGCCCCCACCCGCCCCCACCCCGGCGGCCACCACGCCGAGCCCGCCGGCCAGCGCCTCCCCGTCGACCAGGCCCGACACTGCCGCCCCCGCCGTCGGTCGGGTCAGCGCCAGCCGGACGACGATCGAGGGCGAGAAGTGCCAGTACGGCTTCCGCACCAGCACCATCTCGGCCACCGTCACGGACGACCGCAGCGGCCCGTCGGCTCTGCGGGTCAGCTTCAGCTACTCCCTCGGCGGCTCCACCTCCACCGGGGCCATGAGCTCGGCCGGAGGCAACGTCTTCTCGGGGACGCTGGGGCCGCTGCCGATGCCGCGGACGGCAACCCGCATCCCCGTCTCGGTCACGGCCGTCGACGCCGCGGGCAACTCGGCCCAGTCGGCGTCGTCGGCCTTCGTCAGCCTCACCAACTTCTGCAGCCCCGGATAGGAGGCGGCCGTGCCGGAGGAACCGTTCGACGACCGGATGACGCCCCCGGCCGACCCGTGGGCAACCATCAACCGCCCCGCCCCCACCGTCCACCTCGACGGGACCGACCTCGACCAGACCACCCGCATCACCCCCGCCGCGTCCCGGGGCGGGCCCACTCACGTCGATCCTGCCGGGTCCCGGGACGGGGCCACTCACATCGATCCCGCAGCGCACCCCGGCGACCCGAACCAGACGGTCCACTTCGCCCCCGCCACACCGACGGTGCACGATCCTCGCTCGGCGCCGACCGTCCGTCAGCCGCCGCCGGGAATCGGTTATCAGCCGCAATCGCAGGGGATCGGCCAGTCGCCGTCCCCCGACCAACGAGCGCACGGGGAGCCGGGTGCCTACGGACCTCAGCCGGGGGCGACCGTGCGCCTCGGCGGGCCGAACCAGACCGCCCGCTTCACTCCCTCCGCGCCGGCGCCCCACGACCCGCAACCGGCGCCAACCGTCCATCAGCCGCAGTCGGCGTGGCACGATCAGGGACCGCAGCCGGCGTGGCACGACCAGCGGCCGCAACCGGAGGCCGCACGCGGCCGTCAACCGGCGCCGGCGCCGGGATCGCAACCGGCGCCAACCGTACGGGTCGAGGCCGAGCTCCGGTTCGGACCCGGCGTGCCGGCCACGCCGTCCGCCGCGCCTGACTGGCCCACCCCTGCTCCCGCCGGGCGGCCGCTGTGGCGCCGGCTGGTGTCGGTGCTCTCCACACTGCTCACGATCGTGCTGATCGCCGTGGTCGGGCTGTATCTGTGGCAGCGGCTCCGGCCCCTCGAGCTGGAAAGCGTCACCGTCGCCGTGCCGCAACCCGCGGGGGAGCGCTGCGACGTCACCGTCGACGTGGTCGCCACCGTACGCACCAACGGCCGCAGCGGCGTTATCCGCTACCAGTGGTTCCGCTCCGACGCCCCGCCCGGTGACGTGCTCACCGAGCAGGTCGGCCGGGGCAGGAGCACCGCCACCCTGACCCTCCGCTGGACGTTCAGCGGCGTCGGCTCCACCACCGAGACCGCCACCGTCAACATCATCGAGCCGACCCCCATCCGGTCCGGCGCCGAGGTCGCCTACCGCTGCACGGGTTGAGGGCTCAATCGAGGAAGCCCGCCGACATCACGAACAGGACGGCCCCGCCGAGAAGGCCAGAAACAGGGCCCCGGCGGCGACGGCCACCAACCCGCCCGCCCCGCACCGGCGGCCGGCATACCCCCGCTGCCAGGGCGACCCCCCCCACGAGGCCCAGGGTCGCCGGCGCACGCACCACCAACGCGATCACGGCGTGTTCGAAGGCCTTCGATTCTTCCCCTGTGCCCGCCACGGCAGACAGGCGAACTACCGGCTGTTCGGCGAGCCGAACTGACCGTCAGGACGACCTCCACCTGTCGTGAGCAGCAACTACTCTGCGGTTTCACGTCCCAAGATCCACTGGAGTGCCGCCGTGTCCCACCCGGTCCCGAACCACGACCAACCCTCCTACGGTGGCTACCCGCCCTACGGCGAGCCCCCGCCGGCCGTCGCGCCCGCTTACCCGCCGGCGTCGGCCCCGCCCGCCGCTTACCCGCCGGCCCCGCCTCAGCACTACGGTCAGCCGTATCAGGAGCAGCAGCAGTACGGCCAGCCGTATCCGCAGCAGCAGGCTTACCCGCAGCAGGGGTATCCGCAGCAGGGTTACCCGCAGCAGCCGGCCTACTCCCCGTACCCGCAGCAGCAGCCCTACCAGCAGCAGTACGCGCCCCCGCCCCAGGTCATCATCCAGAACAGCACCACCGCCGCGGCGTTCGCGGGGGGCCACGGGCTGCGTAAGCGGCAGTCGTTCGGCGTACACGTGCTGCTGTTCTTCTTCACGGCGGGCCTGGGCAACATCCTCTATGCCTGGTACGTCATCGACTGGAACCGCCGCCGCGGCCTCTGACCCGCCGGCAGTAACAAAGGGCGGTTCCTGCGGGGCCGCCCCTTGTTTCACCCTCCGTATACTGAGTATATTACCCGGTATGACGATACGGCACGCCCTGTTGGCCCTGCTCAGCGAGGGCCCGAAGTACGGCCTCCAGCTCCGGCAGGAGTTCGAAGCTCGAACGGGGGAGGTGTGGCCGCTCAACGTCGGGCAGGTCTACACCACGCTGCAGCGCCTGGAGCGCGACGGGCTCGTCGAGGTGGAGGGCTCCGGCGGCGCGAGCCCGCAGACCGTGTACGCGATCACGGCGTCCGGCTCCGGCGAGCTGAGCGAGTGGCTGCGAACACCGCCCGACGTGGTTCCGCCGCCCCGCGACGAGCTTGTCATCAAGGTTCTGGTGGCGATGCGGGTGCCCGGCGTCGATCTGCCCGCGCTGCTTCAGGTGCACCGGCGGCAGCTGGTTCAGGCCATGCAGGAGTACACCCGCCTCAAGGGCGAGGTCGCCGAGGACGAGGTGGAGCTGGCCCTCATCGTTGACGCGGAGCTGTTCCGGATCGAGGCGATCGTCCGGTGGCTCGACGCGGCGGACTCCCGGCTCAGCCGCCTGCCGGCACGCGCCTCCGGTGAACAAGCCGCGGGCGAGCAACCGGTTTCCCGGCCGCGCATCGGCCGCCGGATCGCGGGAGTCCGGCGATGAGCGCGGCGGTCGAGCTGCGCGGAGTGTCGAAGGTCTACGGATCGGGCCCCACCGAGGTGCACGCCCTGCGCGAGGTCGACCTGACCGTCCGCACGGGCGAACTGGTGGCCGTGATGGGCCCGAGCGGCTCCGGCAAGAGCACGCTGCTCACGATCGCCGGCACGCTGGAGGAGCCGACCGCCGGCGACGTCGTCATCGCCGGTCAGGAGGTGGCGCGCCGGTCCCGCAACGACCGGGCGCGGCTGCGACGCCAGACGATCGGGTACGTGTTCCAGAACTACAACCTCCTCGCCGGGCTGACGGCCGTCGAGAACGTGGCGCTTCCGCTGGAGCTGGACGGCGTGCGGGTCAAGGCCGCCCGGGCCGCCGCGATGGACGTGCTCGACCGGCTCGGGCTGGCCGAGCGGGCCACCCGTTACCCCGACGAGTTGTCCGGCGGCGAGAGCCAGCGGGTGGCGATCGCGCGGGCCGTCGTCGGTGATCGGCAGGTGCTGCTTGCCGACGAGCCCACCGGCGCCCTCGATTCGCTCAGCGGTGAGGCGGTGATGCGGATGCTGCGCCAGGCCGGTCACGACGGGGTGGCCACCGTGATGGTCACCCACGACGCCCAGATGGCTTCCTGGGCGGACCGCGTGGTGTTCCTGCGCGACGGCCGCGCGGTTGATCAGACAGCGCCCGGCCCCGGCCCGGAGTCCCTGCTCACGCCGGGAGCGAACGCGTGAGCCGGGACGGGGGACTGCCGGCCCGGCGCGCGGTTGTCCGCTGGGCCTGGCGGATGTTCCGCCGGGAGTGGCGCCAGCAGGTCATGGTGCTGACTCTGCTGGCCGTTGCCGTCGCCGTGGCCGCCGTGGCGGTGTCGGCCGGCTACCACGTGACCCCGCCGGGCGCGTGGGTGGAAGCGGCTGCCGCGGTGTTCGGCGTCTACGCGGTCGCCATGCTGCTCGTCTGCCTGATCGCGTCCGCCGGGTTCGCCGTCCTCGCGCACCGGCGGCTGCGGCAACTGGGCCTGCTCGCCGCGGTCGGGGCGAGCCCCCGGCACCTTCGCCTCGTGCTGCTGGCCCACGGCGCCGCGGTCGGTGTCACCGCCTCGATGACCGGCGCGGTCGCGGGCACCCTGATGTGGATCGCCGTGACACCACGGTTCGAGACGGTGGTGGGGCGCCGCGTCGACCGGCTGGACCTGCCGTGGTGGCAGATCGCCGCCGTCGTGCTGCTGGCCGTCCTGACGGCGACAGCGGCGGCGTGGCGACCGGCCCGCGCCGCCGCCCGGGTGCCGATCACCCGGGCCCTGTCCGCGCGCCCGCCACGACCCAAGCGGGCGCGCCGGTCGGCCGTGGCGGCTGCCGTGCTCGTCACGCTGGGCGTTGTGTCGCTCAGGATCGCTCTCGCACACCGCAGCAGCCCGGCCGCGGGCGACGATCTGCGGATCACCGAGGCGGCGCTGATCGTCGCGGGCACCCTGGCGATCGGGCTGGCGTTGCTGTTCGTCGCCCCCTCGGCGGTGCGGGTGCTCGCCGCCGCCGGCGCCCGGCTTCCCGTCGCGCCCCGGCTGGCCTGGCGCGACCTCGGCCGCCACCAGGCCCGGTCGAGCGCCGCGCTGGCCGCCATCAGCCTGGCGCTCGCCGTCCCGGCCGCCATCGTGATCGTGGCGAACGTCCTCGAACACGGCGCCGCCGGGGACAACCGCGGTGGGCTGGCGGCGTTACGGGCGATCGCGACGGCGGGCGGAGCCGTTCTCGCCCTCGCCATCCTGGCCATGACCGTCGGGCTGATCCGGGCCGAGGCGGCGGGCGACCTGCGCGTGCTCACCGCCACCGGCGCGACGGGCGGCATCCGGCGCAGCCTCACCTCGGCCACGGCCGGCGGGCTGGCGCTGCTCGGCGCGGTCCTGGGCATCGGCACGGCGTACACGCTCATCCTGGCGGGCTCGTCCCGCAGTCAGCTCACCGAGCTGGCGCGAGTGCCGGTGGTCGACCTGCTCGTGATCGCCGTCGGTGTGCCGCTGCTCGCCGCCGCTCTCGGCTGGCTGCTCGCCGGGCGGGAGCCGAGATCCCTGACGCGGCCGCTGATGGAATGACTGTCGGGCCGGGCCGGTCCCGTTCGTGGGGAGGGTGAGAGAACCCGACGAGAGGAACCGACATGACCGCCGTTTACACCTGGGACGTCTTCTCCACCCTTGACGGGTACGGCTCGTTCGTCGAGGGGGCCGACTGGGGTGGCTACTGGAGCAAGCAGGGCCCCGAGCTGCTCGCGCACCGGGCCGCCATCTTCGAGACCGGCCAGCGGATGGTCTACGGGGCCACCACGTTCCGCGAGATGGCTCAGATCATGGCGGGCGACGACCCGAACGCGCTCGACGAGTGGAACGTCCGCACGATGCGCTCGCCCGCCACGGTGATCTCGTCGACGCTGACCGGCACGCTGGGCTGGCCCGACGCGACCGTCGTGAGCGGCGACGCCGTCGAGATCGTGACCCGCCTCAAGCAGGAGTCGGACGTCCCGCTGCGCTCACAGGCCAGCCTGAAACTGAACTGGGCCCTGATGGCCGCCGGCCTGGTCGACCGCCTGCAGATCACGATTTTCCCGGTCGTTTCCGGCCGTACGGGCACCAGCCCCGTCCTCGGCGGCGCGGGCGACTTCGACCTCGAGCTGCTCGAAAGCCGGACCTTCGACAACCGCAGCCTGCAACTGACCTACCGCCCCACCCCGCACCAGGTCAGCGGCACCCGGGCGATGGCGTTCTCGACCAGGCTGCCGCCGGACTCCGGACGGTAGGCCAGCACCCGCCCGTCGGGTCGATGCTCCAGCGGGGAATCGACATCCCCCCATTTTCGTCCCCCGGCGCATCCGGTCGAGCGGCCGTGGCCGTGCTACATTGGCCAGGTTGCAGTTTTGATTTCCTTTTGGACGTGCTTTTTCGACGCCTGACGGGTTTCTCAACCCGGGTCAGGCGTCTTTTTTGTTTCGTCGGTCGACAGGATCACAACCGCGACGCGGAGGACTCGTAAAGTGCGTCTCCTCCACCAGTCGAAAGGAAACTGTCAGATGGTTACCGGCACCGTGAAGTGGTTCAACGGCGACAAGGGATTCGGCTTCATCACCCAGGACGACGGTGGCGCCGACGTGTTCGCCCACTTCTCGGCCATCGCGTCGTCGGGCTACCGCAGCCTCGACGAGAACCAGCGCGTCGAGTTCGATGTCGAGCAGGGCGCCAAGGGCCTGCAGGCCGCGAACATTCGCCCGCTCTGAGGTATGCACCCTGACGGCCGGTTCGGCCGACGGGGTTGGCGGCGGCCGGTCGCCCCAGGTTGCAGATCCGCGAAAGCGTGATCTCCCGGGGCTTCCGGCCGTCTCCCTTTCCCCGGAACCTCAGACGCCGGCCAGGTAGGGCACGGCCAGCCCGGACAGGTCGACCTTGGTGGCGCCCGCCGGAGCCTCGATCGGCTGCGGCTCGCTGACCTCGAGGCGGGCCGCCACCCGGCCGGTCGCGCCCTCGACGAACTGCAGCACGTTCAGCTCGGCCGCGGTCAGCTTGCCGTTGTCGATCCACAGGTCCAGCACGATCGGCTTGTCGGCCGGGGCCTCCTTGAACCGCGCGGCCAGCGACGGCTCGACCGCCGTGGCGAAACGCTTCGCTTCCCCGTACGCCTTGGCCGTCGACGTCGTGATGATCAGGTGCTTGTCGTCGGCGCTGTCGCGGACCACCTCTGCCCCTTCGAGCAGGTTGGTCGCGCTCGCGGTCAGCTCGGCCACCGCCTTCTCCTGGTCGGGGCTCGGCGTCGTCTCGTCCTGCGGGAACGACGACGGGTCGATCGAGACCCACTTGCCCGCGAAGAACGCGTCGACGTCCGATCCGCCCCCGCTCAGCTCCTTGATCTCGGCCGGGGACGCGCCGAACTTGGCCGCGAGCTCGCTGACGGGCGCTTTGGCGTAGATCAGGCCGTCGACGAACCGGATCTCCGTGCCGGCGAGGCCGTCGATCGTGGCGGCGAGGCTGGACCTGTCGTCGTCGGCGCCGGGCCCGCCCTTGTCGTAGGCGAGCGTGACCGACGAGTTGAACAGCTGCTTGACCGTACGGGCGTCGGCGTCCTCGCCGGCCGCGGCGACCAGGTCGTCCGGGTTGCCGGTGACCTTGAGGGTGAACCCGGCCCGCGGGGCGTCGGCCAGCTGCTGCGCGGCGTTGCGCAGCTCCAGCTTCGGTTCGAGGGCCTGGAGCTGCTGGGCGGCACAGCCACCGGCCAGGGCCACGACGGCGGCGCCGGCGAGAAGAACGCGCATTGATCCCCGTTTCGTTGGTGAGAACCCAGGGTAGGCTTCCCGCCCAAATCGGCAGGGCGGGTGCCTGAGCAGCGGAAACTACACCGATGTAGTTAGGTGATCTTTCCGCGTACCGGTTGCCGCGGGGCCGTGAGTCGTGATCACTGGAGTGGTGAACTCAGCGCCGATGCTCGCGGCCGCCGGCACGTTGCCGGCCGGTCCCGGGTGGGCGTTCGAGTTCAAGTACGACGGCGTCCGCGCGATCACCACGGTCGGTGGCGGCCGGGTCGAGGCCCGCTCGCGCAACCGCAACGACATCACGGCCGGCTATCCGGAGCTGGGGGAGCTGCCCGATCTGCTGCGGGGGCGCGAGGCGGTCCTCGACGGCGAGATCGTGGCGCTGGAGAACGAACGGCCCTCGTTCGCCCTGCTGCAGCAGCGCATGCACGTCTCCCCGCCCAGCCCGGCCCTGGTCAGCGCGGTCCCGGTGCTCTACTACATCTTCGACCTGCTCGCCCTCGACGGCGAGGACCTCACTTCCCGGCCGTACGTGACCCGGCGTGACCGCCTCAGCGAACTCGGGCTGGTCGGCGAGCACGTCCGCGTCCCGGCCTGCTTCGCCGAGGTCGACGGCCGCACGGTGCTGCGCGCGGCCGAGCTGGCCGGGCTCGAAGGCGTGGTCGCCAAGCGGCTCGACTCGCCGTACCGGCCCGGGAAACGCTCCGCCGACTGGACCAAGGTGCCGCTGGTCAAGACGCAGGAGGTGCTGGTCATCGGCTGGAAGCCCGGAGCCGGCCGCCGCAACGGCACGATCGGCTCGCTGCTGCTGGCCGTGCACGACGAACGCGACAAGCTCGTCTTCGCCGGGCACGTCGGCACCGGCTTCACCGACAGCGCCCTGCGCCACCTGCAGACCGAACTGGCCGCGCTGGCCCGCACCACACCGCCGGTCGAGGGCGTGCCCCGCGAGTACGCCCGCCACGCCCATTGGGTCGAGCCCGCCCTGATCGGCGAGGTCGCCTTCCGCAACTGGACGCCCGACAACCGCCTGCGGCACCCGTCGTGGCGCGGGCTGCGCACCGACCGCTCGCCGGGTTCGATCCGCCGCGCCCCCGAGCCCGTGCCGCCGCCGAGCCAGGGGCGGGTGATCGGCGCGATGCAGACCCCGGACGGCCGGTGGCGGGTCGAGGCCGTCCGCCGCGGCCGGCAGGACTTCTTCCGCCTCATCCACGGCGACAACATCGTCGACGGCCTGGTCATCGCCACCGTCGAGCGCCTGCTGGAGGAGGCCGGCGTGCACCTGGCCGACCTCGTCGACGTCCGGGTGACCGGCCGCGAGAAGCACGGCGTCGCATAGCCGGGTGTGGCGTTGATCAGCCGGGCGTGGCGTCGCCGTGGCCGGGGGAAAAGCGGCGGCCATCTCCGCCGGGCGCGCGTAGGGTGGCTCGCCGTGCGAATCGTCAGCGTGAACGCCTGGGGCGGGGCCCGGTACGACGACCTGATCGCGTGGCTGCCGGAAGCGGGGGCCGACGTGCTGTGCCTGCAGGAGGTGACCCGCACCCCCGGCCGGACCGGCTGGACCCATTTCTCCGACGCCGAGCGCGCGCTCCCGCAACGCGCCGACCTGTTCCACGACGTCCGCGCGGCCCTGCCCCGCCACCAGCCGTTCTTCCTGGTCAGCGACTCCGGCCCGGTCCACGTCGACGGCGAGGCGCACCGGCAGGACTTCGGCGTGGCGACCCTGGTGGCCGAGCGCCTGCCCGTCGTCGGCGTCGATTCGGAGTACGTGCACGGGCAGTTCACCGCCCACGAGCAGTGGCCCTCGACCCACCGCCCCCGCAACGCGCTCGCCGTCCGGGTTGCCGACCCCGCCACGGGTCGCGCGCTCTGCGTCGTCCAGGCGCACGGCCTGCGCGACTCACAGGGCAAAGGCGATTCCCCCGTACGGCGGGAGCAGGCTCGCAGACTGGCCGAGCTGACCCGGCGCATCGCCCGCCCCGGCGACCTGACCGTCCTGTGCGGCGACCTCAACCTGCTGCCCACCAGCGAGACGTTCACGATCCTGGCCGAGGCGGGCCTGACCGACCTGGTCGGCACGTCCGACACCCGCACCTCGAGCTACCCCAAACCCGTACGGCATGCGAGTTATCTGTTGATCTCCGACCCGTCGGCGGTCAAGCACTTCGAGATCCCGCCCACCCCCGAGGTCTCCGACCACCGCCCGCTGATCCTCGACATCTGACAGACCTTCCCCGTACGCCGCGCCGACGTGTGGCCGGGGAGCCCGTCGCACAGGGCGAACGCTGCCGGGGCGGGCGGCTGCCCTTACCCTGGGGCGGTGACTGATCTTGACGAGAACGCCGTGCAGCCCGAACTCATTGCCACGCATTACCTGAGCAGCATCGACGACGTGACCGAGCACCTGCGGGCGGCGGCCCAGCTGGGTCTCGGCGTACGGGTGCGGAGTTATCTCGAGGCGAGCGAGGAGGGCGAGGAGCCTGCCGAGGGCTGGGAGGTCGAACTGCTCACCAGCTCGCCGCTGCACGAGGCGGAGTCCGCCGAGTCCGCCGAGCAGGAAGCGTTCGCCGCAACCGCCGAGTAGATCCGCTGAGCCGGACCCGGTCTGTCCGCCGGCCCGCTGAGGTCAGCCCAGGGCCGGCCCCACCCGCCGGACGCTGAGGCCGGCCCAGGCTCGTCCCGCCGGACGCTGCGGTCGGCTCAGGGCCGCCTCGTTCCCTCGGATGCTGAGGTCAGGCCGGGTCGGGGGCGGAGAGGGCGATGATCAGCGAGGTCGTCCAGGACGGGTCGCGGAGTTTGTCGCCGTAGAGCTCGCGCAGCTGGGTCATGCGGTAGCGGACCGTCTGGGGGTGGATGAACAGCTCGGCGGCCACCGCCTCGCGGCGGCCCTGGTGCCGCAGCCAGCTGCGCAGCGTCTCGACCAGTTTGGCGGCCGAGGCGTCGGAGGTGTCGCCGATCGGGGCCAGCATGCGGGCGCGCAGGTCGGCCAGCGCCTGCGGGTCGGCGGTCAGCACCAGTTCGGCCAGGTGCTGCTCGGTGTCGACGACTCCGCGCCCCGACGACAGCCGGGCGATGCCCAGTACGCGGACGGTCCGATCGTACGAGGCCTTGACCTGCGACCACGGGCGGGCGGGGCCGACCACGACGCTCTGGCCGCGCAGCAGGCCCAGCAGGGCGTCGCGGCGGCTGCCGTCGGCGTCGGGGACCAGCAGCACCGAGCGTTCCGGCGCTCCGGGGCCGGCCTCGTTGAGCTGCAGGGTGCGCCGGTCGAGCAGGTTGAGGGTGGCGCGGCTGGCGTGTTCGGGCACGAGCACGGCGGTCAGCGTGCGGGGCGGTGACCAGTCGGCGCGCTGGGCGGCCTCGGTCAGCTTGTGCTCGTTCTCGCCGGCGAGCAGGGCACGGGCGAGCCGTTCCAGGTGGCGGGCGCGGGCCCGGCCGGTGGAGGCGAGCTCGTCGGCGTGCCCGGCCACGCTCGCCGCGGACAGGTCGTCGATGTAGGCGAAGACCAGCTCGGCGAAGTGGGCGATGGTGGCCGCCGGCTGCCCGCCGCTCACGCTGATCGCGGCCAGCTCGTGCCAGGCGACGCGGGCGCCCACCCGGTACGCCGCCAGCAGCGCGTCGAGGCTGCGGCCGTTGCGGGCCTCGCCGCGTCCCAGCGCATATGCCGCCTCCAGCGCCGGGGCCAGGGGAGACTGGGGGTCGGGGCCGTGGCCTCGGGAAACCAGTCCGAGGAAGGTGCCGAGCGCGGCCCGCACCGCGCGCTCGATCTTGACGCCCAGATCGCCGGAGAAAGCCTCCCGGTACGCGGGGACCTCGGCCATGATGGCGTCGATGGTCTGCGTGGCGACGTGCGGCAGCCTCTCCCGAAGGGGCATCACCACTGCGGGTGACAAGCGAAAGGTCCGGACGTCCGGCAGCGTTTCAGACATGCTCGTTGTACCTCACGAACAAATAGGACGGGGTAATTCACTTCGCCTGGTCAGGAATTTACTCCCCCGACGCAGGAAGCTTGTTACGTGGCTGTTATACGCAACCTCCGGAGCGGCGCCTGGCGCGTGGTCGAACTGATCACGACCCCGGTGGTGCCTGCCGACTATCTCGACGTGATCGCTCCGCTGCGCAATCCCCAGATCCTCCGGGCCAAGATCGACGCGGTTCGCCCGGAGACCGACCGCAGCGTCACCCTCGTGCTCCGGCCCGGCCGCGGCTGGCGCGCGCACCGGCCCGGCCAGTACGTCCGCGTCGGCGTGGACATCGACGGCGTACGGCTGTGGCGTTCCTACTCGATCACCAGCCCGCCCGGCCGCCCCGACGGGCGCGTCACGATCACCGTCAACGAGGTGGCCGGCGGCGCGGTCAGCACCCACCTGGTGCGCCGGGCCCGCCGCGGGACGATCGTGCACCTCGACCCGCCGACCGGCGAGTTCCTGCTCGACGAGCCCCGCCCGGCCAAGGCGCTGTTCGTCACCGCGGGCAGCGGCATCACCCCCGTCATGGGCATGCTGCGCAGCGCGTTGCACGAGCTCACCGACGTCGTCGTGGTGCACTCCGCCGGCACGCCCGACGCCGTGGTCTTCGGCTCGGAGCTGCGCGCGCTGGCCGCCGCGGGCCGCATCCGCCTGATCGAACGGCACACCCGCGCCGACGGCCGGCTCAAGCCCGCCGACGTCGAGGAGCTCGTGCCCGACCTGTTCGACCGGCGCACCTGGGCCTGCGGCCCCAACGACATGCTCGACGACCTCGAGACCCACTGGGCCGACAGCGGCGCCGCCGACCGGCTGCGCACCGAACGGTTCCGTCCCGTCCTGATCAGCAGCGGCGGGGGTGGCACCGTCACCTTCACCCAGTCCGGCACGGTCGTCGAGACCGACGGCTCCGAGCCGCTGCTCGACTCCGGCGAGGGCGCCGGCGTGCTGATGCCTTCGGGCTGCCGGATGGGCATCTGCTTCAGCTGCGTGCTGCCGCTGCGCGAGGGGGCCGTGCGCGACCTGCGCGACGGCTCGCTCACCGTCGCCGAACCGGGCGACAGCATTCCCGTACAGACCTGCATCTCGGCCGCCGCCGGGCCGTGCACCATCGGCGCCTAGCTCCCGGCACCTGTTCTCGACATTCAGAAGGACCCGTATGACCACTGTTCAGCGCAAGAAGTCCAGCCCGATCGCCCACCTGACCCCCGAGGACATCGAGCAGATCGGCGTCGAGCTCGACGCCATCCGCGACGAGGTCATGGGCAGCCGCGGTGAGCGCGACGCCGCGTACATCCGCCGGGTGATCGCCTGGCAGCGCGGGCTCGAACTGGGCAGCCGCGGGGTGCTGCTCTTCTCGATCTTCCCGCCGGCGTGGCTCGTCGGCACCGCGGGCCTGTCCGTGGCCAAGATCCTCGAGAACATGGAGATCGGCCACAACATCCTGCACGGCCAGTGGGACTGGATGCGCGACCCGAAGATCCACTCGACGAAGTGGGAGTGGGACCACGCCTCCCCGGCCGAGCAGTGGAAGCACTCGCACAACGAGCTGCACCACACGTACACGAACGTGATCGGCCGCGACAACGACCTCGGGTACGGCATCATGCGCGTCGACGAGGACCAGAAGTGGCACCCGGCGCACCTGGGCCAGCCGTTCTACAACTTCGTCAACGCCTGCTTCTTCGAGTACGGCATCGCCGCGTACGACCTGGAACTGGGCAAGAACCTCAAGAGCAAGGAAAGCCGGCGGGATCCGAAATTCCGCGCCGCGCTCAAGAAGGTGCGCAACAAGATCGGCAAGCAGGTGCTCAAGGACTACATCGTGCACCCCGCGCTGTCCGGCCCGTCGTTCCTGCACACCATCGCCGCCAACTTCACGGCCAACCTGGTCCGCAACCTGTGGAGCCACTCGGTCATCATGTGCGGCCACTTCCCCAACGGCGTCGAGACGTTCGAGAAGACCTCCATCGAGGGCGAAACCCGCGGCGAGTGGTACCTGCGGCAGATGCTCGGCTCGGCCAACATCAGCGGCAGCAAGGCCATGCACCTGATGACCGGCAACCTGTCCCACCAGATCGAGCACCACCTGTTCCCGGACATGCCGAGCAACCGCTACAAGGAGATCGCCCCCAAGATCCAGGACCTGTTCCAGCGGTACGGGCTCTCCTACACCAGCGGGCCGCTGCCCAAGCAGGTCGCCTCGGCCTGGGCCAAGGTCTTCCGCCTCTCCCTGCCCAACCGCGGCGAGGCCGCCGTCCGCCGCCCGGTCGAAAAGAAGGCCCCCGCCGTGGCCAACCGCTGGCGCCGCGCCCAGGCCCCGGCCGCCGCCGTTCCCGCCCCGGCTCCGGCCGCGACTGTGGCCTCCTGACCTGGTTCGATCTCTGGCCGGCGTCCCGAGCGGGGCGTCGGCCGTCGGCCGCTAGCTCGGCGTCTCGAGCGGGGCGCCACCCAGGCCTATCTCGTTGCCGTCGGGGTCGTGGAATGTGGCCTTGCGGACGCCGTTGTCGTAGGTCTCGGTGACGGCCGGGTGCAGGCCGCGGTCGGCGATGGCAACGAGGCGGTCGTCGTAGTCGCTCAGGAAGATGGTGTGCAGGGCGTGGCCGGCGTGTTCGGGGCGCACCTCGATGAACAGGTAGCGGTGTTCGGCGAGCTCCCACACGGCCTCGACGTCGTTGGGCAGGAAGGACGGCGGGCCGCCGAGGAGTTGTTCGTACCAGGCCACCGCGGTGGTGTAGTCGCTGACGGGGATGCCTGCGAACAGGTCGACGGTCATGCCGGCCAGCCTAGAGGTCGAGCGTCACGTCGCCCGCCGGCTTGGCTGAGCAGATCAGCACGTTGCCGTCGGCGGGTGGGTCGAGCGGGTCGCCGGAACGGGCGTTCCTCGCCGTTGCGCGCCCTCGACCGGCGTCTTCCAGATGCCGGTGTGCACCGTCCGGCCCCGCCGGCGCACATCCCGGGGCAGCCCCACATTGACCGATCGCAACGTCGCCATCACGTCATCGTGCACCCTCGGGGCTGTATCGACCCCTCTGACCGGTTCGGGGCTCGGCCGATCGGATGATCAACTTCTCGGTTACCCGTGCGTACGCTGCCAGGGCGTCTCATGGGGGAGTGTCAATGCTCAAGCGGTCGGTTCGTGCCGCCCTGTCCGTTGCTGTCGTCGCCGCCGGCACCGCCGTCGCGTTCCAGCTCGCCACCGGGTCGGCCAGCGCCGACGACTTCGCGATGGAGTTGCCGATCCGCGGCTTCGGCGACGTCGCCGTCGACGGCAAGCACAAGCGGATCTTCCTCAGCGACCCTACCGGCGGGCAGCTGGTGACCGTCGACTACAACGGCAAGGTCCTGGCCACCAAGGCAGGGTTGCCGGGCCTGGCGGACCTGGAGCTCTCCCACGACGGCAGCAGGCTCTACGCCGCCTGGCCCGACGGCAAGGCTGTCGTCGCCTTCGACCCGGCCGGCTCGGCCGAGGTCGCCCGGTACGACACCGGCACCGACCCCACCACGCTCGCCCAGGCCGGTGGCAAGCTCTGGTTCGGCGACAAGGACGGGCTCGGCTCGCTCGACCTGTCCGGCCCGGAACCCGTGGTGACGACCGGGAAGCAGATGGGCGGCACCCAGTGGACGACCGTCCCGCAGCTGGCCGCCACCCCGGGCCGCCCCGACGTGATCGTCGCGGCCGGCAACACGTACCTGCAGGGCGTCTACCAGCTGCTGGACATCACCACGACCCCACCGACCGTGCTCGCCTCGACCCAGCTCTCCCGCAACATCGACATGGCGTTCACCGCCGACGGCAGCCGGCTCGTTGTGGCCGACGCCTCGGGCACTCTCGCGCTGTCCGGGACCGACCTGTCGCGGGTCGAGACCTACCGCAGCACCGGCTTGGGCAACGCCGTCGCCGTGCGGACGGACGGCACGCTCGCGTTCCCGGCCCGTGACGGCGCGGGCATGCACACCCCTGGCACTTCCGAGGCCGTACGGGAATTCCGCCTGCAGGACCCGAACGGCGAACCGCTGAGCCTGACCGGCATTGCCGGGAGCGGCCTCGCCTGGGAGCCCGGTGGTCGCCGCCTGTTCGGCATCGCTCTGAAGTCGTCCACGGCGGCCTCGAACCCCGGCCCCTGGTTCTCGCTGCAGGTCCTGAACACGCTCAAGACGGTCAGCGCCAACCTGTCCGTTCCTGCCGAGGTGCAGCCCGGCCAGTCGTACTCGGTCACTGGTTTCGTCCGTCCCGCCCCGGCCGGCTCGCCGCTGGTGATTACCCGATCCGACGCCGCCACGCCCGGGGGACGTCGCGTCGGCCCCGAGGCGGTGTCCGAGGACGGGATGTTCGAGTTCCAGGACTCGCAGGCGGCACCCGGCAAGGTCACCTACACGCTCAGTTTCTCCGGGGACGACACGTACGGCGCGGTCTCCGCCACCGAGTCGGTGCTGGTCGCCGTGCCCAAGAAGGCGGCCACGCTCACCCTCGACCGCAACGGCAGCGCCTACAACCAGGGCACGACGGTCACCTTCACCGCCAAGCTCGGGCCGACCGGCTCCAGCCGCACGGTCGAGATCTGGGCCGACCCGTCCGGCGGCGACCAGCCCAACCGTCTGCTGCGCAAGGCCAACGTGGACGCGAAGGGCAGCCTGACCGCGAGCCTCAAGCTCACCCGCAACACGACCCTGTCGGCGATCTTCCGCGGTGACGACAAGACCCTCGCCAAGACCGTCAAGTCCACGGTCGCGACCCGGGCGAGCGTCGCCACCACCGTGTCGCGGCACTACAAGACGGCCAAGATCGGGTCGGTGCCGACGTACCACTTCCGCAAGACCAAGCACCCGCTGTTCACCACGACCATGACGGCGTATCCGGGCCGCAAGGCGTACATGCAGATCGACGTGCTGCGCAACGGCAAGTGGATCGTGTGGGGCCCCGGCTGGTACCCGCTGAGCAGCGCCGGGAAGGTCACGTACGAGCTGAAGGGCACCCACTCGGTCGGCGTGCGTTACCGGGTGCGCTTCGCCTACCTGTACGCCAAGTCGGGCGACACGGCCAACGTCAGCACCTACGGCCCGTACCGGTATTTCACGTTCACGAAGTGATTACCGCTAGCCGGTAGTGCGGTTGGGGGCTCACCCGGACGACACGGGCCCGGCGGCGGAGGATCGTCTCAGGCATGACCGCTGTTTCGTACGCCCCGGCGCCGCGCACCGTGAGCGGCCGGACGCTGGCGGACGTCCTTCGCGAGGACGGTCCGCTGCCGGTCGCGCGGGTGCGGGCGATCGGGCTGCGCCTGCTGGACGCGCTGGTGGCGTCGCACCACGGCAACCTGCACCCCGGGACCGTCCTGCTGCACGACGACGGCCGGGTTGCGCTGCTCGGCCCGGCCGCCGGTGGCCCGGCGGCCGGGGATCTGATCTCGCTGGGCGCGACGCTCTTCGCGGCGAGCGGGGGACGGCCGGGTCCGCTGCGCCCGGTCATCGAGGACCTGCTGACCGCCGACAATCCTGAGCTGGCCGGTCCCGCACGAGCCGCTCTCGCCGCGGCCGGTCACTGATTCCCGTACGCGGGGAGGGCCGCGGCCCGGGTGCGGCCGAGTCCCCGGGTCAGGGCCGTCGCCGCCGCGCCCCGCCGTTGTCGCGGGGCTTCGCCGTTACTACCGGGCGTTGCCGTTGTCGCGGGGCTTCGCCGTTGGGCCGGGCGTTGCCGTTGTGGCCGGGCCTCCCCGTTCTCGCGGGGCGTTGCCGTCGCTGGTCGTTTCAGTGCCGGCTGAGCAGGGCGTGGGCGACAGCGCGGCCCGAGAGCCAGGCGGTTTGCACCCGCGGGCGGCCGAAGGCGTCACCGCACAACCAAACCCGGCTGTCCACCGCGTACGCCGCATCCACCGGATCCGGCTGGGCAAAGGTCCACCGGTGCACCCGTACGGTGGGAATCTCCGACAGGCGCAGCAGCTCACCGACCGCCCCCGCGAGGATCGGCCCCGCCGCCCCGGGATCGTCGAGGTGCCGCGCTGCAAGCTCCCCGGTGGAGTGCGCGACCAGCACCGGCGCCCCGTCGCCACGGCGGTCGCCGTCGTCGCACACCGTGGCCAGCACCGGGTGTTCGTTGACGAAGGCGCCGCGCAGCTCGCCCCACTGCCGCGACGGGTACGTCAGGACGGCGGCGATCACCGGATGCCACGTCTGCGCCTTGGCGGCCGCGGCGATTCCCGGCGGCGGGTTCAGCCGCAGCGCCTGCGGGCCCGGCATGGCGAGCACGACGGCGTCCGCGTCCTCGGGCACAGCGTCGACCGGCGCCGACAGCCGCACGTCGAGCCCTTCGGCCAGGTCGGCGGCCAGGGAACGCAACCCGCCCGGCGCCGCCCACCGCACCGGCCCGCTCGACGGCCCGCCGCCGGGGTAGACCCGTAGCGTGTCGGTCCACGGCCGGGCCAGCCCGCGCTCCTGCCAGGAGGCGACCTGGGCGGCGAACCCGGGATCGTCGGCGACGAGGTAGGCGGCGCCGATGTCGGCGTACCGGTCGTCGTAGCGCTTGCTGGCCAGGCGGCCCCCGACGACCCGGCCGCGCTCGACGACGCGTACCCGGGCGCCGCCCTCGGCCAGCGCCCGTGCGCACGACAGCCCGGCGATCCCGGCCCCCACCACGACGACGTCCATGATCGGACCCTATCCGGGCTACCGGTTCGCGGCCCGGACGGCGCGGCGCTTGGCCCGGGCCATCCGCCACAGGAAGACCGGGGTCGGCGGGACCCAGCCGAGCTGCACGGCCATGCCGAAGTCGTCGCGGTTGGCCCAGTGTTCGACCACCTGACCGTCGCGCATGCGGAACCAGTGGGTCTGGGTGATCGCGAAGCTGCGGCCGGTCGGTGGCATCGCCTGGGCCACCCGGCCGTGCTCGTCGTACGAGACGAACGGGCCGGTGTGACGTCCCGCCATGGTGCAGTGCACGGCGATCAGGTCGCCGTCGGCCACCGTGTCGTGGATCTCGAAGGCCAGGCCGGCGAACGCGTCACGCAGCCAGTGAGCGGTGGCGGCGAAGGCGGCCGGCCCCTGCCCGCGGCACTCCGGCGGCTCGTCCTTGGCCTCGCGGTTGGTGGCCTGCGGATGCACGGTCGCGGTCAGCTCGTCGAGGTCGCCCGAGGCCATGAGGTGCATGGAGCGGACGCAGATCTCGGTGTCGAGGGTGCGCATGATCTCTCCCTTTGAGTAATCGGATACAGTGGAGAAGTATTCGATACTGATGGGCGGTACTCAATGACGCGTCGCGCATACGACAACACCCGCCGCGCTGAACAGGCCCGGCTGACCCGCCGCCGGGTGCTCGAGGCGGCCCGTGAGCTGCTGATCGAACGCGGTCCGGCGGCCGTCACCATGCGCGACGTGGCGGGGCGGGCCGGGGTCTCGACCGAGACGGTCTACAAGACGTTCGGCACCAAGGCGGTCCTGATCAAGGA
Organism: Paractinoplanes brasiliensis; assembly: GCF_004362215.1. Taxonomy (NCBI): domain Bacteria; kingdom Bacillati; phylum Actinomycetota; class Actinomycetes; order Micromonosporales; family Micromonosporaceae; genus Paractinoplanes; species Paractinoplanes brasiliensis. The sequence continues at coordinate 1,031,053 of NZ_SNWR01000001.1, read as the reverse complement.
CGTGTACGACGTGACCCTGGCCGGCGACGACGAGCCCATCCCGATGATCGACCGCCCCGAGATCCGGGCCGTGTACACCGCCGCCGGCCCCAGGCAGAAGCTTTCCGCGTACGCGCATGCCGCTCGCCTGATCAGTGAACGCACCGGGCCACTACTGGCCAAGCTGCTGGCCGGCGCCCGTGGCGGCGACGCCGACCTGGCGCAGTTCCGCGAGACCACCAACCGCGAGCGCATGATCGGTGCCTCCGGTGTCGTGCGGCACCTGGCCGAAACCGGAGGCCTGCGGGCCGGCCTCGACCCCGGACGGGCGAGCGACATCGTCTGGACGCTGATCGCCCCCGAGGTCTACGAGCTGCTCGTGGAGGACCGGGGCTGGTCGCTCGACGAGTACGAGCAGTGGCTGGCCCGGTCCTTCATCGACGCTGTCGCGGCTGAGGAGCCGTGAACGCCCACTCGACGGTGACGCTCACCGACAGCCGCTGACGGCCGGGCTCCACGGGGATCGAGGCGTCGGCAGCCGCGTACCGGTCCTGACCGCCCGCCCAGCCGCTCCCGCCGGACTCGGTCACCTTGACGACCCGGCCCAGCGAGCGGCCCGCCTCCCGTGCGTAAAGCTCGGCCTTGCCCCGCGCGTCGGCGAACGCCATCTTCCGGGCCTGGGCGAGCAGGGCGGCGTCGTCCTCGATCGCGAACGACACCGCGTTGATGCGGGCCGCGTCCCCGCCTGCTTTCACGGTCGCCGACATCAGCGCGCCGGCCCGGGGCAGGTTCCGGATCTTCGCGGTGAGCCCTTGCTGCACGGTGTAGCCGGTGATCGGCCCGTCGTCCTTGCGTGTCGACGTGATGCTCATCTGCGACGTCTGCAGGTCGTCCTTCTTGACACCGCCGCGGACGAGCACGTCCCGCATGCGGGTGCTCGCCTTGGTGGCGCGGGCCAGCGCGTCGGCAACGGTGGCCGCGGTGGTCTCCACGGCGAAGCCGGCCTCGAGGGTGTCGGGCTGCCCGAAGACCTCGCCCTCGCCGGTCACGACCACACTCTCCTGCGTTTCAGCCGCCCCGGTTGTCGAGGCGGCCGACGTGGCGTACGCCGGTCGTCCCGCCGTCAGAGGGCTGATCAGGAGCGCGCTTGTCATGATAAAGACGGACATTCTGGTTGTTTTCATAGGGTAAAGCTACCGGGTAGCGAGCTCGTCGGTCATCTCAGGCGGCGGCTGGTCAGCCCGGCCGGCGGGTTCGCGATCACGTCCTGCGCGGCGACCAGTTCGAGCTCGCGCGAGCCGGACGCGAGCGTGGCCTCCAGCACGGCGAAGATCGAGGACACCGTACGTTCGAGGGCCGTCGCCGGTGACTTGGTCGTCCACAGATGGGCCAGGTACAGGGCCGCGGTCACGTCGCCGCCGCCGTTCGGGGTGATCGGCAGCAGCGGCGTGGTCACGGCCCAGGCGCCCTCGTCCGAGACCGCCACCACGTCGACAGTGCCCTCCTCGGCGTCGCCGTGCACCACGCTGGTGACCAGCACGTGCCGCGGCCCCGTGGCCCGCACCACGTCGACCGCCGCCAGCACCTCGCCGAGGGTGGTGGTGGTCCGGCCGGACAGGTAGTCCAGCTCGAAGTGGTTCGGGGTGATGATGTCGGCGCGGGGCACCACGACGTCGCGCATGTACTCCGGGATGCCCTCACGCACGAACAGCCCCCGGCCCACGTCGCCCATCACCGGGTCACAGCAGTACACCGCGTCCGGATTGGCGGCCTTGACCCGCTCGACGGCGTCGAGGATCACCGCACCCACCTGCGGGTCGCCCTGGTAGCCCGAGAGCACCGCGTCGGCCGTGCCGAGCACACCCCGGTCCTCGATGCCCGCGATCACCTCGGCCACGTCGGCCGGCGCCAGCAGCGGCCCACGCCACGCACCGTACCCGGTGTGGTTGGAGAAGTGCACGGTCAGCACCGGCCACACCTCGTGCCCGAGCCGCTGCAACGTGAACGCGGCCGCCGAGTTGCCCACATACCCGTACGCCACCGACGACTGAATCGAGAGGATCTTCACCGGCCCATCTTGACGCACTCTCGCCCCGTGCCGCGCGCCATGCGGCTGTTCCAGAGAAGCCGTGTGCACCGCCGGTCCGTCGCCGTCCACGGCGACTCGCTGACCGCCGTCGAAGTGGTTGATGCCGGGGTCCGTCGCCGTCGGCTTCGGTCGCCTCATCCCCGACGACGCAGGAACGCGCCGAACTCGAGTCCCGCCCGCCGCAGTGGTGGGGGCCGCGCGCCGGCCCGATCCCTCGTACGGGCAAATCCACCACCTCATGGCGTGAGCTGTCAGCGGAACGCGTCGACGTGGCGTGCTGCCCACGCGGCGAACGGGCGGGGCGGCCGGCCCAGCACCGCTGCCACGTCGGGGCTGATCCGCTGCTCGTGCCCGGCCGGGGTGCCGAGGATGGCCAGGGTGCCCTCGACCACCGGCGGCGGCATGAACCGCAGCATCTGCTCACGCGCCTGCTCGGGGGTCTGCTCGACGAAGGCGATCGGCTCGCCCAGCGCGGCAGCGAGGTCGGCCGCCCGGTCGCGCGGGGTGCTCAGTTCCGGGCCGGTCAGCTCGTACGAGCGTCCGTCGTGCCCGCCGAGCAGGGCCGCCGCCGCGACCTCGGCGATGTCGTCCGGGTCGACCACGGGCAGCCCGACGTCGCCGTACGGGGCGGCCACGGTGCGGGTGGCACGGATCGGCTCGGCCCACGCGTAGGCGTTGGAGGCGAAACCCCCGGGGCGCAGGATCGTCCAGGCCGGGGCGGACCCGCGTACGAGGTCCTCAAGGGTCTGCAGTGGCGCGTGCGAGGCCCGGCGGCCCGCGGCTTGCGAGGACTGCAACACGATTCGCTTCACCCCGGCGTCGGCGGCGACACGCAGGATCGCGGCCCCGTCGAGGTGTGCCCCGGCGCCCTCCACGAGCAGGAACAGCGCTTCGGCGCCGGCGAGCGCGGGACGCAGGCTGTCCGGCTGTCCGAGGTCGGCGCGGTGATGGCGTACGCCGTCGGGAAGCGCGATCGGGCTGCGTCCGCGGGACACGGCCGTGACCGCCGCCCCTGATCTGGCCAAGGCCGGCACGAGCGTGCGGCCGACGTTTCCGGTAGCGCCTGTCACAACAATCATGAGGACGACGCTAGTAGCGTAGGGATAGTAGGTACCTAGAGGATAGTAATGGCTTTGTGACGGAGGGCACGTGCGGCAGACGTCCGATCCCGAGCTGGCGTGCCCGGTCGCGCCGGTGGTCGACATCGTGTTCAGCCGGTGGACCACCCCGATCCTGTGGAGCCTGCACACGTACGGCCGGCAGAGGTTCGTGGAGCTGGAACGCCGGCTGACCAGCATCACGCCGAAGGTGCTGACCGAGCGTCTGCGCCGGCTCGAACGCGACGGCCTGGTGTCCCGCACCTATCACGCCGAGGTGCCGCCCCGCGTCGAGTACGAGATCACCGAACTGGGGGCGAGCCTCGGCCCGCTCTTCGCGCACCTGACCACGTGGGCCGACGAAAACCTGGCCCGCGTGGACGAGGCGCGGGCCGCCTACGACGAGCGGCGGTGAAGCAGTCCGCGGGCCGGCACCGAGAAGACCTGGACCGGCCGTACGCCGTGCTTGCGCAGGATGACGTTGGCGGCCATCGCGGCCGAGGCGGCGGAACGTTCCATCAGCGCGCTCGGGAACGGCATGCGCACCCAGTCGCCGGCCAGCAGCAGTCCGTCGGTGCCGGTGAGCACGCCGGGACGGGTGGCGTCGCTGCCCACCGCGAACGAGGGGGCGTCCGCGCCGACCCGGGTGTCGCAGTCGACGATGCGCATCCAGCCCGTCTCCCGCCAGATGCCGGTCAGCTGCGACCACATGTCGTCGGCCGCCTGCTGCGCTTGCGTGCCGGGCGGGGCCGCGTACGCGTGCAGTTCGACGACCGCCCCGCCGGTGCGCCGCGCCCACTGCCGCGCGCCGCGTTCGACCCGGTGGAAGAGGCTGACCGAGTCGAGCAGGGGCTCCCCGCCGACGCCGCTGAACATGGCGCGGTCCGGCGCGACATCCCTGTCCGTCCAGAACCGGCTCACCGCGTACGGGGAAGTGGTCTGAACGCTCTTCATCCGGCTCGCGAGATCACTCGGCAGGTCCGGGGACGCGGCGATGATGGCCGCGGCCGACGCGGGATCGGTGGCCAGCACGACGTGGTCGGCGCGGATCTCGGCGCCGCCGGTGAGGGTGACCGTCCAGCCCGGCTCGATCCGGTCGGCGGCGGCACCCGTACGGATCTCACCCCCGAGCGCCTGCAAGCGGCGGCTCAACGGCTGCCAGATCGCGGTCTCGTAGTCGTCGTCGGGCGCGTCGAAGTCGAGCCCCTCCGGATTGCGCAGGAAATAGAAGTGGAACTGCATGATCATTTCGGCGGCGGACATCTCGGTCGCCGGGTTGAAGAACGAGTGCGCGAACACGTCGAACAGCAGCGCGCGGGCCCGCTGCGGCATGGCCAGCCGGTCGAGGAACTCCGCCGCCGGCATCGCGTCGAACTCGCGGTACGTCTCCGCCCGCGAATACCGCACCAGCGCCAGCGACGCCGGTCCGTCGACGTCGCGCATCTCGCGCAACGGCAGGCTGGGGGAGCGGGCCAGCAACGCGAGCAGGTTCCACGGCGGACGGCCCGGCAGCCCGCCGAAGTCCTCGTCGGGCCAGGTGCGCGACACCACCGGGTAACCGTCGGCCCGGCGCAGGAACCCCAGCTCCGGGTCGACGCGGCGCAGCACTTGGCGCCAGTTGTAGTACTGCCGGAAGAACGCGTGGAAACCGTGCCCGACCATCTGGTGCGAGCCGTCGGACAGCCGCTTCGGCCAGGCCGCGAGCCGCCCGCCGAGCCGCTCGTCGCGCTCGAGCAGCGTCACCGTGATGCCGCGCTCGGCCAGCAACAGCGCCGCCGTCATCCCGGCGATGCCACCACCGATCACGACCGTACGGGCGGGGTGTTCGATCGTGCGGGGCAGCGAGCGGTCGACGCGGACAAGACGACGGGCATGGCGGCTCACAGCGGGCATGCTCTAACGTTCCCACCAGTCGAAGATCCAATCCCGTACGGGTGGTGGGGCAGATGAGTCGCTGGGCCGCCCTCGGCCAGTGGGGCCGCGACGCCGTACGCCTCGAACAGCTCACCGGCGGGGCCGCCAACGATGTGTGGAGCGTACGCGTCAACGGCACCCTGGCGGTCGGCCGGCTCGGCGCCCGCGACGACGCCGACCTGGCGTGGGAGACCCGGCTGATGCAACACCTGGACAACGCCGGCCTGCCCGTGCCGCTGCCCGTCCCCACCACCGACGGCCGCCTCTTCGCCGACGGGCTGACGGTGATGACGTACGTGGAAGGCGGCCCGCCCGAGACCTCGGCCGACTGGCGACGCGTGGCCGACACGCTGCGCGAGCTGCACCGGCTCACCCAGGACTGGCCGCAACGCCCCGGCTGGCGGTCGTCGTCCGACCTGCTGCACGCCGAGACCGGCACGAAGATGGACCTCGGCGCGATGCCGGCCGAAGCCGTCGCCCGCTGCCGGGCGGCCTGGGCGCGGCTGGCCGGACGCCCGGCGTGTGTCGTGCACGGCAACCCTGCCAACCCAGGGAACGTCCGCGTGACCGCCGACCGGGTCACGCTGATCGACTGGGACGAGGCCCACGTCGACGTGCCAGAACTCGACCTCGTGCTACCCGGCAACGCGGCCGGGCTCGGCGGCGGCACGTACGACATCGCCGCGCAGGCGTCGGCCGCATGGGAAGCCGCCGTCAGCTGGCCCGGCGAGTACGCAGACCGGCGGCTGGCCGAGGTCCACCCTGCCTGAGGCCGGCCGGCCCGCGGGCGTCGTGCCGTTTCGTCTGCTTCCTGCCCCAGGCCAGTCCCCCACCCGGCGCCGGCCGCCCAGTGATCAAGCTCAACCGGCGCACCCGAGCTGACCTGCGGAAACCCGGAGGTCAAGAAGCAAGAACGGGCGAGCGCTCTCAGTTTCCCGGGCCGGGCACCGATGTGACCAACGTGGCGTTCTCCGGCATCCGCAAGCTGTGGATCGGGTACGGCGCGGTCGCCGCCGCGCTGACGGTTGCCCGCATCCTCGTGCCGGAGGGGTCCACGGCGGCGGCCCTGGTGACGTACGGCTATCCGCTGCTGACCGTGGCCGCCATCGCCGTCGGTGTCCGGGTCAACCGGCCGCCGCGCACCCTGCCCTGGATCCTGCTGCTGATCATGACTGTGGCGGGCGGGGCCGGCAACGTCGCCATCTCCGTCTACCTGTACAGCGGCGGCGTGCCGTTCCCGTCGGCGGCCGACATCTTCTTCCTGGCCTGCTACCCGCTGCTGCTGGCCGGGTTGATGCTGCTGGTCGACGGCCTGTCCTGGCGCCGCGACCGGGCCGGGGTCCTGGACACGCTGATGGTGGCCGGCGCTCTCGGGCTGGGCGTCTGGATGCTGTTTCTGCGCCCCTTGGTCGGGCCGGCCATGCCGCTCGGAGACCGGCTGATCACCATGGCGTACCCGCTGGCCGATCTGCTGCTGCTGGCCGGGGTCATCCGCATGTTCACCGCCGCCTCCCGCCGCGGCCCCGCGTTCTGGCAGCTGGTCGCGTCCCTCGCCGTGCAGGGTCTGGCCCACGTCGGCTGGGTCTGGCAGTCCTGGCACGGCACCAACGACAACGAACTGGCCCCCGCGTTCGTGCTCAGCGCGCTGCTGCTCGGCGGCGCCGCCCTGCACCCGTCCATGGCCACGGTCGGCGGCGCCGACCACCGGCCACCCGAGGGGATCACCCCGGCCCGGGTGCTGCTGATCAGCTCGGCCTGCCTGCTCAGCCCCGTCCTGCTGATCGCCGACGGCCTCATCCGGGGAGACACGGCCGACTGGCTGGCCGCGTCGGTCTGCTCCATCGCGGTGTTCCTGCTGCTGATCGTCCGCATCCTCGGGCTGGTGCGAACGGTGCAGAACCAGGCCACGCAGCTCGAGTCGCTGGCCTACCTCGACGCCCTGACCGGGATCCCGAACCGCCGGGCCTGGGACGCCGAGCTGGACCGCAGGCTCGCCGCTGCCCAGCGTTCCGGTGGCACCCTGGTGGTGGGGCTGATCGACCTCGACCACTTCAAGCGCTACAACGACCGGCTCGGCCACCCGGCCGGCGACGAACTGCTGCGCACCGCCAGTTCCGCCTGGCAGGAACAGCTACGGGCCGGCGACTTGATCGCCCGCTACGGCGGCGAGGAGTTCGGCCTGATCATGCACTGCCGCCTCAAGGACGCCGCCGTCATCCTGGAACGCCTGATGGAGTCGACGCCCGACGGCCAGACCTTCTCGGCCGGGCTCGCCCAATGGGCCGGCGAGGAGTCCCCGGAGCAGCTGACAGCCCGGGCGGACGGGGCGCTCTACACAGCCAAACGCGGCGGCCGCAACCAGTTCTCGGTCGCCGGGCATCCCGCCTACACCGACCAGCACACCGACTTCCTCACGGACGCCTCACCGATCGGCCGGTGAGACCGTGGCACGCCCGGCGTACCGCCGTCCTCGCCTACCTCACACGCCGCAGTTGGGGTCGCTGACGCGTACCCGGTCGGAAACGCGTCAGCGACAGCGGCTCCGGGTTCAGCGCCATCGCAGCGGGCCCGGGTGGACGCTCCACCACAACCGTCGCCACCAGCTGCGACGCGAGCGCAGTTCTTCCGCGTACGCGACGACCTGTTCCCCGGCTCGCAGAGCCTGGGCGTCATCCGCTGCTCCCGGCGCGAACCCCACCGTGTTGATGCCCGCCACCAGCTCGTCCAGCGGCGGCATCTCATCCGGGTCGGGGTCCGGCACAGCCTTACGCAGGCGTTTGCCCGCGTACGCCGCAGCCTCCGTAGCCGCCAGATGCGCCGGCACCGGTTGCCCCGCCAACCGCAGAGCGTCCCGGAACTCCGACCACGCCCCCGTGATCCGATCGTCCGGGCTGCCCGCCGTCAACCGCCGCCGCCGCAGTGACCGCCGCATCGCCACGATCGTGCCCGCCGCCGCGACCAGCGCCAGCAGCACCGTCCCCGAGGCGCCACCCGCCACCACCACGGCCGGCGGCCCGCCCTTATGCGGAGCAGCGAGCACAGCCGGCGGCCCCGACGACGATGGCGTGTCCGACGGCGCGGGCGGCTCCGACGGCGGTGTGGGCGGCTTCGACGGCTTCGGCGTGAAGTCCTCCTCCACCGGCCGCGGGTTCTTGCTCTTGGGCATCGGGTCGAACGCCACCCACCCCAGCCCGTCGAAGAGCACCTCCGGCCAGGCCAGCGCGCTCGCCGCCGTCACGATGCCGCCCGCCGCCGGTGCGTCGAACCCGACCACCACCCGGCTCGGCAGCCCGGTGAGCCGGGCCAGCAGCGCGAACGACGCCGCGAACTGCTCGGAGGTGCCCACCTGCCCACCGCGTTCCCGGGGCCCGAACAGAAAGAAGTTCAGGTTCAGATACGAATGCCCGCTCGGCGCGTCCGCGACTTTGCGATAGTGCTCGGCCAGAAATTCCTCGATCGCGACCGCCCGGTCGAAAGCCGCCCCGTTCCCGTCGGCGAGCTGATCGGCCAGCCGCTGAATCCCGTCCGGAACATCCGCGCCCACCGCCAGATAGCGCGCCACCGCATCCCCCGACGGCGAATCGGCGGCCGGCAACACGTTCAGGTCAGGTGTCTGCAATTCCGAGGTCACCGAATAGCGAAGGCCCGCCGTCAGCCCCTCCGGCCGGATAAGCGTCCCGGTCGACGCGTCAAAAGCCACCCGAGCCCCCCGTACGCCGGTAGGGGTCGGAACAACCGGCAACAACCGCCCGGTCAGCCCGTCGATGATCACGTCCTGCCGCACCTCGGTCAGCTGCGTGTCGGGCATTCTCGGCTGCGACGGCAGAACCCGCCCCGCATTGCGGTAGGTGGCCCCCACCCGCCAGGTGACCCCGTCGTAATCCGGCAGCACCGCCAGCCGCAAACGCAGCCTTTTCCCCGGCGAAGCCGACGCCCTCGACACCTTGAGCAGCGGTTCTTTCGGCGTCAGCGCCCACCCCGAAATCCGGTTGAGCGGGCTCTCGTCCAAACTGTCCACCTGCGGCGGCTCCACGTATTGCCGCGGATCCACCGGCGTTGTCCCCACCCGTCCGCCGATCCAGGGCCCCACCGCCACAATCAGCACCAGCACAGCGGCAAGTCCCGCCGCGGCCGAGGCAAAAGCCCTTGCCCGTACGGCTTCACCGACTGCATCACCCGCGTCGGCGCGTTGTGCGGGTCGCGCGCTGGCCGCCAGCGCGACAACTGCCAGCGCCGCAAAAGCAATCGTCGGCGTCCCCGCCGTGTTCGCATTCGGCCCCACGACATAAAGCGCGCCACCGTAGAGCGCCGCCACCGGCAGAAGCCCGAGCAGAACCCGCCCCGCCCGCACGGCTATCTCGGCCCCCGCCAATCCCGCCAGCCAGGCCGTGATCACCGGAACCACGATGGTGTCGGGGGTCGGCTCCACCGGAATCATCGCCGTCAAAAGCCGCGGAATCCCGTTCTGCACACTGTCCCGCACGATGGCGGCCATCGAATCGGGGATGTCCGCCTGATTGGCCGCCACCCGCAACGCCAGCACCGCATATCCCGCCAGGAGCACGGCAGAAAGCGGCGCCACCACCCAGTTCGGCACCCGCCGGCAGGCCAGACTCAACCCGACCGACCCGACCGCGGCCCCCGCCATCAGCTCGACCAGCAGCGCCCCGGCAAAGATCCGCCCCAGCACCACCCCCGCCAGCACGATCATCCCGGCAAGGGCCACCGAGACGACGGCAGCGCGAACCCACTTCGCCGCCCGCGCCATGCTCACCATCCCCGCACGCTGTCCCAGGCGGCCGCGAACTCGGAACCGTCGGCCGCCTCGATCACGATCAGGCCGTCGCCACCCGAGACCGGCGCGCCGTCCCGGTCGCCCAGCAACCCCGCCATGACCACCGGGTACGGCCCTCGCAGCGCGCTGACCGCACCGAGGTCGCCGCGCCCACCCGGCCCGGTGAGGAACACCAGCGTGTCGCCGAGCCGCTGAGCCCGTACGCGCCGAAGGGTTGCCGCCAGATCACCCGGGGCCAGACCCGCCTGGGTCAGCACGTCGAGATAGGGCCCGCTCGCCACGCTGCTGACCAGGTGCAGGGTGACCGGAATGTCCTCACGCACCGCGGCAGCCACGATCGACGCGGCGGCCTCACACGCGGCTTCGAACGAGTCGGCAACACCATCGCGTACGTCCGGATGCGCGCTCGCCCGATCGTCCAGCAGCACCACGATCGTCGGCTCGGACGTGTCCAGTTGCTCCCGGACCATCAGCTCGCCCACCTTGGCGCTGGACCGCCAGTGCACCCGCCGCAACTCGTCCCCGATCACGTACTCCCGCAACGAGTCGAACGTGATGGTCCCGTGGGGCACCTTGTCGATCCGCCCGTCGAGGCTGCGGGCCATCCCCGCCGGCACCGCCCGCAGCAGATGGATTCGCGGGTGCACCCACACTTCGGCAAGCCCCCCGTACGTCCGTGCCAGCGTGATGAGTCCCAGAGGGTCCCCGCGGGTCACGCGCAACGGCCCGATCGGCACCACCCCGCGCCGGCTGGTCGGCACCGGATAACGCGTAGTGGTGTCCCGCCCCGGCCGAAGCCGCAACAACGGCACCGGCACCGACTGGTTCCCGCACCGATCCGTGGCCACCAGATTGGCCGCCCGCATCCGGCTCGTGTTACGCACGGTGAGAGTCATCTGCGCCGATTCCCCCCGGGCGACCCGATCGGGCTCGGCGACCCGTTCCACTCCGAGCCGGGGCCGCCAGAGCGCGAACCCCACCGCACATCCCAGCGCGATCCCGGCCGCCGCCCCCAGCAGCGCCAAATCCGGATACCCGTACCGAAAACCCGCGGTGAGCAGCCCCACCGCCGCCACGACAACGCCGTATCCCCGCGCCGTGACACCCGTGGCGCGCCGCCACTTCTGCAGCCCCGTGCCGGTCCTCGCACGGAAAGTGCCACCCGGTCCTGTCGACACGGCGTCTGCGGCTTTCCTCCCGTCCGTGCTGCCGTTCGCGGGGGTGGTGAGGGGCGTCATCGGCTCGCCGTTCACGTCAGCACCTCAGCCCCGAGGACACCCGCCCGGACGCCTCGAACGTCAGGACTCGCAGCCGCCGCTGTGTGTGAGCCACACGCAAATCCGGCGCGATGTCCCCTACCGGTCGCGGTGTTGGAACGCTTTCGCCGGTCGCCGCGCGGAAGCACCGCCGCCGGTTGCCCCGCGGGAGGGCCGCTGCTGGTCGTCGTGCGGAAGCGCCGCTGCCGGTTGCCCCACGGGAGGGCCGCTGCTGGTCGTCGTGCGGGAGCGCCGCAGTTGGTTGCCCTGTGGGAGGGCCGCCGCTCGTCGTGCGGGAGCGCCGCAGTTGGTTGCCCTGTGGGAGGGCCGCCGCTCGTCGTGCGGGAGCGCCGCAGTTGGTTGCCCTGTGGGAGGGCCGCCGCTCGTCGGGCGGGAGCGCCGCAGTTGGTCGCCCTGTGGGAGGGCCGCCGCTCGTCGGGCGGACGCACCGCCGCCGGTCGCCCCGCGGATGCATCGCCGTCGCTCGTAGCGCGGAAGCGCCGCCGCCGGTTGCCGGGCGGGAGGGCCGCCGCCGGTCGGCGGAGCGCTGCCGACCGGCAGCGGCGGTTCTCCGTGGGCGGCTGCGTGTTCACGCCCCGGCCGTGACGCGGTTGTTGTCGGGCAGCGGCACCGGCACCGAGCGCACCGCGTCCGCCAGGACCTCGGCCGCCGTGACCCCGCGCAGCTGCGCGTCGGCCGACAGCAGCACCCGGTGCGCGAACACCGGCTCAACCAGGGTCTTGAGGTCCTCGGGCAGCACGTAACCCCGCCCGTTGATCAGCGCGTACGCGCTCGCCGCCCGGGTCAGCGCGATCACTCCGCGGGGGCTGACCCCGACGCGCACCTGCGGGTGGTTGCGGGTGGCGGCGGCGATCCTCACCGCGTACGTGTAAAGCGGGTCGGCGATGTGAACGCGGGTCGCCATGCGCACCATCTCGCCCACGACGGCGGTGTCGGTGACCGGCTCGAGCGCGTCGGGGGAGCGCATCGCCGCCCCGCGCAGCACTTCGACCTCGACCTCTTCGCTCGGGTAGCCGACCGACAGCTTCACCAGGAACCGGTCGAGCTGGGCCTCGGGCAGCCGGTACGTGCCGTCCATCTCAACCGGGTTCTGGGTGGCGACCACGAGGAACGGCTGTGGCACCGGGTGCGGCACGCCGTCGACGGTGACCCGGCGTTCCTCCATCACCTCGAGCAGCGCCGACTGGGTCTTCGGCGAGGCCCGGTTGATCTCGTCGGCGATGACGATGTTGGCGAACACCGGCCCCGGGTGGAACTCGAAGCCGCGGCTGGCCTGGTTGAAGATCGTCACGCCGGACACGTCGGAGGGCAGCAGGTCGGGGGTGAACTGGATGCGCCGCCACTGGCCCTTGATCGAGGCGGCCAGCGCGCGGGCCAGCGTCGTCTTGCCGACTCCGGGCACGTCTTCGAGCAGCACGTGCCCCTGGGCGAACAGCGCGGTCAGCGCCAGGCGCACCACGTCGGGCTTGCCGAGCACGACCGCGCTCACCCGGTCGGCGAGCGCGGCCGCCACTTCGGCGAACCCGTGGATGTGTTGCGGCGGCAGTTGTTCCGTCACTGTTGTTACCTCGAGAAGCTAGCTCTAGCAGGTCGGCAGGTCGTTCAGGTCATCCCCGCCCTCGAGGTTGAGCCACGCCCACGGGATGTAGTTCTTGCCGCTGTAGTTGACCTGGATCCACCAGGTGCTGCGTTTGTCGTTGTTGTAGATGTACGCGTAGACCTCTTCGCCGGACCTCTTGCAGTACGCCTCCAGCCGGGTGCCGGGCCTGGCCCAGCCGACCTGCTGGGCGTTGTTCTGCCGGGTGCCGCTGAAGATCTCGTTGCCGTTGCGGCCGTCGACGTCCCTGTCGCAGTACGTCGCGGTGTCACCCTCCTGGCCGTTCCTGCAGGTGGCGATGCCGAAGAGCGCGTCGGTGGTGCCCCTGGACTGCGCGCTCACCGTGCCGGCCGCGTTCTTGGCGGTGATCGTGAACGTGTACGCCGTGCTCGGCTTGAGACTGCCCACCTTCAGGCTGGAGCAGCTGCCCGACGCCGACCCGCCGCCACCCGAGGCCTGCACCGAGCAGCTGGCCGTGCCGCCGCCCGCGTCGACGCTGAACCGGACTGTCGCCGTGTTGAACGTGGCGTCGACCCCGGTGCCGGTGATCCGTGGCAGCGCGACCGTCTTGGCGGTGGCCGTGCCCGGTTCACCCTCGCCGGCCTCGTTGACCGCGCGCACCTCGACCGCGACGGTGGCGCCCGTGTCGAACCCCGTCAGCGTCGCCGCCGTGCCGTCGGTGACGTCGAGCGTCTTGCCGCCGCCGCTGACCACGTACTTGGTGATGGGCCGCCCGTTGTCGGCCGCCGGCTGCCACGCCACCTGGATCGAGCCGGCCCGGTCGCCCGCGGTCGCCGCGTCGGTGCCCTCCGGCTTGCCCGGCTTCGTGTAGGGCACGACGCTGCCGCTCACCGGTGACGGCTTGGAGCCCGCGCCGCGCTCGTTGACCGACACGACCGTGAACGCGTACTGCTTGCCGTACTCGAGCTGGCCGTCCTTGACGGTCAGCGACGCCTCGGTGGAGTCGCCGATCGGGGCGCTGCCGCCCTCGGAGATCGCTGTCACCGTGTATCGCCGGATCTCCAGGCCCTGCCCGTTGGCCGGGGGCCACGTCACCACGACCGAACCGTCCGGCTTGGCCTCCGCCGTCACCGCGGTCGGGGCGTCGGGCACCTCGGACGTCGGTTTCACGGCATTGCTCGTACGGGCCGGCCCCTGACCCTTCTTGTTGACCGCGCTGACGGCGAACTGGTAGGTCTCCCCGTTCACCAGCCCCGTCACGGTGAGCGCGCGCTGGTCGGCGCCGACCTGGAACGTGCGCCCCGCCCCCACGACGATGTAGCGGGTGATCGCGGCGTTGTTGTCGTTCGCGGCCTGCCACGTGACCCGCGCCTCGGCGTTGCCCGCGGCGGCCCGTACGTTCCGCGGCGCGCTGGGCTTGCTCACCACCGGCTTCTTCGGCTTGGGCGGCGGCGGGGGAGCCTGCGGCGGCGTCGGCGGACGGTCCCCGCCGAGCACGTCGTCGGCGTACTTGTCGACCGTGCGCACCGCGTGCGAGCCGTCGACGACCCGTGCGATCGACGAGCCGGGCGCGTTGATGAACAGGTAGCCCTCGCGAACCTCGAGCTCGAGCTTGCCGCCCGGGCTGGGGAAGGTGATGTCCTTCTGCCGCTGCCCGGCCGAGTTGAACACGTGCACCTGACCGGAGTCGTCGGCCACGTAGAAGTAGCCCTGCCAGGCCACCGCGGGCTGCAGCCCCTCGCCGTCGCCGGGCACCTGGAAATCGGCGGCGACCCGCCGGTCACCGACCACATAGACGTGGCGCGCGTCCGGAACGGTCACCGGCACCTGCTCGCCGTCGGTGCGCGGCGCCAGGGTGCCCGGCCCGGACAGGGGCAAGGTCGTGTTGGCGTAACCAGGTTCGTCCCCGTCGACCACGGCCAGGGCGTTGTTGGTGCGGTTGAGCACCGCGACGCCGTCGTCCAGCGTGGAAAGCGCGAGGTCATGGGCCGCCGGGGCCACCGACTCGGTCCGTACGAGCTGGGGTGTGGTCTTGGTCTTGTCGGTGGCGGCCGACGAGACAGCGGCCGGTGTGACCGCGCTGACGGTGCCCTCGGTCGGCGAGGCGATCCAGAGCTTGCCCTCGCCGTCGAACACGCCACCCGCGATGCCCGGCGGGAACCGTAGCGGATTGCCGACCGGCCCCAGCGTACGGGGATCAAGCTGCTGCACCGAGCCCTGAACGGCGTCGATGACGAAAACGGAGTCCTCGTGCAAGGCCACCCGTACGCCGATGCCCGAGGTGGACGAGGCCGCCCAGTACTCCTGCAACGTGGTCAGGTTCATCGACCCGATCGCGCCCGTGGTGACGTCGCGCAGGATCACGAACCGGTCGTTCTGCACGATCTGCACCTCGTGGCCGCGCGCCTTGGGCACGTCGACGCGGGTGTCCACCTTGGCGGTGACGCCGTTGATGCGGGCCACCTCGCCCTTGGCCTTCGACCAGACCCAGGAGGCCGCGTCGAAGCTGGCCACCGCCTGGTCGGCCGATCCGAGCCCGAAGACGGTCAGCCCGAGACCACCCGCAAGACTCAGCACGGTGCCCATCGTGACCAGATAACCCCGACGCCACCGGCGTCGCGGTCGGTCCAATGTCACCTCGTCTGCGCTGGTCACTGCCGCTTCCTCCCCGTCGGACGGCCACCGGATCCGTGAACGCTGGCCATCATAGGGCGATGCCGATCGGTGGTTCTACCCGTTGTGGACAACCCTCGTCACGATCAGTGATCAAGCTCGCGGAGAGTGGTTGCGGTCTATCTAGGAGTAGCCGAAACCCGCGCCGTGCACGCCTGCGGCGATGTTGCGAACTTGTTGCCGCTGTAGACGGCCACCACTGCGAAGCAGTAGTTCAAGGTCGCGTTCAGCCCACCCATCTCGAACGACGTTCTGCCTGGTACGAGAGTGCCGGCGGGCTTCAGCTCCAACCCCGGACGCCCCATGATGACCATGAAGGACACCGTGCCACCGGTCGGATCCGACCACTTCACCTCGATCGACGTGCCCTTGTCCACCAAGGTCACATCGCCCGGCGGAGAGCCCGCCAGAGTTGGCACATCAGGACTGTCCGGCGAGTCACCCGACCGGTTGGCAAGCACAAACACCAGTGCCGCCACGGCGATCACGGCAGCCATGACCGCCGCGATCGCAGCGAAAACCCCCAGACCCTTCCTGCTTTCCCTGTACGGGGCAGGCCCGCTCTGGTACGCAGGCGCGAACACTTGCCCACTACTCGGCGTGCCCGCCCCCGGATGCGGCGGGGCCCCCTGCCACTGCGCCTGCTGCGGGCCACCCTCCCACGGCGGGGCTCCGAGGTTCTGTTGCGGGTTGCCGTCCCACGCCGCGGCCTGCGGGCTCCGATGCGGCGCGTGCTGCGAAGCTCTGGGCGGCGGCGCGACGTGCTGTTGTTGCCGCGGAACGATCATCGGCTGCGCGACCGTCGGCTCGTCCACCGCGCCCGCCGGCCCAGGCTCCGACCGTTCAGGCGGCTCCGTCCAGACCTGCTGATTGGCCGGACCGGGCGGCTGCACCGTCGAAGGCCGTTCCCGGGTCGGCACAGCCCGAAACACAGTCGTCGGCGTTTCGTGCGGCGGGGGAGTGCCGTACCCCTGCGCTGTTCCCGTCCCGGGTCCTTGCGCCGTTACCGCCCCAGGTCCTTGAGCTGCTCCTGTCCCGGGTCCTTGTGCTGCTCCTGTCCCGGGTCCGTGTGCCGTTCCTGTCCCGGGTCCTTGCGCCGTTCCCGTCCCGGGTCCTTGCGCCGTTCCTGTCCCGGGTCCTTGTGCTGCTCCTGTCCCGGGTCCTTGCGCCGTTCCTGTCCCGGGTCCCTGCGCCGTCCCCGTCCCGGGCTCGGGGGCCTGCGCCCGCGTCGGGCTTGTCTCGACCCTGGTGAGCTGGGTTGGCGAGGTGCTCGCACCATCACCGGGCACCGGCAACCGTGGCGTGCTCGACAGGAAGCCGGCCGACTGCCGCTGCGCCCCCCTTACATCCGGGCCAGGGACGCTCCTGTCGAGGCCCGGTGGCTGTTCCGGCGCCGGTCCGCCACCGAACCTGAGCGGCGGCGCAGACTCACCCCGTACGGGGGAAGGCTCTTGACCTGGCCCCAGATAGGCCCGCGCCCTGGCAACCGCCGGATGATCGTCGCCCAGCGTCGCCGGCCCCAGCTCGGCCACCCGCGTGAACGCCTTGCGCGCCTCATGCCGATTGCCCAGCTCCTCGGCCACCGCCCCGATCTCGTGCGAGATCTGCAACATCAGCGCATCGGAGTCCCCCAGCCGCCACTGCCCAGCCGCGTACGCCTCCTCCAGCACCCGCCGCGCACCAGACGGGTCATCCACCCGCTGCAGCAAAATCCCCAGCTCGTACGCGGTGCGAAGAACATCGGGATCATCCTCAGAAAGGTTGATTTTCCCCAGTTCGACAGCTTGCTCCAACAGCGCCTGCGCCCCCGCAACATCCCCCGACGAGGCCAGGGCTCGGGCGCGTTGCCGGGCAGGATCAAGGGGCGAGGGCTGAGACACGCCCGCCATGCTGCCCGCAACCACCCGCCACCGCCATCCCGATCCCACCACAGCGCCCGAATACGCCCATATGTCGCCACCCCACCCCTGCCGCAGCCCTGCGGAGAGGCCGTGTAGAGTTCTCTCCTGTGCGGCCCGCTGGGACGCCGATCCACCACGATCGGTTACCCTTCAGGCAGCAGTGCAAGTCCGGGTGGCGGAATGGCAGACGCGCTAGCTTGAGGTGCTAGTGCCCTTTATCGGGCGTGGGGGTTCAAGTCCCCCTCCGGACACATCACAGGTACACGATCGACGTCAGTCGATCGAATCTCGGCCAGGACCGTTCCGGTTCCTGGCCGGTACTGCATCTGGAGCCCGATCCGCGAGTAGATCTCGGCGCGGTGGTCCAGGTCCGCTCGCCTCAGCAGACCGAGGAGCCCGCCCAAGGCTTCCACGATTGCGGCGATGCGCTCTTCGCTCATGCGTTCGGGTGGTGCGTCGGTGAAGCCGAGCCGAGCCTGCGCCGCCTTCTTGATCGCGGTGGTTTCGCTGATCCATCCGGCGACGAGTGCCGGGTCGCCGCCGGCGTCGAGGGTGGCCCGGTAGCGGGCGAGCTTGGTGTCGCAGTCGTTGATCGTCTCGCGCAGCTTCGGCGCCTCGTCGTGCTGCTGATGTTGGGCGAGTGCGGCGCGGTGGCTCGCATCCGCGATGCGGTGCAGTGTCTCGGTTAGGTTTTCGTTCCCCAACTCCTCGCTGAGGAACCGGTCGACCGGATCCGTGATCCACTCTTGCCGGAGGTAGAGGACGGGCGGGTGTGCGATGCCGTGCTGGCTGACGTAGTCGCGGGATGCCTTGCACCGGTAGTAGATCCGCCCGTGGTTGACGCTGCCCTCCATCACGCGGTCGCACAGGCCGCACCGCAGGAGACCGCGGAAGAGGTAGGCGTGCCTGCTGCGTCGCGGAGCCTTCCCTCCCTCGCCGATGGCGCCGCGCGTCTTGACCGTTCGTTGGGCACGTTCGTAAAGGTCGGTGCTGATCAACGGTGTGTGGGATTCGGTGCGCGACCACGCCCACTGGCTCGGGTCGTTCCAGCGGTGGCGGTTCTCGTGGCCGAGCGCGACGTCGTCAACGTCGATCAGGACCTCGTCGGTGCGGGCGCGGTTCCAGACCTGGCGACCGGTGTAGCGCGGATTCTGCAAGATCGCGCGGATCGCGGTCGTCTCCCACACCCGAGTGCGCCGGTGCGGGTTGCGTGCACGGTCGTATGCAGACGGGCACGCGATGCCGTCCTGCGTGAGGCCACGCGCGATTGAGGTCATGCCTCGGCCCGAGACGTACTCGTCGAAGATCCTCGCCACGACGGGCGCCGTGACCGGGTCGGGTTCGAGCCGATGCAGTCGCCGCCCCTCAGCCGCCTTACCGGGGTTCGGATGCGGGCCGGCGTCTGCGAGCCGGTAGCCGTAGGGAGGGCGTCCGCCGAGGAACCGGCCTTCCAACTCGGTCTGCGCCTTCATCGCCGAGCGGACGCGAACTTTGATGCGGTTGCGTTCACCCTTGCTCATGCCGCCGTAGAGCGCCATGACGAGATCGTGGGCGTCCGAGCCGGGGTCGATCGCGCCGCCGATCTCGGGCACCCACAGGCCGACGCCGTAGTGGACGAAGACCGGGAACGTCATGCCAAACTGGCTTCCGTAGAACGCACGCTGCGGCTCGCCTATCACCACAGCGTCGAAGTCGCGTCCGACGCTCTTGATCGTGTCCAGTAGGCGCAGCGCCTCGGGGCGCCGCTTCCAGGGCAGCGAGCGTGACTGGCCGATGTCGAAGAACTCGGCGACGATCTCGCCGCCGGCCGGCTCGATCAGGCTGCGAGCGCGGGAAAGCTGCCAGGCTTTCGATGCCTGCGGGTCCTGTTGGTCCTCGGTCGACACGCGTCCGTAGAAGGCGAACCTCATGCCTGTCGAGTCTTCCGGGCGCGGTCGATGATGCGCCACAGCACGTCTGCGGCGGCATCGGAGATCGGGACTTCTAGGGACGTCTTGAGCTGCCCGTTCTCGTTTCCCAGCGTTGTTCCTGTTCGTATGCTGCGATTTCTCCTCTCGTCGGTGCGGTCTTCCGTGGTGATCGTGGGGCCTCCTCTCTGGTCGGCAAGGATGTTGGTGTGTCCCGGTGATGCGGGCCTGCGCGGTTTGGAGCGGCGGCATGGATCTGACGGAGTTCGATGCGCGTGTCGAGGAACTGCGCGTGAAGTCGGCTGCATCGCAAGCCAACTACGGCTTCGCGCTCATTGACGGGCGAGTCGCCAGCGATGACGAGATCGCCGAGATTGAGCGACGGATGGGCGTAACTCTGCCGACCGCATACAAGGCGTTCATGCGCAGCTACGGCGGCGGCATGTTCGGCTTCGTCGACCTGCTGCCGATCGTCGGCGAGCCGGACGGGCGCGAAGACGATCTCCTGACGGTCAACGATCGTGAGTTCCCCGATCGCAGCTTCGTCGCGGTCGCGCCGGTCGGTACCGGCGACTATTGGGCGTTCCCGGTGGTTGAGGGACGTTGCCGTGACGAGGTTTGGTTCTGCTTCCATGACGGAGGCGAGCCGGAGGCCGTCGCCGCCGGCTTCCTTGAGTTCGTCGTTAGTCACGGGCTCAAGTCATGACGTGGGGTTGACGTCCGTCCGCTCGTCCGTCCGCGCGTTGACAGGCGCAGACGCGCGCGAGCGGACGGACGCCCGCGCGGATGATCGGTCAGGCTTGCCAGCGTCCGCGTGAGACCTGCCGGGCGCGGCCGGTGGCGGCGAGCGCTTGGAGACGGTCGTAGACCCAGGTGCGGCGCATGCCGGTCGCGTCGATGAGTTGCGGAATCGTGAGTCCTTCGTCGGGCGCCTCGTCGAGCGCCGTCAAGAGTGCTTGTTCCGGGTCGTCGGCGTTGGATGACCGTGATTCGATGGCGCGGGGCTGGTCGTCGATCGCGGCCTGAGACAACGGATCGAGTTCCGGCCGCTGGTCGGCATAACGGGCGGCCGTCTCCCGCACGTGGTCGTCGGTGACGAGGTAGGCGCGGGCTCGGCGTGGCTGGTTGTGGCCGTCGGCGAGGACGTAGAACTTGCCGGGTGCGTCGAGGGTGTGGGCGTGCCAGCCGGCGGCGAGCATGCCCTTGTCCAGGATGAGGTCGACGTCGCGTCGCTCTCGCACGCGTAGGCAGACGCGGACGCTCATTTGCGAGCGCAGCGCTCCGCCACCCATGGCCTTCTGCGTCGGGCGTTGGGTTGCGGCGAGCAGGTCGACGGCGACGGCACGGCCGCGTCGGGCGACTGATTCGGCGTACGTGACGGCGGCGGGTGCGGTGTCGGCGAGTTCGGCGTACTCGTCGATGACGATGACCAGCGCGGGCGTGTCCGGTGTGGGTTCCCAGACGCGGGTGTTGTCGCGGCTGGCCGCGTGGGCGCGGGCGTCGAGCACCGCTACGGCGTCGGCGAGCAGGCGGGTTGCCTCGTCCGGGGTGGTTGCGAGCCGGGCCAGGCAGGGTGCCCAGGGCCGTAGTTCCATGCCGCCTTTGAGGTCGATGCCCCAGAGGACGACGTCGGAGCAGGCGGCGAGGTTGCCGAGGACGACGTTCAGGACGCCGCTCTTGCCCGAGTCGGTGGTTCCGCCGATCAGCGCGTGCCGCCGCAGCAGCGGCACGCGGACGGTGGTCGCGTCCTCGAAGACGCCGAGTTCGATCGGGTCGGCCAGCGAACGTGCGGTCGGGCCGGGCCACGGGATTGCGCCGGCGTGCGGGTCGACGGCGAGGACGCGCATCGTGCAGCGGCCGGCGTGTGCCGGGTCCTGCTCGACGCGGACCGCGCCGGGTCGGGTGCCCAACGCGGACTCGATGGCCGGGACGCGGACAACGACGTCGGCGACGCTCTGCCCGGGGCGTAGCTTCATCCGCGCGCGCCAGCCCCACGTGTCGACCACGGCGGACATGACGCGAGATCCGTCGAGGCCGATCGTCTCGGCGAGGTCCGGCCACGCCTGGATGATGCGGTCCACACGGACCCGGGCGCGGCGGCGCCGGTGCGCCCACCACGGAATTCCAAGCGCGACAACGAAAATGACGAGAATCGTGGGCAACGGTCGGTGTCCGGGGCCGAGCGCCGTTGCGAGGGCGAGCCAGCATCCCGCGAGAGTGGTGGCCGTCGCTGCGTAGACGCGTTCCTCGGTGCGGGTGACTCCCCAGGGCAGCCCGCGCAGCCCGGCCGCCAGCGTCGCGCCGGCCGTGACGACGGCGACCACCGGCCACGCGCCGGGATGGGTGCGGTGCAGCGCGAATCCGGCGACGGCGAGCGCGAGCCCGGCGCTGATCGGGGCGAGTCCTGACCGGTAGCGGAACAGCGCCCGTCCAATCGCGGCCATGGCAGCGATGAACAACGGTTCGTCGGGCAGGAGTAGGAGGGGTTGCGGGTTGCGACGGCTCCAGCGGCGGTGCCGGCGTCCGTAGGCCCTCATGCGGCGGGTTCGCCGTCGTCGGGCGGGTTCCAAGCTCGGTGTTCGGCCACCGCGTCGCGCAGGTAGCCCAGCGGGTCGGGCTCGCCGTCCTGGTCGGCGTTGAGGGTGGCGCGGGCGGCGGCGAGCAGGTCGGCGAAGTCCCAGCGGGTGCGGCTTAGCAGGCGGGTGAGGCGGTCGACCTCGGCGAGCAGGACGGGGATGTCGGCGACGGCGGTCCAGACAGCGGCAGGCGTCGGCTTACGTCGAGCGGCGTGTAGGTGGGTGCGAACGGCCTCCTGATCCACGGTCGGGCGTGGGATGTGCGGTTGGTTGGTCATGGGTGGGGTGAAGCCTCCTTTCGGTCGGTGGTTTCGGCGGCGAGTTGCCGCCGCAGTTCGGTCGCTTTGGGTCCGGCGATGCGCAGTGCCGAGCGGAGCCCGTCTCGGCTGATGGGCCGTCCATCGTGTGCGGCGCGGTGCCGGGCGTCGGCCTCGCGAGCGGCGGTCAGCAGGGCGTCCTCGGTGCGGCGTTTCGAGCGCCGGGTCCGGACTCGGGTCCGTACCGCCGGGTCGGCCGCGCTCGCCGGGACGGCCCGCAGCGCGTGCAGGTGGGCGGTCAGGCCGAGGACGGCGGCCGGGACGGCACCGACGAGGACGACGATCGGCCAGTTGATCGTGATGAGTCCAGCGGCGGTGAGGTGGTAGCCGGCGTTGCCGACGATGCTCGTGGCGATGGCCCCGATCGCGTTGGCTCGGGCGAAGCCGCGGGCTCGGTCACTGCCGAGCGTTCCGGCCAGCCAGACTCGGGCCGAGGTCATCGCGTACGCGTCGATGGTGACCGGCAGCAGCCAGGCGAGCCGGTCCGGCCAGCCGGCGACCTGTGCCAGCCCGCGCAGGCCGGCGAAGCTGGCCACAGCGGCGGACACGGCGGCAACGGCCATGCCGACAATCACCCACCAGTCGCGTCCATCGGTGTCGGATCGGCTCACCTCAGAGCTCCAGCCCGGCGACGAATCGAGCCAGGGCGCGCAGGCCGTTGCCGATGTCCGGACCGAGCGACGACGAGGCAAGGTAGTAGCCGAAAGCCGCGCAGATGGCGGCCTGCCAGAGCGGCAACCGGGCGTACCGCCACAGCAGGAAGACGAAGACGCCGAGCAGGACGACGACGGAGACGGCGATCGTCATGCGTCACCACCGGTGCGACTGCGGCGGCCCCGACGCGTACGGATACCTCGGTCCGCTCCGCTGTGCCCGCCGCGCGCCTGATGCCGGCGGTTCCACCGCGACCGGGCGACGCACTTGCGGCACAGCGTTGGGTGTCCTCCGCCGAGCTGAGCGCCGCACGGGCAGGTCGGAGCCTCGTACGTGAAGTGCTGGGTGTCCATGGGGTGGATCTCCTCTCAGTTCAGCCGATGCGCGGTTCGCATCGATGCCACCGAGAGTGCGAAAAATGGACGGGACGTGATCAGGTCATACCTGGACGTGTCTGAGACGTCTCCCATAGGGTGGTCTGGCTGCCGGGACGTCCGTGACGGGAAGACGATGCCGAACGAGCGACTACGCACCGCGATGTTGGAGCGAGGCCTCACCCCGGCCGGCCTGGCGGAAGCGCTCAACGTGGACCCGAAGAGCGTCGAGCGCTGGATCAGCGGCCGGACACCGTACCGGCGCCACCGCTACGCGGTCTCCGCTCACCTCGGCGTCGATGAGGTCTACCTGTGGCCGGACGCGCTCAGCCCCGATCAGGTAGCGAGCGCCAGCGAAAGCGAGATCATCAACATCTACCCGCACCGCTGGACGGTCCCGTCCGACCTGTGGCGGCACATGTTCGAGACCGCCGAGGAAGACATCGGCGTGCTCGTCTACAGCGGCTTGTTCCTCTCCGAGGACGCTGGCATCCAGCGGATCTTCCGGCAGAAGGCCGAGGCAGGCGTACGTGTACGCATCCTGCTCGGCGACCCGGACAGCGAAGCCGTCGCCCAACGCGGCGCCGACGAAGGCGTGGACGAGGTGCAGGCCGGGAAGATCAAGAACGCGCTGGTCATGTACCGACCGCTACGCAAGATCGATGGTGTGGAGTTCCGATTGCACCGCACCGTTCTCTATAACTCGATCTACCGCGCCGACGATCAACTGATGGTCAACACCCACATCTACGGCTTCACGGCCGCCCAAGCGCCGGTGTTGCACCTGCGCCGGGTGGCCGGCGGCGGCATGGTCACGACGTACCTGGAGAGCTTCGAGCACGTGTGGGACGACGCCACACCGTTGGAGTGAGACCGGCGTGGGCCAGCGAATCGACTTCTACGACGACCCGGACGCGCCGCGCGCGACATCGCTGGTGCCGTCGGCGAACGTGGTCGTCACCAACGAGGCCGGCGAGGTGCTGCTGATCCGGCGCTCCGACAACGGCAATTGGGCGCTGCCCGGTGGGGCCATGGAGCTCGGCGAGTCGCTGCCCAAAGCCGCCGTGCGAGAGACGCTCGAAGAGACCGGCATTCGAGTCGAGATCACCGGGCTGGTCGGCATCTACACCGACCCTCGGCACGTCATCCTTTACACGAGCGACGGCGAGGTCAGGCAGGAGTTCTCTGTGGTCTTCGCTGCCCGGCCCACCGGCGGAACGCCTACCACCAGCGAGGAAACGACCGAGGTCCGCTGGTTCTCCGCAAGCGAGATCAGCTCCCTGCCGATGGACCGTTCGATGCGCCTGCGGCTCGAACATTTCTTCGCCGCCCGGCCGGACGTGCACCTTGGATAGCGACTGGTTGAGCGCGTTCGCCGACGTGTTCTCCGCCGTCGGAACAGTAGGCGCGTTCCTGGTCGGGTTCCTGCTGCTGCGCCGCGAGCACCACCGCGAGGCCGGCCGCGCCGAGGACGAGCGCCGCGCCCAGGCTGAGCGGATCAGCGCTTGGGTCGAGCTGATCCGCAAGGTCGACGGCGGTCGTGAACTGGCGTTCCACATCCACAACGCGAGCGCGATGCCGATCTACGAGGTCGAGTTGCCACTGCCGGCCCGCGAGGGTGAGGAGGCAAGCGCCGAGTTCGTCGGGCTCGTGCCGCCCGGCAGCACCGTCCAACGCCCCGCCCCTGCGGACTGGCTGCGCACGTATGTCGAGCCCGAGCCCGTACAGATCGAGTTCCTCGACAGCGCCGGCCGCCGGTGGAGCCGCGACGAGCAAGGCTCAATTTCCCGCGCCGAATGATCCTCAGCTCTCGCCGAGCGCGGCCATGATCACCCGGACCGAATTGATGATCAGCGGGCTCGCTTCCCGGATCGACTCGGCGACCAGGTTGCCGTCGCCGTACCTGGCGAGGATCTCGGCAAGGCGCAGTTCCACCTCGGTCGGCTCACCGTCGGGCGTCGTTGTCATGTCCGCATACGTGATCGCATGCGATGCAAGCCCTTCGACAGGTGCGAACTCGTCAGCCAACTGGTCGGACAGGCCACGATTCCGCGCCTCGATGAACGCGCACGAATGATGCGCGACCAGCCGGCAGATCAGATCATCGGCATGGGCGACATCGCGCAGGTAGCGGGCGCCGTCGAGTTGATGCATGCCGGTCACGACCAGGTCGGGCGCGTACCCAACATCGTGCAGCCAAGCAGCGGCCACCAGCGCAGACCCGTCGTCGCCGAGGAGATGCGCGACCGACTCCGCCTTGCGACCAACACCCTGACTGTGGAACCAGCGGCGCGGGATCGACTCGGCCAGCAGAAGGCGCGCGAGATCCCGGGCAGGCTCGACTTGATCCACACAGGCAGACTAAGCGAACCTCCCGTCCCGCACCGCCCTGGTCACTGCCGGTTATCGCCCTCCTCCGTTTGCCGCGTGGCGCCGCTCACCAGCGCGGTAGCGAGCCGGTCCGCCACGGCCGGACGGACATCACCGATGCGCACGACCGCCGCGCCCTGACGGCCAATGGCGTCGTGCAGCGCCGGGAACTCCTGGCCGACATCGAAGCCCGCGTCTTCGAGCGCGATCGCCAAGCGGTCCGCCGACCTTTGCGCCGACTCCTGGTCTTCGCGTTCGCCTTTCGTCATTCGCAGCCCGTCCGCTTCTCAAGTTGGCCTTGACTCTTCCCGTCCGGTGACGGAGCGTGAACCACGGCAGTAGGACGTCTTGGGACTTCTTGAATAGCATGGCTACTCGTCCCGACGATCGGAGTCGTCGTGAACAACCCTCTCGCCCGCGCGTTGCGGGGCGCCGGCATCAACACCGTGGACGTCGCGGCGCGCCTGGGCGTCGACCCGAAGACTGTGCAGCGCTGGATGTCCGGCCGCATGCCATACCCGCGCCACCGCGACGCCCTAGTCCGCCTCACCGGCTGGTCGCAGCACGACCTCTGGCCCGACCTACCCCGACCCACGCAGCCCGAAGCCAGCGGCGACGAGGTCCGGATCGTCTACCCGCACCGCTCAACCGTGCCAACTGACGCCTGGTCGCGACTATTTGCCGACGCCAAGGCCGAAATCGATATCCTCGCCTACAGCGCGCTCTTCCTCGCCGAGGACATCACCGTATCGACTCTCCTGCGGGACAAGGCAGTGGACGGCGTACGCGTCCGCATCGCGCTGGGTATGCCGGACGGGGTGCACGTCAACGACCGTGGCGGCGAGGAACGCATCGGCGACGGCATGAGCGCCCGCATTCGAACCGCACTTATCGGCTTCCATCCCATTGCGGAAGCAGGCGGCGAACTGCGACTCCACGACACCGTGCTCTACAACTCGATCTACCGAGCTGACGACGAGTTGCTAATCAATACACATATATATGGCCGGCCCGCTTCGCATGCTCCGGTGCTCCACTTGCGGAGATGGGCGGCCGACGGCATGGCCGCGACCTACCTCGACTCGTTCGAACGAGTCTGGGATTCCGCCGACAAGATCAGTAGATGAACGACCGCCGCCGCCACCACGCGAATCGCACAGGCCGAACCGCAGAAGGCCGGATAAGAGGCGTCTATGCCGGCTGCGTCGCGGAGACTCGCCGTCATCCCCGATGGCGCCGCGCATGGTGCCCCGGTGCATCGTCATGCCCACTGGCTCGGGCGGTGCGGCTACGTATCGTGCTTGGCGACCCGGACAACTCTCGCGTTGCTGATCGCGGATGCGAGGAGCAAGTCGGTGACGGCATCAGCGCTCGTATCCGCGCGACGCTCACCGGCTCTCGACCCGTCGTCAACGTCGGCGGTAACGGGGAGATCTAGTTCGGGCAGCCCGACCGCGCGCTCTTCGCGGTAGACGCGCAGTCGGGGCCTCGGGTAGCCGGTGTCCCAATGCCAACGCGATCTGGATACCGGCTACCCACCGAGAGTGCGGGATGGACAACTGCGAAGGGGACCCCATCGGTGCGGACGTCCCGTCACATCAAGGCGTCCCGAGAGGCCCCCACGCGCTTCGCCGCCCAGCAACGGCGTTTTGTCAGATCTTGGGCCGTTTGATGCAGCGGCGATGCGCCGCACCTCATGCACATCATTAGGAGGTAGCACCCACCACCATCTCAGTGCGACGATAAAGTGGCCCACCGTAGTCGATCATTGGGGAAGCATGGGCGCCCGTCGCCGCAACGCCAAGCGAAGTAGCCGACAGCCGATACGCAAGCACATCCCGCCCAAGGCGCGAGAGGACGACGTCAGGTCAACTCTTCCACGCACCGAAGAGTTGGAGTCCTTGATTGTGCCAGGAACCGAGAGCTTCGTTCTCGCCAATATATTGGGCTCTACCGAACTTGGAGCTCTGCCGGCCCACGCAATGACTGTAGCTATACATCAAGCTATCTACGCCCGGAAACGTTACAGCGACTTTATCATTGCCGCTCAGGCGAGCCGTGCTTTCTGCCTTCTCGGATACTCATCCGAGGTCTTCGCCGCATGCGCCTCCGTCTTCCAGGTAAAAGGCAACACGGCGCCTCACAAAGACATCGGCGTATGGGATCACCCCCCGACGATCGGCTCGGACGGATCCACAGATGGGCACTTCGTGGTCTGGGTTGACGAATTGAACCGTCTTATCGATCCTACGCTCGGGCAGCATCGCGAGATTTTCATCCGATCAGACGGTGACCAACAATACCGGCACCCAGCCGTTCTTCCTGTAGAAGGCGGGAAGGCCAGGTTGCTATCGAGTACTCCAATGACCTTTTGGCCACCGTACGGAATATCCTGGACACTTCTTCCTTTGCAAGACGGATACCTGCTCCCGCTGTACGAATATCACTCAAGAGCAATAGAATCGGGTTCACGAAAATTTGCCAAACTCGTTATTGACCTCCTTCGGGCGGTACAAACCTGCCGAGACATAAGCGATATTAGCCAGATATATCCCCGTCTAGATGCACTCGTGAAGGGTGAGAGTAACCTTTAGCTGCTGAGGAGGGGAATTGGCATGAAGCCTGATGGCGGGCGGCTAGCGGCCCGAGGTTTCCAATATCAGTACCTGCGCACGCTGGAATACATGCTCGATGCCGTCGAAGACACCAACGTCGCATCCGTACGGATAGAAGGACGGCCAGATCAAGATGGAAGAGAAGAAGCCATCGACTTCGATATCACGAATCATGAAGGGCGCCGCCTGACAGCTGCTCAGGTCAAGACCCGCACTCTGGGGAGTTCCGTCACAGCAGCCCAAGCGTTCGGTGTACTGCTCCAGCTAATCGATAGTGCAGAAGCAGACCAGTACCTTTTACTGATCGGTGGAGCACCCGCAGATTCAGCCCAAAATTTGCATGACATTCTAAGCTCAGGTGCACAACATTCAGACATAAGTTCCCGGCTAAGCGATTTGTTGTCCAATGCGCCATCGAAAAGCGCATTGCTCGATAATCTAAGCGTCGACAAAGTTGCGCGCTTGGCTCGCTGTCGTCTAATCTTCGATCTGCGGACCGATATTGAGATCAGGCAGTCCTTGCGTGAACGCCTTCGCGTATTCCGCAATCGAGCCAGTAAGGGGTTAGGTGACCAGTCGGCCGGCATGCTTACCGGCTACCTGGTTTCCGAAGTTCTCCGAAGGGCTGTCGACGAGAGTGAGGCTGTCTTCACAATTGAGCAGCTTCGAAGGCATCTACTAGTTAACTCAGAGACACTTGCGCGTGTATTTGGGACCAGGGACTGGGGTGTGATAGTCGGCCCCATGTGCTTTATCCCGGACGTGCATAGGCACTATTACATGAGTAGGATTTCTGTAGCTCTTTCCACCGGCGATGAGCGCGTGAGGTCCGTAGCCCTTACAGGTCTCTCCGGCACCGGAAAGTCAAGCCTTGCAGCCGCCTACGTCGCTGATCAGGCCGACTTATACGAAATCATATTTTGGATAGATAGCAGCACCGCCGATTCACTGGCCAGCTCATTCAGGAGGGCTCTGCACTACCTCACCCCGCGCCAAGGCGAGACAATCTACCAACTTCCATCAGAGCAGGTAAGAGACCTATTTCATAGCGAGCTAAGTCGGTTACCTGGGCGATGGGCATTGATTTTCGATGGCGTGGTCAATCAGCGCGAGGTTAACTATTGGGTTCCGCGCGCAGGGACAGGCAACATCATCTTTACTACTCTGGACGCGGCCGCCCAGTACGGCAGTGCCACAGTCATCAACGTGGGGACTATGGAACCAAAGGAGGCAGTTGAACTGCTATCTAGGCGCCTAGGCTCGGAGGAGTCGACCGCCGCACCGCAAACTGGTTTCCAGTTATTGGCTCAGACTATGTCTTATTGGCCGCTGGCCCTCGAATTGGCCGCCGGATATATGAATTCCTGCGGCATTCCTGTGAACGACGTTGATTTGTACTTGGAACAGCTCAAGCTGCGGGCATTAAGGGACGAGCAATCGCTTCCTCCCGGCTACCCTCGAACCCTGACGGCTGCGCTGCTAATGTCTATGGATCGCCTAAAACAAAGAATCGAAGAGGACACCCAAGACATTCGGCCGTTCATGGCGTTCGGAATTCTAACATTCAGCTCCTATCTGTCCTCCAGGCAGATGCCACTGCACCTACTAGCCGCGAGTGTCATGAGTGATCCTGATCCAGAAAGCGGAATGGGGCCGTTTTATGTAGATCCGAGTATCGTCCATCTGGGCGAGGTCATCCGAGAACTTCGCCGCTTCTCGCTGGTGGCGCTTGACGAGGAAATTCCCGCGACTGGATATGAAAAGTTAGGAAACTCAAACTCGACGTTGAGCGTGAACACGATTGTGCAAGACGTTGTTCGGGCGACTCATGCTAGGAACGAAGTTCTAGCGGAGACGCTCAATCGTTTGGCGAACCACGTCGAGCGTTGGATGCAATCATCACTAGAACTCAATCTGCTCGATCGAGCCTCTATCATGTTTGGTCATGCGCGAGTTCTGGCTCAGCACCTGCACCGTTTAGGAATAGTTGGCCCTCGGGTAGCGCTCCTATACGGAAATCTGGCCGGTGCATACCGCGCCTATTCGGAGCCCCGGATGGCGGATAGCCTCCTGAGGCTAGAATTGGAGACGCTTCACCATCTATCGCAGCGCTCGGATGATGGCCTTTCCGAGTCTGAAGAGTTGGTCCAGGTGCAAGCCAAGCTTGCACTCCTAGATCTTCGCTTCGATATGCCCGGCCATTCGAGTCTTGAAATGCAAGAGGTTGCAGAGTACCTCGCAGAGGTGCTTGCATATGCTCAGCGCATTGAGGACACTTATCCGAAAGCCGCAGTAAAATTCTGCCTAGATGTGGAGATCATCCTAGAGAGGCCGAGCGCAGAGCAAGCTCGCGAGACGCACTTTCACGACATTTTGAATGGTTTCGCAGCCTTGCGGGAAAGGCTAGGACCTACAGATTATTCGCTGTCTGTCGATAAGGTGAGGCGAGCCAACGACCTCATCGGCGAGAATCGGCCGTTACTTGCTGAAAAGCTTTGCCGCGACGTTCTAAAATCCGAACTATTGACGGGATCTCTGGAGCTCTTCGCTCACCGGGTTCTGATCGAATCGTTGGCGCGACAGGGGCGCTGGGTTGACGCCCGTAGGGCATGCGCCGACTTCCGGCATCTGTTTGGGAGGTCAAGCTTCTATATTGACGTAGTTGGTCAATTCGCTAACAATTTCGGGAAGCTTTGCGCTTGGGCCGTTTTCGCCGACGCCACGTCGGACGCGTCGCCGTGCCTCGCGGACTTGGTCGAGTGGTTCTCGATTATTCGCGAGGCCGATGCCATACCTGAAGAGCTCGTCGCTCGGATCGATCTCTTCCTTGCGGTGAGAGAACTTAGCTTGGGGCGCGCAGCATCGGGGGCTGACCTTCTTGATAAGGTTAGGCCAGCCGCGCTTGGTGGAGAAACGGAAGATGAATCTCGGGCATGGTCAGCCCTTTGGCAGTTTGCCCGTCTGGCTGAGTTTCGGTTACAGACGGCCGAATACGAAACTGAAGCCTAATCGCTGATGATTGAACCTCGCCTCGCGAATGCGTGAGAAAGAGTTCGTTGCATGGCACCGAGAAGATGCTCGAAGGGAGATGGTTCCGTAGCGGGCAACTTTTGTCGCGGCCGGGTGGGTGTCATTGCTGATTGTGCCGATAGATCGACTCCAATCGGGGAATTCACTCCGGGATAGGTGCCCTCGCCAACCGCCGGTCGGAGTCAGTCCCCGTCCTCGGCCTTCGCCGCCGCCCACATCTTGTTGAACAGCCGCTGTACCGCAGGCTGCACCTTCGCAACCTCGATTGCGCGGTGCCCTACCCAAACGGTCGGTTCGTTTAAGGTGCCTTCGAGCCGGGTTGTGTACTGCTGAGCGAGTTCGAAGTCCGTAAGGGTCGGGTCAGCCGCCCGGTCGGCTTCTTGAAGGGCGCCCTTGCCGACTGCGTACTCGTCGAAGTGCTCGATGATGTCGCGGGCGTCCACTAGCTCCGGCAGGTCGGTCCGGAATCGCTTAAGCGCTGAGTTGAGGATCTGCTGTGCCTGCCGCTTCTGCAATGACTTCTGTGCCATCTCGGCTGCACGGATCATCTGCCGCAAGGCGACCATCAGTAGGTAGGCGTCCCAGATGCTGCTCCCGTCGAGCAGCCTCTCGGCCTGCAACCTCGAGCTGCGACCCCAAGTCCACGCGCTGTTGATCGCGAGGTTGTGTCGCGCCTGGAGCTGCGGCACCTCGGCGTTGGCTTCCACGGCGCCCAGACTTCCCGATCGGCCGCCCTGCGCGCCACCGGTATTTGGACCACAGAGGCAGCGAACAGAGCACCCGGAGACCGGTGCCTACTGCTAAACCGAGGCCGGCTCCACCGAAGCACGCGAGAGCTGCCCGACTCCTAGCCGCCGGCCCGCCCAGATGCGGAACGCTGCGTTTCGGCGATGTTGTACAACTAGTGCGGGCGTAGCGCCGCAACGTAGATGAGGACTTTGGCATGGCCGACGGAGTTGCACTGAAGCCCCGGCTGGAGCCCGGACAGTACCGCGGGCGTTGGTCTGTTCCCGATGAGAGCGGGACGGTTCATGAGTTGGACGGTGACCTCGATCTGACGGCGGGCCGGCCTCCGACCGCTTCGCTGTCGGGCAAGGTTCCGCTGGTGAGAGAGCATCGCAATGGATCGACGATGGCTGCTTTCCCTCAACGTTTCAGCCACCCGGTGATGACCGGCGCGTTGAGGAACGGGCCGACGGTCGTGCTGATAGATGCTGACGTTGAGACGTGGCATCACGATCAGGCATTCGTCAGCGCCCGCGCGGCGCTGGTGGGTCCACCTCGCGCGCCGCTGGACGGACCGCCGACCTTCAACAAGATCACGATTCAGATCTCGGGGCTCGACGCGTACGCCGGCATCGGCCCCATCAAAGCATTCAGCTTCCCCACCGAGGCGCAGAGCTTCTACGACCACCCGTGGCAGGTGCAGCCGAACAGTGATAGCAAGCAGACCTGGTCGGACCCTCACGCCACCATCGCGATCACCTGGTTCAGTGCCATCGCCCAAGAGTTCGCGTTCTTCCGGATGGCGTTCAGCCCAGTCGTCACGATCGAACTCGTCGAGCCACTCTCGCTCGACGGCGCCCTGGACATGTGGATCGAGCCACTGAGGCGAATCATCTCCCTGGCCACCGGACGAGCGGAAGACATCACCTACCTGAGCCTGACCAGGCCTGGACGTGATGGACGCCATGACGAGTTCCAAGTCTTCGGTCACAAGCTCGATCAGGTTCCGTTCGCCACCCGAGACAACATCGTCCGCAAGATCAAGACGGCTTTCCGCGCGAATACGGAGGACGCGTCACCGCTGCACCTACTGCGAGCCTGGCAGCGGCTGCGCGCTGAGCATCATCCTCTGCTGGAGACCTATGGCGCGTCGATCGTCCTACCTCGCCAGCATCCCCGATCAACATATCTGCTGCTCGTGCAGGCGCTGGAAGGCCTATACGGGTACGAGCACAAGATGGAGCAGGAGAAGCGCGTGGCCGACCACACCGTCAAGCGCGATGAAGCTCTTGCGGTTCTTGCCGAAGTCGCGAACCTGCCCACCTCGACTCTCAAGTTCCTGAGGAAGTATTTAATGCGAAGGCCACCCGGTGGCCTCGACGAATGCTTCCTGGAGATGTTTAGGTCGCTGCCCTACAACGTGAGCGATGAGTTGGCCGCGACCGCGCTGGTCCAACGGGTGAAGGACAAAGGGGAGCGAGTCGTGGCGCTGCCTGTGGCCCTCAGGACCGTCCGCAACGACCTGTCCCATGGAACCAAGGGCTACGAAGACGAAGACCTCTTCGATGTCGTCCAGATCCTCGACCGGGTAGCGCGTGCCCACATGTTGCGCGTTCTGGGCTGTGGAGCAGAAGCACAAGACAAGGCCGTACGCGGAGACCATCGCTAGTCGTCGTCTCCGAGCTAACGTACGACGAGGATGAAAAGCTCGAAGAGCAGTGGAATGCCGTCCGGAGAAAGCCTCGGGGACGGTATTCCACTGTCGCAGTGAAGTAAAAGGGATGGTAGCCAGAATCGGCAAAGTATCGGTCTGTGTCGATTGCCGGGCGTTAACTCCCACGGAAGCCGCTGGCCTCAGTGAGGGAAGTCACGGCCTGCATGCCAGCTCCCTAGTTGCGATCAGCGTGTGAATATCCTTCGTGTTGGGCTCCGGACACGTTAACCCCCACCAAGGTTCTTCATGTTTGTGGATGACTTTGGTGGGGGTTTCCTCGTGTGCGCCGTTTGATCGGCGCTTCCAGTCCGGGAATCGTCGGTTGAGTCGGCCCGGTCGGGCCTTGCTTCGCTTTCGTCATGGTGGCGGTCTCGATGACAGCGCTCACTGGGGTGCAGACGATGGTTATCCGTCGGGCTTTCATCTGGGCGGGGACATCGTCCGGGCGGACGTCGGGCAGTTGCGCAGCGGCCTGGTTGAGGAGCTGATCCTCGCGGACATACAGGGTGGGGATCCGGTTGATGGCGTCGCGGCTGCTGGTCGCTCCATGCCGGCATCGGTAGCGGGCTCGCCCTGAGTGCCTCGACCAGGACATCCCCCGGTACGACCGGCAGGACGTGCGCTCCTATCTGGCCATGATGACCAACAACGTTGACGCGCTGGCCGGAGAAGCCCGACTCGCGCGAGCATTGTCGATCATCACCCGGTCCGGCGGTGACCTGATCCTGCTGACCCGCGACATCGTCCGTGGCATCATCGCCGACCTGTTCGCCCAGACGGTCATCTGGACGGCTGGATCAGCCGAAGGCCTCCACCGGCTACCGGTTACGGCCCGACTCGGCCTGGTCGTGGCGACCGTCTGGCGCATCCAGTTCTACCTCGACGCGCTCGCCGACGGCATGAGCGAACTGGCGTGCTTCATCGACGGCTGATCGGGCCCTGCCTCAGCGGCCGGGCGCGGGGGAGGCGCACACGATGGCCGGGTGCGCTAGGGAGGCCTGAAAGAAGATCAAATGCCGACGCCGCAGCTGCGAAAGCGAGCGTCGAACGACCGTGCGACCCAGCAGACCCGGTCGCCAGGAGCCAGGGGTCCACACCGCTTGAGCCGTACCGGCGGGTCGATAACGCCTACGTACGTCAAGCCGGCAGCGCGCTCTCATGTCGAAAAGAGTGCGCTCGATCATGAGCAAGGATCGAGCGTCTGCAGTGGACGCCGGCCGAAGTCGCATAGGGGTTCTGCCGGCGCCTGAGGGTGCAGCTCGGCGGCGCAGGGCAACAGGCCGACGACATCGCCGTCGTCGCCCTGCGCCGCCGATAGGTCAGTAGAGACCCGAGTACTGCTGGTAACCGGAGCCGTACTGGGCCCGGTCGCCGAACGTGCCCTGACCGGTGCCCAGGCGCCGGAACAGGTTGCCGGCGGTGTCGCGGAGGACCAGGTCGTTCTTCCCGTCCTCGTTGAGGTCACCGGCGCCGATGACGGTGTTGTAGCCGAGCCAGCCGGTGCCGACGATCTTGAGACCGGACTGGAAGGTGCCGTCGCCGTTGCCGTACAGGGCGTACATGGTGCTGTTGGAGTCGAGCTGCATCATCAGGTCGGCCTTGCCGTCGCCGTTGATGTCGCCGTTGCCGACGAAGCGGCTGTAGCCCTTGTAGCCACCCTCGATCTTGACGGAGCCGGACAGGGCGCCCTCCGCGGTGCCCCCGAAGACGAACAGCGCGCCGCTCGCCCGGTCGCGGGCGATGAGGTCGGCGAAGCCGTCGCCGTTGAGGTCACCGGTGTGGATCAGAGCGTCGTACGGGTTCCAGTTGCCCGAGATGGCGATCGACTGGGCGCCGCTGAACGGCAGCGCGTCCTGGCCGAAGTAGGCCCGCATCGAGCCGTCGGACCGACGGATCAGCAGGTCGTTGCGGTTGTCGCCGTTGATGTCGCCGAACGGCACGAGCCCGGACAGCCCGGACAGCGCCTCGGCCGGGCCGTTGGCCACGACCGTGCCGCCGACCCGGGTGAGCAGCCAGCGGCCCTGGCCGGTGCTCGCGCTGGTCAGTCCGAGGATGGTGGGCTGACCTGTGCAGTCATAGCTGTGCAGGGTGGGCGTTCCGCCGCAGTCGATGGAGGTGGTCCCGTTGGCCACCGTGACCTCGCGACCGTCGGCCGTGGCCGCCAACGACCACCGGTAGGTGCCCTGGACGGCCGGCCTGCCGTTCACCTGGCCGTTCCAATGGTAGGTCGTGGTCACCCGGGCCCCACCGCCGCTGAGGCGCGCGACGACGGAATCGGAACGCACCTGGGTGATGGTGAGCCGCGTGGCGGTGACCGGGCGGGTCAGCTTCGCGACCACCAGGAAGTTGCCCGGCAGGTCGGTCTCGTTGCTGGCCGATACGGAGCCGGCCGCCGGCGCCGAGGTGGTGACACCGGGGTCGACGATGTGCACGGCGTTGTCGGCGTCGACCCACGCGACGTTGCCGCCGAACTTGTCGACGGTCCAGGCGATGTTGCGGTCGTCGGTCAGCTCACCCCGGGCGAACGTGGCCAGTGTGGCCGGCTCGCCGAGCGTGCCGCCGGTGAGGTCGAGGCGCACCAGGGCACCGTTGGCGTCGTGCCGCACCAGGAAGTTGTCGCCCAGCAGGTACTGCCCGGCGGGCACGTCGATGCGCTTGCCGCCGTCGATCTCCACGACACCGGCCGGCCCGTTCGCCCCGCAGGTCCAGTACAGGTGCTTGCCGGTCGCCTGCACCTCAGTCTTGGTGCAGCTCGAACCGGTGGTGATCGGCTGCGGACCGGCGCTCGGGGTGCCGGCGCGCAGGTTCCAGTTCTCGATCTGACCGGTCGCGTTGGCCCGCCACAGCGTGTCGAACCACAGGGCGGAGGCCGGGGCGCCGGTGAGCTGGATGCTGCTTCCGTCGGTGCGGTACGCCAACTGGAAGTTGCCGAAGCTGAGCAGCCGGTGGGTCGGCGAGGCGTCGACGAGCTTGGCGTCGCTCCGGGTGTTGATCGTGGCGCCACCACTCGGCGACGACCGCAGGTACGCCGTCGTGACGAAGTCGCCCGTGGTGATGCCGTCCAGGTAGGCCGAACCGGTGTCCGCACCGTCAATCATCCGGACGCAGACCGCGTCGGTCTGGCAGGGCGTCGGGTTGACGAGCGCGCCGTCTGCCACCGCAGAACCGGTCGTCGGCTCACCGGGCCCGATCTGCTCGGCGAAGTGCCGGTACTCGGGCTTCTCGCCCGGCAGGGGCATCGCCACCGTGTGCCGCACGACGCCCGAGGCGAGCGTCACGCCAGCGTTGACCAGCGGGGCGACCAGCGGCAGAACCACCGACTGGTCGGACGCGGTGGCCTTGCGGACCGCGTAGTCGCCGATATTGGTGCCACCCACGAACAGCACGCCGTCCGGCGCCTGCGCGCTGGCCGGCTCGCCCCGGGGCACGACCTGCACCGGGGTGCTGCTGCCGACCGAGTAGCGCAGCACGGTCTTGTTCGTGGCTCCGGTGCTCGGCGTCACGATGACGTCGTCACCGGCCAGCCGGGCCAGACCCAGCGGAACCGTGGTCAGGAACTCGATGGTCCCCGGAACGGTCGCGGTGCCGTCCAGCACCGCGGCGCGCGACAGGCTCTGCGCCGAGGTGCTGGTGAACAGGCCGATCCGGTCCTTGGTCAGCGTTGTCACGTTGGCCAGCAGCACACCGGCGGGCAGCAGGGCCATCCGGCCGGCGGCCGCGTCCACCAGGCCGTACCGGGGACCGTCGGGATGGACGACCCGCAGCACGGCGCCGGTGTCGTCACCGGCCACGATGGTGAGTCCGGTCGTGCCAGCCGGGACGCCGGTGATCGGTGCGGACGTCCACGACCCGTCCGCGGCGATCCGGCGCAGCTCGGCCGTGGGCGGAGTGCCGGAGGTGATCGCCACCGCCGCCGAGTTGCCCAGCAGCCGGGTGAGCTGCACGTTGCTGCTCACCGGCACGTCCCGCCAGGTTTTGGTGGCCAGGTTCAGCGCCGGCTGAGTCGTCGAGGTGGCCGGGTGGCTGGGCACTCCGCCGAGAAACACCATGGTGTCGCCGCCGGCCGGCGTGGCCGAGAACGTGTTCGGGAGGCTGGTGATCGGTGTGGTCTGCCGATCGGCGTAGGTGGTCCACACTCACGGCCGGTTCGCGGCGCGCTGGTGCAGGAAGCCGGTCTCACCGGCGAAGGCGATCTGGTCGGTCGGATAGACCGGATAGGACGGAGCCGGGATCACCCTCACCTCGGACGGCGGCTCGGCCGCCTGGGCGATGCCGGGTGCGACCAGTGCGACGGCGGCGACCAGGCCGCCGACGGTAGCCGCGAGAGTTCTTCGCATGACTTTTCCCCGTGATCAGTAGAGACCGGCGTGCTACTCGTAGCCGCCGATGAGTGGCCGATCGCTGAACGTGCCGTCCCGGCGCCATGCGGGGAGTCCATCGTGGTGCCGCGGCAGCAGGACGACGGCCCGAAGTGATCAGCCGGATCGTAGACATTCGCCGTCGTCGTTTCAACGGCGATGCCTCCGGCCGTACGGGGAACTCCGACCGGTCAACTCGAGCAATCGAGGCGGGGAAACCGTGACCGCGAAGTCCGGGCGGGTCATCGGCAGGGTGGAACCCGGACCCTCACCGGACCTGGCTCGCACCGCCGACATCGGCGCGGCCCTGGCGCAGCACGCCTGATCGAACAGCGCGAGGGCGAGCGCCTACGCAGCGCGGACGCCCGGGTGGCGGGACGTCTGCGGAATCGCGAACCGGTGCTTCGCGATTTCGCGTTCGGCCAAGCGAGGGCTTCCGATGAGCCGTGCTTGTGGCTCGCGGACTTTGCCGCCGCGGCGTTCCGCCGCGACCTCGCCGAGGGGGAACCCGGAGTCGCGGATCACTACCGGCGCCACACAGAACTGCTTCCCGTGCCCTGGGAGCCGGGCCGATCTGGGTGAGGCGCCGGGCCGGGCTCCCGGCCAGCGGGGATTCACGGCCCGACTTCCAACCCCGATGGGGCTGGCTTCAGGTCGGAACGTAACACATGACCCAGGGGCGATCTGTCCGACTGAGGGATCATGCTCCCCTTTTGCGTACCATCAATTCCAACGACAGGGTTAGTCACCGCGGGGCAGCACGCCCAGCAGGGTGGCGGTCAGGCCCAGTTCGAGGGTGTCTTGCAGGCCCAGGTGGAAACGGGCCAGGTCGGGTTCAGCCTCGTAGGCGGCCTGCAGGCTGGGTGGGGGTGTGCTGTAGGCGGGCAGCGCACCGGCGATGACCATCGTTTGCAGGCTGAACAGGACCACGTCGTCGCCCAGTTCGCCTAGTTCGGGCAGGCGCGTGCGGATCAGCCCGGCCGCCGCGCTGGCGGCTCGGGCCGAGGGAGCCGAGGCGACGCTGCGGGAGCTGTTCGGTGACTTGCCGGTGGGCGAGGCGGCCGATCTGCTCGAGGAGGCGGCCCGGAACGCCGACCTGGGTGGGCGGGTGTTGGCGGCGGCCCACGCGGACCTGCCGTGGCCGGAGGAGCCGGTGGCCCGGCCGTGGCAGGCGGCCACCATCCTGCGCGAGCACCGCCGCGACGGGCACGTCGCCGCGCTGCTCACCGCCGGGGTGGACGGCTGCGAGTCGCTGGTGTGGCGGGTCGGGCGGGACGGTGGTCACCTGCGCGAGGTCACCCAGCCGGCCCGCGGCTGGACGGATGACGAGTGGCAGGCCGCCGCCGGTCGGCTGCGGGAGCGGGGCTGGCTCGACGCCGGTGGTGTCGCCACGGCGGCCGGGCGTGACGCCCACGCCCGGGTCGAGCAGCTCACCGATCAGCTGGCGGCCACGCCGTGGCGACAGTTGGGCGCGGGCCGGACCGAGCGCTGCGCCGAGCTGCGCGCGCCCCTGGCCGAAGGCGCCTGGCAAGTGGTTCCCGACGACAACCCCATCCCGCTGCGCCGGGGGACTACTGCGGTGGCGGATTTATGACATGGCGCAACGCCGCCACCGGGACATTGGACCGCGGTCATAGCCTTACTTCAATGCGTTGATCGAACGCTGAGAGGCGGGGCATGACGAACAGTACGGTTCCCTCGTTGGCCATCGGCATCGCGTCCTCCCCGGACGGGCGCCGGAAGCTGGCGCAACTGCTCGGTGGCAGCGAGGCCATTCTCATAGTGTCCACACCGGACCAGGCGCGGCAGTTCCTCAACGTGGTGGCCCCGCCGAGCGAAGCCGAGCCGGAGGAGGGGCTGCGGGTCGACTCCGACCGCCGCGTGTTGTGCTGGCTCGACCGGGAGGTCGCGCTGACGCCGCTCGAACACGATTTCCTCCAGTGTCTCGTGGCCGCGCCGGGGCGGGTCTGGACGTACGAGAGACTGCATCTCGCGGTCTGGGGCAACGAGCACGTGGGCCGCGGCTCGGACATCCACTCGACGGTGCGCCGGGTGCGGGCCAAACTGGCCCGGCTGGGTGCGGCGGCGACGATCCACGCCATCCGCGGCGTCGGAATCCGGTTCACGGCATAGGCGGTATTCATCGAGCAGCCGGCCCGCCCGCGTGTTCGCGGACGGGCCGGCCTCATCTCAACGGGTCAGCAGCGGACCGGGGCGAGGGCGAAGTTCTCCACCTTCGGCTCGGCCGGGGCGACCTTCGACGTACGGGCCTGGGGCTTGTAGCCGTCCTTGGCGGCGATCAGGGTGAGCGGGTTGTTGCGCTTGTCGAGCCAGTACGCGTACTGGCCCTCGGCGTCGGTGGCGAAGGTGAGCGAGGTCGCCCACGAGTCGACCTGGACCGTGGCCCCGGCCAGCGGGGCGCCGGCGCCGCCACAGGGGACGCCGGTGACCGTGCCCATCAGCTTGGCCCACGTCTTCGGGGGCAGCGCGTTGAGCGTGACCCCGACCGGCGCCACGGTGTACGGGGTGTTCTCCTTGATGCCGACCGAGCCGGTGTACGCGCCCGGCTGGTCCACGGTGGCGGTGATGCCCACGGTGACGGTCAGCTTCTTACCGGGGGCCAGCGTGGCCTCCGTCTTGTCGAGCGTCATCCAGCTGACGTCGCCGGCCGCGCCGCACTCCTCCAGGCCGGGCAGCACCTCGCTCGAGGTGGTCGGGTTGAAGCCGCCGGACGAGCCACCCACCTTGTAGAAGCCGCAGGAAGCGGCGCCCCGGTAGCGGGCCGTGTTGGCGTTGGGCAGGGCCGACCAC
The DNA here is from genome assembly GCF_004362215.1 of Paractinoplanes brasiliensis. Classification (NCBI taxonomy): domain Bacteria; kingdom Bacillati; phylum Actinomycetota; class Actinomycetes; order Micromonosporales; family Micromonosporaceae; genus Paractinoplanes; species Paractinoplanes brasiliensis. Next base: position 990,318 of record NZ_SNWR01000001.1, on the reverse strand, counting down.
GAGCCGGCGGCCGGGTCGTAGGCGAAGCCGGCGTTGGTCACCGCGCCCGCCTGCACGCCGCCCACGACCAGCAGCTTGCCGTTGGCCGCGGCGTACGAGCTGGCCCACTGGTCGGCCGGGGCGTCCGGGATGGCCGTCCACGAGCCGGTGCCGGGGTCGAAGGCGTAGCCGGCCTTCTGCGAGACCGCGCCGTCGTTGCCGCCGGTGCAGTAGATGACGCCGTCGATGCCGCCGCATGCGGCGAAGGCGACCGACTTCGGGTAGTCGGCCAGCGTCGTCCAGCTGTCACTGGCCAGGTCGTAGGCGACCACGTCGTTCGACATCGGCGTGCAGTTGGCGGTGGTGCAGCCGGCCACGGCGTACAGCTTGCCGTCGACCACGGCCTGACCGGCCGCCGAGCGCGGCGCCGGGTTGTCGGCCTTGCGCGTCCAGGTGTCCGCGCCCGGGTCGTAGGCCCAGGTGGTGGCGGACGGGCCGGACGGGCCCCAGCCGCCGGTGGCGATGATCTGGCCGTCGATCACGCCCACGGTGAGCGCGCTGCGGGCCTCGGGCAGGTCGGCGATCGGCCTCCAGGCCTGGGCGACCGGGTCGTAGACGTAGTTCGTCTTGTAGGCGGCGGTGCCGTTGGTGCCGCCGAGCGAGTAGACCTTGCCGTCCAGGTTGACGACCCGGTTGTCCATGACGACCGCCGGGTACTCGCCGATGTTGGTCCACGGGTCGGCCAACGGGCCGTCCTTGGTGACAGCCGCAGCCTTGAACGAAGTCCTGGCCGCGAACGAGACGGCCGTGCTGATCCGCTGGGCCGGGGCGCCCGGCGAACCGAGGATCTCGCCCAGGGTCGTGTTCGAGCCGTCGGCCTTGAGCATGTCGAAGCTGCCGCTGCGCTCGGAGAGCTTCACCTCGACGGGCTGGGTGCCCGTGTTGGTCACGGTGAACTTCTTGGCCGCGGAACCGTCCGGCATCCGGACGTCGGCGCTGACCGCGGCCGGGGTGACCGCGAGCTGACCGGCGCCGAGCTCGAAGGCGGCCGTGCTGGTCCAGTCGGCCTCGACGTCGACTGTTGCGGTGTCGCCGGAGTAGTTGCCGGCCGTGGCCGCGAAGGTCCGCGAACCGGGCTTCGCCAGCAGCCAGAAGAAGCCGTCGGCGAGGCCGGTGTCGTCCGGCGTGGCGACCGTCGTGACCTTCACGGCGGCGTCGTTCTTGTCGGCCACGGTGGCCCCGTTGACGTAACCGCCGGTGTTGCCGTCCGTGACGTGACCCACGACCAGGCCGCCGTCGGTCGGCACGCACTCGAGCTCGCCGATCAGGACGTTGTCGACCTTCCACCACCAGGCGAACGAGGCGTTGTAGTAGTGGAACCGCACCTGAACCTGGGACTTGCCCGCGGCCTGCGGGATCGCGACCGAGGTGCGCTTCGGGCCGGGCACGTTGGTCGTCTGCTTGAGCACGTTCGTCCAGGTGGCGCCGCCGTCGAGGCTCAGGTCGACGTCGCCCGTCTCCTGCGCGTACTGGCGGTACTCCTGGTCCAACCGGATCACCGGGTTCGCCACCCCGGTCAGGTCGACGACGGGGCTGACCAGCGACGTGTCCTGCGTGTTGCCGGAGCCGTAGCGGTCGCTGTCGACGATGGCGAAGCCGCCGTCGCCGCCGGTGTTGTTGCCGCGCCGGCCGTCGTCGGTGAACTTCCAGGTCTGGCCCTTGCCGGCGTTGTCGACCACGGTCCAGCCGGTCGGCGCCGTGGTGCCGTCGAACGTCTGGAAGTCGCCCTTGGTCGAGTTCTCGTAGCCCGGCGCGGTCGTGCAGTCCTCCTGCGAGGCGGGCACGGCCACGTTCTGGGTGACGTTCCTGGTGCCGACGACCACGTCCTTGGTCACCGTCTGGTAGCCCGGGTACTGCGAGGTGAAGGTGAGCTTGTACGTGGACCCGGCCGGGAGCTTGAAGCTGTAGCGGCCGTTGGTGGGGGTCGTGTAGTCGGAGACGCCGCCCGGTCCGGCCACGGTCACCTTGGCGTACAGCGGCCAGCCGTGACCCGAGCCGTCGGTCACCGCGCCCCCGACCGAGACGGTCGGCACGGCCGTCAGGGCGACGTTGGTCGTGGTGGTCTGGTCGGCGGTGACGGTCGCGGCCACGGTCTTGGCCGAATAGCCGTACGCGGTCACGGCGACCTGGTAGTCGCCGGCCGGCAGCCGCGTCGAGTAGGTGCCGTCGGTGCCCGTGGTCAGCTGGCGGTCGGCCGCGCCGGTCAGGGTCAGGGCCGCGTTGGCGACCGCCGAGCCCGTCGCGGCGTCGGTGACCTTGCCGGCCAGCGTGCCCGAGTCGCCGGTGGGCGCCTCGCCGATCAGCTTCAGCGCGTCCAGCCGGCCCTCGCCGAAGACGTTGTTGTCGTCGGCGCTGCCACCGCACTGGCTGTTCTCGGTGTCGATCGCCGTGCCGTCCAGCAGCGCCCGGGTGGCCGCGACATCGCCGACCAGCACCGGGGCGGCCGACCAGAGCAGCGCGACCGCGCCGGCCAGGTGCGGGGTGGCCATCGAGGTGCCGCTGATGCTGTTGTAGCCGTTGCCGGGCCAGGTCGAGCGCACGTTCACGCCCGGGGCCGAGACATTCGGCTTGAGCTCGCCGTTCTGCCCGGCGCCGCGGCCCGAGAAGTCGGCGATCGTGTTGTCCACGCCGTACGCGCCGACCGAGTAGTTGCTGACCAGGCTGCCCGGGGAGCCGCTGCTCTGGCAGCCGGGACCGCTGTTGCCGTTGGCGAACGCCCCGAAGATGCCCGACGCCGTCCAGGCCGTCGTGATGTCCTCCATGAAGGGCTCGTTCGACGGGTTGATCGTGCCCCAGGAGTTGTTGATGACGTTCGGCCGTTTGCTCGCGTCCGGGTTGGCCCCGGCCGAGTCGGCCGGCTCGAGCATCCACTGCCCCGACTCGATCAGCGCGCTGTCCGACGGGCAGCAACCGTTGGCGGTGATCCAGCGGACGCCGGGGGCGACGCCGACCTGGTTCGTGCCGTCGGAGCCGGCCATCGTGCCCATCGTGTGGGTGCCGTGGCCGTTGGTGTCACACGGCGCGCCGGAGCAGGCGCCGGCCGCGTCGAACCAGTTGTAGTCGTGGGTGAACGTGCCGTCGCCGTTGTTGCCCCGATAGGAGCCGACCAGCGCCGGGTGGTCGAACTGGACACCGCTGTCGATGCTGGCGATCGTGATGCCCTCGCCGGTGATGCCGTACTGCGACCAGACGTCGTCGGCGTTGATGTTGGCGATGCCCCACTCGACCGCGTTCACGGCCTTCTGCTGGCTGCCCTCGACAACCTTGGGCGCCTCTACCTTGGCCGGCGCGTAGAGGCCCTCGACCTCGGGCCGGGCGGCCAGGCTCTGCACCAGGGCGGGCGAGCCCTTGCTGACCTTGATCGCGTTCGTGGCCCAGAACGACTCGTACGTGGCGCCGCCCTTGTCGAGCTCGGCCCGGACCCCGGACTGGCTGCTCGCGGCCGCCTTCTTCAGGGCCGCGGCCACCGCCGTACCGCGCTCGTTCCAGTCTTTGATCTTGCTCGCCGCGGTCAGGTCGGCCTTCGCGCCGAACCTGATCCAGAAGTCGCCGCCGCCGCGCTCGGCCATCTGGGCCGCCAGCTCGGGCCGGATCTTGTCTTCCTTGCCGACCGCGGCCTGGGCGCCAGCACCAGTCGCGACCACTCCGGCGGCGGCCAGGACGACCGCCATGCCGGCACCGAGCCATCGCCGGTGATGTGGACCTGTTGCCATTCCATCTCCTTGGAGGCGGCCCGATTCGGGCCGAGGTGAGGAGAAGCAGGGTGGACCCCTGCCCCGGGCGGCCGACGGGTCACGCCGGCCGCCCGGACAGAACGCTAGGATTCACAGATTTCGATGATCGACACCGCGACGAGCAATAGATGAGCAGTTCGTCAGCAGGTTGCGTCTCCACAGAGATAGACCTGAACACCGAGCGCCGACAGCAGGGCGGCCTTGGCCGCGAGGGCCTTGTCGGCCGTCCCGGCGTCCGGGGCGTACGCGACGTTGAGGTGGTTGGCCTTGTGGCGGGCCATGAACTGGTCGCGGGTCACGCCGTGCAGCACGGCGTGCATGATCGGCCAGGCCGGGGTGGTGGCCTGCGAGCGGCGCTCCGACTCCTCGGTCGGCAGGGCGACCGCGGTGGCCCGGCCCAGATCGGCGTGTAAGGCGTTGCCCTGCACGAAGATCCGGCTCCAGACGACCTCGCCCGGCTTGCTGATGCCCTTGATGGTCGAGCCGCCCAGCGGGAAATAGACCGGGTCCTGCCGCCGGCCGACCGCCTCGGCGTAGCCGGTCGCGAAGTGCGACGGGGGCACCGAACCGCTGATCTCCCACACCCAGACGAACTCGCCGTCGTACTCCTCGCCCCAGCGCACATCGTGCAGCGTGGTCGCCGGGTCGAGGCCCATCGCGGTCCACAGCCGGTTGGTGACCAGCGCGTCGACGGCCACGCCCTCGTCGGCCTCGTTGAAGTGCGGCAGCGGCCGCCCCTCCCACAGCACCCGGGTGCCGTCGCGCGAGGTGACCGGCGGGCGGTCGGCGTTGTTGAGCAGCCCCTCGGCCAGATCCGAGGCGGGGGAGAGATCCTTGAGGCCCTGCTGGTACTGGATCCCCACGGCGTCCAGGCCGTAGTCGTCGCTGATCCGCAGCGCGGCGATGTACATCTTGTACTGCCAGCGAAGTTGCGCCTCGGTCAGTTCGGTGGCCTCGTCCGTACCCAATTCGAACTTCATGCCCTTGGCGGCCAGCCATGCCCCGACCGCGTCGGCCTCGGCGTCGGGCACCCGCTGCATCTCGGCCCAGAGCGCGCTCTGCGACAGGCGCTCCTTGTAGATGCCGAGCGGGTTCATCAGCTCGTCGTCGATGATCGCGTTGTACATGCCCATGCAGCCCTCGTCGAACACGCCGATGATGGCCTTGTCGGCCAGCAGTTGCGCGGCCAAGGCCTGGCCCAGCTCGGTCTCCGCGGTGTCCGCTTGTTCGCCGAGGGGCCGGACATGCGACGTGTCGTGAACGATCGAACCGGTGGAGACCCAGCTGCGCAGGCCGGCCTTGAACCACTCGTCGGTGAAGTCGACCGACCAGATCGTCGAGTAGCCGACGCCCATCTTGGCCAGGCCCGCGTTGACACCGAGCAGGCCCACCAAACCCGGCCAGTCACCGGCGAAGTTGGCCACCGTGAGAATCGGGCCCTGGTGCGTGCGCAATCCCGCCAGCACATGATGGCTGTACTGCCACACGGCTTCGGCCACGATCAGGGGCGCCTCGGGCGGGATCGACTTGAACACCTCGAGGCCCAGGCGCTGACTGTCGATGAAGCCGTGGCCCTTGTTCTCGTCGTACGGGTGGGCCCGGCGCACGGTCCAGCCGAACTCGGCCAGCGCGGCCGTGACGGCGGCCTCCATCCGTTGCTGGACCGGCCAGCCGGCCCGGTTGGCCGCGGGGCGCAGGTCGCCGCTGGCGATGAGGTAGGCGGTGGTCGGCTCGGCGGCGGGCCGGGACGGCGCGGCCGGGAGGGTGTAGGTGCTCACGGGGTCCTCCGTTGGCGGTTGGCGAGCGAGTGGGTGATGCTGCGGGTGGCGGGGTAGAGGTCGTGATAGAGCGCGTAGAGCTCGTCGTATCCCGGCCTGTTTCTCGGGTCGGGCTCGACGATCTCGGCGGCGGGGTTCCAGGCGTTGATGTCTTGGTCGCCGGCGGCCAGGAACGCGGCGCCGTAGGCCGCGCCGATCGTCACGCGCGGGACGACCTGGGCCAGGCCGGTGACGTCGGAGACGACGCGGGTCCACAGGCCACCGCGGGTGCCGCCGCCGACGGCGACGACCCGGTCGATGTCGGCCCCCGCCGCCTGCAAGGCTTCGATGTTGTGGCGGACGCCGAGGGCGGTCGCTTCCAGGGCGGCCCGGTAGAGGTCGCCGCGGGTGTGCTCGAGGGTCAGGCCGGCGATGACGCCGCGGGCGTCCGGGTCCATCACGGGCGTACGTTCCCCGGCGAAATACGGCAGCATCAGCAGCCCGCGAGCACCCGGACCGGACGCGTCGGCCTCTCTGGTGAGTTGCTCGTACGAGGTCTGGGTGGTTTTGCTCAGCCAAGCCGTGATGGCGCCCGAGGTGGCCATGCCGCCGGCCAGGTTGCGGGTGCCCGGGAAGGCGCCGACCGTGCCCCACATGGCCGGGGTGGTGAGCGGGCGGTCGACCGTGGCGATGAGGAACATCGTGGTGCCGTACATCAGCATCAGATCGCCCGGGTTCTGGGCGCCGACGCTGACCGCCTCGGTCCAGGCGTCGATCGTGCCGGTGATGACGGGGGTGCCCGGCGGAATGCCCGCGATCGCCTCTCCGGTCAGGCCGGCCACGTCGCCGGGCCAGGCGAGCGGGGGCAGTTCCAGGCCGGGCGCGATCCTCTCGGCCCAGGGGCGGTACCAGTCGAGTGCGTGCGTGTCGAACAGCGGCGTGCACTGGCTGGCCGAGTGGTAGTCGAGCGTGTAGGCGCCGGTGAGCTGATGGACCAGCCACGAGGCCGGCATGAAGAGCCTCTGGCCCACCTGCTCGTGCTCCGCGAGCCACAGCAGTTTCGGGCCGACTGCCTGCGTCGAGAGAACCGAGCCACAGCGGTCGAGGATCTCGTCGCCGAATTCCTCGGTGAGCGCCTCGATCTGGGCCGTGGCGCGGGTGTCCACGCCGTACAGGATGGCGGGTCGCAGCGGCCTGCCTTTGCTGTCCGTGATCAGGACACAGGGGCCCATGCCGCTGACCCCGACCGCCTTTACCGTGACGCCTGCGGTGAGTTCCTTGGCGAGGGAGAGGAACTCGGTCCACCAGACGGCGGCGTCCATCTCGACGTATCCCGGCCGCGGCCGGTCGACCTCGTGCTCGCGCACGGCTTTCCGGACGACGACGCCGTCGCTGTCGACGAGCACGCCCTTGCTGCTCGAGGTGCCGATGTCGACACCGAGAAAGAGGCTCATTTCTGCTCCATCGCGCGCAGGACAACGGTTTTGGCGGGGCTGGTGTCGCCGCCGATGCGCTCCAGCAGCAGGGTGGCCGCGGCCTCACCGAGCGCGCGGGCCGGGACGTCGACGACCCGGATGCCGCGTCGCCCGAACGACGCGAACGGCAGATCGCCGAAGACGGCCAGGCCGAAGCCCGGGGTGTCGAGCCCGGCATCGTGCAAGGCGTCGAGGGCGCCCGCGGCCATCAGGTTGTTGGCGACGACGGCCGCGTCGGGCGGATCGGGCAGCCGCAGCAGCTCGGCCATGGCCTGCCGGCCGCCTTCGACCCGGTAGTCGGCGTACCGCAACAGGTCGTCGAGATAGGCCGAGCCGGTGTGCCGGGTCGCGGCCTGCCGCCAGCCGGCCATGCGCAGCTGCGCGGTCTCGACCGAGACCGGCCCGGTGATGCAGGCGACCCGCGAGTAACCGGCTGCGAACAACGATTCCGCGGCCGAGCGGCCACCCGCCCGGTTGTCCACGGTGACCGCGTCGACGTCGGCCCGGGCCAGGCTGCGGTCGACGGCGACCACCGGCCTGCGCTGCGAGACCAGGCGGCCCACGTCGCTGGCGTCGTCGGCCGGGGCCAGGATGACGCCGGCCATGTGCTCGGCCACGGCGATGTCGAGGTAGGTGGCCTCACGGTCGGGATCCTCGTCGGTGTTGCACAGCACGACCGAGTAGCCGGCGGCGCTGGCCCGGTTCTCGACGCCGCGGGCGAGCGCGGTGAAGAACGGGTTCTCGATGTCGGGAATGATCAACCCGATCACGGCCGAGCGCCGCCCCCGCAACCGGCTGGCGGTCCGGTTGGGGGTGAAGGCCAGGGCTTCGGCCGCGGCCCGCACGAGACGCTCGGACTCGGCGGATACTCTGGCGCCGTTGAGAACGCGGCTGACAGTAGAGGTGGAGACGCCGGCCCGGGCCGCCACCTCGTAGATCGTCACCACGCGCGGCTCGGCCGGTCGCTGTGTGGCCCGCTCATGCCGATACACCGTTTCGCCGGACGTCGCTGGGTTGTCCACAGTTCGCGCCCGTCCACAGGGCGGCCGTCGAAGATCCGGAAACTTCGCCAGAATTGGTCGTGGACGGGGGCCCCCAAGGGAGGGCGGGGTCTGGAGGCGGCACAGCGACCTGCCGAGCGTCGATCTCGGCCAGCAGGTTGGCTGTCTGGCGGGCGGCCAGTGTCAGCAGCAGCGGGGCCGCGACCAAGGCCAGCACGCCGGCGGAAGCCACCGCGGCGAATCCGGCCAGCACGGTCAGGGCTGTCGACGTCAAGGCCCATGAGGGGCGGTACGCGGCGAGGATCGCCCCGCCGCGTACCGCAGCCAGGCCACGCTTGCCCCGAACCGCACCGTAGGCGAGCGCATAGGGCCCGACGATCACGACAGCCGCGGCCGGCACGACGCCCCAGGGGGCGATCAGCGCCAGGCCGGCGACCGACAACAACAGCGCCAGCACCGGGTCGATCCGGCGCAGGGCACTCGACGACGCTTGGTCACCCCGGGCGATCGGTGCGGCGAACGAGGCCACGGCGGTCAGGGCCAAAGTCAGCGGAAGGAGGGCGACCGCGGACATCCAGCCGGGCGCGGCCGACACGAGGGCGGCGGCCAGGGGCGCGGAAGCCGCCAGAACGAGGGCGCCGGCGGTCAGCGTACGGGGAAGCTCGTGCCAGAACGCCGTTGCGCCCGACCACGTCTCTCTTACCAGCACATCCATGACAGGCCCTAGAGCTTCAGACCGCTGGACGCGATCGACTGCACGATGTAGCGCTGCGCGGCCAGGAACACGATGAGCACGGGCACGATCGCCATGGCGATGCCGGCCGCGATGGTGCCCAGCGAGCCGGTGGAGAACCGGCCGGCCAGCAGCACCAGGCCCACCGGCAGGGTTTGCCGCTCGGTGTCGCTGATCATGACCAGCGGCAGCAGCAGGTCGTTCCACCAGTAGGTGAAGCACAGGATGCCCAGGGTGGCGATCGACGGGCCGGACAGGGGCAGGATGACCCGGGCGAACGTCCGGAAGTGGCCGGCGCCGTCGAGCTTGGCCGCCTCCTCCAGTTCGTAGGGCAGCGCCAGGAAGTGCTGGCGCAGCAGGAAGATGCCGAACCCGCTGAAGATGCCGGGCAGGATCAGCGACCACAGCGTGTTGGTCAGCCCGAGCTTGGACATGACCAGGAACAGCGGCACGATCGTCACCTGGATCGGGATCATGAGCGAGCCCACGACCACCGCGAACAACACGCCCTTGCCGCGGAAACGCAGGCGGGCGAAGGCGTATGCGGCCGTGGCGCAGGTGACGATCTGGGCCGCCGTCACCGTGGCCGACACGACGATCGAGTTCGCGAAGAACCGGAAGTACGGCACCTGGTCGGTGACCTGGCCGAAGTTGTCCGCGGTCAGGTTGGCCGGGTCGAAGGTCGGCGGCAGCTTGTAGAGCTCCGCGTCCGAGGCCGAGAACGCGCCTCGGAAGATCCACAGGAACGGTGCGGTGATGGCGAGGGCGGCGAGCGCGAGGATCGCGAACGTGGCCACCCGGCTGAGGATGCGGCTCACTCGTAGAACGTCCATCTGCGCGAGAAACGGAACTGGATGGCGGTCAGCACGATCAGGACGAGCATGAACGTGATGCCGATGGCGCTCGCGTAGCCGAGGTCGAAGTCGCCGAACGCCCGGTCGTACAGGTATTCCACGATCGTGCGGCTGGCGTCGCCCGGGCCGCCCTGGGTCAGCACCCGGGGCTCGGCGAAGATCTGGAACGAGTTGATGGTGTTGATGACGACCAGGAAGAAGATGGTCGGCGAGAGCAGCGGGAAGGTGACCCGCCAGAACCGGGTCCAGGCGTTGGCCCCGTCCACGATCGCCGCCTCCTTGAGCTGGTGGGGGATCGCCTGCAGGCCGGCGATGTAGACCAGGATCGAGAAGCCGATCGTCTTCCACGAGTTCACGATGATGATCGAGATCGGCGCCCAGACGGACGAGCCGAGCCAATCGATCCGGTCCACGCCGAGCGTGCCGAGCAGGTAGTTGACCAGCCCGAGGTCTTTGTTGAGCAGGAACCGCCAGATCAGCGCGACGGCGGCCGCCGAGATCACGAACGGGAACAGGAACGACAGGCGGAACACCCCGCGCAGCCACCTCGGCATGCGGGTCTCGAGCAGAACGGCGAGCAACAGCCCAAGCACGACGTTGACCGCGAGGATGGCGAGCGCCATGTACACAGTCGATCCGTAGACGCGCAACAAGCGCTCATCCGTGAACAGGCGCTCGAAGTTGGCGAGGCCGACGAAGGTGCCGTCGCTCAACAGGTTCCAGTCGTAGAAACTCAGATACAGCACGCCGGCCGCCGGGGCCAGCACGAATATGACGAAGGTGACGATCGAGGGGGACAGGAACGCGAAGGCCGCGAGCCCGTCCTTGCGCGCCGGTCGCTGGGGGGAGGCCCCCCGGCCCGGAGCCGGGGGAGCCTGACGTTCGGTCATGAGCACGGCCATCTCAGCAGGTGACAATGCTGCTCAGTTCACCCTGCATGGCCTTGAGTCCGCCGGCGACACTCGTCTCGCCGGCGAAGATCAGCTGAAGGTGACGCAGGACGGTCGACTCGAAGGCGCTGTACTTGGCCGGGGCCGGGTACGGCACGAGCGTCGGGAACTTGTCGATGCTGTCGTAGAAGAGGTCGGAGTTCGCGGGCGGAACGCCGACCTTCGAGATGGTCTGGGCGAGGGAACGCCGCGACGGGATCGAGTCGCCGGGCTTCTCGGGTGTGCCCACGTACTGCTTCTCGATCTCCTCGCTGACCGTGAACTTCTGGTACTCCCAGGCCAGGTCGGGGTTCTTGGACGACTTGAGGATCGGGTAGCCGGCGCCGCCGAACACGGTCTTGTAGGTGTCGCCCTTCGGGTAGAGCTGGATGTCGAACGACTTGAAGCCGGCCGGCAGGAACGTGCCGATCGGCCAGCGACCGGCGCCGAACATGGCCACCTGGCCGTTCTGGAAGCGGGTGAACACGTCGCTCATCGGCATCGGGGCGGGCGAGACGCCGTCGGTGATGAGCTGGCGCAGGAACGACACGGCCTTGTTCACCTGCGGGGTGTCGGCCGTCGCGGCGCACACGTCGTCGCTGGTCAGGTTGCCCCCGGCGTTGGCCACCCAGGGCATGATGCCGGGGAAGATCTCGTTGCTGGCCCAGGTGAAGCCGTACCTGTCGGTCTTGCCGTCCTTGTTGGTGTCGGCGGTCAGCTTCTTGGCCGTGGCCTGGAAGTCGGCCCACGTCCAGTCGGCCTTGGGCGGTTCGACGCCCGCCTTCTTGAACACGTCGGTGTTGTAGTAGACGACCATGTTGTTCCAGCCGTACGTGAGCGTCACGACGTCGTTCTTGACCGTGAAACCGTCGATCAGGCCCTGCGCGATGTCGCCGGTGATCGCCTTGGCGCCGGCGTCCTTCTCGAGGTACTCGTTGATCGGCCGGACGAGGTTGTTCGCGTGCACGAACTGCGCGCCCTCACCCGAGATGACCATCAGGTCGGGCCGCTTGCCCGAGGCGATCAGCGTCGCCACGTTCGCGTAGTAGGTGCCCCAGTTCTCCCCGGTGACGGGCGTCAGGGTCACGGTCGTGCCGCTGTTGGCGGCCATGAACGCGTCGGCCGTGGCCTTGTTTCCGGTCTCGGCGGCCGGCCCGTAGTTCCAGTAGACGACCTCGAGCGACTTGTCACCCCCGGCCGCGCTGGAGTCGTCGTTCGAACAGGCCGTGATGGTGGAGACCGCGAGCGCGGCGACCGCGCCTACCGTCGCGAGTTTTCGTAACGAGGTGTTCATGAGCCTGCGTCCCTCTCGAATTGGGAGCGGAATAGAGGCGGTGCGGTGCGCCACAGTGAAGTCCAAGAAATCGATTTCGTCAAGGTCCCGTGCTCGGCTTCCGCAGAGGCGGGCTGAACTGCGAACTTCAGCCTGGGATCGATTGCAGCATCAGGCCAGTTCGGCGCGTAACACCACAGTTCGGGGCGGCTGGGCATCGCCGCCGATGCGCTCGAGCAGCATCGTCGCGGCGGTCGTGCCGAGGTGCCGCGCAGGCAGCCTGACCTGCACGACTGCCGGTGGCGTGAGGAACATGAAGGGCAGCTCGCCGACCACGGCCAGGCCGAACCGGGCCGGGTCGACCCCGGCCTCGACGATGGCCTGCAGGGCGCCCACGCCCATCAGGTTGTTCGTCGTGAGCACCGCCTCGGGCGGCTCGGGCAGGGCCAGGAGCTGCTGCATCGCCGCATAGCCGCCGTCGGCGCGGAAGTTCGCGTGCCGCAGGTAGCCCTCCGGCATGGCGGCCCGCCGCGCCGTCATCACCTGCCGCCAGCCCAGGAACCTGTCCTCGGTCGACTCGATGCCGACCGGCCCGGCGATGCAGGCGATCCGCCGGTGACCGGCGTCGAACAGGGCCGTCGTGGCCGCGATGCTGGCCGCCCGGTTGTCCACCTTGACCGCGTCGACCGGGTACGGCGTGGTGCGGTCGACGGCCACCACGGGGCTGCCCAGCGAGGCGATGGCGCCCAGGTCGGCCTCGTCCGAGGCCGGGGCCAGGATCACGCCGGCCATCTGCTCGGACGCGGCGATCTGCAGGTAGCGCAGCTCTTTGCCGGGGTCGTCGTCGGTGTTGCAGAGCACGATCGAGAAGCCCGCCTCCTGGGCCCGGTCCTCGACGCCGCGGGCCAGCGCGGTGAAGAACGGATTCTCGATGTCGGGGATGAGCAGGGCGACCACCTCGGAGCTCTGCTTGCGCAGGCGGCGGGCGGTCTTGTTGGGCGTGAAGGCCAGCTTGGCGGCGGCCTCGCGGACCGCCCGCTGCTTCTCGGGCGACACCGTGTTGCCGTTGAAGACGCGCGAGACGGTCGCGGGTGAGACGCCGGCGAGCGCCGCAACCTCGTAGATCGTGGCCATGGGGTCACCCTAGTTGACAGTCCGTGAGCTTCGATCTACCTTCGCTGAAATCGATTTCACAACCCGGAGGTTCTGGATGCGGTTCACCGGAGACGCGCGGCGCGCGGTGGCGTTCCCGCTCGGCGGGCTCGGCACCGGGCAGGTGGCGCTCTGCGGGGACGGTGCGCTGCGGCAGTGGCAACTGCTCGGGGTGCCCAACCACGACGCGCTGTTGCCGGACAGCTTCTTCGCGTTGCGCGTTTCGTCGCTCGAACCGCCGGCCGACGTCGTCCGCCTGCTGCAGTCGACGCCACCTTCGTACACCCCGGCCCCGAACGTCTCGGACGGCGTCTACCCGGAGACCGAGCTGCGCTGGCCACTCGTCGAGGACACGACGTTCGAAGCCGCCTATCCGTTCGCGACGGTCCGCTACCACGACTCGGCCCTGCCGGTGGCGGTCACGCTCGAGGCCCACACGCCGTTCGTGCCGCTCGACGCCGACGCCAGCTCGCTGCCGCTGATCCGGTTCCGGTTCACGATCCGCAACGACAGCACCGAGTTCCGGCACGGCTTCCTGCTCGCCGCCCTGCAGAACGCGGCCGGGTGGGACGGTGTGACCCCAATCGACGGCACCCGCGGCGCGGGCTACGGCGGCAACGTCAACCGGCTGCTGCACCGGCCCGGTCAGAGTGGCGTGCTCATGGACCATCCGGGGCTGGCCGAGGACGACCCGTCGGCCGGCGAGATGCTGCTCTGGACCGACGCGCCGGCCGCCGTGCTGCCGCGGGCGCACGACGCGGATGCGGTGCTGCGCTGGGCCGAGACGCTGCGGCTGGTGGCACCGACCCAGCTCGGCGACTTCTCGCCGGCCGCCCTGCGCGCGGCGTTGCGCGACGGTGCCTCGCCGATGCGCGCGCCGGTCGGGCCGAGCCCGGCCGGGCACACGTGGGACGCCGGGCTCGCGGCCGCGTTCGCGCTCGCACCGGGGGAGTCGGCAACGATCGACATCGTGTACGCGTGGTGGTTCCCCAACCGGTACGCCGACTTCGACCGGTTCGGGCCGCAGCAGCAGTACGGGCCGACACGTTTCTGGGTCGGCAACCACTATGCGACGCGCTTCGGCGGAGCGCTCGACGTTCTCGATCGCTATCGGCGTGATCGCGCAGAACTCGACACCTCGTCGCGCGGCTGGGCCGACGCGGTGGCGACGAGCGACCTGCCGGAACCGTTGCGCGACACGATCGCGGCGCAACCTTCCCTCGTACGATCCCCGAGCATCTTCCGCACGGCCGACGGCCGCACGTTCGCGTTCGAAGGAGCGCTCGGCGCCTCGACGCGCAACTGGAACGGCGACGCGGGCGGCTCCTGCCCGCTCAACTGCAACCACGTGCTCAATTACGAGCAGGCGTTGTCCCGGCTGTTCCCGTCGATCGGCCGCGACATGCGCGAAAACGAGTTCCTCGTGCAGGCCGCGGACGGTTCGATCCCGCACCGGGTGGTGCTGCCGCTCTACCTGCCGCAGCTGACCGGGGTGGCGATCGGCGGACCGGCCAAGCCGGCGCTGGACGGGATGCTCGGCGCGGTGCTCAAGACGTATCGTTCGGTGCTCGACGGGGCCGGAACGGACTGGCTGCGCGAACAATGGCCGTCACTTTCCTCGCTCATGACGTACATCTCCGGCGAGTGGGACCGCGCCGGCGACGGTGTGCTGCGCGGCGAGCAACCGGTCACCTATGACATCGCGCTGCACGGTCCGAACATGTTCGTCGGCGGGCTCTGGCTGGCGGCGTTGCGGGCGATGGCGGCCATGGCGGCCCTGCTGTCCGAGCCGGATCCGTTCACGGCGACGTTCGAAAAGGCCTCCGTGGCGTACGACGAGTTGCTGTGGAACGGCGAGTTCTATGCGCAGCCGAACACCGGCGAGGCCTACGACTTCGGCGCGGGGTGCCTCTCCGACCAACTGCTCGGTCAATGGTGGGCGCACGAGCTGCGCCTCGGCCATCTGCTGCCGGCTCCGCGCGTACGGCAGGCCCTTCGCTCGATCGTCCGGTACAACCTGCGGACGGGATTCGAGCCGCACGGCTACCGGTCCTTCGCCGACGGCGACGAGACGGGACTGGTTGTGTGCAGCTGGCCGCACGGCGGACGCCCCGCGGTACCGCTGCGCTATTGCGACGAGGTCTGGACCGGCGTCGAGTACCAGGTGGCCGCCCACTGCTTCTACGAGGGCCTGGACGACGAGGGCCTGGCCATCGTCCGCGGCGTGCGCGCCCGCTACGACGGCACCCGCCGCAACCCCTTCAACGAGATCGAATGCGGCGACCATTACGTACGGGCCATGGCCGGCTGGTCCCTGCTGACCGCCTGGACGTCGGGTGACCGCAGCGGCCGCTTCCCGCACGTCTCCGGAACCTCATGGGGTTCGGTCGCCCGGTGACGCTGAGGTCCGCTGCTCGCCAGCGGTGCCGCCCGCTGCCGGGTCTGGACCCTGCTCGGCGTTCGCTGCCTCTGCGACGCCCTGGCAGTTAACTGCAGTTACTGTAAGTACAGTTACACAGGGTCGTGGAAAGCCGCCCGAAATCTTCGATCGTGATGCCGAATGGACCGAACTGGTTCGGTACGCGCAATTGCCGCAGCGTGGGGCCACTCTCGGCGTCGTGTCCGGCCTGTACCGTGCCAAAACCCTAAACATTGTCGTGAGCTCGGAACAGGCTCGGTCCGAATAGGCGGTATTGCCGTCCGGTGGCGTGAACAAGAACTGATGCGATGGCAAACGTATCGCGCGCCTAATAATTCAAAGTCCGGACGAATCTCACTATTGCTTCACGGGACAGCTTCTGGTTGCCATCATGATAAGGCCCCGCGGTCGTAATGTCGTGGAGGACGGTACGGATGTTGGGTGAATGGAGCGCACGCGAGCACCGCAGAACTGTGATTTCTCCTGGCTCGCATCCTGCGTACCACGACATGGCGGTCGAAATGTATGTCTATCGAAAGAAGGGTCGAGATGAACTTGAAGAGGAGTGTCCAAGCGGCAGTCATGACGATGGTCGTGGTCCTGGGGGGACTGGGAATTTCGTCGCCCGCCTTCGCTGCGAGAGGCGATGTTGACCAGCTCTTTGTCGACTTCGAGCCCCCGGTGCCGGACAGGAGTTTCACAGCCGGAGTCTACAACTGGAACAAGCAGATCGTACTCGTGGTACAAGGACCGGGTCGGGGCTGGGTCCAATTTCGACTGTTCGGCAGTGCCGATGTCGTCAGGCAGGTCGATGTCCCGGCGAACAGCACTGGTAGCTTCGGCTTCAACCGGGGGATTCAAACTTACCGTGTCTGCGGGGATGCGGGACCGTTGGTCGGCGGCACCTGCAAGCCTTGGAGGTTCATGGACGAGTAAGGCTCCGGCTGCGGCCTCCGGGTCGTGATGATCAAGCGGGATTCTTTCTGACCTGCGGTTACATACGGTCGCTGTCCATGGACGTCAAGCAGCCACCGCCGATCCAGAAGTTCGTAAGGACCGGCGGTGGCTGCCGCCAGCACATCAGATGCCCGACAGTCGCTTGAGCTGTTCGGCGAGTTCGGGCCCGATTTGATGCCTCATCTTCGAACGTTGCGGTGTAGCCCATCCGCCCTGAGCCTGTTCGGCAGGCTGTCTCTTCTGCTGTTGTGGCAGGTGGCGATGCTGGCCGGACCC
The DNA here is from genome assembly GCF_004362215.1 of Paractinoplanes brasiliensis. Classification (NCBI taxonomy): domain Bacteria; kingdom Bacillati; phylum Actinomycetota; class Actinomycetes; order Micromonosporales; family Micromonosporaceae; genus Paractinoplanes; species Paractinoplanes brasiliensis. The sequence goes on along the minus strand of NZ_SNWR01000001.1, from coordinate 973,719 downwards.
CCTTCAGCCTGACCGACCTGTTCGAGTTGTCAACCAGGTCTGGTAGTGGTTGTCGCTGGGCCGGATCCGGTCGAAGCTGGGTCGGGCGGCTTGGGCTGGTGTCGAAGGCGCCGGCCCTGCCATAGTCGCCCCGATGGTGATCCCTCTCAGCCGCACTGATGACACTTCTCATCTCCATCGCTTGCTTGCCGCCGCGCAGCGCCGCGAACACTTCGGGTCGTCGACCGCGCTGAGGGATCGGAGGGCGTAGTTCGCGGTGATGTCTGGCGACCGGACGTAGCCGTACAGCCGGTTGAAGGTCGTGCTCTGGCGCCGCCGAGGGCGTATCCGGGGGCTGCCGCGGTGGTCGACGACCCGCTCATCGGCGCCAGCCCGTACCCCGTGTGGTCCCCACGATGACCTGCGACCAGCGGGCGGCGCCGGTCAGCAAGTTTGTAGGTGGAGCACTCAGTGCCCTAGCCGGAATCTGCGGGCAGTCGACCGAGCCGTCCACCTCGTCGGCCGGCAGGAAGAAGGCGATCAGTGAGGTCATGTCCAGCACGACGGACCTCGAGTCGGAGGTTCACTGGCAACGGATTCTGTGCCAGTCGTCCCGGCCGAGCGGGCCACTCGGCCGGGACGTTGTTCAGGACCGCTCGGGCAGCTGGACGCGAAGCCGGTACATCCGGGTGATCTGCTTCTCGCTGGCGTTGTCGTCGGTGGCGAGCAGGACCCGCATCTCGCCGTCCGGGCCACCGTCGGTGACCACCATGGCCTCGATGTTGCCCAGCAGCGGGTTGACCTGTGGCTGCTTGCTGACCGCGCCGGAATCGGGCAGGTCCACCAGGTCCAGCAGGAGTTGCTTGGCGAGGACGGGCGAGTCCGCGTCGAGGTGCTCGACGGCGCTCACGTCGGCCGCGCCCTTCAGGTCGGCCAGGTGAAGCTGCACCTGGTTGCCGGTGCTGTCGAAGCCCCGCTCGATCACCAGGAGCCGGCCGTCGCCGGTCGCCGCGATGTCGGAGACCATCAGGCCGGGTTCGATCCGGTACGCGTACTGGGCGCCGGGCTTGAAGTCGTCATCGGGGTCGCTGCGCTCCCAACTCTGGAACCGCGCGATGCCGTCCTCATCGCCCAGCAGCGAGTTCTCCATCGAGGCGAGCAGAGTCCGCTCGTCCAGCAGGGTCATACCCTCGAACGACTCGTTGAGCTTCGCCCGACCCAGCGGCGTCACCCGGAACTGCGCGGGCATCGGCAGGGCGCCGACGAGCTTGCCGGCCCGGTCGTAGCGGAAGATCTCCGGTCGCTCGGTCACGACCAGGATGGTGTCGTTGTCGAAGACGATGGCCTCGCCGTCGAGGGGGTGCCGCAGCTCGTCCTTAAACCTGACGATCTCGACCGGGTCAAGGCTCTCGGGATCGAGGTAGTACATCACGGAACGGTCCGACAGCGCGGCGATCCGGCCGTCGTGGTCCTTACCCAGACCGGAGAAGTTGCCGACGAACTCCCCTTCGAAATTCGTCTTGTCCAGGTGGTCGGTAAAGCCCTCCAGCGTTACGCGACCCGATTCCGAAAATGTCATTCGACTGCCTCTCTCGTGGAACCAGGGAGTGGTTCTGCTGTCCACGACGGACAGTTCGAAGGAGGGTTCAGTAGCCAGTGAGCTTTTCCGGGCAAAGGTGCGATCGCCGCATCGTCTTGGCAAGACGCGGGAATGAGAAAGTGCCCCTATGAACCGAAGTGATCTCACCAATGAGGCCAGAGCCAAAGCAAAGTCGGATGGTTATCGGATGGCTGCGTTGAGTAGCGTCGGGATGAGCATCTTGTTGGCGTGATGCCGTTCCATGAGCTGTTTGATTCGGGTGTGCCCGGCGAGGCGGATCAGGGCGAGGGCGAGGTTGCGCAGGGCGGCCATGGCGTGGGCGACGGTGCCGAGGTAGGCGTGGTGGTGGTCTTCGCCGAGCAGGACGTCGCGGATCCAGTGGATCTTGTTTTCGATTCCCCAGTGGCTGCGGACGTGAGCGGCGATCTCGGTTGCGGTGCAGGTCAGGCTGGTGATGCCGTGCAGGAGGTGTTTGCTGACGCGTTGGCCGTCGGGGGCGTAGGTGTCGCGGCGGATCCGGAAGACCTGGACCGCGCCGGGGAAGTCCACGCCGTCGGCGGGTGCGGTCCAGATGGTGCGGGTGACCCGGTGGCCGTTTCGGTGCTCGGTGTGCGTTGCGGCAGCCAGAGCGGGGACGGCTGCGGGCAGCCGGTCAGTGATCGCGGTGAGCAGGCCGGGCCGGTTGCCTTTGACGGTGAAGGCGTAACCGGCATCGCGCTTGAGTAGGTAGGTGGCGGTGTCGTGGCTGGGATGGGCGGCGTCGGCGGTGATCGTCATGCCGGTGATGTCGACCGGGTCGAGCAGGGCGGCGATCTGGGTGACTTCGGTGGTGTCGGCCGGGACCTGGACCTGGGCGATGACCACGGCGGTGTCGTGGCGCATCGCGGAGAACAGTTGCACGTCCACGCCGGTGCCGGGGCGGGTGTTGCGGACGGTCTTGCCGTCCAGGGCCAGCCCGACACCGGTGCGAACCTCGAGCAGGGTGGTCAGCCAGGCGCAGATCAGCCGGTCCAAGACCGCGGCGTCGACGGCCTCGGCCAGCCGGCGCAGGGTGTCACGGCCGGGCGGGATCCGGATGCCCAGGACGGGGTGCGTGCGGGCGCCCGCTGCGCCGAGCAGGGGTTGCGGGAGTTCCGCGACCCGGTCGGCGGCTTGCCGGAAATCACGTGCCCCGCACAGCAGTGCCATGGTCAGCACCGTCAGTACCGCGGTGAGAGGATGCCGCACGCCCTTGGGCTTACGCGGATCTTTGACCGGCGCGAACACCGCGGCCAGCGCGGTTACCCGGCCGAGGTCGGCCTGGCTGGCCTTGTTCATGACGACATCGGCGACCGCATGCGAGACTGGCACGAGCGGCCTTTCTGGTAGACGACGGTTGGCGTAGAGAACCGCCATCGTCTACTGAGGAAGGCCGCGTCCGTTCACCGGGTCGTCATCACCAGGAACAACGAAGATCAACTAACTTTGCTTTGGCTCTGCCAATGAGGCCTGGTTGATGGAGGCGGGAGCACCGAGACGGCCAGCACGGCGCTCCCGCCGTTCACGATGATTACGGCAGGCGGGTGTCCATCAACAGAACCCGGGTCTTCTGGTTGGGGCTGAAATTGTCGTCGCTGATCAGCCGGAGGCGTTGCCGGGCACCGTGGGCCCCGGGCTCGACCGCGAGACCTTCGAAGTTGTCGAGCAGCGGGTTCAGCTGCGGCTGGGGACTCGTTGCGCCCAGGGTCGGGCAGTTCGCGAGATCAGCGACGGGCTGCTTCCCGGCCAGGTTGCGGTAGCTGACGGTCGAGAGGTTGGGCACGGCGCTGACATCGGGGGCCCGGTTGACCCCGGTGACCGCGTACAGCCGGACGGTGTTGCCGACCCCTGAGGTGAAGGCCGCCTCGAGGAACACCAGCCGCCCGTCGCCGTAGGCCGTCACCTCGGCGATCCGGTTGCCCCGGTCGGCCTGGTAACCGAACTGGCGGGCGAGCCGGTAGCCGCCACGGCCGTCGTTCCGGTAGACCAGCACGCGGTGCCGGGCCACCGTGCCGTCAACCGGCGCGTCGCCGGCCAGGGAACCCTCCATCGCCGCGTAGACGTACTTGCCGTCGGGCGAAATCGTCAGGCTCTCGAGGGTGGCGTTCTCCGCCGCCTCGCCGGTCGGCGCGACCCGGAAACGATCCGGCACCGGGAGCTCTCCGCGCTGCACGCCGTCGCGGCCGAAGATGCGGATCGACGGCTCGGCCTCGGAGCTGATCAGGAAGTTGCCGTTCGGCAGGACGGCCAGTCCTTCGCCGTCGAAGTTCGTGCCGTCGTAGGCGGTGCCGTCAGCCCGCTTCAACAGCGTCGTCGCGGTTGCTCGCGGCGTGCGGCCGGTGCTGAGGAAGACCAGACGGGCCGGCTGCGTGCCGCTGCGGTCGACCACCGTCGCGTACGACCGGCTGAACCTGTCGTACGCGATGGCGGAGAGCCCGCGGACGGCGACACCGTCGACGGTCGTCGTCTTGTCCAGACTGTCGCTGTACGAGACCGCCTCGGCCCGCGGTGAGCAGTTACCCCCGCTCGGCGCCGCGAAGGCGTGGGCCGCCGGAACAGCGAGCAGCGGCGCCAGCAAGCCGGCCGCGACCGTAGGCCCCATCAGGCGCCCGCGCAGTGTGTAAGCCACCCTCATGAATCGCTCCTTTGATGGATGGTCCCGTCGAAGGACCCGTGGCTGGGGTGCACGGCAGCCGAGAGCAGATCTGGCTGCCGCCCGACTGTCCCGACGAGACGCCGGCCGCGATGTTCAGCGGGCCCATTCGCCAAGGCAAGATCTTGATCTCCCGCGGACGGCCGGGATCGGCGACCTCAGGCGCCGGATCCCGCTCGTGGTCCAGCGACGGGCCGGGCGGCGCTCGTCGAAGCGGCACCGCCCGGCCCGTTCGCACGACTGCGATCGGGAGCCACCTGTGATCAGTGCGGGCTGACTTCGATCCGCGCATCCGCCCAGTCCGCGGCACGCAGTGTGGCGATGATCCGGTCCTGGTCCGCCCTGTTCCGCCGGTCGATGAACAGGACGCCGTCGAGGTGGTCGTTCTCGTGCTGGATGCAGCGGGCCAGAAGTCCGGACCCGACCACCTGCACGGGATCACCGTGTTTGGTCAATCCCCGGGCGACGACATTCATCCTCCGCTTGGTGTCGAGGTAGATCCCCGGAATTGACAGGCAGCCCTCCGGGCCGTCCTGTTCTTCCTCGTCGGGGAACTCGACGCCGGGGTTGACGAGGTGGTCGAGCTTTCGGTCGTTCCCGGGAAGGGCTGGATTGATGGCGAAGACCCGCAGGCCGACACCGATCTGCGGGGCTGAGAGGCCGCCGCCCCCGGAGGCCGCGAGCGTCTGCCTCAGATTCTTGACCAGCTTGCCCAGCTGCGCGTCGAAAGTGGTCACTGGCTCGGCGACCTGACGCAGAACAGGGTCGCCGATCTTCCGGATCGGAAGAATGGTCATCCGGACCTCCATAGCGGTCATGGCGTTGACGGGCTGGTGTTCGCGCGGCGAGGGCCAGCTTCCCGACGACGGGATGTCGGTGCTGAACGCCAGTTCCCGGCCGGTCTCGATGTCTTCGGTGAGGGCGGCCGCCGCGGCCGCCCCGGCGACGGGCTCGCCGGTCGGATGCTGCTGCTGCGCGGCGGTGCCGGCCCGCGGGCTGCCGTGACGAGGCCGGCCTGTCACCGGGATCGAGAGTCCCTTCAGTGCGGGCGGGTGCCGACGGCCGCCCACATGGTGAAGGCGAGCAGGAAGGTGCCGTCCTCGACGGCCTCGCCGATGGTGTCGAGCAGGGAGCTCAGCTCGGGGACGCCGGCGACCATGGGGTTGTCCCGGTGCAGGGGCAAGACCTGGGTCGCGCTGGCCATGTCGGTGAAGACCATCGTGACCGGCTCGGCGACGATGCCGGTCAGGCCGGCTTGGACCAGACGGCGGCGCAGGGTGCGTCCGGAGGAGGCCGCCTCGGGTGGGCGGGTTGCGTGAGAGGCCGCTGACACGGCCTGGACCCGGTCGTTGAAGCCGGGCGGAGAGCCGTCGACCAGCAGGGTGGCCAGCTCGCGAGCCACCTCGCCATTGCCGGAGCCGGCATCGAGCAGTTTCAGCCCATTGACGATCGGCAGATTCCAGAGGGCGAGAGCGATTGCCCGCAAGCGGGTGATGTCTGGTGAGGCGGCCGCGGTGGCCAGGTAGTCGCGCAGGTACTGCGGCTGATTCCGGTGGCTGAAGTCGGTAGGGGAGGTCACAACCGTACGAACGGGGCAGAAGTGGAGAAGTTCAGTCACCGGTATGGGCGGCGGCCGTCGTCGCCCGTGCTGCTGAGTCGATGAACTCTGCGGCGGTCGAGCCGTCTTTCCCAATAACGAGGAGATGGCGAATGCGCCCACGGCCGTTCGCCGGCATTCGGTGCATCCGCCACGAGGAGGGGTCTACGTCGCAGCGGATGCATGCTCACCGCGCGACCCGGGACGGTCAGGTCCCGGGCCGCGTCGAGGCACCAGTCGCCCGGATTTCCATGCTTCGGGATGGGCCGGATCGTCACGCCGCTTTCCGGCGGTCGGAGAGAGTCGGCAGGTGGCCGGTCGCTCCACCGTCGACGTTGATCCGCTGGCCGGTGATGAACTTCGACTCGTCCGACGCCAGGAAAACCACCGCGTTGGACACGTCGCTCGGCTCTCCGACGTACGGCAGCATCTGCGAGTCGCGCAACAGCTGGACCGGGGCGGACTTCGCTCGCCCGTCGTCGACGGCCGGCGGCGGGACCAGTCCGGGGGCGATGGCGTTGCAACGGATGCGCAGGTGGCCGTACGACGTGGCGATGGACTGCGTCAGATAGTCGATCGCCGCCTTGCTCGTTCCGTACGAGACGAGCGCGAGGTCCCCGCCGGCGGACTGGATCGACGACGTGTTGATGATCGATCCGCCGCCGCCCTCGGCCATGACGGGAATGGCGTACTTGCTGCCGAGGAAGACGCTGAGCAGGTTGACCTCGAGGGTCCGCATCAGATGGTCGCGAGTGACGCCCACGACGTCGGTGTCTCGATCGAGCCAGTCGGCGCCGATCAGGCCCGCGTTGTTCCACAGCACATCGAGCCGGCCGTACGTCCGGGCCGCGAGGTTCACCATTTCCCGGATGTCGCTCTCGTCGCTGACGTCGCCGACGTACGGGACCACCTCGAGGCCCTGCTTCGCCAACTCCGCCGCGCGGTCGGCGACGGACGGCGAGATGTCCATCATGACCACCCGGGCGCCTTCGGCCGCCATGGCGTGGGCGCCCGTGAATCCGAGGTTGCCCGCCGCGCCGGTGACGATGGCAACCTTGTCCTGCAACCGATTCATGACATGTCTCCGATTCTGGAAGATCGTGCAGGGCCTGCCGGGTCTACTGCGGCAGGCCCTGGTAGTCCGCTTGTCCGGCCAGCATTCCGCCGTCGACCAGGACCTCGGTGCCGGTAACGAACCGGGACTCGTCGGAGGCGAAGTACAGCACCGCGTTGGCGATGTCCTCGGGCTCGCCGACTCGCCCGAGCGCGATGCTGTGGGTGTCGAAGACGACGCCCTCGGTCATCGGCGTCCTGGTCTGGCCGGGGTGCACCATGTTCACCCGGATGCCGTCGTGACCCAACTCGAGGGCGGCCGTCTTGGTCAGCCCTCGCAGAGCCCACTTCGAGACCACATAACCGAACATTCGGGGTACGCCTTGAAAGGCGCCCACCGAGCCGATATTGACGATCGATCCACCCCCGGCCCGGCGCATGCCCGCGGTGACGGCCTGGAGCCCGTTGAAGGCCCCGATGAGGTTGACGTCCAGCGTGTGCTGAAGCCGGGCGGTGTCCCATTCGCTGAGCGCCGCCGGGTCAGCGATCCCGGCGTCGTTGATCAGGATGTCGACCGTCCCGAACAGCTTCTCGGCGTCCCGGACGACCTCGGCCCAGTCTGTTACCGAACGGACGTCCAGCCGGCGGGCGACCACGTCCGGACCCAACTGCCCGGCCAGCTCCTCCGCGCCCTCGAGGTCGACGTCGGCCGCGATGACCCGGGCGCCCTCGGCGGCGAGCAGACTCACCATGGCCGCGCCCATGCCTTTCGCCCCGCCGGTGACGATTGCTGTCCTGCCCTCTACTCGTCCCATGATCGAGATCCCTTCGTACTGAGAAATGGAGCCGAAGCAACTATGTCTTCAAGGTGATACATCACCTACCTCCTTGGCTAGCCTTGAGATCGACTAAGTGACACATCACATAAAGCTGCCTAGGCTTGCCGGATGACGGACACCGAGCAGTTCGACGAACGTGAGCAACGGGCCTGGTTCGGCTTTCTGACGATGCAGGAGGATTTGCGCCGGCACATCAACCGGCAGCTGCTCGAGGACTCCGGGCTCTCGCTCTCGGACTTCTCCGTCCTCAGCGCCCTGGTGCAGCAGCCCGACGGCGCCCTGCGGGTGTTCGAGCTGGTCGGCCTGCTGCGATGGGAGCGAACGCGGCTCATCCACCAGGTCTCGCGGATGGTGTCACGCGAGCTGCTCGAGCGCCGGCCGGCCGCCGAGGACAGCCGAGGCAGCCGGGTGGCCCTGACCGAGCGGGGCCGGGAAGCCGTTCGCCAAGCCACGCCCCTGCATCTGCGGGATGTCCGCCGGACGTTCTTCGACGCGATCAGCCCTCGGCAGATCGACATGCTGGCCGCTCTGTCGGAGGCAGTGCTCGACAGCATCGCGGATCAGGAGAGAACCGATATGTGACCTGTCACCGAAAGCTGAGCGTACCGTGTCACCGAGCGCTCGACGAGCGGATCGAAGCCGTCGGACACGGGCCCGGCACGACCGACGGCTACTCCCGGTAGAGGGGCTCAAATTTGCCCTGCCAGGGTGACCCACCCGGCCCTACCGTGAGAGTTGCCGGTCTATGGCCTCTACGGCCACGGCAGCGCCATCATGGGCAGCCTCAACCAGCTCGCCGGCGCCGCCGGTTCCGCCCTCTTCATCACCGTGCTGTCCACCACCAGCGCCGCCCGCCAGGCCGCCGGAGCCGGCCCGCTGACGCCGCCGGACAGCTCGTCGACGAAGGTCTGCGGCCGGGCCCCGGCCGAACCTCGTCGGCCGCTGGTAGCGCCCTTGCTGTCTGTTGGCCGACGGCGACGCCGCGACGTACCAGGTGCTGGTCGAGACCACCGAACGGGACAGGTTCGGCCGTGGCCGGGACGATCGCCGTTCGAACTGCACGGCTCATTGCGGATAGGAACCGACCACGGTCATCGCCACCATTGAAGAATTGTTTTCTTGGCAACATTCGCCCATTTCTGGTGGTGGCCATAAGATCGCTGTCCGACCCCCCTTCAACCACGTTGCTCTGACCGCGGTGCACCGATCGAGGCCGCGATGGAGACGGTCTCGGATCACATTTTGAGGACACGATGAACAGAATGCACTTCGATCGACCTACCGCTGGCGAGCGGTTCCGCTATTGGTTCGACGGCGTCATGTCCAAGGGCATGATCGCGCTCATCGCTCTCCTTGCCCTCGGCAGTGTCGTACTCATCGCGGTCGTCTCATTGGTGATCACGGTCCTCGGGCTCTGGCCGGACGAGCAGAAGAGCTTCGACGAGACGTTCTGGTCGAGCCTCATGCACGCGTTGGACAGCGGAACCCTCGGCGGTGACGACGGCGTCGGCCTCCGGGCCGCCCAGCTCGTCGTGACCGTCGCCGGCATCATCGTGGTTGCCAGTCTGATCAGCATCATCTCCAACGCCTTCGACGCCCGGGTCGAGCAGCTGCGCAAGGGCCACTCCCGGGTGCTGGAGCAGGACCACACGCTGATCCTCGGCTGGAACTCGAAGATCTTCGCAATCGTGAACGAGATCTGTCTCGCCAACCAGTCCCGCCGGAGCTCGGCCATCGTGATCCTCGCCCCCGGTGACAAGATCGAGATGGAGGAGGCGCTGCAGGCCAAGGTGCCCGACCCCGGCCGGACTCGTCTCATCGTGCGCAGCGGCGACCCGCTGGACCTCGGCGACCTGGAGGTCGCCAGTCCTCGCGCCGCTCGCAGCATCGTGATCCTGGCCCCCGACGGCGCCGAGGACCCGGACTCGGCCGTCATCAAGGCTGCACTCGCGCTGACCAACAGCCCGCACCGCAAGCAGGGGCGCTACCACATCGTCGGCGAGATCCGGCACTCGGCGAACATGGACGCTGCTCGCCTGGTGGGCCGGGACGAGGCCGACTGGGTGCTCACCGACGAGCTGATCAGCCGCATCACCGTCCAGACCAGCCGGCAGAGCGGCCTGAGCGAGGTCTACACCGAGCTGCTCGACTTCGCCGGGGATGAGCTCTACTTCAGCGAGCAGACCGCGCTGACCGGCCGGACCTACCTGGACGCGCAGCAGGCGTTCGCCGACGCGGCCGTCATCGGCGTGCTCTCCGCCGGTGGTGTCCTGCTCAACCCGCCGGCCGCGCGTGTCATGCAGCCGGGCGAGAAGCTGATCCTCATCGCCGAGGACGACAGCAAGATTCGTACGGCTCCGGCCGGGCGCCCGGACATGTCCCTGATCAGCGACCTCGTGCACCACGACGACGCGCCGGACCGCGCGCTGGTGCTGGGATGCAACAACAGCCTCGGCTCGATGCTGGCTGAGCTCGACCGGTACGTCGCCCCCGGATCGACGGTCACGGTGGTCTCCCCGGCCGCGATCCCGGACCTCGGCCCGTACAAGCACCTGAGCGTGACCCACGTGCCCGGCGACACCGTGAACCGGTCCGTGCTGGAGAGCCTGCGGGTGCACGAGTTCGACCACATCGTCGTGCTGTCCGACAAGGACGACACCAGCCCGCAGCGGGCCGATGCCAAGACCCTGATCACCCTGCTGCACCTGCGGGAGATGGCGAATGGGCTGGGCGCCGAGCTGAACGTCGTCAGCGAGATGCTCGACGACCGTAACCGCGAGCTGGCCGAGGTGACCAAGGCGGACGACTTCATCGTGAGCGACAAGCTGATCAGCCTCATGCTGTCGCAGACCGCGGAGAACGAGCGTACCAACGAGGTGTTCCAGGCCCTGTTCTCCAGCACCGGCAGTGAGATCTACCTGCGCCCGGCCGACCTGTACATCAAGCCGGGCGCCATCACCGACTTCCACACGGTTGTCGAGGCGGCCAGCCGGCGGGGCGAGACCGCGATCGGTTACCGCATCATTGCCGACAAGCGAAACAAGGAACGCTCGTACGGCATCACCCTCAACCCGACCAAGCGCGATCAGCTGACGCTCGTACCGGGTGACAAGGTCATCGTCCTGGCCGAGAGCTGATTCTCGAATTTGCCAGCGCGCTGATTTCCCGATCGTGGAAGTGGTGCCGAACTGAGCCGGGACCGGCCGGGATTCAGCGGACCGCGCAGCCGCCAGGTGAATTGATCGCCTTGTGCAAGGGCTCGAGTACTCACTGCTCGAACGTACCGCGGAAGGCGAGGTCATCCCGGCGCAGGTCGCCTTGGCCTGGGTGAGCGGACGCCGCGCGGTGACCTCCATGATTATCGGTGCACGCACGCTCCGTCAGCTCGAAGTCAACATGGCCGCACTCGACGTGCAGCTGTCGGAGGATCACCGGAAGCGGCTGGATGACGTGTCCGAGCCTCAGCTGAGCTTCCCCGCCTCGGTGAACAGGCTCGCGTCGGCAATGGAGTTCGGCGGGTCGACGGTCGACGGCCGAGGCCACGACGTCTTCCCGCCCCTGGCCGGGAATCCCGTCCGGTACTGACCCTCAAGCCAGGTAGGACGGCAGCGCCCCGGCACCCTCGACGGGGTACTCCATGGTCAAGGCGGTGAATACGGCAGTGCACGGCCAGCACGTGATCATCACCGGCGGCTCCAGTGGCATCGGCCTGGCCACCGCGTCGGTACTTCACCGCGAGGGCGCCACGGTGTCGCTCATGGCCCGCGACGGGGAGCGGCTGCGACGGTCCATTCGGGAGGCGGGCATCGTCGCATCGGCTTTCGCGGTGGACGTGACCGACCGGGCCGCTCTGCGCCAGGCGTTCCATCAGGCTCGGGAGCGGCACGGCGCCTGTGACGTCTTGGTCACCTGCGCCGGATATGCCGAGCCCGGTTACGTCCAGGACATCGCCGAGGACGTCTTCGCCTACACCATGGACGTCGATTACTTCGGCACCGTATGGGCCGTCCGCGCGGTGCTGCCCGAGATGGTCGAGCGGGGCCGGGGCGTCATCGTCGGTGTCTCCTCGGTCGCCGGTCTTCTGGGGGTGTACGGCTACACCGCCTACGCGCCGGCGAAATTCGCCGTCCGGGGCTTCATCGACGCGCTGCGCATGGAGATGAAGGACAAGGGCGTCCACGTCGCCTGTGTCTATCCCGCCGATGTGCGCACGCCGCAACTCGACCACGAGAATCGCACCAAGCCGGCGGAGACGGTGGCGCTGAGCGGCACGATCGAGCCGATCGAACCGGAGCGAGTCGCACGCGCGATACTGCGGGGCATCAACCGGCGTTCCGACGAGATCTTCAGCGACCGGGCATCCCCGTTCCTGGCCCGTTTCAGCCAGGTCATGCCCGGGTTCTATCGCCGACTGTGCCACTACCGGCTCGCCCGATATCGCAGACGGGCGTCGGCGACACATCGGCGAGTTCGGTGCTCATGACCACGACCGGATCGAACGACAAGGCTGACGAGATGGCGAGTGTCCCCACCGAATCGACCACGTCTCACGGCGGCGCCGACCCGTTCGCCAAGAACGGGCTGCACGACATCGAGGCGGTGCTGAAGTCCCGGGGCGTCGATGCCTTCTACCGGGCCGTTCAGGGCTGGACCGAGGACGGGTACGCATTGCTCGACGGCCGGAAAGTGGTCATGGCCGGCTCGAACGACTACCTGGGACTGTCCCGGCATCCGCGGGTGCTCGCGGCCGCGGTGGAGGCGATCGGCCGGTACGGGGCTTCGGTGAGCGGCTCCCGTGCGCTGAACGGCACGATCGAACTGCACGAGACCCTGGAGGCCCGGCTGGCCCGGTTTCTCGGTCAGGAAGCCGCGGCCCTCGCCACCACCGGTTTCCAGGCCGGTCTGGCGCTGTCCGCGGCCCTGGGCCGGGATGACGTGGCCTTCGGCGACATCCGCAACCATGCGTCGCTGGTCGACGGCATGCGCATGGGGCTCGGCACTGTACGGTCGTACCGGCACCGCGATCCTGATCATCTGCGCCAGCGACTGCGGGCCGCCGCCGGGCCGGGGGGCCGGCTCGTCGTCACCGACGGCGTGTTCTCCATGGAGGGTGACGTGGCGCCGCTACGCGCTCTCCGAGAGGTGGCTGACGAGTCCGGCGCCCGGCTGATCGTCGACAGCGCCCACGACTTCGGTGTCCTCGGACGAAGTGGAGCCGGGCTGACCGAGTCCGCAGGGCTGACGGACCGGATCGATCTGATCATCGTCACCATGTCGAAGGCCCTCGGTTCGACGGGTGGCGTGATCGCCGGGCCGGCCGCGAACGTACGCCAGCTGCGGTACAACGCGCGCTCGCTGCTTTTCTCGGCGGCGCTGCCGCCGGCGTCGACTGCCGCCGCGCTGGCCGCCCTCGACGTGCTGGAGGCCGAACCCGAGCGGCGCGACCGACTGCACCGTCTGGGCCGGTTGCTGCACGACGGGCTTCGCGCCATGGGCTTCGACACCCGCCCGTCCACCACGCCGATCGTTCCGGTGACCTTCCCGGATGTTCCGACGGCGGGTGCGTTCTGGGCGGGCCTGTGCGAGGCGGGTGTGATCACCAACCTCTCCGGTCCACCCGCGGCCAAGCGGGCCATGCTGCGCGTCACGGTGACCGCGGCCCACGACACCCCGCATGTCGAGCATGTGCTGCGGGCATTCAGCGCGGTGGCCGACCGGCTGGGCACGCCGCGCGCCGACGAACCCCTGCCGCCGGTCGAACTCACCCGATGACCACAGTCAGCGGAACAACGGCTCGTCCCGCCGGCGGAAGCCGATCCGGTAGAGAGTCGCGGCCCGGCGTCGAAACGTGGCCTCGCACGCCTTGAGATAGACGCGGTAACGGCGGTACTCGTCCGGACCGACAATCTCCTCCGCCTGGGCACGGGCGGCCGTCAGACGTGCGGACCAGACCGACAGGGTCTTGGCGTAGTCGTCGGGATGGCTGGTCACCTGCTCGACGGAGAAGTAAGCATCACAAGCCGCCGCGATCTCGACCAGCCTCGGCAGAGTGCTGCCGGGAAAGATGTCGCCGGTGACGAAGGCTCCTACCGGCCCGGACGTCCCCGCCACTCCGTCGTACGCGATGGTCTGCAGCGACATCGAGGCGCCCGGACGCAGGAGCCGGTGGCAGCGCCGGAAGTAGGACTCGTAGGCCCCGGCGCGCTTCTCGGGCGCGGTGTCGGCGGTCACGAAGTGCTCGAACGCCCCGATCGACACGATCGCATCGTAGGGCTGCTCCGGCTGGTGCGTCTCCCAACTCTCCACCAGGACTTTGCCATTCGGCCGGGGAGTGGCGCCGAAGTAGCTGTGCTGCGCCCGCGACAGTGTGAGGCCGGTCGCCGCGGTGACGCGCCCGGTGTCCAGCGCGTGCCGGATCATGCCGCCCCAGCCGCAACCGATGTCCAACAGGCGGAAGCCGTCCGGGTGCGAGCCGTCGATCCCGGGTGCGCCGGCGAGGTCGAGGTGGCGGTGGTATTTCGCCTGCTGGGCGTCGGCCAGACCGGCTGGGTCCGCCTCCGTCCCTCCCCAGAGCGCGGCTGAGTAGGTCATGGATTCGTCGAGCCAGAGCGCGTAATAGCTGTTGCTCAGGTCGTAGTGCGACTCGATCTGGGATTGACTGGTGGAGTGTGACATGACCATCCTTCGTCGGGCTTTCCGGCACCGGAGAAGCGACCTGTTCAGGTGGACGTGCGGGATCGGCTGAGGTTCATGCTTCGCCCACCTCGCACGGCTGAGCACACCTCGCGGGGGCGAAGCGGCGGGATAAACGGGGTTGCCCACCCACACCGGCGAACCGGTGGGCCGGTCGGCCGTCTGCTGGGGTATGCGGACGCCTCTTGCGGTGATTGCGGTACGGCTCCTGAGAACGGCCGGCTTCATCTACTGGCACCTGGTGGTCCGGCGGCGTCACCTCCAGCGCCCGCGGACCAGCCGAGCCGACACCCCGGGTGTGCAGCCTTGACGCCGGCGAACACCCGGGTCCTGTCCGGAGCCGGCTTCCTCGAGACGCCGGTCCCGGTGTGCGCGGTGTGAACCCGCGAACACTTGGCGCGTCGTAAGGCGTGCAGAAGCACGTCGCGTGCGTCCACAACGTCAAGGAGACCTAATGTCGACCTGGTTCGTCACCGGCACATCCCGCGGCATCGGCCGCGGTCGGTCAGGCCGAGGACCGGTTCGGTGGGATCGACGTGGTGGTCAACAACGCCGGCTACGGCTTCCTGGGTGCGGTCGAGGAGACCTCGGCGGGCGAGGTCCGGCGAATGTTCGAGGTGCAGGTCTTCGGAGCCTGGAACGTGCTGCGCGCGGTCCTGCCGGGCATGCGGGTCGCTCGTCGCGGTCACATCATCAATGTCTCGTCCGTGTTGGGGCTCACCGCCTTCCCGGCTGGGCCCTCTACTGTTCGGCCAAGTACGCCCTGGAAGGTATCTCGGACGCGCTGGCCGGTGAGGTCGCCGGGTTCGGCATCAAGGTCAACGTCATCGAGCCCGGTTACACGCGCACCGACTTCCTGCGTCCGCCGGCGCTGGGCCTGCCCGAGGGGCACGTCGCGGGGTACGAGGACATCCGGGCGATGACCGAAGCTCACCTCGCGATGCCTGGAACTCAGCTCGGCGACCCGGCCAAGGTGGCCGCGGCCATCATCGAGGTCGCGGCATCCGGCCGGGCGCCGCTGCACCAGCTGCTCGGCTCCGACTCGTACGCCATCGCCCAGGACCGGCTCAAGGCCCTGGCCGAGGACTTCGAGGCGAGCCGCGACCTGGTGGCGACCACCGACATCCAATCAGCCTGACGACACCCGGATGCGCCCCATGCCAACGCGCGGTAACGGAGTGAGAACAAGGTGAGCTCAGCAGCACATCGAAGGCGGATTGAACTGCTGCCCGCGGGAGGCGTCGGACAGGGAAAGATCGACATTTGGCCAGGTCAGCGACTGGGTCAGGGTGCGCTACAACGAGGCCCGCTACGGCCGCGACTGTGATGTTAACGGCGTATGCACCTCGGAGTTCATGTGGGAACTGGTCAAGGACGCGGCCAATCAGTGGGTCGCCGACCAGCGGGCCGCCGGTCGCACCGACGTCCAGATCAAGGTCGACCTGGGATCGCTACGACTACGACTCCGACGGCCACTTCAAGGAGCCCGACGGCTACCTCGATCACTTCCAGATCGTGCATGCCGGTAGCGACCAGGCCAGCGGCTTCGCCCAGCAGGGCGAGGACGCGATCTGGTCGCACCGCTGGTACGCGTACTGGCGGGAAGCCGGCAGCACCGGCCCCACCGGCAACCCGCTCGGCGGGACCCCGGTCGGCGACACCGGCTTCTGGATCGGTGACTACACCGTTCAGCCGGAGAACGGCGGCGTGAGCGTCTTCGTCCATGAATACGCCCACGATCTCGGCCTGCCTGACGACTACGACACGACAGATACCGAGAACGACAACAGCGAGATCTGGACTCTGATGTCGCAGAGCCAGCTCAGCGACGCCGGCGAGCCGGTCGGCTCCCGGGCCGGTGACCTCGGCGCCTGGAACAAGCTGTAGCTCGGCTGGCTCGACTACGAGCTTGTGACAGCCGGCCAGAAGAACCGGACCTGGACCGCGCTCGACGGCACTGTCAACGGGCAGCCATTCCCGCGGGAGAGCGCCGGTCCTCGGTGGTGAGCAGGCCAGCTGGGCCGACATCTCGGTGCCGCTGACCGCGTACGCCGGGCAACGGATCCAGCTGCGTCTGCGCTACGTGACCGACCAGGGCACCAACGCTGGCGGCTTCTTCGGCGACGACCTCACCATCCGGGTCAACGGAGCGCGGGCTGTGTCCCGGGCAATGTCGATTGTCGCTTCACAGCGAGTTGCTGCAGTCGCTGCAGGTACTGACCGAGGGCGCAGCAGGACGTGCAGATCTCGCTGCCGTCAGCGCCCATACCGGTTCGTTCCGCCCACCCGATTACCCGTTCTGGCACTGAACCCGAACATCTCGTCCCCGTCTGGAGGGACGAAGCGGCCGGTGCAATTCCATGCCTCGATGAGGCGGCCGGCCGGCCGAGATCGGAAAGGTTCGAGATGAGAAAAATCGTAGCGGCAGCTGCCGGCTTGCTGCTCGGTGTGGCTCTGCTGCCAGTGGCGGCTGAGGCGCAGACGCCGGAGCGGGGGAGTGGGACGCCGGGTCCCGTCACTTGGGGCGTGTGTGACGATCCGCGCCTGCTGCAGATCGGCGCCGAATGTGGCTTCGTCCGTGTGCCGCTCGACTACGCCCGTCCGGGCGGTGACACGATCGAGCTCGCAGTGTCTCGGGTCCGGCACAGTTCGTCCGAGCAGGACTACCAGGGCGTCATGCTCACCAACCCGGGTGGGCCGGGCGGGTCAGGTCTGATCATGCCGGTGCTCGGTCGTTTCGTGCCCGGCGGTGTCGGCGCGAACTACGATTGGATCGGTTTCGATCCTCGCGGTGTCGGCTCCAGCCGGCCGGCGCTGACCTGCGACGTCGATTACACCGGTTACAACCGGCCCGACTACGTGCCCTCGACCCCACAGATCGAGAAGGCATGGCTCAGCAAGGTCAAGGAATACGCCGAGGCGTGTGACAAGGCGGGCGGTCCACTGCTCGACCATATGAAAACCACTGACACCGTGGCAGACATGGACAGCATCCGCCGGGCGCTCGGCGCCAAGAAGATCAACTTCTATGGCTTCTCGTACGGCACCTACCTCGGGCAGGTCTACGCCACGGTGCACCCCGAGCGGGTGGGCCGGATGGTCTTGGACGGGAATGTCGATCCGGGCGCGGTGTGGTACGACGCGAACCTCGACCAGAACGTCGCATTCGACAAGACCATCCGCTTCTTCTTCGATTGGGTCGCCGAGCACGACGACGTCTACCGTCTGGGTACGACCGGCAAGGCCGTCCGTGACCGGTACTACGCCGAGTTGCGCACACTGAAGGCCACCCCGGCCGATGGCAAGATCGGTCCGGCCGAACTCAGCGACATTGTCCTGTCGGCCGCCTACCACGTGGTCTACTGGCCTGACGTTGCAGCGGCGTTCTCGGCCTGGGTCAACGGCGGGGACGCTGGTGGCCTGCTCGACATGTACGCCCCGCCCGGCACGCCTGACGCCGATAACGGCTACGCGGTCTACCTGGCGGTTTCGTGCACAGACACCTCATGGCCGCGCGACTGGCGGACGTGGCAGCAGGACGCTTGGCGTATTCACACCCGGCACCCGTTCGCAGCCTGGGGCAACACATGGTTCAATGCGCCCTGTCGCGACTGGGGCGCCCGTCCGGGCACCCCGGTCCGGGTCGACGGGACCAGGACGCCGCCGATCCTGCTGATCAACGAGACCTATGATGCGGCCACGCCGTTCGCGGGCGCGCTGGAGGTGCGCAAGCGGTTCCCGGGCTCGGTGCTGGTCGAAGGAGTCGGCGGCACCACCCATGCCGGCTCGCTTGAAGGGATCGCCTGCGTCGACGACACCATCGCCGACTACCTGCGTGACGGCACTCTGCCTCGGCGGGTCGGTGGCAACCGGTCCGACCGGCAGTGCGAACCAGTCCCGGTACCGGAGGCCGCCGCTGAACGGACCACTGACGCAGCGGGGATCACCCGGGCCGACCTGCGGCAGCTGACCGGCCGCTGAGTCCTGGACTCTGACGCACCGCGTCCGTGGACGGACTCTCAACCGTCCACGGACGCGACACAACGCACCTGTGGTGCCATCCCTGACGTGTGGTGTATCTCAACTCAGGAGAACAGGGAGCGGTGCTGCCGCGAGCGCCCGAAAGCCCATGTTTCATATGCCGAACGGTGATGACAGTCACTCCTTAGCCCGGCAATGAGCCGTCGAGGGACACCGGCGTCTGTCTGAATAGGACGCAGGGCAGAGTTCATCCTCGCGTCGACAGGAGAAATGATGTGACCGTCGCCGACGAGCGATTGACCTTCCACGCATACGAGCCGTATCTCTCTCGAGTGACCGAGCTGTCAGTCTTCCGGGAGCTTTACGGAGGTAATCGAATCATCCTCGGGATCAGGAATGCCCCCGATGGGTCCGACGTCCGGCCCGAATTGTTCGTGGTGATGTGGTGTGAGGACGTGGTCGGACGCGCTCGGGAATTTGCCGGAGTGACAGTCCGACCGGATCTTGAGAGGGTTTCTGATCAAGTCTCCACCGCGGTGTTCCTGCTTCGCAAGGGATGGTCGAAGAAGCTCGGCGATCGCGCCTTGATTCCGGCCGGCACCAGGTCGATCAGGCGGCACAGCCCTCAGCTGGTGCGGCACCGATCGGCTGCGGTCGACGACGAAGTCTTTCCGGGGCAGGCGGTTCCCTTCCATGCCGCGGGGCCGGGCTTGCCGGGCCACACCATGAGCGCGGACATCTACCACCAGTTCTGGAATGCGTTGGGCGACCAAGAGGAACTGATCTACGCGGTCGTGGAGATCGAGGAGAGTGCGCAATGATGCCGGTGGACCGCAACCCCGCAGATGATGTGGCTGTCGAGGATCTGGGCCACGTGCATCTCATCGGCATCGGCGGGGTGGGCATGGCCGGGCTGGCCCGTCTGCTGCTCACCCGGGGTGTCCCGGTCTCGGGCAGCGAGCTGCGCGAGTGGCCGGCGCTGGCCGGGCTGCGGGCGCTCGGCGGCACGGTCCACATGTCCCACGTGGCCGAGAACCTCGACGGCGTCGACACAGTCGTCTATTCGACCGCCATCCCGTACGACCACCTCGAGCTGGCCGAGGCGCGCCGGCGTGGGCTGCGGGTGCTGCACCGCTCCGAGGCGCTGGCCGCCGCGATGACCAACCGGCAGGCGATCGCCGTGGCCGGCACGCACGGCAAGACCACCACGACGTCGATCATGACGGTGATCTTCCAGCACGCCGGGCAGGATCCGTCCTTCGTGATCGGCGGCGAGATCAGCGAGGCGGGCTCCAACGGCCATCACGGCACCGGCCCGCACTTCGTGGTCGAGGCCGACGAGAGCGACAAGTCGTTCCTGATCTACCGGCCGCACGTCGCGATCATCACCAACATCGAGGGCGACCACCTCAACAACTGGGGTGACCTCGACGGGCTCAAGGCCGGCTTCCTGCAGTTCGCCGAGCTCGCCGCGCCGGACGGCTTCGTCGTCACCTGCGCCGACGACCCCGGCACGCAAGAGCTGATCGCCGCGCTGCGGGCCAAGGGCAAAACCGTCTTCACGTACGGCGAGTCCGAGTCGGCCGACCTGCGGATCAGCGAGGTGGTGTCGACGGCGAGCGGCGTCCGTTACTCGGCCGAGCTCGACGGCAAGCCGCTGGGCGAGATCCGGCTGGCCCTGCCCGGCCGGCACATGGGCCTCAACAGCGCGGCCGCGGTGCTGACGGCATTTCGGCTCGGCCTGCCGCTCGACAAGATCGTCGAGGCGCTGGCGGCGTTCCCGGGAGTGCGGCGGCGCTTCGAACACAAGGGCATCGCGGCCGGCGTGCGGGTCTACGACGAGTACGCCTATCACCCGACCTCGGTCGAGGCGGCGCTGCGGACCCTGCGGGAGGTGGCGGGGGACGGCCGGCTGCTGGTGGTCTTCCAGCCGTACCGGGTCTATCGCACCCGCGACCTGCAGGCCGAGCTGGCCGAGGGCCTGGCCATCGCCGACCAGGTCATCTGCATGGAGGTCTTCGGGCCGGGTGAGGTGCGCGGGCCTGGTGAGGGCGGGGTGGCGCTGACCGCGGCCCTCGACCTGCCGGCCGACCGCAAGATCTTCGTGCCCGACTGGGAGGACGTGCCGGCCGAGGTGGTGCGGCGTAGCCGGCCGGGCGACGTCGTGGTCACCATGGGCGCCCCGCCGATCTCGCTGATGGGTGACGAGCTGCTGGCCGCACTCGACGACGCCGACCGTCGTTAGACCAGCATGGCGGGACCACGGCCCGCTGAACTGCGAGGTGGAATTCTACCCGCGACCGGCGTGCGGGCCGGCGAGGCCGGGGCGATAAAGGTGTGGGGATGCCTTTATCGCCCCTCCGTGTCAGCGACGGATGTCGCCATCCGGCGCCCGCAACGCGCCGAGAACGGCCGTGCCGATCTGAACGAAGCGGCGTGCGGCCTCGTGGACCGGTGACCGGTCGTCCCGACTGACATCGGTCACGGTGTTCAAAGCGGCCTGCGCCGCCTCCAGGGTTCGTTCCATCGCGCCTTGCAGCGCCCGAATGTCGGTCCCGGTGCGTACCTCGGATCGCAGGGACTCGAAGGCGGCAGCGAGCCGCGCGGCCGAATCGGCCGGCGGTGTCGTCGGGCCGCGCAAGTCGAGAGCGCTGCGGGCGACGCCGGCCACAACAGCGCTGGCACCCAACCGGACCAACTCCGCCGTCGGCCACCGGTAGGGCGATTGCGTAAGCCGTCCAGCTTCCTCCGCAGCGTACGAGAATCCGATGGGCACGAATACGTCGTCGACCGTCACCCGGCCGTACGCCATCCACGCCGGGAACTTTCCGGTTCTGCCGGCCGTCCGCGCCGACCCCCGAGGGATCACAAGGAAACGAGGGTCGCCCTCATCGGTGTGGGCGCACAGCAGCAACCAGTCGGCGAGGCGAGCCCCTGGAACTGCTTCCCACTGGCCCGAGAGGCGGTATCCACCGGCCACCGCCTCGATCCGGCCTGCCTGTCGGGAGTAGGCGATCAACGGATCCGGCCCCATACCCCACACCCACGAGACTGCCTCGCCGGCCCGATCCGCGATGAAGCCCATATTCAGGCTCCACAGGATCCATGCAGTGGGACCATCAATCCGCGCAATCTGTTCCAATGCAGCGAGGACGTCGACCGGCGACGCTTCGAATCCACCCAGATCGCGTGGTGAATAGAGCCGGAACGCCTGCTCAGAGATCAACGCTTCGAGTAGGTGGTCGGGCATTTTCCCGAGCTTTTCCGCCCGTTCCCGGTACTCCTCTATCAGGGGTGACAATGTTCCTGCCAGGCCGGTCGGCTCGGCACCGGCGAAAGGTCCCGGCCGTGGGCCGGCACCCCCCGAAGCAGGGCCGAGTTCAGAGGTCTGGTCGTCTGGGCATTTGATCTGCACCGCTACCGCCGATCTGTTCATGGGCTCACTCACGAGTACGGCCCGGGGCAGCGCTGGTTCAATGTGGACAGTATGGTCACATGCGGGGTGGCAGACCTCATCAAGGTGACCGTTCTACTTCATTGAGCCGACGGCACGCACAGCCTGGCCCGGGACCGCCGTCGAAGACGACGGCGGCGTAGCCACGGAAGCTGCCGCCGGGATCGCGGGTCGAACCTGCCGGCTTCCGACCAGCGTTGCCCTCTCCGCTACGTATGCTTCGGGGCATCGTTCATGGAACGTCCTTGAATTCAACTACATATTGCTGCACGTCTACGGAGGGGAGTTGAATGTTTGCTTGATCGTCCGATCTGCCGATGGTTCAGTGAAGGTCATTGCTGAATCGAGCAGAGGAGAAACGATCCATGCGATTCAAGCCGGTCGTCACCGCCCTCGTGGCCATGACCGTCATGGCCGCCGGAATTGTCAGCTTTTCGGGGCCGGCTCAAGCGGAGCCGTTCGAATTCCACATGCAGAATGTGAAGACGAGCGAATGCCTCGACAGTAACTCGAGCGGCGATGTTTACACGCGGCCGTGCCAATTCGGAAACATGTATCAAACCTGGTACAAGGTGAACATCAAGGGCGACCAGTTGCGAAACAAGGCGACGGGTCGCTGCTTGGACAACGCCGAAAACGAATTCAAGGTATACACAAACCCCTGTGACGAAAACGGCAACAACCGCTACCAGAAGTGGAACCAGTGGTCGAAGAACGACCTACGCAAATACACCAGCTTCGCCACCACCAGGGCCCTCGTCAGCAACGGCCCGAATAACGCCACCATGCGAAACCACAGCTACGAATGGTTCGACAGTGCCGAGCAGTGGCGGACTGTGAATTTCGGCTGACTCTGCCGATGGAGCCAGTGGCGGCTGGCTTCAGCCCGCTGTGCCGAGCAAGAGCCGGAGCGAGTCGAGTCCGTCCAGTTCGGGAACTCGGCCCGCGTCGGTGGTAGCTCCGACGGCGCGGGAAACGGAGAGGTTGGGTCGCTGCCGCTGGGGGTGGTCGGACAGTCGAGGAGTTCGCCAACGTCGTCGTCCGGACGGACTTCGCCGACGAGGCCGGATGGCGGGCCACCGTCGAGGCGCTGGAGGAACGACCGGCGGACGCCGAGCCCGACTTCACGGTCAACAATGTCTTCGTCGAGGACCCGGCCTGGGCCGGCGCAAGCGTCGACGAGGTCCTGGCCGTCGTATACGAGCACGAGTATTCGTCGGAGTACATGGGCGCGGTGATCGTGGCCGACGAGCGGACGATGTCCGACCAGGAGCACCCGGTGCTCATCGTCAGCACCGTCTCGCCCGACGACGAGACGAACGACGAGGTGACCGAATCCGGCCGCCGATTCCGGTGTCTGCCCCGGGAGACCCACCTTGTCAGCACAAATATCGGCCTGGGCAACATGGGTTCGAAGAGTTCGCCGGATGGGCCGCCGTGTTGCCGGACAGGGTCTTCCGCGGCTTCTCGGACTGACGCCACACCACGACCACCACCGCTGTTGCCTAGCTCAGTCCCCGGGGGCCCGAGTTCGCCGCCAGAAGGGCAGCGAAGGCAAGCTCCCGGGCTACCTCGACGGCGCCGAGCGCGGGCGCGAGCCGGCCCAACCGGCTCTCTTCCACTCTCGGCGCCGTCGCCATGACGTCCGCGAGGGCCGCCCGAAGCTCGCCGGCCGGTGACCGAACTTGGTTCCTGCCCTCGTCGAGCACCACGAGCTCGGGGTCGGTGACCAGGCAGGTTGCCACGATCGCCGGGATGGCGGCGGGTTCACGGGAACGGTCGAGGACACTGTTGCCCAGCGTCAGCAGCGACCCGGCTGCACCGTGGGCGCCCGGCCGCGGCTCACCGCCGACCACCAGGGCCATGCCGTCGTCGGTGACCATGAGAAACTCCTCGACCCCGCGGGCTCGGCCGAGACGCGCCTCGGCGACCGCGGCCAGGTTGACGGTGGACTGGGCCACGACCGGGCAGCCGAACCGGCCGGACAGGTCCGCTGCCAACCTCGCGGCCTGGGCGGCCGGTGCGCTGTCGCCTTCCCAGACCGTCCCAGCCACCAGGCAGGTCACGTCGCCCGGAAGGACCTCTGCCGCGCCCAGCGCCTCGGCCATCCGGTCCGGGCCCGGGCGGTCGTCCTGCGGCACAGTGACGGGCGGCTCGAAGGCCCGCGGGCCGGACCGGATGACGGTGAGTGACCCCGGCTGATGAACCACTGCGGCGACGGTCAGACGTTCCAGTCGCAGCGAGTACATCCGGGCTCGTTGGCCGCGGCGTCCGTACCGGCCCGGGAGTTCGCTGACCACGTCGCCCGCCACGAGTTCTTGCAGCATCCGGTTGACCGTCGCCAGCGACATGGTGGTGAGCTGAGCGATCTCGGTCGCCGTGGACGGACCGTTGTCGATCAGCGTTCCCAGAACGGCTTCCACGTTGAGTTGACGCAGGCGGGTGACGATACCGGACCAACGGCGGTGCGGTGTCTCCCGAATGATGCTCACAATCGACACGTCCTCGGTAGTCGGGGCGAGCTGAGGGTCCGACTACGCAGACGTGTGAGCCGAGCCGAAGCTCATCCCGGCGAACCTTCTCGTAGGTGCGGAGGCGTCGATATCGATCGAAGCTCCTGAACCTCTGCCCGGATCGTGCGTCTCCAGCAATGAACTGGCGCCGATCATGGAGGAACGCGGTGGCCCGGAACCCCTGGATGAAGCTGTCCCTGTTGGCAATCGCGCAGTTCATGGTGCTGCTCGACCTGACGATCGTGAACGTCGCCCTGCCGAGTCTGCGCGCGGACCTGTCCCTCAGCCAGGAGGAGCTGCTCTCGGTCATCAGTGCCTACGCGCTGGTGTTCGCAGGGTTTTGGCTGCTCGGTGCTCGCTTGGCAGATCTGCTGGGCCGGCGTCGCCTGTTCCTGGTCGGCATGGTCTTGTTCGGGTCGGCATCCCTGCTGGCCGGCGTGGCCGGGACGCCCGAGCAGCTGATCGGCTTCCGGTGCGTGCAAGGGCTGGGGGGTGCCCTTCTGTCACCGGCCGCCTTCGGGCTGGCCACCGCTCTGTTCCCGCACGGTCGGCACCGCACCATCGCACTCAGCATCTGGGGAGCGCTGTCCGGGCTGGGGGCCACATTCGGTGTCGTCATTGGCGGCGCTCTGGTCGACACGGTTTCCTGGCGGTGGGTCTTTCTGGTCAACGTGCCGATCGCCGTGGCCGTCATCGCTCTGTCGCCCGTGCTGCTCACCGAAAGCAGGGTGCCGGTCCTGGGGCCGCGGAGCTTCGACATCGCGGGCGCCCTGCTCGGGACGACCGGGCTGCTGGCCATCGTGCTGGGGATCGTTCGCGCCGACGCGCTCGGGTGGTTCTCGTTGCCGGTGCTCCTGCTGCTCGAGGCCGGCCTGCTGCTGCTGGTCGTCTTCGTCCGGGTCGAACTCCGGGCCCCGGCGCCGCTGGTGCCGATGTCGCTGTTCCGGGCGCGGGCCATGACCGGCTTAATGATCAACATGGCCGGCAACGGCGCGACCCTGCTCGCCTTCTGGTTCCTCATCTCGATCTTCCTGCAGGAGGCCCGGGGTGAGACCGCGCTCGTGACCGGTCTGTATCTGCTGCCCGTGGGCATTACCGGCTCGGTAGGGGCGATCACGGCGTCGCGCTTCCTCGCCCGCCACGGCATCAAGTCCGTGATGGTCGGGTCGGCGCTGCTCAGCGCGGCCGGACTGCTGCTGGTGTCGCAGGCCGACGTCCGCAGCTCGTACGTCACGACTCTGCTTCCGGGACTGGCTCTGTTCGGGCTGGGTTTGATCGGCACCCAGACCGCCGGTCAGATCTCCGCGGTGGCCGAGGCCGGGCCGGACGAGGCGGCCACCGCCGGCGGCGTCGTCAGCTCCGCAGGACAGGTCGGATGCGTGGTCGGTCTCGTTCTCGCCTCCACGGCGGCCACCCACCAAATGAATCATCTGGTCGCACCGGTGCCCCGGCTCCTGTCGCGATCACCGGTGGGTTCGGACGTGGACTACAGATCGCCGCTGCTTTTGCCTTGCTGAGCGCTCTGGCGGCCACACTGACCCCGCAGGTTCGCGCTGTCCGGGACGAGGCGCGAGGCCGGCTGTCTGCGCCGAGCAACAAAAAGCTCGTCTCGGGTTGCAGGGACAACAGTTTCCCTGACGTTGCCCCGCGTTCCTGACATTTTCTCGCAGCATCTCCACCTGATGTCCTGGATCTGGTCCCCGCTCTGATCCATTCTGCCGCCCGTGGACGTCGCGGCTCTGACCGGTGAACTGGGGGAGTTCCTGGTCCGCTGGACGGCCGAAGGGCTGGCTCATGCGGCAGCGGTAACCGTGAGCCGCCGCGACGTTAGTTTCCCGGGCACCTACATTTCCGCATCGCCGTGCCGGCCGGTATAAATCCCGCATGCCGACCTGGAACGAGCTGCGCGAGTTCGCGCGGACGAACTTCACGCTTGACCCGAACGACGAGGACGATTGGTTTTCGTTGATCGTCGCGTTCGACGACGAGCGGACGCAACAGATAGTCGTCAGCCACTACGAGGCGTACGACCGGGAGTGGGTCGGATTCCGCACCTCCGTGTGCAAGGGATCCGAGATGAGCGCGGAGGTCGCGCTGCGCCACAACGGCCGGCTGGCCCTGGGCGCGCTTGTGATGGATTCGGAGGGCGACTACATGCTGAGTTATCAGGCGCCGCTGGCCACGCTCGACCCGGGCGAGTTCGCTCTTCCGCTCGAGGTTCTGCCGTCGCTGGCCGACGAGCTGGAGAAGGCCCACACTGCCAAGGACGACTACTGATGACCAGTCTCCCCGCCGACTGGGTGAACGCTCGCCCCGGCATCAAGTATTGGTCGGCCGACGCCCGCGGCGACGACCCGGCTCAGCGGGTCGTGCACGCCCCGACCGGCGCCGGGCCCGGTGACGGACGGACGTTCCTGTTCCTGTTCGGCTACCGTACCGCGAGCGCCGGTGACCGCGAGATGCTGGCTGCTGAACTTGCGCACATCGACGACGATGTCGCCGTACTCACCCGGGCCGGCTACACCGTCGTCGTCGACCGGCAGGCCACCCGGCGTGACCTGCTTGAAGCGGTGGCCGCCGAGGGGACCGCCGGCGTCTACTGGAGCTCGCACGGCGGCCAGGACGGCCACCTGCAGTGCTGCGACGGCGACGAGGTCCGCCCGGCCGACCTCGACCCGGCGACCGCCTCATCCGCCCTGCGACTGGTCGTCCTCGGCGCCTGCTACGTGGGCGCGCACGCGGCGGCCTGGCGCGCGGCTCTTGGCGGCCGTCCGCTGGTCACCGGTTGGGGACGCCCGGTCACCCTCGACCGGGCCGTGGACTTCCTCGACGCCGAAGACGGCCTGGACCACCTGATCGATCGCTGGCTGCTCACCGATGCCCCCATCCCGCCGGCCCCCAACCCGGGCTCGGCGCCGCCGAGGGTCAGGGGACGGACCAAAGGCCTGCACGACCGCGTACGCACCCTCGCGCACATCCTCGGGGCCGAGTACGGGAAGGGCGACGGGCAGTACGAGGTCACCGTGCCGCTGCCCGGCGGCCGCACGCACGTGGTCCGGGTCTTCGCCGTCGACGGCGCCGATCCGTACGCGGAGGGGGTCGAACTCTGCGGCCTCGAAGCGCGTGTCGGCCCTATGTCGGCCCTGCTGACCCCGGAACGCCTGCTCGCCGGTTCAGCCGCCTACGGCCGCGTCGCCCTGGTCGCCGGGGACAACGGCACCACCGAGATTGTCACCCAGTCGTTCACTCCGCTCGACGGCGCCTCGGCGCGACACCTCGCTGCCCACTGCTACCAGGTCGCCCGTCAGGCCGACGCCTTGGAGCTGGACGTCTTCGGCATCGACTGATCGACGGCGGCGGTGAACGACATGGACGCTCACCCGTTTCAGATCTTGTGGACATCAGCATCGTCGGTCTCGGTTCGACAGGTTCCTTTCTCGCCCTCGCTCTCGCGCGCCGTGGACATCGGATCACTGTGGTCGAACGGGATCGCGGACCGGTGGCCGGTCGCTGGAGTCGTCGCGGGGTCGTGCAGTTTCATCAGCCGCACGGTATCCGCACCCAGGTCGTCGACGCGCTGCGTGCCGAGCTGCCGGACATGCTGGAGGTGGTCAGGTCCGCGGGCGGTCAGGTCTTGCCGGCGCCCGGTTCGGAGGACGTCCGCCTGGGGATTCGTCGCAGCGTGTACGAGTCGGTCTTCTGGAACGCGGTCCGGGCTGACTTGCGGATCGACGTCCTGCCCACGACGGCCCGTGCCGTGTCGTACGCCGCGAACGGCCGGGTGACGCTGGTCACCGACCATGGGGTGGTGACCTCCGACTTGGTCCTCAACGCCACCGGCCGGCCGCGTTTCCTGGACGACCGCCGAGGACCCGGACTCGACGAAGACCCGGGCATCGCGTACGCGTCCAGGCAGTACCAGGTGGCCGAGCACGCGCTGGCGGCCTTCGCGGACGGTCAGGCGGTCAGGCGGTCAGTGGAACGCTTCCGGGGTACTCGGTCATGCTCTTCCGGCAGGACAGCGACGTGGTCTCCACTCTGTTCGTCCACGAGTCCGCCGACGACGAGTTCGTTGTCATCCGGGTTCCGTTCGTCTACGACGCGGCGACCGCTGCCGTGCCCGCGCTGGCGAATCTCATGCGTCCGGAATCGGTCCGGCCGATCACCCCGGTGCATGTGGGCCGGCGGATGCGCAACGTCTATCGCGGACGGCTCACCGAGGCCGCCGAGGACGCTACCCCCGGGGTGGTTCACATCGGGGATGCGCAGTTCTCACCGCTGTCAGTTGCGCCCTATTCGCCGGCGTATTCCTCGGCGAACATCCGGGCAACAGGACCCTGAGAGCGCAGTTCCCTGATCGTGGCCAGGCGCAACTCGTTCGAGAAGGCCGACGCCGCCGCGTCACCGGCTGTGCTGTGCAGGAGGTTGATCAGCCAGTGCGAGAAGAGCACGGCCTTCCAGATTTTTGGTTGCCGCTCCCTGGTGTAGTTCTCGAGCGGCTGCTCGTCGTCCCGGTCGTAGTAGCGAGCCATCGCTGCGCCTAGGACCTCGGCGTCGGCAACGGCGAGATTCATGCCTTTGCCGCCGGCCAGGGAGATCGTGTGGGCGGCATCGCCCAGCAGGAAGATCCGCCCGTGCTGCATGGTCCGCGAGACGTGATCCGACCGGCCGATGATCGCCTTCTCGGTGATGGTGCCGGTGGTGACGGGGTGGCCCTTGACCACCAGGACGTCGCGCAGGGCCGCCCAAATACGATCGTCGTTCCAGTCGTTGACAGTCTCCCCGGCCTGGATCTGCAAGTAGAACCGGCTGACGGTGGCCGTGCGGGGCATTTGAGCGGCCCCATGGATGGGATGCATCCCGTAGACGATCTCGGGGACGAACGGTGGGACATCCGCGAGCAGAGCCAGCCACCGGAATGGGTGCTGGTGGCGCAGGGGCATCCGGATCGACTCCGGGACGGCTCGATGAGCGATGCTGTCGCTGCCGTCCGCGGCGGCAATGAAGTCGCAGCGAATCTCCACGGATTCGGCGCCTTTCGTGGAGCGGGCCACCATCGTTGCCGGCTCGGTGGCGTCACCTCCGTCGATCTGGGTGACTTCGTGCGAGAACAGGATGTCCCCTCCGGCGCCTCCATGGATGGCGATGAGGTCGCGGACCAGAAACTGCTGAGGATAGATGTAGTGCTTCCGGCCCTCCGCCAGATCGGCGTAGGGAACCGAGAACGCTTCTCCTTGGTGGATGAAGGTACAGCTGCCGGTGCGCATGGCGTTTGTGAGCAGCCCGGTGGCGAGTTCGGCGCGCTCGAGGAAGGTGACCGTCCGCTGCTCGATCAGTCCGGCGCGAGGCGTGGTCTCCACGGTCTCACGTGAGTCCTTCTCCACGACAATGGTGCTGATGCCGTGCTGACGCAGCACATTGGCCAGTGCCAGTCCGGCGGGACCAGCGCCCACGATGCCAACGTTGACTCGAACATGCCTCATCGGGGTTCCTTCGTCCGTCGTGCGGTTGCCGGCTGTTCCCAGGAGATGCCGGTCACGGTCTCAATGGAGGGCTGTGCCGCAAGCAGCACGGTTCGGAACCACGCCGAGAACGGGTCCTGGGCGAGCCGGCCGGCCAGTTCTGGCGGATCGACGAAGGCCACCTCAGCGACCTCGGCCGGGTCCGGACGTACGGCCGCGCTGAGCGTTCCGACGAAGAGGTGGTTGAACTCGTGCTCCACGAGGCCGGTGGCTTCGTCCGGATGCCGGTAGCGGACCGTGCCGGCCGCGGTCAGGGTCTCCGGGTCAGTTCCGAGCTCTTCGGTGACGCGACGGCCGGCAGCCTCCAGAGGCGACCCGCCGACATGGGGGTGACCGCAGCATGAGTTCGACCAGACGCCGGGCGAGTGGTATTTGGTCAGTGCTCGACGTTGCAGCAGCATCCGTTGGCCGGGGTCGAAGAGGAACACGGAGAAGGCGCGGTGAAGGTGGCCGGGAGCTTGATGGGCGTACATCTTCTCCGCCGTGCCGACGGTGTTGCCCTGCTCGTCGACGAGTTCCAGTTCGATGGATGTGAGTGAATCCGGGGACATGGAACGGTCGATTCCGGAAGCGTCGGTAGACCGGTGGACGGTCCGATCGGTGGTCATCCCCAGTGTCCCGCAATGGTGGCCAGCAGGATGAGGCCGCCAGTGACGCGGTTGGCGACGAACAGCAGCCGGCAGCGCTCAGGGTCGTCGATGTCCAGGGTGGCTACCTGCCAGATCAGGTGAGCGGCGGCGACAGTCAGGAGAACGAAGAAAGGCCAGTGGACCTCGGCCCGCAGGCCCGCGCCCACCAGGCCGGCCAGCGCGAGAACATAGAACACGGCCACCCACCCGGCTGTAGCCCGGCCGAACAGAAGAGAGGTGGATTTGACCCCGATCCTGCGGTCGTCCTCGCGGTCCTGGTGGCCGTAGATGGTGTCGTAGCCAAGCGTCCAGAAGACGCCGGCAGCCCACAAGAGAACGGCGGGTGCGCCGATCGTCCCGGTGACGGCCGCCCAGCCCGCGAAAACGAGGGTGTTGAAACACAGGCCGAGCCAGGCCTGAGGAAGAGGCATGATCCTCTTCATGAACGGATAGACGAGGTAGGTGGGAAGGCACAGAGCAACGATGAGGGCGGCCGTCGCGCTGGCCCACCAGAACAGCGCGAGTGACGCCACGGCCTGAGCTACCGCGAAGGCCAGGGCGTCGGCGACGCTCACCGCCCCGGAGGCGACCGGCCGTGAGGCAGTGCGAGTGACTTGAGCATCGAACTTGCGGTCGACGACGTCGTTGACCGCGCAGGCCGAGCCCCGCATGAGAAGCGCGGCCACCCCGAACAAGACGAAGTCGCCGAGGTTGGGCAAACCCTCGGCCGCCAGGCTCAACGCCCACCAGCCGGGGAGCACGAAGAGCCAGGTTCCGATGGGCCCTTGCAGACGCATCAGTCGCAGATAGGGCTGAACCCTGGCGGGCATGTGGGAGACGACAGCTGTCGCCACCGTTCCGGAGGGCGGAGGAAGATAACGAGGTCGTTGCTGGGCGCGGCGCGCATCGACGTTCTGACCGGTCATCGCGATGACACCCCGTTACGGTTCGCGGCGTCTTCGGACGTACATGCGTCGTTCCTCATCGGCTGCGAGGAGAGCGTCTCGTGCACGTAGGCCAAGGCGACCCCTCCGCGGCACAACAGCGTCCGGGTCTTGATGAAATCCGGAGCGGCGTGGTCGTGAAGGTGGAGCGAAAGGGTCTTCCGGCGCAAGCCGCCCGGCTGCAGAATGCGGCCGAGCGATTCGGCGGTTTTCGTCAGCCGCTCACGCTCCTGCTCGTTGAGCCGGTCGAGGACGACTGCGGAGTAAGCAACGCCCACCGTTCCCCGTGAGGTGCTCAGCCGCACAGATCGGTGCTGGATCGTCGTAGGTCGCGACAACCCGAGAAGTTCGGCCAGATCGAGCGGAGACAGCCGAGCTTCGGACGCGGTCCGGTGCGGAGCCGCCTCATCCCAGGAGGCCGTCGTTCGTTCGGTCAGGGCGCGGCGATGTTCTCACCATGCCGTTGGGCCAGGCTTTCGGTCGCCAGCCGTGAGGGTTCGAGTAACAACTGCGCGAGATCCACTTCTCGGCCTCCCTTGGTCGGCGTACGGTCCTCCCTGCATGACGCCTGGAAGCCTGAGAAGTTCATTCGCACGGGGCGCGGAGATCTCACGCACAGGCATGACCTGTGCCGGTGCCGGGTTGTGCAGGTTGGACGGGCCGAGCCGGAACGGACTTGCTGGGACGGTCGGCGCGGCGGTCAGGGGCATATGGCGGCCACGGTCTGATCACGATCGCGCTGCGTCGAGTTCGACCTCCTGATCGAGGCGGGCCAGCCGGGTCTGCGCCTGGGCGGTCTGGGGCAGGCGGCGCTGGCCGATCAGCCGCAGCGCCTCGTGCCAGGCTGCCTGGGCCTGTGCCCGATCGCCCAGGGCCAAGGCGGTGTCGCCCAGAGCGATCTGGGTGTCGATGACGCTCACGAGCCACCCGAGTTGCTGGAGGGAGTCGAGCGCCCGCTGTCGCCGGGACAGCGAGGCAATCAGATCGCCGGTGGCTTCGTAGTAGTCGGCCATCGACCAATCGTGGAGACCGTACAGGAACGAGTCGTCGTGCTCCTGAGTGATCTGCAAGGCTTGGTCGAAGCGGCTGAGCGCCTCGTCGAACCGGCCGAGCTCGAGGTGGACGTCGCCGATGAAAGTCAGGCACTCGGCTTCTTCCCGCCAATCGATCGTGCTTTATCTTGTCGATATCGACTGAGGTCGATTTTTGTTGCGCAGGCAACCAGCTCTCTACGCGGACGCTGGACGCGACGCGGATTACGCTGCGTAGCCATGGTTCTGAAGCTGTTCCGTAGGAAACCGAAGCCGGAAGCCGAGACGATCGCCGAGTTCTGGCAATGGTGGGCATCCGCCCGTGACGACGTGGCACGAACGGCCGGCGCCGGTCGGGTGACCCACGCGGTCCAGGACGTCGCTTGCCGGGCCCGGGTCGTTGACGCCGATCTGGACTGCCATATCGTTCCGGGCACCACCTCGGCGTATGTACTGATCGTCACGCCCAACTGGCCGGACACCTGCCGGGGGGTGGCGGAGCGATGGTTGGCGGCCGCTCCCGAGCCCGACGAGACGTGGTCCTATCGGTGCGTCCGCGTTGTCGCCGAACTCGCAGCCTTCGAGTCCAGCCGGGAGTTCCGGGGACACACCTTCGACCTGACTGCCGTACGGTTCGGGCTCACCGCCAAGGAGGAGGGCCGGCTGAGCGACGTCGTCGTCCACCACCCGGCCTTCTCGAGCCTGCCGGACAAGGTCCAGGAAGACGTCGCATACAACCTGATCGAACTGGCCCTCGGTGAGGACGACGTTGACATCTGGATTGACGACATCACCTGGAGCGGGGTCGAGCCGGCCGATCCCCGCACGCCGGTCGAGCTCAGCGAGGCCGTCCGAGCCCGGGCCGAAAGCTTCGACCACTGGGAGCACCGCCGGACGGAGTGGGGCGGCGCGGCCGCGCTGGTCACCGCCGCGCCGCCGCTGCGTTCGGTGCGCTGGCCCCGGTTCGACCTGTACGTCGCGGTTCGGCTTCCCTACCAGCAGTACGACAGCGAAAATCTGCCACTCGGTGAATCCTCGGCCGCGCTGACTCAGTTCACGGATGGGTTGTGCGCGGCCGTCGAGGGCGACGGCGTAATGGTCGCGCACACCACCTTCAAGGGCGAGCGCACGCTGCACTTCTATGTCGACGCCGAGAGTGGGGCGCGGGCCGAGCTCGAGTCACGCCTGCCGCAGTGGAATGAGGGCGTCGCCTCGTCCCACGTGCAGCTCGATCAGGGGTTCGCGGAGGTGGCTGATCTCGAGCTTCGATGAGGTACGGCTACCGGTCCAGACCGGCCAACCGGGCCTCCACGACGGCTGTCTGCGGCAGGCGTCGCCGGTCGAGTAGGTCAAGCAGGTCGAGTCCTTCCTGCCAGGCTGCCCGGGCGCCGGCCCGATCGCCCAACGCCAAGGCGGTGTCGCCGACGCTGATGAGGCAGGCGACGGCGTTGCTCAGGGATCCGACGCGCCGGAAGTTCTCGAATGCCAGCCTCCATTCGGCCAGTGAAGCAACGGGGTCTCCGGCGGCGTGGTGATACTCGGCCAGCACCCAGTGGCATCCGGCCAGACCCTTGAGATCGTCGTTTTCCAGGGCGATCAGCAGCCCCTGATGAAGCAGCTCGAACGCCTTGTCGAGCTGGTCCATCTCGGTGTAGACCGAGCCCAGCAGGAGCGAGTCGCGCACCTGCTCTTCTGGGTTCTCGATCCGCTTCGCCATACGCAGGGCACGTTCCAGGTACGTGATGGTGGTGGGGTAGTCCTTCCGGGCGAGGCTGATCATTCCACGATTGCGGTACGCCACCGACTGCTCCGCCAGACATCCGAGCTGGCTGAACAGCTCCAGAGCTTCGTCCAGGTGACGCTCGGCGGCGTCAAGGTCGCCCAGTAGGTGCAGGGCGCCGGCCAGGCCACGCGACATGTGGGCACGGCCGAATTCGTCGCCGGCCCGGGCGGCCGTATGCAGACACGCGCGAGTCAGGGCGGCCCAATCGTGCGCCGAGTCTTCGCTCTGACAGAACTCCATCAGGCTGAGGACCAGCTGCCACGCCGCAGTGGCGTCGCCCTCGTCGAGCTTGTGCTGGACCACAGCCTTGAGCGCCGGCCAGTTCGCGGTGAACCACGCCGTGGCCGCCGTAGGAGTGTCTACCTCCGTGACGACGACCGCGCCGGTCACCTCGGGTGGGTCGATGCCGACAGCGGGGCTCAGTCTGAGGTTGGCTTCGTAGGCGGTTCGTTGGTAGTGGTCGGTGAGGCGGTGGGTGGCCTGTTGGCGGTTGTGTTGGTTTTCGTGTTGGTTGACTAGTTCTTGGGCGTAGGCGCGGGTGAGGTCGTGGGTGGTGAATCGGTTTGGTGTGTGTTCGGAGAGTAGGCCGGTGCGTATGAGTTCGCCGGTGAGTTGTCGGGCTTGGTGGGGTGGGGTTGCGGTGAGGCTGGCGATGGCGGGGATGGTGAGGTCGGGTCCGATTTGGAGGGCGAGGAGTCGGAAGAGGCGGGCGGCGTCGGGGCTGAGTAGTCGGTATGACCAGGAGAAGACGGCTCGGATGTTGTTGTCCAGGTCGTCGCCGAGGAATCCGTCGAGGCTTCCGTGGGTGGTGCGCAGTTCGTGGGCGATGTCGCTGAGTTGATGGTCGGGGTGGGTCTGTGCGCGTCCGGCGACGATGGCCAGGGCGAGGGGGAGGCGGCCGCAGCGTTTGATGATTTCGTCGACGGCGGTGGGGTCGGCTGTGGTGCGGGTGGCGCCGATCCGGGTGGTGAGGAAGTTGCGGGCTTCGTCGAGGGGCAGTACGTCGAGGGTGAGGAGGTGGGCGTTGTGGGTGGTGGCCAGGGCGGTGAGGCGTAGCCGGCTGGTGATCAGGACGAGGCAGCCGGGTGTGCCGGGTATCAGGGGGCGTACTTGGTCGGCGCTGCGGGCGTTGTCGATCACGATGAGGATGCGTCGGCGGGCCAGGACGGAGCGGTAGAGGCCGGCGCGGGCGAAGTCGGTGGCGGGGATGTCGGAGTCGGGGATGCCGAGGGCGTTGAGGAAGCCTTGGAGGGCTTCGGCCGGTGGCATGATTGAGGGTTCGGGGTCGAAGCCGTGCAGGTCGACGTAGAGCTGGCCGTCGGGGTAGTGGGGGGCGAGTTGGTGGGCCAGGTGGATGGCCAGGGTGGTTTTGCCGATGCCGGGCATACCGTCGATCGACAGCACCGGGGAGGCTTCGTGAGCCGTGACCTCCTGATCGATGAGGTTGAGGGCCTGGTTCCAGGCCTCGTCGCGCCCGGTGAAGTGGGGGAGGTCGGCTGGGAGCTGAGCAGGCGGCACGTCAGCCGTCCACGGCTTCGGGCCCGGTCCGGCGGGGCTGGTCCGTACTGGATCGGTGGTCTTGTCCAGCGCTACGGAAGGGGTGTCGTTCGCTCGGAGCACGAGCTGGTAGGCCGTTTTGAACTCGTCGCCCGGATCCACGCCGAAGTCCTCGGCGAGCCGGTGGCGCACATCCTGGTACAGCATGATCGCCGCGGCCTGGTGGCCGTCGGCGGACAGGGCGAGAAGCAGTCGTGCTTGCAGCGCCTCATCCCAGGGCCGCAGCTCCGCCATGCGACGCAGCACGGGTAGCACGCCCTTGATGTTGTTCTGTCGAAGTCCGAGGTCGGCCGCTGCGCGAGCCAAGTCGGCGCACTCGTGGTCGATGGTGGTGAAGGCCAGGTGTTCGGACGCTCCGAGTTCGCTCGCGCCCGCGCAGGGGCCTCGCCAGAGGGCGAGCGCGTCCTGGAACAGCGACAAAGCCTCGGCCTCGTGTCCGGACTCCGCCGCCGATCGCGCCTGGGCGGCCCGCGCCCGCATGCTGAGCAGGTCGAGCTGATCGGCCTGGAGCATCATCCGGTAGCCGCTGGCGTCGCCCCGAAGCCAACGGCCGGCCGAACGGGCCGGCAGGCCCGGCTCGAGCAGGCGGCGCAGGGCGCCGATGTAGCGGTGGACGACGTTCACCGCGCTCGAGGGTGGGTCCTGGCCCCACAGGACCTCGACGATGCTGCTCAGGCTGACCGGCCGACCCGCCGCGGCCAGCAACAAGGCCAGGATGAGCCGCTGTTGCCGAGGACCCAGGTTGAGCTCACGACCCTGCCATCGGACCTGCACCGGACCGAGCACGCTGAACGAGATCGAGATGGCTTCGCCATCGCCTGCAACCACGAAAGCAACACTCCCTGCAGCCTCAGCGGAAAACCGAAGATCCGCATCTTTGCTGGGCATCTGCGACACCGTGCTGATCAGCAGTGAGGCCTGACGCAGAGCCTAGCGAAACTCTCCATCCTACTGTCTGACGCTGACCGCCCCGGACAGAGCTACGGCTGTCTGGGCGCTACCGTTCGTCCTGTGTGGACAGTAGCTCGGCCCCCCGGCTTCTCGGCTCCTGTACGGCGCGAAGGTTCATCAGTGCCGGTTCCGTCTCCTGTCGGTTGAAAACTTCATCACTCAGCTTATGCTGAATTTTCAGCTTAGTCATGGGTATACATCGATGTCGAGAAGCTCGCTTCTCGCCCCCTGCCGCCCCGGCATGCTCCGTCAAGAGGTCGCGCTCTTCTCCAGCTCCTGGAACCGCCGGCGCAGCTCGGCGCTCTCTTCCTCTGGGCCGTACCGGCCGGGTCCCCGTTCGAGTACCTCACCGCGTCACTGGTCATCGAGCCGGACCCAACTGCGCCGGGGTCTCGCGGTTGACGCCCAGATCATCAGCGATCCGCAATCGTCACGCCCCAGTTGTGGTTACTTTCCCGGTCAACAGTTCGAACACGACGTCACTGACGCCGTTAGGAGGGAGAAGAGCGGTCTGACTCGGACCGTAGGAGGGACTTCAGTAATGCAGAAGAAGTTGTTCGCGGTTGCTGTAGCGGCGGTCGCTGTTGCGGCGCTGGCCCCGGGTGCGGCCCAAGCGGCGGCGCCGGCCGGGACCTACGTCGCTCTGGGTGACTCGTACGCGGCCGGCGTCGGCGCACCGCCGTACACCGACCCGACGTGCCTGCGGGGCAGCGGCGGTTACCCGGTTCTGCTGGCCGCAGAGAAACCGCGGAATGAGCTGCGGTACGACGCGTGCAGCGGGGCGACCACCGCTGACCTGCTCAGCACTCAGCTCGGCAACGTGGACCGCAGGACCCGTGTCGTGACGGTGACCATCGGCGGCAACGACCTCGGCTTCAACGGCATCGGAACCTGTATGCAGGGCACCGACGCTGATTGTGCAGTCGTGGTGGACGAAGCGAAGAAGTTCACCGCACAGACGCTGCCGGGCCGGCTGGACGCGGTGTTCCGGGCGATCCGCCAGCGGGCCCCGTTTGCGGAAGTTGTCGTGACCGGGTACGCGCGATTCTTCGAGACCACGCCGGAGTGCGCGGAGGTGCCGCCGGCCAGCTTGGCCAAGCGGCACGGTCTCAACGACGCCGTAGATGGGCTCAACGCCCAGATCCAGCGCCGGGCTGAGCGCAACAACGTTCGCTTCGCGGATGTGCAGAAGCGCTTCGCCGGGCACGGTCTGTGCGGCTCGGCGCCGTGGATGAGCGGTCCGGCCGCGCTGGCACCGTTCCACCCGACGGCTGAGGGATACCGCGACGCGTACCTGCCCGCGGTGCGCAAGGCTCTGTGCAAGTAGTCGCCGGTACAGATTGACCAGGCAGTTCTTGCTGAGCCCGGGCCTGCCGCGCATCCGGTGCGGCCCGGGCTTCCGGTCGTGTTGGTCAAACTGGCCGGAAATGTTCGAGGAGGCAGCATGTGCGCATCGACGAGTGCGACCGGAAGAAACCAGGGAGCGCATCTCACCGGAAGTGTTCCTCTGCGCGTCGAGCCGAGCTACGAGCGGGCGGTACTGGCCGAACTGACTCACCTCGCGGACGTCGTCCCCGCCGATGAGCTGGCGGTGCGGTGGGATGGCCATGGCCGATGGCGCGATCCCCGGCAGTCCTGCCCGTGGTCAACGAGCTGGACCAGCTTCCGCGGTTCAGCCGGGGCTGCGTCTGGCCCGCGCCGGTGACCGCGACCCGGGTCACGGCGCCACCGGGGGCAGGCTGGTGATCGCCGGCCGCCCCCAGGTGCGGCCGGCTCACCAACATCATCTCTGTCAGTCGAGAACGGTCAGATCCTGCACCGTGTAGGACAGCGAGCCGCGGAAGCCGACGCCGACGCGCTGGATGGCCAGGTCGGCGATCTCCTCGCGGGGTGACGGCAGGAACCGCAGGTCACCCGAGCCGATCCAGGCGTTGTCGATCTTGAGGCTGGTGAGCACGGACTGGGTGAGCTCGTGGACCGCGGGCTGGTCGTGCTGGCCGGTGGTGAGCCGCGGGAAGTGCCGCAGGTTGACCAGGGGCCGGGTCAGCGCGGGCAGGCCGGTGGTGCGTTCCTTCAGCGTGACGTCCATCTCCGCGATTCGGCGGCCACCGGCCGACAGGCTGCCGCCGAACCGGCCGCCGGGGCCGAGTACCGGAGCGGCCTGGCTCGCCACCGAGTACGCTCGCGTCTGGCGGATCTGGCCGAGCTTCTTCGGGAAACCCTGCACCCACCCGCGAGCCAGTGAGTTGTCGTTGTCGACATAGATGAACGGGCACCAGGTGACCGGGCGGCCCTGGTAGCTGGCCTCCAGGAAGATCAGGAACTCCGAGTACTGGCTGTAGGTGGGATCGAGCCAGTCGGCCGGGGCGGCGGCGAACTGCCATTCGACGCACATCGCGAACCCGTGGCCGGGCTGAGTGGGATCCGGATCGAGACCGGTCGGCAGGGCGGCCGACGCGGCGGCGGGGGAGGTCCAGAACTCGACCCCGAGGGCATCAGCGACGTAGTGCCACGGCGGTTTGGGGGCCAGGTTGGCCACGCCCCGCGCGCTGAGCGGAACGGTGTAGCCCTTCAGCCTCTCCGGGGTGGCGGCCGCGGCCGGCGTGGCCTGGGCCGGTCGGGCCGCGCCGATCACCCCGGCCGCCGCCGCCGTGGTAGCAGCGAGTCCATTCAGGACAGTGCGCCGATCGATGTCTTTTTGCACAGGTTGTCTCCCTTGATGCGGTAGGTAGGGGCCGAGCGGCCACTCCCGTACTCCTGGAGACGAATCCGGGCCGCCGTTTGTTCATCCGGCCCGCCGGCACCCGATGAACAAACCCGGGACCTGTGCGTTTGAAGCGTCGTGAGAGCTTTTCCCGAGGGTATCGAAGAAGCAGTCGAGAAGTTCGCCAACGTCGTCGTCCGGACGGACTTCTCCGACGAGGCCGGATGGCAGGCCACCGTCGAGGATCTGGAAGAGAGGCCGGAGGACGCCGATGATGACTTCACGATCATCAACGTCCTCGTCGACGACCCGGCCTGGGCCGGGGCGAGCCCCGACGAGGTCCTGGCCGTCGTCAACGAACACTCGTACTTGGCGGAGTACCTGGACGTGGTGATGATGGCCGACGAGCGGACGATGTCCGACAAGGAGCACCCGGTGCTGATCGTCAGCGCCATGTCGCCCGACGACGAGATGTTCGACGAGACCACGGAGTTCGGGCGTGAGTTCCGGTGTCTTCCCCGGGAGACCCACGAGATCAGCGTGAACCTCGGCACGGGCAACATGGGCTTCGAGGAATTCGCCGAAACGGCCGCAGCCTCGTCGGACGGGGTCTTCCGCGGCTTCCCGGACTGAGTCGCTTCACCACTGTCCCGAAATCAGTCCCGGGGGCGCGAAGCCGTAGCCAGCAGATCGGCGAAGGCGAGTTCCCGCGCCACCTCGACGGCGCCGAGAGAGGGCGCGAGCCGGCCAGCCGGCTCTCCGCCGCTCTCGGCGCCGTCGCCATGACGTCCGCGACTGCCGCCCCGAAGCCGGCCAGCACAGGTAACGCCGTCCAGCCGTCGTGCGGGCCGTCGGACGATGCTTCAGACCAGGGCGGGCGGCCCCGAGCTCCGCTGAGCGGCTACCCGACGCAGCTCAACCGGGACACCACGTGGGCCGCATCGCTCGACATGGAACCGAGAAGGCCCGATCCGACGGTGTTCTGCTGGGGCAGCCCGACGTACCCGAGGCCGGGCAGCGTGTTCGAGACGCCACGTAGGTGTGCGGGCCACCCGTCCTGTCCCAGGGCGCGGGGTCCATCCACCCGTATGCGGGCCGGAACCCGGTGCACCAGACGACGGCGTTCACGACGGGCGCGCGGCCGTCGGCCAGCTGCGGACGTCCGTCCCGGATGCCGGCCACCCGAGGCGCCCGCCGCACGCCCGCCCGGCGCAACAAGGACTCGGTCTGCCGGATCAGGGGGCCCGCCCGCCGGGCCAGCCGGGCCCGGATCAGCCGGCCCAGAGGGCCGGGCGGTATCCGGCGGTCGTAGAAGAGGCGGCGCACCGCCCCGCTGCGCAGCAGGCTGATGGGCACGTGCCCGGTGCTTTCCCGGCCAGCCAGACCTCGTGCGTCGCGGACAGCTCCAGCGCGATGTCGGCGCCCGCCGAACCGGCCCGCATTTCGCCGCCCCGTTCGGCGGCGATCATCAGTTCCAGGCGTTCGGCGTGAGCATCTCCGCTCAATATTTGTGGTGTGCGGCGGCCGCCGTCGCGGCTGCGGCGGCCGTCTGGGCGCTGCTCTCCCGATCACAGACGGGCCGGGCCATGCGGGCGGTGGCCGCCGACCGGCAGACCGCCCGGTTGATGGGCATCGCACCGCTGCGGATGGGACTGATCGCTCTGCTGCTGGCGGCGGTGCTCGCCGGCATCGGCGGCATCGTGCTCGCGCCCATTCAGCCGCCGGACGCCACGGCCGGGGTGCCTCTGGGGCTCAAGGGCTTCACGGCGGCTGTGCTCGGCGGACTGACGTCTCCGCTGGGCGCGATCGCCGGCGGCCTGGTGGTGGGTGTGGTCGAAGCCGTCGTGACCGGGCTGGTGAGCAGCGGCTACCGCGACGCGATCGTGTACGGCCTGCTCGTCGTCGTGTTGCTGGTGCGCCCGGGTGGCCTGCTGGTCGCAGCCGTACGGGAGCGCGTGTGACTGCCCGGCTCCGGCCGGTCGCCGGATACGTGGTTCTCGTCGCGGTGCTGTCGACGGTGCCGGCCGTCTTCACCCGGGTGCCGTTCTACACGCTGGCGACCGCGGTGCTGATGGTTCTGCTCGCGATCGGTGCGCTCGGTCTCGTGCCGCTGACCGGCCTGGCGCGGCAGGTCTCCATCGGGCAGGCGGCGTTCTACGGGATCGGCGGTTACACCTCGGCGATTCTCAGTACGCGCTACCAGGTGGATCCGTGGTGGGGCCTGCTGGCCGGCAGTGTCCTCGCCGCAGCGGTGGCCTGGAGCCTGGGTACCGTCATCTTCCGGGCTCAGGGGCACTATCTGTCGCTGGCGACCCTCGCCTTCGGCCTGGCTCTGGCCGCGCTGGTGAACGAGCTTCCGGCGACCGGCCGCAACGCCGGCCTCAGTGGTGTGCCTCCCTTCCACATCTTCGGCGTGAGTCTGACCACCGACCTGTCGATCTACTGGCTCTATGCCGCCCTGCTGCTGATCGCCACGGTCACCGTCCACCTGCTGCTCCGATCGCATGTGGGTTCGGCGCTCACGGCGGCGGGCGACAGTCCGATCGCCGCGGCCGCCGCCGGCATCGACATCTCCGCCCTGCGGCGCACCGCCTTCGTCGTGTCCGCGGTGCTGGCGTCGGTCGCGGGCAGCGGCTACGCCCACTGGTTCCGCTATGTGGATCCCAGCATGCTGGGCCTGCTCAACTCGGTGCAGCTGCTCATCATCGTCACCGTCGGCGGCCGGGAGAGCGTCTGGGGCGCCCCGCTGGGCGCGTTCACCGTGGTCACCCTGGCCGAGGTGGTGCGGGGACGCCTGCCCGGCTCGGAGGCGGGGGCTGAGCTCACCGCGTACGGCGTGGTGCTCGCCCTCAGCCTGTTGCTGCTGCCGAGAGGCCTGGCCGGTCTGCCCGCGGCCCTGCGTCGGCGCGCCGGGGGAGCGCGATGAACCCGGCGGTGTTCGAGGTCCAGGACCTCACGGTGCGCTTCGGTGGTGTGACGGCGCTCGACGGGGTGAGCCTGCGCCACGACAGCGGCGGCGTGGTCGGGCTGATCGGCGCCAACGGCGCCGGCAAGACCACCTTCGTCAACGTCCTGTCCGGAGTCGTCCGCCCAGCCCGGGGCCGAGCTTTGCTCGACGGTCACGACCTGACCGGGCTGCCCCCGCACCTGATCGCTCGCGCCGGGCTGACCCGGACCTTCCAGAATCTGCGCCTGTTCGGCTCGCTCACCGTGCTGGAGCACCTGCTGGTGCCGTACGGGGCCCGGCGTCACGGCCGGCAGCGGGCGCTCACCCTGCTCGCCGAGGTCGGTCTGACCGGCACGGAGTCCCGCCACCCGGCCGAGCTGGCCTACGGTGAGCAGCGCCGCCTCGAGCTGGCCCGCGCGCTGGCCCTCGACCCGCGCGTCGTGCTGCTGGACGAGCCGCTCGCCGGGCTGGCCGGCAGCGAGAGCGACGAACTCATGACCCTGTTCGGCCGGCTGCGCGACGGCGGCACCACGCTGCTGCTGGTCGAGCACGACGTGCCCAGCGTCCTGCGGATCAGCGATCGCGTCCTGGTGCTCGACCGCGGCCGGCTGCTGGCCGACGGCACCCCGGCCGAGGTGGCGTCCGACCCCGAGGTGCGGCAGGCCTATCTGGGGGACGACGATGTCCGGGACTGACCTGCTGGAGCTGTCCGGGCTGGTCGCCGGGTACGGACGGATCGTGGCGCTGCACGGCGTCAGCCTCACCGTGCGCGCGGGCGAGGTGGTCTGTCTCATCGGCCGCAATGGCGCCGGCAAGTCGACGCTGCTCAAGACGGTGGCCGGCCTGGTTCGTCCCACCGGTGGCCGGGTGCTGCTGCGTGGTCAGGACATCAGCGGCCGCCCAGTGCCGTGGCGGACCCGGGCCGGTGTGGCCCTGGTGCCTGAGGGGCGTCGTGTGTTCGCCCCGATGTCCGTGCACGACAACCTGTTGCTCGGTGGGTATGGCCGCGCCCGCAAGGCGATCGCGGCCGGCCTGGCCGACACCTACGACCGCTTCCCCCGGCTGGCTGAGCGTCGTGGTCAACCGGCCGGCACGTTGTCCGGCGGCGAGCAGCAGATGCTGGCGATCGGACGGGCGCTGATGTCCGCGCCGTCGGTCATTCTGCTCGACGAACCCTCCCTCGGGCTCGCCCCGCGCATCGTCGCCGAGGTCGGCGACATCATCACCGGCCTGGCCGGCGCCGAAGCCGGTGTCCTGCTCGTCGAACAGGACGCAGCGGTCGCCTTCCGGCTCGCGGACCGCGGCTATCTGCTGGACCGCGGGCACATCATCACCGCCGGGCCGACCGCGACGCTGCGCGACGACGCGCGCGTGCGCTCGGCCTATCTCGGGGCTCATCCTGCCCCGGGCAAACAACACCATTAGGAGAAACTCAAGTGCGACTACGTGGCCTCCTGCCGCTCGCTCTGACCGCGGCCACCCTGGCCGCGGCGGCGGGCTGTGCGGCTGACGAGACCCCGGCCGGCTCGGGCGAGGAGATCGTCGTCGGTGCCAGCTTGGAGCTGTCCGGGCCGACTGCCTCGATCGGCACGGCCTACCAGAAGGCCCTCGAACTCAAGGCCGCCCAGCTCAACCAGTCGGGCACGCTCGGCGGCCGCCGGATCAAGTTGGTGGTGCGCGACAA
Source organism: Paractinoplanes brasiliensis (assembly GCF_004362215.1). NCBI lineage: Bacteria > Bacillati > Actinomycetota > Actinomycetes > Micromonosporales > Micromonosporaceae > Paractinoplanes > Paractinoplanes brasiliensis. Next base: position 929,587 of record NZ_SNWR01000001.1, on the reverse strand, counting down.
CCGGACGGACAACAACACGTCGGTCACCAATGTCAACGCGCTCATCAAGAACGAGAAGGCGGACGCTCTGATCGTCGGTGCGTGCAGCGCCTGCGGTCTGGCCGCCGTCCCCGCCATCACCGAGAACAAGGTGCCCGCCATCGCGCTGGCCTCGGCCAGCGCCCTGACCACGCCGGTCGCCGAGCGGGCGTACGTGTTCAAGATCTCGCCCAACCCCGCGCAGGACGCCGACGTCATCGTGGCCGAGCTGAAGCGCAAGAACGTCGGCCGGGTCGGGCTCATCTCGGTCAACAACGTCTACGGTCAGGACGGGCAGAGTTCGGTCACCGAGGCGGCCGGGAAGGCCGGGATCCGCATCGTGGCCGCCGAGCAGTTCGGTCAAGCCGACACGAGCATGACGGTCCAGGTCTCGAAGGTCCTCGCCGGCAAGCCCGAGGCCGTCGTCGTGTGGGCTGTCTCACCGGCGGCCGGCACCGTGGTCAAGGCGCTGCGGGACGCCCGGTACCCGGGCCCGATCTACCTGGATGCCGGGGCCGGGGCCGAGCTGTTCATCAAGGGGGCCGGAGCGGCCGCCGAGGGCACCAACATGGTGTTCCCCAAGGTGCTGGCCACCGAGGACATCGACACCGGCACGCCGGCCGGGAAGGCGCGCAAGGCCTGGGTCGAGGACTACCGGAAGGCCAATGGCGACTACTCCGGCTTCGCCTCCTTCGCTGCCGACGCCCTGCAGTCGATCGCCGACGCGGTGGGCCGGGCCGGCGGCGACGCCAACGGGCCGAAACTCCGGGACGAGCTCGAGAAGGGGCAGTTCGACGGCGTCAGCGGACCGCTGCGGTTCAGCGCCGAGGAGCACTCGGGCCTGCAGCCGGCCGCCCTCGGGATCCTGACGGTGAAGCAGGGCCGCTGGACGCTCGCCGACTGAACCCGGACGTTGTTACGAGCGCCTCCCGCCCCGGGCGGGAGGCGCTCCCCGTACTACCTGGGTGCCCCTCGGCGATGGCGGCCCACGTGAGCGCGTCGTCGATTTCGACGCCGCCGCCCTGGACGACGGGGATCGGACGAAGTCGGCCACGATTATCCAGCGGACGCCGATCGGGGTCGGCATGTCGCGGTCGAGGCGGTTGTGGCCGCTCGGGCCCACCCCTTCGTTGAGCAGCGATTTGCTGCTCGTCTCGGCGTTGAGCAACCCGACCGCGCGACCGGCGCTGGCCAGCCGGCGCGCGAGTGGGTCGGGCCAGCGATGGACGGTAGCTCAGCCTCTAGGCTTCTCGGCTCGCGTCCGGCGCGAAGGTTCATCAGTGTCGGCTCCGTCTCCTGTTCTGTTGAAATTTCATCACTCGTCCTATGCTGAATTTTCAGCTCAGTCATGGGTCTGCATCGATGTTGAGAGAGCCTGTCTCTCGCGCCCCTGCCCGCCCCGACATGCTCCGCCAAGAGGAAGGATCCTCGTGCGAAAGTCCATGCGCCGGTCTCTGGGACTAGCCCTGACTCCCGTGTTCGCTGTCCTGATGTCAGCCGCACTCCCCGGTGCACCGGCTGCGTCGGCCGAGTCGGCTCCGGCCACCGGAGCTGTCTTTCACCACCGGCTGTACCCGTCAGTGCTTCCCCTGCCGAACGGGTTCTCCCCCGAGGGCATCGCTGTGCATGGGACAACGGCCTTCACCGGCTCGATCTACAACGGCGCGATCCGCCGCGTCGACCTGCGGACGGGCCGCTCGAAGCAATTCGTGACGCCGCCCGGCGCGGGTCGCATCTCGGTCGGCATGGACGTCGACCGGTTCGGCCGGCTGTGGGTGGCCGGCGGCGGCGCGGGCGGCCCCCTGCCGGGCGTCGTCAGCACCTTCCGGGTGTACGACACCAGGTCCGGCCGGTTGCTGGCCGACGTGCCGTTCCCGGCGGCCGGGTTCCTCAACGACGTCAAGGTGACTCGCGATGCCGTCTGGTTCACCGACAGCGCCTCACCCGCCGCCCTCGTCCGGGTTCCGGTGGCGGCTGACGGGCGGATCGGTTCGCCCAGGAAGGTCACGTTGACGGGTGACTGGGTGCCCGGCAGTACGATCAACGCCAACGGCATCGAGGCGACCCCGGACGGCCGGCACCTGATCGTGGACCAGACCACCGCCCCGGGTGGCGGCGCCGCGCTCTATCTCGTCCCCGCCACCTCACACGGAACAGCCGCAGCCAGGCGGATCGACCTCGAGGGAACTCTGGCCTCCGCCGACGGTCTGGTCCTGCTCGGACGGACCCTGTACGTCGTCACCCATGACGGTGTGGTGAAGGTCGAGCTTTCGAAGAGCGGGACGGCCGGACGGATCGTCGGCATCACCGAGGTGCCGGGTGCGGCCTTCGCCAGCACGGCGGATGTCTTCCGGTCTCGGCTGTACGTCGTCGACGCCAACCTCGGTGACAACCTCGCCAACATCGGCAATCCCGCCGCCAGTTTCAAGATCGTCGGCATCCGCCTGCCCTGAGGTCGCCCCATACGCGAGGCCGCTGCGGCGCATCGAGGCTCCGCAGCGGCCCGCGCCCCGGGGTGGACGCCGCCGCGGTAGTGCTACACCCCGTAGCCGGTGCGCTGATCCTGGCCGTAACCAGCCGGAAGCTCCAGAAATTGAGCAGTTGAGACGACGCGGTGTTGGCTGCCTGGAAAAAGTTCCATGCCCACTGCGACACGGCTCGGGCTGATTCTCGGGTCAGCGAGCAAAACGGCCTCCGCGGAGGACTCTTCAGCCCGCCGGCCACCGGGACGCAGGCAACGGCGAGGCGTTCAACGCGAAATAGAATATTAACCCGGAGGGCCGGCGCTCATAGCGTACGAACGTGCTCCGACCAGTCACGACAAGCGGCTCCTTCTTGGTATCGAATAGAACACACGGATCCAAGTTGCCGCTCGACCGGGAGACCCCGTTAGATGTCTTTGCCCGGTCCGTCGTTGCGGCCGGTATTCATCATTCCGCTGCTTGGCGTGGTCGACCCGCGCCCATCGGCGTCTCGGGAGGTATGCTCATGCGTTTCGGAAGAATCGGTCGTCTCGTTGTCGCCGCAACCGTCATGGGAGGGGCGCTACTGATGGCGAGTCCCGCTTCCGCCATGCCGGATGCTCGTAACTTGGAGGTTTATTCCGACGCCAACCGGCTGGGTATCTACAAAAACATTTTCGCGACCACGGAGGTCCGCGATTTCGGCGTCATGGGACTGAACGACAAGATCTCCAGCATCGCCACCAACGGCGTTTCCTGGTGCTTCTTCGATCACGTGGGATTCGGCGGTGACAGCTTCCGGATGGGCGCGTACCAATACAAGTCCAACCTGACCGCTGACGGGTGGAACGACCGGATCTCCTCCGCCCAGGTCTGCTGATCCGAGGACCACGCACAGCTGAGACTGGCCCGGGCGACTCGCCCGGGCCAGTGCGTTGGTCAAGCCAACTGGTCGAGCCCGATCGCCGTGGTGAGCGCCTCCATGCCGGCGTTGTTGGGGTGCAGATGGTCGCCCTGGTCGTAGCGGGCGTCCCACCGGGCCGGAGCGGTGGGATCGCGGACGGCAGCGTCGAAATCGACGGCGGCGTCGCAGCCGCTGCCGCCGGACCGGACAAATTCGTTGAAGGCCTGCCGGCCCGCCTCGCCCACGCTGCTGAAGCTCTCCGAGCCCCCGTACGGTGGCAGGGTCGTGCACACGACCTTGACCCGTGCGGAGTGGCTGCGCTCGATCAGCTGACGCAGCCCGGCGATTAACCGGTCGCCCGTGCCGGCGTCGGCCCCACCGAGGTCGTTGAGGCCCAGGTCGGCCACGATCACCCAGCGGACGCCGGCCGGAGTCAGCCCGTCGCGATCGAGCCGGTTGAGCCCGCTCGGCCCCACCCCGTCGTTGAGCAGCGAGTTGCCGCTGATCCCGGCGTTGAGGACCCCGACGGGCCGGCCGCCCCCGGCCAGCCGGCGCGCGAGCAGGTCTGGCCAGCCCCGGTTCTCGTTCCAGGTCGAGTCGTAGCCGTCCGTGATCGAGGCCCCGAGGGCGACGACCGCGCCCTCGGCCGCCGGGTTCCGGACGTCCACGCCGGCCAGGAACGAGTAGTTGTAGAAGCTACGCACTCCGGACAGGGAATCCTTTGTGCTCTGGTTCCCCGGTGCCGCGTAGTTGTCCCGGTTGGCCGATCCGTGCTGGGTGACCGATCCGATGCGCCGCGGGACGTACGCGCTGACGGCCAGGTCGCCGCCTGCCGGCAGCCGGAACGCGATCGGGTCGCTCACGACTGTTCCGCCCGCCTCGACGGTCACGGAGTCGTTCCCGCCGAAGGTCACCCGGCCGTTGGTGCTCGGATCGACCGCGCCCGCACCCACGTGCCGGGCCAGGTGGACGGTGCTGACGGTGAGCGGTTCCCGGGTGTATTCGTTGGAGAGCTTGATGCGTACGGCGTCGCCGCCGACACTCGCGCGGATCACCTGCCGGACCGTCTCCCGCTCGAATCCGGAACCCCGGCCGTGACGACGTCCGGCCGCTGCCGAAGTTCATCCGTGGCCATCTGTCGAATGACCTAACCGGCCGGCGGAGAAGGTCCGGCACCGGCGTGTGAAAGGGGTTTGGGCCTGGATGCCGGGCGGCGCGGACGCGTGGTCCGGCCGATCAGTTGGTCGGTCCGAACCCGGTGAGCGGCAGGCGAATGACTGATTCGGCCGGCGGTCCCCGGGTCGCAGCATGGTTCTCGTCAGATCGCTGAAGGTCACATCATCCGCCACGGCGGGGCCGAGTGAGGGAGCAGTTCATGAGCGACAACGGTCAAGAGATCAAGAATGTGGTGCTGGTGCACGGCGCGTTCGCCGACGGTTCGGGCTGGCGCGGCGTCTACGACCGGCTGCGGGGCAGGGGTTACCGGGTCACGATCGTGCAGAACCCGCTGACCTCGTTCGAGGACGACGTGGCGGCGACCACCCGTGTGCTCGACCGCCAGGACGGGCCGACGATCCTGGTCGGTCATTCGTGGGGTGGCACGGTGATCACCGAGGCCGGGGTGCACCCGAAGGTGGCCGGGCTGGTGTACGTGTCGGCGCTGGCCCCGGACGCCGGCGAGACCACGGCCCAGCAGTACGAGGGCTTCGCGCCCACCCCCGACTTCGTGATCGACGTCGGCGAGGACGGTTTCGGCTACATCAACCCGGACAAGTTCCAGGCCGGCTTCGCCGCCGACGTGAGCGACGCCGACGCCGCTTTCCTGCGCGACTCGCAGGTGCCGATCAACATGTCGGTGTTCTCGGCGGCGGTGAAGAACGCGGCCTGGCGTGACAAGCCGTCCTGGGCGGTCATCGCGACCGAGGACAAGGCCTTCGACCAGGCGATGCTGCAGCACATGGCGAAGAGGATCGGGGCCGAGATCACCAACGTGCCGGGTAGCCACGCGCTGTTCATCACCCAGGCCGGCGTCGTCTCCGACGTCATCGCCACCGCCGCCCAGAAGGCCGGCTAGACCTTTCCCGTCCCCGGGGGCCGGCTCACGCCCGTGAGCCGGCCCCCGCCCACGAGGGCGGTCAAGCCACGCGGTTGAGCAACGGCTCGCCTGCGAGGTAGCGGCGGGCCTGGGCGGCCGCCAGCTCGTACACTCGCCCCCGCATGCTGTCGGTGATGGCGCCGACATGGGGGGTCAGCAGGACATTCGGCAGATCCCAGAGCGGGTGCCCGGGCGGCAGCGGCTCCGGATCGGTGACGTCGAGGGCGGCCTCCAGACGCCCGCCGGCCAGTTCCGCGTAGAGGGCCGCGGTGTCGATCACCGGGCCGCGGGCGGCGTTGACGATCAGCGCGCCGTCCGGAAGAGCGGCGAGCATGCGGGCGTTCAGCAGGCCCCGGGTGTGCTCGGTGAGCGGGACCAGCAGCACGACGATGTCGGCGGTGGGGAGGAGTTCCGGCAGTTCGGCGACGCCGTGGATGGCCTGCTCGGGCCGGGCCGTACGGGCGACGAGCGTGAGATCGACGTCGAAGGGGGCGAGCCGGTGGGCCAGCGCGGTGCCGATGTTGCCGGCGCCGACGACGAGCACTCGCCGCCCCCGCAACTCCCGGGTCGGCGTCAGGCGGTCGTGGGCCCATTCATGGGCCTGCTGAGCGCGATGAAACGCCGGAAACGACCGCAGGCTGGCCAGAATGGCCGACATCACCCATTCGGAGGTGGCCGCATCGTGCAGTCCGCGCGCGTCGGTCAGAACTACACCGGGCGGGATGACCTCGCTCCAGGCGTCGGAACCGGCGCTGGGTAGCTGGATCACGCGTAAGTCGGGCAGCACGGGGAGCAGGCCGCGCAGGTCGGGCTGGCCGAGGAAGGTCGGGACCCAGAACTCGACGCCGTCCGGGTCCGACGGCAACGTGGCCGGGTCGTCCGCCACTTCGATCGCGACATCGGCGGCCACGGCGTCGAAGTAGGGTAACCCGGCCTTGTGCGGGATCCAGATTTTGGTACGCATGACCAGTTGAACGCAGACCCGGATTCGCCGTTCATCACGGTGCTGCTGGTCACTGCCACGACGATCGGGATGAAAGGCCGTCCGGAGCCGGTGTCAGATCTCGTTGAGCGCGTCGCGCAGCCCGGCCCGGGAAGTGACACCCAGTTTGGGGAAGATGCGGTAGAGGTGAGCGCCGACGGTGCGGGGGGACAGGTCGAGGCGCTGGGCGATCTGCTTGTTGGTCAGCCCGGAAGCGGCCAAACCGGCGATCTCGAGCTCCTGCGGGGTCAGGGCCGCTGGTGGTGGTGCGGTCGCCGTCGACCGGTCGCCGGCGGCCCGCAGTTCCGCTTCGGTGCGGGCCAGCCAGGGCTCGGCCCCCATGGTGGCGAAGCCCGTGCGGGCGGCGAGCAGATGCGTACGCGCTCGAAGCAGTTCCTTGCGTCGGCGCAGTTTCCCGGCGAAGGCGAGCCTGATGCGGGAACTGTCGAACAACAACTGGTCCGTACCGGGCTGGGCCAGTTGTTGTTCGAGCCGTTCGCCCGCCTCGTCGTCGAGCACGAGCGCGTCGACGCCGTGCTGGATCAGGCGCATGCGGGTGGACAGAGCGGCCACGTCCGCCGCTCGCATGGCCTCGGCGTGGGCCTTGGCCTCGGCCGTCCGGCCGGTGCGCAAAGCGGCCTCGACCAGGTCGAACATCACCCAGGTGGCGATCGGCACGTAGGGTGCCAGCACTCCGGCTGGGCTGATCTCCGTCGCGTGCCGGTAGGCGGCTTCGAAATCGCCCTCGGCCGCGGCGGCCAGGGTGCGGGGCAGGTGCGCGTTGGCCAGCGAGCTCGCCAGCCCGCGCGGTGCCGCCCAATGGGTGATTTCGTCGGCCAGGTCGTACGCCTGACGAAACCGGCCCCGGCCGGCCGCGATGACGGCCTGGTTGAGCAGGAAGTACCACCGCAGGAGGCGAACGCCGCTGGCGGAGGCGACGCGCTCGCCCTCGTCGGCCAGTTGCTCCACCTCGTCCCAGCGACCGGCCAGGTAGTCGTCCTGACACAGGTTCAGCAACCCGCTCAGCTGCCAGACGGGCGCGCCGCCCTCCCGTCCCTGCCGCACGAGCCGCCAGGAATGCTCCCGGAGTTCGCCGGTCCGGTTGAGATTGGACGCCGCGGTGGCCGTTCGCATGACCCGGGTCAGGTCCTCCTCGTCAGGCAGGGCGGCGATCAGCGCTTCGACGTCGGGCACGGCCGCAGCACCGGTGCGGACGGGGTCGGCGAAGGTGCGGCTCGTCACGGAGAGCAGGTCGGACGGCGCCGGGACCAGCCGGGCCAGATTCCGGTAGAACACGGCCCAGAGGTCGGTGCTGCCGGCGAACCAGGACAGCAGCATGAGGGTGTGCATCGCCTCATCGAGGGACGGGTCGTCGGCCCGCCAGCCGTGGTCGCTGGTCTCGATGGCCCCGGCCAGCAGGCGGTGGGCGGTATGCACGTCGCCGTCGCCGTTGATCATCAGCAGGGCGGTCGCGTTGGCGGCCAGCAGCGTTCCGGCCGGGCCCTGGCTCATCGCCTGTGCGTCGGCCAGCAGCGATGTCGCGTCGCCGGAAACGCCGGCCTCGGCGCCGGTGTAGGCGGCCTGAGCCAGCCGCCGGGCGGCTTCCTCCGGTGTGCCGCTCAGCTCGGCCGCGCGGATGAGCGAGGCGATGGCGGCCAAGGCGTCTCCGCGCCGCAACACCATCTGCGCGGCCTCCTCGAGCTGCGCGGCCACCGCCTCGTCGGGACCGGCACTGGCCGCGGCGAGGTGCCAGGCGCGGCGTTCCGGGTCGCCCGGCAGCGCGGCGGCGATCGCCTGATGGGCCTGCCGGCGTTCCGCGTAGGTGGACATCGCGACGATCGCCGACTGGATGAGCGGGTGGCGGAAGACGATGCGCCCGCTGGTGTCGTCGACCCGGACCAGTCGGGCCCGGTCGGCCGGCGCGAGGTGGGCCAGGTCGGTCAGGCCGCGCAGGGTGCGCACGTCGCCGCTTCCCTCGAAGGCGACAAGTAGCAGGAGTAGGCGGGTGGCCTCGGGCAGGTCGGCCAGCCGGGTGGCGAAGATGGTCTGCAGCCGGTCGCTGAGCGGCACCACGTCCACCGGATGGGCGGAGTCGGTCAGGCTGCCCGGCAGTTCGACCAGGGCCAGCGGGTTGCCTTGGGCGAGGTCGAGCAGCCGTTGCCGCCTGCGCCCGCTCAGGGCCGGGAAGCGGGTGTCGACGAGCTGCCCGGATGCCTCGTCGGTCAGGGGTTCGACCGTGACCTCGGCCAGCCCGCGGCGGTCGAGGAAGCTTTCCGTACCGGTGCGGGAGGCGGCGATGACGCCGACGGGTGCACCCTGGACGCGCCGGGCGACGAACCCGAGGACGACGGCGCTGGGCCGGTCGATCCACTGCACGTCGTCGACGACGAGCAGGAGCGGCCTCGCCCGGGCCGCGGTGGTGAGCAGCAGTAGCGTGGCGTTGCACACCAGCAGGGTGGCCGGCGCCGGTCCGGGGCCGAAGCCCAGGGCGACGGTGAGAGCATCACGCAGCGCCGGCGGCAGCCGTCGGATGTCGGTGTGCAGCGGCAACAGGAGCTGATTGAGCAGCGAATAGCTGACGTCGGCCTCGAACTCGAAGCCGTTCGAGCTGAGCACTCGGACGCCCTCGGCCGCGCCCAGTTCGGCCGCGGCGGCCAGCAACGCCGACTTGCCGACACCAGGCTCGCCCCGGACCATCAGCACGTCACCGCCGCGGCGCATCGAGTCGAGCAAGCCGCGGATACGCGCCAGCTCCGCCTCGCGCCCGAACAGCTTTGCCACGACGGCCACCATACGCGCCCTACCGGAGGTCCCCCCTGAGAGCGCGCGGGCCCCACTCCCGCTCGACGATCGACCGGAACTCGGCCCGGACCAAGGCGTGGTCGTCGAGGTCCGGCGCCGGCTCGCAGGGGCGGGCATGCGGGTGGGTGTACTCGTTGTCTGCCATCGCGGCGAACGCGTTCAGCAGGAGGAATGCCCATCGATGCATCAGAGAGGTCTCCATTTCGTCCGGGCCGGGCGATGGCGTTCGCCGGCACTTTCTACGACGGCGCGGGCTTCCCCGTGCTCACCGATGGGACAACCGTCACTGTGAACCTGGATGTGCCGCTTCAACGCGATGAACCGCGAGCCGCTGCCCGCGTTGTGACTGGGGAAAGGTGTGGTGACATGAACAACGACGGAGTGCTGGTGGTCGGCGCCGGAATCGCGGGGCTGGCCCTGACCCTGGCGCTGCGACAGCGCGAAGTGGCGGTCGATCTGGTGGAGCGGGCTCCGGGTGCCGATGGCGGCCTGGCGGTCAACCTGCCGGGCAACGCGGTGTCGGCCCTGATTGCGCTCGGGGTCGGCGACCAGCTGAAGCAGATCGGGCGGCCGGTCGGCCGCCGGGAGTACCGCAGTGCCACCGGGCGGCTGCTGTTCGGCATCGACGAGGAGGCCTTCTGGGGCCCGTCTGCGCGGTCCCGCTGCGTCATGCGCTCGGAGTTGCACACGGTGCTGGCCGCTGGGCTCGGTGTCGAACCCCGAGCGGCCACGGTGCAGTCGGTGAAGGTGGCCGACGGCGGGGCCGAGGTCGAGTTCACCGACGGTGACACCGGCCGCTACGGATTCGTGGTCGGGGCCGACGGCGTCCGGTCAGCCGTGCGCGGCGCCCTCTTCGGCACGGCTGGGGCCAAGGAGGCCGTGCTGAGCGCGGCGAGCTGGCGGTTCATGGCGCCCAACCCGGGCGTCGACTGCTGGGTCGCCTGGTCCGGAGGCGCGGGGTCGGTGCTGCTCCTGCCGGTCGACGACGAGCAGGTGTACGTCTACGCGTCCGCCACCCGCGGCGGCCCGGTCGGTGCCGACCCGTCCTGGCTCGGCACGACCTTCCAGGACTACCCGGCGCCGGTCCAAGCGGTGTTGCGGCATGCGCTCGATCGGCCCGAGACGCTCTACCACTCACCGGTCGAGGAGATCCGGCTCCCGTCCTGGACGGCCGGCCGCTGCGCGTTGATCGGTGACGCCGCCCACGCCACCGCGCCGATCTGGGCTGAGGGCGCGGCCCTGGCGGTGGAGGATGCCCTGGTGCTGGCGGACGAGCTGGCCGCGGGCGACTGGGACACCGCCGGTCAGCGGTACGAACGGCGCCGCCGGGACCGGGTGGATCACGTGCAGGCCCACACCGACAAGTTCTCCCGGGCTGCCGGTGCGCCCATCTGGCTGCGTGACCTGTTGCTACCGGTCCTCGGGCCGCGTTCCTACCGGGCAGCGTACGGCCCGCTGCGGAAACCGGGCCGCTGAACCGCGATCGAAAGGTGGAGCCGCCGGCGAAACGAGAAGCCGGCGGCCCGGCACGCTAGGCCGTCCAGAGCCAGGCGCGACGTTCGTACTGCGGGACGAAGCCGACCCGGACCTGGTTGCGGGCCGACACGGAGTAGCCCTCGTCGGTCACCTCGGCCTCGTTGACCAGCAGCGAGCACCCGGCCCGGCGGCCGGCCTCGACCCGCGCGGCGAGCAGGGCCGTTTGGGCGCCGCGGCCCCGATGCGAGGGGATGGTCGCCCCGGACGACAGATGGGCGTAACCCGGGCCGAGCCAGATCATGCCGGTGGCCACCATCTGGTCACCGTCGTAGCAGGCGTAGGCCTCGAACCGCGGGTCGCGCAGAGCACCCCGGGTCACGTCGAAGTTCGCCTCGTCGTCGAAGCCGAAGGTGCGCCACATCAGGGTCACCCAGCGCTCCTGCTCCTCCGGGGTGATCCGGGCCGTGCGCAGGTCGGTGCCGGGCTCGAACGAGGGGAACGGGGACCGCATGGCCAACTTGACGCTGCGGTCGGCCGCGGTGAGCCCGTGCCGGGCCACGATCGACGGCCACTCGGCCGGCTCGGCCGGCACCGGCAGCACGATCCGGGCCTGTTTCACCCCACGGGCCCGGTAGTGGGCGACGATCTCGTCGATGAGCTCGGCGCTGGGCGGCTCGGTGAAACCCATCGCCTGACACCAGAACAGCATGTCCGGCCCGGGCCGGCTCAGCACGGTCACCCCACCGATGCTGACGGCGCCCGCGTCGTACTTGCGTTCCAAGGTCGGACCAGCGGCGTTGTTCACGGCCAGGAACGACTGTGCCTCGACGTATTCGAATTCTCCTGTCACGGTAGTGAGGACGTGGTGGGGGCCGGCCGGTTCATCCGGCCCGACCAATTCGGCGACCGGTCACACCGCTGCGCACCGAGATCATCATGGCCGACAAGCCCCCGCTGCAGTTCGTGGTCAGCGGGGCCGCGGCGCTCGATCAGTTCGCTTTCCGGTGACGCTTCAGTGATGAGGCCCGAGGGGAAAACGTGGCAGGTTGAGCGCGGCGCCGCCTCAGCGGGCGGGACCGGGGTTCACCCGCCGGCCCGCTCGATGAGATCGGCCCAGCCCGGCAGCACGTTGTGGACGCAGATCGACCTGACGAGTCCGAAGACCGATTCGGCCGGCACCATCAACATCCCGGGGTTCTCCGGCGCCGCCCCGCTCCGTCGTACCGTGAGGGACTTCTCCGGGACCCCGGCGAAGTCGCGCACCCGCACGACGTACGCACGGCCGTCCTGGTGGACGGTGATGCGGGCAGCGCTCGGGTGGCCGACGAGGACCTGGACTTTCTCCGGCTCGAACGGATATGGGTTCAGCGGGAACAGGTCGACCTCGTAGACGGCCTCGGTGTACTGCGCTTCGAGCGCGATGATTTCGAAGGACCGGTGGAGCTCGAACGAGTGGGCGACGTATCGTTCCAGGACAGTGGACTCGCAGGACCAGCGCAGGCGAAAGGGGAAACTCACAGAGGACCTCGTCGGCGAACAGACGGTCGGAAGGGTGTCGCTGGGAGACAACGGGCGTCTCACCCGACGGCTGACACGGTTCGGCCTTCGTACAGCTCGAAGTAGGTCTTCTCGAGAGAAGCGGTGCGGGGGCCGAGCACGGCCGGGGCGACGATGTTGTGGCCGATGCCCCAGGAGGCGGGAAGGGTGAACCGGGTGATCGGGCCCAGCGACTCCGCCACCTCGGTCGCTCGGCGAAGGTCGATGTAGGTGTCGGCCTCCGAGGTGACCAGGCCGATCGATTTCAAGGTGGTGCTCCGGCCGCCGTCGAGGTTGCGGGCGATTCGCAGGTACTGCGACAACGCGAAGAACGAGAACCCGGTGCCGGCGGCGTAACGATCGGGCAGCAGCCGGTTGCCGTAGAGCACGATCATCGGCTTCACCTGCCAGGCCGGCGCCTGCTTGGCTGAGGGAGCGTAGAACGGCGACAGGGTCAGCAGGCGGGCTGCCGGGCGGTGCCGGGCCAGCCAGGTCGCCAGCACGGCGCCGCCCGAGATGCCGACCACCCCGGCCTCGTCGCCGAGGCCCGCGGTCAGATCGAAAGAGTCCGAGGCGTACGCCAGAAGCTCGTCGGTCGTCAGCCCGGCGTGCGCCTTCGGGTCGGTGACACCCTGGCGGGGCGCCCGGGGGACCCACACGTTGTACCCCTGGTCGTAGAAGCGGCGTGCCAGCGACGACATCTGAGCGGGGCACCCGGTGTAGCCGTGCAGCATCAGCACCGACTTGGCGGTCCGCCCGGAGTGGATCAACGCTTGCGACCGGCACTCGGCAGTTACCTCGGGGTCGGACTCGTCCGCGTCGACCAGCCGTCCGATCCGAGCCTGGGCCTCGCTGAACGACACCGGATAGGCGGTGCCCTCGTCGAGACCCAGCGGCCAGGCGTAGATCACACCCACCGCGAGCAGAACGATCAGGACGAGGGCGGCACCGGCCCGCAGAAACCTTCGCAGGATCACGAACACGTCGACGGGTGCCGGGGCCCGAAGTTCATCGCGACCGGGTTAGGCATGACCTGGCCGATCGATTCAAGATACGAGCCCTGCAGCCGTCAGTCAGCAACGCGGATCGTGTCGCCCGACATCGCTCTCCAGACCCTGAGCTCGTCCGGCGCCCCGCCGGCTTGGCGAAGCGGTTCGTCAGAAGTGTCTGGCACGATGTCCTTCCGATGTGCTGTTCCATGACCCAGCACATGCGCAGACGTCGTACGAGCCCTGTTGTTCATCGACGGAGGGGGCTATTGCGCCATGCCTGCGTCCGCCTTCGTTTGCTCAGGTACTGGTCGATGCTGCCGCTGCTCTCAGGTTCACGGGTACGTGGAAGGGGGTCAGGATGTCGCCGGCGGCCACGCTTTCCTGTCGGACGAGCTGGAACTGACGGAGCCCGTCCGACAGCCGGGAACGCACGTTCCAGCCGGTCGGTGCGTCCGTGTCACTGATGATCGAGCGGACCAGCGCGAGACAACCGGTGTTGGCTGTCTGCGCCACCGCTTCGATGTGCGTGATTCCGGCCGCCTCGCACTGGCTCAGCAGGCTCGTTGCGAGCAACCGACCGATGCCGCGACGCTGCCAGGTGTCCGCCACCAGAATCGAGAGTTCGGCCGGACGCGGCGAATCCGTCAGCCAGGTGCACTCGGCCACGCCGACAAGGTCGCCGTCGGCCAGGGCGACCTGGCCCAGCCGCGTCGTCCCCCAGGACTCCGGTGAACCGAGCGAGGCCAGATAGGACGCCGGCCACCGGATGCTGCCGGTCAGGAACCGGCTGCTGAGCGTCTCGGCCGAGAACGACGGTTCGGCGTCACGGAGTCGTCTGAGATCTTCGTCTGTCCACGGTCGTGTCTGAATCTCTGTCACCACGCTGGAGATGACGCGCGAGCAACCTGGCAGTTCATCGCCTCGTCCGCCTGCCGCTGACCGACACGGGAAAGCCGGAGGCAGTTCGTCGAACGACGGCCTCCGGCTTTCACTTCCGAACCAGCGGCGTCAGCCGGCTGGGGGCTGGACAGAGATGGGGAGGCTCCGGTAGCCCGGTGCCTCCGGGTCGCCGAGCGGGTTGTCCTGTACGAGGAAGAACCGCAGACCGTCACCGGGGATCGGCTGTCCCGCTGAATCAGACACCGCTGATCGCGGTACAGGAGTGACGGAGTCGTAGCGGTTGGCGTCGTACACCACCGACCCGTCGGGCTCCGGGGTGAGCGCCACCAGCCGGAAGCCCTCGTCCACCGGATGCCCGTTGAGGTAGGGATCGGGAACCTCCGGCGTGGCTCCGCCGACCGGCGTCCGGACGTCGCTGGTGCTGGGCATCTGTCCGGGTTCCAGCGGCGCCGGGTCGTAGACGGGGGCCTGCACCTCGCCCTCGTAGGGCGACCGTTGCGGCGGCTCAGCGTTGAGGCTGAGGTGGTTCGGTCCGCCTTGTGCGGGTGTGGCGGGGGTTTGGGGTTCGCCGAAGTGTTCGCTGGGGATGCTGCCGTCGGGTCCGGGGGTGACCTTTTCGCCGTCGTGCATGGTGAGGGGGGTGGTGTTGCTGGTCGGATCAGCGTTGAGGCTGAGGTTGGCCGGTCCGCCCTGCACGGGTGAGGCCGGGGTTTGCGGCGTCCCGAAGTATTCGCTGGGAATCGCGTTCTCGGTAGCGCCGGAGGGCGGCGGAGGAGCTCCGGGTGTGGTCGCGGGCTGCGGCCCGGGGGTGGCCGGGGGCGGAGTTCCGGGCTCGGCCATGGTGATCAGCCGGCCTCCGGCGTCGACCGCGTCGTCCTCCGTGTCGGCGAAGTCGCCGCTGCTCTCCTTGAGGGAGTCAGCGGCGTACCGCACATGGGCATGACTGCCTTTCAGCACGGCCTCGGCGCCGTCCAGACCGGCGAGGAACGACCTGGCGAATTCCCGGCCCATGTCGTCGTCGCCCCAGCAGCCGTCGTACATCAGCCGGAGACCTTGCACGTTCCTGAGCTGGTGGTCGTAGTAGACGGCGTGCCTCTCGTACTCCTCACCGGCCCTTTTGAGCCCGTCCGGATCGACCCAGACGTGGCCTTCGGGCGGGCTCATCGACGTCCCCCACAGTGCGCTTCACATTGGAAACTCATGACGTGGCTCCCTTCCTCGCGCGCCCAAGTGAATGTCGCCGCCGGGCCGGCCGGAAGGATTGAGCCGTACGACGGAACGTTCGTGCACCACCTCGGCACGGCTGTCGACTCGGCAGCGAGCGCAGAGCCACTCCCACCCCGGGCCCAGCGCAGCCAGATCCGGCTCGTACCGCGTCAGGGTCTCCCGGCCGTCCTGCCTGATCCTCACTGGGCCGATCAGTCCAACCACACGATGACCAACCTCCGCTGGTCGTTGGTCAGGCGCACTTCGATCATCGAGGGGCTGTCCGATTCCGTGGCGGTACCTCGATCCACCTTCCTGATCTTGACCAGGTCGGCCAGGACGGGGAGATTGGTGCCGTCGAGAAATGTGCCGAGACTGATCAAGACCCCCCAGATCTCCGGTCCGGATTTCTTCAGGGCACCGGTCATGGCCTGGTTCAAGTATCTCGTGACGGCGTCGACGCGTTGCTGGCCGGCGTTTGAACCTGGTCGGTTGCCGCCGCCCTCGATGGATACTTCCACCCTGGGCCGGCCTTGGGCGTGCACCCGCAGCGCGTCTTGCACGATGCCGAGCGCCGCGGCGGAGATCTGATCTTCTTGTTGCCTGGTGAGGCCCGTCTGTCGCTTGCCGAACGCGATGTGCAGTGGATTGTCGCGGACGCGTGGTCGAGCGCCACTCGAACCTTGAACTTTGCGATCGATCGCTCGGTCGACATAGCTGGAGAAGGCGCCCCGCCGCCACCGGCCGAGTCTCGTGGATTCCGTGTCGATCGGCAGACCAAGAAGATCGAGAACGGGTCGAGGAAGCGCGATGGCGACGAGATCGCCCTCGTACGGCTGGCGGCGAACCACGTACAGATCGTCGCTGTCGGAGCTCTGGTCGCTGTCAGCATCGTCTGGATAGTCACCTTCGAGGCGTTGGAAGGTAACCGTCGTAATGCGTTCCCACATCTCGGGCCAACGGCTGAAGACCTTTGCCACGATGGTCCACCCAGCGGCGGGATCGGCCATCCGGTCGATCATCGGCCGCACCGCGAAGAGGTTCAGATCGCCGTCGCGATTGATGAGGTCACGGGCCAGATACGTGACGGCGCGTCGAACGAGCATCAACTCCTCGGCCTCGGACAGGGTCCTCTTCGGGGCGGACGCGTCGACTCGCCAGCTGTTGACGGCACCCATCCGGATATTGGCCTGATTGAAGTTCGGAAGCCCGTGGCGATTTCCGTAACCGGATCGCTGGGCGAACTCCTCGAGGAGGTCCGGTCCGGTCCGTTCGACGACCGAGCCCGTCCTGATCTTGCCGGTGGGCAGGGTGTAGACGGCCGCCTGGCTCTGCCGGTCGTCGGCTACGAAGTGGAACTCAGGGTTGAGTTCCGCCTGACGCATCGTGTATTTCTCCGCGACAATCTGACGGATGACGGCGAAGGCGGGGTTACCCCGGGTCGACGCCAGAGCGGAGTTGTTGATGATCGTTTCCTCATCGGTGGAGGCGATCTCCACGTGGGCGTGTACAGCGAAGCCATGATGCGCGAGCTTGGTGTCTAGTCCGCGCTCGGTGTGAAAGGTGTTGTCGCCGTCCGTGTAGATGCCACCGATCTCCATGAGCTCGTAGCGCAAGATGTCGCTGGCGGCGGCATAACCGGCCGGAACGCCCTTGGCCCACTCGAGAAGGAACGCGTCGAAATTGTCCATGCGATGGCCGTCGTGGAAGACGTCGAAGACATTGACCACCGAGAAGGCGCCACCGATCTCCCGGCGGGAGAGTGCCGGGACCTGGTGAATATTGTCCCTGGTCAGGTCTGTCCACAAAACCACAGTCATCTTGCCGCCAAGGGATCCAACCATGTCCCGGATGTTGCGGATGAAGTAGTCGGGCGGTGATCCGCCGAACCAGATCGTGTGGACGAGCTGGGGCATGTCCCGGTGCGGAAGGACGGTATCGTCCGATGGGACTTCCGGCTCCCGCTTGGCCCACCGGCTCCCCTCCCTGGCCACCGTCCAGGACTCCGTGGCGGTCGCGTCGACGAGATCAGTGCGCGGAGTCGCTGGGCGGCGGAGATCGAGACCGCGGAGCACGCCCGGCCAGGCTCCCGTGGGGACATTCCGGAACTCGATGCCGTTCGGCGGCGCCGGTGGTAGGCGGCGCAGGTTGAACGGATCCGGCCCGGACAATTCCTCGGTGCGGGACTTCCGGCCGGGGTTCCGGCCAAGCCGATCGCGATCGATCTGCTCGATGAGCTGGTCCACCTTCCGAGTCACCGCGGCGTCCGGAGAATCGGGCTCGACGCCTTCGGCGCCGTACCCCCGGCTCGTCGGCTGGTCGAGAAGCGCCTGAGCCTGAGACGTAGACGGGGTGAGAGAGGGAACAACGTCGCGGACCGTGCCGGTGTCGTCGAGGATCAAGGCTCGGGTCTCCACCGCCGGCCGCGCGAACGGAGAACCTCCGAGTGGGTCCGCGTGGTCGTCGACCTCCGAGATGTGCGAGCCAGGACGCGCCGGGTTCAGGTCCACCAGAACGGTGGTGGGCGCCTGTCCCGGCGTCGACGGGGCCAAGTTGTAGAGAGCGACGGCATGGCCGATCCGGGCCTCGCCCGTACGCGCATCGGCCCTGTCCCCGGGGCGAAGCAGGAGGAAGGCTGTCGAGCCCGGCGGCAGGGTCCGCATCGTCGGAAGCAGGGACTGCCAGCTGTCGGTCAGGGTCCAGGTCGTCGTGGCGCCGAAGGGATTGTGCGGGTGACGAGTGCCGATAGTGAGGTCGTCGTGAGACTCGGTCGCGCGGATGGCAGGGAACAGCCGGCGGCTGAGGACGTTCAGCCGGTTGACGCAAGCGTTGAGGTCGTCGCCGGCGCTGGACTCGACGACCGTTCTCACTTCGGCCTCGAGCCTTGGCCTGGTGAGGGCGGAGTCATCAGCTTCTCGAGCTCGAACCGGCACGCGGCCTTCGTCGTCTGGCCGTCGACCGTCGAAGGCCACCGTTCCCCGGATGCGTCGGGGCGTCACGACAAGGCGGCCGTCGTCGGCATACTTCGCCCGCAAGGCGGTCCCTCTTTCGGACCTGATGGGGTCGGGCTCGATGACCGTGGTGACAGGAGCGTCGGTGCTTTCCGTTCGGGACACTCCCCGTCCGATGGCGGCCGGCGGCTCGAGGTGTCGCATCTCGCCGACTGCCGTGGGGACCTGGCCGACCACAACCTGGGTTTCGCTTCCCAGCCCGGCGGTCCCGGCCCGTTGATCGGTGAGCAACGATTCGCTGACCGGTGCTCCGGTGATGGTGACGCCGCTCGTGAACGGCAGGAAGTAGACCGGGAGGTCGCCGGGCAGGTCGACGATCCGGCCGATTTGTCCGTCGAGCAGGGCGGGTCCGTCTTCCAGGCGCACTGCGTTCACGACGTGGCCCGAACCGTCCGGGATGATCACGACGCCGCGTTCGCCGGGCTCGCTTTCCGCCAGAGCTTGGCGTACGGCGTCGGTCGTGGTGTGTACCGGCCGGAAGCCGTCGGCGGGTCTCGGCACTCCACGTTCCGGATCGTTGGCGTAATTGATGAGGTCGATGAGAGTGAGGGGTTCACTCGGTGGCACCTGGTGGTGAATTTCGCCCCTGGATTGCAGGGACATGTCGGTGCCCATCGCGGCCAGAACACAGTTGGTGGTGAATTCACCGCCCTCGTCTCGCCACTTGTTGACCCCCGACAGCCAGCTCAGGCCAACGGCGGCCGGGTTGACGTCCACCACGGTGACCTGAGCGGATCCTGCCGCACGACCATCCGAGCGCGGAGGCTGCGGGGCCGGGCGCGAGCGATGACGGGAGATGAGGTTGAATCGGCCACTGCTGGTGTAACGAAGGCGGAGAGAACCCATGAGCCCGCCCCGGGTGGCGGCTGGTGTCGGCAGTGCATCACCTTGGTCGTGATCAATCGGCGAACCGGTGCCGTGTGGGGGCTGGAGCCATAAGAACGCAGCTCGACGGTCGCCGTCGCTGGACACCACTGTGCCGGGCACGGTAGACGGGCCACGGCCTCGGTTTCGCACCCGCCACGTGATCCGGTCGGCCGGGACGCCCGATGTGACCAATTCGTCTCGAGCGGCCTCCAGGTGGTGGACGACGGCCGAGGATCGCGCCTGCCCAGCTACCCTCGCCCGGTCGAGGAAGCCACGGATCCTGTTGCCGCCGACCTCGACCTGAATCTCGATCGGGCGCACCGAGGCGATTTCCCGCAGGTTCTGCACGAAAGTTCGGATCTCAGTGGCGTCGCTGTCATCCAGTTCATGGCTTCGCTCGGCGAATTCGATCCGCAGCGGCTCGATCGGGACGAACTCGACCGCGACCTGATCAGCGCTCTGCTCCGGAATGGGTGCTGCTCGGGCGTCGGGCTGGGCAGTTCGGTTCTCAAGTCGGCGCAGCATGGCGGCGACGTATTCCCTGGCGATCCTCGCGTCGTTCTCGAACTCCGGTCGCGCCGACAAGGCAAGGAGATCCTGGTCCAGTTCGCTCAGTGTCCGGGTCGCCGTCTCGACGCTTCTCCGACTGTCCGGGTTCGACGCCCTTCCCACTCCGCTGTCTGCGGCGTGAGCGCCGATGAGGATGTCGGTGGCAGCTTGCCAGGACAGTAGCGTCCGAGCGCCAGGACTTGCGTTCTCCTGGTTTGTCTCGATCCGGCTCAAGGTGGTCAGAAGCGTGTGGAGAGGCCACTTCGAGCTCTCGGGCTGCCACCAGATGGCAGAGTCATAGACATCGCGCGCGTAGTCGGTCAGACCCGGCGAGGTCGAGTTCGCTTGGTGGTTGAGCACGTTGAGAAGCTCGAGGATGAACCGGCCTTCGGAGTAGACCTCCGGCAAGGCCGGCGACCGGTGCGAGGACGACGATCCCGAGGCGGGAGCGCCGGGGGGCCACACGAAGTGGCGGGACCGTGGCGACTGGGCAGCCGCCGATCTGCGCGCGGATCGGGGAGTCCGAGCAGAGTGCGGCGGTCGCAGGGAAAGACGGCTCGGCCGGGACTGAATTGCGGCTGAGGGTGGGCTCTCGAAGTGCGAAGGTGTCATCGTTGAGGTGATGGTGCTCAATGGAGTGAGGCCAGAAGGTCGCGCGGCAACTTGCGCCGGCCGAGGGAATTCCGCAAGACGCCATCCCTGATCCGGTTCCGCGCCCGGATCCAGGGGCTCGAGACCGAGCCGGCGACGCACCACGGCGGGAAGTGGCAGAACCACGACGACGGCGCCTTCATCGCTGTTCACCAAGGTGCGATCGGTGACCGTTCGGATCGCCGGGAGACCCGGGGTCCGCAGGAGAAACTCGACCAGTGCTTCCCATGCGGCATCGGGCTCCGGGAGGCCATTGATGATTGGCGCGATGCTGGTGAGGTGCAGATCTCCCTCGCGATTGTGCAGACCACGAACCAATGAGGTGGCAGCTCGCGCGAGGACCTCGGAGATCTCGTGCGGTGCGTAACTTCGACGGGCTTGGAAAGGATCCGGTGACATCCAACTGTTCGCCGTCCCCATTCCCGGGTGAGTCAGGGCGGGGAAGGCCTTGATTCCGAGCTGACGTCTTAATGTGTGCAGGACGTCCGGACCGGTTCGGGTCATGACGGAGTGTCGGCGAGAGGCCAACATCTGGAAGGTGACAAGCTGGCTGGCGGTTCTGCGATCGGTATCGTTGGCGAGCCGTATTAATTCTCTCTGCGTCTTCGCATAGTTCTGCTGGATCTGGTCGAGATACAGCCGGAAGAACGGGTGATTGCGAGCGCCGAAGAAAGAAGAGTTACCCCAGCCCTGTCCGCCGGGTGCTCTGTGTACACCGTAACCGGACGGGGCTCCGCCGGGACCGGCGCCCTTAGCGAAATGATTGTACAGCTCGACGACCCAGCTCGCGGTTTCCTCTAACCCTTCGCCCAATCCGAAGTCGTGTGTCATCGGCGTGGACCGGAACGGGTTGTCCCCGTCGGTGTACCAGCCTCCGATATGAACCATCAGCAGGACTCTGATGATGTCCGAAGCGGCCGCATAGCCGCGGCCATTCTGTTTGGCCAGTTCGGACAATGCGAAGCGGAAGGCCGGCTCATTGATATCTTCGTGGAACACTTCATGGACATTTACGAGCCGGATCCCGTGGGCGCGGGCCCAGTCCATCATGTCTCGCAGAGCCTCGAAGCGTGCCGCTTGATCAGGAACGAGATCGTCGCGCCCCGCCATACTCCGGGCCCGGATGAACTCGGCCCGGGTGATGTCGGTATAGAGGTTCGTCGTGAAGCCGGCCTCTTCGACCGCCTTGGCCATGGTCGCCAGGTTCCGCCGGAAGTCGTCGGTCGCCTCTGTTCCGCCCAGCGGGGTGCCGAGCCAGATCGCGTGCAGGATCAGTGGCACCTCGAGTGTTTGTGGAAGTACACGAAGTTCCTCCGCCACGTCCTGCGAGTTCGTCCACGACCGTTCTTCTTCCAGCTGGCAGGACCACGTCGAGTAGTCGTTCGCCTCTTCTGCGAGGGTGGCGACGGTCAGCGGCTTCTCGGTCCACCCGGTCGCGAACTCGGGATCGGTCATGTTGAGCCAGGCGAAGAACTCATCAAACTGATTTGTGGCCATCCGGTCGTAGGTGAGATCGGGTGCCATGAACGCTGGGCGGGGCGCCGCACTGAGCATGCCGAAGAGGTCGGGGCCGAGCAGGTCATCTGTCGGGGCGGAGGTGTGAGGCCGTGAAGCTGCGCGTTGGCTGAGGTCGGCCAGAAGCACTGCGGCATTGCCGCTCACGGCGGGCAGGGTGCTACGGGAACGGACTGAAGCGGGCGGCACCACCAAGCGTGGCAGACTCGGCCGTACGCCCTGGGAGTTGCTTCGCGAAGGCAGTGTCGCATCGCGTACGGGCTGAGGCCGGGCACCTCCAGCAGTCCCTCGTCGCCTCGCGTCCTCGTCGAGTTCAGCCGGTTCGGCGACCGTGATCTCGAAGTGATCAGAGTCCCTGACGATCTCGATCTCAGGGTCGGTCTCCGTCCCGAAGTGGTGAGGTGTCTCTTGCCCGTGGGACAGAAGAGTGATCCTCAGTCCCAAGGCGGCGGCCAAGACCGGAATAAAGGTCTCGCCGACGTTCGCCGACCAATTCCGATGCCAGTCCTCGACAGCGTCGTGGATCAGACTCATCTCGCCCGGAGCGGTCGGCGTCGAGGAAAGCGCGCTCAATGTTGCGCGGAGCACGTCGGAAGGTGCATCGAAGAGTGAATGAGGGTTGCCATCGGAGTCGTGGACCTCGGAGACTCCCATCAGCTCCAGTTGCGTGACGAGGTCCGGCCTGGTCGTGTCTCCCGCCAGCGTGTGCATCCGGAGCTGATATGCGATGTGATGAGGAAGCCCGGCCGGGTTCTGTCGGTGCGCATCGAGATACCGCAACGCCAAGATTCGGACGGCTTCGGCAGCTTGACGCGGAAGCGTGAAGACCGGCAGCAAATGATCGGTGTCACGGGCCAGATCGGAGACAGCAAAATCGTCCAGATCACGGCGTACACGGTCGGGGTCCTGGAGCCACGTGTGCAGTTCTGGGCTACCTACGTTGTTCTGCACGAGCAGCCTGCGCACATGGCTAGGATTCGCGCCCACGACACTGTAAAGCTGACAGTATCCGTCGCCCGGCACCCGTACTCGGCGGCGGCCGGGACGGACGCGCTCCGGATCCGGCTGAGGCTCTTCGGTGAGGAGAGCGTCCGGCTCACGGTTCGGAGGTGTCTCGCGATTCTCCCGCGACCGGTCACCGGCGCGAGTTCCAAGGACGGCGGAACTGCCGGCCGGAGGAGCCGATCCGTCGTTGTCGCTGGTGTCCCGTGTGCCGCCCGGGCGCGTGCCGATACGAGGAAGGCCCTCCGTCAAGATGGTGGCGTCAGCGTGCGTTGCCGTCCGGTCGGTGGGGTACCGCCGCCGGCGGTCCGACCGGTTCGAGGTGTCCTCCGAGTTGTCGTCGGCGGTGAGCTCGGATGTCGACTTGCTGGTTTGCGTTGAGCTTTGCCGGCTCGCGAATTCGGTGTCCCAGGTGCTCGTGTCGATGCGGGTGCCGGGAACGGTGATGGGCGTCGGGCCGACGGGGAGGTGGTAGATGGCCTGGGGATCGGCGGGCAGGGCAGCCGGTTGTCCGGTCTGGCCGTCGAGGACGAGGGGGCCTTCCCGGGTCGCGATGATGTTGACGACGTGGGCGGCGAGGGTGCCTTCCTCGATGATCAGGAAACCGTGGGCGTCGGGTTCGCCGTCGCTGCGAGGGATGTAGGCATCGACGAGGGATTGGTAGTCGGCCACCAGGATCAGCTCGTGAGGCTGGCCGGAGGAGGTGTTCGCGTAGTTGAGAGCGAACGCGAAGGGGGCGGTTGTCTCGGTCCGGGGCGCCTGCCAGACGCGATCACCGGTCCAGGACTGGTGCAGGGCGATGGCGGTATAGAGGCAGTTGACGAAGTGGTTGCCGGCCAGAGGGCCGCTCTCGTTCACGTCGGCCAGCCAGGGGTGCTGATCGTGGAGAGCTTCGGCTTTGTCGGTTCCCGTGGCGGCCGGGCGCCACCAGGTCAGGCCGGAGATGTCGCCAGGTGCGGGCTCGCGCCCGGAACCCAACGGGCGATGCTGGGCCCAACCGGCTGGTCCGGTCTGAGGTGGGGGGAAGAAGGCGAAAAGGTTCTGGCCGAGCATCACCTCGGCTGGGGAGAAGGCGGTCTTCACCTGCACGTAGTGATACGGATAGAACCTCAGGAGTGTGCTGAGCGATGTTTGCAGTTGGCGAATCCGTGCCGGCCTCTCCTGATCTGAAGCGGTCAGGGCGGACACGAGGTCGTTCTGGACTGCGCTCCCGTAATGGCCGGCACTGTCGATCAGGTCGGCCGCCATGGCCGTTTGATCCGCTGTCTGTGCCGCCGAGATCAATGCGTTGCGGTCCCGGCTGACCATGTCGTGGTCGCTGAAGTTCCGCATGACCTCCGGATAGGTGATCTTCGGCTGCCCGAAGTAGCGCACCTCAACGGCGACGGTGGGAGGAAGGGCGGTGTTGTTGTAGACGCGCTGTCCGAGGGAGTCGCCGGAGGCGGCCGGCCCGATGTCGAACTTGTGGGGAAGAATAGGAGGATCCTGGTGCGAGGGGGCGAGAACCTCGTCCAGGAGCTGCCTGACGGTTCCGATGACGGTACCCGACTCATTCGTGAGGGTTATCGAGAAGAAATCGATCTGCGCGTTCCATAAACTTTGACTTTGCCGGTAGACGTCGAGGTAATGCGGGTGTTCCTCATGGAACCGGTTGACGAAGAGCTGGCGGATCGTAGTGGCATTGTTGCTCAGGAAGCCATGAACGTCTGCGGCCAGTGCATTTCTGAGCGTTCGAAGCGGCTGCCGGGACACCACGGCCATCCGGCTCTTCAGGGCGCCTCGTCGTTCGACCTGCCATTCCGCCGCCCCGGCGGTCGTGACGAACGTGATGGCCATGACCCCGGCCAAGGAGTTGACGTTCTTGATCGGGCTGAGCGCCGATATCATCCAGGCCTCGGGCCGAGGGAGTCCGAGCTGCTCGACGTAAAGAGCACCGACGTCCTGTCCGAACCTCACAGCCGCCCGGATCAAGCCGTCCACGGGAGTGATCGGCCGGACGTCGACCGCGACTGTCTCGAGGAAGCCGAACAAGCCGCCCAGCGCGACGTCTTCGGTCACCTGGATGTAGAAGGGCGCGTCGATGTGCAACTTGGGATACTTGAAGAAAACCACCTTCTCGTACCCGGGGCGGATCGAGTAATAGTTGCTGGGGAAAGCTTCGTCCAGGGTCTGTCCGTTGGCGCCGGCAGTGGGGTTCGTCAACCGCCTGACGGCGTCGTCCCGCCACATCTGAATCTGTGACACCGCCGGGAGGAACTCGCCACTCAACGCTTGGCCCGGTGAGCTGACGATCTCCGGGATGGAGATGTTGATGGAGTCGTAGGTCGGGTGTGGCGCCGCGTTGGCTGCTACTCGGGCCTCGGGGCTTTCGTAGGGCAGGTTGTCGGTGTCGAGCCAAATCCTCTTGTTGTCGGTCACGATCTTGATCGTGCGGTCATTCGACTCCAGCAGCACTGTCTTCGCCGGGAGCCTCATCTGATTGAGAACCAGGTGGACATTGTGCAGCTCCAGCTCCTCGGCCGAGCCACCGAACTCGTGGGCGGAGGGATCGACGAGGGCGGCCGAGGTGGTGGTCGAGGTGGTGGTCGAGGCAGCCCAGGTACGTCCCGCCGGCTGACCGTGCGGCGCGACCACTCGGCTCTGCCCATCGATGACCATGGCCCGCGTCTCGGTGACGCCGAATCGGCCGTCCGGTCCTCCCGGCCGGTCGGACATCGGATCAGCCGGCTCGATCGCATAGATCGGGTTCCTGCTCTGGGGATCGACACCGCGCAGGCCCTGAGAGGTGTTCTGCCAGGCCCGCACATGGCCCATGTGCCCGTTTCCACGGCTTTCGAGCAGGACGACAGTGGCACCCGGCCCTAGGCCTTCGACGAGACGGTGCAGCGCGTTGTGGTCGTCCACCACAGCCCATCCCGGGCCGGAGACGAGGCTGTTCTGCAAGCCGGCCACCCCGCCCCGGGCGAGAGCGAGATCGTCGAGGGGAACGAGCGGTCGGATGTCGGGGTGCACCAGCCTGATGTAGGCGCCGGCCAGCTCCACACAATCGGTCATCGGCAGCTCGCGCAGCGACCGTTCGCCCACGGCGCCGCCGCCCCGTACGGTCGCCACGACCTGCCCGACGACCGTGCTCAGAGTCTGATCGTCCAGCTGGGCCGGACCGCGAACAGGTGCCGGCCCGGGTAGTTCCTGTGATGGGGTGCTCAGCCCGTGATCGGGCGAGGGAGTGCTGATTGCCGGGACGGTCCGTATCGCCTCCGTCGGGCGGTCCGTCTCGGAAAGTGTGGCGGGTGAACGGGTAGGCAGAAGCACCAAGTTGTCGGCGTGGCGTGCCACCTCGACGCGGGGATTGCCCGGGCCGCCGAAGGACTCCGGTTCTGCGTACCCTGAGCCGGCGGAGGTATTTCTGTCTGTGGGCCTGACTCGGATGCTGAGGTTGAGTGCGGCGGCCAGCAGCGGCAGGAAAGCTTCGCGTATGGTGCCGGTCTGGTCGTTGTGCCAGTTCGCTGTGGCTGTCTTGAGCAGGTCGAATTCTTCCGCGGTTACCGGTGCTCGGCGCGCGTCTTCGTCGTCCGACGGGGTATTTCCGGTCAGTGAGGGGTGGGCCCGGTACGGCGCGAGGATTTCTGGGGGAAGGGTGCTGGGGTCGGGGTGGCTGTCCAGGTAGGCGAGGGCCTTTTCGTGCAGAGCGATGGCGACCTTGCGCGGGAAAGTGTCCGCCGGTAGGAGCCCACGCCCGTCGCGTACTCGCGTGGTGGCGTAGTAGTCGAGGTCGGCCCGCACCCTGGCCGGGTCCGCCAGCCACTCGTTGAGGGCGGCGTACTCCCTGAGTTCTTTCTGTGCTGCCTCGGCCTCGCGTTGCTGACTCCTACGGCGCTCCTCGGACTTCTCGGGTTCCCCGGGTCTTACGGCCGGGGGGTTCGCGATCTGGCGGAGAGCCTGGAGTTCTTCGGGCGTTTTCTCGATGTAGGGGAGCAGATGCTCCGGCCCTGCGCCGATGATGCTGTACAGGTGTTGATAGGCGTCGTGCGGTATCCGTACGGGCCCGTCCGAGGCCGGCAGAGCGCCATTGTTGAACCAGGCTGCCACGTCGGTGGCCGCGGTATCTCCGTACCGGTGCAGAGCGTACGCGATGGCAGTGGCGTCCTCGGGTGTGCGCGGGTCTCGTCCAGCGGCGCCCTGCAGTAGCGCTCGGTGCCGCGCGGGGTCATCGACTTCCATCGCGCGCAGTTCCGCCGCCATGTGTGTCTGTGGAGGCAGAACGGGGCCCCAACTTCCTGTCCACTGCAGCGGCCCGGTCGAGGTTGTGGTCGGCTGTCCATGTTCTTGTGCGGGCGGCGTGAGGATTCGCCCGCCCTTGTTGATCACCTGCACTTTCAGCCCGTCGGTCAACTCCCGGCCGGCGTCGGCCCGGATGTCTCCTCGGCCGCCATCGTGCAGGTCGTAGTAAGAGATCTGGCTGTCAGCGCCGACGTAGAGCAGATAGGCATGGGGCTCGAAGCCCAGGGCTTCACGGCGGACGAACGCGGTCGCTCCCGCCCCGGCTGAAAGGAGCTGACTCTCGATGTCCCACAGAGACTGCGTCGGCCATTCGAGTCCCTGGTCGTCGTAGGGGTCGGTCGCGGAATCGGTCGCGGAGACGCTGTGGTAGTAGATGCCTTGGCGGACGTCGGACAACACAACGGTAGCGAAGTCCTTCTCCGCGCGATGCTGGTCTTTGCCGTCCTGAGGATCGAGACGATGAGAACCTTCACTTGCGCGCGCGACAAGCTGGGCGAAGTCGCCGTGACTCACGGTCGAGGGTAGTTCTCCCCTGTCAACGGTGGTTTCCGTCGTGACGCTGATGTCTACTCTGGTGGTTTTCCTCGAAACTCTGGTGTCCACTCTGGCGGCTTTCGCTTGGCCGAGAAGCCGGCTGACCCATCGCCGTCGATGCTGTGGGCGGGCGACGAGATCGACGACTCGGACAGAAGGCCGCGGCGCGGCGACGGGGCGAGGTAGGACGATGAGTCTGATGCGGGACCATCTGAGCCACTCGGGCCACGACGGCCGGCGCCGCGACCGGCGGACGTCGAGCCTGGCCGTGACCGCCGGCGCTGCCGGCACGGCATTGTTCCGGCGCTGGGTGGTCTTTGCATATGCCACCGCACGGTCTATCCGCCGCTGTCGCAGTCGTTCCCGGTCGAGGCGTGGTCGGCCGGCCTTCGCTCCGCTGCCGGACCCCGAACTGACCGGTGGGAGTGGCACGGCGTCGAATTTCCCGGCGATCAAGTCGTTCTGGTCGTCGAGCTCCGGAGCCGACGACCGGCTCCGATCGCCGGCTGGTGGGCGTTTGCGATTCATCGACTCGGGGCGGACGCTCGAGTCCTCGACGTCCAGAGCTTCGGCGTCGACGGGAACCCCGGCCACCTCGACGATTCCGGATCCGACAGGTAGGTGGTAGACGGCCTGCGGGCGGCGGGGGAGGGAAGCCGGTTGACCAGTGGTGCTGTCGATCACGACGGGACCGTCGGGGGTGGCCACGATGTTGAAGACGTGTGCCGGCCGGCGATCCAGCTTGACGACGAGGAAACCGTGAGCCTCAGGGGTGCCATGGCTGTGTCTTGTCGTGTACGCGTCCGCGACGACTTGGTAGTCGTCGACCCGGGTCAGGGTGCGAGCATTGTCGTCCGGGCCGGCGGTGGAGTTGGCATAGTTGACGGCGTAGATCCAGGGGGTGCGCTCGTCCGGATCTGCGGCCGGCCAGTCGTCGGTGCCGGACCATGACTCGTGCAGTGCGATAGCAGAGTAGAGACAGTTAGCGAATGTGCTGGTGGAGTCCCGGTTGCTGTCGTTGACATCGGGCAGCCGAGGATAGCGGCGACGGAACTCGTCGACGGGGTCCAGCAGCTGCGAGTCGCTCGGCTGCCACCATTGCAGGCCCGAGACGTCGTCGTCGGCGGACTCGCGCCACGCGCCGAGGCCCCCCTGCTCGGTGGAAGCTGCGACGGGGGGCGGAAGCACGGGCTGGCCCAGGAGAGTTTCGGCCGGTTGGAGGGCCACCTCGAGGTAGGGATACATCTCCGGCCGGTCGGCCAGATAAGTGGCGATCGCGGTGCGCAACTTCCCGGCGGGGACGGGCAGTCCGGATACTCGTCGGGATATGGCGATCATCAATTCGGTGGTTACGGCACGCCCTGCGGGTTCAAGGGCCAGCCGGTGCGCTGTAATGGCCACGCCGTCGGCGCTTCGAGCCGCCGCCACGAGCGCTGCCGCATTGTCCTCCAACATCTTCTCATCGCTGTAATTGATCTGAAGCGGTGGATTGAGGACTTTGGGCCGCCCGAAATAGCGGACCTCGATGGCGGCAGTAGGGGGGAGCGGCCCACCGGAGTCCTCGCGGCGGTTCAGGCCGTCGCCGTGATTTGCTTCTCCGATATGGAATGCCTCAGGACGGATTGCTGGTTGGTCGGGTCGAGGGTTGACGGCTTCGAGGAGGAGCTGGCCGACAGTGCCGATGACTTCTTCGTCATCGTTGAGCACGGAGACATCGAACAGCTCGACGGGTGCATCGGCCGGATAGTCGGTGACGTGGTTGTAGTCGGCCGCGAAATTCGGAGTCTGACCGAGGAAGCGATCGCGGTACATGCGCCAGACGTTTTGCCACTCCCGCCGGAGAAAGTTTTTGACATCGGCATCCAAGGATTCTCTCAGGGTGCGCAGGGAATGACGCGGAACGGCCATCATCTTGCTTTTTATCGTTCCGTGCGGCTGTGCTTGATAAAAGGCTGCTCCGGCGGTGACAATATAGGTCAGCGTCATGAGGCCAACCAGTGAAGAGACGGATTCTGAAGCGCTCAGGGCCGACATGTCACCGGATGCGGGCCGAAGTTCTCCGGTCTTTCGCTGTACGAAAAGGGAACCCACCTCTTGACCGAACTCCAGGGATCCCTGCAGGAATTTGTTGGCCGGCTCAAGCGGACGGGCGTGTCGAGCTACCTCTTCGAGGAAGGCATGGAGCCCTGCCAGCGGAACATCTTCGGTGAATTGAACGTACAGGTGTGCTTGTTGGTGAAAGGAGGGGAAACTGACGGCGGTGACGCCGTTCTGTCCCGGTGCGATGTCGAATTCGGTCGGCGGGAACAAATCTGTGAGAGGTGTTCGGTTACTGTCCTCCAGGCCGCGGACCGGTGTCGCCTGGGACAGCCTCCTCAGAAAGTCGTTTCGCGTTTTCTGGATCGTGTCGACTGCTTCCAGGTCGTCCTCGCCTTGGAGTACTTGACCGGGCTGCGTGACGACCTCGGGGACACTGAGGTACATACTCTCTATTGTTGGATGAGGGGACGTACCGTCGGCATGACGTGCTTCCCTGGTGTCGTAGAACTTGCTGTTGGCGCCGACGAAGATCTGTTTTTTGTCAGTGACGAGTTTGACGAGGCCGTCCTGCGAGGTGACCAGTACCGTTTTCGCCGGCAAGTCGACGTTGTCCGGCCCCAAAAGCGCGACTCGGTGGTCCTCGATCTCCTCGGCCAAGCCGCCGAACTGGTAGTTGACGGGGGCATCGAGGAGCGCGGCGGTGGTCGAGGCCGATGGCGAGGCGGTCCAGAGGTAGTTCTCGGACCGGGTCGTGGGGTCGACGACCCTGCTGTGACCATCGATGACGAGAGCCCACGTCTGTACGGTTCCGGCACGGCGATCGGGAGCCGTCACCGGGTACACCGGGTTCCGGCTGTTCTGCGGGTCGACGCCGCGGACTCCGTCGCGGGTGTTCTGCCAGGCGCGGACGTGCCCCACGCGGCCGTCCTGACGGCTGTCCAGGAGGACGACGGTGGCGCCCGGGCCGAGGTCGTCGACCAGGCGGTGGAGGGCTTCGTGGTCATCGACCAGCGCCCAGCCGCGCCCGGCGACCAGGCGGCTCCGCACGCCGACGACACCGCCACGATCCACGGCGACGTCGTCGGCGCTTTCGAGGGGCCTGCGCCTCGGATGCACCAGGCTGACGTAGGTGTTGGCCAAAGCCACACAGTCGGTCATGGGGAGCCCGTCCGACGATTGCCGGTCGGCGGGGTCGTCCCCACGCACCGCCCCCACCACCTGCTGCACGACACCGCGTAGCGACGTGTCATCGAGTTGGCTGGGTGCGATCTGGCCGGGTGACTCCCCCCAGGCTTCGCGGGCCCGGTCCGCAGGTGAACGCGTTGAGTCACCGGAACCGGCCACCGACACGACTGGTGTAGCGGTCGACGAAGCGGTTGTCTCGAAGGCGTCGCCAGCGTCGAACACCGTCCCGAAGGGCACTACCTTGACGGTTCCGATCGCATTCTCGGCGGTCGGGTCGGCGGCGGACTCGTCGACGGACAACTGCGGGGGCTGAGAGGACGTGTCGACCGGACGGAGTGTCCCGTGGGTGGAACCTAGTTGTCTCGACAGCGCAGCGGCCGCTCGGGGCCCGTTGACGTCGTATTCCGCGGCCACAATGGTCGTGAACGCTTCGAGCAGGTCGCGCTGAGCGGTCTGCCGGGCGGTGGCCTTCCCGACAATCAGCGGTCGCTGATGGTCCATGGCGATCTGGAACGCGGCCCAGGATCGCACCTCGTCGTGTGTTCTGGTTCGGCGCCCGACCAGATCGAGGTGGTGGTTCGCCTCGGCCAGCCGTTGGCGGGCCGGGCCGGTCAGTTCAAGCCGTCCACCGGTTTCGTCGTCGGCCCAGTCTCCCTTCTCGTACAGCGTGGTGATGAGCTCGTTAGGGGTGGTGACGTTCTCGCCCACGACATTGCCACCGACGGCCGCCGATACCAGTTGAGTGGCGAATACAACGCAATTCTGTTGCAGCAAATGGTAATCGGAACCCTTGCGCCCCTCGATGTACTCGACGGCTCGGGCCAGCTGCTGACCACTGATGTTGTACTGCTTGAGGACTCGCGTCTTGGGGGCCGTCACATAGGTGTTGTCGTCCTTGATGGCGCCCTGGGCGCCGAACAAGCCTCGGTGCGGGTAGAACCCGAGCGCGACCTGCTCGCCGCCGGGCAGCCGGAAAGCAACCACCGCGTGTCCCGGGCTGAAGTCGCCCGAGACGGCCCGGAGCGGCGCGGCCAGCAGGACGAGATCGACGTGCTGCAGCCGGCCGCTTCGCGCCTGATCGACGACTCTGCGCAGTGGCTCGGTGATCTTGTCGTAGGTCTTCTCCCAGTCCTGGGCGTCGATCCTTTCCAGCTCCTCCGGCGCGGCGTAGGGGGTGAAGTCCCGAAGGGTTCCGTGGGACCGGCCGAGGTTCTGGGAGAGGACCCGGGCCGCCTTCCGTGATTGTTCGAGACTTTCGGCGGCGACCAGGGTGGTCAGATCTTCCAGGAACCGCAGCTGGTTGCTCTGAGCCGTCGTCGGTGGGCCGATGATCTCGGGGCGCTGATGGTCCACCGCGATCTGGTGACGAGCCCAGACCAGAGCCGAATCTCGCTCGGCCGCGGCCCGGTCGGCCAAGGCCAGTTCGGCTGGTTCGAGAGCCAGCTGGTGCTCACCCTCGAGAGTGGTGTCCGGCCGGGCGCCGTGCGACCACGTCCGGTTCGAATGGGCCCGCATCGCGTCGACGAACTCCGGAACGGTGGCCTTCTTGTTGATGTCGGTGATCGGCGCCCCGCCGGCGGCTCTGAGGAACCTTCGTGCGAACTCGGCGTCGCCGTCACGAAGCGAGCGGGCCCAGACCTCGGGGATGTTGTCGTTCTCGTCGTTCTTCTCGCTGAACGCGACCGCGCGAGCCAGCCCTTGGGCATTCACGGAGGTGACGGCGAGAACTGTCGAGGACTCCTGAAGAATCGGCTTGTCCAGATGGGACGAACCGAGGTTCACGGGCTCGGGCCGGCCAGGGAGGCGGACCGCCAACCACACGCGATCCTTCGCCGGGGAGGCCATCAGCACTAGATCGATGGTGGCTTCGTCGTCCGTGCCCACCGCGGACAGGTCCTTCAAGGGAGCTAGCCGCGCCGACAAGATCGCCGCGGCGTCCGCGTCCCGGACGTCCTCTTCCCAAGGAATGACAGCCGGGTCCGAGGCCTGGATGCCAGCGGGATCGCGTTGGCTACCGCGTGCATCGGACGGGGCCGGAGACGCCTCGGTCCGGGTTCGCGGCAGGCCGAACCGCCTCATCATGCCGGCGGTACGGCTTCCGGCAGGGTCGACCAGGGCGGCGCTGAGGTCAGTGCGGGCGATCGGTTGCACGCTGGACGAGGGCTGCCCGCTGTTCACATCGAACTGGCGCAGCTTGCCGCCAAGCATCGGCACCCGCAGGTTCCGGGCCAGGCGCCGAGCCGGTTCCGGAAGTTCACCGGTGGTGGTGAAGGTGACCTGGCGGTGCGCCGGGTCGGCCTGGGTGTCGAGCAGTTCCAGAGAGTTGTCGGACCGTCGTTGCACGAGCACGAGGTGCTGGGGGTCCTGCGATCCATCGAGCCAGACCGGTGTCGCCTGGCCCCGTTCGAGGGCGTCGAAGGCAGAGAGCCCGGACGGCCCGAACACGCCACCGATCCGGCCGGCGACGTCGGCGGGAGTGGGCTCTCGGTCGTCGACTGCGGCGAGCTGCTGAACCTTGGCCGCACTCATGGCCCGACCGACCCGGGCCACGCAGTCCGGGCTCCGTTGATCCCAGGCCTCGAGTTTCGCCACGGCTGCACCGAGTGCTGACGGTAGTGGAGGAAGCTTCGGCCGCACGCCGCGGAGGCCCCCGAACGGCGCCGGCGGGGTCGTGTGGTGGTCGGAGTTAGCCCTGGGCGGCTGAGATGATCTTGTTGTAGCAGGGCTTCTGAGCGGCAGACTCGTGGATCTGGGCGCTGAGCGATCCGTCTCTGGGCTGATTGGTTGATTCGCCGGACGTAGAGGCAGTGGGCGCCTCGGTCGGTTGATTGACGGAGCTGCATTCTGCCGAGGCGGGCGCGGCAGGCTCGGTTGCTGTTCTTGCCCGATATTACCGTTCCCGGGTGGTGCGGGCAGCCGCCTCATCGAGACGTTTTCTCCACTGGTCGCCAGAGGAGAGTTCTTGGACGGAGAACGGTGTTCGTAGACCTTCGGCCTGCTGACCTTCAGACTGTCGGGGACGGCGATCACACCGTCGGGGGTGTACTCGGTGCGCAGGGGTTGGTGGGGGCTGCCGTCAGGCTCGTCGGTGAGGGCAGAGTCGTAAATCGTGCGAGGTAAAGGCTGGGGCGCGGGGGCAAGCCGAGCAGCTTCGTTGTCGATTTCGTCGGAGAAACTCCAGTACTGATAGTGTTCTTGGAATTGATGCAGCCGGAGGGCGTTGGCGGGCTCGTCGGGCAGGTTGCCGAAACTGTCTCTTCCGACTGACAGGTCCTCGAACTGTAGGCCGAAAGAGAAAGATGTAACATTGAACTCGCGTTCGATGGAGATCGGTACTTCCAAAGCGAAGGAAAGGATGGGAAGAAATGTTTCCCCGATGCTGGTGTGGTACCTTTCCTTCCAATTTTTTACGCCATCACTGATCTCTTCGAACTCGGCCTCATCCACCCCTCCGGCCTTATTTGTATAATAGTCGAACACCATGCTCCGCAATTCATCATGCCAGTCTTGATCATTATCGCGACCGTTCGGTGTGACGTCGAGGCCGATCTCGCGCACTTTCTCGATCAGCGGTTGGATTCGGTCCCCCATCGCCAGATCGATTCCGAAGTTATGCCGGTAGATCTTTACGATTTCTTCCGGCAGTGCGGTCGAGTTGTTGCGGTATCTTTCAATGGTATTGATGATGTAGCGGTGGAGGGCTTCGGCTGCCCGTAAGGGCAGGTCGTCGGCGGGCCGATTTCCCTCGGAGCCTCGGGCGGCGCTGTTTTCCAGATCGGCGCGCACGCGCGCCGTGTCTTGCAGCCAATTCAGTACCTCGGAGTCGGCCCAAGTGCCCACCGCGAGTTTCTGGTGCACCAGCGAGGGGTTGGAGCCGATAGCGCTGTAGAGCTGGCAGTATCCGTCGGCGGGGACTCGTCGTAGGCGCGCTCCGCTGAGACCGGGTTGAGCCGGCGGCATTGCGGCAACGTGAGTATCTTGCGGGCGGGATTGATCAGGGATGCTATTTTCAGCCACGTTCTGGCTTCTAGAAAATGCGGCTTCTACTGATCCCGGCGGGATGAGGTCGAGCACGGACTGCACGGATCGATGGAGCTGGTCCAAATACGTTTGCCGGGCTCGTAGTCGCCTGTCTCTCGCCAATTGTCCGGTACGGTGGGCGCTTTCCGCCGGAAGTGTGCTCGGATCTATTCCCCTAGGAATCTCTGATCCCGGGTCCCTGAGTTTGATCTGTTCCGGTACTACGATCCTGGCGTTGGTCAGTTGCTCACTGAGGCCAGCTAGGTGGCTGCGCAGCTGGGCGCGGTTCCTCTCGCCCACTTCCGGGCCGTCGACGGCAGATTCAAGCCAGGTCAGGTCGGAGTGGGCCTTTTCGATCAACGACCGCGCGGCGTCCTTGTCGGCCAACCAGTCTGGAACGACCATGCTGTCCCTGCCGAGCCGCTCGTGCAATTCCTGCACTGCTGATGATTTGTGCAATGGGTCGAGATGGCGCTGGGCCCCTCTTCTCCGGCCGCCATCCTCCAAGAATGTGACGACCCCGTCCAAGTATGTTGAAAAGACGTTCTTCGGGTCGACAAGACTGTCGCCGGTCATGGCTGCGGAGGGCGCACTCTGCAGATTCCCCGACGTCAACACAGCCTGCTGTTTTTTCAGTGCTGCCACCAGGGCGGTGAGCCGGTGCTCAGGTCCGCGGCCCGCGTACTTCTGCGATCCTGGGTCGAAGATCGACCGGACCTCCCGGCTTACGCCTGGATCCATGACATTCGAGAAACGCGCGCTCGAGTCGCTGTCGCCGGGCAGGTAGTTCTCGAAGAACCTCTCAACTTCTTGATCTTGCAGTACCTGACGTACCCATGCTTGCCCTTGGCGTTCCGCGAGAAGGTGGTCGAGCTGGTCATCGCTGTAGCCGGTCATGATCGCGTAAGCGACCGTGTCTCTGTCCTCTATGTAGAGTTGCCGGGCCGGCCAGTCAGCTGGAGGCTTCCCGAGGTGCTCAGCGGCCTGACGGCGGAGGAAATCGCGTCGGCTGGAACGCTCCAGCTCCGCAGTCATCGCCGGGAACGGCGGCAGCTGCGGACGCCGGCGTCCGGTGTCCCGAGGCCGCGCACCAGTCGGCCCGGGTCGATCTGAGCCGGCGACCGACCCGTCCGTAGCTGCGCGCGGCGGCAGCACCCGAGCGGCTGAAGAGTTGCTCCCTGCCGTAGCCGAGTCGTTCGCGCCGCTGACGGCGGTGTCTGCTTCCTTGGCTGCGTTTTCGGGTGTGCTGGCTGACCGTGCCTGCGCCGCCCGGCGCCGCGGCTGCAGTGGCGCTACTACTACGGGCTGCGCTGGTGTCGGCAGGGGTCGTGGTGCGGGGGGTGCCGGGTGGGCGGGTTGTGGGTGGCTGGAGTTGTCCAACGGGGTGGTGGCGCTCGTGCTGGCCGCTTGGTTTGCCGGTGTCGGCAGGGGTCGCGGTGCGGCGAGTGCCGGGTGGGCGGCTTGTTTATGGCCGGACGTGTTCAGCTCCGGGTTCCGGCGCGAGGCCCCGTGGCGTGTGCTTGAACTTTTACCGCGTTCCCTCGGTCCGAAATCTTCCTTCGTGCCACCTCCGAGTAGCGCTGGTCGTCGGTCGCGTTCGACCTCGTATCTGTTGGTCAAGTCGGCTGCGAGGGCTGTGGCGCCGGGAATGTCGTTGGGTGCATCGGCCAAGTGAGCAGCGACGATGGCGATCATGGTCCAGCCGATGTCGCTGCCGTCGAACCGGTTGTTCGGTTGGGTGTGTGGGCCGACGAGGACGCGTTGTTCTGCAAGGATCTTTTGGGCCTCGTGGATCCTGCGCTCGAAGGGGGTGCGCTGGGCGGCCGGCGTGCTTTCGACACGGTCGGGCAGCTTGTCCATGGCTTGGGCTGCTCGTGTGAGTTCGTGTTGGAAGTCCGCCGCGATGTCGCCGGTGAAGGCCCGGCCGGGGCCGGGCGCGAGACGGTCATTTCCGCGATGGTTTTCGGCCGCCGGGGGCATCGGCTCCGTGGACGGGTCAGCCTGCAGCCGCGCGGGTTGCTGTGTCGAGTCGGCTTGGCCGTGCTGAGCGGGCTGGTCTTCGTGGGCGACGGGTTCGGGGGTGGTCAGCGGTGTGACGGGCGTATTGGTGGCTGTGTTGATGGTCTCGGCTGTCGGGGCGGGAACGAGGACGGAGTCCAGCCCAGCCAGTCCGGTCTGGGCCGGTGTGGTGTTCGGCTGGGTGAGGTCGGCCGGTTGTTTGGCTGAGGTGTTCGTGGTGGCGGGGTGGGAACTACCGGTGGTGGTGGCCGAGGGGGGCGCGCTGGCCGCGATCGCGGCGGCGGATGAGGTGGCGGCCGTGGCGGGCAGTGGGGTGCTGGTCGCGACGTCGAGTCCGGATAGTCCTGGTGGCTGGTTCGGTGACGAGGGCGCGTCGGCTGGTGATGCTG
Source organism: Paractinoplanes brasiliensis (assembly GCF_004362215.1). NCBI lineage: Bacteria > Bacillati > Actinomycetota > Actinomycetes > Micromonosporales > Micromonosporaceae > Paractinoplanes > Paractinoplanes brasiliensis. The sequence continues at coordinate 892,151 of NZ_SNWR01000001.1, read as the reverse complement.
TGCCACCCGCGGGGGTGTTGGCGGGCGATGCCGTGGTCGTGGTGCTACCTGAGCCTTCACTGTTGTTGTCGCTGGTAGCTGACGTGCCGGCCGTTACGGAATCACCGGTGGTGGATGGGCCGGGCCCGTTGGCCGCACTGCCGTCCGCGGCGGCGTTGCCACTGGTGGTGGGGGAACTGCCGGGTGCGTCCGTGCCGCCGGTCGGATAACCGCTGGTGGTGGAGGTGCCACCGGTGGATCCGATACCGATCGGAGGATTTGCCGTTGTGGTGGGGTTGGCGCTGGGGTTGTTGATGGTTGCTGGAGCGGCGCTGGTGGCGGGGAAGTCGTCGGTGGCGGGGTTTGCGGTGTTGCTCGTAGCCGGGGCTGTGCCTGTTGCCGTTGCGCTGTTCGGAGTGGAGGTGCTGTCGCCGGATCCGTGGTTGGTTGTGGGGGTGGCCATTGCGGGGGCGTCGATGACGGTTGCTGGGTTCGTGTTGGTGGTGGTGCCGGTCGGCTGGGGGGCGCCGTCGGTGGGGGTGCTGCCCGTGGTCCCGCGATCGCCGGTGGTGGAGGTGCCGCCGGTGGTGGGCTGGCCCTCCGTGCCGGTTGCGGCGTCGGCGCCGGGTTCTGCGCCGGGTTCTGCGTCGGCTCTTGTGCCTGTATTGGTGTTGTTGTTGGGGCCTGAGCCGGGTTCGGTGTTGTTGTTGTTGGGGGTTTTTTCGGGTGTGGGGATGAGGGTGAGGGGGGCGGTGGTGGCGACGCCGATGAGGTAGGAGGAGGAGAGGGTGGCGCCGGGGTGGAAGCTGCCGCCGCCGGCGATGGTGTTGATGGTGCCTTCGGCGAGTGTTTCGGCGATGGCGGGCAGGATGTTGGCGATGAGGACTTTTTTGATGTCCTTCATGTTTTTGGTGCTGGCGATGTAGGTGGCGGTTTTGTCGCCGACGGTGATTTTCAGGGTGGTGCGGCCGGCGTGGGTGTAGGCGGTGATGAAGCCGGAGGTGGCGGCGCCGAATGCGCCGGAGACGGCGATTTTGGTGATGTCGAGGCCGCCGCGTTTGTTCTCGACGATCTGGATGGTTTGGGCGGCGCCTTCCTGGCCGGCTTCTTCGAGGAATTCGTCGATGGCTTGGACGGTGGCGCCTTTGGCCAGATGTCTGGCTTTTTCCCCGGTGGTCATGTCGGCGAATTTTTTGCGGGCGGCTTTCTCGCCGGCTTGGGGGAGGCCGCGGGTGACGGTGACTCCGAACAGTGATTTGGCGATGTTGTCGTTGACGGTGTGCAGGCGTTTGGTGAGTGAGGTGCGCAGTTCGTCGAGGGTTTCTTTGATGGCTTTGCGGCCTGCGGCGATGATGGCGGGGGCGGCGGCGGCGCCGAAGCCGGTGAGCATGGCTTTGAAGATTTCCAGGACGGTCCAGAACGCGACGATGAGGACGACGTATTGGGCGGCTTCGGTGTCCAGGGCGAATCCGTCGGCGGCGCCGGCGAGTGAGGCGGCGATCTCGCTGACGGCGGGTAGGTCGCGGGTGATGGTGGCGGCGTAGGTGTCGAAGGCGTCGGCGGCGTCGCCGGTGAGGTGTTGCGGGACGTTGCGGGCGAGGGTGGCGGTGTGGCCGGTTTGCTGGTTGACCATGGTCACGGTGTTGATCAGGTCGGTGGCCATGGCTCGGACGGCGGCGATGTCGGCTTTGGGGAGTTGTTCGCCCACGGTGTAGAGGACCGCGTCGTAGACCCATTGGTAGTCGGGGTCCTCGATGTGGATGTTGACCATGGGGATGCCTGCCGTTCAGCCGCGAAAAAAGGGGGGTGCTGGGGTGTGTCCGGTCAGCGTGGGGGTGGTGTGATCCCGAACATGTCGCGCAGTTCGGCCGGTAGTGACGCCGGGTCGGGCATGTAGGTGTCCGCGGCGGTGGCCCCGCGCATCAGCGTGGCCGCGTCGGCGCCTTCGGGCATCAACGGTTGCAGGATCTGCGCCGAGCGGGTCAAGGCTTTGTCCTTGGCCTCGGCGTAGGTGGTCATCAGCACGGTGCTCAGCTCGCCGGGGGTCATCCGGCGGAACGCGCTGGTCGGGAACTGGACACCGGTCAGCACCCCGTTCTGCCCGACCGTGACAGCGACTTCACGCCGTGGTGAGGTCGCTGTCTCCGAGACCTCCCGCATCTTTTCCTGGGCGTCGTTCAAATTGCTGCGCTGACGCTCGAATTCGGCGAACAGCCCTTCCACGCGCGCGCTGAGATCCATCCCGCGCCTCCCTTCCCTGTTCCTTGAACCGCCAAGTGAATGTCGGAACGGCCCGGCCTGGAAGGGTCGAAACCAGCGAAGGAACGGTCGTGCAGCAGCTCTTCACGAGTGTCCACAGCACCGGAACATCGCAGGTGAACACAGTCACATCACGTGAGCCCGGAAAGATCGATCGGCATTTGTGTCCACTGTGGTGAACCGTCGGCCGTCACTCGCGTCCTAGGCGGTAGAACCTGAGTGCTCAGAAAGTGGGAACCACGCATGCCGGTGGAATCGAAGTACGACCTGAATTCCGACGACTACTTCAGCGATCCGTATCCGACCTACGACCGGATGCGCGTGCACGATCCGGTCTTCTTCGACGAGACCAAGGGCCTGTGGTACGTCACCCGCCACGCCGATGTGATGGCGCTGGCTCGCCATCCGGGCACCTCGGTGAACCGGGTCGAGGCGTTCTTCACCGGGGTTTCGCCGCAGCTGGCCGGTCAGGTCGCGGTTGTCCGGCGGTTCTTCTTCGACTGGCTGGTCTTTCTCGACCCGCCCCAGCACACCCGGCTGCGTCGCCTGCTGATGAAGGCCTTCTCGCCGGCGGCAGTGGCCCGTCTGGCCCCGGGCCTGAACGAGATTGTCGACGAGACTCTGGACGATCTGGCCGACCACGACGCCTTCGACGTCGTCAACGAGTTCGGCGTCCCGGTCACCCTCCGGCTCATCGCCCGCATGATCGGTATTCCGGATTCCGACATCGGGTCGTTCAAGGCTCTGGCGGACGCGGCGATCAAGCCGCTGACCTGGACCGGAGACCCCGACGGTAACGTCGTCGCGGCCCACGACGGCGTCGTTGGCCTGGAGGCGTTCTTCCGCGGGCTGATCCAGGAGCGCCGTCGCCGTCCCGCGGACGACCTGCTGACCCACCTCATCCAGGCGGGTGCCGGCGACCAGGCGATGACCGATCAGGAGATCGTCTCGACGTGCGCCATGCTGCTGGTCGCCGGACACGAGACCAGTGCCAACCTGATCGGTACGGGTCTGCTCGCGTTGCTGCGGCATCCGGATCAGCTCGCGTTGCTGCGCGACGATCCGGCGCTGATCGATTCGGCGGTCGAGGAGTTCCTGCGGTACGACGGATCGGGTGGCGGCATCGGCCGGATCGCGACCGAGCCGATCGAGTTCAGCGGAGGCCGGATCCCGCCCGGGCAGCTGGCTTTCGGCCTGACCCACGCCGCGAACCACGACCCGGCGGTGTTCGAGAATCCGGGCCGCCTCGATATCCGGCGTACGGACAACCGGCACCTCGGTCTCGGCCACGGCCTGCACATGTGCCTCGGCGCCCACCTGGCCCGCCTGGAGACCCGGACCGCGATCAGCGCTCTGCTGCACCGCCGGCCCCGGCTCACCCTGGTCACCGAGAAACCGCGCTGGATCCGGAGCCTGTCCCACCGTGGGGTCCAGGCGCTGGCGGTCGCCGGATGAGCCGATCGCCGATGGCCGAGGACGAGGACGAGGGGATCGTCCTCCGCGCCGGTGGGCTCTTCGACGGCCGCACGGGCCGCCACGGCGCCGTCTCGGTCGTCGCGCGCTACGGGATCATCACGGAGGTGGCTGACACGGTGGTGACCGGCGACCTTCCCGTCCACGATTTCGGCCCCGGCTCGTGGTTGCTGCCCGGCCTGATCGACGCCCACGTCCATCTGGTGTTCGACGGCAGCGCGGATCCCGTGGCCGCCCTCGCTGCCCGGGACGACGACGAGGCTCTGGCGCGGATGCGCGAGGCGGCCGCGGCCCACCTGGACGCCGGCGTCACGAGTGTGCGGGACCTGGGCGACCGGGGCTTCCTGGCGGCTCGGCTGGCCGAGCAGACCCGGTCGGACATGGCAGCCGGACCCCACATCGTGGCCTGCGGGCCGCCGATCACCACCCCGGGCGGGCACTGTCACTTCCTGGGGGGCGCGGTGACCGGGGTCGAGGGGCTGAGGGCGGCGGTCCGCGAACGAGCGGCGCGCGGCTGTGACGTCGTCAAGGTCATGGCGAGCGGCGGTAACATGACGCCCGGCTCGGATCCGGCCCGGTCGCAGTTCACCCGGGCCGAGCTCGAGGTCGTCGTCGAGGAGGCGCGGCGGCTCGGTCTGAAGGTCGCCGCGCACACTCACGGGGTTGCCGCGATAGCCGACGCCGTCCGGGCCGGGGTCTTCAGCATCGAGCACGTGACCTTCATGACGCCGGACGGCTCGGAACCGCCGGACGACTTGCTCGACGAGGTGGCGGGGAGTGGCGTCATGGTCAGCGCCTCCCTCGGCCTGCGCCCCGACCTGTGGGCTCAGGTGCCGGCAGCGGACCGGGCCATGGTCGAGCACTGGTACGAACTCAACGGCGAGCTCGCTAGGCGGGGCGCTCGCTTTGTGGTGGGTAGCGACGCCGGCATCGCGCCGTTCAAACCTCACGGCGTTCTGCCGTACGCGGCCGGTCAGCTGGTCGGTCAGCTCGGGTTCACTCCGGCGGAGGCTCTGACCGCCCTCACGGCCCGCGCGGCGGAGGCGTGCGGACTGGCCGGTCATAAGGGGTCGGTCCGCCGCGGGCTGGACGCTGATCTGCTGGTCGTTGGCGGTGATCCGCTCGCTGATCCGGCCGCGTTGCTCGACGTTCGAGCGGTTGTCCGCGGCGGCGTGCTCGTGCGGGCGGCTCCGGCCCGGCCGCCTGCATACCGACCCTGATCGAGCCGGGCGGTCCCGATCGACGACCGGGACCGCCCGGTGGTGGCCCGGCCGTCGCTCGGGGGCGCGCCGACCTACCACCACACCCCGGACGACGGGCCGGCAAGCAACAAGTTCACGGTTTGAACTCGACCGTTGCCATTGCGTCGGTAGGGAAGGAAGGACGTCGGACGGCGGGGGAGGGACGGTGACGGCGATGGCGATGTCCGCCGCTGTGGACAACCTGCAGCCGTCGCGGCGCGACCCGGTTCCGTCCGGGCGTGCATGGGTCCGACCACGAACGTGGGCCCGGCGGTTCACCGAACGTCATGGTTGTGCGGCTTGTTCGTCACGGTCGCACGGCCTCCGATCCGATCGGGCCGACTCGTCGTGCAATCCGGCGGGACGCTCGTGCAGGACCGGCATCCGGCGTTGGCGGGAATGCCGGGACCAAACAAACTAGCGCTGCAATCGCCGACCGGCGGCGATTCGGCGCACATTCGTACCGTTTGAAGGGATGGAACAGTGGCAACGCAGAATCTGGCCACCGCGACCGAAGGCATGCAACGGGCGGCCGACGAGTTCGAGTCGACGAACGGTGGTTTCCGGGCCATCAACTCGACGGTCAACAGCGCCATCGCGGAATTGGGTGTCTCGTGGACGGGCGAGGCGGCGATGAAGTTCCAGAATGCCATGGCGCAGTGGGAGCAGCTGTTCACCGGGGTGATGCGCGAGCTGGACGTGATGCGGGACAGCATGCTCGCCTCCAAGAGGGACTACACCGAGGGCGGTGACTCGGCCTTGGACGCCGTGAGCAGCTTCGGCAGCGCCGTGCCGCAGGGCATTCCGGGAATCTGAGACAACCTCGGTACAGGAAGGAAATTCTCATGTCTGATTTCAAGGTCAACTTCCCCGCCGCGAACAGTGTCGTCGACCAGGTCGCGGCGGCCAATCGGCAGATCTCCAACGATCTCGCCGCCCTCGATCCCAAGATCATGAATGCCCTGGCGATGTGGGAGAGCGACGATGCCCGGGCCGCCTACGATGCGGCCAAGCAGCGCTGGGACCAGGCTGCGGTGCAGATGAATCAGATTCTGGAGCAGGCGCGGTCGACCCTGACCAACGTCATCGAGAACTACAACGTCAGCAATCAGCGGGCCGCTGGTAAATGGCAGTGAGCCATTGACGAAGACGCTTCTGGGCCGCCTGGAATCTGCCGGGCGGCCCGGCGGTCGGAATTTTCCGGCGCACTGATCGACGACGGTACTGCTGGCCGGTCACCATCCATCTCTGTATGACGGGATTCAATTCATGAGTGTTGCTAACCCGCCTCCGAGCGTTGCCGCGGCCGATTCCATCGGCCTGCTCGATGATTACGCGCCGGCGCAGGGTCACCCCGAGGGCTGGCTTCAGGCAGTTCTTAACAAGATGGAGAACGACAACCTCAGGAGCGGCGGAAACCTCGCTTTCGACAGAATCGATCAGAACGATTACACCCCGGAGGAATATGCGGCCTGGAAGTGGTATCGAAAAGAGACCTCCGGCGATTCCTGGGCCAGGAACGTAGCCGACCACAACGCGGAGGGGGTGAAGTCTCCCGACACCTTCGTCGAGAACAAAGACTATGCCGCCCCGCCGCAGCTGCACATCAACCCGCCCGAGTTCAAGACCTTCAACGGTGATGCCGCCGGTGCCGGAACAATGGCGGTCAGCACGGCCGCGCTCAATCATTTTGTGGAGTTTCTGCGGCAGCTCGCTCCGGCCGGCGGGTCGGGCTTTCTGATGGAGGCCAGGGATGATCTGGTCAACGTCAACCCGCGGCCGGGCGCCTTCGCCGTGGGCACTCTCACTCGCGAGGTCTTTGTCGGCGACAACGGCCTCAGCGGGTTGGCCGGCGAAACGGCAACGGTGCTGAACAAAATTCAGGCATTCCTTTTTGACTTCGCTATGGATCTCGGAAAGATCGCCAAGGACTTCGAGGACACCGAAGAATTGAATGCCCTGACCGCGGACAAATTCAAGAGCTTGACCGTCGACTCGGATGGCGCGTGGGGTGCCGTCACCGAGGCCGATGTGAAGAGCGACTCCATAGCCGATCGCTGATCCGACCGCTCATTTCCTGTTCCCGTTTCGCTTCTTCCCCGAGGTTAGGTCATGCCGGACGCGGCTGATGAGAAAGAACGAGCAAGTTGGACGGACGACGCCGACAAGTCGGCCACCTTCGCGCCCAGGAGTGTCCCCACGGACAACCTGAAGGACTACGAGGGGTGGGCCAGCCAGACCGGTGGCTGGCGGCTCCTGCGTGCTGCTGTGCTGGGCGGCGCCGCGCTGTCCAACGAAGCAGCGCGGCTGGAAGCGGCCGGCCGGGTTGACCCTAACTCGTTGCTCGAGGCGGGTATGACATTCCTGAAGGTGCACGCGTCTTTGATCTGGGTCGAGTCCATGCTGCGGTTGCAGGCCGAGGCGATCGCCGGTGAGGGCCGAGCCTGGCAGGGGTCGGCCGCGGATGCGTTCCTCGAGAAGGTGGACAGTTCAGCCCGCTACATCCGGGCGTACGCCGAGCGCATCGTCGGCAACTCGGCCACCGGGAACACCTACCACGTTCCGAACCAGCTGGCCAACGCCGGGCAGATGCTTGCCTATACCCAGTACGCCGTCAGCCACTGGGAACACGAATATGCCTCGCTGGCGCGTGCCTCCGGCAGCCCGGTCGGGGAAGGCGGCCTGGTGGCGATCACCGGAAGTCTGTACGAGAAGCCGATGGCCCAGGCGATGGCGGCCGAGATCGACCGGCTGGCCGGCGTCTACCAGCAGGTGCGGGTCGACTCGTTCACACCGCCGGCCGACCTGAGCCCGGGCTCCAACGTTCCGCCGCCCGGTGCGCAGCCACCCCCGCCTGGGGCGCCTCCGCCCGGCGGCCTGCCGGCCCCGGGCGCGCCGCCTCCGTCGGGCCTGCCTGGCGGCGGCGGGGGTGCGGGTGGGGGCGTGGGCGGTCCGGGTGAAGTGCCGCCCCCGGCGGGTCCGCCGAACTTCGACAACGCGACGGGCCGGAACACCGGGGATCTGGGGAGCGTAGCCTCGCCGGTTCCACCGCCCAACCTCGGCGGCTCAGGCGGTTCCGGCAACGTGCCGTCACCGCTCGGGCCGAGCGACCTCGGTGGCTCGGGTGGCGCCGGCGGGCCGAACCCGGTCAGTGTTCCACCGCCCGCTCCGTTGAATCTGAACAACGCCCAGCCGCCGGCCGCTCCGGTGAACCCGGGCAACCCCCGGCCGCCGGCCGCGCCTCCGCCGGTTCGTCCCGGTGGCAGTCTTGATGGCGGCAACACCGGGGGACTGGGCAACGGGCCTCGGCCACCGGTCGCTCCGCCGTCGCTGGACGCCCGCAACCCAGGCGGGGCCGGCGGCGGGATCAACCCGCCGGCCGGTTCCGACCGTCCGGGTGGCGTTCCGGCTCCGCTGCCCCGCCCGTCGGCGCTGCCGGCCGGGCTCGGCGCGGGCGCGGCCGGCCCGGGGGTCAACGTCCCGAATCTGCCCGGTGCCCCCAATCTTCCCGGCGGCCAGGGTGGTCTCAACCCGGGTGGCGCCGGCGCCATGCCGCCCGGAGTACCGCCGGGAGCACCCGGCGGCAGCGGTGGTGGCTCCGGCGTACCCGATCGCCCGGACGCCAGTGGCCTGCTCGAAGGCGACGACGCGGCGTGGTCGCCGGGCGGCGGCCCGGTACTGGAGCCGCCGGAGGTCGGCGGGTTCACCCCGCCCGGCGGCGTCGGCCTGCAAACGCCCAGCAGCGTCGGCCCATCGACGGGTGGCGGCACCGGCCTGCCGGTCGGCCGCACCCTCACGACGGCCGGTTCGCCTGCCTCGACTGCGGGTACGGGCGCCGGCAGCGGGCCGATGGCTCCGGGAGCCCCGGCCTCCGGGCCGCAGGGTGGCAGCGGCAGCGGGGTGCCGGACCGGCCGGACGCGGCCGGGCTGGTCGAAGGCGACGCCGAGGACTGGCAGTTCGACGAGGTGGACGGCCCGGACGTGCCGACCGGGGGCACGGCCGCCGGCCGGACGGCGGGTCCCGCCGCGGTCGCGCCGGAGGTCCCGGTCGGGGCGGGCCCGGTGATGGCCGGGCCGCCGAGCAGTGGCGTACCCGGTTCGCCGGGCGGAGCGACGAGCGAGGCAAAGCGTCCCGAGGCGGCCGGTCTGGTCACGGCCGACGGCGTCGAGTGGGGGCCCGGATCGGCGTTCGCCGAGGACATCTCCGTACCCCAGTCGCCCCTTTTCGCCGTTTTTGGTGGTCCGCCGCCGGGGCCGGCGGGCGCGGGTGACCGCCCCGCCATCCCCGACAAGGGAGGCGACGGCCCGTCGCGTGACGGCAAGGCCGGCCCGGCGGAACCGGCCGAACCTGTGCTCGACGTCACGGCGGAAGAGTCGCCGGTCGCGGCGGCTGATGAGGTGCCGGTTGGTACAGCGGATGCAGCACCGGTTGTCGCGGCTGAAGCGGTACCGGTCGTTGCGGTGGAGCCGGTGACGGACGTCGCGGCCGAACCGGTGCGCGCCGAGTCGGCCGAGGGGATGCGGGTGGCCGCCGATCCGGCGGTTCCCGTACCACTCGTCCCGGCCGACGAGGTGGCGGAAGAACCGGAGCCCGTTCGCCCTGACGCCGCGGAGTTGCTCGTCGAAGCGACTGGCGCCTGGACCGAGGAAGCCGCGGCGAGCCCGCCCGACGACCTGGTGCCCCTCCTCGACCTCGAGCAGGTCGAGGAGGACCTCGCGGCGTGGGACGACACCGACGGAAGCTGGCTGCTGGGCGAGGACCCGCTGCCGCACGAGGAACCGACGAACAGGAGCTGAGCGATGACGGGGCTGAACACCGGCGGACCGGCTCCGCGGCCGGTCTGGCGGCGGTCCGCCGCGCGCCCGGCCGTCGTGGACGAGCCCGAACGGCTCTGCTGCGGCGGCCCGGACCGAACCGTGGACGAGGTCTTCGAGGAGATGCGCGAGCGCAAGCGTCTCTGGGACGAGGAGCGGGCCCACGAGGACGCCGAGAAGAAGCCGGACGTCAAGAAGGACGACGAGGACGACGACGCCGAGCTGGAGCGGTTCCGCAAGGACCGGTACGCGGTCGGCCTGCTCAGGCAGGACAACGGCGCCTGGGGTCACGGTCCGCAGTACTCGGGGACCCTGGGATGAGCACGGTCACCGTCAAACGGCCGCCGCGCGCCTCTGCTCCGCCGGCGCCCTCGGGCGAGGTCGGTCTGCAGGAGCCGCCGGTGATGGCCGAGGAAGCGCCGCTCGACTTCCGCTCGTTCGCGATGACCGTGCCGATGGGCCTCGGCATGGGCGGCATGATGGCGATGTTCGGGCTCTACAGCCGCTCGCCCATCATGTATGTGATGGCCGGCGCGATGGCCGGCGGCATGGTGCTGATGGGCGTCGTGCAGATCGGGCGGGGCGCCGCCGAGCGCAAACGCAAAATGCTCGGCGAGCGCCGGGACTTTTTGCGCTACATCGCGCAGCTGCGCAAGCAGGCCCGCGCGGCGGCCGACGAGCAGCGACGTCACGTGCTGTGGGACAACCCGCAGCCGGACTGGTTGTGGTCGGTCGCGATGACCAGCCGGCTGTGGGAACGCCGTCCCACCCATGACGACTTCGCCCGTGTCCGGATCGGTCTGGGCCGGCAGAACGCCATGCGGACCTTCGTGCCGCCCGAGACCAAGCCCGTCGAGGACCTCGAACCGCTGTCCTCGATCGCGCTGCGCCGGTTCGCCGAGGCCTACCGGGCGGTGTCCGGCATCCCGATCTCGGTCAACCTGCGCAGCTTCACCAGCATCGAGTTCGAGGGCGAGGCCGGGTCGGCCGTCGAGCTGGCCCGGGCCATGGTGGCTCAGTTGGTTACCCTCCACGCGCCGGACGAGCTGCGCGTGGCGGTCCTGGCCCCCGAGGTCCATCGAGGACCCTGGGAGTGGGTCAAGTGGCTGCCGCACAACGCCCACCCTGCGGACGTCGACTCGGCCGGCCCGGTCCGGCTCTTCGCCGGCGACCATGACGCCCTGCTCGACCTGCTCGGGCCCGAGCTGGCCGACCGCGGCGACCACGACCGGACCGCGCGGCCCAGCTCGACCGAGCCGTTCCTGGTGATCGTGGCCCACCTGGCCGACGTGCCGGACAGCTCCCGGCTGCTCGGCTCGGGCATCCGCAACGTCGTGCTGCTCGACATCACTGGCGCCATGCCGGGCGGTCCCCGGGTGCTCCGGCTCACGGTCGACGGCGCCGACGTGCGCTATCCAGCCGGCGATGCCACCGGCACGGCGGTGCGCGACGCCCTGTCCGAGGCCCAGGCCGACGCGCTGGCCCGGATCATTGCGCCCAAACGGACCAGCGGCACCCTCGACATCGTCGACGAGCCGCTCGAGAGCGATTTCGATCTGGCCACGCTGCTCGGCATCCGCGACGCCTACACCTTCGACGTGGCCGGCCTGTGGCGGTCCCGGCATCCTCAGCGCAACCGCCTGCAGGTGCCGATCGGGGTGACCGAGGACGGTGAGGTGATCGAGCTCGACCTGAAGGAGTCGGCCCAAGGCGGCATGGGCCCCCACGGCCTGCTGATCGGGGCCACAGGTTCGGGCAAGAGCGAATTGCTGCGTACGCTCGTCGTTGCGCTGGCCGCAACCCACTCCTCGGACATCCTCAACCTGGTGCTGGTCGACTTCAAGGGCGGCGCCACGTTCCTGGGCATGGACCGGTTGCCGCACACCTCAGCCGTCATCACCAACCTGGCCGACGAGCTGCCCCTGGTTGACCGCATGCAGGACGCGCTCAACGGCGAGATGACCCGGCGCCAGGAACTGCTGCGGGCGGCCGGATACGCGTCGCTGTTCGACTACGAGAAGGCCCGCGGCGCGGGTGCCCCGTTGGTCCCCTTCCCGGTGCTGCTCATCGTCGTGGACGAGTTCTCCGAGCTGCTGTCGAGCAAGGCCGAGTTCATGGACCTGTTCGTCTCCATCGGACGGTTGGGCCGCTCGCTCGGCGTTCATTTGCTGCTGGCCTCGCAGCGCCTCGACGAGGGCCGGATCAACCGCGTCGAGGGCCACCTGTCGTACCGGTTGGCCCTGCGCACCTTCTCGTCGATGGAGTCGCGGGCCGTCATCGGGGTCGGCGCCGCCTACGAGCTCCCCTCCGAGCCGGGCAACGGCTATCTGAAGGTGGACACCACCAACCTGGTCCGGTTCAAGGGTGCGTACGTCTCCGGGCCTTACGCCGGTCGCGGTGCGAGCGCCCCGGCCGCCGAGGACGTCGACGTGGTGGCGACCGACGTGGTCCCCTTCACGACCCGGCACCTGCCGTTGCCGGAACCGGTCGAGCCGGTGGCCGCGGCCGAGGTGGCGCCGGCCGACGAGAAGCCGGCCGACACCGGGACCCCGAGCCTGGTCGAGGTGCTGCTCGACCGGCTGGCCGGCGCCGGGCCGCCCGCGCGTCAGGTCTGGCTGGCCCCCCTGTCGGTCGCCCCGACCCTGGACACCCTGCTTCCCAGCGTCGTGCCCGATCCGCTGCGTGGTATGTCGGTCGAGGACCCCGCGATGCGGGGCCGGCTGCGGGTTCCGGTCGGCGTGGTCGACAAGCCGCAGGACCAGTTGCGTGAGCTGCTGATGGTGGATCTGTCAGCCGCGGACGGTCACGTCGGCGTGGCCGGCGCGCCGCAGAGTGGCAAGTCGACCCTCGTGCGTTCGCTGGTGCTGGCCCTCGCGCTTTCCAACACGCCGGCCGAGGTGCAGTTCTACGGCCTCGACTTCGGTGGTGGCGGTCTGGCTTCGATCGCCGGCTTGCCGCACGTCGGCTCGGTCGCCACCCGGCTCGAACGCGACCGGGTGGTGCGCACGCTGGAGGAGATCAGCCAGATCATGGAGGCCCGTGAGGCCGAGTTCTCGGCGCGCGGCATCGACTCGATGACCACCTACCTGGCCGCCCGGGCCCGTGGTGAGATCGAGGACCGGCACGGACACGTCTTTCTCGTGGTCGACGGCTGGTACACCCTGAAGCAGGACTTCGCCGACCTTGAAAGCCGCGTGCAGGAGATCGCCTCGCGCGGCCTGTCGTTCGGCGTGCACCTGGTCGTGACCGCCACCCGCTGGTCGGAGATGCGCACGTGGCTGCGCGACCTGCTCGGCACCAAGCTGGAGCTGCGGCTGGGCGACTCGATGGACTCGGAGTACGGCTCGCGCAAGGCGGCCACGGTGCCCAACCAGCCCGGCCGCGGTCTGACCGCCGACGGGTCGCACTTCCTCAGCGCGCTGCCCCGGATCGACGGCTTCGCCACGGTCGACGACCTCGCCGAGGCGACCAAGGCGGTGGCCGAGGAGGTCGCCACGTTCTGGACCGGTCCGCCGGCGCCGCCGGTGCGGCTGCTGCCACCCCTGCTGCCCGTGACCGAGCTGCCGGACCCGCAGCCCGACCTGCGGTTGTGCCTCGGCCTGGACGAGCAGCGCCTGGCCCCGGTCTGGCACGACTTCATGGTTACCCCGCACCTGCTGGTGTTCGGCGACAACGAGACCGGCAAGACCACCATGCTGAGGGCGGTGCTCCGGGGGATCCAGCAGCGGTACACGCCCGAGCAGGCCAAGGTCGTGCTGGGCGACTCCCGGCGCGACCTGGACACCGCGATCGGCCAGGATTACCAGGTCGGTGCGACCTTCACTGGGGACAAGCTGCATGAGCTGGCCGGTCAGGCCGCGGTGTCGTTGAACCGCCGGCTGCCGGGGGCGGACATCTCGTCCGAGCGGATGCGCCGCCGCGACTGGTGGGAGGGGCCGGAGCTGTTCGTCGTGGTCGACGACTACGACCTGCTGACCCGCAGCAGCGGGATGGGGTCGACGTTGGAACCGCTGCTGCCGCTGCTGGCGCAGGGTGTCTACGTGGGATTCCACCTGATCCTGGCCCGCAGCACGTCCGGCGCGGCCAGGGCCATGATGGACTCCGTCATCCGCCGGATGTGGGAGCTCGGCACGCCCGCGACGTTGTTCTCCTATCCCAAGGAGGAGGGCAAGTTCCTCGGCGAGGCCGCCCCGCGCCGCCTGCCGCCCGGGCGAGCCCAGCTGGTGACCCGCCGTGGTGTGCGCCTGATGCAGACGGGATACGCGTCCGCGGACGCAGGCCGATGAGAGGAACACGAGAATGAGTGCCGTCGTGCACGCCGGCAAGTGCCGCATCACCGTCGTGGGACCGGAGCGCCGAGCCGACCTGGCCGTGCCTGTGACCTCGTCGGTGGCGTCACTGCTGCCGGTCCTGGCCGGCCACGTCGTGACCACGAGCCCCGACGACATGGCGGCCGGCAGTGGCTGGGTGCTGCAGCGGCTGGGTCAGGCGCCCTTCGAGCTCGGCGGCACGCCCGAGACGCTGGACTGGCTCGACGGCGAGGAACTGCACCTGCGCCGGGCCGAGGACCCGTTGCCCGAGCTGGACTTCGACGACGTGGCCGACGGGGTGGCGACGGTGATCAACCGCCGCACCGACCGGTGGCAGCCTGAGTACCGGCGGGTCCTGTTCCTGGTGTTGTCCCTGGTGGCGATGGCGGCGATCGTCCGAGTCGTCCTCGAACTCCGACCGGCGATCGCCCAGGCCGGGCCGGCTTGCGCGCTCGCCGTAGCCCTGCTCGCCGCGGCCGTGGTCGCCGGGCGCAAGCTCGACGACGGCGCGTACGGACTGCTCTTCGCGGGCGGGTCGGCGTTGTTCGCCGTGGTGGCCGCGATCACCCCCGTACGCGGAACGGCCTACCAGGTGCTGACGGGCGCGGTGGCGGTGATCCTGGTGGTCACCGTCCTCGTCGTCGGGCAGCGCACCGTCGCGCGTCATCTGCCGCTGCTGCCCCTGCTCCTGCTGGGCGTGCTGGCCCTGGCCGTGACGGCCGTGGTCGGCAGCCACCTGGGCCTGGCCGTGTCCGGGCCTCGGGCCGCCGCGGTCGGCGCGGCCGCCTTGCTGGCGGTCATCGTGCTGGCGCCGCGGGTTGCGGTCAAGGTCTCCGGGCTCCGGGGGCCGCAGCTGCCCAAGACCGGCGCGGAGATGCAGTACGACATCGAGCCCGAGAACTCGGACCAGTTGCGGTCCCGCACCGACGATGCCGACACCTATCTGGTGGCAGTGCTGGGCGCGTCGGCCGTGCTGCTTCCGTTCCTGTTCTTCTTCGTCCTGCGGACGCCTGACTGGTCGGGCTGGACGCTGGTCGCCGCCGTCGCGACGGCGCTGCTGCTACGGGCGCGCACTTTCCTCGGTCTGTGGCAACGGCTGGCCCTGGTGGTGGCCGGCGTAGCGGGCAGCCTGATGGTCCTCGACCGGTGGGCCGCCACGGCCTCGAACGGCGGGCCCGCGCTGCTGCTGATAGGCCTGATCGTGCTGCTGGTGCCGCTGGTGATGGCGGCGATGCGCCCGTGGCCGCGCCGCATGCTCCCGTTCTGGGAGTACACCGCCACCTTCTTCGACATCGTCACCGCGCTGGCCGTGCTGCCGGTGCTGGCCCAGGTGCTCGGCCTCTACGGCTGGGCGCGCGGACTGTTCGGGTAGCCGGCGTGCAGACTCAACGCGATCACGTCCACGCCCACCAGTTCATGATGACCCGGCTGCACTCGGCCCTCGTGCTGGGCGACCCTTCCGGAGGGGAGGTGCCGGGCCGCCGGACCCTGACCGGGCTGACGATCGGCATCCTGCTGGCGGTACTGGTGGTGGCCGGCTTCGGCGTCTACGGCTGGATCGTCCCGGGCGGCAGCAAGTCGTTCCGCGAGCCGGGCCTGGTGCTGGTGGAGAAGGAGTCCGGCAACCGCTACGTCTATGTCAACGGTACGCTGCACCCGACCGATCTGCCCTCGGCGCTGCTGTGGCAGGGCGCCTCGGCCAAGGTGAAGCTGGTGTCGCGCAAATCGCTGGCCGGGGTGCCCCGGGGTGAGGCCCTCGGCATCGCCGACGGACCGCGTGACATCCCCGATCCGGAGTCCTTCAAGGCCGGGCCGTGGCTGGTCTGCGCGCCGGCGACCGCCGGCGCCGGACGCGGTACCGCCCCGGTCGCCCCGGGCTTCCGGATCGACCTCGACCCGCGTGCTCCGCACCGCCCAGTCCCGGAGGACGAGATCACTGTGGTTCGCGGGCCGCGTGACCGGTTCTATCTGCTGACCCAGGGCCGCCGTTTCCAGGTGACGGACAACGCCGTCCTGGTCGCCCTGGGCGTACCGCAGGCGGGCGCCTATCCCGTCTCCGGCAGCTGGCTCAGTCACCTGCCGGCAGGCCCGGAACTCGCTCCGGCCGAGATCCCGCGGCGCGGCGCCGCCGGCCCGCGGGTCGGCGGCCGGTCGTATCCGATCGGCTCGCTGTTCCGGCACAGCCCCGGCCCGGCCGAGCAGTACTTCGTTCTCCGCTCCGACGGCCTGGCCGTCATGAGCCGTACCGAGTTCTTGTTCGCCGCCGCGCGGAGCCGGTCCGAGCCGGTCGTCCTGGAAAGCGCGGACGTGCTGGCCGCCCCGATGTCAGCTGACCGGTCTCTGCTGGACCGGCTGCCCGACCTGGCCGACGCTCGGGTCCGTGACCTGCAGGGCCAGACCCTGTGCCTGCGCCAGGCGCCTGATTCGGCCACCACCGTGCGCAGCGCGGTCGTCGACGTCCCACCGGCCCCCGACCCGGCCGGCGGCTCGGACCGTGGAACCGTGCACGGCCCGGTCGGCTCGGCGATGGTCGTATTCGGGGTGCCCGCACCGGAATCCGGACCTGTTCCGCTCTATTTCGTCTCGTCGGCCGGGGTCGCGTACCTGGTGAAGGATGCGGCGGCCGCGGCCGCCCTGAAGATCAACGGAGTGAAACCGGTCCCGTTCCCGCGGGAACTGTTAGCCGCGCTGCGGAAAGGACCCTCGCTCAGCCGCGAGGCCGTTTCCGTCATCGCAGAAGGATAGGACGACATGGCCCCCGCCCTCTGGCCGCCGCGACGCCGCCGGGACGACGACGAGTCGCTGATCGTCCAGCACACGGTCGGCAACGCGATTGTGTTGCACGCTCCCGACGCCATCAGCGTCGAGGCGCAGTCGCTCGCGCTGTCGGTGAACGCGGACGAGGACAACGACGTGGTTGTGCTCGACCTCGGCGACGGACTGGCCATCGACTCCTGGGAGTCGATGGCGGGTGCGCTGCCCCGGCACCGCCGGGGCATCCGGCTGATGGCTTGCGGACGCAACCGGGCCTCGGCCGCGATGGCCGGGCAATGGCTGTCGGAGCGGCTCAACCGTACGGTCATCGCGCCCGACGGCGACCTGGTGCGCGGCGCCGGCGGGGCGCTGCTGGTGCACTCCATCGCGCACAGCGGCTGGGTTCGTTTCCGGCCCGGTCGGCCGCCGAGCTGGGACGCTAAGCGGTTCCCGGTGCCGGCCTGGGACCGGGCGGTCACCGACAACCGGCCGACCAGCGCCAACGGGGAGGTCGAACCTCTGCCCGGGGCGGTCTGGGTCCACGACACGCGCTATCCGGGCCAGGTGGCCGAGCACCGCCGGCGGCTGGTCGAGGACCTGCCCTGCCACCCCGAGACGATGCCGGTGCTGCTGGGCTGCCCCGGGACGCCGCCGCTGTCCCTCGACGACGTCGTCCGGTTCTGGCGCGATCTCGATCCGGACCTCCAGGCCCGGACCCGCTTCGTCGAGTACGGTCAGGTCCGGCGGCCCGAGGGCGAGACGTTGGGCCAGGCCCTGGCCGATCTGCTGGCGGCTCCGGTGACCTGCTACACCGGCGTGCCTTCGGGCACCCCGCGCCGGTGGCAGGTCCGCGCGGTGCGGCCGGACGGCACGCTGGGCTGGTCACCGTTCGCCACCGAACTCCGCTACACCCCGCGCGCCCACGAGAACACCCGGGCCCGCCGGCCCGAGGTGCTCAGCCACCGGCCGCCGCTGCGCTGGACGGAGGAGGTAGGCCCGCGCGTCTACTGGTACGCGCCGGATGCGGTGGTCGAGGTGGTCGAGGCGGGCCTCTGGATGCGGTCGACCGACGAGCCGGCCGGCGCGGAGCGGGTCCGGGCGACGGCGCTCGACCCGCGGGGAGCCGCGCTGATCTTCGACGACTCGGACGCCAAGCGCGCCGAGCGCATGCGTGAGCTGGCCCTGGACCTGGGCGACCGGCTGCCGGGGCCGACGCCCCGCACCCTGCTGGCCGCCTCGATGGTGAGCCTGGGGGTGCGGACCGGCGGCCGGGCCGACGCGACCATCGACCACGCCGCCGGGCCGGCCGGCGATTCCGAGCGGACGACCGCACTGATCCTGGCCGATCTCAAGCTACCGGCCGTGGCGTCGCCCCCGGTGGCCCCGCCCGCCGTGGCCGTCACGTCGGTGGTCGAGGCGCCCCCGAAACGCCGCGAACCGGGCCCCACGCAGGCCCTCACCGGGCCCACCGCCTCGCTGCCGGTCGTCGCGCCGCGTTCGGCTCGCGCCACGATCGAGCCGGCACCGGCACCGGCACCGGCAGCCCCGGCACCGGCGCCGGCGGCCCGGGCGCACCGGCCGGTCTCAGCCGCGGCCGGTGCGCCCACGGCGCCACCAGCCGTGCTGCGGTCCATGGAGCCCGTCGCGCCACCGTCCGTCGCGCCACCGTCCGTGCCGCCCGTCGCGCTGCCACCCGTGGAACCTGTTGCGCCGTCTGTCGCGTCGCCGTCCGTGCCGCCTGTCGAGCCGCCGTCGGTGGAGCCCGTCGTGGCGCCGCATGTCGTGCCGCCGTCGGTCGAGCCCGTGGTGCTACCGGACGTGACGACGGCTTCGCCGGCCGTCGTGATGCCGGTCGGCATGGTCGTGCCGGTCGACATCGACGTGCCGGCCCCGGCCGGGAGCGAGCCGGCGCCAACGCCGGACGCCCCCGCGGAGCCGCCGCCGGCGCCCGCCGCCAAGGTCGTTTCGGTGCAGCCGGTGCCCGCGGCCGCGGCCACCGCCGTACTGCCGAAGCGGTCTCTGGACCAGGAGCGGGACTGGCTGCGCCGGACCTTGAGCGAGGACTTCGACCGGATGGCGTCCTCGGTCTCGCGCATCATGTCGGAGCAGCCCGGCCTGCAGTCCGGCGGCACCCCCGCCGCCAACCTGCTGGCCGACTCGGTCGCCGTACGGCTCTATCTCACCCGCCGCGGCGAGCGGGTCGACTCGGCCCTGCGCACCGGCGCGGGCGGACCACACGTCCCGTTCGCACGGTGCGTGGTGGCCGGCCTGTCCCGCCTGCCGTCTTTCCGCGGCAGCACGATTTTCCGGGTCACCCCGGACGAGCGGGAGTGGGCGTTGTACGGCGAGCGCAAGCTGCTCACCGACTGGTCGCTGGTCAACACGCTGACCCAGCCCCACGAGGGGCAGGACGGCGACACCGACCTGCTCATCTGGTCGATGACCGCGCGCCGGACGGCACTGCTCGAACCCGACGGGACCGAGGGCATCGAGGACCGGGTGCTCTTCCTGCCGGGGACCAGCTTCAAGGTGCTCGAGACCTGGCGGCCGCGTGAGGACCAGCGCGGCGGCATCCTGCTGCGCGAGATCGGCGCCAACGAGATCGACGAAGAGGGACGGGTCGACCGGCATTTCGCCTCGCTGGACGAGCTCGCCGTGACCGGCATGCACCGCAGTCTGGAGCGCTGGTCGCAGTCGCCGGCCAAGCGCGCGGCCCCGGCCGAACAGCGCCGGTTCCGTGCGCTGCCCGGGCTCGACCAGGAAGGAGAACGTCGATGAACCGGCAGGTTCTGACCGTGAGCAGGCAGGAGCCGGGCGCCTACCCGACGATCGGCGCGGCCGTGGCTCGCGCGGAGTCCGGCGCGACGATCGTGGTGCATCCCGGGCAGTACGCCGAACGTCTCGAACTCGACAAGCGGGTGACCATCAGCGCGGCACCGGGCGGCCCGGTCGAGGTCCGCTGCCGGGAGGGCAGCGTCCTGGTAGTGCGGGGCGAGGGCGTCCAGCTGCAGGGCATCACGCTGGTCAGCGAGGACCCGAAGCTGGCTGCGCTCGACGTCTATGCGGGCGAGGTGGCGCTGGACGACTGCCGGGTCACCGGCGCCGCCTGGACGGCCCTGCTGGCCCGGCTCAACGGATCGCTGGCGCTGCGCGGCTGCGAGGTGACCGCGCCGTCCGGGGCCGGGATCGTGGTGCTCTCGGCCACCGCCAGCACGGCCGAGGACACCCTGGTGCACGACGTCGGCACCTCCGGCGTCGTGGTGAGCGAGAAGGGTTCGCTGACCCTGCGGAGGGTCGCGGTGCGCGGCACCCGGGCCAACGGCGTGTGCGCCAACGGCGAGGCCCGATTGGTCATGGAGGACTGCGAGATCCGCGACGCGGCCAAGCCGGCGGTCGTTCTGGAGCAGCAGGCGGTGGCCCGGCTTCGGCGCCTGAGCGTCTCCGGCAGCGGGAACGTGGATCTGTTCTGCCGCGGTGAGGCCGACGTCGAGATCGCCGACTCGACCTTCACCGGCGCCGCGGTGCAGTCCGTGCACATCACCGACGGCGCCCGGCCCCGCTTGACCGGGTGCACCTTCACCGGCGCCGGCCACACCGGCGTCCACGTGGGCGGCGGGGCCCGGCCGGAGCTGACCGACTGCACGATCGGCGACGCCCCGCTCGGGCTCAACGTGGACGGGGCCGCCCCGCACCTGACCGGGGTGACCCTGCGCGACGCCGGGGATCAGATTGCCGTCATCGCGGGCGAGAGCACTGTCTCACTGCGCGACGTACGAGCCCGGCAGGCCGGCCGGGCGGGCATCGTCGTACGGGACGGAGCGGTGGTCGACGGCGCCGGAGTCCACCTGGAGGGGGGCGAGGAGCCGATCCTGACCGTCACCGGGGCGGCCCGAGCGGTGCTGCGGGAGCTCCGCGTGACCAGCGCCGGCCCGATCGCCGTCACCGCGAGCACGGGAGCCCTGCTCGACCTGCGCTCCATCGCGCTGAGCGGCGGCGGGCTGCGGATCCAGGACGCCGTGCTGGAGGTGTCGGACGCCGAGATCGTCGACGCCGCCGACGACGGTCTGCTGGTCCTCGACGGCGGAGCGGCCACCGCGAGCCGGCTGCGGATCCGGCGGTCCGGTGCGGACGGCATCCGGGTGGCCGAGGGCGGCCGGGGCGCCTTCACCGACTGCGAGATCCTCGACAGCGCTGGCAACGGTTGCGCGGTCGAGACGGCTCAGCCGGTGACGTTGGTTCGCTGTGTCGTGCGGGGCAGTGGCCGCGAAGACGTCCGCCGCGCGGACAACGCTCAGTTGACTGTCGAGTCGACCGCCGTGGACCGGCCGGTCGAGCCCGCTGCGGCCCCGGCGGAGACGCCCGAGGAGCCGTCGGTCGAGGAGCTGAGCGCCCCGTTGCGCGAGCTCAACAGCCTCATCGGTCTGCGCGGCGTCAAGCAGGAGGTCACCGCGCTCATCAACCTGATGAAAATGGCGCAGGTGCGGCAGCAGCGGGGCCTGCCGATGCCGCCGATGAGCCGGCACCTGGTCTTCGCGGGGCCGCCCGGCACGGGTAAGACCACGGTGGCCCGGCTCTACGGCTCGGTGCTGGCCGAGCTGGGGATCCTGAGCAAGGGGCACATGGTCGAGGCGGCGCGGGCCGACCTGGTCGGGCAGTACATCGGCTCGACCGCGATCAAGACCACCGAACTGGTGACCAAGGCGCTGGGCGGCGTGCTGTTCATCGACGAGGCGTACACCCTGTCGGCCGGGTCCGGCGGCTCCGGGCCGGACTTCGGACAGGAAGCCATCGATGCGCTGATGAAGATGATGGAGGACCACCGCGACGAGCTCGTGGTCATCGTGGCCGGCTACTCCGAGCTGATGGAGCAGTTCCTCGACTCCAACCCCGGTCTGGCCTCCCGCTTCACCCGCACGGTGGAGTTCCCCAACTACTCGGTCGACGAGCTGGTCACGATCACCTCGAACCTGTGCACCAAGCACTACTACGAGCTGACCGACGACGCGGTGGACGCGCTGACCACGTACTTCACCCGCATCCCGAAGAACGCGACGTTCGGCAACGGCCGCGTGGCCCGCAAGCTGTTCGAAGCAATGATCAACAACCAGGCCTCCCGCCTGGCGGCCTCGCCGGCCTCGACCGAGACGCTGATGAACCGGCTCACCGCGGCCGACGTCGAGCCGGAGCTGGCGGCGCTGGTTGACGCGCCGGCGGATCAGACGGCCGCCCCGGACATCACCGCCGATCCGCGGGCGGCCGTCGCCGCCTCCCGGTCCTGGCAACGCGTGGCCGGGCTGGTCGGCGCCGACCCGGTGCGGGAGGCCATGGGTGGCACAGTTCTCGAGGTGGCCGGTCTGCACGCCCGCCGCCGGGTCTACGGCCGTACGGCGAACGCCGTCATCGCCGGGCCCCGGGGCAGCGGCCGGTCCGAGTTCGCCCGGCTCTACGGCATGGTCCTGGCCGAGGTCGGCCTTGTGCCGATCGGCCACCAGGTGCGGGCCGCGACCGGGGGAGACCTGGCTCCGCACTGGGCCGGCCAGGTCCAGGATCTGGTGGCAACGGCGCTCACGGACGCCGCTGGTGGCCTGCTGATCGTGGACGTGAACCCCGGCGACCCGGGCCTCGAGGTCGTCGCCGAGCTCGTCGACCGGCTCCGCGCCGACCCGGCCGCCCCTGTCGTGGTCCTCGTGGCCGAGTCCGCGATCCTGGCATCGTTGCGCCGCGAGATCCCCGGGATCGACGAGGCCTTCGGCCAGCAGTGGACCGTGCCGCCCTATTCCGCGGACGAGCTCGGCGAGATCGCCGTCCGGCATCTGCTACGCCGTGGCCACATCGTCCCCGACGAGGTCCGCGCGGCCATCGCCGAGCTGGCCGGGAACCTGCCCGAGCCCACGGTGCGCGCCGCTCACCTGTTCTCGCACGCCTTGACCCGGACCGCGGCCTCGCGGACGCTGGCCCTGGCTGATCTGACCGTCGGCGCTCCAGCCTCGATGTCCGGCGGCCTGTCAGCGGTTGGCTGACCGTGCCGAAAGGGTGTCGGGATACGTGTCCGGGGGGCCTGAATTCATTTCTCGGAACGGCAATTGCGTTTCTCTGATCACGTTGATCCCGGATCCGGGGCGGCGTATTTTCTGACCGAACCTTTCGACGATGAAGGCGGTAATTGGCATGGACGTTCAAGTACCCGTTCCGTCGCCCGACGATCCCATCTGGACGGCCGCCCGCGGCTTCCGGGTGGGTAAGGACGAGGGCACCTACAAGGTGCTCAATGGCGGCATGGAGCAAGGTCGGGTCAAGGTCACGGGTGATCGCACCGGCGGCCGGATGTCCTTGCTGGAAATGTATGTGGCCCCCGGTTTCGGCAACATCGCCCACGCGCACGGCGATGAGGACGAAGCCTTCTACATCGCTTCCGGCGAATTCCGTTTCATCAACGGCGCGGGAAATTTCGACGCCGGCCCGGGTGATTTCATCTACATTCCGCGAGGCACCCGGCACGCTTTCAAGAATCTGACTGACGAAACGGCGACGCTGCTGGTGTTCTACACCCCGGCCGGACCCGAGCAATTCTTCCTCGACTACGGCGACGACCCTGACCCGTCAGGCGCGATGCCGCCGCCGTGGACGCCCGAGAAGATCGCGTCGATCGTGGCCGAACAGGATCCGCACAAGGTGATCCCGCTCCCCGGCGAGAACGACTGGGCCTGACCGGTCCCGCCACCGGTTGCCGGCAGCCTCTCAGAAATGATCCGGTCGGTCGCGACGGAGTACGGCCGGAGCCAGTCGCTTGTTCAACCCTTCATGATCCGGGCGCCGGTCGGCCCGCCCCGGTCCGGTGCGGGGTGGCCGGCCGAGGCGATCCGCGCGGCGGGCCCGGCCGATCGCCCCACGTACCTCCGGACGTTCTCGGCCAGCTTCGGCGTGCCCGAGGCCTTCGGCGCGTCGATTCTGGCCCCGGCCCTGTTCGAGGTTCCCTGGGCGACGTGCTATCTGGCCGAGTTGGACGGCCGCCCGGTTGCCACCGGGTTGGGCATTTTCGTCGGCCACCACATCGGGGTCTACAACATCGCCACCGTGCCGTCGCACCGGCGCCGAGGTCTGGGCCAGGCGATGACCGAGCGGGTCGTCGCCGACGGCGCCGCCCGGGGGGCGCAAGCCGCCTTCCTCCAGCCGACGCCTCCGGCGCTCCGGTTGTACGAGTCGCTGGGCTTCGTAGTCGCCGAGACCTGGACTCTTCTGCACGGCTGACACGGCGGGTGGCCGATCGATGAACTTCGGCCGGCGCCGAGCGTCGTCAGGGCTGACGCCAGATGTTCAGAGATCCGGAGGCAGCCGTATGGCCCTTTCAGTGGAACTCGAGGCCGACGCCGCGGCGGAGGCTTATATCCGGTCCGGCACCCTGCTGACCTCGCTCAACCCTATGAGCCAGGTCGAGAAGGGCGCCCACGGCTCGTATCTACTGGTCAGCAACGTGCCCCTGCCTACCTTCAACGGTGTGCTGACCCTGGAGCGGGTCCAGGACGAGCCCGAGATCCGACGCCTCGCCGCCTCGGTGGCCGGTCGGGGCGTGCCGTGGTCGATCGGGGTCCGCGGCGAAGCGACGGCCGGGGTCCGGGCAGTGGCGGCACAGTACGGACTGACCGCATCGGTCAGCCAGCCGATGATGATCCGGCCCCTGGGGGACTTCCGTCCGGCGCCCTCCGGGGGGACGGACGTCGTGATCCGCCCGGCGGGCCGGGCCGACCGGACGGCCTATCTCGAGATTCTCTCGGCCGGCTTCGGCTTCGCCGAGTCCATCAGCGCGATGGTCATGCCCAAGGCCATCTTCGAGGCGCCGTGGGCGACCTGCTACCTCGCCGAGGCGGACGGTGTCCCGGTCGCGATCGGGCTGGGCATCCACACCGGAGATCACGTGGGTGTTTTCAACATCACCACGGTGTCGTCGCATCGTCGCCGTGGGTACGGCCGGGCCTTGACCGAGCGGGTCGTGGCCGACGGGGCTGCCTGCGGGGCGCGGACCGCCTACCTGCAGCCGTCGGAGGAGGCGTTCCGGTTGTACGAGTCGCTCGGTTTCCGGGTGGTCGAGCAGTGGACGATGCTGTACGCCTGACCGCTGAGCCGCTGGTGATTGCTTACTATCTGTGTTCTTGTCACCGAGAATCGCCAGCAGTCACGATCAAACTGCCGGTCGTGACTGTTGCCCTTTGATGCGGTAAGGGGCGTTGTGCACTTGTGTGCCGCTGGCTTCGTCCCTGTACAGTCGTGCTAGGACGACCGATCGTGCTATCAATGGAACCGCTAAATTGGTTACTTTAGGTGATTAAGTGCTAGCTGCGGATGGGCAGCCGCGAAGTGGCCTCCGTATGCCGGCGAAGGAGCGCTCACCAGGGCGCGCATGACTGACACGATTCCTAGCGCACGTGGGGGGATTGGTCACGTGTCTCCGGCCATCGGTGACAAGCTGTCGTTCTGTTTCGCCGTGCTCGGACCGGTGCAGGTCCTCCGGGCGGGTGTCGAGGTCGACCTCGGCGCCCGGCAGCAACGGTTGATCCTGGCCCTGTTGCTGGCCAATGCCGGTCAACCGGTCGGGATCAGCACCATCGTCGAGGTGCTGTGGGGTGAACGCCCGCCGGCGAGTGCGGTCAACGTCGTGCACCGTTATGTGGGCACGCTGCGGCGCCTGTTCGAGCCCGATCTGCCCGCTCGCTCGCCCGGGCGCTGGCTGCTGGGGGACGCGGCCGGCTACCGGATGCAGGTCGACCCGTTCCATCTCGACCTGTCGCGATGGCGGATGCTGGCCGATCAGGCCCGCTTGGACGCGTCGGATGCTCGATGGCCGGCGGCCATGGCGTCCTACGAGTCGGCCCTCGCCCTGTGGCGCGGTCCGTGCGGCGGAGCGGCCGAGCTCGCCGCCAACGACCAGCTGACCTTCAGCGCGATCGATCACGAGTGCGCCGACCTGGCCCGGGAGGCGACCGCCCTCGCGTTGCGGCTGGACAAGACCCGGGCGGTCCTTCCCGTCCTGCGCCGGATGGCCGAGCACCGCCCGCTGGACGAGGCTTTGCAGGCTCAGCTCGTGCTGGCCGTGTCGGCCGACGGTCAGCAGGCCGAGGCCATCGCGCACTACCAGAACGTCCGGCGCCGGCTCGCCGACGAGTTGGGGGTCGATCCCGGGGAGGAGCTCCGGGAGGCGTACCAGCAGGTAATCCGGCAGGAGGTCGGCACGCCGGTGGCGCCCGGCGGCACCGGAACCCCGGCCCCGCCATCCCCGAGCCCGGCTCCGCGTCTCACCACGGTGCTGCCGGCCCAGCTGCCGGCCGACCTCGCCCACTTCACCGGGCGCGACGAGGCTCAGAGTCGTACGCTCGGCCTGGTCAACGGGCACATCCTGACCCAGGCCTCGATGCCGGTCCTGGCCATCGACGGCATTCCCGGCATCGGCAAGACCAGCCTGGCCATCCACCTGGCCCACCAGCTGACCGACGCCTATCCCGACGGCCAGCTCTACGTCGACCTGCAAGGCTTCGATCCCGAGCAGTCCGTGCTGCACCCGGCGGAGGCTCTGCAGGGCTTTCTCAACGCGCTCGGCGTGCCCGACGCCGACATCCCCGTCAGCCACCATGCCCGGTCCGGGCTCTACCGTAGTGTGCTGTCCGGCCGCCGGATCCTCGTCGTGCTCGACAACGCGCACAGTGTCGAACAGGTGCGTCCGCTGTTGCCGGGCTCGCCCGGCTGCCTGGCCCTGGTGACCAGTCGTAAGCGGCTCACCGGACTGGCCACGGCCCACGGGGCGCACCTGATGACCCTCGACGTGCTCTCCGTCGAGGACGCTCGCGGTTTTCTCGCCTCGCGTATCGGGGCGGTCCGGACGTCGGCCGAACCCGCGGCGGTGGACGAGGTGATCGAGCGCTGCGGCCGGCTCCCGCTGGCCCTGGCGGTGGTCGCGTCCCGCGCTCTGATCCACCCGAACCACAAGTTGAACGACATCGCCCGGGAACTGCGTGATGCCCAGGGGAGCCTCGACGGATTCTCGACGGATGACATCGACAACGACATCCGGGCGATCTTCTCGTGGTCGTACCGAACGCTCGGAGCGCAGGCCGCCCGTATGTTCCGGCTGCTTTCCCTGCATCCCGGGCCGGACACGGCGGTGCCGGCCATGGCCAGCCTGGCCGGGGTCACGCTGAGCGAGGCCCGGCTGCTCGTCGGCGAACTGGTGCGGGCCGGTCTGCTGGCCGAACGTAAGGTGGGCCGGTTCTCCATGCACGATCTGATCCGGGCCTACGCCCAGGAACTGGTCCATCGCCACGACGACGAAGCCAGCCGGGCCGAGGCGTTCGCGCGGCTCACGGCGCACTACTGGCAGAGCGCCTACGAGGCCGACCGGCTCCTCGGTCCCTCCATCATGCTGGACCCCCCGGAGCCGGCGGCCGACGTGGTCACCGCCCGGCTGGGCGACGGCATCGAGGCCGGGAGCTGGCTCAACGCGGAGCGACAGGTGCTCAAGGCGATGGTTCAGCGTCTGATCGAGGCGGGCGATGCGGCCACGGCCTGGCGATTGACGGTCAACCTGCACTTCTTCAATCAACGTGAGGGCTGGTGTCACGACTGGGCCGCCACGTCGCGAGCCTGTCTGCAGGCGGCCACCGCGGCCGGGGACGACCTGGGGTGCGCCTTCATGGCCCGCAGCCTGTCCGGGGCCGAGATGCTGCTCGGCAACCACGAATCCGCCCTTGAGCTGCTCGATCGTTCTTTGCAGCTGTTCACCGCGATCGGACATTGTGAGGGCCAGGCGCTGGTCTACCGTAACCTTGGACAGGTGACCGACCTGCAGGGCAAGCACCAGGAGGCGATCGGCCACTTCGAGCGGGCGGTGCAGCTGATGGAGGCCCAGGGTGAACTGCTGGGCCAGGTCCTCGCCCTGGGATGCCTGGCCGACGCGCACACGTCCCTTGGCCACTACGACGTCAGCATGGATCTGATCAACAACGCGTTGCCGATCGCCGACGCCCTGGACAGCATCCACGGCCAGGGTTTCTGTCGCGAGATACTGGCGAAGTGCCTGCAGGCCAAAGGTGACCTTCCCGCCGCCCGCCGAACCTGGGACGAGGCCGCCGATATCTTCCGCCGCTCCGAATGGCGGATGAACACCGTCTCCTGTCTGCTCCATCTGGGTGATACCGCTCTGGCCATGGGGGATGCGGCCGGGGCACGGCAGGCGTGGCAGGAGGCTCTCGATCTGACGGCTCACCTGCGCCTACCCGAGGTGACCGAGTTGAAGGAGCGTCTCGGCCGGCTCGATCTCGCCTCGGCGCCGGTCGGCGGAGGACGCTGACTGTCACCGGCCCGGTCCGGTGACGTGCGGTTCGAGCGCGGTGCCGTCGGCCCACGGCTCGGGGTGCGTCAGGAACACCGATTCGCCGTCGGGCGCCTGCATCTCCAGCCACCTGGTCAGCAGAGCCCGGGTGCCCGGCGTCGGCACGCCGGTCATCTGGGCCACCCCCTCAGCCGTCAGGCCCTGGCGCAGCCCGACGTCGTACGCGTTGTTGATGATGCGTTTCTGGGCAGCCAGGGCGCGGCCGGACCGGCGGGCGTACCGGGCGGCCCTCGCGTGAGCCTCCGCCGGCAGCCGGTCGGCCGGGACGACATCACTGATGAGTCCGCGTCCCCGGGCCTCGGGCGCGGAGTACTGACGCGCCTCCAGCATCATCTCCAGGGCCCGGGCCGGGCCCATCAGGTGGGCCAGCCGTTGCGCGCCGACGGTGGTGGTCAGCCCGATGGACAGCTCGGGGAGGATGAAGGTCGCAGACTCCGAAGCCAGGCGGACGTCGAAGAAAACAGACAGTTCGAGGCCGCCGCCCCCGCAGGGCCCGTCGATCGCCGCGATCCACACAGCCCGCGAGCGAAGCAGCCGGGTCACCAGCTCGTGGAACCGAGTGATGGCCAGCACACCGGCGAGCCTGGACCGGCTCAGCATCCGGTCGCCGCCGATCGATGTCAGCGCCCGGGCGCCGCGCACCAGCAAGCGGGCGACCGGGGCCGGCAGCAGGGGCGCGGCCTCCGCAGCGGCGTGCAGGTCGCCGATGTCGTAATGGGTGATGTAGCGGCCCGCGGTGGCACCGGTCACCACGACCGACCGCACGGTGTCGTCGGTCTCTACCGCGCGCACCACATTCAGCAGGTCCAGCTGCATCGCCGCCGTCATGTAGTGGTGCGGCGGTGCATCGACCAGAACGGTCAGCACCGGACCGTCCTGTGACAGCCGAAGGGTCCGGGCCGGAACTTCGGCGGCGGGTACGGTCGCCATCGTTTGTCTCCCCTGATCGTTCGTACGACAAACATGCCGACGCAGAGCCACTCGGATCGTTCAACGCTGATGACCTTTTCCGCCGTTTCCACGTCTGCTGAACGAATGCAGGTCATGTGAGGGAGAGGCACGGGAGTGCGAAGAGGACTCTGGTCGGCCGCGGTGATCGTCACGCTGGCCGCAATCGGTATGGTTCCGTCAGCTACGCCCGCGGGAGCAGCCGAGGAACCGTGGACGGGTACATGGGCAGCCTCGCCGTGGAACACCAAGGGCCAGGGTAAGTCGTTCGAGGACCAGACCCTGCGCCAGATCGTGCGGACCAGTATCGGCGGGTCGGCGGCGCGGATCCAGCTCTCCAACGCTTTCGGCGACACCGCGGTGACGATCGCTGACGTCCACCTCGCGGACCGGGTCGCCGGGCCGCAGGTCGACCCGGCCTCCGACCGGAGCATCACCTTCGGGGGGCAGCGCACGGTCACGATCCCGGCCGGTGGCAAGGTCGTCAGCGACGAGGCCACCTTCGCGGTCGAGCCGCTGGCCGACGTCGCGGTCAGCTTCCACATCCCGGGCCGGATCACCGACCCGACCCAGCACCTGGACTCGTTCCAGACGAACTACGTCGCCGACGGCAACGTCGCCGGCGACGCCACGCTGACCGATTTCACGACGAACACCAGCTACACCCTGCTGGCCAACTTGGACGTCACGAACGACGCGTCGGCCGGGGCTGTGGTGGCCCTCGGCGCGTCGATCACCGACGGGTTTGTCTCGCCGCTCGACGCCAACCGGCGCTGGCCCAACGACCTCGCGGTGCGGCTGGCCGGCACCGGCCGGGTCGTCGGTGTCCTCAACCAGGGTGTCAGCGGCAATGCCAGCCTGAACGACGGCGGTGGTCAGAGCGCTGTGCGCCGGTTCGAGCGCGACGTGCTCGATCAGCCGGGGGTGGCCTGGGTCGTCATCGCCGACACCCCGATCAACGACTTGCTCGGCGACCGCCCGCCGGTGGACCGGCTGATCGACGCCCTCGCCGGCCAGATCGGCGCCGCGCACGCCCGGGGCGTGAAAGTCATGTGCGCGACCCTGACGCCGTTCTTCGGCCACGAGCGGTGGACCGAGACCGCCGAAAGCGCCCGGGCCGAGTACAACGCGTACGTCCGCGGCTCCGGCAGCGGCTGCGACGCCGTGGCCGACTTCGCCACCGCCACCGAGGACCCGGCCGACCAGCGCCGGTTCCGGCCCATCCTCGACATCGGCGACCACCTGCACCCCAACAGCGCCGGCCTGCAAGCCATGGCCGACGTGATCGACCTGACCGTCTTCGGCCCGCCCACCGGCCCGGTCGTCGAGCCCACCCTGGTCGTCGGCCTCAAGTCGCGGCACAACCAGCGCTACGTCTCGGCCGAGGCCGGCGGCGACCAGCCGCTGATCGCCAACCGGGAAGCGATCGGCCTCTGGGAGACGTTCGACCGGATCCCCCAAACCGACGGTACGTACGCGCTGCGGGCCCACGCCAACGACAAGTACGTCACCGCCACGGCGACCCAGCCGCTCATCGCCTCGGCCACCACGGTCGGCTCCGAACAGCGATTCCGGATCCAGACCCACGGCGACGGCAGCGTGACGCTGCAGTCTGTGGCCACCGGCCGCTTCGTCAGCGCCGAGGACGGCGGGGCCCGACCACTGATCGCCGACCGCGAGAGCGTGGGCCCCTGGGAGTTCTTCGACCTGCCGGTCCTCTAGCGGCAGTAGTCGTGACGCGAAGCTCGGCGTAACGCTCCATCCGGGCTTGCCTCAGAGCTGACGTGGTGCATACCGCAAAAGTTCGCCGGCCGTCGATGGTTCGGTCGCCACCCGAGGAGACCGAACCTCGATGAACTGCGGCGCGGCCGCAACGTCGAACGGAGAGAGGACAACTACTGGAGGGCAGAGTCACATGGCGAACGCATCGGATACCCGGTCCGGCCGGCACGCGGTGGTCATCGGCGGCAGCGTGGCGGGACTGCTCGCGGCCCGAGCCTTGAGCGCCTCGTTCGAGCGGGTGACGGTCCTCGACCGTGACAAGCTTCCGGCCGGTCCGGCCACTCGGCGCGGCGTTCCGCAGGGCCGGCACGTGCACGGGCTGACCGCCCGCGGGGCCGCCGGTCTGGAGGCGTTGTTTCCCGGCTTCCTGGACGAGCTGACCGCAGCCGGGGCACCCCGGGCCGACGCGCTGGCCGACTACCACTACTACCTCGACGGCCGGAAGCTGGCCACGGCGTCGGCCGGCACCCCGAACTACCTGGCTACCCGCCCGTTGATCGAGAGTCTGATCCGCCGCCGCACGGTTTCGCTGGGCAACGTGGTCATCACCGACTCGACCGAGGTGGTGGGGCTGCTCGCCGTGGACGGCCGCGTCAACGGCGTCCGGGTACGGCCCGTACCGGGGAACCCGTCCGAGCGGGACCTCGACGCCGACCTGGTGGTGGACGCGGCCGGCCGGGGCTCACGCGCCGTCACCTGGCTGACCGAGCTGGGCTACCCCGCTCCGGAGGAGACGGTGGTCCGGACGAACGTGGTCTACGTGACCCGTCACTTCAAGCAGGAGCCGGACCAGCCGGGTGGGCGGCAGGCCGTGGTCTCGGGTGCGTACCCGGAGAACCCCCGCAGCGGCGCCGCCGTCCGTCAGGAGGACGGCCAGATCGCCGTGTTCCTGGCCGGCATGCTGGGTGATGAGCCGCCGACCGACGCCGAGGGCATGCTGGCGTTCGCCTCGACCCTGGCCGCCCCGGAGATCGCAGAGTTCCTGCGTACGGCCGTGCCGATCGACGATGCCGCCAAGATGCGGAACCCGGCCAGCTCGCTCAAGCACTTCGAGAAGCTGGACCGCCGCCTCGAGCGCTACCTGGTCGTCGGGGACGCGATGGGCAACTTCAACCCGCTCTACGGCCAGGGCATCACGGTGGCCGTCCTCGAGGCCGAGCTGCTCGAGTCGCTGCTGCGCCAAGGCTTCGACCAGCTGGAGCGGCGCTACTTCACCGGAGCGGCCCAGTTGCTGGCCGAGCCATGGGCTCTGGCCACCGGCAGTGACCTGCGTTTCCCGGGTGTCGAGGGCGTGCGCAGCCCCGAGGGCGAGGCGGCCGGCCAGTACCTCGACCTGCTGCGGGTCGCCGCCGCGACTGACCCGGCCGTTGGCGCCGCCTTCCTGCGGGTGGCGAACATGCTGGACCCGATCACCTCGCTGTTCGACCCGGCACTGGCCGCTCGGGTGCAGCCGGCCGGCTGAGCTCCGCGTCCGGCCAGCCCATCCGGCTCAGCTGAGCCGCAGGGGCGATGCCGGTGGCGACCACCGCACTGATCTCGGCCAGCACCCGCTGCTGATCGGGGGTGAGGCGGTCGAAGATCAGGGCCCGGACCCGTTCGACGTGGTGGGGGGCGGCCCGCCGGACCACCGTCATGCCTTCGTCGGTGAGCTCGGCCAGCTGCCCCCGCCCGTCCTGGCCGACCGGCACCCGCCGCAGCCAGCCCGCCCGCACCAGCCGGTCGACGGCGTGGCTCAGCCGGCTGCGGTCGAAGACGCAGGCGGCGGCCAGGGTGGCCATGCGCATCGAGCGCCCGGGTGCCTCCGAGAGCCGGGTCAGGATCTCGTAGTAGGCGAAGGAAAGGTCTGATTCCTCCTTCAGGTCCCGCTCCAGCTGATCGAACAGCAACCGGGTGGCCATCAGGAAGCTGCGCCACGTCCGCTGTTCGTCATCGTTCAGCCAGCGACTGTCCATAATGGCCATCCTCACAGTGGTAGTTGAAACTTCAGCGTCAATGATATCGTCCTCTCAGCGCTGAAATTTCAACTACCTGTCAGGGGTGGTCATGGACCGGCTGAGGGAGAAAGTGGCGGTGGTGACCGGCGCGGCCGGCAGCCTCGGCCTCGAGGGAGTGCGGGCCATGGCCGCGGAGGGCGCTCGGGTGGTGATGATGGATCTGTCACCGGCCGTGACCGACCGGGCCAAGGAACTCGCCGGGGACGGTTTCGACGTCACGCCGTACGTGGGCGATGTCAGCGTCGAAAGCGACATGGCGGCGGTCGTCCGGACCGCGACGGCGACCTACGGCCGGCTCGACGTGTTGTGGAACAACGCCGGCATGATCGGCGCCGACTGGATCAACCAGGACACCGACGTCGTCGGGGTCAGCCGCGACCATCTGATGCGGACGCTCGAGGTCAACCTGGTCAGCGTCTTTCTCGGCAGCAAGTACGCCATTCCCGTGATGGCCGGGGGCGGCGGCGGCTCGATCATCAACACGTCGTCGGTCGAGGCCGCCGGGGGCGGCGCCGGGCCGCCGCGGCCCGACCGTAATTCAGAACAACGACCAGCAAGGTGGTGAGTGGTATGAACGTGCAGGTTCCGGTACCTCCCAAGGACGACCCGATCTGGACGGCGGCCAGGGGTTTCGTGGCCCGCAAGAACGACGGAGCGCCCAAGCACGTCAACGGTGGACGGGAGATCGCCAGGGTCAAGGTCACGGCTGACCAGACCGGCGGTGCGCTCGGCATGCTGGAGATGGACGTGGTGGCCGGTTTCGGCAACATCCCGCACGCCCATGGGGGCGAGGACGAGGCCTTCTACGTCGCGGCCGGTGAATTCTCGTTCATCAACGGCTCCACGACTTTCGACGCCAGCCCGGGCGACTTCGTCTACATCCCCCGTGGGACACGGCACGCGTTCAAGAACAACAGTGCCGAGACGGGGACGCTGATGGTGTTCTTCACGCCAGGCGGGGCCGAGTCGTTCTTCAGTAAGTACGGCGACGACCCCGACCCGTCCGGCAACCCGCCGCCGGAGTGGACCCAGGAACGGTACGAGGCGATGGGGTCAGCCCTCGAGGCGCACCGGATGATCCTGCTGCCCGGCGACAACGACTGGGCCTGATCGCCGTGACCCACGACCACGGGTGGCACGAAACCACCGTGAACGGCATCCGGGTGGCCTACCTCGACGAGGGCTCCGGGCCACCCGTCGTCCTGCTGCACGGCTTCCCGGAGAGCGCCCGCACATGGCGCCATCAGATCGAGGCGCTCGCCGCCGGTGGGTACCGGGTGATCGCACCCGACCTGCGCGGCTTCGGGAACAGCGAGCACCCGCCGGCGGCCGACGCCTACACGGTCCTGCACGTCGTCGGCGATCTCGTCGCGCTGCTGAAGCACCTCGGCGCCGGCCCGGTCGCCGTCATCGGGCGCGAATGGGGGGCCCTCACCGCCTGGGGGCTGGCCATGATGCGTCCCGACCTGGTCCGGGGGGTCGTGGCGATCAGTGCGCCCCCACAGATCCCCCGGGGGCCGGTCGGCCTGGCCGAGGGCACCCGGGGCATGTTCACCGACGGCCGGCGGTTCTATCTCGACTATCTGCAGGACGTGGGACCGGCCGACGAGGAATTCGGCCGGGATCCGCGGGCGTCCCTGCGCGGCATCTTCCACGCACTGAGCCACGAGTACGAGGTCGGCGACATCGACCGGCGTCTGGTGCTCGAACCGGGGCAGGGCATGCTCGATATCTGGCCCGACCCCGGGCAGCGGCCGGCCTGGATGCCCGAGGACTACTTCGAGACGCTGGTGGAGTCGTACGAGAAATACGGCTTCACCGGCTCCCTCGCGTTCTATCGCAACATGGACCGCTCGTGGGAGCTGACCGCGGCCTTCGACGACGTCCGGCTCTCGATGCCTTCGCAGCTCGTCCTGGGCGAGCGCGACGTGGTCCGCTCGGTGCTCGACGACCCCCAGTTCGCCACGGGCCTGGAGCAGAGCCACCCCGGGTTCCAGGGCACCGTCATCGTCCCGGGCGCTGGGCACTGGGCTCATCTGGAGCAGCCGAAGGCCGTGACCGGCCTCCTGCTGGCGTTCATTCACGACCTGGCCTGACCGAGAAGGGCACCTCTGTGGAACTGACTGATTATCGGACCTTCGGGCGCACCGGGTTGCGCGTCAGCCCTCTCACCCTGGGCACCATGAACTTCGGTGACGCCGGCTGGGGGGCCGACGAGGCTTCCGCCGAGGCGATCATCGACCGCTACCTGGAGGCCGGCGGCAACATCCTGGATACCGCCAACGGCTACACCGGTGGAAACTCGGAGGAGGTCATCGGCGGCTACCTGGCCAAGCGGCCCGGGCGGCGCGACCGGGTCGTGCTGGCGACGAAGTTCGCCGGAAGCATGTTCCCGGGTGACCCGAACGGCGGAGGGGCGGGCCGCAAGGCGATCCGGCATCAACTGGAGGCCTCGCTCCGCCGGCTCGGCACCGATTACATCGACCTGTACTGGCTGCACAACCAAGATCCGCATACCCCGCTCGAAGAGACTCTAGGCACGCTTGAAGACCTGGTGCGGGCCGGACACATCCGCTACATCGGGCTCTCGGATACCCCGGCCTGGGCGGTCGCCCGCCTGGCGACCATCGCCGAACTGCGCGGCTGGAGTGCTCTCGCCGGTATCCAGGTGGAGTACTCCCTGCTCGAACGGACGGTCGAGGGTGAGCTGTTCGCGGCCGTCCGGGGCCTCGGTCTCGGCGTCACCCCGTGGAGCCCGCTCCATGGGGGCGTGCTGACCGGTAAGTACACCCGATCGGTCGGCCGGCCGACCGACTCCGGCCGGGCCAAGATGGGCAACGCCGACTCGCTGCCCGAGTCCACGTACGTGCTCCTCGACGAGCTCGCCGAGATCGCCGACCGGCTGAACACCACGGTGGCCTCGGTCGCCCTGGCCTGGGTGACCGGACGGGCCGAGGTGACGACGACGATCATCGGCGTCCGGACGGTCGAGCAGCTGGACGCGAACCTCGGCTCGTTGCGGGTCGAGATCCCGGCGGCTGACCTCGCTCGGCTCGACGAGCTGACGCGGGTGCCGCTGCCCTTCCCGTTCCCCATGCTCGAAGCAATCGTACCGACGTGGCAGCAGCCAGGCGTGACGATCAATGGAGTGGTCGGCCCGTCGCGCGCTTGCTGACCAGTCCGCGCCAGCCACGCCTCGCGAATCGAAGTGAGGGTGACGTTGTTAACCCAGACGCCGCGCGAATGAACTTTCCGAACTTCTGTGCCTTGACCTAGATGTGTGCGTGACGCCATGTTGAACAGGTATGACGTCGGCAATATATTGCACATTGCCAGTGGTGGAGGGCGAGGGCGAAGGGGTGTACGCATGTCGGTCATGCCGTTCCAAGTTGCGCTGTGGATCGAGTTGCTCGCCGCCGGGCTCGGCGGCCTGCAAGGTGCGCTGTTCGCCGCGGGGGAGAGACACCGTCGCATCGATCTGCTCGGCGTCATCGTCATCGGGCTCGCCGTTTCGCTCGGCGGCAGCCTGCTGCGCGACATCGTGCTCAACCAGCCGCCCGTTGTGATCTGGCAGAACTGGTACCTCGTGGTGGCCGGCGGCGCGGCCGTGCTGGGTATGGTGCTGCAACCGTTGCTCGCTCGCGTCGACTGGCTGATCACGGTGCTGGACGCGGTGGTGATGGGACTGTTCGGGGCGATCGCCGCCTCGAAGGCGCTGTCGCTCGGCGTCGGCGCGGCCGGGGCGCTGGTCGTCGGCGTCATCGGTGCGATCGGCGGCGGCATGCTGCGCGACCTCATCCTGAGCCGGCCGATCTCTTTCCTGCGGGTCGGCACGTTGTACGCCGTGGCTGCCGGGGCCGGGGCAGCCGCCCTCATCGTGCTGGTCACCGTGGGCACACCGATCCCGATGGCCGGCCTCGTCTGTCTCGCCGTCACCACGGTCGTCCGGCTGGGCGCCGTACGATTCGGCTGGACCTTTCCTGAGCAGTGGAACCCGGCGTTGCGGCGGGCCAAGGGTACCGAGGCCGTCTGAGCGGGGTTCAACTTCCGCTCCACATCCAGGTAACTGGCTTCGGCCACGATGAGAAGCCGGCGGGCGTCGGCGGCCCTGCTCACCGCGGTGATGCTCGGATCCGGCGTGGCCGCCTGCGGCTCCGGCGGCGCCGGGGGCGCGCTGGACGATTTCCTCGATGCCTGGCCGATCGGCACCGCCACCGGCCCGGTCGAGGTCGTCACCCTGCGGGAGGCTGACTTCTCGAAGGTCGAGAAGGTGCTGCGGAAGCTGCGTGGGGTCACGCTGAACGCGCAGAAGCGCGAGCTGGCACCGAGCCGGATGTTCGCCCGCGCCCTGCTCGGTACCGTCGACCCGGTCACGGCCGACGACCTCAAGGCCGACCCGGGAACCCTGGCCGCCGGGGACGACGCCGGGCACGGTGGCCTGCAGCAGCGATACGACAGCAGGCTGCGCGGCACGCCGGCGCTCGCCGTGGTGATCGAACGCGACGGCCGGGACGAGCCGGTCGAGCTGCATCGCACCGAGCCGGTCGAAGGCACGCCGGTCCGGACCACGATCGATCAGCCGACCCAGGTCGCGGCCGACCGCGCGACCGCCGCCGAGTCACGGCCGAGCTCACTGGTCGCCGTCCGAATCAGCGATTCGGCCGTGCTGGCGGGCGCGGCCGGCCTGCAGTCCGCATCCACCGCGGTCGGGCTCGGGAGCGAGTGGGACCTGGGCGTCAAGGCGTTCAGCGGCACGGTGTCCGCTGCCGGCGACCCGGCCGAACTGGCTCAGGCGGCCTTCGGGCAGGGGCAGACCGCGGTCAGCCCGATCGCCATGGCCGGCGCGACAGCGGCGGTCGCACGCGGCCGGTTCCTCCAGCCCCGGCTGGTGCTCGACCCGGCTCCGGCCGAGCCCGCCGCTGACGGCGCCGCCCTCGACAAGGATGCCGTCAGCGCCCTGAAGCGGCTGATGCGCGAGGTGGTCACATCAGGCACGGGCCGCGGGCTGAACAACGTCGAGGGCGGTCCGGTCTTCGGCAAGACCGGCAGCGCCGAGTTCGACAACTCCTCGACCGAGACCCATGCCTGGTTCGTTGGCTGGCAAGGTGACATCGCCTTCGCCGTCCTCGTGGAGAACGGTGGCGCCGGTGCCGAGACCGCTGTGCCGATCGTGCGCCGCTTCCTGACCGGACTGAACGGCTGACCTGACCGGGCGACCCCGCCTTCCCTCGTTCGGCGAGCGGAGGAATCCGGACGCCGTTGTGGTGCGCACGAATTATACGAAGGAGGCCGCGTGGCGGTCCCGGTGCGTCGCCGTAGCCCACGGCGGCGGCGAATATCTGGTGGTGTTCATCGACGACGCGTAATGGGCCGGCGCGGCGACCGAGGAGGTCCGAGCCGCCGCCGGAATCGAGGAGCAGGTTCCCGAGATCCGGCGCCGGCTGGCCGGCCTGAACCGTGGTTCCGCCGCCTGATCCCCCGGCGGCGTCAGTTCCACTTCTGGTTATCGGTGCCGGCGCATGTCCAGATCTGGGCCGGCACACCGTTCGCGCTGTTTCCGTCGGGCACGTCTACGCATTTGTCGGCCGGGAGAAGGATGAGGTCCTGGGCCGCGTTGAGGACGAACCGCTGCTGGGCCGATCCGGTGCAGCGGGCGCCCCGCAGCCGGGCGCCGGTCTCGGTCGACGCGGCCTGCACGCACTGGCCGAGCACTCGGAGCGTCCCGTCGCCCGGGAAGTCGAATTTCTGATTGTCCGAGCCGTCGCACGACCACAGCTGTACCTCGCGGCCGCG
This sequence comes from Paractinoplanes brasiliensis, assembly GCF_004362215.1. Classification (NCBI taxonomy): domain Bacteria; kingdom Bacillati; phylum Actinomycetota; class Actinomycetes; order Micromonosporales; family Micromonosporaceae; genus Paractinoplanes; species Paractinoplanes brasiliensis. The sequence goes on along the minus strand of NZ_SNWR01000001.1, from coordinate 853,426 downwards.
GCCCGGCAGGTGCAGGCACGTGCTCGTACCGTGGTTCCAGATCGGACTGCCGACGGCGACGTCGGTGGTGGCCGGGGCGGCCGCGGGTGGAGTGGGGCCGGTGGTGCGAGGCGCGACCGGCGGACGGCTCGAGGCCGGCGGAGCGACGACGACCGGGGCCGGCACCGGATCGGACGGGGGACGGCCCGGGCGCGAGGCGGACGGGCCGTCCGGGCCGCTGGACGGCGCGCCCGGCACCGGACGGCCGGACGCCGACGGCCCGACCGGCCCGGCCGGCACGGACGAGACCGACGCCGCCGGGGCCCCGGTCGAGGTGACCGGCGTGAACGGCCGGGCCACGGCCACGCCGCCCGCCAGCGCCAGCGCGACCACGGCCGGGATCAGCCAGCGCGCCCGGCGCTTCGGGGCGTCGGCCGTGGGCGGCTCCTGTGCCGGCGCCGGCGAAGGCGGCTCCGGAGACGGTGTCGCCAGCGTCGGTGAGCCGCCCGCGAGTGCCTCGCGCAGCAGGCGTTCCGTCTCGTCGGCGTCGGCGCGCTCCGCCGGGTCCTTGACCAGCAGGGCGGTCAGCACCGGCCCGAGGGCACCGGCCCGTTCCGACACCGGCGGCGGCTCCGTCATCAGGGCGGTCAGGGTCGCCATCGGATGTGACTTCTGGTACGGCGGCCGGCCCTCGACGGCGGCGTAGAGCGTGGCGCCGAGCGACCACAGGTCGGCCTGGGCGCCCGCCGGTTCGTCCAGGCCGCGTTCGGGCGCCAGGTATGACGGCGAGCCCAGCACGACCCCGGTGCGGGTCATGGACGAGTCACCGGCCAGGACGGCCAGCCCGAAGTCGGTCAGCACTACCCGGCCGTCCTCGGTCAGCAGCACGTTGGCCGGCTTGACGTCACGGTGCAGGATGCCGGCCCGGTGCGCCGCGCCCAGGCCGCTCAGCACCGCCAGCCCGATCCGAGCCGTCTCGGCCGGGGTCAGGGGTCCGTCATGCTCGAGCACCGCTTGCAGGGACTGCGCCCAGATGAGCTCCATGACGATCCACGGCGTGCCGCCGTCGGTCACGACGTCAAAGATGCGCACCACCGCCGGGTGGTTGATCTGGGCGATCGCCCGGGCCTCGCGGATGGTTCGTTCATGCAGGTCGCCCAGCTCGGTGCGGGTCAGGCCCTCGGGCGTGATCTCCTTGACGGCGACGTCCCGGCCGAGCAGTTCGTCGCGGGCGTGCCAGACCCGGCCCATGCCTCCTTCGCCGATGCTGCTGACCAGGCGGTAACGGTCGGCCACGAGGTTGTGCGGGGGACGGGACATCGTGGCAAGCTATTCGCAAACGCACTGGTCGAATGCCTACTGGTCATGCGTCCGGAGCGGCTGTTTTCGCAGGTCCCGCGACTTTGGTGGCATGTTCACGGTGAGTCGCCGGTTTCTTCTCACATTCGCAGTGAACGTGGTGGCGGCGAGCGCGTCGTCCGCAGGGAGAACCACCGGCATGAGAGCAGAGGTACCGAAGTGCTCGAGACCGATCCGTTGTCCGAGGCGCTGACCACCTATGGTGGACGGTGCGGGATCTCCGGGGGATTCACCGCGGGCGAGGGTCCTTGGGCTGTGCGCTTCCGTGGCGGCAGGCAGCTGCCGGTGATCGTCCGTGGCCCGGGCTGGCTGCTCGCCGACGGTGCAGCCCCGGAGCGCCTGGAGAACGAGGGACTGACCCTGCCCAGCGGGCGGGTGCCGTTCGTTCTGGCCAGCGACCCGGGGGTCGAGCCCCGGGACGCCGACCAACTCCTGCACAGCCGGCCAGGTCTGATCGTCCCGCTCGGGGGTGAGCAGATGGTAGGCCTCATCAGGCAGGCCGGGAGCGGCCCCGATGAGCGGCTTCTCGACGCTTTGCCGCCCGTGGTCCGGGTCCGCGACGCTCCGGCCGTCCGATATCCGATCGACCGGATAGTCCACGAGCTGTCCCGGCGGGCTCCGGGTTTCGCGCACATCACCGAGCAGTACGCGCAGGCCCTCATGGCCGACGTCCTGCGATCCGTACTGGACTCGCGCGACCTGGCCGACGCCGGCTGGTTACGCCTCTACGCGGACGCGGAGTTGTGGCCCGCCCTGGCCCTGATCCACGACCAGCCGGCCGAGAGCGCCCACCGCCACGGCAGTCCGCTCGGCCTGCTGGGGCCGTTCTATCTGCCGGGCGCCCCGCGCCTCGAGCCGCCGAACGTGATGCCGCGGCGGCCGGACGAGAAGGGCGAGACCCTGATTTTCCGAGGCGCCGTGCACTCGACCACCGGCGAGCCGTTGCCCGCGGCGGAGTTCGACATGTGGCAGGCCGACGCCGACGGCAACTACTCAGGGATGGTGCCGGGCATCCCGCCGTGGAATTTGCGGGGCCGGTTCGGCGCCGCCGCCGACGGCACCTTCGAGGTGACGACCATTCAGCCGGCACCCTACCCGGTTCCCGGGGACGGCCCGATCGGCAGCGTCCTGCGGGAGCTCGGACGGCACCTCTACCGGCCGGCCCACCTGCACCTTCAGGTGACTGCCCCGGACCACGAGGTGCTCACCATCCAGCTTTACTTCGCCGACGGGGACTATCTCGCCAGCGACGCCGCCAACGCGGTGCGCGACGGGCTCATCGTGCCGGTCGAGCTGACCGGGGACGTACGGATCGCGACCTATGACTTCGTGCTCGAGCCGCTGCTGACCGAGTGACCCGGCCCGGTTCTGGCCGGATGTTCGGCGGCCGGACTGAACCAGCACCGTTCCGTCCCGTCTCATTGTTCGATGAAACTCCTCGACGACCACTCGGACTTCGTGACGGCCGCTCACGCTGCGCAGGCTGCCGTCGCGGCGGACGCTGCCGATCCCGCCGTCCGGTCGCAGTCGCGCAGCCGTCTGCTCAGCCACGGATCGCGGACTCCGCGGGCGGTGCTCTTGCTCCACGGCTACACGCACGGTCCCGAGCAGATGGACGCGCTCGCCGGTGACTTCCACGCGCGGGGCTACAACGTCTGGGTCCCGCGGGCGCCGGGCCACGGTACGACCGATTCCCGGGACCACCGCCGCGTCAAGACCGGCGATCTCACCGCGTACGCGACCCGGGGCCTCGGCATCACGGCCGCGCTCGGCGACGAGGTCGGTGTCGTCGGCATCTCGGCCGGCGCGATCCTGGCCACCTGGTTGACGCTGCAGGGCGGCCCGGCCGTGAACCGGCTGCTGTTGCTCTCGCCGTTCTTCGGCCCTGCTCCGGGCCGGGTGCCGGCCCCGCTGCTGCGGCCCCTGACCTTCCTGTACAGCCGGAGCCTTCTGCCGGACCGGGTCACCAGCCGCGGGTACTCGCTGCGGTCGGTCAGCCGGTACCTGGCGATCAGCCGTCACCTCGCCACCCCGGCCCGGCCGGCCGGTCTGCAGTCGATCGCCGTGGCCATCAGCGCGCTCGACGACGTGGTCGACACGGCGGCGGCGACGGCTGTGCCGGCCCGCGTCGGCGCCGCCGGCGGGGTCGTGGTGCGGACCCTCGTGCTGCCGGAATCGATCGGTCTCGGCCACGACACCCTGGCCCTGGCCGGTCGGCCGGACGCGGCCGCGCTGCGCGAGCAGTACCTCAGGCTCTACGAGGCGGGCCGGACCACGGCGAGCACGCCCTGGCCCGGCCTCATCAACTCGGCCTACCGGATTGGCACGGCCGCGCGAACGGGGGATCACGCGGCTGCGGCCGATCAGAACGAGTAGGCGCGGAAAGACTGGTACTTGCCGGCCGTGAACGTGCGGAACGTGCCGAGGTTCTGCTGGAGCCCTGTGCAGCCGGGGCCGGTGAAGACACTGACCTGCGCGACGATCCGCTCGCCGGTGAGCGAGGCCGCGGTCGGTGGCATGGTCAGGCAGGCGCCGTCCGGTTCGGCCACGTGCAGCAGCACCGCGGCGAACGTGCCCTCGAAAATGGTCAGCCCGGATGCCGGGACCTCGACGGCGGCTTGTGCCGGTTGCGCCTGCAAGCCGATCACGGCGGCGAGGCCGGCCGTGGTCAGACCCGCCACAGTGCGCATTCTCTTGCCCATGCTGTTCCTCCTGATGGATTCCTGGACGAGGAAAGATCTCCCTCGCGGCATGTAATCCGGCCGACATCAGCCTTTCTCTGATGTCTTCGATCGGCAACGGCACAGGCTATGAAGATCTAGACAGTATTAGTCCGGTGTGGAGTGAACTTGGCCGGCCGAAATTCGTGACAGGCACTTTTCCGATTGCCTGAACTTCGCGGCCCGAGATCCGTCGGACAGGACGGATGACGGTCTTCGTACGCCTCCAGCCGAGGGCCGTCATCCGCCCACCTCGGGTCAGCCGCCTCCGCCCGAGGTGTCCCGGGACACGCTGTCCCGGGCCTCCGTCATCGGTGACGTGATCAGCGACCGAGGTTCGCGCAAACCTCGACACCACGGTTGAAGCCTGTGCGGAAGGCGTCGACCCGGGCGAACCCGGAGGGCACGGCCACACCGGTGACATCGGCCGCGATCCGGGACTGCCGGCCGAGCATCTCGGCCACGGCCTCGTCCAGGTCACCGGGGGACAGGCTCAGCGCCTGCCCGTCCCCGGGGCCGATGGCCGCGGCCCAAGCCCCGGTCAGGCAGGCGGCGCCCTGGGCGGCGACCAGGCCCTCGACCGGCCGGCCCGAGCGGTCCTCCCGGGCCAGCGCGAGACGGGACACCATCTCGGCGAAGGCGGCGAAGTCACCGAGCCCGCCGTCCCGGGCTGGAGCGGCGATGCGATCGAGCGCTTCCAGGTCCAGCGCGACGACCCCCTGATCCGGGCAGAACGAGGCCGGCGCGTCGCCACAGACCGGCTCGGTGGTGAGCGGTGGCTGGTCGGGTCCGAACACCGCGCGCACGGTGGCTTCGAGATCGGCGCGGGCGCCGGGATCACTCGGCCGTAGCTGGCCCTCGTCGGCGGTGGCGCTCTCGGTGGTCTCCTGGGTGACCCGGCGGTCCACCTCGGACTCGTCCATCCGGGCGCACCGGGCCGGTCCCTCCCCGAAACCGGCCTGGAACGCCGACACGCGGTCGAAGGCGTTTCCGTGCGCGTCGGGGGCGTCGACGGCCGTGCCGGGGGAGTCCCGGATGAAGAACATTGTCGTCAGCACCTGGTTCAGGCCCGGGCCGGTGGACAGGGTGAACCGCGACGACTCGCCCGCGGCCACGAGCCGGAAATAGGCGCCGGTGTAGCAGTCCGCCTGTTGCTCCAGCAGGATCGTACGGCCGCTCACACTGAGACGGGACTGGACCGCGTGCCCGATCTCGTGCGCCATCACCGTGACCACGGCCATGTCGCCGAAGCGTTCGGTCAGATCGGGCAACAGCTCACCCCGGTCCCACGCGACCAGATCCTCGGACGGGCAGTGGAAGGCATTGACCAGCCCTCGGGTCTCGGCGCCGCACGCCTTGCCGGCGCCGATGGCGGAGTCATAAGAGAGCAGGTTGGCCACCGGTCGATACTCGCCCCGGCCCAGGGAGGGAAACTCGTTGATCCAGAACTGCTGCACGTCCTCGACCGCCGCGGTGGCGAGCCGGTCGATCTGCCCGTCCCCGGCCCCGGTGACCTCGGCCCGTGGTGCGGGCGCGTTCTCCCGCAGCCCACTCGGGCCGTCGGTGATGGCCAACCCGGCCACCCGGTCGGCGGTCCACATCTCCGGCACGGCTCGACCGGCCACCGTGCGGCTGCATCCGGCCAGGGTCAGCACCACAGCGACCAGCGGTAGCAGGCGTCGCATCATGCACATCCTCGTCACAGAAGAACGGGTGGGCCCGGACGAAGGCCCGAGCCCACCCGGGGCGGTGGTCGTGGTCAGCCGAAGAAGATCGAGGCGATCTGGTCACTGAACCCCAGATCGTCGCGGATGTCGTTCACATCGGCGTCGATCACCTTGGAGGTGCCCTGGCAGTTCGGCCGAGACCAGATCTTGGCGGTGCCGTCGGTGCTCAGCGAGCCGGCGATCATCGGCCGGGTGAGGTCGACACACCCCGAGCCGGAGATGCCCTGCGAGGAGCCGAGGAAGTCACGCTCGTCGAACAGGGTGACGAAGGTGGCGGGTCGGCGCGAGCCCGCGTCGCCGTTGTTGATGTCCGGGACCTGCTCGGCGTCGTCCCCGTCGCGCACGCCGGCCTTGGTGCCGTCCTGGGTGATGCCGAACCAGGTTCCGCCGACGCCCTGACCCTTGGTCTGACCGGGCCGGGTGTCCTTGGCGAAACGGTAGACGGGCCAGCCCTTGACGGTGACCTGGAGCTTGCCATCGTCACGGCGGACCACCCCGACGGCCGATCGCTTGACGCCGGCGATGAAGATCTTGCCGCCCGGCTTGACGAGCACCGGCGGCCACGTCTGGGCGCACTCGCCGTTGCACGTGGCCCGCGACGGGCTGGCGGAGTCCTTGTCGAACCGGTAGAGCGTGAGCCGGGCCCCGTTGACCAGGACCGGATCGAGCTCGCCGGCCCGGCTGCGGGTGATCTGAACCCAGCGGGCGGCCTTCTCGCTCTGCTCGGCCTTGGGCGCACCACCGTTGGGTAGGGCCCAGTCGCCGGTCTCGGCCTCGGCCTTGTTGGAGGACGCGGTGCCCGAGGTGAGGGCGGCGAGGCCGTTCAGGTTGTCGGCCGAAGGTGCGGCGGAGGCGGGTGTCGTGAGGGCCGGGGCCGGTCCGACGGCGTCGTGGCTGTCGCCGCTCGAACAGGCCGACAGCAGGACTGCGCCGGCCGCCGCGAGGGCACATGCCATCAAGGTCTTCTTGCTCATGGGTGATATCTCCTGAGGATTCGACGCCGTGTTCCGGCGTCATTCGCGGTCCATACGACGGCTTGCGGCCCGCGGTTCAGTGGGGCCGGACCGTTCGGTCGGTTTGTGTCGGCGATCACCGGCTCGGGTCAGAGAGGCGCGGAGTCGCCGAGCGGAGCCAGCAGATCCGCGCGGCCCTGGAAGGCGAACAGCAGCAGATCGGTCATGCGGAACGTGTCCCGCGACGGTCCCAGGGTCGGCCGCCAGGAACGGTCACGGACGATCGACGTGCGGCTGGCCTCCAGCACCCGGTGGAAGACCTCGGCCACGATGCGGCCGCCGACGCCGTCGAGCCGCCCGCCGGCCAGCTCGGCTTCCCGCAGGAGGTAGAACCACAGCGGGGTGTTCTCGGCGAAGGCGGTGCGCTCGGAGCTGGTGAGGTCGTCCAGGACGGCCCCGTGCCGACCGGCGAGGATCTGTTCGGGGCTGAGCGGGCGCACGCCCAGCAACTCCGCCATCTGCTGGCCGTCGGCCAGGTCCATGGTGGCGGCGCGGGCCAGGTCGCGGAAGGCCTGATTGAGCTCGATCTTCTCGGGGTCGGTGCCGGCGCCGCCGAAGGCGCCTTCGGGCAACATGTCAAGCGGATCGACCAGGACGGTCGAGACCGGACGGGCGAGGTTGACGCCGGCCGGCGCCGCCAGGTCGGGCCGGCCGTTCTCCCCGGCGAAGTCGTACAGGCGCCGCCAGTCCACCGCCCAGTTGGTCGGAAGGCGCTCGAACAGGCCGGATTCCTGATCGTTGACATCCGCCGCGGCCGGATCGAAGTTGCCGCTGAGACCTGTGAAGACGAACATCAACGGCAGCGTGCCGCGCTCGCCGTCGAAGACGCGGTTCCAGTCGTAGCTGCGCCGGATCATGCTGTGCCCGAAGCGGTAGGCGGCGACGGCGAACTCGATCGGCAACGTCGGCGTGTCGGTCTCGCCGACCTCGAAGAACCGGCGGCCGTGGGTGAAGACGTCGCGCAGGATCGACGGCTGCACGACGCGGGGCAGCACGTCGGTGAGGACCACCCACTGGTAGTGGCGCACCACTGTCTCACGGGCCGCCCGGAACAGGGCCGGGCCGCGCAGTCCGTCGTGAATCAGCTGGTCGACGACCCGGTTGTGGAAGTGCAGGAAGGCCAAGTGAGTCTGGGCCAGGAGCAGGTTCTGATCGTTGCGAGGGTCGGCGATCAGCGGGGCCTGCCGCTCGGCCTTGGTCTCGCCGTGGGTGACCCGTGGCAGGTCGTACCCGTTGAGGTTGACGTCGGTCCCGGCGCCGGTGATGGCCGCGGTGATGCCGACCTTGAACCGGACCCGGTCGGGCGCGTAGAACCGGTCGTCGTCCGCATCGTCGGGCCCGCGCCCGTACACCGAGTCCAGGTCGAGCGCGGGCGACCGGCCCTGGACCAGGTCCCGCAGCGAAACCTGTTCGTCCAGGCGGCCGCCGGTGCGGTCCATCGTCAGATCGTGTCCGACGAACTGCGACAGGTAGGTGTATCCGGCGGGAACCGGCGGCACGTCCGGTCGCGCGTCCTCCGGCGCCGGCCGAACCTGGGCCGTCATTGCCTTCGCCACCTTCTCGAGCACGGCGCGGTCGACAGACGAGCCCTTGGGCCCCATCCGGGAGAAGCGGAACGCGCGCAGCGGCTCCTTCGTCCAGTGACGACCACGCAGACCGTCGCCCACCGTCCCTTCGCCGGCGATGTAGTAGCCCGTGCGCGTATGCCTCATCGACTGTCCCTCGTCTCGTGGTCGATCGCGGTGATTTCTCTTCCGTCGACGCGGGCGTGGGGGCTTGGTTCAGGGGTCGATGGGTGACGCCGGGCTCCCCCGTCCTGAGTGAACCCAGGGGCGATGGATGCGTCAGGCGAGCAGCTGGGCGGCCGCTGTCACCGCTCGGACGGCGGCCGGGTCGAGTGCGCTCAGCGCGTGGCGACGCACGCTCTGCGCGTACGAGTGCTCGAAGTAGGTGAGCCAGCTCTGCCCGGCTGGGGTGAGACGCACATACCAGCCGCGGCCGTCGTCCTCGGCTCGCTCGCGCTGCACGAAACCGCGGCGTTCGAAGGTCCGGACCATCCGGCTGATCCGGCTCCGGGACAGAAAGCTCGCGTCCGCAAGGGCCTGCAGGCGCATGCGCCGGTCGGTGGCGACGTCGAGGTTGCGCAGGGCCCGGTAGTCGCTGAGCGTGATGCTGTGATCGTGGACGAGATCGGTGCTGACCCGTCGGTGCACGGCCGCCGCGGCGCTCAGGAACAAATTGAAGAACTGTTCTTCGGACGACGACAAAAGATTGCCGGCCGGGGTAGGGACAACGGCGGTGGTCATTGAGGTTCGCCTTCCTTTCGGGCGGATCGCCGGTGCTGGCTACCGGGCCGACAGCTCGTCCCTTAGTTGCCGCATGGCGTAGTGAGCCCGGGATTTGACGGTGCCGACCGGGATCCCGAGCCGGGTTGCCACCTGGTCGAAGCTGCGACCCTCGAAGTGCAGCTCGCGCAACACCGACCGGTGAGCCGGGCTGAGCTCGTTCACGGCGTGCCGCAGGGCGAGCAGGGCGATGACCGTCTCAGCCGCCTCGCTGGTCGCGGTGCCCGGCTCGGTTCCGGTCAGGCCGACCTCCGTCGGGCGTGACTGCCGCTTGCGATACGCGTCGATGGCCAGTCGACGGGCAACGGTGAACAGCCAACGGCGCTGGGATTCCGGCTCGACCGGTACGGAATCGATGGTGCGCCAGGCTCGGAGCAAGGTTTCCTGAACGAGGTCCTCGGCAGTGTGCACGGCGGTCGACGACAGCAGGCCCTGTAGGAAATGCAGCAGTGCCCCGCCGTTGTCGCGCTGGATCTGCCGCAATCGGATATCGGCCTGGTCTCGGCCGACGATGCTGGTCACGGTGGTCATGGCTACGTCCCGGTGGCGATTATGGCTGAGTCCGGGAGAGCGTATTAAGTCGCCTGTGTAATCCTACTTAATTGCTAGTTACGTCGTTGTGGACCGCCTCGGGCCAGCAATTTCTCGGCAATTGACAATATGTCAACGGCGGCCGGGCGTTGGTTACTCACAGTGTCGGACGCGGGACTGGTCGACCGTGCCGCGATATCTGTCGAATGACCTAACCGCATCGGTTGCCTCTCCCACCGATCACGGCGCGACCGGTCCCGGCCAAGCGGCCCGTACGTTGCCTCCTCCTCCATACCGGATCGGGTGTTCCGGGCGAAAGGGACGGGTCGGTGCCGGTGGTTGTCGAACCGGGCCTGCTCCCACGGCAGGCGAATGACTGATTCACCCGTGCGACCAGCCGATCACTGTGGAGGCCAGGCGATCCGATGCCCGGATCGCTTTTCGGAAAGGAACCAACCATGAAGCGTCAGTTCTCAGGCACACCTCGGCGAGTGGCCCTGCGGACCGTCTTGACCGCCGGGGTCGCCGTGGCCGCGCTCGTCGCCGGCTCGGCCGGTGCGGCAGCGGAACCCCGGCCGTGGGCCAAGAAGCCCACGGTGGTGCTCGTGCACGGGGCGTTCGCCGATTCGTCGAGCTGGAACGGCGTGGTCAAGCGGTTGCTGCGCGACGGTTATCCGGTCGTGGCGGCGTCGAACCCCCTGCGCGGCCTGCACTCGGACGCCGAGTACGTGCGGACGGTGCTGGCCGGCGTCAACGGCCCTGTCGTGCTGGCCGGGCACTCCTACGGTGGCTCGGTGATGAGCGAGGCGGCCGATGGTGACAAGGACGTGAAGGCGTTGGTGTACATCGCCAGCTTCGCCCCGGACAAGGGGGAGAGCACGTCGGGCCTGGCCGCGAAGTTTCCGGGCGGACAGCTCGGCGAGGCGCTCAACCAGGTTCCGGTGACGGTGCCGGGCGCCGGCGCGGCCACCGATCTCTACATCAAGCAGGACCAGTTCCGCCGGGTGTTCGCGGCCGACGTGCCGCGTCAGGAGGCGGCGCTGATGGCCGCCACCCAGCGGCCGATCACGAGCGCGGCGCTGGACGAGAAGGCGACCCGGACGGCCTGGAAATCGATCCGGTCCTGGTTCATGATCACGAAGCAGGACCTGGCCATCCCGGCCGAGTCGATGCGGTTCATGGCCAAGCGGGCCAAGGCGCAGACGGTCGAGATCAACGCTTCCCACGCGGTCACGGTCTCCGAGCCCAAAGCCGTCGCGGACCTGATCGAGCGGGCCGCCCGAGCCACCCGCTGAGCGACGTCCTCGTGCGGTCGGCCGGCTCCGCGAGCGGCCGACCGGACGAGGACGGGACGGGGTGAACTGCGAGATGTGAGATGCGTCGTAGCGGGAGGTAATCCGAAACCGATCATTAGGGAACGTTCATGACAAGCAAGGTGGCGCTCATCGCCTCCCGGTTCATCGAGGCGGCACTCATCGTCCTCGGCGTCATGGTGGTGGTGCTCGACAACACCACGGTCTGGATCGCGTGCTGGGATCTTCTAGCCGTCGTCTATCTCGTGACTCGCATCCGCACCCTGCGGAAGGCCCGCAACGGCGAGCCGGCCGGCTGGCTCACGCACGGTCTCGGCGGCCGCGCCGGGCTGATCTTCACCATCTTCACCAGCCTGGTGGGCATCATCGCCGGCCTGATGATCGTCCTCAGCGAGGACGGCGAACAGGCGGCGGCCAAGCTCGTCGGTGTCCCGGCCATCGCCCTGGCCTGGGCCATCCTGCACTTCGGGTACGCCGAGCGGTATTCCAAGACCTACTACGGCAGCCTGCCCGAGCAGGTGCTGGTCTTCCCCAACACGGACCGGCCGACGTTCATCGATTTCGCCTATTTCTCGTTCACGCTCGGCACCACTTTCTCGGTGTCGGACGTGGAGACTCAGACCTCCGCCATGCGCCTGCAGATCCTGTCCCACTCGATCCTGGGCTTCCTGTACAACACCGTGACGATCGCCATTGCCGTCAGCGTCATTTCCGGTTGAGCGACCGCGGGCCGGGCTCGGTGGGCAGCCCGGCCCGCGGGACAACGACCATGGTCGGCGCGCTGCGGCTTCCCTTTCCTTGCTCTGTGACTCAGCACTGCTGAGGAGGACAGTCCCGTGTCACTGACCGACGACGAAGAACCAGCGACCCGTTTCGGCGTGCTCGGGCCGGTGCGGGTCTGGCGGCGGGGCGCCGAGCTGGACCTCGGCGCCCGGCAACAGCGCCTGATCCTGGCTCTGCTGCTGGCCAACGCCGGGCGGCCGGTCGGGATCGGCGACATCGTCGAGGTGCTGTGGGACAAGGAGCCGCCACCGAGCGCCCTGAACGTCGTGCACCGCTACGTGGGGGCGCTGCGCCGCCTGTTCGAGCCCGGCCTGCCGTCCCGGTCGCCCGGGCGGTGGCTGCTGGGCGACGCGACCGGCTACCGAATGCGGGTCGACCCCGGCCACCTCGACCTGCTGCGGTTCCGGGAATTGGCCGAGCAGGCCCGGTCGGCCGAGCGGGCCGGGCGGCCGGCCGAGGCGATGACCGCCTACGAGCAGGCTCTCGGTTTGTGGCGCGGACCGTGCGGCGGCGCATCCGAGCTCGTCTCCTACAGCCACGCGGCGTTCAGCGCTGTCGACCACGAGTGCGCGGATCTGGCCCGTGAGGCGGCCTCGCTGGCCTTGCGTCTCGAGCGGGTCCGGTCGATCCTGCCTGTGCTGAGGCGCGTGGCCGAGCACCGGCAGTGGGACGAGGCCCTGCAGGCCCGGTTGCTGCTGGTGCTGTCGGCCGACGGGCAGCAGGCTGAGGCGATCGCGCTGTTCCGGAACGTTCGCCGACGGCTCGCCGACGAGCTCGGCGTCGATCCGGGCGAGGAATTGCGCGAGGCCTACCAGGTCGTCCTCGGGCAGAACAGTTATGACTCGGCGGAGCCGGCCCATCCGCGCCATACGCAGACTCACCGGTCGCCGGCCATCGCCGCGGTGCTTCCGGCCCAGCTGCCGGCCGACCTTCCGCACTTCACGGGACGCGACGAGGCCCAGCACCGAACTGTCGGCCTGGTCAACGGTCACGTGCTGACCCAGGCCTCCATGCCGGTGCTGGCCATCGACGGGATACCCGGGATCGGGAAGACGACGCTGGCCATCCACCTGGCCCATCAGCTCGCCGACGCGTACCCGGACGGGCAGCTCTACGTGGATCTTCAAGGATTCGATCCGGAGCAGTCGATGCTGCATCCCGCAGAAGCGCTGCGCGGGTTCCTCAACGCCCTCGGCGTCCCGGACGCCGAGATCCCGGCCAGTGACCACGCCCGGTCCGGGCTCTACCGGAGCGTGCTGGCCGGGCGCCGGATCCTGGTGGTGCTCGACAACGCCCACAGCGTCGAGCAGGTGCGTCCGTTGCTGCCGGGCAGCTCCGGCTGCCTGGTTCTGGTGACCAGCCGGAAACGGCTGACCGGGCTGGCCACCGCCCACGGCGCTTTCCTGATGACGCTGGACGTCCTGCCGATCGAGGACGCCCGGGATTTCCTCGCGGCCCGGATCGGCGTCGACCGGACCGAACGCGAGCCCGTGGCGGTCGACGAGATCATCGAACGCTGCGGGCGACTTCCGCTGGCCCTGGCCGTGGTGGCCGCCCGGGCCCTGGTCCACCCCGACTTCGGTCTGACCGACATCGCCCGGGAGCTGCGGGACGCTCAGGGGAGCCTGGACGGCTTCTCGGGTGACGACATGGACAACGACCTGCGGGCGATCTTCTCGTGGTCGTACCGGATGCTCAGCGAGCGCGCCGCCACCATGTTCCGGCTGCTGTCGCTCCATCCCGGACCCGACATGACGGTGCCGGCGCTGGCCAGTCTGGCCGGTATCCCACCGGCTGAGGCCCGTCTGCTCGCCGGGGAGCTGGTGCGCACCGGCCTGCTCACCGAGCACAAGATGGGCCGCTTCACCACGCACGACCTCATCCGCGCCTACGCCCAGGAACTGATCGGCCCCGAGGACAGCGAGTCGCGGGCCGAGGCGTCCCGCCGGATGTTCCACCACTACCGCCTGACCTCTTACCACGCGGATCGGCTCCTTCGCCCGGCTCTGGCGCTCGACCCGCCGCCGGCCGTGGCGGACGTGTGCGTCACCCCCATGGGCACCGCGGCCGACGCCGAAGCCTGGTTCAACGCGGACCGGCATGTCCTCAAAGCCGTCGTGCAACGTCAGATCGAGGAGGGCCGAGCCACCTCGGCCTGGCCGCTGGTGGTCAGTATGCAGATGTTCCTGCAGCGCGACGGATGGTGGCATGACTGGGCGGCGGCCACCCAGGCCGGTCTGGACGCGACCGTCGCCGCCGGGGACGACCTCGGCCGCGCTCACATGTCCCGCGGGCTGGCCGGTGCCTGGCACGTGCTGGGCCGGCACGAAGACGCGGCCCGGTTGCTCCGGCACTCGCTCGGCCTCTTCGAACGGCTCGGACGATGTCCTGAGCAGGCGCTCGTGCATCGTAACCTCGGTCAGGTGAGTTCGGCGCTCGGCGACCACGGCGGGGCCGTGGCCCACTACGAGCGGGCCTTGAGCTTGTTCGAGGAGCTGAGGGATCCGGTCGGCCAGGTCGCTGTCCTGTGCCTGCTGGCCGACGCGCATTCGGGCCTCGGCCGCTCGGACGTCAGCATGGAACTGGGTAACCGGGCTCTGACGATGGCCGAGGCGCTGGGCGAGCCGGCCAGCCAGGCACTGTGCTGTCAAACGGTGGCCCGGTCCTTTGCTGCCAAGGGCGATCACGTCTCCGCACGAGCGGCCTGGGCGCGGGCAGCCGAGATCTTCCAACGGATCGGCTGGCGGATGAACACTGTCGACTGCCTGCTGGAGCTGGGCGACACGGCGCTGGCCCTGGACGATCTCGATGCCGCCCGCGCGGCCTGGCGGCAGGCACTCGAGCTGATCGGCCAGCAGTCAGTGCCGGAGCGAGCCGCAGCCGAGAGCCGCTTGGCCGGTCTCGACCCGCCCAGAGCCGTGCGGACACACAGCGGTGGCCTCCGAGCCGTGTCAGCCGGCTGTGGTCAGCGGCGCGCGAAGAGCTGACCCCGGACGGCGCCGCCCGGCTGCTCCTCGGTGTGCAGGTTCAGGTAGAAGTCGCGCGGACGGTCCTTGATCTCGCGCAGCAGGCCGGCATCTTTCACGGGGACCGAGCCGGACACGGCGACGACGCCGTCGGGGATCTCTGTGGTGAACAGCGGGACCACGACGTCGCCGTTGGCGCCGCGCTGGCCGCGGTGGATGTGGCCCAGGGTCGGCTCGGTGATCCGCGCGTCGTCGATACGGGCCACGCCGGCGACCGAGGTCACCGTCTCGGGCAGGGCGGCACTCAGAAGCGTGACCCGGACGTCGCCGTTCTGGCCGCGCCGGCCCTCGTGGAGGTGAAACAGCGTGGCCGCCTGCTGGTTGCGCCAGCTCGCCACGAAACTCACCCGGTTGCCCTGGACCCGCACGACGGTGGTCGCGCGGCCGTCCGGATCGCCCACGGCGGGACCGCCCTCCGTCGGCACCTCCTGGTCCCCGCTCATCGTGGCGGCGAAGTAGAAGGCGCGCTGCCGGGAGCGCTCGACGCCCTCGGCCAGGCTCGGCTCGGGAGCAGTCTCGGCCGGCCGGGTCTGCTGTCCGGTCGCGGCCGCCGGGCCATGGCCCTCGTGCGCGCTCGCCGGCGTCCCCAAAGCCGCCATGAGTCCCGCTGTGGCGAGGAACAATGCGAAAGTCCATTGTCGTCATCGGTACGGCCGCTCTCGTAGCCCTGGGGGCCTGTGGCGGCGCGAATGGCCGCTCTACTACTACGTCGCCGACCTGGGGCCGGGCGATGTGGACGGGCAGGGCGACGAGGACGGTCAGTGGTGGGCCGTTGACGTCGACGGCAAGCTGTTCAAGAAGATGCCGAACGCGTAGCCGCGTCACACCGGACGCACCACCTCGTACCGGCCCGAGTCGTCGAGCACACGAACGGTCACGGACCCGGCCTGGCCGTCGGCCAGAATGTTGCAGGAGAACCGGAGCCCCGGCCGCACCGGCACCGCACGCGGACAGGCGATCTGCTCGACGTCGAGCAGGTAGGTGTCGCGCACCACGGCCAGGACGCCCTGTTCCAGCGACGTGGTCTCGAATCTTCGTGAGCCGAACGGTCCGCCGGTGATCAGGCCGGTGACCACGAGGGCTACGGCGACCGCACCGGAGATCAGCGCCAACGACACCGTGCCGCGCCGGAGCGTGCGGTACCGGAGCGTGCCGCGCCTGGCGGGATCAGCAGCGTAATAGACCATCGGCGGCGGAGGCGTCCAGCCGGTCGATGGCTGCCAGATCCAACCAGAAGGAGGTATATGTTCCGGACGAGGGCGGGCCATGTAGGGCGGCACCTTCGCCCGCCCGGAGGCTTTCCCCACTCCGGCGGCCGGGGTGACGAGATCGGGGGTCTCGGGCAGCGCCATCGTCGTGTGCCTCTCGTTCCGGTGGACCGTTGCGCAGACAAAGACGCCGGCGTCATCGACGAGTTCACCTGGGCGGACTGTGTCGTTCGCCGCCGAAACGCCGGGTCCTGAACAGAGCGGGCCGAACCACGTCAGGAGGAGTGTCCAGCCCCCTGCCGGGGCCTGAGCAGGAATGGAAGCCATGCCGACAACGAAAAGCGCACGCCGACGAGACATGGCCGACGAGGCCTTCGTTCGATCGCTGTTCGCCGAGCACGGCCGGGCGATGCTCGGGTACGCCTACCAGCTGACCCGCGACCGGGCCGCGGCCGAGGACATCGTTCAGGAGGCCCTGGTCCGCGCCTGGCGGCACGCCGACGACCTCGGGTCCGACGGCAAGGGCTCAGTGCGCGGCTGGTTGCTGACCGTGGTTCGCAACCTCTTCCACGATCAGGTGCGAGCCCGCTCCCGTCGCGCGCCCGAGACCTTCGAGGCGCCGCCGGACGTGGCCACCGAACGGGACCATGCCGACCAGGTGGTCGCCTCCATGGTCGTCATCGACGCGCTGGCCCGGCTCTCGTCCGAGCACCGGGCGGCGCTCGAGCTCACCTATCTGCACGGCTACGGCATCGCGGAGGCGGCCGAGGTTCTGGGCGTGCCGCCGGGAACGGTCAAGTCCCGTGTTTTCCATGGTTTACGGGCGCTGCGTGACCTGCACGCCGCCGACGAGACGATGAAGGAGCGGTCGGTCGTATGACGAGCGGGAACGTGGTGTCCCCCGGCGACCACGCCGACGTGGCGGGCCTGCTGTTGCGGACGCTCGACGACGAGGACAGGACGCCGGCCGAGGAGCACCTGGCCGGTTGCGAGCAGTGCCGGGAAGAGATCGACTCGCTGCGGACATGGAGCGACGCGCTCGCTGCCGTGCCCGAGCCGATGCGGCTGGACGGCCCGCCGGACGGAGGTGATCTGCTGCTCCAGCGGACGCTGCGGCGGGTAAGGGCCGAGTCGACCGGTTCTCGCCGGCGGCGTACGGCCCTGATCGGCGTGGCCGCGGCAGTGGTCGTAGTGGCCGCCTTCGGCGCCGGTGCAGTGGTCCGTCCCTCCGGCGTCCCCGGCGATGCGGTGGCGCAGAACGCATCGTCGCTGCCGCAAGCACGGCTGGCCGAGACGACCGATCCGGCCACCGGGGCTCGGATGAAGCTCGCGGTGGCGCCGGCGGCCGGGTGGGTGCGGGTGCACGCCGCGGTCTCCGGTATCCCGGCGGGGGAGCGATGCCGGTTGGAGGTGATCGACCGGAGCGGGACCCCGCGGACGGCCGGCAGCTGGGTGGTCTCCGCCGCGGGTGAGTCCGAGGGCACGAGCCTGGACGGGAGCGCCCTGGTCGACCCGGCCCAGGTCATGGCAGTCCGAGTGGTGAACGAGCAGGGCCGGGTATTCGTCCTGGTCACCCTGTGATCCCGGTGCCGGCCCGGCCGGGCCGGCACCGGGACCGGTCAGCGGCGAGGGATCGCCCGGTTATGAGCGGTACGTGATGGTGTCGATGTCCGAGGCCCGGGGGCCGCGGAAGACGATGAACAGCGGGCCCGATGTGCTCCGGTCCAGCGTGGTCGTGGCGGTCGCGTAGGTGTTGACGTCTGCTGTACCGCCGAGCGTGACGGTCGCCAGCAAGATGCCCGTCGCGGAGTCGCCACGCAGTTCGATGACCGTGTCACCGCTGCCCGCGGTGTAGCGCAGCTGGACCTGACGCACACGGGCCAGCGATCGGTTGCGATAGCCGACGAAGTCCCCATTGTCGGTGTGCCCCACCACCCGGCCACCACTGGCGGTCGAAGGGAAGGAGTCCACGGTCCCGTTGTTGTCGGTGTACGACTCGGCCTCGAAGGTCAGCCGGATCGGCGCCGGGCTCGGGCTCTTGCTGACGGTGGGGCCCGCGGCGGGAGCGCTGTTGCTCGGGGCCTGCGTCCGGGTCGGCGAAGCGGGGCGCGACGGGGACGGACTCGGTGTGCGGCTGGGGGTGGCCGATGCCGGTGCCGTCGGTCCCACCGCCGGCATCGGTTCGAGGGTCTCCTGGCGGTCCACCGGGTCCGCGCTCACGGCGAACTGGACGGCCGTCTCCGGCGGGTTCCGGCCGACCAACAATGCGGCCACGGTCGTCACGGCGACGGCCGTCGCCACGGCCAGCAGGACCACGACCGGGCCGCGTCGGCGCCGGTCGGGCCGGGGCGGTTCGGCCGGTGTCGGAGTGACCGGCGCCTCGGTGACCGGCGGCGGGGTCACCAGCGGCGCGGGGCGGGACAGCACGTAACGGAGCAACTCGGTCGCCTCGTCCGCGGTGGCCCGCGCGGCCGGGTCCTTCTCGAGCAGGGCTTCCAGGACAGGCTCCAACAGGCCGGCCTGCTTCGGCGCGGTGGGCAGGTCGACCGTCAGCGCGGCCAGCGTGGCCATGGGCGACGATCGGACGTACGGTGGCCGGCCCTCGACGGCGGTGTAGAGCGTCGCTCCCAGCGACCACAGGTCGGACGCCGCCGATGCGGGTTCGTCGAGGGCGCGCTCGGGAGCCAGGTACGAAGGTGACCCGATCATCACGCCGGTCCTGGTCATCGTCGAGTCGCCGACCGAGGTGGCCAGCCCGAAGTCGGTCAGCACGGTCCGGCCGTCCCGGCCGAGCAGCACGTTGGCCGGTTTGACGTCACGATGCAGAACGCCGACCCGGTGAGCGGCCTGCAATGCGCTCACCAGGTCGAGGCCCATCCGGGCGGCCCGCGCCGGGTCGAGCGGGCCCTCCCACTTCACCTCGTCGTACAGCGAGCGGGCCCGCACCAGCTCCATGACGATCCAGGGGTTGCCATGATGTTCGACCACATCGAAGATCCGCACCACGTGCGGATGGTCGATCTGCGCGATGGCCCGAGCCTCGCGGATCGCCCGTTCGTACAGGTCGCCCAGTTCGGCCGGGCTCAACCCCTCGGGCGCTACCTCCTTGACGGCGACGGCCCGGCCGAGCAGCTCGTCGTGCGCCTCCCACACCCGTCCCATGCCGCCCTGCCCGAGCAGATCGAGCAGCCGGTAGCGGCCGGCCACCAGGCCATGGTCGGACGGCGTGCGGCTGCCATTCATCTCGGTCCTTTCGGTGCGCAGTGCTGACGCTTCTACGACGGACCGGCCGGTGTGGGGTTCACCTCGGGGGGCGGGCTTATCTGAACCTGGCCGGGAGGGGCCCGTTGTCGCGTACGAAGCAACCGGCACTGCACGAGGGGATCCACCATGACCGACTCCGGCGAGAGCCTCACCGAGGAAGCTGTCCGGCGCTGGGGCACTGCTCACCCGCCCCGCATGGCAGAGCTGATGACCGGGCTGGTAAGGCATTTGCACGCCTTCGCGCGCGAGGTCGACCTCACCACCGACGAGTGGATGACCGCGATGGACTGGCTGACCCGCACCGGGCGGATCAGCGACGACAAGCGCCAGGAGTTCATCCTTGCCTCCGACGTGCTGGGGCTCAGCTCCCTGGTGGTGCAGCTCGACCAGAAGTCCGACGAGCGGGCCACTCCGGCGACCGTGCTGGGACCGTTCCACATCGACGGATCGCCGGTGGTCGAATCCGGGTTCGACATGTCGGAGGGGCTTTCCGGCACCCCGCTGTTCATCGTCGGACGGGTGACCGACCTCTACGGCCGACCGGTGCCGTCGGCCGTGCTGGACGTGTGGCAGGCCGACGTCGACGGGGCGTACGAGTCACAGCTGGCCGATATCGACGAGGCCCGGCTGCGCGCCCAGTACCGGGCCGGAGCGGACGGGAAGTACTGCGTCCGCACGATCGCCCCGCTGGGTTACACCATCCCGATGGACGGACCGGTCGGCGAGCTGATCAGCCGGACCGGGATCAGCCCGTACCGTCCGGCGCACATCCACTTCCTGGTCGACCAGCCCGGCTACCGCAGACTGGTCACCCATCTGTTCCCGGCGGGCACCGACCATCTGGACTCGGATGTGGTGTTCGGGGTGAAGGACGCGTTGGTGACCCCGTTCGTCGAGTACCAGCCCGGACCGGGCCCGGACGGGACGATCATGGACCGACCCTTCCTGGTCACGCACTACGACTTCGTGCTGGCGCCGGCGTCGTCATAGGCGGCGCGAGGTGACCCTCCGGTAGGAGTGGAAGGTGATCGGGCGCCGGTCGGTGAAACCCAGAGCCCCGAAGCGGCGGACGCGAACGGCGTCGGACGCCAGGACGTGCAGGAAGGGCCGTTCACCACGCTGCTCGATGGCGTGAGCCAGCGCCGCCACGATCCCGGCCTCCCACCCGCGGCCGGCGAAGGCGGGATCGACGTGGACGGCGCTGATCTCGGCCCACCCCGTCGGCCTCAACCGCTCACCGGCCATGGCGATGAGCCGGCCGCGGCGGCGCACCCCCAGATGGTGTCCGAGGGCGAGGCAGCGGGTCCACAGCCGTTTGGTGCCGGCCCGCTGCGCCAGTGCGTGCATGTCGGCCAGATCGTCGTTGGTCAGCGTAACCACGCGCGGGTCGGCGCAGACACGGATCCGCGGCCCGGTGAGCTGGATGGCGGAGCGGCGCCGATGCACGGTCCAGCCCCGGCCCGGCAGATCCGGCCCGCCTGGGACGGTGATCGCCGTGGCCGGGCCGGCCAGCACGGCCAGGTCGGCCCACGCCCGGCGGTCGAGCGGGTCCGCCACAGCGTGCAGGTCGGCGACCTCGGTCGGATACCCCGCGGCCAGCCCGCACACCTCAGCCAGAGTGGCGTGCCCGCTGGTGAGCGAGGCCCATACCGGCTGCGTCAATGGATCGGAACTGGTCATCATGCGCGCTCCCCGGATCTCGGCCTGCTCCGGTAGCAGACGGGGGAAGAAGGCCGAAGTTCACGCCGGCGGACGCTGACGGAGCAGCCGGTCGGGCTCGCCCGGCGGGACGGTCGGGTAGCTGTCGGGCAGCAGGAGACCGAGGAGACGGAAAGTGGCGCACTCGGCGTGGTCGGCCCGGTCGCTCGGAGCGGAGCTGGCCGGTGGACTGAGCTTCAACCGCACGTCCAGGAGCGCGTCTCGGGCCGGCCCGCCATCGGGCAGGTGCCGGTCGATCTCGTCCAGCGCGTCCCGGATGAGTGATTGGGAGGAGACGGCGGGCGCCTGCGGGGTCACGACGTGCATGCGGCCGCTCTGAAGGCGGCTGTCGCGGCGGCGTTTGAACATTCCGAACATCGTCAGCTCCTCTGATCCCATCATTTCCGGTTGTGCACAGCGGGTCCGTCTGACCCGGCCGCTCCCCATACGCCGATGACGAGGCTGTGGTTCATCGCCGGTGGCGAGCCGAGCTGGCCCGGCATTCCCTCGAGCGGCTTACTGCCGGCTGACTAGCATGAACGGGTGAGCAGACCGGAGAGGCTGAACGAGCGCGAGCTGCGGGCCTGGCGTGGCTTCCTGATCATGCAGGAGGACATACGGCGCCACATGAACCGCCACTTGGTGGGGGAGGCCGGGATCTCGCTGGCCGACTTCTCGATCCTCAGCGTTCTGCGCCTCACCCCGGACCGGCCGATGCGGGTGTTCGAGCTGATCGACACGCTCCGGTGGGAGAAAACCCGGATCATTCACCAGATCTCGCGCATGGTCCGACGCGGTTTGGTCGAGCGGCAGGCTGCAGCCGACGACGCCCGCGGCACCAATATCGCGCTGACGGCCGAGGGTCGGGCCGTGATCGATCAGGCGCTCCCGTTGCATGTGCTTCACGTGCGGCGGTTGTTCTTCGACGTCCTCACACCCGACCAGTTGGACACCCTGGCTGCGATGTCGGAGACGGTACTCGACAATCTGCGGGACGAGCCCTTCGACGAGTGACCGCGGCGGTCCCGGTGAGGTGAGCCTGCTGCTTGATGACGCCGTTGAGCAAGTCGACGCTGTTGTTCAGCGCCCGGCGTTTGGTAAGGGCTGGCCGGCGGCACCTGCGGGCAGTCAGGCGTGATCTCGAAGAAGTGGGCGTAAGCGGTCGTGACGTTCGTCGCCCGGGCGCCCGCTGCCTGGACTGCGCGGCGTGCGGCCGGACCCGGGACGGTCCGTGCCCTCGCCGTGTGTGCCCTCGAAGCCCGTCAGATGGCCGGACTGCGTGAACCTCGGGGCGAACTCTGCGTCAGGTAGGTAGGACGGTGGTTCGCCGCGCCCCACGGTAGCGCCACCGTCCTCCTATCGATCATCCGTAGTCATGACTTGAGGAGTGCTGTGAGTCTCACGATCCCTGAAGGCACGATCGAGGCCCGGGACGCCCGTGGCGGCGGGCTCTACGTGCCGGCCGGCGACGGCGTCACCAAATGGTTCTCCGGCGACGTCTACACCGTTCGCCTGCAGTCGGCCCAGACCGCGGGTTCCGTCGGGATCGTGGAGGCCAGCGTGCCGCCGGGCGGGGGCCCGGTGCCGCACACCCACGCCGAGCAGGACGAAACCTTCTATCTGCTCTCGGGTGAGCTCGAGTTCCTCAACGGCGAGGAGACCTTCACCGCGGTGACCGGCGACATCGTCCACATCCCGCGGATGGTCAAGCACCGGTTCAAGAACGTCGGCCTGCACACTACCCGGC
This sequence comes from Paractinoplanes brasiliensis, assembly GCF_004362215.1. Classification (NCBI taxonomy): domain Bacteria; kingdom Bacillati; phylum Actinomycetota; class Actinomycetes; order Micromonosporales; family Micromonosporaceae; genus Paractinoplanes; species Paractinoplanes brasiliensis. The sequence goes on along the minus strand of NZ_SNWR01000001.1, from coordinate 830,713 downwards.
TGCTGTTCATCTATACGCCGGCCGGCGCCGAGGGCCTCTTCCTCGAGGGCGGGGACGAACCCACGCCGGGTGTGCAGGTCGACAACTGGGGGCCCGAGCGTTTCGACGACCGCATCCTCGGGCTGTTCCAGAAGTACGGCGTGGAAGCGGTCTGATCCCGTGGCACCGACGATCAAGCGAGCGACCGGCGTCGTGACCGCCTTGGCAGGCATTGTCATGATGCAGGGCTGCGTGGCCGGCGAGCATGCGCCGAGCGCATCCACCAGCGAGCGGCCGGCCCTGACCGCGTCGCAACCCGCGTCGCCCGCTTGGTCGTCGCCCGCGGCCGTACGCGCCTGCGCCAACGACGACATGTCGGTCGTGGTGACCCTGCAGCCGGACCAGTCGGACGGACAGGCCCGCGGGCTGATCACCTTGACGAACCGGTCCACGTTCACCTGCCGGGTCGAGGGCCGCGCCGCCATCTCACTGGTCAATCCGGCCGACGAGGTGGTCGACGTGCCCACCCGGAACGTCGACCAGCCCGGCCGCTCGGTGCCCGCGCTGCTGCGGCCGGGTGGATCCGCGTTCGAGGGCATCAAGTGGCGTCCCTGCGACAAGGGCTCGGTCACGTGTGGCGTCGGCAACACCCTCCGCTTCAACCTGCAGGCCGGCACTGATGGTCCGGTAGCAGTCCTGTCCGGTTTCCCGGCTCCCGAGGCGACTGCCATCACCATGGCGTCTCTTCAAGTCGGAACGCTGCAGCCGGCCCGTCAGGGCGTCGTCGCCTGGTGATGCCGGCGGGGCGGGGCGGACCGGAGGTATTCGGGCCGCTCCGCCCAAATCTGCGGCAACGGGGGTGAACTCCGAGCCGCCGGATGCGTCGAGCAGGAGTGAGGACGACCACTGGTCGGTCCTCCGGCCAGATAGGTGATGCATCATCTATCTTTATAGGTGACCTATCACCAAAGACTCTGAGAGGAACATCAGCCATGTCCGACCCCGTCAAGCTCGCCATCATCTACTACTCCTCGACCGGCACCGGGACGGCGATCGTCGACGAGATGTCGAAGGCGGCCCAGAACGCCGGCGCCGAGGTCCGGGTCCGTAAGGCGGCCGAGCTGGCGCCCCAGGCGGCCATCGACGCGAACCCGATCTGGGCGGCCCACCACACGAACACCGCCGGCGTCCCAGCCCCGACGCTCGACGACGTCGCCTGGGCCGACGCTCTGATCTTCGGCTCGCCCACCCGTTTCGGCAACCTGGCCGCGCAGCTCAAGCAATTCCTCGACACCCTGTCCCCGCTGTGGATGTCGGGTGCGCTGGCCGACAAGGTCTACAGCGGATTCACGTCGACCGGCACCCGGCACGGCGGGCACGAGTCCACGTTGCTCGCCATGAACAACAGCTTCATCCACTTCGGCGGCATCATCGTGCCGCCGGGGTACACCGACCCGGTCAAGTTCGTCGACGGCAACCCGTACGGCACCTCCCACCACGCCGAATTCGGGCCGGACCTGGGCTCGATCAGCGAGGACACCCGCAACGCGGCCCGCCACCAGGCCGAGCGCGTGGTCCGCATCGCGGGCGCGCTGAAGCGGGGAATCGCCGCCTGACGGGGGCGAGGAAGAAGCGGTCCCGGTGATCAGCTCAGATCACCGGGACCGCGCCGTTCCGCCCCGCAGGGGAGCGCACATGATCGGGGGAGAAGCTGAACCCCGGCCGCCCGGCTGCGTCGGTGGGAGAGGAGAAACCTGGGCAGAGACAAGGAGACTGGCCGTGGCGATGGTGCGCGTGCAGGTGCGGACGGCCGACGCGCTCGCGGCCGAAGGGCTGTCGAGCTACCTCAGGCAGCACCCGGACATCACCGTGCTCACCGACGATGTCGCCGAGGTTCCGGACGTGCTGCTGGTGGAGACGGACCGCCTCACCTTCGGCATCATCTCGATGCTGCGTCACTTCACGGCGACCGTCGACCGCCCGGTCGTGCTGGTCGTCTCCGAGATCGACGAGTCGCAGCTGATGGTGCTGGTCGAGAACCGCGTGGCCGCCATCATCCCGCGCGCGGCAGTCGGACGCGAGCGTCTCGTGCACAGCGTGCTGGCCGCCGCCGACGGCGGCGGGGTGATGCCCGCTCGCCTGATGGGCGAGCTGCTGCATCATTTCCGCCGGATGCAGCGGGAGGTCCTGCAGCCCAACGGTCTCACGCTGTCCGGGCTGACCGCGCGGGAGGTCGAGGTGCTGCGGCTGATGGCCGACGGCCTGGACACCAACGAGATCGCGGAGAAGATGCGCTACTCCGTCCGCACCGTCAAGACGATCATCTACGGCGTCATGGACCGGTACCAGCTACGTAACCGATCGCATGTCGTGGCCTACGCGGTGCGGGCCGGCGTCATCTGACCCACCCCGCGAGGCGTGGACCGGTTGTGAGCCGGCCCACGCTGTCCGGCGGCCCGCGGGCTGAACCATCGCGTCACCACCGCGTCGACATCAGTGAGGTCGACGCATCGATCCTGGCCCGAGCCGGTTGGTGTGTCGGCCCTTCATCGGTCCGAGGTGGCTCCGGATCCCCGTACGGCCGGCCGGCGATCAGGTCACCGGCGGCATGGCTGGTCCGGTCGTACCCAGGCGTTCCTCGGACACGACCGGAGGCACCGGCCAGGTGACGCCGGACGGGGGCCACTTCTGCCCGGTCGCGGCCAGGAAGCCGGCGGGCGGCTCATACAGTGGCGGCTGCAAGTCGTCCGGAATCATGCTGGTCCACCTGACCCCGGCCTTGCGCTGCACGAATTCCTGTCTCATCGCCTCGAGCCGGGCCGGCTGCTCGACGAGGTCGACAGCGGACGCGGCCAGGTAGCGCGCCGCGGACAGCAGTGCCTGGTGGCCGATGGTGCTGGCCGCGGTCGAGGTGAAGCCCCAGTTGTGATTGGGCAGACCGGGCGGGAAGGCCGCCGCCAGCAGCACCGCGGTCGGCGCCTGCCAGCTGACGTCGGCGGTGTCGGTCGACAGCCCGCCGGTGTATCCGGCCGCGGGGGGCGTGAGCGGGACGAGGTCCGTGGGCATGCCCACCTCGGGCTTACCGAGTGAGTTCTGGATCCCGCGGGCCCGTGGTGGGAAACGCCGGCCTTCTGCGACAGGCCGGGTAGGGCGTCGTACTCGGCGTTGAAGCCGACCACGGGTCCACCGGAGCCGGCGGTGGCCACGAAGGCGGCGGGGAACCCGGCCGAACCCCACTGAACGCTGAACCCGTTCGCGCGTAGCAGGTCGGCCAGCACCCGGGACGAGTTCCACTCCCGCAGGGAGAGCTCGGCATGCCGCCAGATGCGATCACTCAGCCCGGTCAGCGTCTTCTGGTTGGCGTCGATCCAGGACAGAGCGGTGGCCTTGGCCGTGCTCGCCCGGGCCAGACCGGTCGGCGGGCGGTAGGTCTCCGGCGTCACGCCGTGGACCTCGTCGTAGCCGAGCGTCGCCGCCAGGACAGGATCGGCGGCCAGGACAGCCGCGGTGGTGGCGCCGGCACTCAACCCGAACATCTTCAGGAGCCGGCGCCGGCCAATGTGTCCTTCGGTCATGTCATCTCCCGTGACAGTCGAGTGTGGACCTATTACGAGTAGACGCGTGGCTCTGCCGGAGATTCAGTTCAACCGGGGAGGCCCCGGTCACTTCGTTCTCAGGGGCGCATCAGTGCGGCCAGAGCCCGGTGCTCAGCGGCCAGGCCGGGTGCGGTCGTCCGGTACTGCCGCGTGCGGATGTGCTTCAGCAGCTCGGGATCGGGGCTGATCGCGTAGGTGCGCAGAAAATAGACGACCGCGTCGTTCCAGACCCAGCGCCCGTCGGTGCGCACGGTGACCGGCACGATCGGGCCCAGCTGCTCGTCGAACGGATCGTGGTCGAGGGCCTCCGTCGCGAGCAGCACGGATCCGCTCTCGAGGTAGTGCGCCACCTGCTCCAGTTCGTCGCCGGCCAGGGTCAGGCGGTCGGCGGCGAACGAACCGCCGGCGGCGTGGTGGTAGGAGTCGAAGACGCGGGCCACGGTCACCGGCGCGGCCCCGCTGACCGTCCACAGCAGCGCCGACCGGCCGAGCGCCTGCCGCTGGTACGTCGGCAGCGCCGTGCTGTCGTGGATCACCTCGACCTGGGGGTCGGTGACTCCGGCCGCGGCCAGAGCGGCCCGGGCCTGGTCCGCCGCCCGGTCGTCGGCATCGTCGGTGAGCAGCAGATATATGCGCACGGGCTCGGGCGACGGCCGATCGGGGGCATCCCACCGCCAGGCCCGCCACAGCGCGCTCGCGCCGGGGATCTGCGTGACGGCCGCGACGGCGGCCCCGTCGATCTCGTCGAGTTGGTCCGGTTCGCCGCTGAGATCGAGCATCACCGCGACTGTGCCCTCGGCGTCGGGCAGTTCGGGTGTGAATTGCCAGGCTTCCTGGGGGGAACCGTACGGTCCGTCGGCCGCGATGCCGCCGGACGGCACGTCGCGATCATCGGCCGGCCGGTTGGGCCGGGCAGGGGATGCGTCGGTCACGGCAATCGTCTCCAGGGTCGATCAGGTGAGCGCGTCTTGGAAGTGGCGCAGGGCCGTCAGCACGAACCCTGGCGCCGCCAATGTCTCAACACCGGGGCCTCGGCCGGCCGCGCTGTCGAGCATCTCGGCCGCGGAGCCGTGGGCCTGCGGGGCATTCCGTGATCCGGTGGCGACGTAGACGTCGTCCTCCGCGATGCCGAGTTCGTAAGTCCGCTGGCGGTACAGCTCGTCGCCGACCGCCTCGGGAGCGTCCGGCGTGCCGCGCTTCTCGCTCAGCACGAAGTCCGCCCCTCCGGGTTCCTGCACCTCACACCGGCCGGCGCAGTAGCACGAAACGACCGAAACGGGTCGAGGCCACCCGGTGCAGTGTGAAGCCGGCGGCCTCGGCCTCGGCGGCCAGTTCTTCCGCGCTGCGGTTGAGCGCGGGGTGCTCCTGCTCCCGGACGAGCCGCCGGAGCGTGCCGGAACGCTGGTCCAGGTCCTGCCGGTCGGCGTCCTCCTCCTCCAGGACCAGCCACCCACCCGGCCGCAGGGCGCGCCGGATCACAGCCAGGGTCGCCGCGCGCACCGGCTCCGGGAAGAACGACTGAGCCCAGCAGGCGCTGTCGAACGCGGCGTCGCCGGTGAGGTCCCGGGCGTCCAGGCATCGCACCTCGACCCGGTCGGCGACCTGGAGCCGGCTGGCGCGGCGTCTCGCCTCGACCGCGACCTCGGGCACGACTTCGACCGCGGTGGCGCGGAGGCGGGGAAACAGGTGAGCGAGAGTCAGCGTGGTGGTGGCGACGCCGCAGCCCACATCGAGCAGGCATCCGCGCGGCAGGGTCTCGTGCCACTCGGGGAGATCCTGGAGCAGCCGCTCGACCAGGGCCGAGGTGACCGGGGTGGGCCGGCCGCCGGCTGTCCGGGCGGCGATCAGGGCGTCGGGCCCCGTCAGGGGAGCCGTCGCGCCCTGGACGGCGCCCCGGACGAGGCGGCGGGCCAGGTCGGCGCTGTCCAGCACGTCGCTCAGGGTGAGCCAGGCGTCGTCGGCCGCCAGCGTCGCGAAGGTGGGGGTCAGGCTTACCGCCGTACCATCGCGGCGGACGACCCCGTGAGCCTGCAACGCGTCCACGGCGACGACGATCCGCTCGGGAGAGTGCCCGGTGAAGTCGGCCAGCCGGTCGAGCTCGCGGGGCGTGGCCAGGAACCGGATCCAACCCCATTCGTGGGCCGCGGCGAGCAGACTGAGTGCTTGCGCGCCGGTCGACCACAGCTCGATCACCTGGGCGGCCGCGACCGCGTCGGCGAATCGCTGTTCGGACTCTTCTTCGTCGGTCATCTTGCTCCGCGTCTCTGTGCAGCCGGATCGCCGGTGGCCCTCACCCCATGCGACGTGCGGCGGACGCCCTCGCTCAGAGGAAGCGGCGTGAAACGCGACACGTCGGGTGCATGGCGAGGCCCATTTGACGGCATCCCACAAGCGGTGTGGAATATATTGCATGCCAGTTCCTGAGCACACGGGCGTGATCCCGCGGTCCTTACTGCGTGAGAACGCCTACCGGTCGATCCGGGACGCGATCGTCGACGGGACTCTGGCCCCGGGCGAGCGCCTGAACGACGCGGAACTGGCCCAGTGGCTGGGGGTGAGTCGTACCCCGGTGCGCGAGGCGCTGACCCGGCTCGAGGAAGCCGGTCTGGTACACACCAAACCAGGCCGGTACACGATGGTCAGCCCGATTGACGCACGGGCCGCGCGCGCCGCCCAGACGGTCACGGCGGCGATGCACGAACTCGCCGTCCGCGAGGCCGTGCCGCAGTTCTCATCCGTCGAGATCGCGGCCATGCGGGCGGCCAACGAACGTTTCGCCGAGGCGCTCGAACGCGATGACGTCAATGCCGCGATCGCGTCGGACGACGAATTCCACGGCGTCGCCGTCATCGCCTCCGCCAATCCGGCCCTGCGCGCGGTGCTCGAGCAATTCACGCCAGTTCTGCGCCGAATGGAGAGGCTGCGATTCTCGTCATGGCGCGGGCGTGATTCCGTGGCTTTGCATGACCGCATCATCACGCTCTGCGAGACCGGTGACGCGGAGGCGGCGGCCACGGCCGCCCGGGACAACTGGCTCAGTCTCGACGAGGCCTTCGACCTCGACCCGGCCCCGGGTTCGGCCGACTGAGTCATCCGGCCCGGGCGGGCTCAGCGGGGCGGACGGCCCGGGCCAGGCCCGTGTCCTCGCCGGCGTCGGCCAGCGTGCTGATCAGCAGCCCGGCCTCAGCCTCGCTCAGGGCCGCCGGCGACGCGACGGCGGCGAACACAATGGCGTGCGCCACCTCGATGACGTGGCCGTCGGCCAGCCGGTGACCCAATTCGGTCCGGAAGTCGTCCGGAAGGCGGCCGGCGAGGTCCCCCAGCAGCCGGCAGATGTCTCGCTCCATCGTTCGCTCACCTCGGATTCTCCGACGCCGGCCCGGCTGTGGTCAGCCGTTGACCAGCGCATCGCGCAGACTCTGCATGGCGTAGTGCGCCCGTGATTTGACCGTGCCGACCGGGATGCCGAGCCGGCTCGCCACCTCGTCGAGGCTGCGGCCGTCGATGTACAGCTCCACCAGGACGGACCGGTGCGCGACGCTCAGGTCACTGATGGCGTGGCGCAGGGTGAGCTTGGCGATCACGGTCTCCGCGGCCCCGCTGCCCGACCCCGCCGGCTCGGTGTCGACCAGGCTGACCTCGACCGGGCGGGCCTGGCGCTTGCGGTAGGCATCGATGGCCAGACGTCGGGCCACCGTGAACAGCCAGCGTCGTTGCGACTCAGGCTCGACCGGTACGGCGTCGAGGCTGCGCCAGGCCCGGAGCATCGTCTCCTGCACCAGATCCTCCGCGGTGTGCGAGGCGCCCGGCGACACCAGACCGCGCAGGAAATGCAGAAGCGCGTTGCCGTTGTTGCGGTGGATCTCGTGCATGTGGCTCTCGGCGTTGCATTCCCGAGGGGCCGTGACGTCGCGTTCCAAAACGCTGGTAGCGCTGCTCATGGGAAAAGCGTATGGGTGGCCAGTTATATTTAACTTCAACGCTAGTTACGTCGTTGTGGAGCGGATATTCAACGCCATTATGAAAGCCATTCTGTGTTGGCTCGGCCACAATTAGCGGTGCTTTGTGTCCGCCGTCACGCGATCAACGCGGAAGTTGCCCGCCCTGGGCCGACAAGGCATCCCGCAGTCCGGCCCGCGACGAGATGCCGAGCTTCGGGAAGATCCGGTACAGATGGGCGCCGACCGTCCGGTGCGACAGGTAGAGCCGTTCGGCGATCTGCTTGTTGGTCAGCCCGGCCGCCGCCAGCTCGGCGATTTCGAGTTCCTGAGCGGTCAGCCCGGCCACCGACGGTTGGGCGAGCGCCGGGCGGTAGCCGGCGGCCCGCAGTTCAACGGTGGTGCGGGCCAGCCACGGTTCGGCCCCGACGGCCGTGAAACCGGTTCGGGCGGCCAGCAGATGGTCCAGCGCCCGCGGGAAGTCCTTGCGCCGGCGCAGTTTCTCACCCACGGCCAGCCGGATCCGGGACGACTCGAACAGCCAGCGCGTGCTGCCCGGCTCCCGGAGGGTCTGCTCCAGCCGCAGTTCGGCGTCCTCGCTGTCCAGCACGAGCGCATCCACGCCGTGTTGGATCAGCCGCAGACGCGGTGACAGCGCGGCAACCTGAGCGGTCCGGATGGCTTCGGCGTGGATCCGGGCGGCGTCCACCCGGCCGGTCCGAAGGGCCGCCTCCACCAGGTCGAACATCGCCCACGTGGCGATCGGGGCGTACGGGGCGAGCGCTCCGGCCGGGCTGATCTCGCTCGCGTGCAGGAAGGCGGCCTCGAAGTCGCCCTCGGCCGCGGCGGCCAGCGCGCGGGGAAGATGGGCGATGGTGGCGGCTCCGGCGACGCCCCGCGGCAGCGCCCAGTGGGTGATCTCGTCGGCCAGCTTGAACGCCTCGTCGGACCGGCCCCGCCCGGCCGCGATGAGCGCCCGGTTGAACAGGAAGTACCACCTCAGGAACGGGAGCCCGGCGGCGGCGCAGGCTCGTTCGGCCTCCGCGGCCAGCTCCTCGCCCTCGTCCCACCGCCCGGTGAGGTAGTCGTCCAGGCACAGATGCATGAGCGCACCGAGGCGCCGGCGGGGCGGACCACCTTCGCGGCCCTGGTGCACCAGGCGCCACGAGTGTTCCCGGTTCTCGCCGAGCCGGTCGACGTAGGCCGAGGCCGTGCCGATCCGCATGACCCGCGTGGGGTCCGTCTCGTCGGGCAGGGTGGCGATCAGCGCTTCGAGGTCGGGCAGGGCTGCGGTGCCGGTGCGGACCGGGTCGGGGAACGTCCGGCTCATCACGGCCAGGATGTCGGGTGGGGCCGGGGTGAACCGGGCCATGGCCCGGTGGAACACGGCCCAATGCTCCGGCGTGCCCGCGTACCACGAAAGCAGCAGCAGCGTCTGCATCGCCTCGTCGAGAGCCGGGTCATCGGCCCGCCAGCAGTGACCGCCGGTCTCGATCGCGCCGGCCAGCAGGCGATGGGCGGTCTGCACGTCCCCGTCACCGTTGATCAGCAGGAGCGCGGCGGCTCCCGCGGCGTGCAGCGAGCCGGCCGAGCCGGGACTCGTGGCGGTCGCGTCGGCCAGCAGCGTGCCGGCATCACCCACGCCGCCGGCCTCGGCCCCGATGTACGCCGCCTCGGCCAGCCGCCGGGCCCGGTGCTCGGCCGTGGCGCTCAGGTCGGCCGCGCGGACGAGGATGGCGATGGCGGCCGCGGAATCGCGGGGCAGGACCCGCCGCGCGGCCTCCTCGAGCTGCTCGGCGACCGCCTCGTCCGGGCCCGCGGTGGCTGCCGCCAGGTGCCAGGCGCGGCGTTCCGGTTCACCGGACCGGGCGGCGGCGATCGCGAGGTGGGCGTGGCGACGCTCCTCGTGGGTGGAGCGGGCGACGATGGCCGACTGGATCAGCGGATGACGGAACGTGATGCGTCCCCGCTCGTCGTCCACCCGCACCAGATGCTCCCGCTCGGCCGGGGCCAGGTCGGCCAGGTCGGCCAGGTCGCGCAGCCCCCGCACCTCGCCGCTGCCCTCGAAGGTGGCCAGCAGGAGCAGCAGGCGGGTGGCATCGGGCAGGCCGTCGATCCGGGCGGTGAAGATGTCCTGCAGGCGGTCGCTGAGCGGCACCACGTCGGCCCGGTCGGAACGGCTGCTGCGGGTGCCGGCGAGGGTGGCCGGTAGCTCGACCAGGGCCAGCGGATTGCCTTGGGCCAGGTCGAGCAGGCGCTGCCGGTCGCGGGCGGTCATCGCCGGGTGGTGGGCCGTCACGAATCGTTCGGCGGCCTCGTGGGACAGCGGCTCGACCGTCACCTCGGTGAGCCCCTGGCGGTCGAGGAAGCTGGTGGTACCTGTGCGCGAGGAGGCTATGACGCCCACCGGCGACCCCGGCAGGCGGCGGGCCACGAAGCCGAGAACCATCGCGCTGGCCCGGTCGACCCATTGGATGTCATCCACGATCAACAGCACCGGTATGGTCCGTGCGACCGTGGTCAGCAGTGACAGTGCGGCGTTGCCGACCAGCAGCGCGCTGGGAGCTGGACCGGACGCGAAGCCTACGGCGACCAGCAGGGCGTCCCGCAGCGCCGGAGGGAGCCGCTGGATGTCGTCGTGCAACGGCAGCAGTAGCTGGTTGAGCAGCGAATAGCTGACGTCCGCCTCGAACTCGGAGCCGGCCGCCCGCAGGACCCGCAGGCCCGCCTCCTCGGCCAGCCGGGCGCCCGCCGCCAGCAGCGCCGATTTGCCGACGCCGGGCTCGCCGTGGACGAACCGGACGTCACCGCCGTCGCGCACCGATTGCATGAAACGAGCGATACGGGCCAGTTCCACCTCGCGACCGAAGAGTTCGTCCATGATCTGTCCGCTCAGGCCAGGGCCGGGCCGGAACCCAGGACGTCCAGCAGGACGGCCAGGTTCTGCCAGTGGGAGCGGGTGGCGGCGACCGCGCCGTCGACGTCATCGGCCGCCAACAACTCGACGATCCGCTCGTGCTGGAGCACCGAGTCGCGGCCGCTCAGCGAAGCGAACCGCAACCGGACAACGCGGCTCAGGGTCGGGTCGAACTGCTCGAGCACCGTACGCAGGGGCGCATTGCCGGAGGCCGTGACCACGACACCGTGGAAGCGGTCGTCGGCGGCTATGGCGGCGTCCACGTCGTCGGCCCGCAGGGCCTGGTCGAAGACGGCGTTGGCCCGGCGCATGGCGTCCAGGTCGGCGACGGTGAGCCGGGAGCCGGCCTCCTGGGTCGCCAGCTCGTGCATGGCCATGATCACCGAATGTGCCACTCGGCTCGCGTGCAGGTCGGCCGGGCTGACCATCGTGTAGCCACCGGGTTCGACCCGGACGAGGTCCGCCTGCTCGAGCTGGACCAGAGCCTGCCGGACGGGATTCCGGCCGACTCCCAGGCATGCGGCCAGGCCGACCTCGGTGAGCTCGGTGCCTGGAGGGAGCGAGCCGGCCACGATGGCGTCGCAGATGGCGCGGAGGGCCCGATCTGGTAGCGCCGAGGCATCCGACATGCAATATATTGCACGACGTTTTTTCACGGATGTCAAGTCAGGATCCCGACCGCGGTGAGTCGGACGAGCGGGACGTCGTCCGGACTGTCGAGGGTGCGGCCCCGAACCGGGCCTGGAAAGCCCGGGTGAAATGGGCCTGGCTGCCGAACTGCCAGTGGGCGGCCACCCGCGCGATACTCAGATGGCTCAACATCGGATCAACCAGATCGCGGTGGGCCGCCTCCAGCCGTTGCAGCCGGATGTACTCGGTCACTGTGTGCGGCTCGTGCTCGAAGAGCCGGTGCAGGGTGCGTGGGGCCATCCGGTACGCGGCCGCCACACGGTCGTGGGTCAGATCCGCCCTCGGACAGATGCTTCCGCGCGTACTCCAGAACCTGCTGCCGCTGGCTGTCGGCCGTCGCCGTGCCGTCGCCAGGCTTCGTGGTGGCGAGCGCGCCGGCGATGAGATGGAGTCCAGCCTCACCGAGGCGCGTGGCGCAGGCCCCGTCCAGACCGCATTGACGCAGTGCGGCGGCCGCGAAGCCAGCCAGCACTGCGCCCGGGCCCTGCCGGAACGGGTGGGCCTGCCGCATGGCCAGGCGCACGATATTGGTGGGCAGCGACAGCCCGTTCCGGGGAAACGTGAGCACGAGGAACGACCATCGCTGCTCCAGCCGGATCTCATAGGGCAGGGTCGGGTCGTACAGAGCCATCTGCTCGGGCTCGAGCAGCACCTGACGGCCGCTCTGGCTGACTACGGCGGTGCCGTGCAGCAGCAAGCCGAGCTTGAGCCGGGAGACCGGTTCCGCGCTGCGGCGCACGATCTGGGGCTCCCCGCCCACCCGGCTCACCGTCAGCGGGCCCAGTGTCGCGCGGGACATCGGCTCAGCCGGCCCGCTCGCACCGCAGGCCGCGGGGCGGCCCGCGAATGACCGCGGTGAGGAAACAACGGAGGATGTCACGTCAGGTTCGACGCACGGACGGCGCAGAAGTTCAGTCGCTCCAGGTCAAAGGCGTGGGCGGAATTCGTCAATCGCCCGCTGTGACACACGGTCAGCGTTGACGGCATGACAAATCACTATGACTTCATCGTGGTCGGGGCGGGCTCGGCCGGAGCCGTCATCGCGGCCCGCCTGTCCGAGGACCCCCGGGTCCGCGTCCTGCTGCTCGAGTCGGGACCAGCCGACAGCCTGCCCGAGATCTCGGTGCCTCCGGCGTGGCCGGCCCTGTGGGGCAGCGCCGTCGACTACGCGTACGTCACGGTCCCGCAGCCTGGGTTCGACGACGCGGTGCACAACTGGCCCCGGGGCCACACTCTCGGCGGTTCCAGCAGCATCAACGCCATGGTTTACCTGCGCGGTCACGCCAACGACTTCGACCAGTGGGCCAAGCTGGGCGCCGACGGCTGGGACTACGCCTCGGTCCTGCCCTACTTCCGCCGCATGGAGACGGCGGGTCACGGCGATCCGGCGTACCGGGGAACCGACGGCCCGATGCGGCCGTCGATCGCCACCGACGCCAACCCGCTGTCGCAGGTCTTCGTGGACGCCGCGGTGGCCGCCGGTCACCCGCGCACCGACGACTTCAACGGTGCGGTGGGCGAAGGGGTGGGCTGGCACGAGCTGTCCATCGCCGACGGTCAGCGGCAGAGCACGGCAGTCGCGTACCTGCGCCCGGCGGACGAACGACCCAACCTCACCGTTCTCACCGGGGCTCGCGCGCACCGGCTGATCATCGAGCGCGGGCGCTGCATCGGGGTCGCCTTCGCGCGGGACGGCGCTGAGACGGTCGTTTACGCGGACTACGAGGTCGTGGTCAGTTCGGGCGCCGTCGACTCGCCGCGCCTGCTGATGTACTCGGGTATCGGCGACGCTGCAGATCTCACCCGGCTCGGGATCCCGGTGACCCAGAACCTGCCCGGGGTCGGCCGCAACCTGCACGACCACCCGCTGGTCAGCGTGATCTACGAGGCGACCCGGCCGATCCCGGGCGGCTTGAGCAACCACGCCGAGACCTCGATGCTGTGGCGCAGCGACGCCGCTCTGCCGGGGCCCGACATGCAGATCATGTTCATCCACGTGCCGTTCGCGCCGCCGGCGCTCGTGGTGCCGCCGAACAGTTTCACCTTCGGCGTCGCGACGGTGCCCGATTCGCGCGGGACGGTGCGCCTCGCCTCGGCCGACCCGGGCGTCGCGCCGCTGATCGACCCCAACTACCTGGCTGCCGAGTCCGACCGTCGACGCCTCGTCGAAGGGATCGAGGTCGCCCGGGCGATCGCTGCCGCGGGGCCGTTCGACGGCTGGCGGGGCGCCGAGGTGCTGCCCGGGGCGGACTTGCGGGAGCCGGCCGAGCTGCAGCAGTACCTGCGCCGAGGTACGGGAACCTATTACCACCCGGTCGGCACGTGCGCCATGGGCGTCAGCCCCGAGTCCGTGGTCGACCCCGAGCTGCGGGTGCACGGCGTGGACGGGCTGCGGGTGGCCGACGCCTCCGTCATGCCCCGCATCGTGAGCGTCAACACCAACCCGGCCACCATCATGATCGGTGAGAAGGCGGCCGACCTGATCCGCTCCAAGCACTTCTGAGCCCGACCGCCGCTCCGTAGGCCCGGTCGGACTCGCCCGGCTGCTGAGCCTCAGCGGATGACGGCGTCCCGCAGGGCCCGCAGGGCGTAGTGCAGGCGCTGGTCGGCGACCGGCCGCCGACGCGGCCCGATTCGACCGTAAGGAGGACGACCTTCCGGATTTGTGACACCGAAGTGACATGGGGGTTCGGGCGGCGACCCGGCCGCCCACCTGTCGTATGACCTGAAGCGGGCGCAAGCACGGCATCGCCACCACGACGACCACGGGCCGGGCTCGTCGCGACAGACGGTGGCCCCAGCCGGGGTCTGCGGGTCCGGCGTCGGCTCCGCCGCGATCACTGGCCGTATCGCAGGCGAATGACTGATTCGCGCACCGGTGCGGGAGGGGACCGTGGAGCCCACGGCGTCCTGCCCCGGACGTGCTGCCGTTCGCCTACAGGGAGAAGCACATGAAACCCACCATCGTTCTGGTCCATGGCGCGTTCGCCGAGTCGGCCAGCTGGAACGGTGTCATCACCCGGCTGCTGGCCGCCGGGTACCGGACGCTGGCGGTCGGCAATCCGCTGCGGAGTTTGTCCGGCGATGCGGCCGCGGTCGCTTCGTTGCTGGCCACCATCGAGGGTCCGGTCGTGCTGGCCGGTCATTCGTATGGGGGTGCGGTGGCATCCAACGCCGCCGCCGGCAATGAGAACGTCAAGGCTCTCGTCTACGTGGCCGCGTTGGCGCCGGACCGGGGCGAGAACGTCCCGGATCTGACCGGCCGGTTCCCGGGCGCGACGCTGGGCGAGCACCTGCACGAGGTGCCGCTGGACGACGGCACGACGGACCTCTATGTGCGGCTGGAGGCCTACCACGAGCACTTCGCCGCGGATGTGCCGGCGGCCGATGCCGCCCTCGCCGCGGCCACCCAGCGGCCGGCGAACTCGGCTGCCTTCGCCGAGGGGTCGGCCGAACCCGCCTGGAAGATGGTTCCGTCCTGGTTCATCTCGCCGGAACGGGACCGGGCGATCCCGTTGGAGTCGTTCCGTTTCATGGCGGAGCGGGCCAACGCCCGGGAGGCGGTGGAGGTTGAGGGCGCGTCCCACGCGTTGCCGATGTCGCAGCCGCAGGCGGTGGCCGACATCATCCTGCGGGCAGTGGACGGGGTTTGAGGCCGCTCACAGACAGTCATTTCCATCTACGGGAGCGCCGCCTCGGAAACACGCTGCGTGATGGCTGAAGCCGGGGCGGCTCGGCTGGACATCGGACCGATTCCCGGGTGGCCGTCCTGGTCGGAGCCGCCGGCTTGGTCGATCGATTCGCGAAAGTAGAGCTGTCGTGTATCAGTCCAAGCGCTGATCGGCGGCGGCGAAACCGCACGTCGTGTGTAACCTCTGGAAACTACGACGGACTGTTGGAGTATTTTCGAGGGTGAGCACAGGTGGTCACTTACAGTAACTGCTCTGCGGGGCGGGTCTGCGCGTGAGCCGCTCAGATCCGCACATGAAAATTGTCGGCCGTTCGCGTAGGACGGGCGAGGCCGTCATGCGGAACGACCTCACCGGGGGAGGCCGGGCTCGTGATGCTGGACGGCGATGACGCGACTGGCGTCCGGTTCGGTGTGCTCGGTCCGGTCAAGGTGTGGCGTCACGGTGTCGAGCTGGACCTGGGCGCCCGGCAGCAGCGCCTGATTCTGGCCCTTCTGCTGGCCAACACGGGGCAGCCGGTCGGCGTCGGCGACATCGTCGAGGTGCTGTGGAACGAGCGGCCGCCGCGCAGCGCCGTCAACGTCGTGCACCGTTACGTGGGCGCGTTGCGCCGGTTGCTCGAGCCCGGCCTGCCGGCCCGGACGGCCGGGAGCTGGCTGCTCGGAGACGCTGCGGGCTATCGGATGCAGGTCGGGGCAGCCACCCTCGACCTGCTGGAGATGCGGGACCGGGCCGAGCAGGCCCGGTCCCGGGTCACCGCCGGGCAGCTCGCCGAGGCGATGACTGCCTACGAGCAGGCCCTGAGCCTCGTGCGAGGACCGTGCGGAGGGGCGGCCGAACTCGCATCGAGCGACCACCTGGCCTTCTCCGTGGTCGACCATGAGTGCGGTGACCTGGCTCGCGAGGCCGCGGCATTCGCGTTGCGCCAGAATCGCACCCGGGCCGTTCTGCCGTTCCTGCGGCGGGTGGCCGAGCACCGTGAGTGGGACGAGGCGTTGCAGGCCCAGTTGCTGCTGGCCCTGTCGGCCGACGGTCAGCAGGCCGAGGCGATCGCGGTGTACCGGAACATCCGCCGCCGGCTGGCCGACGAGCTCGGGGTCGACCCGGGCGAGGAGCTGCGCGAGGCGTACCAGCTGCTGTTGTCGCAGAGCGCGGACCGGCCGGGATCGCCGGGAGAGGACGGAGGCCCGGCTTCGAACACGCTGCCGGCCTCGACCGCGGTGTTGCCGGCGCAGTTGCCGGCGGATCTGCCCCACTTCACCGGCCGGGACGAGGCTCAGCGGCGGACGCTGAGCCTGGTCAACGGTCATGTGTTGGCCCACGCGACGATGCCGGTGCTGGCCATCGACGGTATTCCGGGAATCGGAAAGACGGCGATGGCCATTCGCCTGGCCCACCAGTTGAAGGATGCCTATCCTGACGGCCAGTTGTACGTGGATCTACAAGGCTTCGATCCCGGGCAGGCGGCTCTGTCCCCAGCCGAGGCCCTGCAAGGGTTTCTGAACGCTCTTGGCGTGCCGGACGCGGAGATTCCGGCGAGTCATCACGCGCGGCCGGGTCTGTACCGCAGTGTGCTGGCCGGACGTCGCGTCCTGCTGGTGCTGGACAACGCCCGTGATGTGGAACAGGTGCGTCCCCTGCTACCGGGCGCGCCGGGTTGCCTGGTGCTGGTGACCAGTCGTAAACGGTTGACCGGGCTGTCCACGGCGAACGGTGCGCACCTGCTGACCTTGGACGTGCTGTCGGTCGAGGACGCGCGGACGTTCCTGTCCTCCCGGATAGGAGCGGCGCGGACTGCGGCCGAGCCGGTGGCAGTCAACGAGATCGTCGAACGGTGCGGGCGGCTTCCACTGGCGCTGGCAGTGGTGGCGGCCCGGGCCTTGATCCATGCCGATTACCGGTTGAGCGACATCGCCCGCGGGTTGCGGGACGCGCAGGGGAGCCTGGACGGTTTCGCCGGCGACGACATGGGCAACGACCTGCGCGCGATCTTCTCGTGGTCGTACCGGATGCTCGGGGCCGCGGCGGCCCGGATGTTCCGCTTGCTGTCGTTGCATCCGGGGCCGGACGTCACGGTGCCGGCGATGGCCAGCCTGGCCGGTGTGTCCCGGGCCGAGGCGCGGACCCTGGCCGGGGAGCTGGTGCGGACCGGTCTGTTGGCCGAGCACCAACCGTCCCGGTTCGCCACGCACGACCTGATCCGGGCCTACGCCCACGAGCTCGTCGGGCTGCACGAGGACGACAACGACCGGGAACAGGCCTTCCACCGGCTGGTCGGCCACTACCGGCAGACTGCCTACGCGGCCGACCTCCTGCTGGGCCCGACCATCGCGGTGCACCCACCGGAACCGGTGGACGCCGTGACAACAGCCCGCCTGGCCACTGCCACTGATGCCATGGAGTGGTTCAGCGCAGAGCGTCTGGTCCTCAAAGCGGTGGTCCAGCGCGAGATAGACGAGAAACGTGCCGGTTCGGCCTGGCGGCTGGTGCTGAGCGTGCAGCGGCTGTGCCACCGCGAGGGCTGGTGGTACGACTGGACCGCGCTGGCCGGAACCTGCCTGCGGGCGGCCACCGAAGCCGGCGACGACCTCGGCCGGGCGCACATGTTGCGCAGCCTGTCGGGCCCGGAGATCGAGCTGGGGGACCTCACGGCCGCGGCTCGGCACCTCGGACAGTCGCTCGAGTTGTTCGACCGGTTGGGACTGCGACGCGAGCAGTCGTTGGTGTACCGCAATCTCGGACAGGTGAGCGTCCACCGCAAGGAGTATGCCGAGGCAGTCGGATACTTCGAGTCCGCCCTGCGTGTCGCGGAATCGCTGGGCGAGTTGTCCGACCAGGTCAACGTGCTCAGCTGTCTGGCTGGCGCGCACGGCCGTCAAGGCGACTTCGTCACGGGGATGGACCTCGCTGACCGTGCCCTGTCCATCGCCGAGGCGCTGGGCAACCCCAGCGCTCAGGCGCTCGGTCACGAGACGCGGGCCGAGATCTGCCTGTTCCGGGGCGACCTGCGGGCCTCACTGGCGTCCCGGAAGCGGGCAGCCGAGTTGTTCCGACAGGCCGGCTGGCGCATGAACGCTGCCGGATGCCTGCACTCGCTGGGCGAGTCCGCGCTCGCCTTGGGCGACCGGGCCGCCGCTCGCGCGGCGTGGGTGGAGGCGCTGGACCTCTTGCGTCACCTGCACGTGCCGGACGTTGCCAAGGTGCAGGAGAGCCTGGCCGGCCTCGACGAGACTACCCCCGAACAGCCGCCGGCCAGGCACTGAACTTTCCCGCACTTCGCTTCGTCGTGTCGAGTATGGGACACGCAACTTCCGAGCCGATCCTTGACGGTGCTTCCGGGGTGACGGGTTGATGAGCGATCTCGATCCGGCCGAGGACGACGACGCTCCCTGGCGAGCGCTGTCGGACGTGCTGATGCGGAGCTTCGCCGCGCCTCGGATCCTGCCGCCGGACCGGGCGCTGGCCCGGGCCGGTCTGCAGCAGCTTCAGGTCGCTGCGAGCTCACCGCTCGGCGCCGTGGCCCTCAACTGCAGCGGCATCCTGCTGTACGACGGCTGGCTCCGGATCTTCGGTGGTTCGCCGTGTGCCGAGTTCGGACTCCCCAGCATCGGCGAGGTCAATGACTTTCCCGCCCTGCTCGATCGGACCTGGACACCGACGGCGGGCCTGATCGTGGCGCATGACGTGCTGGGCGGAGTCTTCTTTCTCAACGGGCTGCGACCGGGCGCCGGTCGGCCGGGGGTGCCGGGCGAGGTCATCTATTTCGATCCCCCTTCGCTGAACTGGGCGAGGATGAAGATGTCACACAGTGAGTGGCTTGCCTGGTGTGTGTCGGGCGACCTTCCGCACTTCTACGGTGATCTGCTGTGGCCACGCTGGCGCGAGGACGTACGGGCGCTTCGGGCCGACCAGGGGATCGCCGTCGTTCCCGCGCTGTGGAGCGGCGAGACGGCCGGCGGGTTCGCCCGCTCGGTGGCGTCGATGACCGACATCCTCACCCTGCAGGCTCAGGCGGCCGGCGCCCTGGGGCGACCTCTGAGCAGCTCGCTGGGGTGCTACCCGGGTGACCCGGTGGCGAATGCGACCCTAGTGTGACGCCTCGGTGACCGCTCGGCTGCTGGTCGGGCTCAGCATGCCCAGGCGGTTGGCGACACTGCGCCGGGCCAGTTCGAGATAGTCGGCGTCGCGGTACAGCACGTACATGTTGTTGGCCATGTGCAGATAGGCGTTCAGCTCGAAAGCGGCCTGATCAGGTGGTGTTTCCGGGCTGAGCAGGCCGGCCGCCTGTGCCGCGGCGTACTGCTCCTCGAGCATTAGCAACCAGGCCGTGTGGATTTCGGCGAGCCGGTCGCGGACCGCGCCCGGACGAGCGTCGAACTCCGCGTTGACCGAGACGAAGAAGCAACCGCCGGGCAGCAGATCGTCTTTCAGATGATCGAGGAAGTTTTCGCACAGGGATCTCAGGCGCGACAGGGGATCGGGTTGAGCGAACGCGGGACTCACGACGTCGCGCCGGTGCGTCAGCTCGGCTGTGCGGATAGTGGCGAGCTGAAGCTCCTCCTTGGAGCCGAAGTGGGCGTATAGCCCGCTCTTGCTGATGCCGACGTGGTCGGCCAAGCGCCCGATCGACAGGCCTTCGAGCCCCAGCACGGTGGTGAGGGCAACCGCGGCGTCGAGGATGGCCAGCCGGCTCCGTTCGCCGTCGGAACGCGTCCGGCGTTCCGGGCGGGAGGGACTTGCCATCCCCGAATCCTACGCCACGTGCTGTCTCGGCCGGATCGGTCAGTGCTCGGCCCGGACGGTCAGGTGCCCGATGCCGGCCCGGGTCACCCCGCTCAGGGTGTAGCGCACGCCCGTCTCGGTGGCGATGGCGTCGATGGCCGACTGCAGGGCAATGTTGGATGCCGCATAGTCGAGGTCGAAGGTGGTGATCCCCAGCCGCACGCACCGGCCGACCAGTTCGTGCAGCACCCGGTACCCGAGCGCGCCACTGCGCCAGGCCTCGGCCACATTGACCGCGAGGGTGCCTGTCCCGGGATCGGCCGGATCCCACGAGCACTCGGCCAGGGCGACCAGCCGATCGCCGGTCAGCGCTACCTGGCCGGTCCACCGGTGCTCCGGCTCGGCCAGTCGGTGTTCCACCTTGCGATGCAGGGGCCGCAGCTGTCGGCTACCGGCGATGAAACGGCGAGGGTAGGTGTCAGGCGGAAAGAGAGGTTCGGCCGCTCGAAGGGCGGTCAGATCGGCGGCTTTCCACGGGCGGGTTTCGAGGTTGTCGGTCACGCCTGAACCGACGGATGACATGCCGCGGGGATCAATCCCGCGACTTTTGTCTCTCCGAAAGATCCGCGATATATTGCATTCCGCAGAGGAGGTTCGATGGATTCGCTGGCCCTGGAGAACCAGGTGTGTTTCGCGCTGACCGTAGCGACGCGGCACGTCGTCGGGCTTTACCGACCCCTCTTGGCCGAGGTGAACCTGACCCACCCTCAATACCTGGTCCTGGTCGCCCTGTGGCAGCACGGTCCGCTTTCGGTCCGTCGGCTCGGCGATCTGCTGCATCTCGACTCCGGCACCCTGTCGCCCCTGGTGAAACGACTCGAAGCGGCACACTATCTGCGCCGCGAACGTGACCCGGCCGACGAGCGCAAGGTCATCATCACCGTGACGTCCGAGGGGGAGGCCCTGCGCCGGCGGGTCGAGCCGATGTCGTCAGCCGCGCGCGAGCATCTCGGACTGTCGGCCGAGGACACGGAGCAGCTGCAGGCCGTCCTGAGCAAGCTCACCGCAGTGTCCCGCTTCGATTGACCGCGCCGGGTGCCTCGCGGGGCATAGTCATCGTTGGTCAAAACCGGCGGCGAGGATCGGCAAAGGGGCGGGCCAGCACCGGGCGACAGTGGTCGTATGGTCAACCACTACGACTTCATCGTTGTCGGCGGGGCTCGGCCGGTTCGGTGATCGCCGCCCGCCTGTCCGAGGACTCGCGCGTGCGGGTGCTTCTGCTCGAATCGGGGCCGGCCGACACGCTGCCGCAGATCGCCGTGCCTTCGGCCTGGCCTGCACTGCGGGGAAGCGGGGTCGACTACTCGTACGTCACTGTCCCGCAGGTCCGTACCGGCAATGCCGTCCACGCATGGCCGCGAGGACACACCCTCGGCGGGTCCAGCAGCATCGACGCCATGATGTTCCGGCGCGGTCACGCGGCCGACTACGACGGCTGGGCCGAACAGGGGGCCGACGGCTGGGACTACGCCTCGGTGCTGCCGTACTTCCGCCGGATGGAGACCGTCAACGACGGCGATCCGGCCCTCAGGGGAGACGACGGGCCCATGCGGCCGGCACCCGCGGCCGATCCCAGCCCGCTGGCCCGCGCCTTCGTCGACGCGGCGACAGCCGGCGGTCACCGTTTCACGTTCATCGAGGCGCCGTTGCATCGGCCCGCGTTGCACGCACCCGCGAACAGCTTCACCCTCGGCATCGCGACCGTGCCCGAATCACGCGGAACGCTCCGCCTGGTTTCAACCGACCCGGGGGTTCCGCCGCTGATCGACCCGAACTACCTGGCCGAGGGTCAGGACGTCCGCCGCCTGGTCGAGGCCATCGAGGTGGCTCGCAACATCGCCGCCACCGAACCGTTGGCCCGTTGGCGTGATCGCGAGGTGCTGCCCGGTCACAACGTGCGGCAGCCGGGCGGCCTCCGTCACTATCTGCAGTGGGGCACCGGAGCCTCTCACCACCCGGTCGGAACCTGCGCCATGGGCCGCGGCGCGCAGGCCGTGGTCGATCCCGAGCTGAGGGTTCTCGGGGCGGACGGGTTACGTGTGGCCGACGCCTCTGTCATGCCACGGATCGTCTCGGCCGGCACCAACGCCGCGACGATCATGATCGGCGAGAAGGCTTCGGACATGATCCGCTCGACCCACTCGCTCAGTCCGCAGTGAGAGAGCAGCGGTGATCGCTGAAGGTACGATCGGCTCGGCCCGCACAAGCTCGGCGGTAAGCTGAGGGCCGGGCCGACCTAGGGAGTTCTTCCGTGCCTTCGAATGGCGGCGGCGCATCGGTGTCCTTTGGCGTGCTGGGCCCGCTGCGGGTTCGGCGTCAAGGCACCCAAATCGATCCGGGAGCCCGCCAGCAGCGCCTGATCCTGGCCCTGCTGCTGGCCAAGGCGGGCCAGCCGGTGGGCGTCGGCGAGATCGTCGAGGTGCTGTGGGGCCCGCGACCGCCGGTGAGCGCCGTCAACGTCGTGCACCGCTACGTGGGTGCGTTGCGGCGCCTTTTCGAACCCGGCCTTCCGGCCCGGTCGCCCGGGCACTGGCTGCTGGGTGACGCCGCCGGCTACCGGATGCGGGTCGGCCCCGGGGATCTCGACCTGCTGCGCCTACGTCAGCTGGCTGAGCAGGCCCGATCAGAGGACGCGGCCGGGCGGCGGCCCGAGGCGATGGCGGCGTACGAGGCGGCCCTCGACCTGTGGCGCGGACCGTGCGGCGGGGCGGCCGAGCTGGCCTCCGGCGACCGCCGGGCGTTCGACCTGATCGACCACGAGTGCGCCGACCTGGTACGGGAGGCGGCAACGCTGGCGTTGCGCCTGAGGCGCGTACGTCCCGTCCTGCCCGTCCTGCGACGGGTGAGCGAGCTCCGCCCGCTCGACGAGGGGCTGCAGGCCCAGCTCCTGCTGGCCTTGTCGGCCGATGGGCAGCAGGCCGAGGCGATCGCCCTCTACCACGACGTACGCGGCCGACTGGCCGACGAGCTGGGCGTCGATCCCCGCGAGGAGCTGCGCGAGGCGTATCAGATTGTCCTGGACCAGAGCGTGGGCGAAGCCGGCCCCGGCGCCGCGGACCCGTCGGACCCGATCGCGTCACCGGGCGGGACTCTCATCGGCCGGACCCCCGGCGTCAGCGCGGTGCTGCCCGCGCAGCTGCCGGCCGAACTGCCACACTTCACCGGCCGCGACGAGGCCCAGCGCCGGACGCTCGGCCTGCTCAACGGACACGTGATGAGCCAGGTTTCCACGCCCGTGCTGGTCATCGACGGCATCCCCGGCATCGGGAAGACGACGCTGGCCATCCGCTTGGCCTACCAGTTGGCCGACGCCTACCCGGACGGGCAGCTGTACGTCGACCTGCAGGGGTTCGACCCGGAACAGGCCATGCTGCCGCCCGAGGAGGCGCTGCGGGCCTTTCTCAACGCCCTCGGCGTCCCTGACTCCGACATTCCGGCGAGTCCGCGTGCCCGGTCCGGGCTGTATCGCAGCGTCCTGGCCGGTCGCCGGATCCTGGTGGTCCTGGACAACGCGCGCAGCGTCGAGCAGGTGCGCCCGCTGTTACCGGGCGCTCCCGGTTGCCTGGTACTGGTCACCAGCCGGAAGCGGCTGACGGGTCTGGCCACGGCGCACGGCGCGCATCTCATGACCCTCGACGTCTTGTCGGACGAGGACGCTCGTCAGTTCCTGGCCGTGCGGATCGGAGACACCCGGACGTCGGCCGACCCCGACGCGGTGGCCGAGATCGCCGCGCGGTGCGGACGGCTCCCGCTGGCGCTGGCAGTGGTGGCCGCCCGGGCTCTGGCCCATCCCGATCACCGGTTGACCGACATCGCCAGGGAGCTGCGGGACGCGCAGGGCGGCCTGGACGGGTTCTCCGACGACGACATGGGCAACAGCATCCGGGCGATCTTCTCGTGGTCCTACCGGATGCTCAGTGCGCCTGCTGCGCGGACGTTCCGGCTGTTGTCCCTGCATCCCGGGCCCGATGCGACCGTCCCGGCCATCGCCAGCCTGGCCGGCGTGCCGTTGGCTGAGGCGCGGCCGCTGACCGGTGAACTGGTGCGGACGGGACTACTCACGGAACGGTCGCCGGGCCGGTTCACCACCCACGACCTCATCCGGGCCTATGCCCACGAACTGATCCGCGCGCACGAGGACGGCCCGGCCCGGGACGACGCCTTCCGGCGGCTCGCGAGCCACTATCGGCAGAGTGCCTACGCGGCGGATCTGCTCCTCTCGCCCACGGTGGTGCTGGAACCGCCCGATGCGCCGGGGTACGTGGTCGCCACCCGCCCGAGCACGGCGGCCGAGGCCATTGCCTGGTTCAGCGCCGATCGACAGGCTCTGCGGGCCATGGTTCATCGCCTGCTCGAGTATGGCCAGGTGGCGACCGCCTGGCGACTGGCGCTGAGCCTGCAGCGCTTCAACCAGGGCGAGGGGTGGTACCACGACTGGGCCACGATGGCGCGCGCCTGTCTCGAGGCGACCTCCGAAGCCGGGGACGACCTCGGCCGGGCCTACTCCACCCGGAGCCTGGGTGGGGCCGAGATGATGTGGGGCCGCTACGACTCCGCGTCGCGCCTGCTGCGGCGGTCGCTCGACCTCTTCGCGAGCCTCGGACTTCGCCCGGAGCAGGCCCTGGTATACCGCAACCTGGGCCAGTTGAGCGTCGAGCAGGGCGACGACCCCGAGGCTGTCGTCCTGCTCGGACGCGCCCGGGACATCTTCGCGTCGCTCGGCGACCGGACCGGTGAGCTCGGCGTCCTGTCCGTGCTGACCGAGGCTCACTCCAACCTCGGCCAGGTCGACGTCTGCAGGCAGCTGGCGAACCGCGCGCTGCTCATCGCGGAACAGCTGGGCGACCCCAACGCGCTGGGCCTGAGTTACGAGGCGCTGGCTGACAGCTGTCGTGCCGCCGGCGACCTTTCCACCGCACTGACCTACTGGAAGAAGGCCACCGAGCTGTACCGCCAGATCGGGTGGCAGATGGGCCTGACCTCGGCCCTGCTCAATCAGGGCGACATCGCGCTCGCGTTGAACGACCCGGCCGGCGCTCGCGCCGCCTGGCGGCTGGCCCGAGACCTGATGGGTAACCTTCGAACGCCTCAAGTGGTAGACAAGATCGAGAAGCACCTGAACCGCCTGACCCGTCTCCAGCCGGCCCGATCGCACGGTAGCCCTCAGGTTTAGCCGGCCACTAGTGTCCTGCGCCGTTAATTCGTTGAATTAATGTAGAGTTCGTTCATGGCTGGTCGTGGACGCCCGAAGGTGCCGTTGGTGTTGACCGAGGATGAGCGGGTCACGTTGGTGCGGTGGTCTCGCCGGGCGAAGTCGTCGCAGGCTCTGGCGGTGCGGTGCCGGATCGTGTTGGGTTGTGCGCAGGATGAGGGTCTGCGCTCGAACAAGGACGTCGCGGCGCAGTTGGGGATCTGGCCGCAGACGGTGACCAAGTGGCGCGGGCGTTTCCTCGAGCGCCGTTTGGACGGCCTGGTCGACGAGCAACGGCCCGGCGCGCCCCGCAAGATCAGCGACGAGCGGATCGAGGACGTGGTCGTCAAGACGCTGGAATCGACCCCGGGTAACGCGACGCACTGGTCGCGGGCGTCGATGGCCGAACAGTCGGGGTTGTCGAAGTCGACGGTTGGCCGGGTGTGGAAGGCGTTCGGGCTCAAGCCGCATCTGGTCGATACGTTCAAGCTCAGTAACGATCCGCAGTTCATCGACAAGGTTCGTGACGTGGTCGGTCTGTACTTGGACCCGCCGGAGAAGGCCCTCGTGCTGGCGGTCGACGAGAAGTCGCAGATCCAGGCCCTCGACAGGTCGGCGCCGGTGCTGCCGATGATGCCGGGCATGCCCGAACGGCGTACTCACGACTACGTCCGGCACGGCATCACCACGCTGTTCGCAGCTCTGGACGTGGCCACCGGTACCGTGATCGGCTCGATCCACCGCCGGCACCGGGCGATCGAGTTCAAGAAGTTCCTCACCAAACTCGACCGTGAAGTACCCGCCGACCTCGACGTGCACCTGATCTGCGACAACTACGGCACCCACAAACACCCCAGCGTCCGGCAGTGGCTGACCGCGCATCCTCGCTTCCACATGCATTTCACCCCGACCTACTCCAGCTGGCTCAACCAGGTGGAACGCTGGTTCGGCCTGCTCACCGACCAGAAGATCCGCCGCGGCGCCCACCGATCGATCCCAGCACTGGAGAAAGACATCCGCTCCTGGATCGACCAGTGGAACAGCGACCCGAAACCCTTTATCTGGACCAAAACCGCTGACGAGATCCTCGAACGTCTCGCCTCATATCTTCAACGAATTCCTGGCGCAGGACACTAGATGATTGATTCCTTGAGTCTTTAGTGGTCGTAGGCGATCAGGGAACGCTTGACGGGTGCGTCGATGGTCCAGTTGTGCCAGATCACGGTGGTCAGGGCCAGTAGTCGTTGTGCGACGCGGACGAAGACGCCGGTCAGGGGTGCGGTCCGGGCGTACGAAGTGCGCACCGAGTTGTTCGGTGACGAAGGTTTCGAACTCGCGGCCGGCGAAGCCTTTGTCGCCGAGCAGGACCTGACCGGTCTGGACGAGGTCGTGGTCGGCTTCGAGCAGGGCGGTCATCACCTCCCGTTCGCCGAGTTTCGGGTTCGCCAGGCCCCAGATCACCGGCAGTCCATCGCCGGAGCAGACCAGGCACAGCCGGAATCCCCAGAAGAACCGGGAGTGCGAGGCGCAGTAGCCGTATCCGGCGTCACCGGCCAGTTCCGATCGTTTCGCTGTCTCCCGGGAGGCGGCGCACGGGATGGGGGTGGAGTCGATCAGCCGTAGGTTGTCGTGCCAGGACGGGGTCCGGGTGGCCAGATGCCGCATCACCAGGGCCAGCAGCGGCCCGGCCTTGCGCATCCGCTTGTTGTAGCCGTCCTGGCAAGGCAGGTACGGGAACATCCCACGCAGATGCTTGCGGGCGTAGCGCAGCCAGTGCGCCCGTGGTTGACGCTGCCCTCCATAACGCGATCGCACAGGCCGCACCGTAGGAGGACGCGGAAGAGGTAGGCATGCCGGCTACGTCGCGGTGCCTTGCCGCCCTCTCCGATGGCGCCACGCGTCTTCACGGTTCGCTGGGCGCGTTCGTAGAGATCCGTGCTGATCAGCGGGGTGTGGGACTCGCTTCGAGACTGCTCGCGGCGGCGCCGTTCGGCCACCGGCCGGCTCGGGCCACGTACGCCGTCGACGTCATCACCGTCGCGGGTGCGTTCCTCGCCACCGCGTGGCAGTTCGTGCTGGTCCGCCTCACACCCGACGACCGCGCGGCGTTCCTGGTCACCGTGCTGCCGGAGATCGTCGCGGCTGCCCTCGACCGCATGCTCATGTCGCTCCCGGGCGCCCACCAGTACCGATCCACGCGGGTGATGGCCGCCGGCATGGGCACGTTCGCGCTGGCCGCGCTCGTCAGCGTACGCAACCACACCGAGGGCGTTCCCTGGTACACCGGTGGCTTTGGGCGCGATCTATCTGATTGCCGGCTTCACCATCGCGCTGGGCAGCCGCACCGCCGTTCTGCTCGGCGAACCAGCCGACGACGAGTCGCCCGCAGGCTCCTGGAGCACGCTGCCCCGGTGAGTGCGTCGACGAAGGTGGTAGAGAAGTGCCGGGCGATGGTGGACCGCGCCTCGTCGAGGTCGCCCCGTGCTTTCGGTGAGGCACTGCTGGAACACGACAGCTTGACGGACAGACCTGAGGCCGGGTGTCATCGGGCCGCCGACCGCCCGAGGTCACGGCTCGATGGTGCCCGGTCGCGGCGGAGGCGTCGCCGGGTCTTCCGCCTCGACCGGTGGCTCGGTGCCGCGGCCCGGCCGGCCAGGAGGCGCCGTACGAGGGCCGGGGCCGGCCAGATGCTCCGCCGCGGCGTCCATCATCCGCCGTACCGCCTGGCGGGAACGGTCGGTGACCAGTGGAAGGGTCTGCTCGGCGGCGCCCACGACGCGCTGGGCCGCGCGTCGCGGTCCCTCGGTCAGCGACGGCGGGCGCCACGGCTGGGCGGCCGGGCGTACGGCCGCCTCGATCTCGACCCGCAGCCGGTCCACCGCGGTGAGCAACGCGCCGTGTTGCTGCCAGGCGGCGGCGTCGGCCTGCGGGTCCACCAGCAAGAGGCGGCCCAGAATTTCCCGTCGCTGGTACAACTCGTCCAGCTGAGCGAGCACCCGGGCGCGAGTGGTGTCGACCGGCTCGGCGCCCCGGGCGACAGCGGCTACGCCGTCGAGGGCCGCGGCGGCGGCGTCCAGCGTATCGGCCAGGGCGACGCGGGCGGGTGCGGAGTAGGCCTCCGCCTCGAGCTCCGGCGGTAGATAGAAAGTCCGGTCGAAGATCTCCCGGCACAGGGTGCGGACGACGATGGTGCAGTACTCGATCGCGGTGAGGGCCGTGCGCAGGCGGGGCTGAGCCACCCGGACCTCCCCGCCGTGCGGGTTCAGCACGGCGCTCTGCTCGGCCCGGACCAGCGAATGGTCGGCCTCCAGGACCGTTGCGCTCAGGCCCCGGGCCGCCGTGAGCCAGTCCTCCGCGGCCTGGCGCGACCACCCGGTGCGCAACTGGGCAGCCAGCGAGCGCAGGAAGTCCCCCAGCCGGGTGGCCAGGCCGGCAACCGCCGAGCCGGCGGATCCCACGTGCACCGGGGGGACGATCGCGAAGTTCACCACGATGCCGGTCGCCGTGCCGATGAGCGTCTCGTACACCCGCCCGGTCGCCGCCTGCGGTGCCGCGCCGCCGCCGACGGCGAGGATGAGCATCGCGCTGATCGGCACCTCCAGCGTGTGCGGCCCCAGGCGGATAAGCTGCCCGAGCACGAGACTCGCGCCCACCACGACCCCGAGGCTCCACCAGCTCAGCCCGGCGACGGTGGCGAGCCCGACCGCGACCAGGACGCCGGCCAGCACGCTCAGGACACGCTGGAGTCCTTCGGTGACCGTCTGGTACACGGTCACCTGCACCACGAGGATCGCGGTCAGCGGCGCGAGGATCGGTGACGCGGTGGTGTTGAGCAGATCGGCGATGACGTACGCCAGTACGGCGGCCAGCGTGACCTTCGCGGTCCGGATCCCCGGGATGCGGCCCCATCGGGCCAGCGCCGCCCGCCACGGGTGGCGCAGGGTGGTCAGCCGCATCGCTCCTCCTCGTCGGCCATGGGGCCTCGTCTGGCAGGTGCTGTCGGGATGGCCGCCGGGGCCGGGGCCGAATTTCACCGTAGCTGTCGAATGCCGGTTTAGCCGAAATCGCATCGGGTAGCCGTGCGCCGCAGGCGACCGAGGTCACTGTGTATCGGCACGCAGGACCGGTCCTCATGACACGGAGGTTGCCATGACGCAACTCGCATCCCGGGAGGAAGTGCAAGCACGGGACGACGAAGTGCAGCGGCGGGGCCGGGAACTCGGGTGGATGAGCCTCGGTCTGGGTGTCGCCCAGCTCGCGGCGCCCGACGCGGTGCGCCGGATCAGCGGGGTGGACGACTCGCGTACATCTCGGACGATGGTGCCCCTGGTCGGTGTGCGAGAACTGGTCCACGCAGCCGGACTCCTGGCCAGCCGTCGCAAAGGTATCTGGGCGTGGACCCGGGTCATGGGCGACGCGATGGATCTGACCTCGCTCGGGCTGGCTATCGCCCATCGTGACGGGCGGCGTCGGCGGCGGCTGATCGCTGTCACCGGTGCCATCGTCGGCATCACCGCGCTGGATCTGCTGACCGCCGTGCAAGCCACCCGGGCACAACGGAGCGGCTCCGGCCGCAGAGGAGGACACATGGACCTGACGGCCACGGCGACTGTCCGCAAACCCGCGTCGGAGGTGTACGCGTTCTGGCGCGACCTGGCGAACCTGCCGACGTTCATGGCGCACCTGGAGGAGGTCCGCACCACCGGTGACCGGACCAGCCACTGGACCGCCACCGCCCCGTTCGGCAAGGACGTCGAATGGGACGCCGAGATCACCGACGAGACGCCCGGCGAGAGGATCGCGTGGCGCTCGACCGGCGACGCCGACGTGCCCAACGCCGGCACGGTCTCCTTCGTACCGGCCCCCGACGGGGTTAGCACCGAGGTCTACGTCTCCCTGGTGTACGACATCCCGGGCGGCGCGATCGGTAAGGCGGTCGCGAAGTACTTCGGTGAGGAGCCGCATCAGCAGCTCGACGACGACCTGCGCCGGTTCAAGCAGGTGCTGGAGACCGGCGAGGTGGTCCGGTCCGACGGCGCCCCGTGGGGCAAGCGGGCCCGCAAGGAATTCCCGCAGCGCCCGGCGCAACCGCTGTCGGACGCCGAGTTCGAGAAGGGACCCGAGGCATGAGGGCGAACACCTGGGCTGGGCGCAACAAGGTCGAGGTCCGCGACGTGCCGGACCCGAAGATCCTGAACAGCCGCGACGCCATCGTACGGATCACGTCCACCGCGATCTGCGGCTCGGACCTGCACCTGGTCGACGGATACGTCCCCACGATGCAGGACGGCGACGTCATGGGCCATGAGTTCATGGGGGAGGTGATCGAGGTCGGCTCGAGGGTGCCCGGCGACAAGCTGCGGGTCGGCGACCGGGTGGTCGTGCCGTTCCCGATCGCCTGCGGCGCGTGTGCGGCCTGCGCCAAAGAGTTGTACTCGTGCTGTGAGAACACCAACCCCAACGCGGGGATCGCGGAAAAGATGTTCGGCCACCCGGTCGCGGGGATCTTCGGCTACTCGCACCTGACCGGTGGTTTCGCCGGCGGTCAGGCGCAGTACGCGCGGGTGCCGTTCGCCGACGTCGGCCCGCTGAAGATCGAGTCCGATCTGACCGACGAGCAGGTGCTGTTCCTGTCCGACATCTTGCCCACCGGCTACATGGGCGCCGAGATGTGCGACATCCAGCCCAGCGACGTGGTGGCGGTGTGGGGCGCCGGCCCGGTCGGGCAGTTCGCGATGGACAGTGCCCGGGTGCTCGGCGCCGCAAAGGTGATCGCCATCGACAAGGAGCCGTACCGGCTGCGGATGGCCGAACAGGCCGGCCACATCCCGGTGAACTTCGACGAGGTCGATGTGCGCTCGCGGCTCCTTGAGCTGACCGGCGGCCGGGGACCGGACAAGTGCATCGACGCGGTCGGGCTGGAAGCCACCCACGGCAGCGCGCACATCGCCGCGTACGACCGGGTCAAGCAGGCCGTACGGTCGGAGACCGAGCGCCCGCACGCGCTGCGCCAGGCGATCATGTCGTGTCGCAGCGGCGGCGTGGTCTCGGTGATCGGCGTCTACGGTGGCCTGCTGGACAAGTTCCCGGCCGGTGCTTGGATGAACCGGTCGCTGACCCTGCGCACCGGGCAGTGCCACGTGCAGCGCTACATGAGGCCGCTGCTGGAGCGTATCGAACGCGGCGAGATCGACCCGACCCGGATCATCACCCATCGGCTGCCGCTCGACGAGGCCGAGCGTGGCTTCGAGCTGTTCAAGAACAAGGAGGACAACTGCGAGAAGGTCGTCCTGAAGTCCTGACAGCTACCGTGTCCGGCCGCTGCACGCGACCGGACACGGTAGCTGTCCAGGTGCTCCTTCGGCAACGACTCCTGCGCTGACCCTGGATGCCCGGCACCACCCCACCGCCTAGAGCCGCGTCGGGGCGGTGCGCAGTTCGGCCACGCCGCCGGTGGCCGTTCCGGGCAGCGGCGCGTCGGTCGCGGCGGCCGACTCGCGCTGGGCCCGGATGTCGGCCAGGCGGGCCGCCAGAGCCGTCTCGATGCCCTGGTAGGCGTCGCTGCCCAGGACCAGCCGCCGGGGCGCCGGCTCCCGGTCGGCACTGTCGATCATCGCGGCGGCCATCCGGGCCGGGTCGCCGATGCCCTGCGTCGTGCGCTCGGTGAGGATCCGCCGAATGTGCGCTGCCGGCGTAGCGTCGTACGCCTCGATTCGCTCGGCCAGCACCGAGCCGCCGTAGCGGAAGTTCGTGCGGGCGCCACCCGGCTCGACGATCGTGACCCCGATCCCGAACGGGGCGACCTCCCCGGCCAGCGCGTCGGCGAAGCCCTCGATGCCCCACTTCGTGGCGTGGTAGAGCGAGCCCCCCGGCCACGCCGCCTGCCCGCCGACCGACGACAGCTGCAGGATCCGGCCTCCGCCCTGCCGGCGCAGGTGCGGCAGCGTCGCCCGGATGAACCGGATCGACCCGGTCAGGTTGGTCGCGATCTGGTGCACGATCTGCTCGTCGGAGAGCTCCTCGGCGGCGCCCATCAGGCCGTAGCCGGCGTTGCTGACCACCACGTCGATCCGGCCCAGCGCGGCGAACGCCCGGTCGACCACGGTCACGATCCCGGCCGGGTCGGTGACGTCGAGGCGAGCCGGGTGGAACGTGTCCGGCCAGCTCGCGGAGATCTCGTCCACGCCGGCCGCGGTTCGGAAGGTGCCGGCCACCCGGTCGCCCCGAGACAGCAGTTGCTCGCTGAGGTGCCGGCCGAAGCCGCTGGTGACGCCGGTGATGAGCCAGTTTCGTGAAGTCATTGCGGTAGCCTGCGGGCTGGCCCGCCGCACCAGCCAGACTCCCGCCGAGAGGGGTGCCACCAGGGCTACCCGGCACCGGGCCGCCCCGACCTATCGTCGTAGAGGTGAACCTGATCGGCGAATACCTGCGGGCCCGGCGCGAGCTGATCCGGCCCGAGGATGTCGGATTGCTCGACAACGGCCACCGGCGGGTGCCGGGGCTGCGGCGCGACGAGCTGGCCATGCTGGCCGGGATCAGCACCGAGTACTACACCCGGCTCGAGCAGGGCCGCGACCGGCGCCCCTCCGCCCAGGTGCTGGACGCGGTCGCCCGGGCGCTCGGCCTCGACGAGGACGCCACCGCACACCTGCACGCGCTCGGCGCCCCGGAGGCGCCTCGACGGCGGCACCCGTCGCGGGTCCGGCCGGGCGTGCAACTCCTGCTCGACGCATGGCCCGGCACTCCCGCGTACGTCCAGGGTCCGTTCCAGGACGTCCTGGCGGCCAACCGGCTGGCCGTGGCGTTGTCGCCGGTCTTCGCCCCGGGCGGCAACGTTCTGCGTACGGTATTGCTCGATCCGGAGGCGCAGGAGTTCCTGCCCGGCTGGCAGGGCCGGATCGGCAGCCTGATCGCCGCGCTGCGGGCGGCGGCCGGCCCGGACGCCGACGACCCCCGCCTGACCGACCTGGTCGGCGAGTTGTCGATCAAGAGCGACGTGTTCAGGCGACTGTGGTCGCGGCACGACGCCAAGCCGCACCCGGGCGGCGGCATCCACCACATGCGCCACCCGATCGTGGGCGACCTTGAGCTGCACTACGAGAAGTTCGCGGTCACCGACGCCGACCGGCAGTTGCTGGTCGTCTACCGGGCGGCGCCGGGCTCGCCGACCGCCGACGCGCTCGCCCTGCTGGCCGCGCTGACCGACGAGGCGGCCGGCCGCCCGGCGGCGCGGACCGCCTCCCGGACCGGCCCGGACCCCGTACGCTGATCGTGGTGCGAGCCGCGTCCACAGGTAGCGGCGAGACTGCACTTTTACACCTACACCAAGGAAGTCGAGAAGCTCCGGCGGCAGGGGTCGGCGTAACGGCTTCGAGCGCAGAGCCACGTACGCCACCAAAAAGAATGGGGCAGGTCCCCCGCCCGCGAGTGAGCGCTCAATCTGAGCGCGCGTCTCCCGTTCCTGCGAAGCCGCTCCGGTAGGCCGCCACCACGGCCTGGGTACGGTCCTGGACCTCCAGCTTCATGATCACGCGGCAGACGTGGGTCTTCACCGTCGCCTCGGCGAGGAACAGCCGCGTGGCGATGTCCCGGTTGGTGAGGCCGAGCGCCATCAGTTCGAGGATTTCCCGTTCGCGCCGGGTCAGCCGGTCCAGCACAGCAGACACTGGGCGTACGGGGCCGGGCCGGTTGGCGATGTCGAGGATGATGCCGCGCGTGACGGCCGGGTCGAGGTAGGCGTTGCCGCCGCACACCTCGCGGATCGCGGTGGCGAGATCCGTCGGGGCACCGTCCTTGAGCAGGTAGCCGGACGCCCCGGCCCGCAACGCGGCATACACCTGAGTATCGTCGCTGAGGTTGGTGAGCACCAGGACCCTGACGGTGTGGCGGGCCTCGGCCGCGAAGTCGTCGGCGGTCAGTTGCCGGGTGGCCGCCACCCCGTCCAGGCGGGGCATGCCCAGATCCATGACGACGATGTCGGGCTGCAACTCGCGGGCCAGGTCCACGGCCTGGAGGCCGTCGCCCGCCTCGCCGACCACCTCCAGGTCGGGCTGGGCGGACAGGAGCATGGCGATGCCCGCCCGGATCAGCAACTGATCCTCGGCGAGGACGATGCGGATGCTCATCGTCGGCTCCGGTCCACCGCCGCGAAACACGACATATAAGAATTATTACCGGTTAACCCCTCACTGCGTGGCGTGATCACGCCGCATGCGCCAGCCGCTGTACAACCACAGCGGTATCCCTCGGTCCTTGCCGCCGCCTGGACGACACTCCCGCGGTACCCGACGGACACCGCTCCAGGTGGGCGACTCGACAGCTTCCGAACACGCACGATATGCGCAGTTCGTAGGGTGTCCACGCCATGAAGGAGCCGAGATGTCGGACGTACGCCTGCAGACCGCCGCGGAATCGCCAATCGCCGACGGGAGCGGGCCTCCGCCCCTTCGCCTGCTCGCCGGCGTCGGCATCACCCTGTTCGGGCTCGCCGCAATGTCTCCCCGATCACCGGTGCCCCACGTGGTCGGCGGCGAGGTTGTGGCCGCGACGGCAGTGGCACTGCTGACCGCCGCCCTCGCGTACCGGTGGGCCATGCGGCGCCTGGCGATCGAGCGGCGGTTGCGCCGCCGCGAGTCCGAGTTGCGCGGATTCATGACCATGGCCAGCCACGACCTAAGGTCGCCGCTGGCCGCCGCGACAGCGCATCTCGAGATGCTCCGGCAGGACTACGCCGGGGCGCTCGGCGACCAGGGCAGCCAGGACCTCCGCACGGTGGAGCGCGCGTTGCACCGGATCAACCGGCTGGTGGAGGACCTCCTCCAGCACGCCACCGCGGACCAGTCAGCCCTCAACCTGCGCCCGGTGCCGCTGAACGAGATGGTGGCCGACGTGACCGCCGAGCGACTCGCCCCGGCCGGCGGATCCCGGGTGACGGCGGGCGGCCCGTTGCCGACGGTGCTGGCCGACCCCAAGCTGCTGCGCCATGTGATCGACAATCTGATCGGCAACGCCGTCAAGTACACGCCAGCCGGCTGCCGAGCCGAAGTCGAGGTCACCGCCGAGGCTTGTTCCGGCGGCACGGTCCGGATCGTGGTCGCCGACCGTGGTATCGGCATCCCCGTGGCCGACCGACCGAAGGTGTTCGACGCGTTCCACCGTTCCGCGAACAGCGGCGGCTACCCCGGCACGGGCCTGGGCCTGGCCATCTGCCGGCGGATCATCGAACGGCACGGTGGCCAGATCGGCGTCGACGAGAACCCAGGCGGAGGCAGCCGCTTCTGGTTCACCCTGCCGCAGCTGCCACGCTGACGCTTCCGCCGGACGCCCCCGGCTTCCGGCCGCCGCAACAGCAGCGCCGAGCCGCCCACACCCAGAACGGAACACCACCGCCCGCCACGACGGCGCCGCCCGCCACGGCGGACCGCGCAGAGGCTCCCGGCAGGGGTGAGCGCCTCGGCGGACCGCGAACGCAGCGCTCCGTCCGATCTCACAGCCAAATGAGGATTGAGGAATCGGTCACGGTTCCCCGCTGTCGATGGCAGTGTCGCGTTGTGGGGCGCTGGAGGACGTGGCTGTTGCCCACCCTGATCGCTTTGCTTCAGATCGCGTGGTGGCCGGGGTTACCGCTGCTCCGAGGCGCGGCGTTGGCGCCGGAGTGGGCGGGCGTGGCGGGCGTCGTTGCTCTGGTGACGGCGATGCTGCTGGGCTGGCGGCACCGCCGACCGGCGCTCGTAGCCCTCGCGCTGGAGGTGTTGTTCTCCGCCGGCTTCTGGATCCTGCCGAAAGAGCCCCACCTGCTCGAGCCTGGCGACGCGCTGATGCCAGCCATCGTCGCCATGATCGTGGCGCTTTTCCACGTCGGCGCGTACCACACGCGTCGCACGACGGCGCTGGTCATTGTCGGCGTGCTGACGTTCGAGGCCGTCGAAACCGGTGTCATGGAGGGCTTCGGCGGCAATGTCGTGGTGACGCCGCTGCTCGCAGCCGGCGTCTGCAGTCTGGCCGCGGCGCTCGGGTACCGCCGAGCCCGCCGGATGCGGGAGCACACCGCCGCAGCCGGGTCTCACCCGCGCTACTGGAGGCGGGACCGGTCGGCGACAGCGGAACAGGTCGCTCAGGCTTGGCAGGCCGGCAGCGAGGCGGTGTCGATCGAGCGGCGCCGGCTGGTCCGCGAACTGCACGACGAGGCCGCCCACTACTTGACCTCCATCGTGATCAACGCGTCGGCCGCGGAAGTGCTTGGGGCGGAGCGTCCGGACTTGCGCGACCAGGCACTCAAGCTCGCCACCAGCACCAGCCGCGACGCCCATACGGCGCTGAACAGGCTTGTCGACACGCTCCCCTTCGAGGGTTGGCCGGACGCGCCGACGACCGACCTGGCCACCCTGGTGGACGATTTCCGCCAACTCGGCCAGCCGGTCATCGCGGACCTGCCGGCCACAGCCCCGCAGGCCGCGCCGGCCGCGGCTGCATACGGCATCGCCCGGGAGGCGCTCACCAACATCCTGCGCTACGCGCCGGGCGGCACGGTGCGGCTGCGTTTCTCGTACGCCGGGAGCGAGGCAGAGCTGACAGTCGAGGACGACGGCGGGGATCCGGACACGTCGGCGAGGACTGGTCTCGGCAGTGGCCGAGGGGTGCAGGGCATGCGGGAGCGGGCGCAGATCCTTGGCGGACGGCTGGAGGCCGGCCCGCGGCCCGACGGCGGTTGGCGGGTCCACGCGGTCCTCCCCTTCTCCGGCAGCACACCGACGGACGCGGCGGTCCGGGCGAAGCTGCGGTGGCGGCTCGCGGTACCGACCTGGTCCTCGGTCTCCCGCGGTGTCGGCCGGCTGCTCATCCCCTTTGCGGGGCCACTTGTCCTTTCTGCCGCACTGGTATCCGAGTTTCCCCCCGCCGCCGTGACGCCGACGTTTCTCGCCCTGCTCGCGCACGCTGCGCCATTGCTCCTGCGCCGACGCCACCCCTGGCCGGCCTTCGCGATGGTTGCGCTGACCTCGTGGCTCGGCCCGCTGCTGATCGTGACCGACTTGGCGCCCGCCGAGAGCTCCGGGCAGTTCGCGTGCCTGCTGATGGTCGAACTGCAGGCGGTGTACGTGTTGGGCTCGTGGGGACGGCCGCCGGCGTTGACCTGGCTCGGCGCCGTGGCAGCGGCGGTCTGGTCGGGCGCGGTCCTCATGGTGTTGGTCGAGCTGGACCCGGCGTTCACTGGCGAGGCCGGAGCCGACCAGTGGACGCAGCAGGCCATGGTCGGCGGTGTCGTCGCCTTGATGGCTGCCACCCTTCTTTTCCCGCCCATGTTCCTGATCTGGTTGACCGGGTACGCGGCGTGGCGCCGCAAGCGGCGGCGCGCCCGCGACGACGGCGCGATCGAGGCAGTGCGGGTCCGATCCGCCGAGCTGGCCCGGGACGAGCGTTACCGTTTCGCGGCCGGCCTGCGCGACGTCGTCCTGAAGCACGTCGCCGCGATCCAGTCCGCCGCCGAGCGGGACGACCTCACAGCGGTCGTCACCTCGGCCCGCCGCGCGCTCGCCGCCATGCGGGTCCTCCTCACCCGCCTCGGCCGCGACACCGCCGAGCCCCGGGCGCCGGCCCTCCCCGCGCCGGGCCCGGCGTCCGGTGACACGTTAGTTACCGGCACCCATCCTCCCGCAGCGGCCAGGGCCTCGCCGGGCTCTTGATGCCGGCCGGGCCAGCGGCTGTAGCCCATCAGGCGCGGTGCAGGACTGCGCACGTGGCCGACGGCCGCACTGCAGCGATTCGTGACTGACGGACTGGAACCAGCGTTGTCATCGCTATGCCGTCGGGGGCATGTCGGCCGACGTTCTCGGCGACACCACGCGTTCAGCGCCCGGTGAGCTTTTCACAGCCGTACGGCGGCCGAGTCCGATGCCGGAGGCGGCGCCGGCGACGAAGGTGGTGTTGCCGTTGATTTTCATCTGTCCGGGGTCGTTCAGTGGCCGGTGGAGTAGAGGTTGATGAGGTTGCCGTCGGGATCGCGGAAGAGCATGGACCGGTTGCCCCACGGCTGGGTGGTGGGTTCCTGGACGAAGTCGGTGATCTGGTCGCCGAGGCGGGCCCGTTCGGCATCGACGTCGTCGACCTCGAATTCGAGGATCGCGGACCGGTTGGCGGCGGCTACGGCGGCGTTGTTGTTGTAACGGTTGACCGCAGTGCCGGCGGCCAGCGCGATGATGGCGCCGTCGGTGTGCAGTTCGGCGTAGTCGCCGGGCCCGAAGGGGGTCACCGGCTCGGTGTTCGTGAGCGCGGAGTAGAAAGCGACCAAAGCGGGCATGTCGTCGGTGACGAGGCGGACTGAGGCGAATTTCATGGCGTTCTCCCGACTGTCTTCGGTAAGCCGGTGCATCCGGCCTCAGAAACAGTACGCTACGGTAGCGTACTGTTTCTGGCGCTGGGGAGATAGGGAGATCACAACGTGGCCCGATCCGGGGACTCCGTCGACGTCCGAGTCCGGCGGTCCAAGGCAGCGGTTCTCGCTCAGACGTACGAGCTGTTGACTGCCGGCGGTATCGGTGGTGTCAGCATCGAGGAGGTGTCGCGACGTTCCGGCGTGGCCAAGACCACGATCTATCGTCACTGGCCGTCGCGTGCCGCGCTGCTGGTGGAGGCCTGCTCGACGATCGGGTCCGCCCCCGCGGTGCCCGACACCGGCAGCTTCGACGGCGATCTCACCGCTTTGACCGAGGAACTGGCCGAGCAGCTACGCAGTGCGCGCTGGGCGACGGTCCTGCCCTCCATCGTGGACGCCGCCGAGCGCGAGCCCGAGTTGGCCGGGCTTCATGCGGATCTGCATGCCCGCCTGATGGCTCCGTTCGGTGTGGTGGCCGAACGCGCGCGAGCTCGGGGCGAGCTCCGCACGGACCGTGGACCGGCTGACGTCACCGCTGCCGTCGCCGGCCCGCTGTTCTACCGTCGCTGGTTCTCCCGCGAGCCACTCGACGCGGTGTTCGTCGCGCGCGTCGTCGAGGATGCCCTCGGCCATCTCGGCGTCCAGCCTCGCTCGACATGAGGCGTGGGCACCGCTCCGCGGGCGGTGCCAGTCCAACCCCCAGCGGCGGCAGTCCAACCCCGAGCGCCAGTCGCACAGAGCTCCTCAACGGCACGACGGACGCCAGTTCACAGCGACGGCCACGCCGACGACAGCAGCTGCATTCGCTCATGATCTTTGGGGCAGTGATGGGTCCGTCGTGCAGGCGGGCGAGCACTGAAGGTCTCCCGCCGCGGCCCGGCTGATCAAGCCGCGACGTCGGCGATTTTCTCGTACGGGTCCCGGGCTGTTCCGGCCGAGCCGAACACCTTGAATCGCGTGCCGGAGTTGCCGAAAGCCCAGGAGGGCAACTCGATTGCCTGCTCCGCCAGCAGCGAAGCGCTGCTCGTGAGGTGACGGCGGACCAGCAGGTAGTGCCGTGAGCCGGCCGCGATCCACGTCCATGCGTACCAGCGTTGTCCCTTCGAACCGGTACGGGCCGAGCGGACCTCCGTTTCCGACCATGACCACGCATGATCACGGCTTGCGTTGATCTCCGCTCGCGAGATGCCGGCCGGTGGCCTGCACGCCGAGGTCACACGGGGCCGGATCGATCAGATTCGGCCGTCGGTCGCCAACGGCGAGCCGCCATTCCCGAGAGAACCAGGACGCTTATGGAGATGATGACGGCCGTCGCGGCGAAGCGGTCCTGACGCCGGCTGGTGCAGGACTGAAAGGCCGGCGTGAAGTAGTCGCCGTCGGACGGGCCTGCCCACGGGCGTAAATTGAGCGACAGCGCGTTTCCACAGCTCTTCTTGGACTCCATGTCGCCGGGGGCGTGGATACGAATCGGCAGCAGCAGCAGCAAGAACACGGCCGCCGTGGACGCGGCGGCAATCCAGATCTCGGCCGGCCAGCGACCGGTATCGCGTACGGAAGGCTTGGGCACTGTCACAAGCTTGATGGTAGGAAACATAGACGAATGCGCCCGCCACGGCGGTATCGCAAGGCGGGGAATGGGGAATACGGCCACGGGGTGCGAGACCCGCGACGACGTACCGACTCGACGTGCGCGGATCTACCGCGATCCGGGCGGCAGCTCACGTTCACCACTCACTCACGGGCAGGCCTGGGTGCATGCCGCGCTCGGCTATCCGGCCCGGATGGCACTCGTCGACGTGCTGAAGTCAACTGCCCAGGATGCCGGGCCGGCGGTGCGGAGCCGGTCGGAAGGCGACCGCCGCCAGACCTACCCGCGCCTTGCCCCGGCTGGGCTGCATGCCGGGGAGCGGGTCGCTTTCGTTTGCACCCCCACAATTCGGCCCGCTCGCAGCTCGCCGCTGTCCTCTGGCTGGACCGCGTCGGCGGCCCGGTCGCTTCGGCCGGCACCCCCGCCGCCCCGTGTACCCGGGCGGTCAAGGCCGCGCACCGGCACGGTCTGCCGTTCAACGCGACCGGTACCGCCAGCACTCCTCAGATACGAGACCGCCCAGGACGTCCGACGACGTCATCACCATGGGCTACGGCGACGCCTCCCCGATCTTTCCCGGCAAACGCCACGAGGATCGGAAACTCGACGATCGGGCAGATTCCTGAGGTCCATCGACTCGCCGGTCTTCTCCCGTGCGCGCACGCCTCGTAGCGCACGGCGCACCTGACGATTCGACCGAGTGGACTTCCTATCAGCACCAGTTCAGAGCCCTGGGGCCCCCTCAAGCGCTACACGGCCCGGAAAGCTTTTGGGGTCATCGCCGTTGACGGCAAGACCGTGCGCGGGCTCGCCGGGGCGCGGTCGGTAGGCCGTCCGCATTTGTGCGTCAGCGAGACCCTCCGTGTCGGGCGGCGGGACGGCGTCGAGCAGGGGCAGACGCCGCAAACAGGTCTCGAGCAGCCCGGCGGCTCGCGGATCGTCGGAGGTCGTCGCGATGGCGATGGCCTCCCGATAGGCCTGATCCGCCCCAGCCGGGTCCCGGGCGGCGCGCCGCGCGTCGCCGAGCGATCGCCAGGAGTCCCCGGCGCGGAACTCGGCGCCGTGGCGCCGGTAGATCTCGATGGCGCGGCGGTAGCTGGCCTCGGCGCCGCCGTGGTCGTCGGCCAGGGACTGTGCGAAGCCGAGGGTGTCCCACACGTCCGCGAGTCCGAAGGGGCCCATGTCGTCGGCGAGAGCCAGCGCTTGGTGGGCGTGCTCGACGGCGTCGGCGAATCTACCCATCTTCGCGGACAGCCAGCTGATCGTGTTCAGCACGGTCGCCCGTCGTTCCGGGTCGGCGGGCAACAGCGCAAGCGCGGCCTGTGCCTGCACCAGCGCCTCCGCGTGCCGTTCCTGCTGGGCCAGCGTCCACGCCATCCGATGGTGGGTCGTGGCGACGGCGAGGTGGTCACCGGCGGCGGCGAAGAGGGCGAGAGCCCGTTCCAGATGCTCGTAGGCTGCCGGATAGCGGCCCATGTTGGTTTCGACGAGCGCGAGGCCCCCATGGCAGTGTGCCTCGGCGAGGGAATCGCCGAGGCGGACGGCCGCCGCCATGGCGATGCTCTGCGATGCCTGCAGGTGATGCCACAGGCCATGCCGGTTGAGGTAGTCGCGCACCAGGCAGGCCAATTGCCAGGCATGCCGCTCGAAGCCTCGGCGGTCTGCCGGTTCGAGGACGGCGAGCAGCACGAGGTGCTCATCGTCGAACCACGCCGATGGTCCGGTGCCGGGCAGCGGCACACCGTACGGGGCGGGGTCCGGGATGATCCGGGTCGTCGCCGGGAACATGCGTTTCGCCGCCGCGTACGACATGTGCAGGTAGTGATCGAGCAGCCGGCGTACGGCGTCGTCCTGCGTCTCGCGGGATTCGTGTTCGTCGGCGAGGTGGCGGCCGAGGGCCCGGACGAGGTCGTGGGTGGCGTACCGGCCCGGCCGGTGTTCGCTCAGCAGCGCAGCGGCAGTGAGCTCGGTGAGCACGGCTTTGGCACGGGTGATCGGGAGCCCGATCATGGCGGCGGCGGCGGGCACCGTCAGATCCGGCCCGGGGTGCAAACTGAGTAGCCGGAAGGCGGCGGCAGCCGGCGCGTCGAGTGCCCGGTAGGACCACGACAGGACCGTCGGCACGTCCGCCGCCGATTCCGCGGCCCGAAAACCGTCCAGGGTCGCGTCCGCCTCTCGCAGCTCGGCCGCCAACGCCGCCAGGGGAACGGCCGGCCGGGTTGCCGCGCGCGCGGCTACCAGCGCCATGGCCAGCGGAAGGCGTCCACTGCGGTCGACGATCTCGCGAGAGGCGGCCCGCTCGGCGCGTACCCGATGGTCGCCGACACGCGCGGCGAACATGTCGAGCGCCTCCTCGTGCTCCGGCGGTTCCAGGAGCAGCAGTCGCGCGCCTGTACCGACTTGAAGCGCGGACAACGTCGACCGGCTGGTCACGATGACGACGCAGTGCGGGTTTCCCGGGAGCAGGCCGCTGACCTGATCGGTG
This sequence comes from Paractinoplanes brasiliensis, assembly GCF_004362215.1. Taxonomy (NCBI): domain Bacteria; kingdom Bacillati; phylum Actinomycetota; class Actinomycetes; order Micromonosporales; family Micromonosporaceae; genus Paractinoplanes; species Paractinoplanes brasiliensis. The sequence goes on along the minus strand of NZ_SNWR01000001.1, from coordinate 788,489 downwards.
TCGGCGGCGTTGTCGAGAAGCAGGATCATTCTGCGGTCGGCCATGAGGGTCCGGAACAGCGCCTCCCGGGCCGCGGCCGGTCCGGGGAGGTCTGCCGCGCGGACGCCGAGGGCCTGCAGAAACTCACCGAGTACGTCCGCGGACGTTCGTGCTCCCGGGCGGTGTCCGCGGAGATCCGCGTAGAGCTGCCCGTCCGGATAGCGGTCGGTGATGTGGTGGGCCCACTGCAGGGCCGTCGTCGTCTTGCCCACGCCGCCCATGCCGGCCAGGATCAGGACGAGCAGTCCCGGATCCGCCAGCAGCGCATCGGCTCGCGCGAGCACGTCCGCGCGGCCGATGAACCCGGCCACCGCGGCGGGCAGCTGGATGGGACGGGACCGCTCCGGACCGCGGCGCGGCGGCAGCAGGCTCGGGTCGGCCTGGACGATCTGCGCGTACAGGGCGCGCAGGGCGGGGCCGGGGTCGATGCCGAGTTCCTCGTCGACCAGGCCGCGATACCGCTGAAAGGCGTCGATGGCATCGGCTTGGCGGCCGCATCGGTAGAGGACGGTCATGTGCAACGCACGCAGGCTCTCGTCGAGCGGATGCGCCTCGACCAACGCCTGTAGTTCCGGCTGCACGTCGCGGTGCCTGCCACGCCGGACGTCCAGCTCGATACGGTGGGTGACGGTGATCAGGTGACGCTCGGTCAGGGCGGTTCGCCGACGCTCCGCCTCCGGGCCCGGCACCCCCGCCAGGGGAGTGCCCCGCCACAGCGCCAGAGCGGCCTGGAGAAGGGCGGCCGCTTCGTCGAGGTCGCCGCACTCCTCAGCCGTCCGGGAGTTCTCGACGCAGGCCTCGAAACGGTCGAGATCGAGCACCGCCGGGCCGATCCGGTAACCCCGATGGGACGTACCCGTCTTGACCGGGAGCACAGCGTCGGTGCCCAGCATCCGGCGCAGATGGTGGACGTAGTTCCGGACGATCGCCGACGCGCTCGGCGGCGCCTCGGCGCCCCACACGTCCTGCGCGAGTTCCCGCGCCGGGACAACTCGTCCTCGGCGTAACGCCAGTGCGGCCAGCAGCGCTTGCTGCTGTGGCGGGCCGGTCGGCTGGTCGACGCCGTCGACGCGTACCCGGACCGCTCCAAGTACATCAACCTCCAACGCCTGGCCTCCACGGTCAGTAACAGGACGGGTTGGGCGCCAGCGTAGCCACGGCCGTCACCCCGCCCCCGTTTACGACATGTCCACGCCCTGTGGACGGGGACGGCAGACGATGGGCCGGTACCGCTCGTTCCGGAAGGGAGCATCGACCGTGTCCGACCCTGTCCCACCGGACGGCCCGCCTCCGGCCGTCGTCATGTCGCAGCTGCTCGGCGGCTTCCAGCTCTCCCAGGCGCTCTACGTCGTGGCAAAGCTGGACATCTGCACGCTGCTCGAGGAGAAGCCGCTGACGGTGACCGAGCTCGCCGAGCGCAGTGGGGCGCGCCCCGAGCCGCTCAGCCGGTTGATCCGCACGCTGGCCTCGACCGGGATCTTCCACACCACCGGTGACCTGGTGCACACCACACCGTTGGGGGCGACGCTGTCGCGCACCCATCCGGAGACGGTGGCGCACATCGCCGAGATGTGGATGGAGACCCACTATCTGCCGTTCAGCGAGTTGCTGCACACGGTACGCACCGGCGAGCCGGGCGCCACCCGATACTTCGGCAAGCCGGCCTTCGCCTGGGTCGGTGAGGATCCCGCCCGGGCGCGCCAGGTGGCCCGGGCGATGGCGGACCTGACCGGCTCACTGCGGCGTGGCATGTTCGACGCGTATCAGCTGCCGGCCGGCGACCGGGTCGCGGACGTGGGCGGTGCGGACGGGTCGGTGCTCGCCGAGCTCATCGCACACCGGCCGGACCGGCAGGGCATCCTCTTCGACCTGCCCGCGATGGTCCCGTCCGGGAATGCGGCGATGGTCACCCGCCGCCTGGACGACCGCGTGGCGGTCGTCGCGGGCGACTTCTTCACCGAGGTCCCGGAGGCGGACGTCTACGTTCTCAGCTTCATCCTGCACGACTGGGACGACGACGCGGCGGGCCGGATCCTGGCGACGATCCGCCGCTCGGCGTCCGACGGCGCCCGGCTCCTGCTGGTCGAGGGTCTGGTTCCGCCCGGCGACCAGCCGCATCTGATCAAGATGGTCGACCTGACCATGCTGGGCATGGTGCCCGGCCGCGAGCGGACCGCCGAGGAGTACACGACGCTGCTGACCGATGCGGGTTTCGTGGTCGACCGGATCGTGACCACCCCGACCCCGTTCTCGATCGTGGAGGCGACGGCTGCTGCGGACGGGCAACCGCCGCGCCAGGTGCGGCCCGTCGGATAGAGAACAATCTCAGACCCCCAGTTCCGCCAACGAGCAGTCCGCGGCCGAGGACGACCAAACGAAACCGGAGGGTCACGGTCGGGGCGGGGGTGCCGCTGCGTGCGCGTCGAAGTGGCAGTCGGAGAGAATGGGCCAGGTCAGTCTGGCCATTTCCGACGGTGTGTGTGCGCAGCCGCGTTGCAGCCAGTCGGTGGCCACCCCGACGAGCGCGCCCGCGACGAACGCTGCGGGTACGTTGTGCGGATCGTCGGGTGTGGCCGCGCTCTTGCCGGTCGATCTCATCAGCCCGGCGGCTGCCATGCGGCGCCGGATGTGGTCGATCACGCGGGCGCTCCCCTGCGGTCCGAGCAAGCTGCGGTACAGGCTGGCGTGCTCGCCGAGAGCGGTGAAGAAGGTCTGCAGAGATTCGATGGGGTCCCCGGTCTCGGGGTCGCCGCCAAGGGCAGTCATCACCCCGACCAGTTCGTCGATCATCCCAGTGCAGGCGGCCTCGGCCAGTTCGTGCACGTCTCGGTAGTGATCGTAGAAGGTCGAGCGGCTCACGCCTGCTCCCTCGGCGACGTCGGCAACGCTGATCTGCGACAGCTCCCGATCCTCGACGAGACGGATCAGCGCTCCCCGCAGTGCTGCATGGGTACGCCGCACTCGCCGATCGCTGGCCGGAGGGCCGCCTTGCGTCACAGACACGTGAGCCAGCGTACATTGCCTACATCTGTAGGTTAACCTACGGTTGTAGTACTACTTCGATCGGAAGAGGCTGTAGTGACCACAACCCTTGGACTGATCGGCGCCGGCATGATCGGCACCACGGTGGCCCGCCTGGCCGTTGCCGCCGGCCTGGACGTTGTCCTGAGCAACTCCCGCGGCCCTGAGACCCTCGCCGACCTCGTCGCCGACCTCGGCGAGCGCGCCCGCGCCGGCACCCCGGCCGACGCCGCGCGCGATGGTGAACTCGTGGTGGCTGCCATCCCGCTCAACGGCTACCGCTTACTCCCGGCGGCGGCACTGGCCGGCAAGACCGTGATCGACACGATGAACTACTACCCGCAACGCGACGGCCACATCCCAGAGCTCGACTCCAACGAGCTGACCTCGAGCGAACTGGTGCAGCAGCACCTGGCCGACTCCCGCGTGGTCAAGGCGTTCAACAACATCGTGTCCTTCAGCCTCGGCAAACTGGCGCGGCCGGCAGGCGATCCCGACCGCAGCGCCCTTCCCGTCGCCGGGGACGACACCGTCGCCAAGGCCCAGGTGGCCGCACTGCTCGACACTCTGGGCTACGACACAGTGGATTTCGGCGCGCTCGCCGACAGTTGGCGCAGCGAACCCACCACCCCGGTCTACGTCCAGCCCTACTTCGCCGGACAGGCGCCCAAAGGCCTCGATCCGGAAGAGGAATACCGCTGGCACGTCACCAACCCCGGCGTCGCGGTCCCCGCCGACCAGATCAGAAAACTCACCGAGTCCGCCGTACGCGGCACCGCCGGCGGATACCTACCTGGACTCGAGACCGCATAAGCAGCGGTCGCACATCGACCTGCTCGCCGGATCCGCGTGCCGGTGGGCTTTCCACTCCTCCGACCCGAGGTGAGTCCGATGAGCAACATCGAGTTCGTTCAGGCGTACAGCACGTTCATTGAATCCACAATGCTCGACGAGCAGGCATTCCTCGCCAAGCTGCCGCACTACATCACTGATGAATCCGTCCTGGCCGAACCCGACAGTCTTTTCGGGCGCCTCGTCGGATTCAACGGCTGGAACCAGTGGCGCACGGCCGCGGCCGACATGGCAATGCGAACCGGGGTCCGGTTCGTGACTGGCGGATCACAGTTCTTCGAGAACGGTGACACCGTGCTGCACTACTACGAGATCGACTTCTCCGCACGCGAAGGCTATCCGGGCGGCTGGCGCACATCGATCATCGAACGGTACGACTTCGCCGGCGGGAAGATCGGCAAGCTGACCGCCTACTACGCCGACACGACAGCATTCCTCAAGTACTTTTCCTGACCGCCGGCTCGCCGGTGTGTACTCGTTGGCCGGCTCGCGGACGGCGGAAAAGAGTGCGGCAGCCTCATATCGAAGTCAGCTGCGCAAAGCGCCACATGCCGCAGCGGTCCCGGCTGTTCGGGCCTATACCGTCTTTCTCTGGAGTCCTCCGTGTTTATCGCCTATGTCGTCGTCGCTGCCCTGCTGTCGCTGGTCCTGCTCATGTCCGCCCGTGGCGACATCACCCGCGACCCGAAGATCACGGAGCCGATCAAAGCGCTCGGGGTGCGTGACAGCTGGTTCCTGCCTCTCGGCCTTGTCAAGATCGCGGGCGCGTTGGGGTTGCTCGCCGGCATCGTTTATCGCCCTCTGGGCATCGCGGCGGCGATCGGTGTCGTCCTCTACTTCCTGGGTGCCGTGATCACGCACCTGCGTGCGGGCGACAAGAAGGGGGTCGGTACGCCGACCGTTATCATGCTCGTCGCCGTGGCTCCGCTGGTGCTGGGCATCGAAACGCTCTGACCGCCCGCCACGTTCATGGGCGGCGATCACCGGCACAGCGGCGACCTCACGATGGTGCAGCCCTCGAGTCGATCTGCTTACCGACGACAACGCCCGTTGCTACGGCACCGAGCTGGCGAGCCCGCCCCGGAACCGTCCACGCGTCGCGTTGTCGGCTGTCACTGCCGGTATCGCCCTCGCGGAGACCTCCGCCAGGGCCGGCTGTTCGTCCGGCACGAAGCCCGGCTCGACGTTGACCGCTCGGGTGAGCTGTTCGACAGGAACCAGGCCGAGCTGCTCATGGAGATACGGGGCGGGTCGTCGGCGCGAACACCGAGGCGGGTGTGGCCGGGTGTCTGGTTGATCCAGGCGGCGGCCAGTCCGGCCGTGTCGAAGGTATGGGGCCAGACGATGGGGCGAAGATCGACGGGCGCTGGGCGGGTTCACGGCGACCTGATCTCATCGTGTCTCCCAGCGGAAGACGCGGAACGCCAAGGCGACGGCCAGGGCGGCCAGGACGGACAGCGCCACCATGCTCGGCCAGGTCTGGCCGAGCAGCTGTCCCGGCGCGGCGCCGTTCCAACCGACCCGGACCAGCTGCGCGACGGCCGCGCCCGGCACCGCCAGCATCACCCAGGTCACCTCGTCGGGCGGGGTCATCGTGACCCACATCCCGCCACCGAACAGGGCGAGGAACACCGGCGCGGTGGTCAGCTGGGCCAGCTCCGGTGTTCTGGTGAACGCCGCGGTCGCGAACGCCAGAGCACCGGCCATCGCCGTCCCGCCGAGCACCCCGACGGCGAGCGGCCACCATCGGGCGGGAGCGTCGCCGCCGATCACCGCGGTCACGGTGCACAGCAGGACGGCCTGGACGACGGCGAGCAGGGCGTACGGGCTCAGCAGGCCGATGATCAGGTCGGCGTCGGAGGCGCCCGAGGTACGCCATCGCTTGAGCACGCCGTGCTGGCGGCGGGCGGCGAGCGCGGTGGTGCCGGCCATGTACGGCGTGCTGGCGAGCAGGAGCAGGAGCTGCAACGCGGCGGCCGAGCCGTAGTCGGCCGCCAGGCCACTGTCGCGTGTGAGAAACGCCAGGAGGATCCCGAGCCCGATCGGCTGGGCGATCGCGATGAGCGCGACCAGCGCGCTGCGACGTAGCAGGAGCAGTTCGGCGGTGGCCAGGACGGCGCCGGCCGGAAGTGTGGTCATGACGGTACTCCCGTGATCCGCTGGAAGATGTCGGTCAGTGACGCCTCGGCGGCTTGAAGGCGGCCGAGCTTCGCGTCGTGTGCGGCCGCCCAGGCCGACAGCCGGGCCAGGTCGGCCTGCAGGTCGCTGGTGACGATGGTGAGATCGGCGCTGCCCGCCGCGGTGCCGGACGTCCAGGCCGGCTCGCCGGAGAGACCGGGGATCGTCGCCCCGTGCAAGCCGGCGGGCACGGTGCAGTGGATGCGGGCGGGCTGCTGCGCGGCGAGTTCCTCGACGGTGCCGGTCGCGACGATGCGGCCGGCGTCCATGATGGCCACCCGGTCGGCCAGGGCCTCCGCTTCCTCCAAGTAATGCGTGGTGAGCAGAACGGTCATGCCGCGCCGCAGGCGGTCGCGGACCACGTCCCAGGTCCGCTGCCGGGACTGGGGGTCCAGCCCGGTGGTCGGTTCGTCGAGGAAGAGCAGCCGCTGGTCGCCGGTGAGGCCGACGGCAAGGTCGAGCCGCCGGCGTTCCCCGCCGGAGAGCTGCCCGACCCGGATGTCGGCGCGGTCGATGAGCATGACCTCCCGCAGCAGCTCGTCAAGGGCCCGCGGGTCGTCGCGGAGCCGCCGGAGCCGGCGCCACATGCGTACCGTCTCGGCCACGGTGAGGTCGGGCGCGAAGCCGGACTCCTGCAGGACGACGCCGACCTTGGACGCGAGTTGCCGCCGGTGCCGGCGCGGGTCCAGGCCGAGCACGCGGACCGAGCCGCTGCCCGGCCGGCGGTGGCCCTGCAACGTTTCCAGGGTGGTGGTCTTGCCGGCGCCGTTCGTGCCGAGCAGGGCGAAGAGCTCACCGGGCCGGACGGCCAGGTCGATGCCCCGTACGGCCTCGAAGCGGCCGTACCAACTGCGCAGTCCGGTGCAGGTGATGACGGATTCCGGAGTCATGTGAACAGGGTCGGCCGGGGGGACATCGCGGTGTAGTGACGTGGCGTACCGATCCGCATGACAGATGTCATCGGTCACCGGTCAACCGTTGGCCGCACCGGCCGGCACCCGCATCATGGGGTCGTGTCTACCGCCCCGACCTCCAGCGGTGTCCGCCGGATGCGCCTGTTCACCTGGTGGACGCTCGTCCTGACGATCGTCATGACCGGCCTGGTCGCGATCGGCTACATGCCGGCCCAGCCGGACTCCACTCCCGTCCGGGCCGGCCTGGTGCTGGCGATCCTGGTGGTCGTCGGCGTCTGCTTCCGTTTGTTCCACGCCTCGGTGTACGGCTGGTCGTCCGGCGGCGGCGCGGCGTTGCCATGGCTTGTCGCGGCCGGCGCGCCGGCGGCCGCCGCGACGGTGCTGCTGTCCGGGAACCTGATGGTCAACTGGCCATGGGTGTTGTTCCCGGCGACGCTGACCAGCGCCGCTGTGGTCGGCAGCCGATGGCCGCGGTGGCGGGTCGCCGGGGCCGGGGTGGCGCTGTCGGCACTCGTCGCGGCACTCAACGGCTGGATCGCCGGCTCGGTGCACTGGCAGCCGGTGGCCGGCGCCGCCGCGATCACCACGTTCGTCACCGGTTTGGTCGTTCTGCAGGTGTGGTTCTGGGAGGTGACGGTGCGAGTGGACCGCGCCCGGCAGGCCGAGGGCGAGGTGGCGGTCACCGGCGAGCGGCAGCGCTTCGCCGCGGAGTTGCACGACATCCAGGGCCACACCCTGCAGGCCATCGTGCTGAAAAGCGAACTGGCCGCCCGCCTGGCCGGCTCCGACCCGGACCGGGCCGCCACCCAGATGCGGGAGGTGGAGGCGCTGGCCCGGCAGGCGTTGCGGGATACGTACGAGGTGGTGGAGGGCTACCGGGCGGTGTCCCTCGACACCGAGATCAACAACGCGACACGGGTCCTGGCCGCGGCCGGCGTCGACTGCCGGATGCGGCGCGAGCCCGAAGGGGCGAAGCTCTCCGAGGACAACGAGCGGCTGCTCGGGCTGGTGGTCCGCGAGGGCACCACCAACGTCATCCGGCACAGCCGGGCCCACCGGGCCGAGATTGCCCTGATCGCCACGACCGACGGGATACGGCTGCGGTTCTCCAACGACGCCCCGCTGGCCGCCCAGCCCGATCCGGACCGGGTCAGCAACGGCGGGCTGGCGGGGCTCGCGCACCGGTTCGCGGCGGCCGGCGGCGAGCTGACCTGGAAGGGCACGGCCGACGCTTTCACCGTACGGGCGAGCCTGCCGGTCGGTGCACGATGATCAGGCTGCTCCTCGCCGATGACGAGGACCTGATCCGGGGTGCGCTCGCCGCGTTGCTGGAGCTGGAGCCGGACCTGTCGGTCGTCGGTCAGGCCGCCACGAGCACGGCCGCGGTGGAGATGGCCGTGCGGCATCGGCCCGACCTGGCGGTGCTCGACCTGGAGATGCCGCCCGGCGACGGGCTGGACGCGGCCGCCGAGATCCGGGCCCGCCTCCACATCCCGATCGTGCTGGTCACCCGGCATGCCCGGCCGGCCGTGCTGCGCCGCGCGCTCGCGAGCGGGATCGGCGGCTTCGTACCGAAGACGACACCGGCGAGCCGGCTCGCCGAAATAATCCGGGACGTGCACGCGGGCCGGCGTTACGTCGACGCCGACATCGCCGCGTCCGCGCTGACCGAGAACGCCTGCCCGCTCACCGCCCGGGAACTCGACGTCCTGCGCGCGGCCCGGAGCGGCGGGTCGGTCGCCGAGATCGCCGTCGTCGTCCACCTCGCCCCGGGCACGGTCCGCAACTACCTCTCCTCGGCGATGGCGAAGCTCGGCGCGACGACCCGGCACGCCGCCGCCCGTGTCGCGTGGGAACAGGGCTGGATCTAGTGGCTGGTAGCGTGCGTCCATCATGGCCACTCCCGCGTCGGGAACGCTGCCGGTGAGCGCGACCGGGCGCTTGCCGGCGCTCGCCGTCGACACGGTTCTGGGGGCCGGTTTCCTGGTGGCGCTGCTGGTCGAGCGGTTCATGCAGGCGCCCGGGCCGCCGGGGTCCGCGGTGGTGGCGGGCGCCGGGCTCGCGGTGGCGACAGCGCTGCGCCGGCGGTTCCCGTTCGGCGCCTTCCTGCTGAGCGCCGCGGCGCTGTGTCTGGAAGTGCTGGTCGCGTCGCCGAGCTGGCTGGCGCCGTACGCGAACCTGCTCGGCGTCTTCTCGGTGGCGCTGTACGCCACCCGCCGCCAGGCCCGCTGGAGTCTCGGGGTTCTGTTCGGCTGCATCGCCGTCTACTTCACCGCTCGCGGCGGCATCACCGCGCCCACCCAGCCGGCCGGGGTTCTGCTGGTGTGGCTGGCGATGTGGTCGGTCGGGTATGCGATGGCCCGGCGCCGCGAGGAGCAGCAGACCGCTCGCCGGCTCGTCCAGGAACGTGCCGTGGCCGGCGAACGGGCCCGCATCGCCCGGGAACTGCACGATCTCGTCGGGCACACGGTCAACCTCATGCTCATGCAGGCCGGCGCGGGTCGCCGGGTGCTGGACAAGGACCCGGAGAAAACCCGTGGGCTGCTGTCGGACCTGGAGCGGGCCGGACGCGACGCCCTCACCGAGCTCGACCGGGTGCTCGGCGTCCTGCGCAGCGACGACCCGGGCGGCGACCAACCGGCGGACGCCTCCGGGCTCGCCCTGCTGCCCGACCTCGCCCGGCGGATGACCGAGGCCGGGCTCCGGGTGACCGTCCGGATCGACGACGGCCTGGCTGAGCTCCCGCGGAGCCTGGACCTCACCGCGTACCGGATCATCCAGGAGAGCCTGACGAACGCGCTGAAGCACGCCGACGCCCGCACCGCCGGCGTCTCGCTGCGCCGCGACGGGCAGTGGCTGGAGATGGCGATCCGCGACGACGGGCGAGGACCGGCCACCGACTACCGCCCCGGCCGGGGCCTGCTCGGCATCCGCGAGCGGGTCGCCCTTTTCGAGGGCACCGTGACCTACGGTCCCGCTGGCCGGGCCGGTTTCCAGGTCACCGCACGCCTGCCGCTGACCCCGGCCGAGGCGACGACCCCATGACCGTACGGGTCCTGCTCGCCGACGACGACGCGCTGCTGCGGGCGGGGGTGGCCGTGGTGCTCGGCACCGCCGACGGCATCGAGGTGGTCGGCGAGGCGTCCGACGGGTTGCAGGCGGTGACGCTGTGCGGCTCCCTCGGCCCGGACGTGGTCGTGATGGACGTGCGGATGCCCGGGATCGACGGCATCGAGGCGACCCGGCGGATCGTCGCGGCCGGGTTCTCCACCCGGGTGCTCGTGCTGACCACGTTCCACCACGACGAGTACGTCTGGGGCGCGTTGCAGGCCGGTGCCAGCGGATTCCTCCTCAAGCGCGCGGCGCCCGAACGACTGATCGACGCGGTGCACACCCTCGCCTCGGGAGATGCCCTGATCGATCCGGCGGTGACCCGCGAACTGGTCGGCCAGTTCGTCGCGCGGTCCGTGCCGAGCCGTCCGGCGTCCCCCGAGTCCAGGCGGCTGGAGCAGCTCACCGGGCGCGAGCGGGAGGTGCTGCGGCTGGTCGCCGAGGGTTACTCCAACGCCGAGATCGCCGCCCTGCTCACGATCGCGGAGTCGACCATCAAGACGCACGTGAAGCGGATCCTCGCCAAGATCGACGCGCGGGACCGCGCTCAGGCGGTCGTGGTCGCCTACCGGGGAGGCCTGATGTAGGGCCGGGGTCGCGTACCCCAGCTGGGGTACGCGAGCCCCCCTCCACGGAGGGACGTGCGTACGGCCATGGATTTCTAGGTTCTCGGCATGACGACCATCGCCCGCGCCATCGCCCTCGGGTTCGCCGCAATCCTCGTCCTGGCCCTCACCTACCTGAACCTGCGGCCGCCGGAGACCCTCGCGGTCCCGGACGGGGCCCGGCCCGGTTCGCTGACCATGCAGCCCTGCGACTACGACACCGAGGCCGGGACCGTGCCGGCCGACTGCGGCACGCTGGTCGTGCCGGAGAACCGGCGCGACCCGGCCAGTGACCTGATCGCGCTGCCGGTGATCCGGATCCGGTCCACCGGCCCCGGTCCCGGTGAGCCGATCTTCCGGCTCAACGGCGGTCCCGGCGCGACGAACCTGAAGTTCCCGCAGGCGAGCCGGCTCACCGGCCGCCACGACGTGGTCCTGGTCGGCTACCGGGGCGTCGACGGATCGCGGCGGCTCGACTGTCCCGAGGTCACCGAGGCCCTGCGGTCGTCGGCCGACCTCGCCGGGGCCGAGTCCCAGCGTGCCGCCACCCGAGCCTTCGAGACATGCGCCGGCCGGCTGACGGCGGACGGCATCGACCTCACCGGTTACTCGATCGCGCAGCGGGCCGACGACCTCGAGGCGGCCCGCACCGCCCTCGGCTACGCGCGGATCAACCTGCTCAGCACGAGCGCAGGCACCCGTACCGCGATGATCTACTCCTGGCGGTACCCCGGCTCGCTGTACCGGTCCGCGATGATCTCGGTGAATCCCCCCAGCCACTTCGTCTGGGACCCGCGGATCACCGACCGGCAGTTCGCCCGGTATGCCGAGCTGTGCAGCGCGGACAGCAAGTGCTCCGCCCGTACGGACGATCTCGTGGCCGCGATGACGAAGGCCGCCGACGGCGTTCCCGGGCGCTGGGGGCCGCTGCCCGTCAAGGAGGGCAACGTCCGGATCGCGGGCATGTTCGGCATGTTCGAGAACGGCAGGGATTCGGCGCCGCTCAACGCGCCCACGCTCATCGACGCGTACCTGCGCGCCGACGCCGGCTCCTTCTGGGCGTTGTCGACGCTCGCCGACCTGGCCCTGCCCGGCTCGTTCGTGTGGGGCGAGTTCGCCTCGTTCGGGATGATCGACGCGCCGGCCGCCGCGCGCTACTACGCCGCGGGCGGCGACCCCGGTTCGATCCTCGGCAACGTGGCCACCGACCTGCTCTGGGGTGGCCCGGCGGGCTTCTCCCAGGTGTGGCCGGACAGCCCCGACAACGCCGAGTACCGCACCGTGCGCCCGAGCGACGTCGAGACCCTGCTGATCGGCGGCACGGTCGACTTCTCCACCCCGGCTGAGCTGGCCACCACGGAACTGCTGCCGTCGCTGTCCCGCGGCAAGCAGGTCATCCTCCCCGAGCTGGGCCACAGCGGCGACTTCTGGGAGCACCGTCCGGAGGCGAGCCGGCACCTGCTGACGACGTTCTTCGACAGCGGCACGGTGGACGCCTCCCGGTTCGGCCCGCGGGCCGTCGACTTCCAGCCCGCACCGCTCACCATGACGGCCATCGCCCGGATCCTGCTCGGCGTCGCCACCGGCGGCGCGCTGCTCGCCGTGCTCCTGCTCGTCGCGATGGCCCGGCACGCCCGGCGGCGCGGCGGCTTCCGGCGCCGGACCGGCGCCTGGCTGCGGGTTCTGACGCCGCTCCCGCTCGGCGTGGGCGGGTGGCTGCTGGCCGTGCTGCTGATCTGGATCATCCGGCCGCAGATCTTCGTGGGCGGCGCGGCGGTGGCCGTGCCCTCGGCCGGCCTGGCCGTGGGTCTGGGCGCCTACCTGGCCTGGACCCGCCGCGACCGGCCGGCGTGGACCCGGCGCGCGGGCCTGGCGGCGGCGATCGGCGGAGCCCTGTGCGGGGCGGCCCTCGGCTTCGGCGCGACATCGGGTCTCGTCGCGTTGCTCACCGCCATCGTCGGGGCGGCCGCCGTGGCGAACCTCGCCCTGATCACCGTCGACACGCTCGCCGACCGGCGCCGCCTCACGCCATCAACTCGGCGATCGTGAACGGCCATGACCGCATCCGTTCGCCGGTCGCGTGGTGGATCGCGATCCGGGTCCGCGGCACCGCGACCGTGCCGTCCGACTCGCGCAGGCGTACCTCTCTACCCAGCCCGGCCAGCCGACCGATGACGGCACGAAAGGCTCGACTTGTCAGGATCCGCTGACGAAGCCGAAGTCGGCGACCTCGGCGGGGACCAGTTTCTCGTCGAGGCGCCCGAAGTTCCGGCCGCGCAGGGTTGCCGTGGTGAAGCGCGAGACCAGGTCCCGGTCCTGGGCGATCAGGTCGTCGCGGACGATCAGGACGTCGCTGTTCTGCTGATCGAGGGCCGCGATTACCCGCCATCCGGCGAAGGTGTCCCGGTCGCGGAGCATCTCGGCGAGGTTCAGGGCGCTGAACTGGGCCGGCCCGGAACTGAGCGTACTGATGTCGGTCCGGACGTCGACGTCGATTCCCGCGTCGCCGTAGAAGCCTTTCTCGTCGGCTTCCTGGACGATCCCGTCCGGTCCAAAACCCGCCGCATAGGTGACCTGCTCGATCGGATCGATCACGTAGCCGCTCCGGTCGGCGCCGCACCCGCCCACAGCCATGGTGGCGAGAAGCATCAGTACGACCACTCGCCGGGTCATGTATTGGCCGCCTGCCGGACGCGTTCGAGATGGGCCTCGGCCGCAGCCGGCAGACCTGCCGCCTCCTTGTCCGCCGACGTCCGTGCTGGGCAGCGGCTGGTGCTCCGGGAACTCCGGCGGCGACACCCAGTCAGCGTAGATTCCCATGCCAAGCCCCAGCGCTCTCCTTCCGCGGCCGACCAGCGCCGTACCCGCCTTCATCTCAGCCAGCTCGATCCGGCGCTGCGGGCGGGTACCACCCAGCGGCCCCGAGCCGCTCGATGGCCGCGCGGTGTTCGGCGGCGCCCGGCTCCGTCCAATGTGCCATGTAGCGGTCCGCCAAGGGCCTGCGGGCTGACCTCGATCGTGGATTCTCCTTGCCGAGTTGATCGCTTCGGCTCAAATCCTCCGGGTGGCGCGGGTGACCGACAATTCCCCGCGGGGAGTGGCCCGGACCGGCCCGCGACCTTGCAGACCGCCTGTACGGTGGTCCAGGTCGGCGATGTGATGTTCCCTGGTCGGGCTTTGTGTCCTGGCCCCCGCGACGGCGCCACCAGGCCTCCGCGGCGTCTGCAGGGTCTGGGGGTGGCATGTCACTGCTTGACCGGCTCGGCCATCCGGACGACGAGGTGCGGCTCGAGGCGGCACGGGTCGCGGCGGGCTCCGGTGAGCTGGGCCTCGTGGACAAGCTGCTGGATCTGGCCCTCCACGACAACGCCGAGGTCCGGACGATCGGCGGGATCGCTGAGGTGTACGAGCACGTCGGCGACGCGGCGGCGGGGGCGCTCGGCAAGATCTTGGGGAGACGGAACGGCCTCGATCCACGGATCCGCGCGGTGGCGCTCGATCTGGACCAGGACGACGACCGGGTCGCAAGCCTCCTGTACTACCTTGGAGCGCGCTACGAGCCGCTGCGGCAGGAGCTCGAAACGCACGCCGAGGATCAGGTACGGCTGCGAGCCATCCGGGCCGTGCTGTCGATCCACCGGACGACGGAGTTCGGCGCGCGGTTCCTCACGGACACGTCGGCGGCGGTACGAGTCGAGGCGCTGAACGTGGCGCGTGGTCACGATTCCGAGGTCTACCTGCGTTTCCTGCGGGACGATCCGAGCCCGCGAGTGCGCGAGGTGGCCGCCCGGTCGCTGCGTTTCTCGCCGGCGATCGGCAGCGAGCCGTTCATCGCCGCGGCGCGAGTGGAGAACGACCCAGCCGTACGGATCATGCTCTTGTCGTGCCTGACCTACCGCCGCCGGGATCGGGCGAACGTGCTGGCAATTGTGGCGTTCCTGGCTGATGCCGCTGTGTACGTGCGTCGCGCGGCCCGCGATGCGTTGCGCACCGTGGATGATGCGACCGTCGGTGCGGCGGTCGCCTTCCGCGTACTGATCGAACCCGACGATGCGGAAATGTGCGGGCTCTTGCACCAGAAGCACTTGCTCACTCACGCTCCTGGACTGCGGGACCTGTTGGAGCGCCTGCTCCGCTACAAGGGCCGGGACCGGTACTGGCACGTCCTGCCCATCGCGCTCGCGGTGCCGGGGCCACCGGACGAACCCGCCCGGGGAGACCCGGCCGACGGCCTGGACGAGCCGCAGCGGACGAGACTCCATCGGGAGGCCCTGCGCCAGGCCGTCACGGTGATCGAGCCCTGCGTCGCCCGCGCACCGGACCACGGGGAGGCCGGGGCCCTGGCGAGCCTCGTAGCGTGGCTGGCAGCCCCCAGCCAGTCGACCCGCGCCGCGCTGGTGGCGGTTTTGGAAGCCGAGAACGGCACGCACCCATCGAAGATCAACCATGTCTGGGACTGCCTGCGCGCTGCCGTGTCCGGTGACGTCCAGTACGCCTTACGCACGGGTCAACGGGTAGCGGCGGAAGCGGCCCGGCGCGATCAGGCATCGAGAGAGCTCGACCCTGCCCGGGGGCCGGTCATCGCCGCGCGGCGGGCGTACGCCCTGGCCCGGCTGGCCCAGGCGTACACGGCTCGCCTCATCCGCGCCGGGGCCGACCCAATGCCGCCTGGCCGGCTGTGCCGCCTGCTGTTGGACGGCGAGGATCCGGTCGAGGCGCTGAACGAGGCCGCCGCCGTCCCGGACATCACGTACGGGGACGTCCTGGTGGCCCACACGTCCGACGGCCGGACGGTGTCGCTCGGGTACAACTGGCCCGCTGCCCTCTCCGCCCGCTTCCAGCCGGAGAGGGCGAGCCTGCTGGTGCTCTGCGCGGAGTGCGGAACCTGGCACCGCGCCGAGGGCGCCATCGCCTGGGAGTACGTCGACGACGACCACTACGCCGGCGCGGACCACGGTTTCGTGGGCACGCTGCACGGCGCCTGCCCCACGTGCGGGGCGGACCGGTACGTACAGGTGCGGCTCACGGTGACCCGGAGCCGGATCGACGACTCGGCGGAAGCGGTCTGGGACGAACGCGCCGACCGCTGAGGCGTCAGTGCGGTTGCAGGACGGCGAGGCCACTGGACATCCCGACCAGGATGGCGCCGTCGTCGGCCAGCGCGACCACTGGGAGCCCAGGGTGAAGAAGGGCCCCAGCGACAAGAAGGCGGCCGGTGGCCGGGCCACCAAGGCAAAGACGGCCGGTGGCGTCGACGCCAACGCGAGCAAGGATCACCTGCTCGAGGTGGCGAAGAAGCTCGACATCACCGGCCGCTCCAAGATGAAGAGGGGCGAGCTGGTCAAGGCTGTTCAGAAGAAGAGCCGCTGACCACCACGCCTCCCTGCACCACGGTCCGCCCGCCCGTCCAGAGGACGGAGGGTGAAGCGAGCGGGTCGCCGTCGAGAATGAGCAGGTCGGCCACCGCGCCCGGCGCCACCCGGCCGAGATCGTCCCGGCCGAGCAGCGCGGCGTTGACCGAGGTGGCCGACTTCAGCGCGGTCAGCGCGCCGTCCACCTCGACCTGCAGGCGCAGCCCGTTGAGCTGTTCGTCCTCCAGGACGCCCATCAGGTCGGTGCCGAAGCCGACCCGGACGCCGGCTTCCCGGGCGAGCACCACCGCCTGCCGTCCGGCGTCCAGAACCTCGCGGTTCTTCGCGCGGGACACCGCGGCCATGCCCAGCGCGGCACCGCGGCGGTCCATGGCGTCGTAGGCGGCGAGCGTCGGCACCAGGAAGGCGCCGGTCGCGGCCATCGCGGCCGCGGTCGGGGCGTCGAGCAGGTTGCCGTGCTCGATCGTGCGCACGCCGTTGTCGATGGCGTGCCGGATCGACTCGGCGGAGTAGGCGTGCGCCGCCACGTAGCTGCCGCGCCGTGCCGCCTCCGAGGTGACCGCCCGGATCTCCTCCGGCGAGTACTGCGGGATGCGGATGGGGTCGGTCAGCGACACCACCCCGCCGGACGCCATGATCTTGATGGCGTGGGCGCCGCGGCGGAGCCGTTCGCGCACGGCCACCCGCAGGTTGTCCACCCCGTCCACGACCTCGCACGTGTGCGTGTTGCAGCCGCAGACGTCGGAGTCGGCGGCCCGGAAGTCGCCGTGCCCACCGGTCTGGCTCAGCGCCGCGCCGGTCCACAGATAGCGCGGCGAGGGCAGCAGACCCTCGCGGATCGCCCGATCCAGTCCCGCGTCGCCGCCCGACGGGTCGCGAATGGTGGTGAAGCCGCGGGACAACGCCGATTGCAGGCGGCGAGCGGCCACCAGCGCGACGTAGCTCAGCGGGCGCGATTCGATCTCGAGCATGTCGAGACCGATTCCGTACGCGTGACAATGCGCATCGATGAGGCCGGGGAGCACAGTCCTGCCCCGGGCGTCGATGGTCCTGTCCGCCTGCTGCGGCGCGCCGCCGACGGCCGTGATCCGGCCGTCGACGACGTGCACGGCGCCCTCGACGAGGTCGTCCGAGAGCCCGTCGAAGATCGTGGCGTTGACGATCGACAGCGTGCTCACGGGCGCGAGGCCTCGAAGGTGACAGGGTCGACCACGACGCCGTAATCCTCGAGGGCGGAGGAAACCGACACGAAGCCGTTGCGGACGTCGGCCGCGACCCGTTCCACCGGGCGCTCGAGCGGGTTGCCGTAGCCGCCACCGCCGCCGGTGTTGTTGACCAGCACCTCGCCCGTGTCGAGCAGGTTGTAGCTGCCGCCGGTGACCTTCTCGCGGTCGGTGCCGGGGTTGAGCACGATGTGGTTGTTGTCGCCCTCGGCCCCGCCGTCGATCGACCACGGCTTGGTCTTGGTCTTGTAGACGATGCAGATGCCGGTCGAGGGGGCCGTGAACCGATACGTCCGCTGCACGCCGACCCCGCCGCGGTTGCGCCCGGCACCGCCGGTGTCGGGCCGGTACCCGTACGACTCGATGAACA
Source organism: Paractinoplanes brasiliensis (assembly GCF_004362215.1). Lineage (NCBI taxonomy): Bacteria > Bacillati > Actinomycetota > Actinomycetes > Micromonosporales > Micromonosporaceae > Paractinoplanes > Paractinoplanes brasiliensis. The sequence goes on along the minus strand of NZ_SNWR01000001.1, from coordinate 770,804 downwards.
TCGGCGACTTGGTCTCGAGCACCTCGACCGGGTTGTTGCGGCAGCCCGGCTCGGAGATGTGCATGATCCCGTCTGCGCCGTCGCCGTGGGCGTGCCCGCCGAAGCCGACCGCCTCGTTCGTGGCCTCCAGCCACGCCTCGCCGTTGCGCGGGTTCACGCCGAGGCCCATCATCGAGCAGACGTCGCCGCCGGAGCAGGCCGGCACCAGGTCGGGCATGCCCTGGGCGAGCGCCTTGAGCACCACCTCGCCGCCGAGCAGGCCGGTCCACAGGGTGAAGGTGGGCATCGGGGGCACGGCGTGCATGACCGAGCCGGGCTCGGTGATCACCCGCAGCGGCCGGAAGTTGCCGGCCACAACCGGGGTGTCGGGCGTGGTCAGCGACTTGAAGATGAGGCTGCAGAACGCCTCGGTCTGGCCCACGGGCAGGTTGATCGGGCCGCGCACGTCCTTCTCGCTGCCGGTCCAGTCGACGATCATCTCGTCGTCGGTCACGGTCACGGTCACGTTCATCTTGATCATGCGGTCGAGGTCGACGCCGTCCTGGTCGACGAAGTCGTGTGCCGTCCAGGTGCCCTTGGGCAGCTTGGCCAGGGCGATCCGGGCCAGGCGTTCGCCGTGGTCGTTGATCGCGGCCATGGCCTCGGTCAGTGTGCCGGCGCCGTACTTGGCCGCGATCTCCTGCGTCCGCCGTACGCCCGAGAAACAGGCCGAGACCTGCGCCTGGAGGTCGCCGATGGTGCGCTCGGGCATCCGGCTGTTGAACTTGACAACGTTGAAGATGTCCTCGTTCATCTCTCCCTCACGGTACAGCTTGGCCGCGGTGAAGAAGATGCCCTCCTGGTACATGTCGGTCGAGTCGAGGACGTAGCCGGCGTCCTTCTGCTTGAGGTCGAGCACGTGGATCCGGCACGAGGTGAAGCCGATCAGCTCGCCGTCCGCGCTGTGCACCGGCGCGAACACCAGCGGGTCGAGCGTGTGGGCGGACGACCAGTACGGGTAGTTCAGCAGGATCACGTCGCCCGGCCGCAGCTTGTCCCGGCCCAGGAACTCCACCGCCCGCTTGATGCCGTGGTCGTTGCCGCGGGTGAACACGGCGATGCCGGGCGCGTCGGCCACCACGTCGCCGTTCGCGTCGTGGATCCCGATGCCGTAGTCGTGAATCTCGTAGACGACCGTGTTGTAGGCCGTCCGGCACAGGTTGCGGGCCATCTCCTCGGCCGCGGCCAGCAGGCCGTGCCGGATGACCTCGATGGTGATCGAATCGACGGCGGTACTCATGCTGTGCTTCATTGGCATGCCCTTCTGGCCCTCGCCTGCGACGCCGTTGTCCGGTCCGGCTGGGTGCCGCTCGGTGCAGGCGGTCATACCGGTGCCCCCTGGACGGTGATGACCATTTCGCCGTGCGCCCCGACGCGCAGCTGGTCGCCGGCGTGGATCACGGTGGTCGCGGTGTGCTCGTGGATCACGGCCGGACCGGCGATCTCGTCGCCGGCCAGCAGCTCCTCGCGGGTGTAGAGCGCGTACGGCACGGCCGGCTGATCGGCCGAGACGTACACGTCGCGGTGGCCCTCGGGCTCGGCCGGGCCGGACTCCCGTACGCCCAGCTTGGGCAGCGTCGGCTTGTCGACCTGGCCCGAGGCGCGCAGCCGGAGCGTGGTGATCTCGATCGGGTCCGCCATGACGTGGCCGTACTGCCGCTCGTGCAGCTCGGTGAACTCGCGCTCGACGACGGCCGCGAGACCTGCCGCGAGACCGGTCGTACCGCCGGGAACCGGGACCGTGACCGTGTGCTCCTGACCGGCGTAGCGCACGTCGACGCTGCGGGTCAGCACCTGCTTGTCCGGTGCGAAGCCCTCCGCGGCCAGCGCCTCGGCCGCCTCGGCCGCCATCTCGTCGTAGCTCGCGGTGACGGCCGGGTTGTCCAGCTCGGCCAGCGCGGTCACCGCCGTACGGGCGAAGTCGTGCTGCACGTCGGCGAAGAGCATGCCGAACGCCGAGAACGCGCCCTGCCCCGGCGGGACGATGACGGTGGGAATGCCCAGCTCGTGCGCCACGTCGACGGCGACCAGGCCGCCACCGCCGCCGAACGAGAGCAGCGCGAAGTCCTTGGGGTCGCGGCCGACCTCGACCGTGATGGCCCGGACGGCACCCATGATCTTCGTGGTCGAGATGCGGATCATGCCCCGGGCCAGGCCCAGGGGCGTCATCTCGAGCTTCTCGGCGAGGGGCTCGAGGGCGCCCAGGGCGAGCCTGTCGTCCAGGCTGAGCCGGCCGCCGAGCGCCGCCGTCGTGCCCATGTAGCCGACTGCGAGCGCGGCGTCGGTGAAGGTGGGCTGGGCGCCGCCCCTGCCGTACGAGGCCGGGCCGGGGTCGGCGCCGGCGCTCTGCGGGCCGACCTGCAGCGCGCCCGCGTCGTCGAGCCAGGCGATCGAACCGCCGCCGGCGCCGATGGTGTGGATGTAGAGCGAGGGCGTGTTGATCGGCAGGTTCTCGAACTCGGCCCCCTGGTGCAGCACCGGCTCGCCGTCGATCACCAGCGACGCGTCCAGGCTGGTGCCGCCCATGTCGATGGTGATCAGGTTGGGCTGGCCGATCAGCTCGCCGAACGCGGTGGCGCCGATGACGCCGCCGGCCGGGCCGGACAGGATCAGGCTGACCGGTTGCTCGCGGGCGGAGCTGGCGGTCATCGCGCCGCCGCCGGAACGCGTCATCAGGAACCGCCCGGCGAAGCCGCCGCCGGCCAGTTCGCCCTCGAGCCGTTCCAGGTAGCGCCGCACGATCGGCTTGACGTAGGCGTCGAGCACGGCGGTGCTGGTGCGCTCGTACTCGCGGTACTCGCGGGACAGCTCGTGCGAGACGGTCACGACCACGTCCGGCGCGACCTCGGCCAGGATCTCCCGCATCCGGGATTCGTGGGCCGGGTTCGCGTACGAGTGGAGGAACGCCACCGCGACCGAGTCGTAGCCCCGCTCGGCGATCGTCGCGGCGACCGTACGCGCGGCTTCCTCGTCCAGCGGCCGGTGCACCGAGCCGTCGAAGAGGCTGCGCTCGGGCACCTCGAACGTGTCGTACCGCTCGACCAGCGACGGCGGCTTCTTGTACGTGATGTCGTAGTTGGTCCGCCGGTCGGTGCGCCCGAGCAGGTAGACGTCGCGGAAACCGGCCGTGCCGACCACCGCCGTGCGGGCGCCGGTGCGGGTGAGCAGAGCGTTGAGCCCGAGCGTGGTGCCGTGGGTGAACATGCTGACCTCGGCCATCGGCGCCTCGGTCGTGCCGAAGGCGTCCAGGACGCCCGCGGTGGGTTGCGACGGCGTGGTCGGCACCTTCCCGAACCGGATCTCGCCGGTCGCCGGGTTGAGTTCGACGACGTCGGTGAAGGTGCCGCCGACGTCGATCGCGACGCGGCTGTTGCTGGTCATCGTGAGATCGCCTTTCGCCTTTTCCCGCGCACACGGCGACGCCGCTGTCTTTCAAGGCGGGAGTGACAGCTGACGAGAAGTGGCCCGTTGTCCGGCGGGCATGGGGTCAGCTGATGGTGGTCGCCGGTTGGCGCGGCGAGGCCCCGAACCTGTCACAGCGGTTTCTGAGGTGTCAATCGGTGCTGGTGAGGGCGTCGCTTGCTGTGAACGGGCCGTCGGGCGGCGCTGCACAGCGCCGCCCACCGCGGCTGTGCTCGGCGCACATCCGTGGCGGAACGGCCACCGTCAGCATTTGCCAACTCCAACCACCCGAGACAACGGGGGTACCGATGATCCGCAGCGTCCTCCCTCTTCAAGCTGCCGCCGGCCTCGGTGGCGAGCTGGAAGCTTTCTACGCGGATCAACGGATTCTGGAGCGGGCCCGGGCGTTCCCCGGGTGCCGTGCCGCCGAACTGTTGCGATCCGTCGACGACAGCCCCGCGACCCACCTGGTCATCGCCGACTGGGACTCGGCCGCGGACTACCGCAACTGGGTCGACGACCCGTGGCGAGCCTCTTTGTCCGAGGGGCTCTTCGCACTGCTGGACAAAAACGACGACGAGCCGCTCGTTGGCGGAGTTTTCGAGCTCGTCGAGCTTCCTTCGCAGAACTAGAGGAGCACCAGTGATACGAATTGCCCGACCCCTCGCCGTCGGCCTGGCCGCCGTGGCGGCCCTGACCGCCTGCAGCAACCCCAACAACAACGACAACGCGGCGGGGAGCGCGGCCTCCGCCGCCCCGGCCGACAAGAAGCTCAGTATCGGCTTCTTCGGCTTCGCCAAGGCGAACTCGTTCGCCCAGGCCACCTGGGCCGGCGTGCAGGAGTACGCGAACGCCAACAACGCCGAGGCCACCTTCCTCGACTCCAACTTCGACGGGCCGACCCAGGTCAATCAGTTGCAGGACGCGGTGACGTCCAAGCGCTACGACGTGGTCATCGTGCAGGCCAACGACGGTACGGCGATGGTCAATCCGATCAAGCAGGCGGTCGCCGCCGGGATCACCGTGGTCGTCGAGTTCACGCCGGTCGGCGGCAAGTACGACACCGCCGCCCCGCAGGTGCCGGGCACGATCAACATCATCGACCCGCCCACGGTCAACGGCGAGGGCCTGGCCAAGATGGGCCTGGAAGCCTGCAAGACCGTGACCGACGGCGGGTGCAAGGTGGCATACCTGCAGGGCTTCGCCAACTACCCGCTCGACACCGCCCGCACCGAAGCCGCGGTCAACGCGCTCAAGGCCGGCGGCGCCACCGAGGTCATCTCGAACTTCGTCGGCGGCTACACCCCGGACAGCGGCCGCGGCGCGATGCAGAACCTGCTGCAGGCGCACCCGGACGTCAACGTGGTGATCGGCTCGTCCCAGGCGCTGCAGGGCGCGACCCCGCTGGCGGCCGGCAAGAAGATCACCTTTGTCGGCAACGGCAACTCGACCCAGGCCTACGACTTCGTCAACAAGGGCACCTGGTACGCCACCTACGCGTTGCCGGAGAAGGCCGAGGGCGCGAAGGCGGCCGAGCTGGGAATCAAGAAGGCCCGCGGCGAGAGCGTCCCGGACTCCACGGTGGCTTGCGAGGCGCTGACCGACTACAACTGCCTCGGCACCAAGGAAGCGCTGACCGGCAAGACGGCGGACTACTCGGACTGACGGCGAAGGGCGCCGGGGAGCTCCCCCGGCGCCCTCCGTGTTGAGGAGGCCTTGTGAGCAGTCAGAAAGCGCCGTCGATCGCGGTGCGCGGCGTCGGCAAGAGCTACAGCGGCGTCACCGTGCTGCACGACGTCGACCTGGACATCGCGCCGGGCGAGGTGCACGGCCTGGTCGGCGAGAACGGCGCCGGCAAGAGCACGCTGCTGAAGATCCTGGGCGGGGCGATCAAGGCGGACGCCGGGACGCTGAGCTTCGACGGCGAGCAGGTCAGCCTGGGCAGCCCGCGCGACTCGATCGCCCACGGCATCAGCCTGATCTCGCAGGAGGGCGCGCTCGTCCCGGCCCTGTCGGTGCTGGACAACGTGTTCCTGGCCCGCTGGTCGCACCGCGGCGGCCTGGTCAGCGCCCGCTCCGACCGCAAGCGCCTGGCCGGCCTGCTCGAGATCACCGGCTTCTCGGTGAACCCCGACGAGCGGGTCGACCGGCTCCCCATCGGCGTCCAGCAGCAGGTCGAGATCCTGCGCTCGCTGGCCCGGGGGGCCCGGGTCATCGCCATGGACGAGCCGACCGCCGTGCTGGCCGAGCACGAGAAGGAGAACCTGCTCGCGCTCATCCGCAAACTGGCCGCGGGTGGCACCACCATCATCCTGGTCTCGCACTTCCTGGAGGAGGTGCTGTCGGTCGCCGACCGGATCACCGTGCTGCGCGACGGCGCCCTCATCCGTACGGTGACGGCTTCGGAGACCTCGCCCCGGGAACTGGTCGGGCACATGGTCGGCCGTGAGATCGATGTGCTCTATCCCGACCCGCGGCCGGTGCCCGACGGCTCCCCGGTGGTGCTGGCCGCCCGCGGGCTGCGCCGGGGCCTGGTCAACGGCGTCGACCTCGAGGTGCGCTCGGGCGAGATCCTCGGCATCGCCGGTCTGGTCGGCAGCGGGCGTACGGAGACATTGCGGCTGCTGTTCGGGGCCGACCGGCCGGTCGAGGGCGTCGTCGAGGTCGACGGCGTACGGCTGACCCAGCACACGCCGCGGGCCGCGATGGCCGCCGGCGTCGCGATGGTGCCCGAGTCCCGCAAGGAGCAGGGACTGGTCATGCAGCGCTCGATCGCCGAGAACGTGGCCCTCTCGTCGCTGTCCGGGCGGCGCTCCGGGCCGTTCGTGAAGCGCCCGGCCGAGAAGACGGCGATCGGCGCGATCAGCAAGTCGGTGGACATCCGGGCAGCCAATCCCGAGGCCGCCATCGAGACGCTGTCCGGCGGCAACCAGCAGAAGGCGCTGTTCGCCAAGTGGCTGCTGCGCAACCCCAAGGTGCTGCTCATCGACGAGCCCACCCGCGGCGTGGACGTCGCCGCCAAGACCCAGATCCACCACCTGATCACCGGGCTCGCCGCCGACGGCATGGCCGTCGTCTGCGTGTCGTCCGAGATCGAGGAATTGCTGGCGCTCTCGCACCGGGTGCTCGTTCTGCGGCACGGCGAGCCGGTCGGCGAGTATCCGCGCGGCACCACCCCGGAGGTCGTCATCGCCGCCGCGTTCGGTTCGCACGAAGGAGAACCCAGTTGAGCGTCGACACCACGCCACAGACCGCCGCGGCGCCCACGCCGTCCGCGGGCAACAACATGTCGCGCCTCGCCTTCCGGATGCGCGACTACGGCATCGTGGCCGCCCTCGTCATCATCGTGATCGCGCTGTCGCTCAGCACCGACACGTTCCTGACCAGCGGTAACCTGGTCAACCTGCTCGACCAGACTGCGGTGCTGGGCCTGCTGGCCACCGGTGCCACCATCTGCATCATCAGCGGCGTCTTCGACCTGACGGCCAGCGCCACGCTCGCCCTCTCGGCGATCATCGGCGTCCAGGTCGGCCGGGTCACCGACGTGTACGTCGGGTTCGCCGCGGCCGTCGTGGCGGGCGCGCTGCTCGGCTTCGTCACCGGCACGGTCGTGGTGCGCAGCGGCGTCAACTCGTTCGTCGGCACGCTGGCCACCAGCCTGGTCTACCGCGGCCTGGCAGTCATGGTGACCGGCGGCGCGATCGTCTACCCGCTGACCGCGTCGGCCGAGAACTTCGGCATGCTCACCTGGCCGTCCCTGTTCGGGCTGACCTCGGCCACGATCATGTTCGTCGTGGTGGTGGCGATCCTGGGCGTCGTGGTGTCCCGCACGACGTTCGGCCGCCGGCTGTACGCGGTGGGCGGCAACGCCGAGGCGGCCCGCCTGTCCGGCATCCGGGTCGGGTCGATCCACGTCACCGCGTTCATGATCAGCGGCGTGTGCTCGGCGCTGGCCGGGCTCATCCTGGCCTCCCGGGCCGGCTCGGCCCAGTCGACGATGGCGACCGGCATGGAGCTGACCGCGATCGCGGCCGCCGTGGTCGGCGGCACCAGCATCCTCGGCGGCGAGGGCGCGGTCTGGCGGGCCCTCGTCGGCGCGCTGTTGCTCACCCTGATCGGCAACGGCTTCAACCTGCTCGGCTGGGACACGATCTACCAACAGGTTCTGCAGGGCCTGCTGATCCTGTTCGCCGTGACCATGGACCGCTGGCTGCGAAAACGTTCCCGTTGACCACAAGGCCCCTCCGACGCCAGCCACCACCTGGACCTCGCCTCACTCCCACGTGATCCGCCGGAGGGCCCTTGTACGATCATCAAATGCCTGCTCAGGGCGATGATGTCGCCCACATCGGCGTCACCTTGCGCCCGCACCGGGCCTACGCCGCCGTGGTGCACGGCGCGACCGTCCTGCCGGTGGAACCGGTCGCGCCGGCCCGCGCCGACCTGGAGGGCGTGGTCGCGGCGGCTGTCGGGGTGGCGTTGCGCGCCGCTCCCGGCGGCGCCGGCGCGGTCACGGTCGACCTCGCCCCGCTGCTGCTGGACACCCTCGTGCGTACCGAGGCCGAGGTGCCGCCGGTGGCCGCCGTCCGGATCGTGCCGCGCGCGGCCACCGACCCGGCCCTGGCCCGCTCGCCGGCCGAACTGGTCGAGCGGCGGATAGCCCGCCGCTGGACCGTGGCCGGCGGGCACGACCTGCTCGGCAACGAGCTGACCCCGCTCGACGGGGACGGGCTGGCCCTGCTCTGCGAGGAACTGGCCGGCACCGGCATCCGGCACGTGGCGATCGTCGCGGCCGGCTCGCAGGCCCGCCCGGCGCACGAACGGGAGGTGGCCGACGCGATCCTGGCCGCCGTGCCCGGCGCGCGCATCTCGGTGGCCAGCGACTACGGCGGCCAGGGGCTGGTGGCCCGGGAGGCGACGGTGGTGATCGACAGCGCGCTGACCGCACTCACCGAGCGGGTGCTCGACCGCTGCGAACGTACGCTGGCCCGCCTCCCCGGATCGCTCGAGCTGCGCGTGGCCCGGGGCGACGGCGGCTACAGCACGCCCTCGCGCATCCGGGTCACGCCGGTCGTGGCGTTCGGCGCCACCGAGGCGCTGGAACTGTGCGGCGCCGCTCACCTGGCCGGGCTCGACGACTGCCGGGTGCTGCTGTCGCGCGACGGCCGCCCGGTGGCCGGCGAGGTGCGGCACGGCCTGGCCGTGGTGCGCCCGGACGTGCCCGTGGGCATCGGCACCGAGCTGGTGGTGCCGATGGCGGTGCTGACCGGGGCCCCGCCGGACTCCTATCCCGGCGGGGCCGACGTTCCGGTGATCCGGCCCGATGCGCCGCCCCACGTGCTGGCCTGCGTCGGCGCCGCGATCAGTCAGCCCGCCTCCTGGCTCGACGAGGTCGCCTTCATCGAGTCGGCAGCCGAGCTGGACCACGTGCGCCGTGACGCCGAGGAGAGGGCCACCGCGATGGTGATGGCCAACGGCGCCGCCCCCGGCTCCACGCGCGTGGCCGAGGTCTCCACGGTGGCCGTGCCCTACAGCCCGTCGGGCACGATCCGCATCCGGGTGCGGGTCGCCGGCTCGCCCGACACGTCGCTGGCCGGCCGGTGAAGTCCCGGTGACCGGGCAGCCCGGCTACATCGGCGCGAGCGCGTCGATCACCGCCGAGGACGTTCCCGCCCTGTACGAGGGGGCCAAGTTCTACTCGCCCGCGGTCGGCGACGCCAACCGCTCGTCGATCACGTCGTGGCTGGCCGGTCTGCTCGACCGCAACGGCCCGGTGCCGCTGCTGCGCGTCGAAGCCGTTCCGCCGGAGACGGCCTGCGTGTCGGTGTGTGTGCTGGGTTCCGGCTCGGCGATGGCTGACCTGCCGCCGGCCGGGGACGAGTTCGAGGTGGCGGTCCGGCAGATCGAGCGGCTGCAGCGGGTCTCGTTCGGCGCCGTCTACCCGCTGGCCGCCGCCACGATCAGCGCGCTGGTCGCCGTGGTGGCAGCGGCCCAGCTGCGCGTCCCGCTGCTCGACGCGGACGGCATGGGCCGGACGTTCGCCCTGATCCACCACACCGCGATGCACCTGTCCGGGGTGTCGCCGACGCCGCTGGCCGCGGTCGGGCCGACCGGCGAGAGCGTGCTGGTCGAGGTGCCGTCCGGGCCGCGCGCCGACCGGATGCTGCGGGCGAACGTGGACACCGTCGGCGGCTGGGCGGCCCTGGCCGCGTACCCGACCACCGCCGGCGTCCTGCGGCGCGCCGCCCTGCCCGGCACCGTGTCGCGGATCGCCAACGTGGGGCGGCTGCTGCTCGACCGCACCGACCCCGACGTGCTGGTCACCCGGCTCGGCACCATCACGGGTTGTCGCCGGGTGGCCCGTGGCCGCATCGCCGAGCTCGAGCACCTGAGCCGGCCCAGTGACGTCACCATCCCGGCCCACCCCTCCAGCCTGGTCATCGAGGAGACCGGCGGGCTCGGCCGGCAGCTGCGCATCGAGCTGCGCAGCGAGATCGTGGCGGTGTTCGCCGACGGCGCGCTGGTCGCCGGCGCCCCCGACCTGATCAGCCTGCTCGACGTCTCCCGGGGTGTGCTGGCCACGCTGGACAGCCTGGAGCCGGGCGACCTGGTCGACGTGCTGGCGACCCCGGCCGACGCGGTCTGGTACTCGCCGCGGGGCATGGAGATGGTCGGCATGGCCTCGCACGGCATCCCCCTGGCCCACCCGAGGCGCCGATGATCCCCTCTTCGCCGGGGCGCGCTGTTTCGCCGGGTCCCGCGGTTTTGTGGGGGCGCGCTTCCTTGTCGAGGCGCCGATGAGACGTAGTTCGACGCTGCCCATCACGCTCGGTGAGCTGGCCCGCGTCCAGCCGCTGGCCGCCGCCGAGCCGCACCTGGCCGACCCGTCCCGCACCGTCGAGCAGGTGGTGCTGGCCGAGACGTTCGACCGGTTGCGGCGCTGCACCCCGCACGTGCTGGTCGTGCTGCACAACGAGGCGGCCACCGGCGGCTGGTCGCTGGCCGCCGCCCTGCACCTTGCCTGGGAACGCAACCTGTCGGCGGTGGTCGTCTCGCGCTCCGTGGCCGGCGGCTCCAGCGTCGCGCTGGCCGAGCGCCTCCACATGTCGCTGATCCTCATCGACGACGACCCGGTCGACGTCGCCCTGCAGCTGGCCGGGCAGGTCAGCGCGCCCGCCGCGGCCCGCGCGCTGCGCCAGGCCCGGCTGGCCGAGCTGCTGGCCGAGCAGACCGGCATCCGTGGCGTGCTCGGGGTGCTCAACCGCGAGCTGCAGCAGGTGCCGGTCGCCTTGATGATCGGCGGGGTGGTGATCGCCGGGCAGAGCGCGGCGCTGACCGAACGGCCGCAGGCGCGCCGGATCGAGGTTGAGGTGCACGCGCCGGGGGAGCGGTCGGCCGCCCGCCTGGTGGCCGCGGTGCCCGTGTCCGGCCCGGCCTCGGTCGAGCAGGTGGAGTCGCTGCTCCGGCTGGCCCGCCCGTCGCTGCAGGCGGCGTGGGCGCAGAGTCGCCTCGACGCCGCCACCCGGGCCGCGCACGAGCAGGCAGCGTTCGGGCTGCTGCGCCGGCTGCCGTCCGCGCCGCCGCCCTCCGGCGAGCAGGCCGGGATCGAGGTTCCAGCCTGGACCAGCGAACTCGGCTGGCAGGTGGGAGAGGCCAACCGGGCGGTCTGGCTGGCACCGCTGCGCCCGTCCGGCGAGCCGCCGCCCGAGATCACGTACCTGATCCGCGCCTCGTGGCAACGCGGCCATTCGACCTGGCCGCTGGTGGCCGAGGGCGACGGCTGGATCTCGTGGCACAGCGGCGCCGACCCGGACGACGTGGTCGCGCTGCGCCGCGCCCTGGCCGGGTTCCGCGACTCGGCGGTCGCCCACCGGCTGGTGATCGGGGTCGGCCGGGCCCACGCCGGGGTGGCCGGCCTGATGCGCTCGGTGGCCGAGGCCCGGCTCGCCGCGCACGTGGCCCGCGAGGGTGGCCCGGGCGCGGTGCAGTGGTTCGACCAGGTGGGCGCGAACGCGGCCCTGGCCTGGTTGCCCACCACCGAGATCGCCCAGGTGGCCGACCTGTGCCTGGAAGAGCTGATGGCCGCCAAGGACCGGGCCGCGCTGGTGCAGACGGTGCTCGCGGTGCTCGACGCGGGCGGTTCGCTGAGCCAGGCGTCGCAGCATCTCGGCGTACACCGCAATACGGTTCTGGGCCGGCTCGCCCGGGCCCGCCAGCTCGGCCTGACCTATGACGAGCCGGGTCAGCGCCTGGCCCTGCACGTGCTTTCCTACGCCCTGACCGCGCTGTGGAGCGACACCGCCGCCGACTGAGCTCATACCGCCCGGCCGCGTTGTCGTGCGGCGCGACCGCCTCCCCAGCACCCTCCGCCGCGCGGTTACCATCCGGGTGGGCTGGGCCAAGGTCGATCGATGCCGAGGGCGGGGATGCGGTCGTGGCTGTGCGGTTCTGGTGGTGTACGTCAGGCGCGGGCCAGGAGCTCCAGCAGGGTGCGGGCGCCGAAACCGGTCGCACCGTCGATCGAGGCGTTGCCGGACCAGGCCGGGCCGGTCATGTCGCAGTGCACCCAGGGGACTGTGCGGGGGACGAACTCGCCCAGGAACAACGCTGCGGTGATCGCACGGCCCGAGTCGTGCAGGGGATGGTTGCGTACGCCGGAAGGGGTTCTGACCTGGTGGAGATAGCGCTCGTCGTAGGGCAGGCGCCACAGCGGCTCGCCCGCCCTCGAGCCGGCCGCGAGGAACTCAGCGGCGGCGTCGTCGTCGCGGGCCAGGACGGCGGCGATCTCGGGGCCCAGCGCGATCTCGGCCTGGTAGGTCAGGGTGGCCAGGTCGACGAGCAGGCGCGGGGCGGAGTCGGCGGCCAGGGCCAGCGCATCGGCCAGGATGACGCGGCCCTCGAAGTCGGTGTCCAAAATCTGGATCTCGGTGCCGTTCCAGGCGGTGACGATGTCGCCGGGCCGGGCGGCGCCGGGGCCGGGCAGGTTCTCGGCGAAAGGCAACACCGCGCGTACGGGGATCGAGCAGCCCGCCCGGCGCAGAGCGGCCATCACGGCGAGCACGGTGACCGCGCCCGCGACGTCCAGGCGCATGCTCTGCATGGCCGCGGGCGACTTCAGCGACAGGCCGCCGCTGTCGAACGTGATGCCCTTGCCGACCAGCACGACCTCGGGGGCGCCGGCCTCCGGCAGATGGTCGAGCGTCACCAGGTACGGGCCGTCGGCGGAGCCGCCACCGATCGCGGCCAGCGCGCCGAAACCCTGCGCCCGCACCTCGTCGGGGCCGCGAACGGTGCAGGTCAGGCCCGCGTTCTCGGCGATCCGGGCGGCCCAGCCGGCTGCGACGCCCGGGGTGAGCAGGTTGGCCGGCGCGCTGACCAGGAGCCGGGCCAGACGCGCGACGTCGGCTGCCAGTTGCCCGCGCAGCGCGGCCGGTAGCTGGGGCCTGTCGACGAGCAGGGTGACCGCGGCGCCGGGCGGGCTGCCGGTGATCAGACCGTCGATGATCGGCCCGGTCAGCTCGGGCGGGGCCGACACGGTTACGGCGTCCCCGTCTCGCAGGCGGGCGCCGGCGGTGATCGCGGCCCGGCGCGCCGACTCCCGGGTCGGGGAAGCGCCGAGCTCGACCAGAAGCGTGTCGCCGCGCACCTCGGGCGACCAGCCGCCGGACGGCGCTGACGGCACAAAATCGATGCGCCGGCCGGTCCGGCCCGCATCGACGGTCACCAGTCCGGTGCCGGATACGACGGCATCGGCGGCGGCCGCGATCTCGGCCGTCCGGTCCCGCTTGTCGGTGCTGGTCACAGGGCCTCCCAGGGGATCACCGGTTTCGGGGCATCCTGCCCGGGGCCACCGGGCGCCGATCGTGCGCGCCGCACGCGCAGCCACCCGGGCGCTATGCCGTGCGCACACTCCCGGCGTACCGCCGCCCCCTACCTTGCGCCTTACCTGACCGGCCTGGACGCGAGGGAGATGACATGGGGCGGTATCGAGTCGCGATGGACATCGGGGGCACGTTCACCGATGTCGTGACGTACGACCAGCAGAGCGGCGCGTTCGCGGCGACCAAGGCCTCGACCACGCCCGGCGATCTCAGCGAGGGCGTGCTGGCCGGCCTGGACGCGGTGGTCGACGAGCCGTCCGGCATCGACTTCCTCGTGCACGGCACCACGCAGGGCCTGAACGCCTTCCTCGAGCGGCGCGGCGTGCCCGTGCTGCTGCTCGGCACGGCCGGGACCGAGGACACGTACCACATCGCCCGGGGACCGCGGGCCCGGCTGTACGACCTGCACTACCGCAAGCCGACGCCGCTCGTGCCCCGCCGCGACGTCCTCGGCATCGGCGGCCGCATCGCCGCCGACGGCGCCGAGCTCACCCCGCTCGACGAGGACGCCGTACGCGCCGCCGCTCGGAAGGCCCGCGCCGGCGGGCACGGCGCGATCGCGGTGGCGTTCCTGTTCAGCTACAAGAACCCGGCGCACGAGCTGCGGGCCCGCGAGATCCTCCAGGACGAGCTGGGCGACGACGTCACGGTGTCGGTCTCGCACGAGGCGGCGAAGGAATGGCGCGAGTACGAACGCACCTCGTCCGCCGTGGTCGAGGCGTACACCGGCCCGATCGTACGGAATTATCTGCTCGACCTGGAGGGCCGCCTCGACGCGCGCGGGCTGCGCGTGCCACTGCACGTCATGCAGTCGTCCGGTGGCATCCTGACCGCGGAGTCGGCCCGCCGCCGCCCGCTCCAGACGCTGCTGTCCGGCCCTGTCGGCGGCGCGATCGCCGGCGCGGAGTTGTCCCGGCAGACCGGCCGCCCGCACCTGATCGGCATCGACATGGGCGGCACCAGCTTCGACGTGTCGCTGATTGTCGACGGCGAGCCCGACGTGTCGGCCGAGGCTCAGCTTGAGGGCCTGCCGATGCTGATGAGCGTGGTCAACATCCACACCGTGGGCGCCGGCGGCGGCTCGGTCGCCTGGGCCGAGGCCGGCGGTCTGCGTGTCGGACCGCGCAGCGCGGGCGCCCGGCCCGGACCGGCCTGCTACGGCCGCGGCGGCACCGAGCCCACGGTGACCGACGCCAACCTGGTGCTCGGCCGCATCGACCCGCAGGGCTTCGCCGGTGGGCAGATGACCCTCGACGTCCAGGCGGCGGAGAAGGCCGTCGACGGGCTGGCCGAGGTGTTCGGCATGACCACGACGTCCATGGCCGAGGGCATCTGCGACGTGGCCAACTCCAAGATGGCGCAGGCGATCCGCACCATCACCGTCTCGCGCGGCATCGAGCCCCGCGACTCGGCGCTGGTCGCTTTCGGCGGGGCCGGCCCGATGCACGCCGTGTTCCTGGCCCGCGAGCTGGGCATCGCCGAGACGGTGGTGCCGCGGTTCCCGGGCGCGTTCTCTGCCTGGGGCATGCTCCAGACCCAGATCCGGCAGGACTACACCGAGCCGTACTTCTATCTGGATCAGGACCTCGACACCGCCGACATGGCCGCGACGCTGGCCCGTGTGGAGAAGGACGGCCTCGACGGGCTCGACCGCGAGGGCGTCGCCGGCGACGCGCGGCATGCCAGCCATGCGGTCGACATCCGGTATGCGGCCCAGGAGTACACACTGACCGTGCCGCTCACCGGCGCCGACGAGCCGCTGGGCGAGACGTTCCTCGCCGATGTGGCGCAGCGCTTCGCCGACCTGCACAAGAGCCGGTACGGCCACGCGAACCTGGGCGCGCCGATCGAGTTCGTCGCCCTCCGCGCAGCCGCCTTCGGCGACCTGGGCCGGCCCGACCCGCAGAAGTGGCCTGCGGCTGACACGCCGGAGTTCGCCCACGAGATCCGCACGGTGGTTTTCGACGGTGAGGCACAGGACACCCTCGTGGCCCGCCGCGACCACCTCTTCGTGGGCCACACGTTCGACGGCCCGGCCGTGGTCGTCGAGGACACCGCCACCACGGTCGTGCCGCCCGGGTACGCCGTGAACGTGGACGACATCGGCTCGCTGATCATCTCTCGGAAGGACGGCCAGTGACCATCGACCCGGTAACCGTCGAGATCATCCGCAACGCGCTCAACGCGGCCGCGGACGACATGAACGCCACGCTGATCCGTTCGGCCTACACGCCGATCATCTACGAGTGCGGCGACTGTGTGGTGGCCCTGCTCGACGCCGACCACCAGGTGCTGGGCCAGTCGGCCGGCCTGCCGATCTTCCTGGGCAACCTGGAGACCTGCACCCTGGCCACCGAGGAGCGGTTCGGCCGCGAGGTGTGGCAGCCGGGCGACGTGTGGATCCTCAACGACAGCTACCTGGGCGGCACGCACCTCAACGACGTGACCATCTTCGGCCCGGTCTTCGTCGACGAGACGCTGGTCGGCTTCACCGCCTCGCGCGCCCACTGGATCGACGTGGGATCCAAGGACCCGGGCGGCTCGATGGACTCGGTCA
Source organism: Paractinoplanes brasiliensis (assembly GCF_004362215.1). NCBI lineage: Bacteria > Bacillati > Actinomycetota > Actinomycetes > Micromonosporales > Micromonosporaceae > Paractinoplanes > Paractinoplanes brasiliensis. The sequence goes on along the minus strand of NZ_SNWR01000001.1, from coordinate 754,925 downwards.
ACATCTTCCAGGAGGGGCTGCGCCTCGGCCCGCAGAAGCTGGTCTCGGGCGGCGTCGAGGAGCGTTCGGTCACCGACACGATCGCCACCAACGTCCGGTTCCCCTACCCGACCACGGGGGACATGCACGCGATGATGGCCTGCATCCAGATGGGGGAGCGGCGGCTTCAGGAGATCGTACGGCGGTTCGGGCTGAGCACGCTGGAGGCGGCGCGCGACGAGATCTTCCACCAGACCGAGCTGCTCGAGCGTGCGGTCATCGCCAAGATCCCGGACGGCGTCTACAGCGCCGAGGGTGTGCTCGACAACGACGGCATCGACCTCGACACCCCGGTGCCGATCCGGCTGCGGATAACCGTGTCCGGCGAGCAGATCGACTTCGACGTGACCGAGTCGGCCGACCAGACGGTGGGCCCGGTCAACTGCGGCGTCTCGCAGGCTGTCTCGGCGCTCCGGGTCGGCTACAAGCTGCTGGTCAGCCCCGACCTGCCGGGCAACGGCGGCTCGTTCCGGTCGATGACCACCCAGGTACGCGAGGGCTCGGTGCTCGGCGCCCGGTCGCCCGCCGCCTGTCAGTGGTACTTCTCGCACCTCGGCCTGCTGATCGACATGGTGGCCCGGGCGCTCGCGCCGGCCATGCCCGACCAGGTGGCCGGGGCCAGCCACGGCGACTCGATGATCATCCTGTCGGCCGGCACCGACCCGCGGGTGAACCGCGAGTTCGTCAGCCTCGAGGCCACCATCGGCGGCTGGGGCGCCTGGAACGGCTCGGACGGCGAGAGTGCGCTGATCAACAACGTGAACGGCTCGCTCAAGGACATCCCGATCGAGGTGCACGAGACCCGCTACCCGTGGCGGATCAACGAGTACCGGATCCGGCCCGACTCGGGCGGCTCGGGCCGGTGGCGCGGCGGCAACGGCGTGATCCGGGAGTACGAGGCGCAGACCGACCTGACCGTCTCGCTGTGGTTCGAGCGTTCCCGCCAACCCGCCTGGGGCCTGTTCGGCGGCGAGGACGCGGTCGGTCCCGAGGTCGTCGTCAATCCGGGCCGCGAGGACGAGCGCCGCATCCTGAAGATCAACGGAATGTCCCTGAAGAAGGGCGACGTGGTGCGCTGCGCGACCGGCGGCGGGGGCGGCTACGGCGACCCGACCGAGCGTGCGGCCGACGACGTACGGGCCGACGTGCTCGACCGCAACATCACCGCCGACGCCGCCCGCAACCGGTACGGCATAGGCGCCTGAGAACTGCCGTGCGGAAGGGCCCGGAGCACGATGCTCCGGGCCGTTCGGGCAGGCCGTCACGGCCTGCGCCGGGGCTCAGCCCGTTTGCGTGCCGAAGGCGCGGAGCGACACTTCCCGCCAGCCGTCCCGCTCCTCGTCGGCTCAGGCGGCCAGTGAACCCCAGGTCGAGGATTCGCCGGCGGGGGAGCGGTGCTGCGGGACGTTCCACGGGTTGTCATCGCGCAGCGGCTCGGGGAGCAGGGACTGCGGGCAGTCCTGGTAGACGACCGGGCGCAGGAAACGGGTGATCGCGGCCGTGCCGACCGAGGTGGTGGTCGGGTTCGTGGCGGCGGGGAACGGGCCGCCGTGCTGCATGGCGGGGGTCACCGCCACGCCGGTGGGCCAACCGTTGAAGAGCACCCGGCCCGACAAGGCCTGCAGCGCTGCCACCAGCTCGCGCAGCCACGGGGAGTCCTCGCCGGCGCCGATGTGGACACCGGCTGTCAGGGAGCCTTCCACCAGTTCGGTCAGCGCCGCGCCCAACGACTCGCCGGGGGTGTAGCGGACGACGGCCGACAGCGGGCCGAACGCCTCCTGCAGCAGCGTGTCGCGGTGCTTGAGCAGGGTCGCCAGGTCGGTTTCGACCAACGTGGGGGTCACGCCGTCGTCCGTCACGGCGCCCTCGACCGCAACCGTCACGCCGGGTGTCTCGAGGATCTCGGCGCGGCGGCGGGTGTAGCCGTCGACGATGCCGGGGTGCAGCAAGGGGTGCGGGGCAACGCCTTCGAAGGCCTCAGCGGCGGCGAATTCGACCGGTACGAAGAGCAGGCCGGGCTTGGTGCAGAGCTGACCGGCCGACCCGGACACGCTAGCCGCGAAGCCCTGGGCGATGGCGGACGCGCGCTCGGCCAGGGCGTCAGGGGTGACCACGACGGGGTTCAGGCTGCCCAGCTCGCCGTAGAACGGGATGGGGTGGGGGCGGGCGGCGGCGATCTCGGCCAGGGCCCGGCCGCCGGCCAGGGACCCGGTGAAGCTGGCGGCGGCGATGCGCTCGTCACGCAGGGCGGCCACGCCTTCTTCCTGACCGTGGATGACGCCCAGCGCCCCCGGCGGCAGCGCGGCGCTGACGATCTGCGCCGTGCGGTCGGACAGGCGCGGGTGGCCGGGGTGGGCCTTGACGACGACCGGGCAGCCGGCAGCCAGGGCCGAAGCGGTGTCGCCGCCGGCCACCGAGAACGCGAACGGGAAGTTGCCGGCCGCGAAGTTCAGCACCGGGCCCAGCGGCACCAGGTAGCGGCGCAGATCGGGGCGGGGTCCCAGCACGAAGTCGGGGTCGGCGGCGTCGAGGCGTACGCCCAGGAACTCACCGGCCGCCGCGACGTCGGCGAACAGCTTGAGTTGCACCGCCGTCCGCTTGATCTCACCGCGCAGGCGCGGCTCGGCCAGGCCGGTCTCCTCCATGGCCAGGGGCACCAGCTCGTCGGCAGCGGCGAGGAGCGCGTCGGCCGCGGCCACGAGGGCCTCGGCCCGCTGCCGTGGCGGCATGGTGGCGAGGACGGGGGAGGCCGCCGCGGCGGCGGCGAGAACTGAGCTCATGAATACACCTCAGAAGGCGAAGCCGGTCGGGTACGGGTCGGAGGGGTCGAGCAGATACTGTCCGAGGCCGGTCACCCAGGCACGGCCGGTGATGGTGGGGACGACCGCGGGCCGGCCGGCCACAGTGGTCTCGGAGATGAGGCGGCCGGTGAAACGGCTGCCGATGAACGACTCGTTGACGAAGTCGTCGCCGATCGCCAGTTCGCCCCGCGCCCACAGCTCGGCCATGCGGGCCGAGGTGCCGGTGCCGCAGGGGGACCGGTCGAACCAGCCCGGGTAAATGGCCATCGCGTGGCGCGAGTGACGGGCGCCGGAGCCGGGCGCGATGAACTCGACGTGGTGGCAGTGGTCGACGCCGTCGATGAGCGGGTGCTTGGGCGGGTCCTGGGTGTTGATCGCGTCCATGATGGCCAGCCCGGCGTCGAGGATGTCGCGTTGCCGCGTACGGTCGAAGGGCAGCCCGACCGCGTCCAGGTCGACCATCGCGTAGAAGTTGCCGCCGAAGGCCAGGCTGTAGGGCACCGAGCCCAGGCCTGGCACGTCGATCGTCGCGTCCAGGCGTTCCACGTACGCGGGCACGTTCTCCAGCGTCACCGACTCGGCGTGACCGTCCCTGACCTGAACCGTGGCCACCACGAGCCCGGCCGGGGTGTCCAACCGGATCGTGGTGACGGGCTCGGTGACCGCCACCATGCCGGTCTCGACGAGCACGGTGGCGACCCCGATCGTGCCGTGCCCGCACATCGGCAGGCAGCCCGACACCTCGATGTAGACAACACCGAAGTCGGCGTCCGCGCGCGTCGGCGGCTGCAGGATGGCCCCGCTCATCGCGGCGTGCCCGCGAGGCTCGTTCATCAGCAGCTTGCGTACGTCGTCCAAGTGCTCGATGAAGTGCAGGCGCCGCTCGTTCATGGTCGCCCCGGGGATGGTGCCGACGCCGGCGGTGACAACCCGGGTCGGCATGCCCTCGGTGTGCGAGTCGACGGCGGTGAACATCCGCGAGGCCCGCATGTCAGCCCGCCAGCGCTTCGACGGCCCGCTTGGTCTCGGCCTCGATCTGGGCGCGGTGCTCCGGGGTGAGCGGGCCGCGGGGCGGACGGCACGGGCCGCCGTACCGGCCGATGAGGTCCATGCTGAGCTTGATGGCCTGCACGAACTCCGTACGGGAATCCCAGCGGAACACGGCCACCAGGTGCTGGTAGAGCTCGCGCGCCTCGAGGAACTTCCCGTCGAGCATGAGGTCGTAGAGCCGCCGGGACTCGGCCGGGAACACGTTGGGGAACCCGGCGAACCAGCCCACCGCGCCGTCAGCCATCAGTTCGAACAGTACGTCGTCGGCTCCGGCGACCACGTCGATCTCGCACTTCTCACGGATCTCGAACAGCCGCCGCACGTCCCCGGTGAACTCCTTGATCGCCACCACCTGCGGGATCCGAGCGATCTCGGCGACCAGGTCGGGCACCAGGTCGACCTTGGTGTCGAACGGGTTGTTGTAGATCATCATCGGCAGCCCGGCCTCGGCGATCTTCGTGTAGTGCTCGACCACCTGGCTGTTGCTGGCCCGGTACATGGTCGGCGGCAGAGCGAGCACGCCGGTCGCGCCGTCCTCACCGGCGATCTCGGCCCACTTCTTCGCCTGGTGCCACCCCGGTCCGTGTACGCCGGCGATCACCGTGCCGCGCCCGCCGACCGCCTCGACGGCGACTTGAACGACGCGGCGCCGCTCCTCGTCGGTGAGCGACGAGTACTCGCCGAGCGACCCGTTGGGGCCGACACCGTGGCAGCCGTTGCTCATCAGCCAGTCGACGTGCTCGGCGTACCGGTCGAAGTCGACGGCGAGGCCGGCCGGGGCGGACGGATCTTCCTTGTACGGCAGGGCGGTGGCGACGACGACGCCGCGGAGGGCGGTGGTCATGAGTGCTCCTGTTCTTCAGCGGCGGCCAGCTCGCCGAGCCGGACGAAAGCCGCGAGGGGGCGTTGTTCCGTGCGGCCCGGGTCGAGCAGGCCGCCGGTGTGGCGATGCAGCAGTTCTTCGACGGTGCGCCCGCAGACGCGGCCCTGGCAGACGCCCAGGCCGGCGCGGGTGCTGAGCCTGAGTGAGCGCAGGCCGCGCGACCCGGTGGCGGCCGCGCCGGCCCGCAGGTCGCCGGCCGTGACCTCTTCGCAGCGGCAGACGGTGGTGTCGTCGCCGAGCCAGCCCACCCAGCCCGGGCGGATGCCGTGCGCGGCTTCCAGACGGGCGGCGAAGCGCTGGTTCTCGCTCAGCGAGCGACGCTGGGCGTCGGAGGCGGTCGCGCCGGCCGCGGCCAGGCCGGCCACGACGCCCTCGGCCAGGGCCAGGTCGGCGCCGCCGATGCCGGTGATCTCGCCGGCGGCATAGACCCCCGGGACGGTGGTCCGGCCGTCGTGGTCGGTCACCACGGCGCCGTACGCGTCGAGGCCGCACCCGGCCGAGACGGCGAGCTCGACCCGGGGTACGAAGCCGTGGCTGACACAGACAGCGTCGACGCTGATGTCACGGGACGTGCCGGGGATGGGCGCCCACCGCGGGTCGAGGCGGGCGACGGTCACCGAGCTGACTTGCCCGGCGCCGTGCGCGGCGACGACGGCGGTGGCCGCGCGGTAGGGAATGCGGTGGCGGGCCAGGTCCCGGACGTAGCCCGCCAGCTCGCCGGTCTTGTGCCGGGTGGCCAGGAGCTCGGTCGGTCGGCGGCTCCAGCCCCTGCCCAGACGCGGCCAGCCGTTGGCCTCGAGCACACCGACCACCTCGGCGCCGGTACGGATGAGGCTCGAAGCGACGGGCAGCAGGAACGGGCCGGCGCCGGCGACGAGCACGCGGCGGCCGACGGCGACGCGCTCCGACTTGGCGAGGGCCTGGGCCGCGCCCGCGGTGAAGACGCCGGGCAGGTCCCAGCCGGGGAAGGGGAGGGTGCGTTCGTACGCGCCCGTGGCGAGAACCAGTGCCTTCGGAGCGAATGTTCGCGGTACGCGGTCACGGCCGTCCGCCGGCCCGACGAGCACGTGCAGCGTGGGCGGGCGGTCGTCGTGACGCTCGGCCAGCCAGACCTGCGCGTCGGTCAGAATCTCCTGCCCGCGCAGCGCCGTGAACCTGTCCCAGCCGTGGTGCAGGATTCGCTCGTTGGCCGCCGGCCGCTCGGCCGGGAGGTGCCGCCAGTACTGGCCGCCCGCGTCGCCGGCTGCATCAAGCAGCACAACCCGGGCGCCCGCGTTCCGCGCGGCATCCGCAGCGGCAAGCCCCGCCGGCCCCGCCCCGACGACAAGCACATCGGGGGTCTCCACCGTCATGCCGGCGGCGCTCATGCCTGCGCCTCAGTCGAGATGGAGTCGCCGTCGGCTGCTCGGCGTTGGCAGGCGCGGACGTCGGAGAGGCCGTTCACGGCGACGAGGCAGTCGTGGCAGACCCCGATGCCGCAGAAGACGCCGCGCGGCCGCCCGTTGCGCGTCGTGCGCCAGGCGAGCCGCCCGGCCCCCATGAGGACCCCGGCCACCGTCTGTCCGTTCAGTCCACGCACCGGAGTCCCATCGACAATGATCGTGATTGGCGACGTTTCCCCAGGTCGCACCGGATCGTACTGGGTTTCCATGGAAGCCGGTCCGGTCGCTGTCACTTCAGTAGTATGTCACACACTACAGCCGGACGGCGAGAGCGACCGCAAGAAAAGCAGCAGACTCAAAGCCGACCCACCTGACAGTGGCAGCCCGATCGTCGCGAGCGCGCCCTGGCTCGGCCGAGCGGCCGCGAGGTTCGCGCAGCGCCTTGCACCCCCTGGGTTCCCGCGAAGGAGCGGCGGGACTCGAACCCGACCGCGACACGGCCGGGCTGACCGCTGGGTCAGGCCGATGAAGCCATCACCCGGCCGAGGAGAGGCGCCTACGGCGGTGGCGGGTTCAGCCGCGTGCGGGCTGCAAGTGGGGGAGCAGGGTGGGGCGGTCGACGGCGAAGGCGGCGGCGTCCACGTGTGGCGGGCGGTTCAGCAGCAGGTCGGTGAGCAGTTCGCCGGTGGCGGTGGAGAGGACTATGCCGGCGCCCTCGTGGCCGGTTGCGTGCCACAGGCCGGGTCGGCGGGGGTCGGGGCCGATGACCGGCAGGTGGTCGGGGACGAAGGGGCGGAAGCCGCCGTACGCTCGCATCACCGCCACGTCGGTCAGGAACGGGAACAGCACGAGGGCCTTGGCGGCGACGGCGGACAGCACCCGGGCCTCGATCCGCTCGTCGAAGCCGCGGCGTTCGCGGGACGAGCCGATCAGGACGGTGCCGGCCGCGGTCGACTCGACCACGCTGGACGTCTGCAAGGCGGCGTCGTTCGAGCCGACCGCGCCCACGTAGTCGGCGTCGTAGACCTTGTGGTGGATCCGTCGGCGCATCCGGGTGGTGACCAGGATCGTGCCGCGGCGGGGGCGTACGGGCAGGTCGACGCCCAGTCGTCGCGCCGTCTCGCCCGACCACGGGCCGGCCGCCACCACCACGTGATCGGCGCGGAACTCGCCCTCCGAAGTGAGCACGCCGGTGAGCCGCTCGCCGCTGTGTACCGGACCGAGAACCTCGACCCCCTGGCGTACGACCGCGCCGCGGCGGCGGGCGGCCGCCAGCAGGGCCTCGGTCGCGATCGCGGGCTGCACCTGCGCGTCCTGGGGGTAGAAGACCGCCGCGGTGTGGGCGGGGTTGAGGTCGGGCTCGTAGTCGAGGCCATTGACGGCGGAAGCTGAGACGCCCGCTGCCCGCTGAGTGTCCGCGAAGGCGTGCAGAGCGCTCGCACCGGCGGGAGTCGTGGCGACCACCAGGCCGCCCTTGGCCTCGTACTCGATCGAGGGGAAGCCGTCCGAGATCTCCGGCAGGATCGAACGCCACAGCGTGAGCGATCGCAGCGCCAGGGACAGTTCGGCGCCGGGACCCTTGTCGGAGACCAGCAGGTTGCCCTCGCCGGCGGCCGAGGTGCCGCCGGCCGACGCCGAGCGGTCGAGGACGGTCACCGATACCCCGGCGGCCGCCAGCTCACGGGCGATGGCGGCTCCGACGATGCCGGCGCCCACCACGATCACCTTCACTGCTCGGCCCGCCCGCTCCACCAGCCGGTGACGTGGCCGAGGTGGCGGCGCATCAGCTCTTCGGCGGCGGCGCCGTCGCCCCCTTCGAGCAGATCGAGCAGCGTGAGGTGCTCGGCCGACGACTCGGCCAGTTCGGGCGAGCCGAGCATGGTGGCCAGCCCGACCAGGCGGGTCTGCTGGCGCAGATCGCCGACCAGCGTGACCAGCCGGTCGTTGCCGGTGAGACTGAGCAGATGCAGGTGGAACGTCGTGTCGGCGGCCAGGTAGGTCGGCAGGTCGGACGCGGCGGCGCTGATCACGATCGCCTCGGCCTCGGCGCGCAGCCGGGACAGGTCGGGCACGGTCAGGGCGCCGGCCAGCAGCCGCATCGGTGGGGCCTCGAGCCACTGGCGGATCTGCACGATCTCGGTGAGGTCGTGCTCGCTGACCTGGGTGACCCGGAAGCCCTTGTTGCGGGCGATCTCGACGAAGCCGCGCTTCTCGAGGTTCAGCAGGGCTTCGCGTACGGGCGTGGCGGAGACGTCGAACCGGGCGGCCAGGGTGGGGGCCGTGAGCATCGTGCCCGGGGCGAACTCGCCGGAGACAATGGCGGCGGCCACCGCGTCCTCCACGTGCTGGCGGAAGCTGCCGGCCGTGCGCAGCGGGCCGATGACCGGTGACGTCATGTCTGTTGCCTCCCTCGGTGGTATGTGACATGGTACAGCGCATGATCTCGGCCGAACAGGTGCTCGCGCTGGGCTTTCCGCGCGCGGTCGAGGCTCTGCGCGAGGCCCTCGGCGGCGGTCTCGACCCCGAGTCCGAGCCGGCCCGCTCGCGAGTGGCGCTCGGCGGCGGCGAGGTGCTCATCATGCCGTCCGGTGACGATCGCATCGCCGGCGTCAAACTGGTCGGCATCGCTCCCGGCAACCCGGCCCGTGGCCTGCCCCGCATCCACGGCACGTACGTGCTGTTCGACGCGCCCACGCTGGCGCCGCGGGCCGTGCTCGACGGCGCCGCGCTCACCTTGTTGCGCACCCCGGCCGTCTCGGCGCTCGGTGTCGACCTCGTCGCGCCGCCCGGCGTCCGCAAGCTCGTCGTCTTCGGCACAGGTCCGCAGGCGCGCGGTCACATCGAGGCGCTGCGGGCGGTGCGTCCCATTGACTCCGTACGAGTCGTCGGGCGCAGCCACGAGCGGACCACCCGATTCGCCGGGGAGATCGCCAAGGCCGAGGTGGCCGACGCGGACGCGGTGGCCGACGCCGACATCGTGGCCTGCTGCACCACCGCGCGCGAGCCGCTCTTCGACGGTCGCCGGCTGAAACCAGGCGCTGTCGTGGTCGCCGTCGGCTCGCACGAGCCCGAGGCCCGCGAGGTCGACACCGAGACCGTGCGACGCTGCGGCGCGCTGGTCGAGTCGCGCGCGGTGGCCGTACGGGAAGCCGGTGACATCATTCAGGCCGGCCTCGACGAGACTGAGCTCGTGACCTTCGCCGACCTGGTCCGGGGAACCATCCCCGCCCGGCCCAGGCTGATCAAGACCGTGGGGATGGGCTGGGAGGACCTCGTGATCGCGGCCGCAGTGGTGGAGGCGCTGGGATGACCGATCTGTCGGTGCTGGTGCTTCCCGACCGCCACCCCACGAGCGCCTGGCTGGCCGAGGTGGTCGAGGCGGAGCGGGCCGGGGTGCACACCGTCTGGACGTACGACCACCTGACCTGGCCGCTGCTGCGCGACAACCCCTGGTACGGCTGCGTGCCGCTGCTCGCCGCCGCGGCCGGGGCCACCGAGCGGGTCCGCCTCGGCGTGCAGGTCGCCACGCCCAACTACCGCCACCCGGTGCCGTTCGCCAAGGAGCTGATGACCCTCGACCAGCTCAGCGGCGGCCGCCTCGAGGTCGGCCTGGGCGCCGGCACCGAGAGCCTGGACGCGCTGGTGCTGGGCGAGCCGCGGCTGACCCCGCGCGAGCGCATGGACCGCTTCGCCGAGTGGATCGGGCTGCTCGACAAGCTGCTGGTCGAGCCCGTCGTCACCGCCCACGGCGAGCGCTACCACGCGGTCGACGCCCACCAGCTGCCCGGCTGTGTGCAGACGCCGCGGGTGCCGTTCACCGTGGCCGGCACCGGTCCGCGCTCGCTGGGCCTGGTCGCCAGGCACGGCCAGGCCTGGGTCACGTACGGCCCGTACGGTCCCGCCGTGAGCCCCGAGGAGTGGTTCGCCGCCCTCGAGAAGCAGTCCGGGCAGCTCGACGCGGTGCTCGAGGGCCGCCGGATCCGCCGGATCGTCAACGTGGGCCTCGAGTCGTACTGGCCGTTCGAGAGCCGCGACCGCTACGCCGACACCGTCGGCCGCCTCGCCGCGCTGGGCTTCGACGAGGTCAGCGTGCACTGGCCGCGTCCCGACGGCCGCGGCGTCCCTGCGAAGGCCCTGGCGGACGTGCTGGCCGTGCACAACCTCTAGTTAGCACTGCAACGGCGGTCGGGCTGGTGTGCGTGACCATGGGATCGAGCGCTCCGGTCGCCGGAACGGGCTGCTGATCGGCGATGACACCGGGTTTGACCGGCTGCGCATTACGGTCGCCTCGGTCGCCTACGAGCGCAACGTCGGCGCCGCCGCTCGCCAGCGGCGCTGTGACGACGGCGGCTCGAAAAACGAGCGAATCGCCGCGCCCTGCATTACGTTGTGTTGCAGAACCGGCACGCTATGCAATGAGGAGCAATCATGTCCACAGCCTCGGACGAAGCGATCGACGACGCCGAGCTGCACAGCTTCCTCACCAAGCTCAACGCCTGGGCCGACGCGCTGCCGCCGGGAGAGAAGGCACTCCTGCGGCTCGTGCTGGAACGCTCCGCCGGGCGTGGACCCGACCGGGACGAGGGGATCGACTTCACATTCCCGGCGGAGCAAGGACTCGACGAGGTCGTCGGGCCCTTCCTGCGCGAGCTGGTCGAAGCCGGCGCGCTCCAGGCCCCGTCGGCCACCGGGGACAGGAAGCCGGAGCCTGACCGCTGGCAGAAGTCCTCCGAACCGTGGAAGAAGAGCGGATGAGCGCCGGGCTGCGGGTCACCGGGGCGAGCCCGGCGGACGCAGCGTCGCTGGCGCGGCGGCTCGGCAGGTGGGCCGACCAGCTCCGGCCGGCCGAGCGGGTCCTGCTTGAGCGGCTGCTCGCCGGTTCGATGGACCCGATGGAGCGCATGCGGTTCCTCGAACCGGTCGGGCTGCTCAGCGCCGAGGAGGCCGCCGTGGTCGCCGGTGCCGCCGGGCCGGGCGCGGGGCGGCCGGCATGAGGAACGTCGGGCTCATCGTCAAGGCGACCCGGCTGTGCAACCTCCGCTGCACGTACTGTCACGACTGGGCGGCGGGCCCCGGGCAGACCATGCGACTGCCGGTCCTGGCGGCGCTCGTCGCGCGGGCGCTGGGGGACCCCGAGCACGGCTCGGTGGACTTCATCTGGCACGGCGGCGAGACCACGCTGCTGCCGATGGACTTCTACCGCAGGGCGATCTTCCTGCAGCAGCGCCTGCGCCGCCCCGGCCAGTCAGTGCGCAACATCATCCAGACCAACGGCACGCGGCTGACGGACGCCTGGGCGCGGTTCCTGGCCGCGTACGGCTTCGGGGTCGGCATCAGTCTCGACGGCCCGCCGCACATCCACGACCGGCACCGGCGAACGGTCTCGGGGCGGCCGACGTTCGCCGACGTGGAGGCGGGAATCGCCGTGCTGCGCCGCCATGGTGTGGACTTCACCGTGCTGATGGTGCTGGGTGAGGAGGCCGTCCGGGCCGGTGCCCGGGTCACGCTGGAGGCGATGGCCGCGCTGGGCGTCACCCGCTACTCGCTGCTCAGCGTGAAGCCCGTCAACCAGCCGAACGCCCGGCCCGGCACACCGATCGCCGGCTACCTCGACCCGCAGCGCACGACGGCGTTCCTCGCGGAGCTGTACGACTGCTGGCGGGAGCGGGGCGACGCGGCGATCGACGTCCGGGAGCTGCGGTCGGTCGAGAACCGGATCCGGCTCGGCGCGGCCGGCAGCTGCACCCTCGCCGGCGGCTGTCTGGGCTCGTTCTACCTCGTCGAGCCGTCGGGCGAGGTCGCACACTGCGACCTGTTCCGCGGCGACGACCGCTACACCCTAGGCCACGTGGAGATTGACTCCTTCGCGGCGATGCGTGCAGGCCCGGCCATGGCCGCGCTGCGGGCGGAGGAGGCGGCCGCGCACGAACGGATGCGGCGCTGCCCCGAGTACGCCGTCTGCAACGGCTGGTGCCCGCACGAGCGGTACGTGTCGCGGCGGCACCATCCCGGGCATCGGGACGAGTGCTGCGGGCTGCGGCCGCTCATCGAACACATCAGGACGCGGCTGAGTGCGCCGTGGGCGGCGGCGGACCCCATCGGTGTGTGAGTGAGTGCGTGCCGGTTCGCCAAGAACGGGCCGGCGTCGGCGTGTGTGGCCCGGCAGTACTCCGGAACCCTCGGTAAGGTCGGCAACTGCCAGATCGCGGTCAGCGTTCACGCCGCCACGGATGCGGCGTCGGCGGTGCTGGACTGGCGATTTTCGTCCCGGAGTCCTGAGACGAGACCTGCGTGCCCGACGAGAACGGCAAGGTCGCCAATCTGTCGCCTGCCCGCGGCGCTACCCGCGACCGAGCGGAAAGTCCTGGGCGAATACCCGTTCGCCAGCAGGTACCAAGGCGCCTCGCTCAACGGCGGTTCGGCGCGCGCACACGTGGGATGCGCGATTCCCGGCGTTACCGTGACCGGATCGGGGCCGAGAGGTCACAGCGTCTGCATGATCGACGATAAGCAGAGCCAGAAAGGTGGGCGTGTTCTGCAGACCTTCTGCTCGTCACAGCGCCTGATGAGACAGGACAAGTTCCGGGTCAACGCCGCACCATAGAGCCGGTTGGAGCCCGTTCACGCTGGACGGGCTCCAACCGGTAACCATCGATCAAGGAGCTGCGTGAACACCGAACTACACGTCACCTACCACGCCTTCGGCGTCATCGACAACAAGGCCGAGTGGCCCTTGGACCTGCCCGCACCCCCCAACGGCCTCATCCACCCGTTCCCCGGCGGCGCCTTCGTGTATACCGGCATCCACAGCGGTTTGGTCAACGTCCAAATCGTCACCTTCACCGAAGCGCCACCGCCGGACACCAGCAACAACTGGGAGAGCATCGCCGAAGTCGCCGTGGTCACCAAACGCGGCAAGCTCCGCCTGCGGTCGTACGACACCGACCCCGAAGGCCCGGCCCTCACCCCTGCCGGACGAGGCACCTACCGGATCAGGGCTTACGCCACCGGCCGAGACACCGACATCGACGGCACCACACCGCTCACCGAGACCTACCGCCTGGAAGTCTGGCCGGCCACCGACACAGAGTCCCTCGTCCTGCGGGCCGACGATCAGTACGGGGCTCAGGTCCTGCAATCCATGAGCCACGACGACGCGCCCGCATCCCGCCTCCCCGGAGGATTCGTCGACGGAGAGGCAATGAACGAACCGGTCTTCTAGACGTCACGTCAGGGAGTCGGTCGAAAGGCTGTATCCGTTCTGGATGAATGCGAATAGACCGAATCGAGTCTCGGTTAACCGGTTCTGCGGCCGCCGGGCAGTCCCACGACAGAAGGACGGTTCCTGCAGCGATGTTGACGCCAAGCCTCAACTGACGGCCGATGGCCTCCGGGGACTGTGCCGATCTCGGTACGCACCCTCCTGCTGTGGCACGTCCGGCACGCCTGTTTCACCGATGGCCGGCGAATCGGCATCGTGGCGACGATGGGGAACTGGACTGGGGACGAGTCAGACGGGGATGACGTCAAGCTGCTCGGCGTCTATTCCACGGCGGAGGCCGCACAGGAGCAGGCAGACCGGGTGCTGTCGTTGCCAAGCTTCGGCGACGAACCAGATTGTTTAGGATCGACCCGTACACCGTCGGTGCGGACCGGTAAGCCGACGGGTTTATGACTATCGTCTCGGACGAGCCCCCCCCGTTTCGACGGAGCGGTGGTTACCTGCTTCCGGTCGGGGCAGGGGTGAGGTTATCCGGCTCGGTAGTGGCGTGCCAGGCGGTTTCGTATTCGTCGGGGCTGAGGTAGCCGAGTTCGCGTCGTGTCGCGGCGCAGCCGCCGGTGCACCCGGTCAGCGCCATAGGTGAACCCGGAAGCCTCCCAAATCTCATGAATGTTGGACAGCAGCCCGAGATCGACCAGATCCCGGTCACACGGCTGTTTCGCCTGCTTGACCCACTGGTAGTAGGTCGACTCGGCGATGTTCAGGACCCGTAGCAGGAGCGCGACCGCGAAGCAGTCCGTGTGTTCAGAAATGAACGTCATGACCGTCGTTCAAGCTGGAAAACACGCTGCCGATCGCGGTCGGGGCGGGCGAGCAGACGCTGTAGCTCACGGGTGCCGGGCGAGGCGGCGCAGGGCCAGCGCGATTTGCAGCCGCAGCTTCCCGGCGGTGGTGCGCGTCGGCCATCCGAGCAGGTGTTCGAGGTGGATGATCCGGTCCTGCAGCGTCGAGTGGTGCAGCCGCAGGGCGGTCGCGGCGGCGCGCAGGCTGGCCGTGTCGGCGAAGGCCTGCAGGGTGGCCAGGGCCCACGGCGCGCTCGCCATCGCGTGGGCCAGCGCGTCGAGGTCGGGGATCGCCTCGGGCAGCGGCGCGGCGGCGAGCAGGGCGAGGCCGCCCAGCGACTCGTAGGCGACGACGGGCGGGCCGGGGTCGTCGTCGGTGCCGTCGGCGGCGAAGCGCAGCGCGACGCGGGCCGCGGCGTAGGAGGCCGGCAGGTCGGCGACCGGGACGGCGGGGCCGAGCCCGATCCGGCCGGGCGGGACGGCGGCGCCGGCCGGCAGCACGAGCGGGCCGGCCGGGCGGGCGGCGGCCCGCACCGGGCCGTCGAGGCCGAGTTTGCGCGCGGCCACCTCGCGTACGGAAAGCGGCGCCGCGGCGTCGACGATCAGCTCGACCAGCGCCGGGTCTTCCGCCGGGGCCCGGCCCCGGGTGCGGTCGAGGACCGCCCGGGCCGCCCCGGCGGCCCGCTCCAGGATCATGGCGTCGACCGGGCCGGGCTCACCGGTCCGCTCCAGCGCGAGCACGGCTCGCGCACCGATTTCGGTACGCGGCCAGCCCGTGTCCGCCGGCTCCGCGGAGGCCTCGCTGACCCCGGCGGGCGTGATCCGCACGTGCACCCGCCGCTCGGCGTCGTCGAGCCGGGCGGGAACGCCGGCCAGCACCGCCGCGCCGCGGACGATCGCCTGCAGGCCGGCCCGCGACTCGGTGAGGCTGTCGAAGTAGGCGATGACCCGCAGCGCGGCCCCGGCGTCCGCGTCCAGCGCCTCGAGCCGCACCGCGAGATCCTTCATACCGTCATCCTCCTAGCCCTGGCCTGTGATCGGCCACTGCCGGTGCGCGGCCCGGTCAGGCGAAGAGGCGGTCCAGCCACCGCAGCCGGGCGGCCTTGGCGTCCTGGCTGACCGCGGCGGCCGGGGCGAACGCCTCGAAGCCGTGGTAGCCGCCGGGCCAGACGTGCAGTTCGGCACGCCCGCCCGCCTGCCAGATGGCGGTGGCGTAGGCGACGTCCTCGTCGCGGAAGGTCTCGGCCGAGCCGACGTCGATGAAGGCGGGCGGCAGCCCGGACAGGTCGGTCGCCCGAGCCGGCGCGGCGTACGGCGAGACGTCGGGGCCGCCGGCCGCGTCGCCGAGCAGGGCTCCCCAGCCGGTGGCGTTGGCGGTGCGGTCCCAGACGCCGCGGCCCGCCATCTGCTCGGCCGACACCGAGTCGTTGCGGTCGTCGAGCATCGGGCACATCAGCAACTGGCCGAGGACGGCCGGGCCGCCCCGGTCGCGGGCCAGCAGGCCGAGCGCCGCGGTGAGGCCGCCGCCCGCGCTGCCGCCGGCGATGAGAATCCGGTCGGGGTCGATGCCGAGCTCGGCCGCGTTCTTGGCGGTCCAGACCAGGCCGGCGTAGACGTCCTCGATCGGCCCCGGGTGCCGGGTCTCGGGGGCGAGCCGGTATTCGACCGAGACGACGACGGCGCCGTAGCGGGCCGCGATCTCCACCATGCCGGCCATGCCGTTGCGGTTGTCGCCGAGGATCATCCCGCCGCCGTGGGTGTAGTAGATCGCCGGGCACGCGCTGTCGGCGCCGGCCGGGGTGCAGATGAGCAGCGAGATGTCGGGGGCGTCGGCCGGGCCGGGCACGACCCGCTCGGCGACCGTGTAGGTGCCGCCGAGGCTGAGCTCCTCGTCGGTCGGCGGCGCCATGGCCGGGTCGGTCGCCTGCCGCGCGGCCGCGATCATGTCGGGGGTGATCGCGGTGGGGACCTGGTCGCCGAGCGCGGCGAGGGCGGCGGCGAGTTCGGGGTCGAAGGGTACGGGCGGGTGTGTCATCGGCGTTCGTCCTTCGTTGCAGGCGTGTGATCGCTGTCACCAGGATCGACCCGATCGCACGGCGGGACGAGCGCCAGCCGGCGGAATCTCTCCGCCGAATGGCGGGTCGCCGAAACCCCGGAGGAGAAGGGGCGAAAGGAGAAGGGGAGCGGACGACGGCGTCCTGGCTCAGGACACCGGAAACTGGTGTAAGGCCGCGGGCGTCGCCGGTTCGCCCGGCTGACCGCGGTCCCGGCCCCGCGCCCGATTCGCCGGAAAGGTCGAGCTGTCCGCTCTAGCCTGGAGGGACGTCCGCTCGGCGCCGGGAGGGGCTGCATGGGGAAACAGGGTCCGGTCGTAGGTGTGCTGTCGACCTCGTTCGGCGGCTTCTACTACGGCGCGCTGTTGGCGGGCATCCAGGCCGAGGTGGCGGCGCACGGCGGCCGGATCATCGCGATCCAGACGCTGGACGCGGGCACCTTCAACCGGGACTTCCAGGACCCGCCGCCGTTTCCCCACCAGGTGGCCTGGGACTACATCGACGGGTTCGTGACGTTGCTGACCGGCGCGAGCTCGGCCTACCTCCGGGCGGCCCAGGCGACCGGACGGCCCGTCGTCGTGATCAGCGCACGCCCCGAGGGGGTGAGCTGCCCCATCGTCCTGCCCGACAACAAACCGGGCATCCGCGCCGCGATGCGGCATCTGATCGAGCACGGCCACCGCCGGATCGCGTTCGCCGGGCACCTGGGCCAGTCCGACGCTCTGGAACGCTATGAGGCCTACCGCGAGGTCATGGACGAGCACCGCCTCGATCCGGAGGGGCTGCACTTCGACACCGGTGGCATGCAGGAGAGGGGCGGGGAGCAGGCGGCCGAGGCGATGCTGGCGGCCGGCCTCCCGTCGACGGCGGTGCTGTGCGGCAACGACGAGAACGCCTTCGGCGTCCTGCGGGCGCTCACCGCCGTGGGCTGCCAGCTGCCCGCGGACCAGGCCGTGATCGGGTTCGACGACATGATGGGCGGCGCCGCCATCATTCCCAGCCTGACCACCCTGCGGCAACCGCTCGGCGACATCGCCCGGCTGGCCGCGAACCTCGCACTGCGGCTGGTGAACGGCGAGCAGGTCCCGGACGAGGAGCACCGGATGCCGGCGCACCTGGTGATCCGCGAGTCGTGCGGCTGCCCGGGCCCGCTGGCGCTGGCATCCGAGCATTCCGACGACGGGTCCGGCCGCGAGGGGTTGCTGACCCAGATCCGTACGGTGGTCGGCTGCGAAACCCCGTCCCCGTCCTCCGACGCCCGGAAGACCGCACTCGAGATGTCGGTCGAGAGCATCGCCTCGACACTCGACGACGCCGCCTCGGGTGTCCCCACGCCGGTCGGTGCCGGGCTGCGCCGGATGCTGCTGCCGGTCGCCCACCGGCTGGTGGACTACGAGGCGGCGGTGGCCGTGATGCGGCTGATCCGCGACCACGGCCGGGCGCTGCGGCTCGCGGCAGGCGGCGACCGCACGGTGCACCGGCCGATCGAGGACCTCGTGCACCAGATCTTCGTGGTGCTGGCCCACACGCAGGTGTCGCGCGAGGCGGAACGCGGCCGGTCGGCCATGGCGGCGCTCGGCACCCAGTACGCCGTGAGCATGGAGCTGTTGCGCAGCCAGGAACGGGACCCGCGCTCGCTGGAGTGGCTGCGGGCCACCGACATCCGCGCCGGCTGCCTGGGGCTGTGGCCGGGCCAGCGCAACGCCACCGGCGGCACGCTCGACGTGATCGCGACCTACGACCGGGCGGCCGGGACCACCACCTCGGGCGGCGGCCGGACCAAAATCGAGCGGTTTCCGCCGCCCGGTCTGCTGGCGACGGCCGACACTGGCGCCGGCGACATGATCTACATCGCCCATCTCAAGGTCGGCGACGGCGACTGGGGCATGTTCGCCCTGGTCGGGCCGGTCCAGGGGGAACTGGCCGAGGGCCGGGAGACGATGAACCAATGGGCGGCCCTGCTCAGCGTCGCCCTGGAACACGAATCGGTCCTCCAGAGCCTGCGCGAGCAGGAGGAAGTGCTGCGGAGGGCCGCCCTCTACGACGACCTGACCGGGCTGCCCAACCGCGGCCAGTTCCGCGACCGGCTGATGCTGGCGATGGACCGGGCCCGGCGCCGGCCGGAATACGGCTACGCCGTCCTCCTGCTCGACCTGGACGGTTTCAAGGTGGTCAACGACAGCCTCGGCCACGAGGCGGGCGACCAGCTGCTCCAAGAGGTGTCCCGCCGGGTCGCCGCGGTGCTGCGGACCAACGAGGTGGCGGCCCGGCTCGGCGGCGACGAGTTCGCCGTCCTGATCGAGGACATCGCCGGGCCGGACGCCCCGGGCGCGGTGGCCGAGCGGCTGCAGGCGGCCGTGTCCGCGCCCTGCCGCCTGGGCGACACCGACGTCACCGTCACGGCCAGCATCGGCATCGCGGTCGGTTCCGACAGCTACGTCGACACGCAGGCGGTGATGCGCGACGCCGACGCCGC
The DNA here is from genome assembly GCF_004362215.1 of Paractinoplanes brasiliensis. Lineage (NCBI taxonomy): Bacteria > Bacillati > Actinomycetota > Actinomycetes > Micromonosporales > Micromonosporaceae > Paractinoplanes > Paractinoplanes brasiliensis. Next base: position 736,176 of record NZ_SNWR01000001.1, on the reverse strand, counting down.
CATGTACTTCGCCAAGAGCAGCGGCAAGCGTACGCACGCGCTGTTCGCGCCGTCGATGCACGCGTCGGCGCTCGACCGGCTGCGCACCGGGGCGGAGCTGCGGCACGCCATCGACAACGGGCAGCTGGAGCTCTTCTACCAGCCGATCGTGGCCCTGGACAGTGGCATGGTGACCGGGGTGGAGGCGCTCCTGCGCTGGCGGCACCCGACCCGGGGCCTGCTGGTGCCTCCGGTCTTCCTGCCGATCGCCGAGGAGAGCGACCTCGGCACCAAGATCGGTGCGTGGGTGCTGCGCACGGCCAGCCGGCAGATCGCGGCGTGGCGCTGTCTGCCCGGCCGCGAGTCGATGCGGATGAGCGTCAACGTCTCCGACCGCCAGTTCCGGCACGGCAATCTGATCGAGGACGTGGTGGAGGCGCTGGCTGCGGCCGACGCCGATCCGAGCTGCCTGGCGGTCGAGATCACCGAGGGCGTGATCATGCGTGACGCCCGGCACGCCACCCGCACGCTCACCGATCTCATCGCGATGGGCGCCGAGGTGCACATCGACGACTTCGGGACGGGCTACTCCTCGCTGGAGGCGCTGCACGACCTGCCGTTCGACGCGCTGAAGATCGACCGTTCGTTCGTGTCGCGCTTGGCCGGCAGCCCGCGCAGCCGGGAGCTCGTGCGTACGATCGTCACGATGGGTCTCAACCTTCAGCTCAAGGTCATCGCCGAGGGCATCGAGACCGAGGAGGAGCTCGCCCTGGTCCGCGAGCTGGGCTGCACGCACGGCCAGGGCTATCTGTTCTCCCGGCCGGTGCCGGCCGGTGAGATCGAGCCCCTGGTGCGTCGGCCGGGGTCGCTCTTCACGGCCGGGGTCGGTGGCGCACCGGCCGGGTGACGGTCGGCGCCCTGGGCCTCGGCCCTGGGCGCCGCCGGCCCGCGTGCGAACGGGGCGGCCGGCGGTGCCGGCCACCCCGTTGTGCCTGCTCAGCGGCAGCGCTGCCACGCGAAGTGGTAGGTGGTGGTGATGCTGCCGTCGATGGAGTCCATGGCGAGGTAGCTGGCGTCCCTTGATGTTCCCTTGGAGACCCGCAGCTCAGTGTTGATGTTGAGGTTGCGCCGCTCGCCGCACGGGTGCCAGACCATTGCGGCGACCGGGACGTCGTCGCTGAACATCCAGTTGTCGTCGAGTGGAGCGGCGATCGGGTGGTTGACGTACGTGCTCTGGCTCATGCCCTGGAAGTAGTAGTTGGCCCGCTGCGAGGCGACCGCGCCCTGCTGCAGCAGCCCGTACCCCCGGTAGTCCACCTTGGCGATCGCGAAGGTGAATCCCTGCGGCACGTTGACCAGCACGTTGAGCTGGCAGTTCTTGCGGCCCTGCGTGCTCGCGATGCCTGGGCCGGCCTCGGCCACGTACTCGCTGTAGATCGTGGTGAACGCTGTGTTGTCGGGTGACACCGCGACCGCCGCCGTGCCGGGCGGGCAGCCCGAGCCGGCCATTGCCACGAGGTCGATGACGATCCTGTCGGACGGCGGGTCGTCCATGATGTTCCCGGCTCGGGCCGGCGAGCTCACCATCAACGACGAGACGAGTAGCGCAAGTGCGGCTCCCCCACGCACCAGCAATTTACGCATGAGACTCCTTTCGAGTACGGGTTCGAAGCGCGCGCCGCGTCAGTATTAGCCGTCACATAGACAGACGTCAATTCCTATCTCGCTTGTTCGAGGGCACCCGAATCTCCCCGTTAACCTCTGCTCTTTTCCGAGGATTGCGGGAAGCCGCGCAAAGCCTCAGTGCGGGGCGAGTCGGGCAAGAGGGGCAACACATCAATGGGAAGGAATCCTTTCTTCATGCCGAAGAACGCCCCTGACCACGTATGCGATGCACTTTTGGGGCTTGATCATGATCCTGTTCCATCGACCGCCATGAATGCTTGTGCCTGCTGGGCATTCGTGGCTAGCATTCCGTCCGGGACATCGCCGTGGCGGTTTCCTAAGCCATGACACGGACACCGGCCAACGATCCTCGAGGCATTGTCGCCCCGGGCATTCGCGATGATCCGCGCGCCCCTGAACCGCGTCCACCAACCCGAGAGGAATACCCATGAAGAAAAGCGCGCGCACTGCGATCGCCGCCGCACTGGGCACAGTCCTCGTGCTGTCCCTGCCCGCTTCGGCCGGCGCCGCCGAGGTCGACGCGTCCGTTCCGGACGGGGCCGGCGCCGCCGAGGTCGACGCGTCCGTTCCGGACGGCGCCGTGACCGTCGAGGTGGTGGCCGCCAACGGCTCAGGCTGCGCGCCGGGCACCGCCACCGTCACCGCCAACAGCGACCGCACCGGCTTCCGGGTGCGCTACCGCGACTTCGTGGCCGAGTCGGGCAGCTCCACCGACGTCACCGACCGGCGGAAGAACTGCCAGCTCGGCGTGGTCGTGTCGGTCCCGGCCGGGTGGACCTTCGCAATCGCCGAGGCAAGCTACCGCGGCCGGGCGCGGCTCGCCGCCGGCTCGACCGGTCTGCAGCGCACCAACTATTACTGGCAGGGCTCCGCCGCGAACAACCGCACCGACGAGAGCTTCACCGGCCCCCTCTACGGCAACTGGTCCACCCACGATGTGGCGCCCGCGTTGATCTACGTGCCCTGCGCCGAGGAGCGCGTCCTCAACATCAACACCGAGCTGCGGGTGAACGGCGGTGCCTCAGGCCAGACCAGCAGCATGTCGATGACGTCCAGCGACGGCGACGTCGACACCCTCTTCAACTTCGCCTGGACCAGGTGCTGACCGTCCCGCACGTCCGATGATCACGAAGGCCCAGCCTTCGTGATCATCCTTTGCCCGAGTCACCGACCTCGATGATCGCGGAGGTGTCTCTCACGTCGGCGGTTCACCCTCAACGGCGTTCCCTGCACCGTCGTCTGAGCTCCCGTCGTCCGCACCGCCCGGCCGTGGTTCACCGCCACGAGGGCGGCCGCGGCGCGCATCCCGGCCTCGTACGGGTGGTACGAGGAACGGTCCGCGGGCGGGTGCCCCCGCGTCGCGGAGGTATCGGCGACCGCCGGCTCACTCGGGGTGGGAGCGGTTCAGAATGTGGACGCCGGCGGCGAGACGTAACAGGTCATCCTCGCCGCCGACGTGCTGACCTCCAGAGTGGCTGTCGCTCAGACGGCGTCCCCGGTCACCGCCAGCTCGGTGAGGTCCGGGTCACCGGTGCGCCACTGGGGCACGGCCACGGCGACGTAGCGTGCGGACGCCGGTGAGCCGAACGCGGTGTAGGCCACGCCATCGGTGGACGTCTCGATGCGGGCGGCCGGGCGAGTGCCGCTGGTCCAGGTCAGGGCGACGGCCTTGACGGTCCGTGCCGAGCCCAGGTCGACGACCATTCGCCCGTTCGGGCCGGGGCGCCACGCGGTGCCCGGGTTGCCGTCGACGGCGCGCGATGGTTCGCCCATCCCGGCCGGCAGCGGCGAGGTGGGGAAAGTGGCACGCCCGCGAGCCAGGTCGGAGGTGGGCGTGACCGGGCCGGTGACCGGCACGGCGAAGCTCTGGCTCGCCCCGGCGGCCACCTGGGCGCGCGCTGACCAGGAGCCCGCGGTCAGGTCCACGTCGACGGCGGCCCCGGCGGGTGCGGTGACGGTGACGTGATGGGAGTCGGCGACGGAGAACTTGGTACCGGTCGGCGCTGCCCCGCTCACCGTGAACCGGGCCGGCCGGACGGCACCCCCGCCGGCCGGCACCGACGCGGTCAGATCCAGCCCGCCGTCGGCGCGCACGATCGACACGCCGCGGTAGAGCCGGTCCCCGCGCGGCAGCGTCAGCTTTGCTCCGTTGATGGCCGTGGAGGACAGGTTCAACAGGGTGAGGTATCCGTCGGCGTCGCTCAGCCGGAGGGCGGCCGGCCCGCCGGTGGGCAGCCGCCGGTTCGCCGCGGCGGCCAGGTCGGTGCCATTGCCGGTGTAGCCCTCGATCAGGGTGGCCGGCGGGATGCTGACTCGGTTGGGCGACGCCGTGATCGGGCCGGTGGCGCCGTGCGCCACCACGCCGGCCCGGCCGTCGATCCCGGCCCACGCACCCAGTGTCACGGTGGCCGGGGCGGCGACGGCGGTGGTCCAGGTGGTGCCGTCGGTCGAGGTCTGGATGAGGTACGTCGTCGCGTGCGCCGACTCCCAGGTCAGGGTCACCCCGGTGAGCTGGACGGTGGCGCTGAGGTCGACGGCGAGCCAGCTGTCGGCCCGTCCCCGCTCGTCCCTGGCGACCGCCCAGCGGGTGGTGGCGTTGCCGTCGACGGCGTTCGCCGCGGGATACGCCGGGTCGGCCGACGACACGGTGACGGTGCGCCCCCGGGCACGGTCAGTTCCGGCGGCGTCGAACGCCTGGAAGGCGAACAGCGAGTAGCCGTACTGGTCCGCCGCCGACTGGCCGAGGAACCGCACATGCCGGGCGGCGCGGGCGGGGAAGGTCACCTTGTCGGTGCCGCCGTCGCCGAGACCGGCCGCCGGTGTCACGGTGCCGGCCGAGCCGGTGAAGCTGCGGGAGCCGTCGAGCCCGGGTACCCCGGGCATGGTCAGGTTGAACAGCGCCAGCGCCGACGGCCCGGGTCCGGCGTAGACGACGGTGCCGGTCGGCAGCGTGGCGTAACCGGCCCATCCGGCGGCGGTCTGCAGCACCGTGGCGGTGGCGTCGGCGCCGTCGCGGGCGGCGGTGTAGGCGGCCGTCCACTTGCGGGTGGGTGAGGTCGTCTGAGGCGGCAGGAACGCGGAGGACCGGGTGTCGATCAGCCAGTTGTCGTGTCCGGGTTGCCAGAGGAAGCGTTCCTGGCCGGGTTTGGTGACGGCGGCCGCGAAGCCGGTGACGCTCTGGTGCGCGGTCAGCCCGACGGCCGTACCGAAGGAGCGGGCGCCCGCGGCCGCGGCGAAGAACGCCGCGCTGGTCACCGGTTGCACCGGCGTGGTCCGCCTGCGGTGGAACAGGTACGCGATGGCGAGCTCGGCGCGGGCCTCCGGCTCGTACTTCTCCTCGCCGCTGAACTTGGTGAGCCGGTACTCCGGCGCGTACTTCAGGTAAGGCTCCAGCCGGGTGGCCAGGTCGGCCTCGGCGCGGGCGGCATGGGTGTCACCCTGGACCTGGGCGAGGAACGCCAGCGGCAGCACGTCCCGGCCGTACAGGTGATATCGGTCGGCGACCATGGGCATCACCGGCTCGCCCGCGTCGCTGGCGAGCTGGCGCAGGGTGGCCCACAGCTCGCGCCCGTTCGGCTGACGGGTCAGCACCTGCGGCAGGTCCCGGCCGGCGACGAGGAAGTGCGCCGCCGCCCGTCCGGCGGTGCGCCACAACTCGGCCTGGTAGTGCGGGTTGATCGAGCCGTGGTTCTCCACCGCGAACGTGTCGTGCAGGTTGTGCGCGACGTTCAACGTGTTGATCGCTTTGCCGTCCACGACCGCCGGGTTGGCCCGATCGGCGGCAGGCAGGCCGCTGGCGTTGGCCGCCCAGAACACGAACCGCTCCCGCCAGCGGGCCGCCTCCGCGTCGCCGGTCGGAGCCCATGCCAGACCGGGCGCGATGGCCTGGGCGTAGACGCCCATCTCCTCCAGCTTGGTGTCGCCGGCGAAGCCGCCCGAGCTGCCGTTCGGACTCCAGGAGCCGCTCAGCGGGTCGTTTCCGGTGCCGAGCCCGTACGCGTATGCGGCTTGGCCCCGCGCGATGGCGTCGATCTTCGTCCGGGTCGCCGCGCTGAGGTCGGCCCACAGCAGCCGGGCGGCCAGGACGAAGTAGAGCTCGAACGTCGAGTCCCAGAAGAGACGTTTCCCCCAGTCGCTGCCGCCGGCGAGCCGGTTCGTGGCGGCGAAGTGTGTGATGGTGTCGATCGTGCGACGGCGCAGGGTGTCCGCGTCGACGCCGGCCAGGTCGGCGTCGTAGCCGTCGGTGGTGAGCAGCACCGCGTTGCCGAGCACGGCGGCGAACCGGAAGTCGTCCCCTCGGTAGGCGCCGATCGTCGTGTCCCACTGCTGCTGCACCCAGCGGGTGTGCAGGAGCAGCAGACGGTGGTACTGGTCGGCGACCGGGTCGGCGGCCGCCGCGAGGGTGGGAAGAGGAAGGGCCAGGGTGCCGGCGGCGGCACCGAATGCGGCGAGTAGAGCCCGGCGGGTGGGCATGAACGACCCCTTCATGGCTACGGCCCGGTACTCCTCGCCGAGCCAGCCGCGCTGCACGGCAGCAGCTGCGCGGGCCGCATCGAGTCGAGACTGTTGAACTTGCTGGTGCTGCCGGAGTCCGTGACGAACCGGTCCACCCACGCCTTGATGAAGTCGAGGTAGCGAGCCTCGCCGGTGCGCTTGTAGACCAGGTACTGGCCGTAGAGGTACAGCGCCTTGTGGTAGCTCCAGTCGCCGAAGCTGGCCGGCGTGAAGCGGGTCGTCGTCGAGTCCACGATCGCCCGGGACACGTCGCTCGGCAGCGCGGCCGCTTCGGCGGCGCCGGGGGACAGGCCCGCCGCGGCAGCTCCGAGAGCGCCCAGCGTGGCGGCCGATCCGGTCAGCAGAGAACGTCGGGAGAGGCGCACGGGCCGGCTCATTCGAAGAACTTCAAGCTGTAGCCGGAGTCGGTGGTCGCGCCGGGGACGTTCGCCCGCCGGTACGTGGTCTTGCTCCACCAGACTGCGGTGCCGGTGTACCAGTACCGGGCCGACCACGAGTACGGCGTGCCCTTCGCGACCGCGTGGTACATGATCGGGAACCGGTTGCCGGACGGCGGGCTCTTGGCGATGTCGCCGTGGTCGAGCACGAACGTGTTCTGCCCGGGACCGTCCACCTGCACCGTCGGCGTCCAGCCGGCCATCATGTTGGGGGCGTGCGAGCCGAATACACAGCCGTTGCTCTTGTACCAGTCCCAGACGTACGTCGGGTTCCCGCCGGCCCGCAGCCGCAGGTCGGCCAGGCAATATTTGCTGCTCCAGCTGCCGTTCGCGGAGTACACCACGTGCAGCCGGCCGTCCGGGTCGATCACCGGCTGCGGCGCCTCGTTGATGTACGGATTGCCGACTGTGCGCTCCCACGGCTCGCGCGGCTGGGAAATGACGTAGCGGCTGCCGGTCGCAGTGGTGTCGTTGCTCATTCTCGCGACGTACAGGTTCTGCTCGTTGGCTCCGGCCGCGCCGGACCAGCCGGACCAGACGAACCAGCGCCGGCCCTGATAGGTGAATGGTGCGCCGTCGATTGCCCACTGGTCGTCGGGCAGTGCGACCTTGGTGTGCGAGCTGTAACCGGAATCGGGAGCGGTGGAGCTGATGTGGTACATCCGATGCGCCGAGCTTCGCCCGGCGGAGAAGTAAATGCGATATTTGCCCCCGTGATGCACGATCTCCGGAGCCCAGACTTCGCCGAGATTGCCGGTGTCGGACCACACCTTCTTCTTCGGTGCGGAGGCGATGCCCTCGAGCGTCGAGGCGGTGCGGACGACGATGCCGCCGTCGGCGGACTTCGCCGAGACGTAGCGGCCGTCGACCTTGATCACGCTGGGGTCGGCGCCGCCCAGGGTGGTGCGGCCGAAGGTGACCGCCAAGGCGGCGGGAGCAGGGGCGACAGTATCGGCTCCGGCCTGGTCCGCGGAGTGGACGGCCTCGACGAGAGCGGCGGTGACGGCGAGGGCGACGACGGTGATGCCGGCGATCCGGCGCGTGTGCGACATGCGCAGTCTCCGGGGGTCGGGGGAGTGGGAAGGGGATGGGGCAAGCACCCCGAGGAAACAGCAGGCATGCACAACTGTCAATTGCTGACATCGCTAATTTTTATTAGCGATCCGAGCGCTGAGGCATCGGCTCGCGGGCCGCGGTGAAGTGCGAAAAACATTTTCATCGACGCTGTCCATAAATAAGCAGGCCATCCCGCTCGTCGCCGCGCCGGAAGCGATGAAAAAGATTGTCAGGCCGACTCCGCGGCGGCGGCATCGCTGAATGGTGATGTGCCCGAAAGGGCAGACCCGTAGGCCTTTCGCATTCGCGCATTCCGGAAGGGCGGGAACGGAAAGGTCACCGACCCCGCACCGCGGCCTGATGGTGCAGATCGCGCATGACCTGATGCCATGGCCGGCGGTGCGGACGGGGCTCGCTGAAGGTCACGGCGCTGCCGGCGTGCGCGTCTCAGCGGGCCGGCGCTGTGCTGGAGCACGGTCCAGTTGTTCACTGTGTGGTGACCATCGAGCGGCAGCGATGGCACGCTGCGTTCCCGGCGATGGTGCATGTTGTCCGCGTGACGACAATCCCGCGACAGGTAAGGGCGGCCGCCGTGGCGGCCGTTGTGATCTCAGCGCTGGCGGTGACGCCGGCCTCGCCCGCGGCGGCGGGCACCCAGAAGTCCTGCGGGCCGGACGCCTCGCTGCTCGGCTTCTCCGACGCGCTCGACAAGACCATGTTCCGGGGCACCCAGGTCGCCGGACTGTCCGCGCTGGCCCCGGCCCAGGGCCCGCGGGCGCTCGCGCTGGTCGACAACATCGGCGCCACCCCGGCCCGGATCTACGACGTGGACCTGGCCCGGAAGGCCGTCCGCGGGGTCACCTTCCTGACCCGGCCGGACGGAACGGCGTATACGGGAACTGATTTCGACGGTGAAGGGCTCGTGGTCGAGCGGTCCGGGCGCACCGTGCTGGCCAGCTCCGAGAGGGAGCCGTCGATCCGGCGGTTCCGGCTCACCGACGGCCGGGAGATCGCCTCGTTGCCGGTGCCCGCGCGGTTCCAGGTGACGCCGGCCGGCCAGGCGGCGGTGAACCAGACCTTCGAGGCGCTGGCAGCCACCCCGGACCACCAGGTGCTCTACGCCGGCATGGAAGGACCGCTGGCCGGCGACGGTGACGGGCATCGGATCATCCGGTACTTCAACGACAAGCCGGTCGCCCAGTACGCGTACCGTACCGACCCCGCCCTGGGCCTGGTCGAGCTGGTGGCGCTCGGCGACAACCAGCTGCTCGCGATGGAGCGGGGCTTCACCGCGGGCGTCGGCAACACCGTACGGATCTATCGGGTCTCGGCGACCGGCGCGCCCGACGTGACAGCAGTCGAGTCGCTGACGACGCTCACCGACCCGCGCGCCTGGCTCGGCAAGGAACTGCTGGTCGACCTCGTGAACTGCCCGGCGTCCGGCGCGACCGCGAAGCAGCCGCAGCCCAACCCGCTGCTCGACAACATCGAGGGCATGGCGCTCGGCGAGCGACTGCCCGGCGGTCGTCGCGTGCTGCACCTGATCTCCGACGACAACGGCAGCGCCACCCAGATCACCCGGCTCTACACGCTGGCCGTCACGATCCGTCCGGAGGCCACGCTGCGGAGCCGCGCGATCCTGTCGGCGACGGCCTACCAGCCGGGTCCGGTCTCCGGCACGCAGCTGGATCCCACCCCGGTGAACGGCATCACCGCGCCGTTCCCCGGCCAGCCGATCCCCGGGTTCTCGGCGGTGATCCCGGCCGACGCCGGTGACCGGTCCGGCCGCCACCTGCTCGCCATGCCGGACAACGGCTTCGGGGCGAAGAACAACTCGGCCGACTTCCTGCTCCGCGCGTACCGCATCGACCCGGACTACCGTGAACACGAGGTGAGTGTCCGCGGCTTCATCAGCTTCCGCGACCCGGACCGCAAGGTGCCGTTCCCGATCGTCAACGCGGCCACCAAGGACCGGCTGCTGACCGGCGCCGACTTCGACATCGAGTCGCTGGCCCGTGACTACCGCGGCGACCTGTGGCTGGGGGAGGAGTTCGGGCCGTACCTGGTTCGCACCGACCGCACCGGCAAGGTGCTGCAGGCGCCCATCCCGCTGCCGGACGGGGGCAAGTCACCGCAGTCGCCGGACCTGGCACCGGGGGAGACCGCGACCGTGCCGGCCAGCCGCGGCTTCGAGGCGGTCGCGATAAGCCAGGACGGGAAGACGCTCTACCCCATCCTCGAAGGCGCCCGCATCGACGACGCCGACCAGCGCCGCCGGATCGTGTACGAGTTCGACGTGCGCGCCAACCGCTACACGAGCCGCACCTGGACGTTCCGCGTCGACGACCCGTCTCTCGTGGTGGGGGACGCCGCGGTGCTGGACGGCCGCCGGCTGCTGCTGATCGAGCGGGACAACGCGATGGGCCCGCAGTCCGCGGTCAAGCGTCTGGTGGTCACGGACCTCGACGAGGCCGACGCCTCGGGGGTCCTTCCGCGTCGTACCGCCGTCGACCTGATGCGCATCGCCGACCCGTCCGGCGTGTCAACCCCGGCCCGTCCGAACGAGTACGGTGTCGGTCCGCTGTTCTCGTTCCCGTTGCAGTCGGTCGAATCGGTCCTGCCGCTGTCCGGTGACAAGGTGCTGGTTGCCAACGACAACAACTTCCCGGGCAACGACGGCCGCATCGCGGGCCGCGCCGACGACACCGAGCTGATCGTCGTCGACGTGCCCGGTCTACGTCAGGCCATGGAACGGAGCGGGCCGCTCGACCCCGAGGACGGGTGACCAACCTCGACCGCACCGCTGTTGCTTACCGTGACATCTGAGAATCCGCCCCGGGTGGCGTCATCCGGGGCGGGTTCCGTCGTTTCCCGCACCGGTCCCGATCGACGGTACCGGTTGTCCCCGGGTGGGGCCATTGACCGGATCGCCCGTTCGGGGGATAGGACATCAGCGTCGGGCACGCTCGGGCGGCTGGGGAACGCGGCGCCGTTGATCTGACAAGGCGTACCGCCTGTCAGCAGATGGAAGGACTGACCTTCACAAACAGGTTGCCTGCCCACAGCATGGGGAAAGGCCTGGTGGGGAGCGCTTCTTGGACTGCGGCGTGGGTGTCGGGCCCATGCCCGACGGCGGAGGGAGGCCTGACATGACTGTTGACGAATCCGGCGCAGCGTTGCCGCCGGTGCAGTGGTTCGGCAGAGTAACCGACTATCCCGACCAGTCCTCGATCGTGGACCTGTTCGCGCGGCAGGTCGCGGCGTCTTCCGATGCGACGGCGATAATCGACGGGGATCGCCGTATCACCTACGCGGAGCTCGACCGATGGTCCGATGCGTTGGCCGGGCGGCTGTTCGAGGCCGGTGTGCGGCTCGGTGACGCGGTGGGTTTGCTGGGCGAGCGGTGCCTCGAGGCGCCGGCGGGGATGCTCGCCATCATGAAGGCCGGTGGGGCGTATGTGCCACTGGACCCGGGGGACCCGGAAAGCCGGCTGGCGACGTTGGCCGGCCAGGTCGGGATCCGGCACGTCGTCACGTTGTCGGGCACCGCGGGAATTCTGGAGGGCGCCGTCTCGCTCGTGGCTACGGAGCATCGCGAAGGCCCTCCGCCGCCGGCGCCGGGAACCGGTGGTGCAGATCCGGCCTACATCATGTTCACCTCCGGGTCGACCGGTGCGCCGAAAGCTGTTGCCGTGCCGCATCGAGCGGTGGCCCGGCTCGTCCTCGGCGACGACGATCTTCGGATTCGTCCGGCCGACCGGGTGTCGCACACCGGCCATCCGGCGTTCGACGCGTCGGTGTTCGAGATCTGGGGTGCGCTGCTCAACGGCGCCCGGTTGGTGATCGTCGATCAGGCTGTCCTGCTGGATCCGGTCCGGCTCGACCAGTTGTTCGCGCGAGAGGGAGTCACGGTCGCATGGCTGACCGCCGGAGTCTTCCACCAGTGCGTCCGGGTTCTGCCGGGCATGTTCGGCGGCTTGCGCTGCCTGATAGCGGGTGGCGACGTGCTCGATCCCGCACTGGTACGCCAGGTGGTGGCCAGCGGGCCACCGGAGCGGCTGCTCAACGGTTACGGGCCGACGGAGAACACAACCTTCTCCACCACCTATCGGATTGCCGAGGTGCCGGACGGGGCCGGACGGATTCCGATCGGGCGCCCGGTGGCCAACTCCACCTGCCACATCCTGGACGACCGCGGTGATCCGGTGCCGATCGGTGTCGAAGGTGAACTATGGGTGGGTGGTGACGGCGTCGCGCTGGGATACGTCAACGACACCGCGCTGACCGCCGAGCGTTTCGTGCCGGATCCGCTGGGGCGCCACCCCGGCGCGCGACTGTTCCGTACCGGTGATCGGGCCCGGTGGTTGCCGGACGGCGACATCGACTTCCTCGGCCGGCGTGACCGGATGGTGAAGATCCGGGGGTTCCGGGTCGAGCTGGACGAGATCGAGGCGGTGCTTGCCGGCTCGGCCGGTGTTGCCGCGGCGGCCGTCGTGGCCACCGGTGACGACTCGGACACGCGGACGATCGTGGCGTACTACCAGCCGGCTCACCGCACACCGCGCGACGGCGGCGAGCATGACCCGGGCGGCGTGACTGAGACGGAAGTCAGGGCTTTTCTCGCCGACCGCCTCCCGCACTTCATGATGCCGGCCCGGATCGTGCCGGTGGACCGGCTGCCGTTGGCCGGCACGGGCAAGGTGGACCGGGCTTCGCTGGCCGCGCTCGAGCCCGGGACCGTGCGCGGCGCACACCGTACGGACGGCACGTCGGCTGTGCCGGCCGTCCGCCCGCCCAGAACACCGATCGAAGTGGGTGTCGCGCGGCTGTGGGCGGAAGTCCTCGACGTGGAAGCGGACGAGGTCGGCCTGGACGACAGCTTCTTCGATCTGGGCGGCAACTCGATGCTGGCGGCGCGCCTGTTCGTCCGGTTGCAGACCATGTTCGGTGTCGGCCGTGCCCAAGGCAGGTTCCTGACGTCGAGGCTCTTGGCCGATCCGACCCTGGCCGCCAGTGCCGCCGCCGTACAGGAAGCGCGTACCGGCCTGCTCGACCGGAACAGCGTCGCGTTGGACCCGGACTTCCGGCGCGAGAGCGGACTTGACGCCGATGACCGGACAGGACCCGGCACGGAGGCGCCGAGGGCGGTGACCCGGCCACGATTGCCGGCCGACGACAGCCGGGCCACCGAGCCGCTGCGCTTGCCGGGCGGAGCGATTCTGCTGACCGGTGGCACCGGTTTCCTCGGCGGCTACCTGTTACGTCGGTTGCTGACGACCACCGAGGCGACGATCCACTGCCTGGTCCGGGCGGCCGACGAGGACTCGGCCCGGCGTCGGTTGCTGGACGGGCAGCAACGGTACGGCCTCGGCGATCTTCCGCCCGATCGGGTACGACCGTTGGTGGGTGACCTCGGCCGCCCGCAGCTCGGGCTGTCAGACCGGGAATTCGGCCAGGTGGCCGATCGGATGGACCTGGTTGTGCACGCCGGCGCCTACGTGAACTTCACGTACCCGTACTCCCAACTGGCGCCGGTGACGGTGGGCGGCACCCGGGAGATCGTGCGGCTCGCCATGCCGAGACGCGTTCCCGTGCATTTCGTCTCCACGCTTGCTGTGCTCGCCGGGTTCGGGGCGGCGGGGGTGCGTGACGTCTCGGAGGACACGCCGCTGGCCTACCCCGAGCACCTGTTCATGGGCTACACCGAGACCAAGTGGGTCGCCGAGACGGTGCTGGGCCACGCGGCCCGCGACGGGCTGCCGGTCGGCATCCACCGGCCGTACGAGGTGTCCGGTGATCTCACGCACGGGGCGTGGAATCTGGAGAACGCCACCTGCGCACTGCTGCGGCTGATCGTCGACACGGGCATCGCGCCGGACATCGATCTTGCGCTCGACCTCGTGCCGGTCGACGTCCTGGCGGCGCAGATCGTGCACATCGCGCTGACCCGTACCCGCGAGACGCGTACCTACCACCTGACCAACCCGAGGCCCGCCACGCTGGGCGCCATGACCGAGGTTCTGCGCGGGCACGGTTACCGGATCCGTACCCTGTCGTTCGACGACTGGGTGACTCGGGCGGTGGCGTTCGTCGCCGAGAACCCCCGGCACCCCTTCACTCCGTTCGTGCCGCTCTGGGTGGACCGATGTCCGCGGAGCGGGCTCGTGGTCAAGGAGATGTACTTCGCCACCCACTTCCCCCGTTTCGGCCGGAGCAACGCTGAGCGGGCACTGGCCGGAACGGCCCTCTCGATGCCTCCGGTCGATGCTGCGCTGCTGGGCCACTACGTCCGCTTCTTCCAGCGTTCCGGGTACTTCCCCGTCCCGGACGCCAGTAGTGAGATCAGCGACTCGCGTTCCGGAGCGTCGTGACACCCCCCGGCCGGTTGCCCCGCTTGGCGGTCGTGTTCGACTTCGGCTCGGCCAGCCCGATGAGCATCCTGGCCGCCGCCCGCGACCTGGCCGAGATCGTGTTCCTCTGCGACCGGGACCTGCCCCACGTCCGGCCGCTGTTCGACGAGCTTCGTACGCTGGCTTCGGTCGGTGACATCACCGGCTTGACCGACGACGAGGTCCTCGCTCAGCCGGCCGCGGCCGACCTGGCCGGCATCGTCACCTTCAGCGAGAGCCAAATCAACCGGACCGCCGCCCTGGCCGCCCGTCTCAACCTGACCTTCCTCGACGTCCGCACCGCCGCAGCGGTGACCGACAAGTACACACAGCGGCGGATGCTCGCCGAGGCGGGCGTGCAGGACACCGAGTGCCGCCTCGTCCGCGATCTCGCCGACCTCGACACGGCCCTGGACGTCGTCGGCCTGCCGGCGGTGCTGAAGCCCCGCCGCGGCGCGGCGAGCACCTACACCTGCACCGTTCACAGCCGCCCCGAGGCCGCCGCGCGATTGCGGGCTTTCACAGATCCGGTGACCCGCGGCATCAGCGGCGAATTCGTCATCGAGCAACTCCTGCGCGGCGACCCCTCGATCGCCGGGGCGGGCTGGGCCGACTACGTCTCGGTGGAGTCCGTCACCTCGCACGGCGACGTCCGGCACGTCGAGGTGACCGGGAAGTTCCCGCTGGCCATGCCCCTGCGAGAGACCGGTTACGTGGTGCCCAGCACGCTGAGCGGCAAGCGGCGGGAGGAGGTGCTGGCGCTCACCGGAGCAGCCCTCACCGCCCTCGGTGTCCGGCACGGAGTCACGCACACCGAGGTCAAGCTCACCCCTGACGGTCCGCGGATCATCGAGGTCAACGGCCGGCTCGGCGGATACGTCGCCGACCTGGTGCGGCGTGCGCGCGGATTCGATCTCGTGCGGGCGGCGTTGACGGTGGCGTTGGGGCGGCCGTGTGCCCCGCCCTCGACGGCGTACCGACGGCATGCGTTCCAGTACTTCCTGACTCCCCCCATGGAAGCGGTCGCGCTGCGGCGTCTCGAGGGAGTCGAGGAACTCGGTCATGCCGCCGGAATCCATCTGGTCGAGATCTTCGCCGAGCCCGGTGCGGCCCTGGACTGGAGGCGGGGCACACTCGCCTATCTCGGCATCGTGCACGGGTCGGCCCCGGCCCACCGGGAGGTGCAGCGCCTGGTGGACCTCATCCATTCGACGCTCGACATCGAGTACGACCACCTCACCGCGAAGCCCTGAACCGAGCACGCGCGGCTACTCACGGTGATAGCTTCGACTCTCAGCGTGATGGGGGGCATCGGGGACCGCCATGTCAACGACTCCTGTGATCGGCACTCAGCCGGGAGCACGGCGAGGCTTCGGAGTCCGCAGGCGCGGGTTGGCTCATGTCGCGACAGCGACCGCACTGCGCCGGGCTCTGCTCGCCGCGGTGGCGGCGAGCTCGGCCCTCGGCTGTTTGCTTGTCTTCCCGGACGTCGACGTCTCGACCACGGTGATGGCGGGCGCCCAGGTCGTCTTGCTGGGCGCCTTCGGGGTGTATGCGCTGAAGGCGGTCAAGGGCGCGGACCGAGCACGCGCCGAAGCGCAGAACGAGGCCGCCGCCAGCGACAACCAGCTGCAGAAGCTGATCGACAACACCGAGTCGAACATCTACATGAAGCGGGTCGACAACGGCCAGTACCTGCTCGTCAACAAGGAATGGGAACGACTGTTCGGAGTCACCCGGGACCGAGTGGTGAACCTGACCGACCACGACGTCTTCCCGGCCGAACTCGCCGACCAGCTGCGCGCCAACGACCTTCGCGTCGCGGCCGCCGGTAGATCGGTGCAGTACGAGGAGACCGCGGACGGGATCGACGGCGAGCGCACCTACATCTCCGTCAAGTTCCCGGTGCTGGACGGCACCGGAAAGCCTTACGCCGTGTGCGGCATCTCCACCGACATCAGCGAGCGCAAGCGGGCCGAGGACGAGGTCCGGCGGCTCAACGCGAGTCTCGAGACGCGGGTTCTGCAGCGTACGGCCGAATTGGAAGCATCGAACAAGGAGCTCGACGCGTTCGCGTATTCCGTCTCGCACGACCTGCGGGCGCCCCTGCGCTCTCTGCACGGATTCAGCGATGCGCTGCTGGAGGACTACGGCGACGTCCTCGACGACGTCGGCCAGGACTACCTGCGGCGGTTGCAGCGCAACGTGGGACGTATGGGCCGGATGATCGACGACCTGCTCAACCTGTCCCGCGCCACCCGGGCCGACCTGGAGCGCAGCACGGTCGACCTCACCGGGATGACCCAGGAGATCTTCACCGACCTGCGGGCCGCCAATCCGGGGCGAGTGGCCACGCTGACCGTGCCGGATGGCCTCGCCGTGGAAGCCGATCCCCAGCTTCTGCGTCTTGCTCTGCAAAACCTTCTGTCCAACGCCTGGAAGTTCACCGGCAAACGGTCCGACGCGATCATCGAAGTGGGCCAGGTCGTCCGCTCCGGCGAGACCTTCTTCTTCGTACGGGACAACGGCGTGGGCTTCGACATGGCCTATGCCGGCAAACTCTTCGACGCCTTCCAGCGGTTGCACACGACCTCCGACTTCGAGGGCACCGGCATCGGGCTCGCGATCGTGGCCCGCGTCGTGCGCCGCCACGGCGGCCGGATCTTCGCCGAGGCAGAGGTGGACCGGGGGGCGACGTTCTATTTCAGCCTGGCCGGCACCGGAGAGGACAAGCCATGACCTTCGGCGACAGGATTCTCCTCGTCGACGACAGCCAGGACGATGTGGCGCTCACCCTGCGTGCCCTGAGGAAGAACAACATCACCAACGCCGTGGACATCGCCACCGACGGCGAACAGGCGTTGCAGTACCTGTTCGGATCGGACGAGGCGGCGAGCCGGCGGACGGCAGCCCTGCCCGCACTGGTTCTGCTGGACCTGAACATGCCCAAGATCAACGGCCTGGAGGTGTTACGCAGCATCAGGGCCGATCCCCGCACCAAATATCTGCCGGTCGTCATCCTCACCACCTCGACCGAGGAGCGCGACATCGTGAACACCTACGACCTCGGGGCCAACAGCTTCGTCCGCAAGCCCGTCGCGTTCGACGAGTTCCTGGAGGCGGTGCGTCTGCTGGGCATGTACTGGCTGCTGGTCAACCGACCCGCAGGACAGCTCCATGGCTGACGAACCAGCCGTCCGAGTGCTGCTCATCGAGGACAGCGAGGACGACGCGCTCCTCGTGGCCAACCGGCTGCGCCGGGCCGGCCTGCGCATCGAATACGAACGCGTCGAGGCCGCCGACGCGATGGCCGCTGCGCTGCGGCGCCGAGCACCCGACATCGTGATCTCCGACAACGGGATGCCGGCATTCAACGCGGAGGCCGCGCTGCGGCTGCTCCGCGACACCGGCTTGGATGTTCCGTTCATCGTCGTTTCCGGTCAGATCGGTGAGGAGTCCGCCACCGCGTTGATGCGTGCCGGCGCACACGACTTCGTGCTCAAGGACAAGCTCACTCGGCTCGGACCGGCGGTGCAACGCGAACTGCGCGAAGCCCGCGACCGTCAGGAGCGGCGGCGGGCGCAGGCAGCGCTGCGCGACAGCGAAGAGCGGTTCCGGCTCGTCGCGGAAAACCTGCAGGACGTGCTGTTCCGGTTCCGGCCCGGCCCGGCGCCGGTGCTCGAATACATCAGTCCGGCCATCGCCGCGATCACCGGGCTTTCTCCGGAGCAGCTCTACGAGCGGCCGGACCTGCTTTTCGACATCATGGAGCCCGAAGACCGTGACCTCATGCGGCGGTCGTGGCAGTCACCGACCGCCAGTCCTCTCCCGCTCCGCTGGTCGCGGCCCGACGGCGCCCGTGCGTGTGCCGAACAGCGTCTCGTGGCGGTGTACGACGACGACGTCCTGATCGCCGTCGAGGGCATCCTGCGTGACATCACCGAGCAGGTGGAGGCGGCCGAGCAGCGCCAGGAACTCGAGCGGAAACTGCACCAGGCGGAACGGCTCGACTCCCTCGGCCAGCTCGCCGGCGGCGTCGCCCACGACTTCAACAACATCCTCGGCGTGATCAGCGGCCACATCAAGTTCGTGCTCGACGAGCTCGGCCCCGGCCATCCGTGCCGTTCCGACCTCGCGAACATCGACCACGCCGCCCAGCGCGCGGCCGCCCTGACCCGTCAACTGCTCATCTTCAGCCGCCTGCAGCCGTCCCGGCCCCAGGTGGTGAACCTGAACACCGTGGTCGGCGAGATCGAACGGCTGCTACGCCGGACGATCGGCGCGGACATCGAGTTCGGCGTCGAGCTCACGTCGGGTCGCGAATGGGTCACCATCGACCCCAGCCGCCTGGAACAGATCATCATGAACCTCGTGGTCAACGCCCGCGCCGCGATGCCCGAGGGGGGGCATCTCCGCATCCGGACGGCAGACGCGAGTGACATTCCCGCCACCGCGATCGGGGTGCCGCCGGGCGTGGGGGACTACGTCTGCCTCACCGTCGCCGATACCGGCTGCGGAATGAGCGAGGAGGTCCAGCGGCGCGCGTTCGAACCGTTCTTCACCACCAGGTGCACGGGCCAGGGGAGCGGGCTGGGCCTGGCCACCGTCTACGGCGCCGTCCAAGAGGCGTCGGGCGCGATCACGGTCGACTCCGCACCGGGGGCGGGAACGCGGATCAGCGTGTACCTGCCGGCCGCGGCAGCGGGGGCACTCACCACGGCGCCGGACAAACCGACCGCCGAAGCAAGCCCCGGCGAGGGCCAGGGCGAGCGAATACTCGTGGTCGAGGACGACGACGGCATCCGCTCCATCACTCGCCGGATCATGACCCGTAGCGGATACGAGGTGTCCGACGCCGCCACGCGGGAGGAAGCGCTGGAGTTGCTCCGCGACGACACACGCTCGTTCGACCTGCTGCTGTCGGACGTCATCATGCCGGGAATGCCGGTGCTCAAGTTCATCGAGACGGTGCTCGCCCTCCGCCCCACGATCCGGATTGTGTTGATGTCCGGGTACACCGCTGACAACGAGCGCCGGCTCCCCGCGGGCGTTCCCATCATCGACAAGCCCTTCAACGCCGAAACGCTGCTACACCAGATCCGAACGACGCTGAACAGCCGCGACATCTGACCCTGCGGGCACCACTGGACAGTTCCTGCGGCTGCTCGTCCGACGTGTGAGCCCGGCCGGGGCTCAAGCCGGCCGGGCCCTCGCCTCGTGGCTCAGCCGCAGATTCGTACCGGTCCGGCGTAGCCGCCCTGCCGCTTGCCGTCCTCGTAGAACGCGGCGTAGACCCGCGAGCCGCAACCGACCCACGCGTGATTGAGCGGGAAGTCGACCCACGCACGGCCATAGTTGCAGCCCGCGTAATCGTAGCGGAGGAACTTGATCTGGCGGCCGGTGTTGTCGTCGATCCAAGCGTCGGCCCGCCAGTTGCAGATGCCCATGGGAATGTTGATGCTCCCACGACTGACCGTTATCGTGTCGATGAAAGCACCCTCGCCCTGGACGTACACGCACACGTAGCCGTTCGGGGCCCCCGTGCAGCTGTCGGCGGATGCCATGGCCGGCGTGGGCACGGCCAAGATGCCTACGATCGAAAGCAGACCGGCCGCGGCCACAGCCGCCAGTCGTCGCATGGAGTACATCGGCTTCTTCATCGGGTTCCCTTTCCGATTCGGGATCCGGCCGGCTTGGCCCGGCCGCGAGGCACCTCGCGGCGGTGCCCACCGTGATCAATTGCGCTGAGCCTAGGAAGCAGTGCTTTCGCAGTGCTTTCGCGGCGCTTTCGCCGGATCAGGAACCGGCCAGCCGAGCCCGGACATCGTTCGCCTCAGGATGGCCGAGCGCCTCCAGCACGGTCAGCGCTTCCTGCCACGACTTACGGGCGGCGGCCGTGTCGCCCGCGGCCTGCTGGGTATCGCCCAGGTGGGACAGGGTGGCTGCGATGTTGTAGCGGTCGCCAAGCTCGCGGTACAACGCAAGGGCATGCCGGTAGCCGGCGTCCGCGCCGGGCAGGTCGCCCAGGCGGTGGTACGCGTAGCCGAGGGTGTCCCACGTCGCGGCCTCGCCGTCGCGGTCCCCGATGGCCCGGTGCAGGACCAGCGACTCCTGCCCGTGCCCGATCGCCTGTCCGGGCTCGCCGACCTGGGTCAGCAGCCAGGCTACCGAGTTCGACGCGCTCGCCGTGCCGTCCGTCCGGTCGGCGGCGCGGTACAGGGTCAGGGCCTGCCGGGCGTGCGCCAGCGCGGCCGGGTACCGGCCCTGCCCGGCCAACAGGGCCGCCAGGTTGTCGTGGGTGGTTGCCTGACCGGCCACATCCCCGAGTTCGGCGAAGCCTTCCAACGCTCGGCGGTACTCGGCGTCGGACTGTTCCGCCCGGCCCAGTGCGCCCAGGGCACGACCCAGACCACGATGCGCGGCGGCCTGCGCCGCGCGGTCGCCGAGTCGCCGCGCGGCGGCCAGCGCCGCGCTCTGGACGTCCACCCAGTCGTGCCACAACCCGCGGCGGAGCAGGAAGGTGGTCATGGTCCAGGCGAGCTGATAGAGGAGCCGGTCCACATCAGGATCCTGGGCGCGGCGTAAGGTGGCCATCATGACCCGGTGTTCGCTGGTGAACCAGTCCAGCGCCTGCTCGTAGCCGGCGAGCTGCTCCGGGACTACGCCGGACCGGTGCGCGGCCAGTTCGATCGGCTCCCGGGTCGGGTGCATCAGCATGGCTGCCGCGTAGCCGGTGTGCACCAGATGCTCCAGCGCCCGGCCGCTGGCGTCGCGCCGGTCGACGGAGGAGTCGATCTCGCCGCACAGCTCGGTGGCGTACGCACGCAACAGGTCGTGCATGCCGTATCGACCCGGCTGGTGCTCCGACAGCAGGTGCACCCTGGCCAGTTCCGCGAGCAGCGCCCGGACCCGGCGGGCCGGCGCACCGAACAGGCTCGCCGCCATGGCAACGCCGATGTCGGGGCCGCTGTGCAAGCTGAGGAGCCGGAACAGCCGGGCCGCGTCCGGGTCCAGTGCCCGGTATGACCAGGACAGCACTGCGCGTACGTCGCTGGCCGGGTCGCCCGCGTGCAAGGCGTCCAGGGCGTCGCGGGTGTCGCGCAGCTCCGCCGCGAGCGCGGACAACGGGAAGGACGGGTTGGTGGCGGCGCGCACCGCCACCACGGCCAGCGCCAACGGCAGGCCCGCGCAGCTCGCCACGATCCCGGCCACCGCTCGCGGCTCCGCGCCCATCCGCGGCCGGCCGATGCGCTGGGTGAGGAGGCCGGCCGACTCGTCCGGCGACAGCAGGCCGAGGACGATCGGACGGGCACCTTCGGCGACCAGTCCACCGAGGGCGTCCCGGCTGGTGACCAGGGTGATACTGCCGGACGACGCCGGGAGCAACGGCCGCGCGTGCTCGGCGTCCCGGGCATTGTCCAGCAGGATCAGCATGCGACGATCGGCCAGCAGACTGCGGTAGAGCGCGGTCTGCTCGGCCAGGTCCGGCGGAACCTGCTGAGCCGGCACGCCCAGCCCAGCCAGCAGGCCGCGAACCGCCTCGGTCGGGGTCACCAGCGAATCGCCCGGGTCGTAACCGGCCAGATTCACATAGAGCTGCCCGTCCGGGAAGTGCTCGCGAACGCGGTGCGCCCAGTGCACGGTGAGCGCGGTCTTGCCGACCCCGGCGGTGCCGCTGACAGCGGCGATCACGGGTGCGCCGGCTGGGCTCCGGCCGGTGTCGCGCAGCATCGCATCGAGCCGGGCCACATCGCCGGCCCGGCCCCAGAATCCCGGCGGCGCGGGCGGTAGTTGCCTCGGCAATATCAGGGGCCCACTCGGTATGGGCCGGCCGTCAAGCACAGCTGCATGCGTTTCCTGCAGCTCCGGCCCCGGCTCGATGCCGAGCTCGTCGGCGAGCAAGTCGCGTACGGTCCGGTATGCCTGCAACGCCTCGGACTGCCGGCCGTCGCGGTGCAACGCCGTCATGAGCTGCCCCCACAGCCGTTCTCGCAACGGATGCTGGGCTGTCAAAGTCATCAGCTCACCGATCAGCTCCGCATGTCGGCCTCGTCTCAGGTCGGCGTCGAGACGTCGCTCGATCGTACGCACCCGCAGTTCCAGCAGCTGCGGGACGAAGTCGCGGTGGAGGGCATCGGACGGCACGTCCGCGAGCGGCTCGCCCCGCCACAAGGACAGCGCTTCTTGCAGGACCTCGGATTCCGCGTGCGGGTCGTCGCGCTCGCCGTGGTGCCGGGCCTGAACCAGCAGGTCCTCGAAACGCCCGATGTCGGTGTCGCTTGCCGGAACGGTGATGCGGTACCCGTCGGATGTTGTCTCGACCAGGTCACCGACCACCGCGCGAAGCCGGGTCGCATAGACCTGGATGGTGGCCCGCGGGTTGGCCGGCGGCCGATCACCCCACACGATGTCGACCAGATCGCCGAAGGGCACGGAGCGGCCCGTACGCAGAAGCAGAGCGGCGAGAAACGCCCGATGCTTGCCGGCCCGGATCGGCGCCGGCTGTCCTTCGTGGACGACTTCGAGCGGGCCGAGCAGACCGAACTTCACCACGCCACCCTAGTGCAGCTGAACGCAAGCCGTTGACCGGTTTCGTTGCGTTGATCATGAAGTGGCGTGGGTGAGGTTGATGACGCAGCCGCGGGGGTGTCCCGATGGATTCCGTCGAGCGGCGAGAGCGTGGTTGTCTGCCAGCCTTGGTGGGGAACCGGAGCGGCCCGGGTCACCGATGGTGACCCGGGCCGCGAAGGTGAACCTCAGGACGCGGAGCAGGCGACGGTCAGGCCCTCCGCCGAGCCGGTGCCCTGGAAGCCGAACTCGGTCGACTGCCCGGCCCCGATCCGGCCGTTGTAGTTGACGTTGCCGAAGCGGACGGTGCCGCTGGTGCCGCTGCGGTCGGCGTTCCACACGTTGGTGACCGCGGCGCCGCCGGGCAGGTTCGCGGTGACCGTCCACTGGTTGATCGCGGACGAGCCGGCGGTGACCCGGACGGTGGCGACGAAGCCGCCGTTCCAGGAGTTCAACGACGCGGTCGCGGAGCAGCCGGCCGGGGGTGGCGGGTCGGACGGCGGGTCGGACGGCGGGTTCGACGGACTTGAGCTGGTCGGCGGCGAGGTGGGACTGTCCGGGTTCCGGCCGCGGTTCAGCTCCTCCAGCACCGCGTAGTACGCGGCCTTCTTCTGGTAGTTGCCGTTGCCGCCGGTGAACAGCAGGCCCCGCTCGGACGCGCGCCACGACTCGCTGTCGGCGATGCCCCACACCGTGATGCCCTTGCACATCGAGACGTTCAGGCAGGCCCGGACGACCTTGCGGTAGTTCTCCGCCTGGCCCTGGCCGATGTCGTTGTTGCTCAGGTCGTCGTCGATGTCCAGTTCGGAGATGTGCACCTCGACCCCGAGGTCGGCGAACCGCTGGATGTTCGCCTGGAGGTCGTTGCTGATGATGCTGTTCGGGTTGTCGTTGAAGTGCGCCTGGAACCCGACGCAGTCGATCAGCTTCTCCGAGCTCTGGGTGTACGCGCGGACCGTCTCGTACAGCGCCTGCGCCTTGTTGTTGCGGGCGCCGCCCTGGACCGTCAGGCCCTCGACGTCGTAGTCGTTGATGCAGAGCTTGGTGGTCAGGTTGTTCTGCTGGACGACCTGCTTGGCCCGGCGGAACGAGTCCCGGATGACGTCGGTGTCGCCGGCGTCGAGGACATCGCCGTCACCGTTGGCGTCCCGGCTGATCGTGTGCGGCCACTGGGTGCGGCGGCGTCCGGTGTTGTTGTCCTCGAACGCCTCGTTGACGACGTCCCAGTACTGGACCCGGTTGCCCCAGCGCAGCAGCGCGTTGCCGATGAAGTTGTTCAGCGTGTTCTGGTTCGACCCCTGCAGCGCGCCGGCCTGCGAGTGCCAGACCATGGTGTGGCCCTTGACCAGCATGTTGTTCTGCGCAGCGTAGTTGACCAGGGTGTCCGCGCCGCCGGTGTTCTGCAGGCCGCCGCTGGACGTGGCGAGCGTGTCCGGCTTCATCGCGTTCTCGGGCGTGAGCTGCCCGAACTCCTGGTTGACGATCCCGCTGAGCCGGTTCGGGTTCGCGGCGACGCCGAAGAACAGGCCGGCCTGCGTGGCCGCGGCCCGCAGGGTGGTCTCGGCCGCCGCTGCCGGCGGGCTCGTGTGTACGGCGACGACCGTTCCCGCCACCAGGGCCGCTGCGGCCACTGTCGCGAGCATCGTCCGGCGTCCGGTGCGTCTCACATCGGGCTCCTTTCCTGCGGACACGCCGAAACTTCAGGCCGGTGTCCCATCGACCATCATCAGTGGAGTTGCCGAACCGTAACACACACGTCATTGAAACTCTCGATACCTTGCCGGAATTCTCGGAGTCCGTACCGGTCCGGCGTTCGCCGCGCCCGGAGCCCCTGCCCGCCCTCACCGCCGCCCGTGCACGCCGGCCGAGGTCTCGCGCTCCTTCACCGGTCTGGAGCTGCGGGAACCGGGAATCGTCTCGGTGCAGGACTGGCGTCCCGAGCCGGACCGCGGCTGAAGCCACCGGATACGGAGCAGTCGTCCGATTCGCCCGAACCCGGCGAGGTTTGCCCGGGTGCCTCGGCGCTCAGACGAGCATCTCCACATGCAGCTCGCTGACCTGGCGACGGCCGGTTGGGCCGTCGGGGAGCGGTTCGACCACCCGGGCCCAGGAGGTGTCGCCGATCAGGTGCTCGAGGCAGTCCAGCAGGAACGGGTTGCCGACGTCGATCCAGAAGGGCTTGCGGTGGCGCGCGGTGGTGGCGGGCACGGTGCCGTACGGGGTGAGGAAGAACTGGTCCGGCAGCCCGAGATCGGCGCAGTCGAGCGCGGTGTCGAAGGCGCGTTGAGCACCGGCGCCTCGCAGCCACCGCTGACGGATGCGTGCGGTGGGCACCCACCAGGTACGCCGGCGCAGCAGGACCCGGCCGATGGTCCGGCGCTCGTGAAAGCCGATGGTGGCGGCGTCTTTCGGTGGCGGGGGCGCCCGTAGCGGCCGTGGCCGCCACGGGTTGGACAGCAGGAGCAGCCAGTAAGTGGGCCCCCAGCCCGGGTGCGGCACTGTGGCGCCGAGGTAGACCGGTGCGATGGCGCGGCCGTCAGCTTCGACGGTGATGCGACCGTGTTCCGCGTCGTGGCGCAGGATCACGTCCCGCCAGGACAAGGTCGCCGGGTGCAGGCTGGGTTCCAGCGGCCCGGCCAGGACGCGGTCGGTGAGCAACGGGTGGGCTTGCAGCTCGTTGCAGTCGCCACTCACGATCACGTCGACCGGCTCGGCGGGCGAGGTGACCCGGGGCAACCAGTCGCGCAGAGCGTTCGTGAGGTCGGTGTCCCCGCGGGCGCGCCGGGCACTCAAGGATCCGCAGCCGGGGTACAGCGCGTTGAGGACGGCCATGTCGGGCGACAGCTGGAGCATTGCCGTGACGGGGACCGGCGGCCGGGCCGAGGCGACGGCACCCGGGATGGGGATGGTGTCCGGAGACAGTCCGGAGGCGGCGTGCCGGAGGAACTCGATCGTGTCGTAGCAGGTGCCGCCCTCGCCGTACAGGTCGACGAACTGCTGTCGGAGGGCCGCGTGGTGCGGGTGCTCCTCGACGCGGTCGGCGACAACCGCGGCCACCTCCCGCAGCAGCGGCGACAACTCGGGCACCGGGTGACCGCTGTGGTGGGCGTAGCCGTCCTCGGTGACGGGCGTCCGCAACGTCTCGCCGAGTTCGATCCCCAGGTCTCGGGCGGCGCGCTCGGCGCCGGCACGGATGCCGGCGAGCGTGCCGAGCCGCTCGGACGCTGTCTGCCCGGCGAGTTGCGTCGCCCGGCGCGCCATGACCGACAGACGGGCGTCCAGCTCGCCGGCGCGCGGGCAGTTGCTTTCCTTGACCGGGGTGTCCGGGCGCTCGTCGAAGGCGTCGGTCCACGGTGCCGCGGCGAGGACGCCGATGCTCAGCAGTTGGTCGATCAGTGCGCGTACCGGAGTGTCTTCATCGAGCACCGCGGCGAGCTCGGCGGCGCCGAACTCGGCCGGGAGGCCGGCGACGGCGCGGGCGACCGGATGGGGGAGGGTCGCGCGAACTGGCCGGGCGAGCCGCAGAACGCGGCCGTCGTGGGCGCCACGCGTGGGCGCCATCGATTCCAGGCCGGAGGAGGTCCAGGTGATCGCCGGGTTCTTGACCAGGCGCGCGTGTTCCGGATCGCCGCAGCAGCCCCGGGCGGCACGGCGCAGGGCGTCCACCAGCCCGCGGTTGAGGGTGCTTCGGGAGGTGCGCCGGCAGGGTTCGGGGCCGGCGCCCGCGGACAGGTCGACGACGCTGGTGTACATGAACGTGCTGAACGGGCTCGTCTTCGCGGCCGCGCGCATCAGGTAGCTGATCAGGGAGCGTTCGGTCCTGGTGGCGCGAATGCCGGAGTCCCCGGCCGGTGCTGACAGCAGTTTCGCCAGCAACTGCGGCGCGGCGAGGGCGAGCGGACGCCGGAAATCCTCGCCTGTGGTCGTGGTGCGCAGGGCGGGCCTCAGGTGACGGTGGATCTCGTCGTCGCCGTATTGCCGCACCCATTGTCTGGCCTCGGCCAGCCGGGCGGCAGCGGCGAGCCAGGTGTCGAGGGCAGCGCCGTCCTCGGCCGGGAGCTGGGCTCGGATGGCGGCTGTTGCCGGGCGGGCGAGGTGACTGCGTCCGTTGTGGATGTCGCGGCGCAGCGCCAGCGCCGGCGCCCGGTCGGCAGCCTTCAAGCCGGGGATGAGCGCGTAGAGCGCCGCCTCCAGCTGCTCCCGTTCCGCGGCCATGGCACGTCGCGCTCGGCGGGCTCGGCCGATGGCGGCTGAGGTTCCCGGCAAGGTGAGCGCGGTCAGGGCGTCGAAGGGCAGACCCGCGGTGCGCAGCAGAGCGAACGGGGCCAGCACGGCTAGTCGCCGTCCGCTGCCGGCAGGCCGAGGTGCAGGCCGAGCAGGGGGCAGTCGTTGAATCCGTCGAAGCCCGCGGCCCTGCGCAACCCGTGGGGGATGACCCCGCCGGCCGCGGTGCCGACCAGCCCCCGCTCCGTGGCCGCGAGCCATGCCGCGCCGATCGCCGCACCGGCGTGGGTGGCCTGGTCGGCGTATCCGCGGGCCGAACGATCGGTCAGGGCGGTGCGCAGATCAGCAACGATGATGACGGTGACGGGGGCGGCCGCGAGGCCCTGCTGCAAGGTGGATTCGACGGCGTCCTCGGTGCTGAAGCCGGACAGCCGGGTCAGTTCGGCGCCCGGTATGACGGTGTCGTAGACGCCGGCGGCCAGCCCCGGCAGATCGGTGCTCACCAGCAGGACGGGCCGCACCAGGCTGCGCGCGGAACCGGCCGCCTGCCGGGCTCGCAGCACGGCGCCGGCCGCCGCCACCACGGCCCGGGCGGCCTCCGCGGTGGGCGGCTCGGCGGCGAACGTGCGGATGGCGCGACGCACGGTCATGACCTGGTCCAATGAACGCGCCGGCAGGATCTCGGCAGGGGCGGGGGTGGGCCGGCGGATCGCCGCGGGCGCCGCCGAAGCCGCCTGCATCATCGGCACGACGGCGTTGAGCGTGTAGTCGGGCGGGGTCAGCGTCGCCGGTCGTCCGGCAGATGCTGTTCGAGGGGCGGGAATGGCCGGGGTGGCCGCGGGCTCGGCACGGCGTCCACCAAGCCCCACGGCGAACGTCGGCAGCGGGAACTCCCAGCGCCGCGCGACGCCGAACGTGGCGGCCAGGTGGTGGCCGGCGTCGGGATATTCGGTGAGCGTCACGCCGAGTGTGCGAGCCACCAGGTGGATGTAGGCCAGCGCGACACCGGCGTCGTAGTGCACGAGCCGGTACGCGAAGGCCTGGTATTTCTGGTACGCCTTCGCCAGATCTCCGGCGCCGAGCAGCACGCAGTCGGGATCACCGGCGAGCTGCCCGGGCGGGTCGCCGTGGGGGTCGAGGGCGTGCAGCGCGCCGGCGTCGTCGACATCGCCCGCCCGCCGCAGCGAATGGTCATGTGGTTCGTAGAGGTAGGCGCCCGGGTCCAGGTCCTCGACCCGGCGGGCGAGCACCCACAGCCGCGACGAGCCGAGGTTCCCGCCGGTGGGGGCGAGCCGGCGACGCAGATGCCCGGTGCCCGACTCGCCGGCGGCTTTGGCCAGGACGGTCGCCAGGACGGCCAGGCGTAGTGGTCCCGGCTGCGCCGCCGTGGCAGGCTCCGGCAGCGGTATGGCCACGCCGTACATCATCGGGGTCCTGCTTGTGCTCAGTTGCAGGTTGGCCCCCGAGTAGTGGCTCTGGTGGTCCTTCAGCGCCAGTGTCGCCCGGGGGGTCATGCTGCTGCCCACGTGGTAGATCCAGCCGAGCAGGCGTGGATCGTCCGGCGCCCAGCGCTCGCCGGGTATGCCGCAGGCCGGGCAGCCGGGCATGCGCGGGGTCAGCCGGATCTCCCCGCCGCCGTCAACCGGGTCGGTCACGTAACGTCGCAGGCCACGGTAGGCGACCGACGAGCCGAGACGGGTCAGCTCCAGAACCAGCTGGTGCGCGGCGAGCCCGAGCCACAGTTCGGCGCGAAGGGGCGCCGGCGCGCCCGGCGGGTGCGGATGGACAGCCGCCAGACAGGCCGGGCAGGCTGTCACGCCGTCGGTCAGGATCGGCCCCAGGTGCGCCTCCGCGGCGCCGAGCCGGATCGGGAACAACGGGCCGTCCCGCAGATCCCCGGGCACGACCGGGGCGGCCCCGGTGGACACCACGACGGTCACCGTCGGATCGTCGTCGAGGACCTGTACGCCGGATCCGGTGAGCTGCACGCGCAGCAGACGGCACAGTTCCGGTTCGCCGATCAGCCGGAGCCGGGCGGTGGCGAGCCTGGCCAAGGCTTCCCGGCGATTACGGTTGACCCGGGTCACGTCGATGTGGCGGCCGACGAACGACGCGACCGCGGTGTCCTCGTCCTGCGCCGCGGGCGGGCCGGTGTCCGCGTCTTCGAGCAGGCCACGGCTGTGCAGCAGGGCTACGACGTCGTGCACCTGCCGGGCCGTCAACGGCGGCAGGGCCGACGGCAGGTCGTCGAGGTCATGGCGGCCGTCCAGCAGCGGCAGCAGGCGCGGGAGCACTTGTCGTGCGCTGCTGCCGCGGATCACCTCGGTGCCGGCGGCGCCGGCGAACAGGAGCCCGTCGGGCGGGCTCGGGCAGATCAGCAGCTCCGGAATCAGCCGGGGCCGGCGTGGCAGGGTGAGCTCGGTGTCGCTGGCGAACGCATAGCCGATGGATTGCGCGTGGACGATGTTGACGGCTCTGGTCATGGCGGGCCCTCGCGCAGCGCGGCGCCCAGCCACCGGTGATAGCGCTCTCCCGGTTCGTGGGCGGGTCCGCAGCGGGCGCAGCCGTGCACCGGGACCACCTGCGACTGCTCGATCGTGCACTGCAGCAGGTCGATGACGCGGAGCCTGCCGGGTGCGGCGTCCGGCTCGTCGCGGTCCATCAGCAGCGCCGCCGCCGCCATCGCCACGGTCCCGGGGGTGAAGCCGGGAACCCCGATCAACGGATGAGTCGCGTACGCCGTGTCCAAGGTGTCCTGGCGGTCGGGGGCCGGAGTGTGCGTCATCCATCGGGTGCGGTAACACGCGTGACACGGCCCGTGGCCGGGCCGGATCAGCGGGCCGGTGCGGAGCTGCGTCTCCTCGAGGACGGCGCTCGTCCAGCGCACCTGACGCCGGTGGCAGGCCTCGTCGAGCCGGTCGAGCTCGGCCGGATAGCGGCGCCAGAGGGCGGTGGCCACGAAGTCCGCCGCGGCCACGAGGTCTTCGAGGTCGGGCGCGGCCCAGATCGGCGTGACATGCAGCGACGGCACCCGTGGGCGCAGGTGCTCCCCGACGGCGTCGCCGAACTCACCGGCGGTGAACAGAACGAAGGTCATGGCTTTACGCGAACGGGAGCGGGTCGGGGTTGGCGTCGGACTCGGTGAATCCCGGCCGGGTTCGCCCCACGTACCCGGTCAGCCGTGGGGTGCCGAGGAAACGGGCCCGGTGCACGAAGGAGATCGGCATCAGCTGCGGAACGACCACCCGCACCACCCACAGTCCTGCCTCGCGCAGTTCCTCGGTCGTCAGATCGACGGCGACGACGTCCATGCCGTGCTGTCGCAGCACGGCGACGAGCGCGGCAAGCCGGTGCTCGTCACTGGCCGTGGACAGGTCCGGCAGGCAGCTACGAATCGCCCACCCGTCCGGTGGCTCGGTGGCCGGCCGGTCGAGCAGGAAATCGAACGCCCTCCGCTGGCCGCCGCGCCCGTAGTAGTGGGCGCCGTGGGTGAGACTGGTGAAGTCCTCGACAGCGGCCGGAATGTGCTGCGCGCTGTCCAGGGCGATCCGGGCCGAAGTCGCCTCGCAGATCACCTTGGCGAGGGCGGAGTTCCCGTCGAGGGCGGTGGCGCAGCTGACGGTCACGTCGCAGTACGGATGGCCGGTCCGCGTCTGGACGGACAGGACTGTCGGGACGCCGAGGTCGGTGGTCGCGTCGAAATAGTGGAAGTCCACCATCGAGCCGGCCGCCCGGGCCAGCAACTGCGAAGTGCGCTCGGGCTGCTCGGCCCGGGGTGTCCCGGCGAGGCGGTCGAGCGGCAGACGCCCGAGCCAGGCCAGGGCCAGCGCGTCGCGCTCGACAACCTCGCAGAGCGCGGCGATGAGGGCGGCGGGCAGGCTGGTGTGCGCGGCCACCCCGGTCGAGGTCTGCAGCCAGAACCGTTCGTCGACGGTGGGCTCGAAGTGCAGGTGGACCATGGCGGCCGGCACGAACCGGTCGGTGTGGTCGATCAGCGAGACACCGCGGACCCAGCGGATCGGCCGGTCGGGGTCAGCCGGTCGCACCGGGCACCGCGGATCGGCGTACTCGCGGGCCGAGCAGCGGGCGATCCCGGTCAGGTCGATGGCCGCCCGGCCCAGATCGGTGGCGGACGCGATCGTGAAGTCGTTCTCGTCGTGGACGATGCACGCGTACCGTTCCGCGGCCTCGACGACCGCCTTGAGCCAGGCGATCTCGACGGTGCGGTCGCTGCCCGCCCCGCCCGGGCTGTCACCCGCGGTGACCTGCGGCAGCGTCCTGCTCAGCGCGCCGAGAGAGGCGGCCACCACCTCGGCTTCAGCCTCACCGGGACGCACCGGTAGCCGTTGCACCGCGCCGATCAGCCCGCCGCGCGGCTGCACCAGCGAACCGATCCGGTTGCCGGCGCGCAGCGTGGCGAGCAGGCCCGGTTCCGCGACGCCGGTCGTGCCGCTCATACGGCCGCCGTGGCGTGGGCACTCAGAAGGCTGCCGTAGTAGGCCTCTTCGAGCGGGCCTACGCCCAGCCGGTTGTTCATCAGATGAGCGAAGTGGAAGGCCAGCGACACAGCGCTCGGCGCCGGCTCGTGCTGATCGGCGGCGTACGCCTCGGCAGCGTCGCCGACGTAACCCCGCCAGGCCGACACCGCGGCCGCCGCCTGCGCCGGCAGATCGGCCTCGGCCGCCACGACGGCAACGCCGGTGGCGCGCAACTCGCCGGCTTTCGCCGCAAACCTTTCGCGCCACCCCGGGTCGGCGTGGCAGACCCTGAGCCAATAGTTGCTGTAGTTCTCCCAGAAATGCGACCCCAGCGACGGTACGAACGCGTCGGCGACCGCCTGCATGAGGCAGGGAACGACCGTTTTGCGCGAATACTCGTCGTTGTTCTCGTCCCGCAGCACCTGAACCGCGACGGCGCTGGAA
Organism: Paractinoplanes brasiliensis; assembly: GCF_004362215.1. Lineage (NCBI taxonomy): Bacteria > Bacillati > Actinomycetota > Actinomycetes > Micromonosporales > Micromonosporaceae > Paractinoplanes > Paractinoplanes brasiliensis. Next base: position 704,400 of record NZ_SNWR01000001.1, on the reverse strand, counting down.
TGCTGGAAAAGCAACTCGGCGATCACTGTCGTGTGCAGCCCATATTTGTCTGTTTCCGGCTCGTACACATCGGGAACGGAACGCAGCACGGCCGGCCGTCCGCGCTGCTCGGCGCGGGGGAGCACGATGACCGGCCGATACCACGAGGGCGGCAAGGTGGGCAGGGCCCGGAGCGCGTCGCCGATCATCGCGTCGAGGGATGCCGCCAGATCACCGTCCGGGTCGCGTGGCAGGACCCGCAACCGCAGGTGCGGGCCGCCGTCGTCGATGTATCGGATGAAGAACCACCCGCGCAGGTCGGACCGCGCCTGAATCTGTGGCGCCAGGCGGGTGATGAGGTGGTCGAGCCCGGCATCCACAACGCCCACGTAGACCTTGCGGTAGATCCAGCCGGCGGTGGCGCTCACGCTGCCTCGAACGAGGACTCCACGGTCTCCGGCTCAGCGGAGTAGCAGAAAATCGTGGACAGGGTCTCCAGGCAGTCGCAGGCGACGCTGGACCAGGTGCAACCGCACCCGGACGCCATCGGCTCGAGGGCCAGCCGGTCCAGCTCCTCGACATAGAGCTCGAGGGCCGCGGAGGACCCGTCCTCCAGATCGAACGGGTGGCTGAAGTGCACGCCGCCGACCAGCGACAGCTGACGAGGGACTGCCGGCGGGCCGGCCAGCACGGTCTCCATCGGGGCGCTCACTCGGCCGGTCGGCTGGTGGCGGCCATCAGCTTTTTCACCACGCGGCCCGGCTCGCTGTCGTCCGGGTCGGTCAGCATCTTTTCCAACCACAACATGGTGGCGGCACTGGCGCCGGAAACCTCGATGAGAACGCGGGACTCGGGGTCGACGTCGCGGGCCTCCGCGGCGGAGCGAATCACAGGAAGTTCGGACATCCCAGAACCCCTTTCAGGGGCGGTCGATAACCGTTACATTCCCATGACCCAAAGTGACGCGCAAGCCTCTTTCGGGTGTCTTTTCCAGCCGGTGCAGAGCAGGCCCGCCCGGCGGCTGGAACTCCCTTCAGGTAATTTGATATTCTGCGGCTCGATCCGACAAGAGCCAATAAAAATGCTTTTTGGTCAGCCCGGCAGGGTCGCGTCTATTGTGAGGCATGCGTGCTCGGAAGGGATTCGAAGCCCTTTCCGGCAAATCATCGGCCGCGACCGTCCTGAGAGGATTTGGCCGTTGTCCGCCGTCGCCTCCGGCGCTGTCGCCGGTTCTTGTCGTACCCCTCTGCCATCCTTCCTGCCATGACCGGGCAACGGGTAGCGGTGGTGACCGGCGCGAGCCGAGGAGTGGGCAAGGGGATTGCGCTGGCGCTCGGTGCGGCTGGCTACGTCGTGTACGTGACCGGCCGCTCGACCGGTGACCGGGTGACCTTTCCGGCGGTCGGCGGAACGGTTGACGAGACTGCCGCGGCGGTGACCGCAGCCGGCGGCGCCGGTGTGCCGGTGCCCTGCGACCACACCGACGACGAGCAGACGGCCACGCTGTTCGAGCGTGTGCAGGCCGAGCACGGCGGATTGGACTTGCTGGTCAACAACGTGTGGGGCGGCTATGCCGCCTACCACGAGGACCGCTACGCGGACATGCAAGGCCCGTTCTGGGAGCAGCCGCTGCGGGTGTGGGACGACATGTTCACCTCGGGCGTGCGCGCACACTATGCCGCCACCGTGCTGGCAGTGCCCGTGCTTCGGCCCGGCGCGCTCGTCGCGACGGTGTCGTTCTTCCCCGGCAGCTACGTCAGCGGGGAGGACCAGGTCGCGTACAGCGTGGCCAAGGCGGCCGACGACCGGCCGCAGGTCAGCCCGCGCGTCGCGGCTGACCCCGGACAGTGACCGGCAAGCCGCGAGTATCCGCTTCGAGGAGCTGGGATGCCCGCGGCGGCTGCTGCACGGCGGGTTCGCGCTGCGGCACGGCGTCGCTCGGGGCCGTCGTTGACGGGTTCCGGGTGGACGCGTTCGCCGGCAGCCGGTCCCGCCGCTCCACGACATCCGCGAGCAGGCTTCGAGGGCGTTCCGCGACTTGCGCCGCCGGGTGAGTTCAGCGCAGCTGATCGATGCGGGCGTCAAGGCATGGTGGTCAGCGGGCCAGCGCTTCGGTCGGGGCGAGGCGCGCCGCTCGTACGGCCGGGTAGAGGCCCGCGATCACGCCGACCAGGACGGTTGCGGCGAGGCCGCCGGACGCGGCCCACAGCGGGATCGCCACCGGCCAGCCCTGCCACCACGACCAGGCGGCTGTGACCAGGGCCCCGGACGCGGTGCCGGCCAGGCCACCGATGCTGGAGAGCAGCAACGACTCGGTGAGGAACTGCTGGCAGATATGCAGGCTGGTGGCGCCGAGCGCGCGGCGCAGGCCGACTTCGCCGCGGCGTTCCAGGACGGAGATGACCATAGTGTTGGCGACGCCTACGCCGCCGACCAGGAGGGCCACCGCGCCCAGGCCGAGGAGCAGGCCGTTGAGGGCCGAGTCGGTGGCCCGGGCGGCGGCCAGCGCGTCGGACGGGCGGGACACCCGTGCCTCGTTGGGGGCTCCGGGGCTGGCCGTGGCGCCGAGCAGGTGGCGGGTCCTCTCCACCTCGTTCTCGACGGATCGGGTGTAGACGGTCGTCGGATGGCCGTCGAAGCCCAGCAGTCCGGTGGCGGTGGACCAGTCGACGATGGCAGACGAGTCCAGCTCGGGTGCCAGCGCAGTGGGCTCGACGATGCCGATCACCGCGAACCACTGCCCACCCAGCCAGACCCGGGGGCCGGGCGCGCGGATGCCGAGCCGCCCAGCCGCGTCAGAGCCGAGCACGACCGCGGGTACACCCGGCTTGGTCATGGTGAGCCAGTGGCCGTGGGCCATGCGCGTACCGAGGGTGGCGAGCAGGTCGGGGCGGGCGGCCAGCACGTTGATGCTGCCGTGCTGGGCGACCGGGATGTACTGGTTGCGGTAGACCCTCGCCTCGAGCCGCCCGGTGGCGCTGACCGACAGCACCGAGCCGATTCGGCGGATCATGGCGATCGAGTCCGGCGACAGGCTCGCTTCGCCGCCGGTGAGCTTGTCGCCGGGGGTGACGGTCAGCAGGTTCGTGCCCAGGGCATCGAGGGCACGGTCGAGGTTGGCTCGGCTGGACGTGGAGATGCCGACCACCGCCAGCATGGCCGCGATGCCGATGGCGATGCCGGCTGCCGACAACACCATGCGCAACGGCCGCGCTCGCAGCCCGGCCGCGCCCAGCCGAAGGATGTCGGAGCCCGCCAGGCGAGCAGGGCGTAACGAGGTCACGCCGCCTCCATCCGGCCGTCGCGCAGAGCCACCCGGCGGGGCAGGGTGGCGGCGATGTCCCGGTCGTGGGTGATCACGACCGTCGTCGTGCCGGCCCGGTTCAGGTCGTGCAACAAGTTCATGACGACCGCGCCCGAAGCCGAGTCGAGGTTGCCGGTGGGCTCGTCGGCCAGCAGCAGAGCCGGGTCGGCGACCACAGCGCGAGCGATCGCCACCCGCTGCCGCTCACCACCGGACATCTCGTGCGGACGGTGGTGGACCCGAGGGCCGAGACCGACCCGTTCCAGCGCACGTGCCGCCCGAGCCCGGCGTTCCCGGCGGCGTACCCCGGTGTAGAGCAGGCCGTCCGCGACGTTGTCCAGGGCGGAAACCCCGGACGCCAGGTGGAACTGCTGGAAGACGAATCCGATGGTCCGGGCCCGCAGCGTGGACAGCGACCGGTCGGACAGCGCGGCGACCGCATGACCGTCGATGTGCACGGTCCCGGCGGACGGGCGGTCGAGGGCGCCGAGCAGGTGCAGCATGGTGGACTTGCCGGAGCCGGACGGTCCGACGACGGCGAGCATCTCGCCCGCCTCCACCGACAGTGACACGTCGTGCAGGGCGGTCACCCCGCCCGGATAGAGCTTGGCGACGTTCCTCATCATGATCATTTGGGCAGCCCCACCGTCATGCCTACGGCCAGGCCGGCACCGCGTACCTCGACCTTGCCGTCGGCGATCAACCCCACCTCGACCGGCAGGAAACGGCGCGTGCCGCCGTCGACTGTTTCGAGCCCGTAGCCGCCTTCGGGGAGGGCGACCAACGCCGCGACCGGCACGGCGAGCACGTTCTCGCGCCGTTCGCTGACGTACGTCACGGTGACCGGCCCCTCGCGCAGCTTCCCGAGCGGAGCTTCGTCACCGAGCGCAACTGTCACCGGGATCGTGGCCGTGCCGCCGGGTTCCTTCGGCTCCGCCTTGGCGCCGACCGACGCGACCGTGCCCGGCGTCTTCTTGTCGTTGGGCAGCGTCACTGTCACCTTGACGCCGGGCTGCGCCCACCCGGCCCCGTCCGCCTCGACGTCGACTGTGACCACGGACGCAGCGCCGGTGCAGGTGAGCACCTCCCCGGTCGCCGCCGCACCGGGGCGCACCTTCAGGCCCGCCACCCGGATCGCACCGTCGGCGACGACCAGCCACGTCGGGTCCACCACCCCGGTCTCCTCGCGGCCCAGGTCCTTCTGCCAGCGGCGCACCGCCTCGGCGGTCACGCCGGTGTACTCGTCGTCGACGGTGAAGCCGGTGTAGCCCAGGGCGCGCAGGTTGCGTTCGAGCAGGGCCACATCCGGACCTTCGGCGCCGGGCCGCAGCTCGCGGTAGATCGGCAGCGCCCCGTAGAGAAGCACGACCGGCATGTCGTCGGCGCGCAGCAGCGCACCGCCGCGTCTGATCCTGGCGCCCACCTTCGGGAGCCACGTGACCGTGCCGGGCGCCTTCGCGGCAATCGGCACCGGTTCGCCGTACCCGAGTTCTCCATCGACCGTGACCGAACCCAGCAACGTCTCGCGCTCGACCGTGGTCGTCGGTCCGTCAACCGCGCTGGACTCGGGCGGCCCCGGCGGTGGACGGAGCACGACGGCCGTCGTGCCCGCCCCGGCCAGCACGGCGACCGCGACCGAGACACCCACGATGGTGCGGCGCCCCATCAGCGCGCCTGGACCGGGAGCGTGCCGCCGCACTTCTTGCCGGCCTCTTCCACCTTGCGCACGTCGAACTTGACGTCCGGATCGAGCTTGACCGCGCCGCTCTCCGGATCGGGGTCAGGGAAGTCCGGCAGTCCGTTCTCCCGCATGCACCTGGACAACGCCCGCGCCTTCTCCAGGTCTTCGGGCGTGATCTTGCGTCCCTCGGCGGTGTCCGCGGGCAGCAGTTCGGCGCACTTCTCCGCAGCCGCCTCCACCTTCTTCATCGCGGGCGAGCCGGCGTCCAGCGCAGGGATCCCGGGGACGGCCATGCTCCCGGGCGGCGGGTCCTCCATGTCGATGCCGTTCTCGCGCATGCATTTCGTGTATGCGAGCACTTTGGCCGTGTCGTTCTCGGGCTCCGGCTGCTCACGTGGCGCCTTCGAGCAACCGCTCAGAGCAAAGGTCAGGACCAGCAGGGGTACGACGAACTTCTTCATGCCGCACAGCAGACTCCACCGCTCATAAGATCCACATCAGCGCGAACACTTACAGCTTCCTTATAGCCGGACGGGTAACCATGTCCCGATGCGTGTACTGATCGCCGAGGACGAGGTCGTGATGGCAGAGGCGATTGCCCAGGGGCTGCGCCTCCAGGCGCTCGCAGTCGACACCGTGAACGACGGTGACGCCGCCCTGCAACGGCTCGCCGTCAACGAGTACGACGTGCTCGTCCTCGACCGTGACCTGCCCCGGGTGCACGGCGACGACGTGTGCCGGGCCGTCGTTGGGGAGCACCCCGGCGTACGCATCCTGATGCTGACCGCCGCCGGCGACCTCACCGACCGGGTTCACGGCCTGGGCCTCGGCGCCGACGACTACCTGGCCAAGCCTTTCGCCTTCGCCGAACTGGTCGCTCGGGTCCGCGCCCTCGGCCGCCGTGCCCGCCCGGCCGCCCCGCCGGTCCTGCAACGCGCCGGCCTCAGCCTGGACACCACCCATCGCGAGGTGTTCCGGGACGGCCGCGTCGTCGGCGTGTCCCGCAAGGAGTTCGCCGTGCTCGAGGAGCTGCTGCGCGCGGACGGCGCCGTAGTCAGCACCGAGCAGCTGCTTGAACGGGCCTGGGACGAGCACACCGACCCGTTCACCAACGCCGTACGGGTCACCGTGATGACCCTGCGCCGCAAGCTCGGACCGCCGCAGGTGGTCGAGACGATCACCGGAGTGGGGTACCGGATCAGATGAGGAACCGCTGGACCGTCCGTCTCCGGCTGACCGCCCTTTACGGCGGGTTGTTCCTGCTCGCCGGGGCGGCTCTGCTGACCATCACCTATCTGCTGCTCGGGCAGGCGCTGGCCCGCCAGCCGATCAGCGCCGCCACGATCAGCGTTCCGGCGACCGGGACAGAGGCCTCCTCGGTGCCGGCCCGGGCGGCGGTGCCCGCCGATGACAAAACCGCCCTTCTCACCCAAGGCGAGCTCGTGAGCCGATACGACCTCGCAGTCAGGCTCCAGCAGGACTTCCGGTCGGCAACCATGATGTCGCTGCTCCAGCAGGGCGTGCTGGCGCTGGGCGGGGTCGGGGTCGCCGGGGTGTTGGCGGCCTGGTTCGCGGCCGGACGCACCCTGCGGCCACTGAACGAGATCACTGCCACAGCACGCCGGGTCGCCGACCGCAACCTGCACCAACGCATCGGCATGACCGGCCCCAAGGACGAGTTACGCCGACTCGCCGACACCTTCGACGACATGCTCGCCCGGCTGGACGCAGCATTCGAGACTCAGCGCCGATTCGCCGCCAACGCCTCCCATGAGCTGCGTACGCCGCTGGCCATCAACCGAACCCTGATCGAAGTCGCGCTCAGCCACCCCGACCCGTCAGCCGATGTACGCCGCCTCGGCGAGACCCTGCTCGTCATCAACGCTCGCCACGAACGTCTGATCGACGGACTGCTGCTGCTCGCGCGCGGCGATCACTCGCCGGCCGAGCTCGTTCCTGTAGACCTGGCCGACGTGGTCGCCCACGTGGCTTCGATTCACGAGGTGACGGACGTGACGACCGAGCCGGCCCCCATGCGCGGCGACCCGATTCTGCTGGAACGCATGGTGCAGAACCTGGTCGAGAACGCGGTCGCCTACAACCAACCCGGTGGGACGGTCACCGTCACCTGCGGACCCGGTCGGATGACCGTCACCAACACGGGGCCGGTCATCGCGGCGTACGAGATCCCTCGTCTGTTCGAACCGTTTCAGCGCCTCACCGACCGGGTCGGCTCGGCCACCGGCACCGGACTCGGCCTGTCCATCGTCCGCTCGGTCGCCCGCGCCCACGGTGGCGCCGTAACCGCCGAACCCGGCCCCGAAGGCGGCCTCACGGTCACCGTCGACTTCCCGGACGGCAACCCGATTGGCGAGGTCGGGCGCCGGACACGTTGACCCCACCAATGTGCCCTTCGGCCCGGCGCCGGCACGGTCCGCAGATGACCAGCCCGGTGAGCTGGCAGATGCGCGGTTTGAATGCGAATGCCGGCCTTACTGTCACCGGCATGCCCGACCGGTGGATTGATCGGCTACGTATGTATGCAGATCATCCGCATGAATGTCATGGCCGATGGCTGCGCAAATATGCTGGATCATGGCAGCTGGGGGCGGAACGGCGGTATTCCACAGCCGTGCTGTGTTATCGGCGCTGCCGGTGGCCAGGGTCTTGCCGTCAGGGCTGAACGCCACCGAGTAGACAGTGTCAGCGTGGCCGGTCAGGATGCGCTGGCTGGTGCCGGTCGCCACCTGCCACAACCGCACGGTGTCATCGCGGCTGCCGGTGGCCAGGGTCTGGCCGTCAGGGCTGAACGCCACCGAGAAGACAGTGTCAGCGTGGCCCGTCAGGGTGCGCCGGCTGGTGCCGGTCGCCACCTGCCACAACCGCACCGTGGCGTCGAGGCTGCCGGTGGCCAGGGTCTTGCCGTCCGGGCTGAACTCCACCGAGAAGACCCCATTGGTGTGGCCGGTCAGGGTGCGCCGGCTGGTGCCGGTCGCCAGGTCCCACAACCGCGCCGAGTTGTCGAGGCTGCCGGTGGCCAGGGTCTTGCCGTCGGGACTGAACGCCACCGAGACGACCTCGTTGATGTGGCCGGTCAGGGTGCGCCGGCTGGTGCCGGTCGCCAGATCCCACAACCGCACCGTGTTGTCGCGGCTGCCGGTGGCCAGAGTCTTGCCGTCAGGGCTGAACGCCGCCGAGAAGACAGCGCCTGTATGGCCGGTCAGGGTGCGCCGGCTGGTGCCGGTCGCCGCGTCCCACAGCCGCGCCGTGGTGTCGAGGCTGCCGGTGGCGAGGGTCTTGCCGTCCGGGCTGAACTCCACCGAGAAGACCCCATTGGTGTGGCCGGTCAGGGTGCGTTGGCTGGTGCCGGTCGCCAGGTCCCACAACCGCACCGAGTTGTCGAGGCTGCCGGTGGCCAGGGTCTTGCCCTCTGGGCTGAACGCCATCGAAGCGACCGTGTTGGTGTGGCCGGTCAGGGTGCGCTCGCTGGCATCGGTCGCCGCGTCCCACAGCCGCGCCGTGGTGTCGAGGCTGCCGGTGGCGAGGGTCTTGCCGTCCGGGCTGAACGCGACCGAGGTGACCGTGTTGGTGTGGCCGGTCAGGGTGCGCTCGCTGGCGCCGGTCGCCACCTGCCACAACCGTACCGTTTTGTCGAGGCTGCCGGTGGCGAGGGTCTTGCCGTCCGGGCTGAACACCACCGAGAAGACCCCAATGGTGCTGCCGGTCAGGGTGCGTTGGCTGGTGCCGGTCGCCGCCTGCCACAACCGCACCGTGGCATCGGCGCTCCCGGTGGCCAAGGTCTTGCCGTCCGGGCTGAACTCCACCGAGTAGACAGCGCCGGTGTGGCCGGTCAGGGTGCGCGAGCTGGTGCCGGTCGCCAGGTCCCACAATCGCACCGTGGCATCGTCGCTGCTGGTGGCCAGGGTCTTGCCGTCCGGGCTGAACTCCACCGAGTAGACAGCGCCGGTGTGGCCGGTCAGGGTGCGTGAGCTGGTGCCGGTCGCCAGGTCCCACAATCGCACCGTGGCATCCGCGCTCCCGGTGGCCAGGGTCTTGCCGTCCGGACCGAACGCCACCGAAGCGACCGCGTGGGTGTGGCCGGTCAGGGTGCGCTGGCTGGCGCCGGTCGCCACCTGCCACAACCGCACCGTTTTATCGAGGCTGCCGGTGGCGAGGGTCTTGCCGTCCGGGCTGAACTCCACCGAGTAGACAGCGCCGGTGTGGCCGGTCAGGGTGCGCGAGCTGGTGCCGGTCGCCAGGTCCCACAATCGCACTGTGGCATCGTCGCTGCTGGTGGCCAGGGTCTTGCCGTCCGGGCTGAACGCCACCGAGGCGACCGAGTTGGTGTGGCCGGCCAGGGTGCGGCGCAACGGACGACTTTGGGAGTACGCGGAGGCGAGGGCGCTGAGCGCCTCGCTGGTTGGACTCGTGCGGTAGGCGTAGGCGGCCAGTAGTTCGCTGAGGTCGGGGTTGCCTGAGGCGAGTGTCTGGGACTGAACGGCGAGTTGGCGCGAGAGCGCGGCGTGTTGTTGCTGGACAGCGCGTTGCCTCTGGATGAACGCGACAGTAGCTGCGGTCACCGCGAGCACCAGCAAGGTGGCCATGGCGGCGATCGTGATGCGGGTTCGTCGTTGCCGTGCCGTCGCCGCGCGTTGGCTGGCCGTCAGGAACAGGGTCGTGGTGCTGGGCAGTTGGCGCGTGCGTGCCCAGTCAAGCCCTTCGGCCAGGTCGGAGCCGTGCAGCAGATCCGCGGTGTTGCTCGTTGCTGTCCAACGCTGGTGTTGCTCCGCGGCGCGGCGCAGCCAGTCGTGAAATCGGGCGTCTTGGCGAATCCAGTCACGCAGGCTTGCCCAGTCCCGGATCAGCGCGTCGTGGATCAGCTCAGCGACCGGCGGCGCGTCGGGCCGGTCCGGCTGGGCATGAGTGACGATAAGCGGAGTCGTACTGGTCAACGCGTGTAGAACCAGGTCGAAAGCACTCTCATCCTTCTCCGTCCGGCTATGGCCGGCGGCTAGCTCTCGCAACTCGTCAAGGGGCACCTGCCGACGCACCGCTGGAATGTTGCGTTCCGGATCCGCGGGGCGTACCAGCGCGGTCAGGACCCGCCGGGCGACCAACTGCTGCGCGATGTCGAGCGCGGCGATGCTCTGATCGCAGCGGCTGGTCAGGCTACCGGCCAGCCGACCGATCCGCTGGTAGCCGTCATGGGTCAACCGGCCCTCGACCCGGCGTTCCCACAACTGCAACAGGGAGAGTTCCAAGATGGGCAACACGGTGACCGGCACCCGCCGACCGGCGTCGCCGTCACCGAGAGCCTGCAGGTCGGCGAGGATCTGGTTGACCAACCCCGGTTCGAACCGGAGCCCCGCCATGTCGGCGGGCGCGGCGATGATGTCGTGAAGCTCGCCGCGGGTAAGCCCGGCAGGGATATTGACGACCCCAGCCGACAAGGCCTCCAACAACTGCGGCGACGCAGCGGCAAGCTGTGGGTAGAAGTCGTCGCGCATCACCAGCACCACCGTCACCGGCAGCACGGAGCCGATCAGCTCCCCGAGTTGCCGCAACACCTCCGACCCGGCCGCATCCCGCGCAGGTTGCTGGGTAAAGACCTCCTCGAACTGGTCGATGACCAGTAACAGCCGCGACCCCGCCTGCAATGCCGCAGCCCGAGCCCGGACCGCCGCGTCAAGGCCCCCCGTACGCGCCCCAGCCAAGCCCGCCTGCTCGAGCCCGGCGAGGAGGTCCTGACCCGGCCGCGCCGAGATGACATACCAGGTGTCCGAGCCCGGCACCAAGCGGCCGGCGGCGATCTCGGCCAGCACCCCGGCATGCACCAGCGACGACTTCCCCGAACCCGAGGGCCCGAGAAGCAGCACCGCATCCCGCGCCAGCGCGTCAACGACCCGCGCCACCGCAGTGTCACGGCCGTGGAACCAGCCCGCGTCCTCGACCCGAAACGGCGCCAACCCCCTATATGGAGACACTGCCCGCACCGACAGAGCAGGATCCGCTTCCCGCAGCGTCTCCACAGCTGTCGCGTACGCCACCCCCGCGCCACGCTCAAAGGCGTCCACCCGGTTGATCGCGGTGACCATCCCGATGACCAGCCCGGTCACCTCGTCGAAGACAGGGGAACCGCTGAACCCCACGGTCACATCGTTGGCCTCGGCAAGCTGCAACAACGCCCCACTGCCATCGACCTCCGGCAGCACATCACCAGCGCGGGCATAACCGAACCGGCCCCGCATCTCGCCGTCAGGCACGCCGAAGACCGACACCCGCCGCCCTCGGCACCCCGACGACGAACCCAACACCACCGGGACCGCACCGGCAGGAACGTCTCCCAGCTGCAAGACGGCCACGTCGGTGTCCTGCCGCCACCGGTCGAGGTCAACCCGCCCAGTAACCCTGGGAGCCCCCTCCAGCAGCGGGAACGCCAACGACACCTGCCCGCCCGGCCCCTCCCCGGCTGCCTCAACGACATGAGCGCAGGTCACCACCACACCATCCGCGGCCAGAAACCCCACCCCACGTGAGCCCCCGGCCGCATCCAGAACGACCACTACGCCGCGGCCACGCTCGGAACCCGCCGTGACCTTGGCAAGGTCACCGACCAGCGTCACGATTGACCACTCTCTGAACCGGACTCGGCGCCGTCGTCACGCGTCCATCCCAACGTGACCTTGAAATGACCGCCGGCCGTACTCCGAGCAACCACCGCACCCATCCCGGCAGTCACCTTCACCCCGAACTCAACCGTCACCTCATCCGGACCAGCCGCACGCAACTCCACCAGCACCTCCCGCGACGCCTGTACCACCGGCCGCAAGATCGACTGCAGTCCTCCTCTCAGCTCCTCGACCGCGTCTGCCGCCCGACCAGCCTTCACCGGCCCCGAACTGTCCTCCATCGACTCCAACAGCAGCCGACCACCATCGCCTAAAGCCACCTCGACAAACCCGGCCATCGAACACACCTCCGAATCGCTGCGATCATTCGCTTGCCTCACGTATTCGAGGCCGTTGAGCAGGTCGACCGGGTCTCGCTCGGTTGCGTGCCCGGCGACACTTTTATCTGGGCGCCGTCTTGGCCAGCCAGTTCCGGATCTCGACCCGGCGGTGCACAGGGTGGCGGTCCCCGATCAGATGGATCTTCCGGTTGACGTGCTGGACCAGGCGCTTGACGTCAGCCACGAACACCGGCCTGGTGACCGGCCCCTGGCAGTAGGTCCACGATCAAGCAGTCCTGGAGTCTGCATGGCGGAAATCGTCGCAGGCGGCCCTGGCGTCCGCTACCAGCCGTTTCGGTCACGCCACGCCACGAACGTCTCGGGGGTCGCGAAGTTGAAGCGGGGGCGCTGACCGATCCGGCTTGGAAATGCGGGCGCGTAGCCCTTCGGTGATCATCTGACTGTCGAGTTCGGATGGTCAGAGATGAGAAGCTGCGAGCGTGGTGAACGATCACCCGGCCGCTGGTGCTGGATCAGGCGCGGCTGGATGCTTCAGGCCGGTTCTCTGCCCGCAACCTGCTACGGACGTTGTCCTGGCCGCCCGGTCATCGTGTCGATGCGGCTGTGGTCGGCGAGGCGGTGGTGTTCGGGGGTTCCGTGACCGGCCGCCAGACGGTGGGCAGCCGGGCGAGCTCGCGGTGCCGGCCGCGGCCCGGCCCCTGGGTCAGGGCAGGCCCAGCGCACTCCGCAGGCGATCGCTGACCGCTTGATAGCCGCGGGTGTTCGGATGGAACGAGTCCTCGGGATCGAGCGCCTCGAGCCCGCGGCGCGGCGAGAAGGCCCTCACCCTGAACACACAGCGCCAGGTCCCGCTCCCGTACACGGGTCAGGAGGCAGATGCGGTCACTGTTTTGGGCAGGTGTCGGTGTACGGGGTGGTGGGGAGGTAGCGGCGCCAAACCTCGGGGGTGAGGTTCCGGACTGTCGCGGTGCAGATTTGAGTGATAGCGCGTTGCGGGTTGACGTCCTGGACGATGAGCGTTTGGTCGGAGCCGGCGCTGGCGATGGTGTTGCCGTCGGGGCTGAAGGCGACGGCGTGGACGCGGTCGGTGTGGCCGGTGAGGCGAGCCGTTGCGGCGCGGCGCTGTACGTCCCAGAGGACGATGTCGGCTTCGCCGCTGGTGTACGCGAGGGTGCGGCCGTCGGGGCTGAATGCCGTGCCGGTGAAGTCGGCGTCGCTGTGGTCGGTGATGGTGGTCAGCCGAGTGTGGGTGGCGACGCCCCACAGGATGATGCTCTGGTCGTGGCCGGCGCTGGCGATGATGCGTCCATCGGGGCTGAAGGCGACGCTCCGGACCCAGCTGGTGTGACCGGTGAGGGCAGCGAGCTCAGCGCCGGTGCGCGCGTCCCACAGTTTGACGGTGCCGTCGTGGCCGGCGGTGGCCAGTAGGCGCCCGTCGGGGCTGAACGCGACTCCGTTGACGGGACCGGCGTGAGCGGTGACGGTCTTGAGGACGACGCCGGTGCTGGCGTCCCACACCTTGACAGTGCGGTCGACGCTGACGGTGGCGATGCGGCCCCCGTCGGGGCTGAACGCGAGGTCGAGCACCGCGGCGGTGTGTCCGGCCAGCCGGACGGCGGTGCCGGCGTGGAGATTCCAGAGGGTGAGCGTGTTGCCGGCCTCACCTGGCGGGCAGCACGGTGACGGCTGGGTGACGGTGGCCAAGGTATGGCCGTCGGGGCTGAAGGCTACAGCGTTGGTGAACACGCGGTTGTCGGGGAGGATCGTACGGAGGGATCGGTCAGCGGCGTTCCACAGTGCTGTCCGGTTGCGGCTGGTGGTGGCGAGGGTGTTGCCGTCGGGGCTGAACGCGACGGCGTTGACCATGGTGGGGTGCTCGGTGGTGGTGGGTTGCCTGAGATCCCACAGCAGGATGGCGCCATCCTCACCGCCCGCGGCAAGCATCGAGGTGCGTGGGCTGAACGCCAGGGTGTAGACCGAGGTTCGGGGTCCAGCCAGCCGGGCGCGGAGGATCCGATGGCGGGTGTCCCAGAGCAGCACCGAGGTGTCGTCACCGGCCGTGACGAGGGTGCGCCCATCGGGGCTGAAGGTCAATGCCAGCACTTGACCGCTCTTCCGGGAGAGGGTGGCGAGCCGGGTGCGGGTGGCCACGTCCCACATGATCGTCGTGGCGTCGCCCCCGGTGGCCAGTGTCGAGCCGTCCGGACTGAACCCGATGGCGTACACGCCGCCGGTGTGACCGGTCAATGTGGCAATCGGGGCAGAGCGGGTAAGGTCCCAGAGGATTGCGGTCGAGTCGGTGGAGGCCGTCGCAAGAGTGCGCCCGTCAGGGCTGAACGCCAGCGCACGCACGGCCCGGGTGTGACCGGACAGGACGGGCCCGCGGGTTTGCCGTTGAAGATCCCAGAGGATCACGTCGTTGCCGGTGGCGGCGGCCAAGCGGCGGCCGTCGGGGCTGAACGCGATGTCTTGTACCTGCTCGGAGAGACCGGTCAGGGTAGCGATGCGGCCGCGTCGGTCGAGGTCCCAGACGGCGATCTTCCTGTCGTCGCCGCCGGTCGCCGCGGTGCGCCCGTCCGGGCTGACTGCGGCGGCGGTCAGCCACGTGTCGTGACCGGTGAGGACGGCCGTTCTGGCGCGCCGTCCGGTGTCCCACAGCGACAGGGTCCGGTCGCGGCCGACGCTGAGCAACGTGTTGCCGTCCGGGCGGAACGCGAGCCGTGAGACGGCTCCGGTGTGGCCGAGGAGCTTGCCGAGGTGGCCACGGTGGGCCGACATGCTCAGCAGGGCGCTGCGCGCCTCGATCGTTGGCGCGGTGCGGTACGCCTGCACGGCGAGCAACATTGCCGTTTCCGGCTCGGTGCCGGTCAGCCCGAGCGATTCGGCAGCGAGTTGCCGGGAGACCGCGATCTGCTGCTGCGCGACCGCGTCGCGGCGCTGAAGGAAAGCGACCGTGCCGGCGCCGACCACGGCCACCAACAGGACACTCAAGGCGGCAACGAGGTAACTGAGCTGTCGGTTACGGCGGGCGGCGGCGGCCTGTTCCCGGCCGGCCTGCTCGATCGAGGCGTCCAGGAACGCCCGCTCCGCCGCCGTCATGGAGGCGGTACGGCCATCGAGGCCGGCCCACTCGCGGGCTACGGCCAGCCGCGCTCCCCGGTACAGCGCACCGGGGTCGCGGCTGAGCGACTCCCAGGAGCGGGCGGCCTCGGTGAGCTGCCGATGGGTGCGCAGCCCGTCCCGGTCGACGGACAGCCAGCGTTGCAGCCGCGGCCAGGCGCGGATGAGAGCCTCGTGCGCGATCTCGACGGTGTCCTCATCGAGCACGATGAGCCGGGCCGCGGCGAGCCGGTCGAGGACCGCGCCGAGGCCAGGCAGGTCCAAATCGCCGCGCCTGATCCGGCGGCGGGTGTCCTCGACACCCTCCCCTAACGCGACCAGTCGAACCAGAACCTGCCGGGCGGTGTCCCGCTGTCGGTCGTCGAATCCGTTGTAGACCGCTTCCGCGGTGTGGGCCACCGCGCCGGCCACGCCGCCGGCGGCCTGATAACCGGCCAGCGTCACGACTGCACCCTGTCGGCGAAACCAAGCCTCGCGCAGCGCGTGCGCGGCCATCGGCAACGCCCCGGGCGAACCGCTCACCTCCGCGACGATCGTGGCTACCAGCGCGCCCTCCACCCGGGCACCACGCCGCTCAGCCGGTCGGGTCACCGTCTCACGTAGCTCCGTCGGGCTCATCCCGCCAATCAGGACCTGCGAGTCCGCCAGCGTGGCCAGCAACTCCGGATACTCGGTGAACCGGACGTAGTGATCGGCGCGCACGGCCAGCACCACCCGGGCACGGCCGTCGGGTTCCCGGCACATCGCCAGCAACGCGGCCACGAAGTCGTTCCGCTCGGCCGCATCTGCGCAGTTCACGAACACTTCCTCGAACTGGTCCACCACAACCAGGAGATCAACATCCGTACGCGCGCCCGGCAGGCCCTGCCTGACCAGCAGATTCGCCCGTGCCGGATCCCGGCGCAGTTCGTCCAGCAGCCCGCCGGCCGGAACGCCAACGTGCCGCGCCAGGTGAACCGCCAGTTCACCCATCGGGTGGGCACCCGGCGTCAACACCATCGCCGGCCTTCCCGCGGCCGGGATCAGCCCTGCCCGGACCACCGACGACTTCCCGGCTCCCGACGGGCCGAACACCGCCAGGAAACGCCGCTCCCGCAGGCGGCGCACCAGTTCGTCCGCCAGCGCGGCACGGCCGAAGAACAGGTCCGCGTCCTCCGGCTGAAACGTCACCAGTCCCGGATACGGCGCACGGTCGTGCCCGTCCGCCGTGTCCGGATCCTCGGCCGGCGCAGCGCTGCGGCGTTCCGCTTCTCGCCAGTGCCGCTCCCACTCCTGTGGGTCACCGTCGCACGCGGCGACGTAGGCGAGGGTCACCTCCAGCGTCGGCAGCCTCCGGCCCGACGCGGCTGCGGACAGCGTCGCCACGGAGTAGTTCACCCGCGCGGCCATCTGCCGGTACCCGGGCCGGCCCGCCTTCTCCCGCAACTGCCGTAGCTCAGCCGCGAACTGCTCGATCGGGCCACCCAGCCCGTCCAGAGGTCGCTCCGGCCTCGGCATTCCCCGACTCCCCTCAGCCCACCGTCCACTGTATTCGCGTTGTCCAGAGTTGTTTGTCTGACGACCGCGAGCAGGGCCCAGACAACTCGCACCTTGCTAGACACAGACCTCGACGAACGGCACAACGTCCATGCCGCGCCCTGGAGAGTGAGGGGAAACTGACATGCTGAAGAACAACCGCCGGGCCGCAGGATCGTTCGGGCTGCCGGCCCTTCTCGGGCTGTTCGGCGCCCTGCTTCCCGCCGGCGCGGCACAGGCGTCCAGCCCTTGCCCGTACTACACCTTCTGCGCGTTCCCATACGCGAACTTCCGGGGCCAGGCCGTCTACGCGGAGGACTGTGCCGCTGTGTACAAGTTCCGATGGTCCTCGACCAACGGGTCCTGGATCAACAACCAGACTCCGGGTACGCGGGCACGGATCAACTACATGGACGGCACCCACTGGTACGTGCCGGGCGCGTACTCCGAGCAGTCTTCCGGCATGGGTTGGTACCGGGTCGACTCCATCGAACCCTGCTGACCATTTTTTCTGGCGAATCTAGCTCTACCTGGAGGACCACGTGCGAAAACTCATGGCCGGTGTCGTCGCCACGGCGGTGGCGACGGCGATCCTCTATCCCACCGCGGCCTACGCCGGCCCCATCTCGGGCGGCGGCTGCCGCACGCAGAGCGTCGGCGGTGTAACTGTCCAGACCTGCATCAGCTATCGCGACTCCTCGAAGGAACTTGTCGGCGATGCCTACATGGTCAACACGGGTGGCCGGTGCATCCGGTTGCGGCTTGGTTTCCTCGTCAACGGGGTCCCACGGCCCACCTTCACGTCAGCCGACTTCACCGGCCCGGGCTACTACCCGGCCCAGCGGACCGGTGTGACCCGCAATTCCTCGACACAGACCGCGCGGACCGAGGTCGGGGTCAACACGTGTTCCCCCGACATCAACATCGGTTACGTCTCGAGCTGGGAGCAGCGGTGGTGACCTGGCGCGACAGGTTCCGCCGGATCCATTCCGTCCATCAATCGCAGTAACACCCACTGAAGGGGGAACAGTGGAACGAACAAGCGTCATCGCGGTCGTGACCGCGACGGTCCTGGCGGCGGGAAGTCTGACCGTCGCGGGTCCGGCTGCCGCGGATGTGTCGCTGGACCTGCCCCGGCAGGCGGCTCCGGTGGCCCAGGAGAACCGCGGATCGATCGCCTACCTGACCGCGCGTTACAAGATCTCCGAGGACGAGGCGCTGCGGCGGCTTGCTCTGCAGAAGCTGGCTCCGGCGCTGGACGCCGAGCTTGCGAAGAAGTTCCCGAAGACGTTCGCCGGGTCGTACCTGGACCAGGCGGGCGGCGGCCGGCTCGTGGTGAACAGCACCGACCCGGCAGGCATGACAGCTGCCCTGGCCGCCGCGGGGGACAGCGCCCACGTGGTGGCGGCGAAGGTGAAGTGGAGCCTGGCTGAGCTGACCGCCACCGAGGCGCGGCTGCGGAGGACCGTCGGGGACCCACACGAGACGACGGCGCGCAAGGCCGAGTTCGCGATCGACGTGCCGGGCAACACCGTGGCGGTCTATCAGCGGGCCGGCATGACGGCACCGTCGTCGGCCCGGCTGAGCGCCGCGGCCGCCGACGCCGCGCAGGCCCGCCCCGCCGTAGCCGACGCGACGCTCACCGCCGCGGTCGTCGCCGAGGCCGGTCGCGCCGAGGTGCGGCAGCTGGTCGCCGGCGCGGAGAAGACCGGACCGGTGACGATGGACGCGCCAGTCGGGCCGGGCTGTGACACCCGGCAGTGCGGGCCGCCCATGCGCGGCGGGATGCGGCTGAACGTCCGCCGCAGCCAGGCGGCGCCGACCGGCTCGAGCACCGGATATCTCAACCCCTGGTACGGCCAGTGCACCAACGGGTTCAACGTGTCCGACAACCGCGGCTGGAACTACATCATGACGGCCGGGCACTGCATGGTCGGCAGCTACAAGGTCGGCATCAACCGCACCTACTCGGCGGGGACCTACACCCCGGTCAGCTACGAGGTGCACAACTACGAGAACGGGTGCAACGGCTCGGACTGCGGCCCGACCTACCCGTACGACTACTCCATCCAGCCGTACCAGGTGAACGACGGCTACAACTGGTACGACTACTGGTCCGGCCCGTACGCGAAGAACCAGGTCGTCTCCTGGTGCTGGTGGACCTCCTCGACGTGGCAGGGCTGCGTGGACGGCACCTTCGCGATCCGCGGCTTCTACACCTACAACTCGATCGCTGTCGGCTGGGTCGTCTGCGGTACCGGGTCCGGCGACGCGGGTTCCGATTCGGGCTATACGCGCAACGTCAACTACGTGCCCGGCACCCGCTGCGGCGAGGTGACGGGCAAGGACGGCGGCATCCGCACCAACATCTGCACCCGGCCCGGGGACAGCGGCGGCCCGCTGTTCAGCGAGATCGACGGCATGGCGTACGGCATCCTGTCCACCGGTCACGCGGGAACCGGCGCATGCCCGGCCAGCCCCGCCGGCACCGAGTGGAGCAGTTACACGCCGGTGTCCAACATCCATTCCCACGTGACGACTCAGCTGGCCAACACGGGTGAGCCAGCGCTCGGTTTCCGCATCCGCACCACGCCGTGATCCCCACTGTCGACGAGGAGGCACATCAATGGCCAAGAGTCCCATGATGCGACGCGTCGGCGTCGTCATTGCCGGTGCGTTGCTCAGCGTCGGCGCCGGGATGGTCTTCCCCGGCGCGGCGCAGGCCGCCCGATCGGATTGTACGGACGAGAGCGGCTGGCTGTGCTTCTGGCAGCATGCGAACTTCGGCGGAAGATTCGGCCACGTGGTCAATTCGAACACCGACTGGAGCTACTTCAACGGTGGATGTGACGAGGCCGACCGCAGACGGTGGAGCAACTGCGCGTCGTCGATCCGGAACGAGGGCCTCCACTGCGAGGCGGTCGTCTACGACGGAATCAACATGACAGGCGCCTCGTGGGTGATCAACCGGGACACGGAGGCCGCCGACCTCGCCGATTGGGGCATGCCCGGCGGCGGCAACTGGAACGACAAGATCAGCTCCAACAGTTGGTGGTGTGGATAGCGATGGGGACCAAGCGATCGGGGTTCGCGGTCGCGGTCCTGGTCGCCGGGCTGGCCGGCTGCACCACCGTGCCGCCGGCCGGACCGCCCGCGGACCCCGCCGGCGGCTCGGCCGTCCTCACCGCGGCGGCACTCGACCTGGCGGTTCGAGCCGAGCCGTACCGGGAGGAGCAATCGCTCCTGAGGCGCACCGAACACGCGCTGACCCGCGACTGCATGGCCCGGCGGGGCTACCCGTATCCGGCGGCCGGCACCGACACCGTTCTCGACGACCCGTGGCGTCCGGATCTCGACAGCCGGCGCCGCCACGGGTACGGATTCGCCCGGCCCGGTCCGTCGGCCGGCCGCTACCCTCCCGGCCTGACCGGCTCCCAGCGGAGCGGTTATGAATCGGCGCTGTCCGGGGAACGGCGAGCGACGCTGCGGTTGTCCAGCGGGCCCCGGTTCACCTTCGCCACCACCGGTTGCCTCGCCGAGAGCCGGATCAGGCTGTACGGCGATGTGATGGACGCGGCGCGGGCCGACTACGTGCCGCAGGAGGCGTTCAACGCGTTGCTCCCGCACATCGCCGCTGATCCGGACCTGCACGAGGCGACGCGAAAGTGGTCCTCGTGCATGCGTGGCCGGGGCCACCCGTACGACTCGATGAGCGCGGCGCGCGCCGCCGTGAGCAGCGCCCTCCGCGCCAACCGGCCCGCCGGGGAAGCGTTGACGTTCGAGACAGCGGTGGCAGTCGCGGACGGCGAGTGCGCGCTCGCCGTCGGGCTGCCCCCGCTGGTCGACCGGCTGGGCCGCCGGCATGCGGGCAAGCTCACCGCAGTTCAGCGCCGGGACCTCAACACCGCCGCCGACGTGCGCGCCGCCGCATTACTCCGGGCCGCGAGCGGTTGAAGCTCGACTTCACCTGTGCAGCCCGCCGCCTGCCGAAGGCCATAACCGTCGATGCGTTCGACCCGGGCTCATGTCGGTTCTGTCGCGTGAGGCCGCCGCCCCGATCCGCTCCCGGAAGGAATCCTACGACGAGCGTCGCGCGGATCCGCCACGTCGGCCGGTCGGATCAGGCTGTGACGGCGTCGCCCGGCAGGTCACAATGGACGTCGTGTTCCCCGACAAGGCAGCGGCGTTCATCCGTGACGTCATTCGCGCGAACCTGGACGTTCAGACGGACGTCACCGGCCCTCGATCCTTCCACGGCGTTGTGGAGTGGGAGTTCGGGATCGGTTGGGACGACGGCAACACGCTGACCCGCTATCTGGTGATGCCGGCGATGTCGCGCCAGTCGGCCGTCTTCGTAGCGGTCGCGAGCCAGTCCCTGCCGCATATGCCGGACGGGCGGCGGCCGGAGCTGCCACCGTTCGAGCCGGTGCCGGAAGGCGACGCCGGTCTGCCGGTCGACGGGCAGCGCCTCGGATGGGCCGGGCCGCTCCGCGCCGAGCTGGGTGGGTACGAGACGCGCCAATGGAGTCACGGCTGGATTGGCTTCTTCGTCGACCTGGCCGACGAATCACCGTGGGTGGGCCGGTGAGTGACCGCTTGCGCTGCAGGCCCGCCACAGTTCCGTCTTGGCAACGTGCATCAGGTACGCGCCAGCGATCGCCGCCGCGACCAGGAGCACCGGGATGGGCCCGCCGGGCACGTCGACCACGCACAGCAGGCCGGTCAGCCCGTAGAAGAGCAGGACGTGCTCGGCGAGCAGCGATGACCGGGACACTCAGGCGGGCCGGCAGATCGCGGGGTTGGCCAGGTCGGCGCAGGGCCGGTCGCCGTTCGCGCGGATGATGTCCGCGCCGACCTGGTTGGTGAGATAGCGCAGGAAGCTCGCGGTCAGGGAGCGGGCGTCCGGTTCGCCGTGGGTGTAGCCGTACTCGGTCTCCCAGAACGGGTAGGTGCCGTGGTCGGCCTCGGACACGGTGGCGCGGTGCCCGCCGATGCGGACCAGCGTCAGGCCGTCCTGGCCCTCGCCGGCGCCGAGTTCGGCGTAGCCGAGCGCGCCCGGGGTGTCGGCCACCGTGCGCAGCACCTCCTGGGTGGAGTTGCGCGCGCAGCGCAGCACGCCCGGTTCGGCGCCGGGATCCGGGGTGTGGCAGTCGTCGGAGTTGCTGCCTGGCTCGCGGACGCCGTTGAGCACGCGGCGTTGCAGCGCGGCCCGGGTGCCGGAGCCGGGATTGCGGCTGACCAGGCGGATCGGCAGGTCGTTGCCGCCGATCTCGCGCCAGTTGGTCAGCTCGCCGCGGTAGATGCGCCGGATCTGCTCGGGGGACAGATCGTGCACCCCGGTGTCCGGATGCGCGACGAGGGTGAACAGGAAGAACGCGATCGGCCGGGGGAGCAGGGCGGGCATGCCGTCCGGCTTCTCGCCGTCGGAGAAGGCCAGCACGCCGGCGTCGGCCTGCTGCAGCGCCTGCAGGCCTTCGCCGCTGCCGCGCATGTCGATCGCGAACTCGGCGCCCGGGCAGAGCTTGCGGTACGAGTCGGCGGCTTCGCGCACGATCGGGGCGAACGCCGTCGACCCGACCACCTGCAGCCGGCCGGTGGCGCAGTCCAGTGGCGCGGTGGTGTTGCTGCGCAGGAACACGAGCAGCTGGGCGACGACCAGGACGACCAGGAAGCCGACCAGGGCGATGGCCCGTTTCGGGGTGCCGGTGCGGCTCTGCGTCTCGACGATGCGGCCGCCCTTGATTCCGCCGATCACCTCGGGCGGGTCGAAGGTGGCGCCGGCGCTGCCGTCGGCGCGTTCCAGCGCGGCGAGAACCTTGTAGTGCGCCGAGCGGTTCATCGGCGTACGGGGCAGTTCGATCAGATCGCCGTCGGCGGCGAACCCGTCGCCGTTGGTGAAGCTGTCGCGCAGGTAGTCGTCGCTGAGTTCGGTGACCACCATGCCGGCGACGCGGCGGCCGGGGAAGCGGACCCGCAGGCCGACCCGGCTGTCGTCGAGCACCGCGTAGTCGTGGGTGTCGATGAAGGTGGCGCCGTTGTTCTCGATGCGCAGCAGCACCAGTGTGGGTTTGGCGAGGGGGTCGCCGCCCTGGCGCAGCTCGCGCAGCGGTCCGGCGTGTTCGCTCTGCACGACGTCGGTGACCGTGGTGTCCATCTGCACCCGGTAGCCGAGTCGCTTGCGGCCCTTGATGACGAACTCGTACACGGCCGCGACGGCCGGCACCACCACACCGAACGTCGCCAGCGCCACGCTCCACCAGAATTCGATGACAGCCTCCGGCCGATTCCCCTTTGTCCGTCGATGCTAGGCGGGTCGCAGGGCGGTCGAGCGGGGCTGCGCCGAGGGTTCAGGCAGCGTTCACAGCCCGGCTATCGATCACACGCTCAGGCACGGAAAGGCCCGGTCACGTAGTAGGTGACACCGCTCACCAGGATTCGGACGTGCCGCGCGTTGCGAGAACACGTACAGCCGGTTGCCCGCCGGGCCGGTCATGCCGACCCGGCGGGAAGGCGGGCCCACGCGGTTCAGGCCTGCTGGGCGCCGGGCCGGCCGTTCTCCACCGCGAAGGCGGCGTGGGTGTACTGCGGGGCGTCGCGCCGCGACACCGTGGTCACCATCCGGGCCTCCACCCGCAGGGCGCCGCGTTCAAGGCGGATCCGCTGGTGGCCGCGCCGGTCACCGTCGAAGTACCGGATGTGCGGATTGTGCTTGATCATCGGCCCGTAGTAGGGGCCGTAGACCTCCCGGTCGCCGTTGGAGGAGATTGACGTGCCGACGAACTCGGTGGCCACCACCGGTGAGCCGGGCTGGTCGAAGTCGGTGTGGATGTCGTTGACGAACGTGGAGTGCCAGTCGCCGGTGAGCACAACCGGGTTGGACACCTCGTGCCGGACCCACGCCCGGGTGAGCCGGTTGCGGGCCGCCGGGTAGCCGTCCCAGGCGTCGTGCCAGAGCCGGTCGCCGGCGTCCCCGTCGTGGTCGAGGCGGGCCAGCATGACGTTGCTGCCGAGCAGGTTCCACCGGGCGGTGGAGGCGGCCAGGCCGGCGTAGAGCCACTTCTCCTGGGCGGCGCCCAGCATGGTGGCCTCCGGCGCGTACTGCCCGGCGCAGGCGTCGCCCTCACCCCATGAGCAGGCCGGGACGGTGCGGTACTGGCGCCCGTCGACGATGTCGAGCTGGGCCAGGCGGCCCCAGTGCAGGCGCCGGTAGATCCGCGGCCCGTCGCCGGTGGGCCGGGCCGGGGCGCGGACCGGCTGGTGCTCGTACCAGGCCTGGTAGGCGGCGGCGCGCAGCGCGGAGATGTCCGGGTTGTGCTCCTGGGCGGTCCCGGCGTAGTCGTTGACCACCTCATGGTCGTCCCAGGTCACCGCGAACGGCACCCGGGCGTGGGCGGCCTGCAGGTCCGGGTCGGACTTGTAGAGCGCGTACCGGATCCGCCACTGATCGAGCGTGCCCGGCGCGGGCCGGGCGGTCTCCGGCACGGCCACGTTGCGGTAGCCGCCGGTCGCCGAGATGCCACCCTCGTACACGTAGTCACCCAGGTGCAGCACCAGGTCGAGATCATCGCGGGCGATATGGGCGTAGGACGGGTAGTAGCCGTCACCCCAGGACTGGCAGGACACCACCGCCAGATTCAGGACCCCGCCGGGGGAGCGGCGGGCAGGAGCGGTCCGGGTCCGTCCGAGCGGCGAGCGATGATCACGGTACGCGAAACGGTAGTAGTACTCGCTGTCGGCGGCGAGACCGTCCACCTCGACGTGGACGCTGTGACCCAGCTGGGGCAGCGCCCAAGCGACGCCCTCGCGTACCACCCGCTTGAACCGCTCGTCGCGGGCCACCTGCCAGCGCACGGGCAGCGGTCGCGCCGGCAGACCGCCGTCCGGCGCGAACGGCTCCGGCGCCAGCCGGCTCCACAACACCACCCCGGTCGGCGTGGGGTCGCCGGAGGCCACGCCGAGCGTGAACGGGTACTTGCCGCCGGGCACCGCCGGGGCGGCCTCAACGGCGTCGGCGGGAACCTGCGCCAGGGCCGCGACACCGGCGACCGCGGCGGCCCCGGCGATCAGCCGGCGCCGATCAATGGCATTGCCGATCTTCACTGTCATGGGTTCCGGTTCTAGGCCGTCCAGCTGACGGCCGCCTGCACCCCGCATGACGGCCACATGACCGCGAGACGCCCGGCACGCATTCCGTGAGCCCGACACCGGCCTCGCCTCCCCAGGATTGGGGCAGCCGTTGCCGGCTGACCGCAGCCGGCCTGATGTCCTGTCCGGTGCTCGGCGTCGTCGGACTGGTCGCCGTCGCCGTGACCTGGCTGCGAACCGGGACCGCCGCCCGGGGGCAGCGCTCGGCGGGGCGCACGGGACCCGCGCCCCGCCAAGCGTTTTTCAGCGCCCGGTATCGCTTGACCAGGGCGAAGACCTCGCTGAGCAGCGGCATGCGGGCGCCCGGCACGGCGAGTTGCCCAGGCCGGTCAGCCAGGGTCTTCGAGCCGCAGTTCAGGGTGCGCACCTGGGCCAGGGCCAGCGTGTTGACGTACTCGCCGACGTAGGGGAACTCCGGGTCGCCCGGGGTCCACGCGGTTCTGACCTGCCGAAACGCGAACCAACCATCTCCAGCAGGCCGTCGAGCCCAGCCTGCCACGACTCGACGTCAACGCAAGTCGCAACCAGTCAGCGCAAACAGCAGCCAGCCGACACGCACGTGCCGGTGCAGTACTAGGGTGTGCGTACACATGAAGGAGAGGGTGGACAGCCGCGATGGCCGAGGCAATCACGGTCGATCAACTCGCGGCAGGCACTCACGCGTGCCTGACCTTCACCGACCAGGACGAGCGGTTTGATCTGCTGGCCGCGTTCGTGGGTGAAGGTCTGGACGCCGGCGACCGTGTCGTCTGTTTCACCGATGCGGTGGCATCCGGGACACTCGCCGCCGAACTGAGTGAGCGGTCGATCGCGTATGACGAGGCGACCAGCCGCGGCGAGTTACGTGTCGCCGACTGCGCCGCCGCTTGGCTGCAGGCGGGCGTACCGACCGCCCAGAGAATGCTCGACACCATCGCCGAAGAACTCGCCGCGGCCGCAGCCGGAGGATTCAGAGGTCTGCGCGTAACCGCCGACATGGCCTGGGCCGGTCGGCCGCACGCTGCCGCGCAGGAGCTGCTGCGGTTCGAACGCCAGCTCGGCTCCCTCGCTCCGGCGCGCTTCCTGACCACCATCTGCCAGTACGACCGGGAGATCTTCGACCCGGTCACCCTGGCGTTCGCCGCCGAGGTCCACAACAACGCGATCGCCGCCCAGGTCTACCACGAGGACGCGCTGCTTCGGGTGTGCCGGCAATACCGGCCACCGGGAGTCCGCATCGCCGGGGAGCTGGACTTTCGCAACATCACCGTCCTGCAGCAAGCACTCGCCGAATCGATCCGCCTCGATCACAACCTGTATCTCAATCTGCGGCAGCTGCACTACACGGACGCGGCATGCGCCGCCGAGATCGTACGCGCAGCGGCACAGCTGCCACCCGGGCGTCACATGACAGTGCTGTGCGGACCGCTGGTGGGCAAGCTCCTGCGGTTATGCGGAGGGGTTGATATCGAACAACTCCGGGTATCCGTCGCGCCATGACCGGCCCGGAGCAGGAGACGCGCGCCGTCGAGCCAGCCGCGATCCTCGACCTGACCCAGCCGTTCACCGAGAACGAGTTGTATACGCTTCGGGCTGCCGTCACCGCGCACGCCCACGCCGGCGGCGTGTCGTCGGCCGCAGTCGACATCCTCCTCATCGTCATCGGTGAGCTGGCCAGCAACGCGGTGCGGCATGGCGGCGGGAGCGGCACCCTGCGTTTTTGGCATGCCGATGGTCTGCTGCACTGTCAGATCCGCGACGAGGGACCTGGGATCGCCGATCCGGAGCTGGCGGGACGTGAACCGGTACCGCCCACGGCGACCGGTGGCCGCGGTTTGTGGATCGTCCGCCAGCTATGTCAAGAGGTGAGCGTCGAATCGGATGCCGCCGGCACCATCGTCACCGCGACGCTGGCCCCCTGACCCGGTGCGTCCCCCGGTCAGAGGAAATGAGCCGGACTCAACCACCCGCACCAATCGGCTTTGAGAACGGCTGCCTTGGGGCGCCAGGACCTGGATGTGACTCGGGACAAACCCCTTCCAGACCTGCTGACCCCCGCAGGATGGCCGCGATGCCGGTGCGGGCCCGGTTCAGGCGTTCGATGTCCGCCGCCAGGTCGGCGTCGACCTGGCGAAGCGTCTCCGGTAGCACGGCGCCGTCCGAGCCGATGCGAGCAAGGGGCACGCCCAGTTCGACGAGCCGCCGGATGCGTACGAGACGTGCGAGTTCCTGAGGTCCGTACTCCTTGTAGCCGTTGGACCGGCGCCCGGGTTCCTCGAGCAGGCCGACCCGGTGGTAATACCTGACGGTGTTCACGGTCGTTCCGGCCAGCTCCGCGAGTTCGCGCGTGCTCCAGGCCACGTCGTCTCTCCTAAAGCAGCTCAGGTGCGTGGTTGAACCAGGCCGTTGTCATAGGCGAAGATCACTGCCTGGATCCGGTCCCGGGCGCCGATCTTGGCCAGGACGCGGCCGACGTGCTTCTTCACGGTCGACTCGGTAAGGGTGAAACGGACGGCGATCTCGGCGTTCGTGGCGCCGCGGCCGATCGCCTCGAGCACCTCCCGCTCCCGTTCACTCAGCATGGCCAGCCGGGGGTCCGGGTCCGCGGCCGGTGCGGTGTCCTGGAGGTAGGCGTTCATCAGCTTGCGGGTGAGGCTCGGGGCCACCACCGAGTCCCCGCCGGCCACTGCCCGGATGCCGGCGATCAGCTCGTCCGGCTGGGCGTCCTTGAGCAGGAACCCGCTGGCCCCGGCCCGCAGTCCGGCGTAGACGTACTCGTCCAGGTCGAAGGTGGTCAGGATCAGCACGTGGGTGCGTGGGCCGGCCGCGGTGATCCGGCGGGTGGCCTCGATGCCGTCCATGCCGGGCATGCGGACGTCCATCAGGACCACGTCGGGGTGGGTCCGGTCCACCAGCCGCACCGCCTCGCCGCCGCTGGACGCCTCGCCGACCACGATCATCCCGGCGGTGCCGTCGAGCAGCATCCGGAAACCCAGGCGCTGCAAGGGCTGGTCGTCGGCGATCAGGACAGTGGTCACGCGGGCTCCTTGAGGACGACGTCGACGATCCAGCCCTGCTCGGCCGGGCCGGCGGTCACCACCCCGTCGTACATGGCGGCGCGTTCGCGCATGCCGAGCAGGCCGTGGCTGAGGGCGGCAGGTCCGCCACGGCCGTTGTCGCTGACCCGTACGCGTACCTCCCCGTCGGAGGCAGTGAGCGTGACGGTGGCAGCCGCGCCGCGTCCCGCGTGTTTGAGGGTGTTGGTGAGCGCTTCCTGCACGATGCGGTAGACCGCGAGCTGCAGGCCCTTGCCCAGGCTGTGCAGCTCACCCGAGGTCGAGTAGGTCACCGAGAGCCCCGCTCCCCGGATGCTGGGCAACAGCCGGTCGAGATCGTCGATGCCGGGCTGGGGCCTCAGTTGCGGGTCGGCGTCCTCGCCGCGCAGCACGCCCAGCGTCCGGCGAAGTTCCGCGAGGGCCTGCCGGCCGGTCTCGCCGATGAGCCGCAGCGGCTCGGCGGTCTGCTCCTCCCGCGATCTGGCGAGTGCGGCGCCCCCGTCGGCGAGGCCGACGATCACCGACACGTGGTGCCCGATGATGTCGTGCATCTCGCGGGCCACCCGGGCCCGCTCGTCGGCCACGGCGAGGCGGGCCCGCTGGTCCCGCTCGACCTCGAGCCGGGCGGCACGGTCCTCCAGTGCGACCAGGTACGCCCGGCGGGTGCGCACCGCGACGCCGGAAGCGACAGCGGCCACCGAGATGCCGAGCGCCAGGGACATCGTGAGGGTGGGGGTTTCCGTCACCGGCCCGAGGAAGTAGATCTCGGCGGTGAACAGCGCGACGGTGATCGCGGAGGCCCCGGCGAGCGCCCGCCACGTTCCCCGCGAGGCGACCCCGAAGAGCATCACGAGCAGGATGACCCCGGCGCCCACGGCGGCGTCCAGCACGCCCTCGATCAGGTCGATGACCACGACGGCCAGGAACGCCAGGAACGGGTGCTGTCGCCGCCAGTACAGCGGTGGCAGCAGCACCAGGGTCGCGATCGTGGCCGAGACGGGCTTCTCGATCAGGTTCGGGATGCTGAAGAGGACGACGGGGACGGCCACCAGGGTGTCCATGACGCGTGGGCGGTGCCGGTCGAGCGCCCGCAGCCATGTCTGCCGGTCGACCAGCCATCCTTGCGCGCTCATCGCCTGATTCTCCTCTTACGCGTCGGTCTTCTTGAGGCGATGGGCCGTGGCGGCGAGGACCACCACGACGTAGCCGGCGAAAACCGCGAGCCCGGTCCACGGTCCCAGGGCGCCGTCAGCGGGGGTCAGCGCCATCACGGCGCTGCCCGCGTTGCTCGGCAGGTACGGGGTGATCGTCTCGGCGACCGGGTCCGGCAGCAGGGCGGCCAGGCCGGGCACGATCAGCAGCAGCCCAGCCAGGATCGCGATGGCGCCGGCGCCGGACCGGACGAGCATGCCGAGCGCGACGCCGAGAACCGCGACCAGGCCAAGATAGAGGCCGGCGCCGAGCAGCGCGCGCAGCACGCCGTCGTCGCCGAGGCCGACACCGCCGACCGCGTCGTTGAGCACGGCCGAACCCAGCGCGAAAGCGGCGAAGGCCCCGGCGGTCATCGTCACCAGCGCGGCGGCCCCGGCCACCAGGCTCTTCGACCACAGCACCGGCAGCCGGCGGGGCACCGCGGCCAGCGTTGCCCGGATCATGCCGGTGGTGTACTCGCCGGCACCCAGCAGCGCGCCGAGCACGCCGACGGCGAGGGCAGCCAGGATGCTGCCGGACAGGGCCAGGTCGACGGCCGACAGGTTGTCGCCCGAGAAGGACGCCGACGCGATCACGCCGAACGCGATCAGCAGCACGACCGAGATGCCGATCGTGATCCAGGTGGAACGCAGGGAGGAGAACTTGGTCCACTCCGCGGCGACGACGCCGGCAGGGGTGATCTTCATCGGGAGGCCTCGTATTCGACAGCGTTGTGGGTCAGGTCCATGAACGCCTGCTCGAGGGAGGCGTTCTGCGGGGTGAGTTCGAACAGCGGGATGCCTCGGGCGGCCGCGGCCAGCCCGATCTCGCGGGCGGTGGTGCCGGCAACCAGCAGTTCCTCGACACCGGTCGACGTCACGGTGACGCCGGGCCCGGCGATCAGCCTCCGCAACTCGTCGGGCGCCGCGGTGACGACCCGGACACCTTCGGTGGTCACGAAGTCGGCCACGGTGGTGTCGGCCAGCAGCCTGCCCCGGCCGATGATGACGAGGTGGTCCGCGATCAGCGAGACCTCGCTCATCAGGTGCGAGGACAGCATCACGGTGCGCCCCTCGGCGGCCAGGCCGGTGAGCAGGTTGCGCACCCAGAGGACACCGTCGGGGTCGAGCCCGTTGACCGGCTCGTCCAGCATCACGACGGCCGGGTCGCCGAGCAGCGCGGCGGCGATGCCGAGCCGCTGGCCCATGCCCAGTGAGAAGGCGCCAACCCGCTTGTGGGCGACGTCCGACAGCCCGACCAATCCCAGCACCTCATCGACGCGCGAGCGGG
This sequence comes from Paractinoplanes brasiliensis, assembly GCF_004362215.1. Classification (NCBI taxonomy): domain Bacteria; kingdom Bacillati; phylum Actinomycetota; class Actinomycetes; order Micromonosporales; family Micromonosporaceae; genus Paractinoplanes; species Paractinoplanes brasiliensis. Next base: position 674,170 of record NZ_SNWR01000001.1, on the reverse strand, counting down.
AGATGCCGTGCGTACGGGCCAGACTGAGCAGATGGCTGACCGCGGTGCGGCCGGGGTGCATGGCCTTGGCCTCGAGCAGCACGCCGATCTCGTGCAACGGGGCCCTGGACGACGCGTACGGCCGCCCGTTGATCAACACGTCGCCCGAGGCCGGCGCGTCGAGGCCGACGATCATCCGCATGGTGGTCGACTTGCCGGCGCCGTTGGGTCCGAGGAAGCCGGTGACCTGCCCCGGCTCCGCGATGAACGACAGCCGGTCCACGACTGTCTTCGCACCGTACCGCTTGGTGAGTTCGCGTACCTGAATCATGCTCACCACGCTAGGAGCGCGGGAAGGTGCAATTGTGGTACCGCGGTCGACACCTCCGCGCCACCGCTGGTACCGGGGTACCAACGGTCACCGACACGGTCAGCGTGGCCGGCGGGATGTCACCGCGGCCCTTCTTCAGCCCGGTCAGGCCCGCCACGACCTGCGGCCGAAGCTGCGCCACTGTTCCGATGTCCGGCCGCCTCTTGACTGTGTTCCGGTGACACGGTGTCGCATCGGTACCGAAAGTCGACGGACGACACCGGAGGTTGGACATGTACCGAAAACGTGGCGTGGTGCTGGTCGGCGTGGTCGCCCTGCTCGGCACGTTCGTCGTGGCCGGGCCGGCGGCGGTGGCGCGGGAGGCCGCAGCCGGCCTGACGTGGGAGGCGTGCCCGGCCGAGGTCGTGATGCCGGCGCCGGTCGCGGTGCAGTGCGCGAAGATCCACGTACCCCTGGACTACCGGGACCCCGACGGCGAGCAGATCGACATCATGATCTCGAAGATCGCCAGCACCAACCCGGCCAAGCGGCGCGGCATCCTGCTGCTGAACCCGGGCGGGCCCGGCGGCATCGGGATCGACCAGGGCGCCTTCCTCGTCAGCAGGGGCCTGCCGGCCACCGTCTCGGACGCGTACGACCTGATCGGCATGGATACCCGCGGCGTCGGAGGCTCAACGAGGATGAGTTGCGGATTCACCCTCGAGGATCCGTACTGGGCCAACATTCCGCCGTACGCGGTCGACGACGCCGCCGTGACCCGCCAGGCGGTGATCGCCAAGCAGGTGGCCGACAAGTGCGCCGCCAACGACAAGCAGGACCGGCTGCGGCACCTCTCCACCGCGAACACGGCCCGCGACCTCGACCGGGTCCGCGCCGCGCTCGGTGAGAAGAAGGCCAGCTTCTACGGGGCGTCCTACGGCTCGGCGCTCGGGGCGGCGTACGTCTCCCTGTTCCCCAAGACCACCGACCGGATCGTCCTCGACAGCAACGTCGGTGACACCCACCTCGACCGGGCAGGCCTGCGCCGGTTCGGGCTCGGCTTCGAGCAGACGTTCCCCGACTTCGCCCGGTGGGCGGCGGCCCGGCACGACGCGTACGGCCTGGGTCGTACGCCGCAGCAGGTCCGCCGGGCCTACCTGAAGATCGCCGGGCGGCTCGACCAGGCTCCCGCCCCCGACGGGGTGGACGGCGCCGTCTTCCGCTACCTCACCTTCGCCGGCCTCTACAGCGAGATGTTGTACGGGCGGACCGCGCGCATCTGGCAGACCTATCTGCACCCCAGCACCACCCCGGCGGCCAAGCAGGCTGCGACGCCGAGCCCTCAGGACACCGCCTTCACGGCGTTCCTCGCGACCACTTGCAACGACGTCGACTGGCCCGAGGACGTGGCGACCTACCGCCGGGCCGTCGCTGAGGACCGCAGGCGCTACCCGCTGTACGGCGCCGCAACCGCCAACATCACCCCCTGCGCCAACTGGAAGCACGAGCCGTACGAGCCCCCGGTACAGGTCGACAACACGGGCCCGGCCAACATCCTGATCCTGCAGAACCGCCGCGACCCGGTCACCCCGTGGGCCGGCGGAAAGCTGCTGCGCGACAAGTTCGCCCAGCGCGCCAAGCTGGTGACGGCCGAGGAGAGCGGCCACGGCGTCTTCCTTGTCCACACCAACGCCTGCGCCCTCAACATCACCACGGACTGGCTGGTCGAGGGCAGGATGCCGGCCCGAGACACCTCCTGCCGGGCCGGCTGAACCACTGAGACCCGCCGTGCCTCCCAGACGTCAGCGCCGTCGGCTGGGAGGCACGGTGTCAGCCTCCCGGCGCGGTTGGATGCTGCCGGCCTGGGCGGGGCGGCGGATCGGGTGAAGAACCAGCCGCTCGTTCGGTGCCGTCTTGTCGAAGGAGTCGTCGTCACCCACGTCCGGTTGATCGCTGTGCCGTGACGGACGACTCGCCGTCAGCCGTGACAGGCGCGGTCGGCGATGCCGCGAGGTTGGGTTCATTGGTCGTCCCAGGATCGGATGCGACGCAGCAGCGTGCGACTCTTGTGCCGCACCGCGCCCATGCGGGTGAGGATTTCATCCAGCGCGGTGATCAGGTCGATTCCCTTTTCCGCGCCGAGGCGCTGCCCGTCCGGCTTGGTGCGGACGATGCGCGTTGCCTCGCCGGGTGCGACCGACCCCACCACGGCGCCGATCGCGCCGCCCTCTCACCAGGGCTCTTGGTCCGGAGAGGAGGAGTCCTTCGTGCGATGCGAGACCCGCCTGTCACAGGCGACGCTGGCGGTATGAGCGATGACGGCAAGGCAGCGGTGAGTGCGAAGGAGGCCCAGGCGCTCGACCATGTGGCGCGGTCGGTTCGGGACCGTTACCCCGGCGTTCCGACCGAGGCTATCGCGGAGCGGGTCCGCAGCGCCCACCAGCGGTACGCGGACGCGCGAGTCCGGGATTTCGTGCCGCTCCTGGTGGAGCGGGAGCTCATGGCTGAGCTGCGCGCTTCCGGACGGCCGTCGTGACGTTGCCGTGATGTGGTGAACATTTCGTCGGCAGGTCGACCGCTGTTCGACCAGGCCTGGGCTTGACCGCCCAAAGCATCGCGGTACCGGAAGGTGACACGGATGGCCGGTACGACGGGCACCCTGGTGGCGGCCTGCCGACAACTCCTCGATCGAGGCCGCCGCTCAGTTGAGCGTTGCTGGCGTCCCTCACCGACGGCGACTGGGCCGTGCCGTTCTCAACCGCGGGGCCATGCAGATTTCAGGCATCCCCACCGTCTGTCTCTCCAATCAGCTCTGATGATGGAGTTCTCCGGAGGTAGGGGCCACGCGGTGTCGTCTGTGTATCGGGTCTCGACCTCCGGCCCACGCCGGAAGCGGATCTGCCGTGGCCGGCCAAGTACAAGAATCACGGAACGGTGGACGGCGAGAAATTCGCCGTCATCGACGCGTTGGGTGAGCGGCCCTGGGCGGATCCGAGCTGGGTCAGGCGATTCGTCCGGCGCCGGACGTGCCGGCTCCCGCTACCTTCTCGTCGAGGAAGGCGATGACCTCGGCGCTGAATCGGCCCGGCGCGAGGCTGTGCACGCGATGCCCGACCGGGATCGTCGTGAACCGAGCGCCCGGGATCGCCGCCGCCACGTCGGCCAGCCGCTGCGGCGGGATCAAGCTGGACGGGCCACCGGACACAATGAGGGTCGGCTGCCGCACATCGCCGAGCCGCGCCCACCAGCCAGGGTCCGGGCGTGCCAGCTGGCGGAAGATGGACCGCATCGCCCGCAACTCGAAGTCGCGGGGCGTGATCGCGACGGCGGCCGCCGCGGCCAGGAGCTGCATCGGGCCGATGCCGTTCAGCAGCGCGGTGCGTCGTGGCGGGGCCGCCAAGTCTTCCATGACCAGCCGGGCGATTCGGCGCTGCGAGTGCTGGGCGGCGGCCAGCGCGGCGTACCCGCCGACTGAGTGCCCGATCAGGACCACGTCTCGCAGATCCAGAGTGTCCAGCAGGCCGAGGACATCGTCCCGGATGCCGGCCAGCGGGTAGTCGGCGGTGCGGGCACTGGTGGCGTGCCCGCGCAGGTCGACGGCGACCGCCCGATGACCCGCGGCGATCAGTTGTGCGGCGAATCGGTCCCAGGTGCGCGAGTTGCTGCCGCTTCCGTGCAGCAGCACCACTGGTGTGCCCGCCGGATCGCCCGAATCCCGGTAGCCAAGGCGGACACCGTTCACCTCGACGGCGCCGATGGTCGACCAGTCAGATGTCATTCACCTTGTTTACCAAACGTTCCTCCGAGAACCCGGCATGATCCATCCACAGGTAACCGATCATCTCGCGGCCACTCATTGGTTCCGAAAAACATTCACCTATCTTGATATGGTCCCCTCCCTGATCTCGTTGACGCCAGGGAGCCCCCGATGAGACCCCTTCGTTTGTTCAGCGCGGTGGTCGGCCTCGCGGCCGCAATATCCGCGACAGCCGTCCCCACCTCGCCGGCGGCGGCCGCGTCGGCCACCACCGGATCCTTCTCGGTGCTCAGCTACAACATCGCCGGTCTGCCGGAGGGGCTGTCCAGTGGTAGCCCGAAGGCGAACACGCCGGTCATCGCCCAGCGGATCAGGCCGTACGACGTCGTACACGTCCAGGAGGACTTCAACTACCACGCCGCCCTGTACGCCAACAACACCCATCCGTACCGGACGCCCACCAGCGGCGGCGCCGCGTTCGGCGACGGCCTGAACACCCTGTCCGACTACCCGTACGACGACCTCACCCGCGAGGACTGGAACGCCTGCAACGGCACCGACTGCCTCACGCCCAAGGGCTTCACCTGGTCGCGGGAACGGATCGCCGAGGGTGTCGCCATCGACTTCTACAACCTGCACCCCAACGCGGGCAGCACCGACGCCGATCTCGCCGCCCGGCGCGCCAACCTCACCGAGCTCTCGGCCTTCATCGCGGCCAACTCCGCGGGCAACGCGGTCGTGGTCGCCGGCGACACCAACACCCGCTACACCCGCGCCGGTGACAACATCCGTGACCTGCTGACCGCCAACGGCCTGACGGACGCCTGGGTCGAGGAGGAGCGAGGTGGGGTGCCGCCGGCTGCCGGCAGCCCGGCGCTGGTCTGCGACGACGCGACCGTCACGGACGCCTGCGAGGTCGTCGACAAGATCCTGTACCGCGGCAACCAGTACGTGACGCTGGCCCTCACCTCGTACCGCAACGAGAATGCCGCGTTCCGCACCGCGGCCGGCGCGATGCTGTCGGACCACTACCCGATCGCTGCCGACTTCCGCTGGACGCTCAACCCCGAACTCTCGCTCAGCGACGCCTTCGGTGGGCCGCACGGCACGGCGTTCACCGACGTCGCCGCGGTGCCGGTGGGCCGGCGGGTCGGTCAGCTACGTCTGCGAGCGGGCTCGCGGGTGGACGGTCTCGGGATCACGATGGCCAACGGGCTGTCATACGATCACGGCGGCCAGGGCGGCACGCTGAGCACTTTGAATCTGGACACGGGCGAGCACCTCACCTCGGTGACGCTGCACACGGGCCGGCGTGACGGCCGTACCCGCGTCTTCTACGCCCGCTTCGCGACCAACCTCGGCCGTACCCTCGCCGGCGGCACCCCGACGACGAGCACCGTCACCTACGCCGCGCCGACCGGCTGGCAGATCAGCGGCTTCCACGGCCGGTCCGGCGCGGAGATCGACAAGCTCGGCGTCATCTATACCCGCGTTCCGTAGCCTCACCGCCTCGTCCGCTTTGCGGCCGCCGTCCTGACAAGATCATCATCCATGTACGGGGAGATGTAGATGGTAATCAGACCCCATGAAACTTCTCAGTACCGCGCTCGCGGCGGTCCTGCTCGTGACGGCGCCGTCCACCGTTGCGTCGGCGCACAACCGCGACCATGATCTGCGTATCGCCACCTATAACCTCTCGCTGAACCGGCCCGCCGAAGGGCTGTTGCGTGAGCACCTGGCAAGCCCGGACGTCGACGACGTGTACCGGCGCCAGGCACGCAACGTCGCCGAGGTGATTCAACGCGCCGCGCCCGACATCGTGCTGCTCAACGAGTTCGACTACGACCCCGAGGCGGTACGGCTGTTCGCCGACAACTTCCTCGCGGTACCGCAGAACGGCGCGCCCGCGCAGCGTTACCCGTACCGGTTTGCCGCGCCCTCGAACACCGGCATCGCCTCCGGCTTCGACCTGAACAACAACGGCGTCGTCGACACCACAGCGGGAGACCAGGCGTACGGCGACGACTCATTCGGCTTCGGCCTGTTCCCCGGCCAATACGGCATGGTCGTGTATTCGAAGTACCCGATCGATCGGCACCATGTGCGTACGTTCCAGAAGTTCAAGTGGCGCGACATGCCCGGCAACCTGATCCCGGCGGACTTCTACTCGCCCGAGGAGCAGGCGGTCCTGCGGCTGTCTTCGAAGAGCCACTGGGACGTGCCGATCAGGGTCGGCGGCAAGACCCTGCACCTGCTGGTATCGCATCCGACGCCGCCCACCTTCGACGGTCCCGAGGACCGTAACGGCCGGCGTAACCACGACGAGATCCGCTTCTGGGCCGACTACGTCCGCGGCAAGTCGTACTTCTACGACGACCAGGGCCTTCGGGGCGGGCTGAGGCCAGGGGCGGCGTTCGTCATCGCCGGCGACCAGAACGCCGACCCGTACGACGGCGACTCGTACGACAACGCCATCCGCCAACTCCTGTCGCACCCTTTCGTCAACTCACGGACCGCCCCGGCCGCCGACGGCGCGGCCGAGGCGGCGACGCTGCAGGGCGGCGCCAACCTGACACACAAGGGAGACCCGCACCTCGACACGGCCGACTTCGCCGACACCGCGCCAGGCAACCTGCGGGCCGATTACGTGCTGCCGCGTCGCGGTCTCAAGGTCACCGGTGCCGGCGTCTTTTGGCCGGTCCAGGCCGACCCGTTGTCCCGGCTCAGCGGTGTCTACGACCCGCGGTGGTCGGCGGTGAACGGTTTCCCCACCTCCGACCACCGCTTGGTCTGGCTCGACCTGGCGAACCGTCGCTAGATTCACCGCCGCTCAGCGAGGCGTCCTCAGCGGCGGTATGCCGCTGCGTTCCTTCGCGTCACCGGCGGCCGTGGGCATGCTGACCCGCCCACGGTCGCCTTTCGCCACGAGCATTACGCCGCAGCCGTGCCGCGAGCCGCCCTCGAGTTCTTCAATCAAGAAGGGCACTTCCTCTTCTACGGTCACGCCGACGACATCCTCGCCGCGCTGGTGCGCTCCTAGCTGGACGGTTCGGCGTTCGGAGTCGCGCTGCGCCGACCGGGTTCCCGGGCCATCAGGAGGACGGGGATGAATGCGCTGACCGCCAGCAGCGGAGTGGCGATGCTCCACCGTGGCTGCGCGCTTTGCCGGCGGCTGAATGAGGGCGCGTCGTGTTCGTGACCTTCCGCCGCGCCGAATCCGCTGCTGCGTCAGCAGCTCGCTCAGGCCGGGGCGGTCTCGCCGTACTCGATGGGTGGTTCTGCGGGCGGACGGCGTAGGCGGGCGAGGGCGTGGGCGACGCTGGCGCCGGTGCTCGCGCCGATGTGAGCGCCGGACGGGTCGACCGCGATGGCCCGGAAGGTTTCCGGCTGCGGCAACCGGCCGACGTTGCCGTCCTCGCTCACGTCTCCCGGATCGCCGGGGTCGTGTTGCAGGGTGATAGTCGCTCCGGCGCGCAGCAGCTCTTCGACGTTCAGCCGTTCGCTGGGAGTCGTGCTCATGAGCGCCGCGACCGCCGTGTTGTGGCGGCGCAGCAGTTGCGGCGTGCCGGCGTGAGCTGCGCGTAACAGCTCGGCGATCTTCGGTCGTGCCTCCGACACCTGATGAGAAGGCAGGAGTGCCGGCGGCTCGTTCAACTCGGTCAGCGGCACCAGCACCGCCCACATCCAGCCGCTGCGCTCGTAGGTGATCAACGTCGGTACCCTTGCCTGCGCCGAGTCGATCAACCGCGCCCAGTCTTTACGGGCATCCTCCACCCCGACCGGCGTACCCCACCGGAGGACGGCGTCGCGCAACGGCGCCGGCCAGTCGACGTGCGCCCAATCCACGCGCCCCTTCGCCATGACCACACCTTACCGTAATTTGTAAGGTTAGTGGTTGCGCTGTCGATGAGTGCGGGCGGCCACTGGCGGACGGCTCAGCCGGCTCTTGGTCGCCGGGCAAGCCCGGCAGTGCTGCGTCGACGCCTCTGCGGCTCTCTTCCCGCGTCGATGTTCCGGTCACCCGAAAATCGATGATACGTCACATTGCTAGCGCTGATTCGACGTCCGTGCTAGCGTCTTCGTATCGGTGAAATGCACGCGAGCTATCACTGCTACTGATGGGACAGGTGTCATGGCAGATCAGAGGGTCGCTGTTGTTACCGGAGCGTCGCGCGGTATCGGCCGCGCCATCGCCACCACCCTTGCCGCGGACGGTCAAGCGGTCGTCGTCGGCTATGCCGGCAACGAGGCGGCGGCGAAGGAGGTCGTCGAGGAGATCGCCGCCGCTGGAGGCAAGGCGATCGCGGCGCAGGCCGATGTGGCCGAGGAGGATGAGGTGTCGGCAATGTTCGACCTCGCCGTCGATGCGTTCGGCGGCGTCGATGTGGTCGTCAACTCCGCGGGGAAACTGGCGCTGTCACCGATCGCCGAGCTGGACCTCGACGTGCTCGACGACTTGCACCGGACCAACATCCGCGGGTCCTTTGTGATCGCTCGCGAGTCCGCTCGCCGCATTCGTGCCGGTGGCGCGATCGTGATGCTGTCGACATCGGTGGTCGGTCTGCAGTTCCCGAATTACGGCGCATACGTCGCCAGTAAGGCCGCGGTCGAGGCCATGATGCTGATCCTGGCCCGGGAGCTTCGCGGCCGCGATGTCACCGTCAACGCTGTCGCACCCGGTCCGACCGCCACAGAGTTGTTCTTCGAGGGCAAGGACGAGGCGACCATCGAGCGGCTGGCCAAGCAGCCCCCGCTCGAGCGGCTCGGCGCCCCGGCGGACATCGCGGACGTCGTCGCTTTCCTTGCCGGCCCGGGCGGACGGTGGGTCAACGGTCAGGTTCTGCGCGCCAACGGGGGCATCATCTGATGCCTGCCGGGAAAAAGGTCATCCTGGTCACCGGCGCCTCCAGCGGCTTCGGCAGGCTGACCGCCCAGACCCTGGCACGCTCCGGCCACCGTGTCGTGGCCGGTATGAGAGCAACCCAGACACGTAACGCAGCAGCGGCGCACGAACTCGACGAGCTGGGCAGCATCGAGAATCTGACGCTCTCCGCCGTGGAGCTCGATGTGCAGTCACAATCCTCCGCCGACGAGGCCATCGCCGTGATCCTCGAGCGCCACGGCCGGCTCGATGTGGTGGTGCACAACGCTGGTCACATGGTTCTGGGACCGGCCGAGGCATTCACGCCCGAGCAACTCGCTGCCGTGTACGACATCAATGTGGTGGGCACTCAGCGGGTCAACCGTGCCGCCCTGCCCACCCTGCGCGGCCAAGGCGCCGGGCTGCTGGTCTGGGTCGGCAGTTCCTCAACCCGCGGCGGTCACCCACCGTTCCTGGCGCCCTACTTCGCGGCCAAGGCGGCGATGGACGCCCTGGCCGAGAGCTACGCCGCTGAGCTGATCCGTTTCGGCATCGGCACCACGATCGTCGTGCCCGGCGCTTTCACCTCGGGAACCAACCACTTTGCGCACGCCGGTCATCCGCAGGACACAACCACCGAGGCTGCGTACGACGGTCTTTACGGTGAGATCCGTGCCTTGATCGACCGGCGTTTGCCGGCACTCGTCCCGCCTGACGCCAACGTGCAGTCGGTGGCCGACGAGATCGCCCGCGTCGTCGACCTGCCGGATGACTCTCGGCCCTTCCGGACCCACATCGATCCGAGCCGCGACGGCAGCGAGGTCGTCTCCGTGGTGGCCGACCGGATCCGGGCTGAGTTCTACCGCAGACTCGGCGTCGAGGGTCTGCTGCCCTCGAACGCCGCGCTTTGAAAACCACTACCAGCCAGGAGAGCGACATGCCTTTCGCCAACCTCAAAGTTCCCGCTGACACCCTGACGCCCGAGTCGAAGAAGAAGCTCATCGACGCCGTGACCGACGCCTACGCGGACGTCTACGGCGAGCGCGCCCGCGCGACCACGCTCGTGCTGGTCGACGAGGTTGCCGAAGGCGGCTGGGGCCTTGGCGGCAACATTCTGACCGCCGAGATGCTCGGCCGCAGCTGACCAACGAGCGGGCTGTGGCCGGCGGGAGACACTCTTCCGGTCACGGCCCGGGGCCCCGGCAAAGTCGTGGTTCGGCGCCACTGCAAACGCCGACTGAACCCACCACGGGATTGAGCCGGCGGTGCTCAGCGGCTGCGGGGTGCGGTCGCCTCCGGTGCGAGGCAGGACGGCGTCGCCCGTCCAAAGGTTCGACGCGGTGCCGGCGTCGAGGCGCTCGGCGTACAACGTGGCCTTCGGCTCGATCACCCCGAGGTTCTCGGAGAGCTCGGCCCGTACGCGGACCTCGTGGGCGCGCAGCCGCTCCAGCCCTCCCGCTCGTTGCCCGGCCCGGCCGCGATCAGTTCCGCGTACCGGCGGATGTCGCTGAGCGGCATTCCGCACGACCGGAAGCCGCGGCGCAGGCGTAGCCACCCAATGGCGGAGTCTGCTGGGCGACGCCTGGTCCGGCGCGGCGCCCGCCACTGTCGTCCCCGCCCGGCTGGACGACTTCGCGGGCGGCAATCAACTTCGACGTGTCGGCAGTGCTGGGGATCGGCCCGGTCGCCGGTGATGCGGATACGGCTCGGGGTGGTAGCCCATGTGATCGTCAGCGACCGTCTCGACGGAGTACGGGTCGTAGCCCGCCTCGCGAGCGGTGCTGTCGCCCGGTACGGTGCCCGTGACACGGCGCTCGAGCAGCGGATTCGGGCCGGCGCCGGAGTTCAGGAGGCGGCCGCTCTGCGGAATGCGATGACCGCGGCCGGGATGGCGGCGGCGAGCAACCCGGCGACCCACCCCACGGCCAGCCATATGACCTCCGAGGTGAGTCCGCCGAGGGTCAGCGCGCGAAGCGCATCCACAACCGCAGTCATGGGGTTGATCTTTGCGAAGGCCTGTAGCCAGCCGGGAAAGGTGGCCACTGGGGCGAACGTGGAGCTGGTGAAGATCAGGGGGATGACAGCGAGCAGGCCGCCGATCCCGGCGGATTCGGGGTCGCGTACCAGGAGCCCGAGCAAGGCGAAGATCCAGGAGAAGGCGACCCCGACGCTCAGCGCCAAGCCGATGGCGGCAAGGGCGGCCGGTAGGCCGGCGTGAAACCTGAATCCGATCAGCGAGGCGACGCCGGTCATCAGGGCCAGGACGAACAGGTTGCGGACAGCGTCGGCGACCGCGCGGCCGGCCAGTGGCGCCGAGCGAGCGGCCGGCAGTGCCCGGAATCGGTCGATCATGCCGGTGGCCAGGTCGTCGGCGACCGCGACGCCGGTCTGGGAGCAGCCGAATGCGAGGGACAGCACCCAGATGCCAGGCAGGACGTAGTCGATGTACGTCGTGACGCCCGGCGGATGGATTGCGCCGCCGAACGTATAGGTGAACAGCAGTACGAACATGATTGGCTGCACGGTCGCGAACGCGATCAGCGTCGGCACCCTGACCAGCCGGCGCAGGTTGCGGCCGGTCACGGCGCCGATGTCGATGATGAGCCGCCGCGGACCGCCCCCCGATCGGGTCACTTCGACGGGGCGGACGGCGGACGTCATGGCTTTGTCCCGGTGCCGGCTGCGGCACGCGTGGACGGCCGCGGATGGTCGGTGAGAGCGAGGAACACCTCGTCCAGGGTCGGGCGGCGCAGTGCCAGCTCAGTCACCCGCAGTCCACCGGCGGCCAGCCGCCTGGCAACGTCGGGCAGGATGCCGGGCCCGCCGTTCACCGCAACCAGAACGCGAGCTGTTCCGCGATCGACGCTCGGTGGGGCGCCGAGCCCGGACATCGCCACCGCCAGTTGGTGAGGATCCGTGTCGGGCGCGGCCTGCAGTTCGAGCCGGTCGCCGCCGATCTGGCTCTTGAGCCGCTGCGGGCTGCCGGCGGCGATCACCTGTCCGCTGTCGAGGACCACGATCTGGTCGGCGAGCCGGTCCGCCTCCTCCAAGTACTGGGTGGTCAGCACCACGGCGGTACCGTTGGCGACCACCTCCTCCAGCAGCCGCCAGAGGTGGGTCCGCCCCCGCGGGTCCAGGCCGGTGGTGGGCTCGTCGAGGAACAACACCGGCGGCTGGATGACCAGGCTCGCGGCGACGTCCAGACGGCGGCGTGTCCCGCCCGACAAGGTGCGGGCGGTGCGGTCAGCGGCCGCCGTGAGGTCGAGCAGTTCCAGTAGCTCGTCGGCCCTGCGCCTGGCGCCCCGCCGGGTCAAGCCGGACAGGCGGCCGATCATTCGCAGGTTCTCCCGGCCTGTCAGGTAGGCGTCCACCGCGGCGTACTGGCCGGAGAGCCCAAGAAGCGGGCGCACCCGCGCCGGTTCACGTATGACATCTCGTCCGAAGATGTGGGCGCTTCCGGCGTCCGGAACCAGCAGCGTGGTCAGGATGCGTACCGCGGTGGTCTTGCCGGCTCCGTTCGGGCCGAGCAGACCGAGCACTTGCCCGGGCAGCACCACCAAGTCGAGTCCGCTCAGCGCGGTCACCCCGCCGAACCGCTTGACCAGGCCGTTCGCCGCTACCGCAGGCTGATCAGTCATCGCCATCACCGCGATCATAGCTAGATTTACTACCTATCATCGGACGGTAGCATACCTACCTATAGGCCGGTAGGATCGCGTTCATGAAGGCCGATGCCCAGGCGCTGAAGGGTCACCTTGACGTGCTGCTGCTCGCGGCGCTCGATGACGGTCCGCGCCACGGTTATGCGGTCAAGGAGGCGCTGCGTGAGGGCAGCGGCGGCCGGTTCGATCTGCCGACCGGAACCATCTACCCGGCCCTGCATCGGCTGGAGGATGCGGGGCTGGTTGCCGGGGCGTGGTCAGTCGTCGACGGGCGCCGCCGGCGGACCTACCACTTGACGCCTGCCGGGCATCGGCGGTTGCACGCCGACCGGGGCTCGTGGCGCGATTTCGCTGCCGCGGTCACCGCCATCCTGGACGGTAAGTCATGGCCGGCTGCCACCTGATCGACGACTACCTTGACGAGCTGGCCGATCGCCTGCCGGGCGACGCCGTTGACGAGCTCGCCGACGGCGTGTACGAAACGTGGCGACATCACCTCGAACGCGGCTTGGATCCGGCGGGCGCCGCGCACGCCGCGATCGCCGAGTTCGGCGCTCCGGCCCAGATCGTAGACGCCTTCGTCGCCCACGCCGGCGGGCGTCGAACGGCTCGTCTTCTGCTCGCCTCCGGCCCCATCGTCGGCGTCTGCTGGGGCAGTAGCCTGGTCGCGGGTCGAGCTTGGACGTGGCCGGTTCCCGCCACCATGGCGGTGATGCTGGCCGGTTCCCTCCTCGCTGTCGTGGGATGCCTCGCACTTGCCGCGACCACCCGGCACGGTTATCGCCGCACCCGACTGGGCCACATCGGCGCGGCCGCGCTCGTCGTCCTCGACGCGGTGATGCTCACGATCCTGGTTCTCGCCGCGCCCTCGTGGGCCTGGCCCATGACGCTCGCCGTGCCGGCCAGCTTGATCCGCATGACAGTGACGCTGCGGCGCATGCCGAACCCACGTGCGAGCTGAGACGGCTACCACGAAGCATCCGCTCGGGCCCGCGACGAATCGGTCCGACGGGGTCTCCCCGTCGCGCGGCCGGGTGGTCCGTCCCCGGCCGGGCCGGTCGACCGGCCGTTGATCCGAATTGGGAGCGCTCCCGTAATGACTGGTGTCAGTGAACGCCAGCGGAGGCCCCCATGCGTAGATCCCGATTCAATCAGAACCCGACCAAGGTGCGCCGATGGCAGGTCGCCGCGGTGGCCGGGGTCACCGTGCTCGGCGTCGGTGTCGGTTTGGGGGTCGCCTCCGCCGGTGAGTCGGTGCCGACCGTCAACTGCCCGAAACTGACCATCGGCGTCGCCGTGCCCGCCCAGCAGCAGGCCGACGTGCAACGCAACCTGGAACTGCTCAACCAGCAGATCGACGAGGCCGACAAGCGGATCGTCAGCACCCAGGGCCAGGGCGGCCCCAACTTCGTGCAGAACGCGATCCTCGGTCCGCTGCGGGACAAGCGGTTCGCCACCATCGAACGGATCGAGACCGCGATCGCCCGCAACGCCGCCCGCCCCGACCTCGACGCCGAGGGCCTGGCCCCGTGCACGCTGAACCAGAAGGGTGGCGCGTCCGGGCAGCAGCCGACCGCGGTCCCGACCGTCGCGGCGCCGGCCACCACCGCCCCGACTGCCGCGCCGACCACCGCGGCGCCGCAGGAGAGCGTCCCGGCCGAGGCCGAGGAGACCACCGCCCCGCCCGCGGGCGACGACGCTGACGACCAGGAGGCGCCGGCGGGCACCCCGGTGGCGCGCAACGGCCGGCTCCAGGTCTGCGGGGTGCAGCTCTGCAACGAGGCCGGCACCGCGATCCAGCTGCGCGGCATGAGCAGTCACGGGCTGCAGTTCTTCCCGAACTGCGTGAACGAGAACTCGCTAGACGCGCTGCGCAACGACTGGAACGCCGACTTCATCCGGCTCAGCATGTACGCACAGGAGGGCGGTCTGGAGACCGACCCGGCCGGTTTCACCGCCAAGGTCAACGGCCTGGTCGACGACGCCACGGAGCTGGGCCTCTACGTGATCGTCGACTTCCACGTCCTCACCCCGGGCGACCCTAACGCGAACACGGACCTGGCCAAGAAGTTCTTCGCCGACGTGACCGCCGCGCACCGGGACAAGGACAACGTCATCTACGAGATCGCCAACGAGCCCAACGGGGTCAGCTGGGACGGCATCAAGAACTACGCCGACCAGGTCATCCCGGTGATCCGCCGGAACGCCCCGGACAGCGTCGTGCTGGTCGGCACCCGCGGGTTCTCGTCGCTCGGCCTGACCGACGGCGCCGACGAGACCGAGATCCTCGACGACCCGATCGGCTTCGAGAACATCATGTACACGTTCCACTTCTACGCGGCCTCGCACGGCGCCGACCGCCGTACGGTCGTCGCCCGCGCGGCGCAGAAGCTCCCGCTGTTCGTCAGCGAGTTCGGCACCCAGACCTTCACCGGTGACGGCGGCAACGACTTCGCCAGCACCGACGCCTGGCTGGACCTGCTCAAGGACAACAAGATCGGGTACGCCATGTGGAGCCTCTCCGACGGCCGCGAGACCAACTCGGCCTTCGTGCAGGGCACCTGCGCCGGGACGAACTTCGCCGGCGCCGGCGTGCTGACCGAGTCGGGCCGGTACATCCGCAGCCGCATTCTCACCGGTGTCGGCAGCGCGAACTGATCCGAGCCCACCGATCGCGGGCCGTCGCTCAGCTCAGGGCGGCGGCCTGCGCGTCCACGTTGCCGCAGGTCGGGTGGTGCAGGGCGGTCGCGTTCCAGGTCACCGTGAGGTGGCTGCCGGCCGGCGGGCGGCGCGGCCCATGTCAGCGGAACGGCGGCTCGCCGAAGACGTCCCGGATGCGGTAGAGATCGCGCAGGCGCGGCTCGGTCGTGCCGCTCACCCAGCGGCTGATCGTCTTGGTGGACACCTCCAGCCGCCGGGCGGCCGCGTCCATGGTCAGACCCTCGGCGCGGAGCCGATTGGACAACCAGGCGGCAAACGACGGCGACCCGTTGTCCGGCGGCGCTTGCAGCGCCTCGGGCTCGGGCGCGGGCCGGGGCCGATGGTCCGCGATCCGGGCGCCGCGGTCGGCGGCCGGGCTGGTGCCGGCCGCCGGCGGTGCGCCTCGGCGCGGCGACCCGGCCGGGCCGGCCGCCACCGCCGGGTCCGGCGAGAACAGCACGTCCACCTCGGCCGAGTCGGGGAAGATCCGCAGGGACACCTGGATGGCACCGCTGGAACCGGCCGCGTCCAGCAGCACGTCGGCGACCCGCTCGCCGAGGATGCGGACGTCGTCGTCGGACAACCGCGTGTCGGTCAGTTGCCGGCGGACGAAGTCGCGGACGTCCGGAAGCGCCGAGGGCCGCGCCGGAAAGGCCTGCGCGACGACCATGAGCGGGAGAACCTCGATGTGCCCGGTGCGGGGATCGGGAGGCGCCGGCATTGCGTCCCCTTCCGCCGCGTCCGGTGTGACAGATCCAGCTTACGGTGCCCAGCCGTACCCGATCGGGTGACGCCCGCGGTTGTCACCTTTTGCTGTGACCGTCGACGAGACTAGGGTGACACGGTCCGGCCGACCTCGATCCTGATCGGAGTGACGGCTTGTGAACGGCCTGTCCGCCGATGAGGACGAAGTGCTGCACATCCTCTGGATGAACGGCGGGCTCAGCTGCGACGGCGAGTCGGTGTCGCTGACCGCGGCGTCCCAGCCGAGCATCGAGGACCTGGTGCTGGGTGCGCTGCCCGGGCTGCCGCAGATCGCGCTGCACTGGCCGTACCTCAGCTTTGAGAACGGCCCGGACGGCGCCGCCGACAGCTTCATCGAGTGGTTCCACCGCGCGGACCGCGGCGAGCTGGATCCGTTCATCCTGATCGTCGAGGGCTCGGTGCCGGATGAGGACAACAAGGGCGACGGGTACTGGAGCGGGTTCGGCAACGATCCGCTGACCGGCCAGCCGATCACCACCACGCAGTGGCTGGACCGGCTCGCTCCCAAGGCCACCGCGGTGATGGCGGTGGGCACCTGTGCGGCGTACGGCGGCATCCACGCGATGGCCGGCAATCCCACCGGCGCCATGGGCGTGCCGGACTACCTGGGACGGGATTGGCGGTCCCGCGCCGGGCTGCCGATCGTCTGCGTGCCGGGCTGCCCCACCCCTCCGGACAACCTCTCCGAGACCATCCTGCACCTTCTCTATCAGGTCAGCGGGCAGGCGGCGACCATGCCGCTGGACGAAGAACTGCGGCCGAGCTGGTTGTTCGAGACCACCGTGCACTCCGGATGCGACCGGGCGTCCTACTACGACCAGAACGACTTCGCCTCCGGGTACGGGTCGTCGACCTGCCTGGTCAAGGTGGGGTGCTGGGGCCAGGTGGTGCGCTGCAACGTCGCCAAACGGGGGTGGATCAACGGGGTGGGCGGCTGTCCCAACGTCGGCGGCATCTGCATCGGCTGCACCATGCCCGGGTTCCCGGACAAGTTCATGCCGTTCATGGAGACACCGGTGGCCGGCGGCATCCCGTCCGGCGATGTGTACGCACCGGTGGTCAAGACCCTCCGCGGCTTCACGGTGCGGATAGCCGGCTGATTGCCTACCCCTGATCGGAGGTCGCCGTGAACGCCACCGACGACGCCGCGGAGCAGACCGCCGAGCGCGTCGGCCAG
The DNA here is from genome assembly GCF_004362215.1 of Paractinoplanes brasiliensis. Classification (NCBI taxonomy): domain Bacteria; kingdom Bacillati; phylum Actinomycetota; class Actinomycetes; order Micromonosporales; family Micromonosporaceae; genus Paractinoplanes; species Paractinoplanes brasiliensis. Next base: position 656,959 of record NZ_SNWR01000001.1, on the reverse strand, counting down.
CTGCTCGCGGAGCTGCGCGCGCGGCCCGACCGGCGCGCCGCCGAGGCCGCCGAGCAGCTGACGGCGTGCCTCGTCCAGTTGTACGGCGCCGGGTTGGCCCGGATCGCCGAGCGGCTCGGCCCGGCCCGGCTCGCCGACCTGTGCGCTGATCCGCTGGTGGAGAGCCTGCTGCTGGTGCACGACCTGCATCCGATGGACACCGCGGCGCGGATCCGGCGTGCGCTGGACCGGATGCGACCCGCGGCCGGGGTCGACGTGCTCGGCGTGGACCGGGACGGGACGGCACACCTGCGCCTCGCCGGCGGTGGTGGCTGCCCGTCGTCCCGGCAGGCGGTGGTGCGGCAGGTCGAAGCGGTCGTCATGCGGGCCGCGCCGGAGCTGTCCGGCGTGGACGTGGTGGTCCCGCCGGCGCCGCTCCCGCTGCTGCAGGTGTCGGCCCGGCCGAGGCCGGCCGGGCGGTGAGGGTTACCCCGCTCGGGGTACAGAGGCTCGGGGGTCCCGGTGGACACTTCTGTCCATCGCCGCCCTGAGCAGGGAAGATGTCTCAGGCAGCGGCCTGCGTGACGGCCACTTGTGGGTGGACAGGGCTGGGTATGGTGCCTCCTTCCGGCGCCGTGCACGCTGGGTGCCGGTGCCGGACCCACGGCGCCGGACGAGCTGAGGTGGCAGAAACGTGATTTGGCAAGGAAAGTCCACGCGGCGCCCACCGGGCCTCCCGGCCACGCGCCGATTCGCGTCGGGGCGACCGCAGGCACTGTGCCGTCGTACGGCGGCGCCGGCCGCGGTGATCCGGGAACCGGAGGAGGGTTGGTGGCGTGCGCAGGCGGATCTCGACGAGGGACACGGCGGCGACGCCACGACCACCGTCGCGGTCCTGCGCGACCACGACGCGGGCATCGACGCGGTGATGGCCCGACTGGCCGAGCTGGCCGCCGACGACGAGCTGCTGGTGGTTTGCGAGCGGGCGTCCTGCATCCGGCCGGGACACGACGCGGTGGTCACCCGGCTGCGCGGCCGGCTGCCCCGGCGTGATGTGTTCGGCCTGGAGGTCGGCGGGCCGGGCATGGAGACGCGCCGGCAGGCGGTCACGCTGAAGCGGGCCCTCGATGCAGGCAGCCTGCCCGTCGTGTTCACCGCACCGGGCGTCCTGCACGACGTCACGGCCGAGATCTCCAGTCTGGTCCGGGCCGACCGGGTGCTGCGGGTGTTCGGCACCGGTGGCGGCGCCGAGCTGTACCAGGTGTGGCGGCGGCACCCCGAGCCGAGCGTCACCTGATGGCGGGTGCCGTGAGCCAGTCGTACCAGGCATCGACGTCGTCGCCGCGGGTGGCCGACAGCGCCAGCACTCGCGCCCCGGCATTGACCGCCGACACATGCCGGCGGCAGGCGTCGAGGTCGAAGTCCACGTACGGCAGGAGGTCCACCTTGTTCACCAGCACGAGATCCGCCACCGCGAACATGTGCGGGTACTTCAGCGGCTTGTCGGCCCCCTCGGTCACCGAGATGATCACCACCTTGGCGCGCTCGCCGAGGTCGAACAGCGCCGGACAGATGAGATTGCCCACGTTCTCCACGAACAGCAGGGTTCCCGGTGACGGATCCAGCTTGTTCACCGCCGCACGCATCATCGCCGCGTCCAGGTGGCAACCGGCGCCCGTGTTGACCTGCACCACGGCGCAGCCGGTGCGGCGGATCCGCTCGGCGTCCAGCGGTGTCTCCTGATCGCCCTCGATCACCGCGACCGGACGGTCACCGTCCAGATCCCGGATCGTCCGTTCCAGCAACGTGGTCTTGCCCGAGCCGGGCGAACTCATCAGGTTGACCGCGACGATGCCACGGTGGGCCAGCCGGCTGCGGACCTCCGCAGCGATCGCGTCGTTGCGGGCCAGCACCTTCTCCTCGAGGGAGATCGTCTCGGTGGCCGGGCTGTGGGCGTGGGGGTGATCGTGGGGTGCGGACGGTCGTCGGGTTGCCCGCATCCACACGTCGCACACATGGCTCAGCCCACCTCCATCGAGACGATCTGCAGCTCGCGGCCGGCGGTCACGGCCACGTCGGCGCTGCCGCACGGGCACAGCAGCAGCATGTCGGCAAGGTCGGTGTCGGCGCCGCACGCGCGGCAGTGCACGGCACCGGGCCGGTGCTCGATGTCCAGCCGCGCGCCGTCGGCGACGGTGCCCTCGACGGCCAGTCCGAAGCAGAACTGCATGGCGTCCGGCACCACCGCGGTGAACGCGCCGATCCGCATCCGGACGCTGTGCACCCGGCGGTCGCCGGCCCGCTCGCACACCGCCGCCACCACGCTCTCGGCGATCGACAATTCGTGCATCAGCCCTCGCTCCGGCCCGGGTCGGATCGGTTGACATTGTCGCACGTGGAGGAGCAGGCTGTTCCGTGCGTCACACTGCTGATACCCAGTGTCGATCTTTTGAGCGCCGCAGGGGTCCGGACGACCCCGGGAAGCGGGTCTGCCATGCCCTCAGCAGAAGCGGTGAAAGCAGCCGACACCCTCATCCACGTTCTCTGGATCAACGCCGGGCTCAGCTGCGACGGTGATTCGGTCGCGCTGACCGCGGCCACGCAGCCGAGCATCGAGGAGATCGCGCTCGGCGCCCTGCCCGGGCTGCCGCGGATCGCCGTGCACTGGCCGTTGATCGACTTCGAATGCGGTCCGAACGGTGGCGCCGACGACTTCCTCGAGTGGTTCTTCAAAGCCGACCGCGGCGAGCTGGAACCTTTCGTGCTGGTGGTCGAGGGGTCGATCCCCAACGAGAAGCTGCACGATCACGGCTACTGGTGCGGCTTCGGCAACGATCCGGCCACCGGACAACCGATGACGACCTCCGAGTGGCTGGACCGGCTGGTGCCGAAGGCGACCGCGGTGGTCGCCGTGGGCACCTGCGCGACATACGGCGGCATCCACGCCATGGCCGGCAACCCGACCGGCGCCATGGGCGTGCCCGATTACCTGGGCTGGGAGTGGAAGTCCAAGGCCGGCATCCCGATCGTCTGTGTGCCGGGCTGCCCGATCCAGCCGGACAACCTCTCCGAGACCCTGACCTACCTGCTCTACATGGCCACCGGTCAGGCGCCGATGATCCCGCTGGACGAGGCGTTGCGGCCGACCTGGTTGTTCGGGCAGACCGTGCACGAGGGCTGCGACCGTGCCGGCTACTACGAGCAGGCCGACTTCGCAGACGAGTACGGGTCGCCGAAGTGCATCGTCAAGCTCGGCTGCTGGGGCCCGGTGGTGAAGTGCAACGTGCCCAAACGGGGCTGGATGAACGGGATCGGCGGGTGCCCGAACGTCGGCGGCATCTGCATCGGCTGCACCATGCCCGGCTTCCCGGACAAGTTCATGCCGTTCATGGACGAGCCGCCCGGCGGCCGCCTCTCCACCAGCGCGGTCGGGCTGTACGGGCCGGCGATCCGCCGGCTGCGCAGCATCACCACGCACACCCTCGACCGCGAGCCCAAGTGGCGCAAGCCGGGCCGGAAGCTGACCACCGGTGCCACCCGCACCTGGTGATCGGAAGGAGACGCTGGGATGGCCGATCTCGTGGAGATGGCATGGGACCCGATCACCCGTATCGTCGGCAGCCTGGGGATCTACACGAAGATCGACTTCAAGCAGCGGATCGTCGCGGAGTGCAAGAGCACCAGCTCGATCTTCCGTGGCTACTCGATCTTCATGAAGGGCAAGGATCCCCGTGACGCCCACTTCATCACCAGCCGGATCTGCGGCATCTGCGGCGACAACCACGCCACCTGTTCCTGCTACACGCAGAACATGGCGTACGGGGTGAAGCCGCCGCACCTGGGGGAGTGGATCGTCAACCTCGGCGAGGCGGCCGAGTACATGTTCGACCACAACATCTTCCAGGAGAACCTCGTCGGGGTGGACTACTGCGAGAAGATGGTCGCCGAAACCAACCCGGGCGTGCTCGAGCAGGCGAACCGGACCGAGGCGCCGCACGCCGGCGACCACGGCTACCGCACCATCGGCGACATCATGCGGTCGCTGAACCCGTTCACCGGTGAGTTCTACCGCGAGGCGCTGCAGGTCAGCCGCATGACGCGGGAGATGTTCTGCCTGATGGAGGGCCGCCACGTGCACCCCTCCACGCTGTATCCGGGCGGCGTCGGCACGGTCGCGACCATCCAGCTGATGACCGACTACCTCAGCCGGCTGATGCGGTACGTGGAGTTCATGAAGAGGGTCGTGCCGATGCACGACGACCTGTTCGACTTCTTCTACCAGGCGCTGCCCGGCTACGAGCAGGTCGGCAACCGGCGCGTCCTGCTCGGCTGCTGGGGCTCGTTCCAGGACCCGGAGCACTGCAACTTCTCGTACGCCGACATGACCGACTGGGGCCGCAAGATGTACGTCACCCCGGGCATCGTCGTGGACGGCAAACTCATCACCACCGACCTCGTGAAGATCAACCTGGGCATCCGGATCCTGCTCGGCTCGTCCTACTACGACGACTGGACGGACCAGGAGATGTTCGTGACCCACGACCCGCTGGGCAACCCGGTGGACCGGCGGCATCCGTGGAATCAGCACACCAACCCGAAGCCGCAGAAGCGCGACCTGGACGACAAGTACAGCTGGGTGATGTCCCCGCGCTGGTACGACGGCAAGGACTACCTCGCGCTGGACACCGGCGGCGGCCCGCTGGCCCGGCTCTGGGTGACCGCGCTGGCCGGCCTGGTCGACATCGGCTATGTGCAGGCCACCGGCAGCTCGGTGCGGATCAACCTGCCGAAGACCGCGCTCAAGGGCCCGGTGGAGCTGGAGTGGACGATCCCGCGCTGGAGCAACACCATCGAGCGCAACCGGGCCCGCACCTACTTCCAGGCGTACGCCGCCGCCTGCGCCCTGCACTTCGCGGAGAAGGCGCTGGTGGAAATCCGGGCCGGCCGCACCAAGACCTGGGAGCCGTTCGAGGTGCCGGACGAGGGCATCGGTTGCGGCTTCACCGAGGCGGTCCGTGGCGTTCTCTCGCATCACATGGTGATCCGTGACGGCAAGATCGCGAACTATCACCCGTACCCGCCGACGCCGTGGAACGCCAACCCGCGCGACAGCTACGGCACCCCCGGGCCGTACGAGGACGCGGTGCAGGGGCAGCCGATCTTCGAGGAGAACGACCGGGACAACTTCAAGGGCATCGACATCATGCGTACGGTGCGCAGCTTCGACCCGTGTCTGCCCTGCGGCGTGCACATGTATCTCGGCGGCGGCAAGAAGCTGGAGCTCCTGCACTCGCCGACGCAGTCGGCCGGAGGCGAGTGACCGGTGCCGGAACAGGATTGGCAGGCGGCCGGGGAACGCATCGAATCGCTCATCGCCGCCAGCGCGTCCGCCGGTCCGGCCGCCCGCCACCGGGCCGAGGAACTGGTGCGCCTGGTGGCCGACCTGTACGGCGCCGGGCTGGAACGGCTGCTCGAGGTGCTGCACGAGCACGGCGCGCTGACCGACGAGGCGCTCGACGCGGTCGCCGACGACGACCTGGTGTCCGGCCTGCTGCTGGTGCACGGCCTGCATCCGTACGACGCGCAGACCCGGATCGAGCGGGCGCTCGCCGGCCACGACGTGGACCTGCTGGAGATCACCGCGGACGGGGTGGTCCGGTTGCGGATGCCGGCCGGCTGCGGGTCTTCGTCGGCCGCGCACCGTTCCGCGGTCGAGGCGGCGATCGAGGCCGCGGCGCCGGAGGTGACCGCCGTCGAGGTCGACGACGCACTGGCCGCCGCGGCGGTGATCCCGGTGTCCGCCCTGTTCACCCGGGTCGGCGGGGACCGGAAGGTGGCGACATGACTGCTCCGCGGTCCGGCGCGCCGTTGTCCGCGCTGCGGCGGATTGCCCGCAGCCGGCCGGCCGCGGCGGCCGCCGAGCACTGCGACATGTGCTCGGCCGTCATCGGCGACGACCACCGGCACGTGGTCGACCTGCAGAGCCGGGCGCTGATGTGCGCGTGCCGGCCCTGCTCTCTGCTGTTCACCGACGAGCATGCGGTGCTGCACTACCGGGCCGTGCCGGACCGCTACCTGTCCTTCCCCGGTTCCGCCTTCGACGAGCGGGCCTGGGACGAGTTGCAGATCCCGGTCGGACTGGCCTTCCTCTTCCGCAACTCCGTGCAGGACCGGATGGTCGCGCTCTATCCCGGCCCGGCCGGGGCCACCGAGTCGGAGCTGCCGCTGGCCGCCTGGGACCGGATCGTAGCGCGTACCCCGGAGCTGGCGGTGCTGCGGCCGGACGTGGAGGCGGTGCTGGTCCGCCGGCCGGCCCGGCCGGGCCCGGCGACGGACACGGTGTGCCACCTGGTGCCCATCGACGCGTGTTACGAACTCGTCGGACGGCTCCGCGCCCGGTGGCGTGGTTTCGACGGCGGACGCGAGGCACAGGACGCCATGGACGAGTTCTTCGATCGGGTGCGGGCGCTCAGCCGGCCCGCTCCGCCGGCCGGTGCGGCATGAGCGACTACCGGTTCGCTGTGCTCGACGTAGCCGCCGAGCCGTACGCGATGGCACCCCAACTGACCGCGCGGCTGGGGATCGAGGAGACCACCGGCCAGCGAATCCACGCCATCACGCTGCGCTGCCAGGTGCGTATCGAACCGCAGCGTCGCCGATACGACCCGGCCGAGGAGGAGCGGCTTCGTGGGCTGTTCGGCGAGCGGGAGCGGTGGGCGGACACTGTCAAGCCGTTCCAGTGGATGCAGTGCCACACCACGGTGCAGGGCTTCACCGGCCGCACCGAGGCCGACCTCGCGCTGCCGTGCACGTACGACCTCGAGGTCATCGGCAGCCGCTACCTGCACGCGCTCGACGCCGGCGATGTGCCGCTGACCTTCCTCTTCTCCGGCACGGTGTTCACCCGCGGCAGCACCGGCTTCGGGGTGGAGCAGATCCCGTGGTCGTGCGAGGCCCGGCACAGCCTGCCGGTGGCGGTGTGGCGACAGATGATCGAGTCGTACTACCCGAACACCGGCTGGCTGCGGATCGGCTCGGACGTGCTGACCGAGCTGGCCGCCTATCGGGCCCGGCACGGCCTGGTCAGCTGGGACGAGACGATGCAGAAGCTCCTGACCGCCGCGGACGGGCCGGCCCGATGACCACCGACGCGGTGCGCGCCGTCGCCGACGCGGTGCTCTACGAGGGGTATCTGCTGTACCCGTACCGGGCCGGCGCGGCGAAGAACCGATCCCGGTGGCAGTTCGGCGTGCTGGGCCCGCCGGCTGCCGCGGCGCAGGCCTTCGGCGAGCCACCGGACATGGCCATGCAGTGCCTGGTGGCTCCCGGCGAGGGCACCGGCCGGGTCACCGTCCGGTTGCGCTTCCTGCAGGTGCAGGCACGCGAGGTGCAGCGGCTGGAACCGGACGGGTCGTACCGGCCGGTGGACGCCCTGACCGTCGCCGGCGCCACGCTGCTCAGCTGGGACGAGGCGGTGGAGCGGGAGATCAGCCGGCCGGACCTGCCGCTGACCGGTCCGGCGGAGTTCCCGGTCGACGTGCCCGGCGGTGAGGAGATCGAACCGATCGCCGGGCCAGGTGGCGGGCCGGCCGGCCGGATCGTGCGGCGCCGATGGCCGCTGACCGCGCGGGTGCGTACCACGGTGGAGCCGGACGACGGCCTGCTCCGGCTGACCGTGGCGGTCGCCAACGAGCACCCCGGCACGGTGACCGGCAAGGACAGCGCCATCCGTCGCTCGCTGGTCGGCGCCCACCTGCTGGTGGAGGCTCAGGGCGTGGCATTCGTGTCGCTGCTGGAGCCGCCGCCGGAGGCCGCCGCGGCCGCCGCCCGGTGCCGGCAGCGTCGCTGCTGGCCGGTCCTGGCCGGACCGCCCGGCACCCGGACGGTGGTGCTCGGCGCGCCGATCATCCTGTACGACCACCCGGAGGTGGCCGAGCAGAGTCCGGGGCAGTTGTTCGACTCCACGGAGATCGACGAGATCCTGACCCTGCGCGTGATGACCATGACCGAGGCGGAGAAGGCCCAGGCACGGGCCACCGATCCGCGGGCACAGGCCATTGTGGACCGGTGCGATGCGATGTCAGCCGCCGACCTGCTGCGCCTGCACGGCGCCCGGCGAGACATCCGCGAAGACGTCGCGGTCGAACCGGACCTCGATGCGGTCGTCATCGCCGGCGTTCGGGTGGCCAAGGGCAGCCTCGTCCGGGTCCACCCGTCCCGGCGCGCCGACGCCCAGGATCTGTTCTTCGCCGATCAGATCGCCCGGGTCGCCAAGGTGGTCACCGACTTCGACGACAACGTGCATGTGGCGGTTGTGCTCGTCGACGATCCGGCTGCCGACCTGCACGACTGGTACGGCCGCTACTTCTACTTCGCCCCTGACGAGTTGCAGCCGGTGGCCGGGCCGGCTCCTGGAGAGGAGTATCGATCGTGAAGACCCTGGGTGTCATCACCACCGCCGTGTCCATGGCCGTCGCCGTGATCGGTGCGGTTGTGCTGGTCCGGTCCATACCGGACATCCGCCGTTACCTGAAGATCCGCACGATGTGAGCCGGAGGAGGCGCATGCCATGAGCGAGACGCCGGAGGCGCCGCAGGACCCGGACGCACCCAACCTTCAACCCGGAGGCTGACCCACAATGACCGACCCCACCGACAGGCCTGACATGGCGGCGCGCATGCTGGTGGCCGGGATCGGCAACCTCTTCCTCGGCGACGACGGCTTCGGCCCCGAGGTCGTCCGGCGGCTGGCGAAGCAGAACGCGCTGGAGCCGGAGGTGCGGGTCGTCGACTACGGCATCCGCGGCATGCATCTCGCCCATGACCTGCTCGACCCCTGCGACGCGCTGGTGCTGGTGGACGCGCTTCCCGGCGGTGGCGCCCCGGGCGAGGTGGTGGTCTTCGAGATCGGCCCGGACGATCTCGGCAGTGGCCAGTTCGACGCGCACGGGATGAACCCGGTGGCGATGCTGGCCGGCGTGGAGCGCCTGGGCGGCACGCTGCCGGCCACCTACGTCGTCGGCTGCCGGGTGGCCGACGTGGGGGAGGGCATCGGGCTGAGCGCGCCGGTGGCCGCCGCCGTCCCGGCCGCGGTCGAGGCCGTGCGTACCCTGGTGGGCCGCCTGATCGCCGCCGCACCGGCCGGCATCCGGAGGTGCTGACCATGTGCCTGGGCATACCCGGCCGGGTGGTGGAGATCGTTCCCGGCTACGCCGGCCAGCTCGCGCTGGTCGACGTGGTCGGCGCGCAGCGCCGGGTGAACGTCGGCATGCTCGACGCGCCGCCGGCGGCGGGCGACTGGGTGCTGATCCACATGGGCTTCGCCTTGGAGGTCATCGACGCCGCGCGGGCCGAGGAGGCGATGGGCGGACTGGAGCTGATGGGCCGGCCCCGCGACGAGGTGCCGGACGGCGACCGGATCCGGCGCCGGTACACGGTTTCCGGTCTGGTGCAGGGCGTCGGGTTCCGCCCGTTCGCCTACGTGACTGCGGCCGGCCTGGGGCTCACCGGATCGGTCGGCAACACCGTCGACGGGGTGGTGGTCGAGGTCGAGGGTGACCCGGACGCGGTCGCCGAGTACGGCCTCCGGCTCCGGGAGGACGCGCCGCCGCTGGCCATGGTGACCGCCGTGGCCGAAGCGGACCTGCCGGTCGAAGGCGGCACCGGGTTCACCATCGCGGCGTCCGGCGGGGAGGGACCCGCCCGGACGCTGGCGTCGCCGGACGTCGCGATCTGCGCGGACTGCCTGCGCGAGCTGCGCGACCCGGGCAACCGGCGGTACCGGCACCCGTTCATCACCTGCACCAACTGCGGCCCGCGATTCACCATCATCACCCGGCTGCCCTACGACCGGGACGCCACCACGATGGCCCGCTTCCCGATGTGCGCCGCCTGCCGCACCGAGTACGAGGATCCGGCCGACCGCCGCTTCCATGCCCAGCCGATCGCCTGCCCGGACTGCGGTCCGCGGCTCGAACTGATCACCGGCGGCCACCCGGCGGCGTACGGCGAGGACGCCCTGCGCGGCGCGCGAGAGCTGCTGGCCGCGGGACGGATCGTGGCAGTCAAGGGCCTCGGTGGCTACCACCTGGCCTGCGACGCCCGTAACGCCGCGGCCGTGGCCGAGCTGCGCCGCCGCAAGCGCCGGGGCGGCAAGCCGTTCGCCGTGATGGCCGCCGACCTGGCCGCCGCCCGGCGGCTGGCCACGCTGACCCCCGGGGAGGAGGATCTGCTCACCGGGATCCGGCGGCCGATCGTCCTGCTGCCCAGGCGCGCCGGCACCACCGACGGCGTGGCTGACGAGGTCGCGCCGGACAACCCGGACCTCGGCCTGATGCTGCCCTACACTCCGCTGCACGTCCTGTTGTTCGGGCTGCCCGGCGACCAGTCCGGGCCGGACGCGCTGGTGATGACCTCCGGAAACCTGTCCGGCGAGCCGATCGTCACCGACGACGCCGACGCGCTGACCCGCCTCGCGCCGCTCGCCGAGGCATGGCTGCGCCACGACCGCGGCATCCGCGTGCCCTGTGACGACTCGGTGAGCCGGCACGTCGCCGGTGCCGAACTGCCGATCCGCCGATCCCGCGGTTACGCCCCGCTGCCGCTGGCGTTGCCGTTCGAGGTCCCGCCCATCCTCGCCGCCGGGGCGGACCTGAAGAACACCTGCGCGCTCGGGAGCGGCCGGTACGCCTGGGTCAGCCAGCACATCGGCGACATGGACGACGTCAGCACCATCGAGGCGCTCACCCGCACCGAACGGCATCTGGGCGAACTCACCGGCGTCCGGCCGGAGATACTGGTCGCCGACAGGCACCCGGAATACCGGTCCGGCGACTGGGCCCGGCGACACGCGGCCGGCCGGCCGGTCCGGCGGGTCCAGCACCACCACGCCCACATCGCCGCGGTGATGGCCGAACACGGGATCGGCGCCGACGAACAGGTGATCGGGGTGGCGTTCGACGGCACCGGGTACGGCGACGACGGCGCGGTGTGGGGCGGCGAGGTGCTGATCGCCGACTACAAGGCGTACCGGCGGGCGGCCCACCTCGGCTACGTGCCCCTGGCCGGCGGTGACGCCGGCGTCCTGCGGCCGTACCGGATGGCACTCGCGCACCTGCGCGCCGCCGGTGTGGGCTGGCAGCCTGACTTGCCGGCGGTGGCCGCCTGCCCGCCGGCCGAACGCGATGTGCTCGCTCACCAGCTGACGACGGGATTCGGGTGCGTGCCCACCTCCAGCATGGGCCGGCTGTTCGACGCCGTCTCGTCGCTGGCCGGCGTCCGGCACCGGGCCGACTTCGAGGCGGAGGCGGCGATCGTGCTGGAAGGGCTGGCGCGGCACGCCGACGGTGGCGCCGGTTATGCCTTCGGCCTGCACGAGCCGGCCGGCGGCCCGATCGTCGCCGATCCCGGCCCGGTGATCCAGGCCATCGCGGTCCAGGCGCGGTCCGGCGTGGCCCCCGCGGTCATCGCCGCCCGGTTCCATACCGCCGTGGCCACCTTGATCACCGAGCTGGCCGAGCGCTGCCGGGCGCAGACCGGGCTCGACGTGGTCGTTCTCGGCGGCGGAGTCTTCCAGAACGCGCTGCTGATCGACGCGGCCGGACAGAACCTGCGGGAGCGCGGCTTCACCGTGCTGCGCCCTCGCCTGCTGCCGCCCAACGACGGCGGCATCGCCCTCGGCCAGCTCGTCATCGGCGCGTCCGGCTGACGCTCATCGAGCCGAGCCTCACAGAGAAGGGAGTACGCCCATGTGCCTGGCCGTTCCCGGGCGCGTCCTGAGCATCACCGAAGTCGACGGCACATCGATGGCGCAGGTCGACTTCGGCGGCGTACGCAAGGACGTGTGCCTGGAGTACGTACCGGACGTCGCGGTCGGCGAATACGTCATCGTGCACGTCGGATTCGCGATTCAGCGCCTCGACGAGGCCTCGGCGCAGGAGACGCTCGCCAACTTCGAGCGGCTCGGCATCCTGAAAGAGGAGTTCGGCGACCAGGCGGGAGCAGACCGGTGAAGTATCTCGACGAGTTCAGCAACCCCGACCTGGCCCGCCGGCTGGTCGACCAGATCCACGCGGTCACCACCCGGCCCTGGGCGATGATGGAGGTCTGCGGCGGGCAGACGCACTCGATCATCCGGCACGGCATCGACCAGCTGCTGCCGGAAGGTGTCGAGATGATCCACGGGCCGGGCTGCCCGGTCTGCGTCACCCCACTGGAGATCATCGACAAGGCGCTGGCCATCGCGGCGCAGCCGGGGGTGATCTTCTGCTCGTTCGGAGACATGCTCCGGGTGCCGGGCAGCAGCCAGGACCTGTTCGGCATCAAGAGCGCGGGCGGTGACGTACGGGTGGTCTATTCGCCGTTGGACGCGTTGAAGCTCGCCCGGGAGAACCCGGACCGGCAGGTGGTCTTCTTCGGCATCGGTTTCGAGACCACCGCGCCGGCCAACGCGATGACCGTCTACCAGGCCCGGCGGCTCGGCATACCGAACTTCTCGCTGCTCGTGTCACACGTGCTGGTGCCACCGGCGATCGCCGCGATCATGGAGTCGCCGCGCTGCCGGGTCCAGGCGTTCCTGGCGGCCGGGCACGTGTGCAGCGTGATGGGCACCGCCGAGTACCCGCCGCTGGCCGAGAAGTACGGCGTGCCGATCGTGGTCACCGGGTTCGAGCCGCTGGACATCCTGGAAGGCATCCGCCGGACGCTGGTACAGCTGGAATCCGGGCGGCACGAGCTGGAGAACGCGTACCCGCGGGCGGTCCGCGCCGAGGGCAACGTCGCCGCGATGGCCATGCTGCGCGACGTGTTCGAGGTGACCGACCGGACCTGGCGCGGCATCGGGACGATCCCCGGCAGCGGCTGGCGGCTCTCCGAGCGGTACCGGGAATTCGACGCCGAGCTGCGGTTCGACGTGTCCGGCCTGCACACCCAGGAGTCAGCGCTGTGCCGTTCCGGCGAGGTGCTGCAGGGTCTGCTGAAGCCGAACGAGTGCGCGGCGTTCGGCAAGCAGTGCACTCCCCGCAACCCGCTGGGCGCGACCATGGTGTCCTCCGAGGGTGCATGCGCGGCCTACTACGCGTACCGCCGGCTGGACCTGGTGCAGATCTCATGACCGCCGAGCTGGACTTCGAGAACTGGACCTGTCCGGTGCCGCTGCGCGACACCCCGGCCGTGGTGATGGGACACGGCGGCGGTGGTGCGATGTCCGGCGAGCTGGTCGAGCACCTGTTCCTGCCGGGGTACGGCGCGGCCGGCGCCGCCACCGAACTGGCGGACTGCGCGGTGGTCACGGCCGGCGACACCCGGATCGCGTTCTCCACCGACTCGTTCGTGGTCAAGCCGATGTTCTTCCCGGGTGGCTCGATCGGCGACCTGGCGGTCAACGGCACGGTCAACGACCTCGCCATGGTGGGCGCGACGCCGCTGTACCTGTCGGCCGCCTTCATCCTGCAGGAGGGCACGGCGATGGCGGACCTGGGCCGGATCGCCCAAGCGATGGGCGCCGCCGCCCGGGCCGCCGGTGTCCGGCTGGTCACCGGCGACACCAAGGTGGTGGACAACGGCAGCGGCGACGGCGTGTACGTGAACACCTCGGGCGTCGGCATCGTCCCGGACGGCGTCGACATCGCGCCGCACCGGGCCGCGCCGGGCGACGCAGTGCTGATCAGCGGCGACATCGGGGTGCACGGGGTGGCGGTGATGAGTTGCCGGGAGGGCCTGGAATTCGGCACCACGGTGTCCAGCGACACCGCGCCGCTGCACGGGCTGGTCGCCGCGATGCTGGCCACCGGCGCCGACGTGCACGTGTTGCGCGACCCCACGCGCGGCGGGGTGGCGGCGTCGCTCAACGAGATCGTCCGGACCGCCCGGGTCGGCGTCGACCTGGTGGAGCGCGATCTGCCCGTCCCGTCCGAGGTTTCCGACGCGTGCAACCTGCTCGGCCTCGACCCGTTGCAGGTGGCCAACGAGGGAAAGCTGCTGGCCTTCGTGCCGGCCGAGCGCGCCGACGAGGTGCTGGCGGCGATGCGGGCCCACCCGTACGGCGCGGGCGCCCGCCGGATCGGCACCTGCGTGGCAGAGCACCCCGGCATGGTGGTGGCCCGCACCGCGCTCGGCGGCACCCGCGTGGTCAGCATGCCGATCGGCGAGCAACTGCCCAGGATCTGCTGACGTGAGCGTGCGCGGGACGCTGTTGTTCGCCCGGTACGCCTACCCTCCGAACCAGCTGGGCTACTGCGGCCCGGACGGCGCCGGCGCCCTGCTGCGCGGGGATGCCCCGGACGAGATCGCCCGGCGCGCCCGCCTTTTCGAGGGCGCGTGGAGCTACCTGGAGTTCATTGCGCGCGCGGCCGGCCTCACCGATCCCCTCGACGAGGCGGTGGTGGAGGCGTACTGGGTCGGCAACGAGCTGCTCGACCGGGTGCCGTCGCCGGACCTGGTGTCCTTCCTGCGGGACCGATTCGCCGGGCAGCCCGGCGGCACCTGGGCCGGCGCGGCCGCCCGGGCGCTCGCACACCACAGTTTCCACGTGTTCGAGGTGTATCCCTGGTCGGCCGTCCTGCGGCGTACCGGGAACCCCGCCGCAGTCTCGGTGCTCGACCGGTGCCGAATTCGCACAGGCACCGTCGTCGCCGTGCGCAGCGAGATCGCCACCGTCCGGTCCCGGCCGCTGCTCTGGCGCGACGGCGTGCTGGCTCACGGATCGAAGCGCGACGAAGTGGTCAGCTGGGCGGTGGACGGTCGATCGCTGCTGCCCGGTCTCACCCCCGGCGACCGGGTGGCGCTGCACTGGGATTGGGTCTGCGACGTCATCACCGGGGAGCAGGCCGATCGCCTGAATGCGTGCGAACACCGGCAGCTTGCCCTCGTGTCCGGTGGCGCCGCCCATCCCTGCTGCCGGTAGCGCGTGCACCAGACTTCGAGGCGGCTACCGTCCACCACGCACGCGGCGGAGGCAGGGGTGGACGAACGACACCCACGCCGCGCAACCAGCCGAAGGGATCAGGGCTGAGGTGATGATCGGGGTCCAGTCACGGTCTCGTGAGCGCCAAGGTGACCCCGGCGAGCGCGACGAAGTGGCGGTTATCGACTCGGCGCCCCCAAAAGGGCCGGCAGATGGCCGGAATCGCAACGCAATGCTCACTGATCGAGCCGTCAACTGCCATACCGGCCAGCCGAAGAGCCTGACACAACATCCAGGGTGAGGAGCAGGCATGCCGGATTCGAAGTTTTCTCCGTCCACGGCCGGGGTCGAGCAGATGGTCGACGAGGCGCAGCGCGCCGCTGACGATCGAGGCAAGATCGCGGCCCTCAACCGCTCGCAGGCGGTGATCGAGTTCGATCTGTCGGGCACGATCCTGGACGCCAACGAGAACTTCCTGGCAACGATGGGCTTCACCCGCGAGGAGGTAGTGGGTCAGCACCACCGCATGTTCGTGCCGGAACAGGAGGCCCGCGGGACGCAGTACCGCGAGCTCTGGGAAGCGCTCGGCGAGGGCCGGTTCCAATCCGGGGTGTACACCCGGGTGGCCAAGAACGGCCGGAAGGTATGGCTGCGGGCGACCTACAATCCGATTCTCGGCACTGATGGGCGGCCGGTCAAGGTGGTCAAGTTCGCTGCGGACATCACCGCCGACCGCCAGCGCACCGCCGAGTTCGAGGGCAAGATCGACGCGATCAGCCGGTCGCGGGCGATGATCGAGTTCGACCTGGACGGCACGATCCTGTCCGCGAACCAGAACTTCCTTGACACCATGGGCTACGAACTCGGCGAAATCGTCGGACAGAACCACCGCATGTTCATGCCGCCCGGCATGGCCGACCGCCCGGAGTACGCCGAATTCTGGAAGCACCTGACGCGCGGCGAGTTCGAGTCCGGTGAGTTCAAGCGGATGGCCAAGGGCGGCCGCGAGGTGTGGCTGCTGGCGTCGTACAACCCGGTCCTCGACGCTGAGGGCCGGCCGGTCAAGGTGTTCAAGTTCGCCGCGGACATCACCGAAGAGCAGCACCGCACCGCCGAGTTCGAGGGCAAGGTCGCCGCGATCAGCCGGTCCCAGGCGGTCATCGAGTTCGACCTGGACGGCACGATCCTCACCGCCAACCAGAACTTCCTCGACAGCACGGGCTACACCCTTGACGAGATCGTCGGACATCACCACCGCATGTTCGTCGACCCGTCCGAGGCTTCCGGGGCCGCGTACTCGCTGTTCTGGGAGAGGCTGGCGCGCGGCGAGTTCCAGGGCGGGGAGTACAAGCGCATTGCCAAAGACGGCCACGACGTGTGGTTGCAGGCCACCTACAACCCGATCCTCGACGCCGAGGGCCGGCCCGCCAAGGTGATCAAGTTCGCCGTCGACGTCACGACCGCGAAGCAGCGCACCGCCGAGTTCGAGGGCAAGGACACGGCGATCAGCCTCGCCCAGGCGGTCATCGAGTTCGACCTCGAGGGCAACGTCCTCGCCGCGAACGACAACTTCCAACGCACCATGGGCTACAGCGAGCGAGAACTGATCGGGCAGCACCACTCGATGTTGTGCCCGGCCGACTACATCGTCTCGCCCGAATACCGCGACTTCTGGCACCGTCTCGCCGCCGGTGAGATCCACAGCGGCCGCTTCCACCGGGTCGGCAAGTACGGCCGCGAGGTGTGGATCCGGGCCAGCTACATCCCGATCCGGGACCTGCACGACGTCGTCTACAAGGTGGTCAAGTACGCCTACGACATCACCGACCAGGTCCTGCTGGAGCACCAGCTGGCGACCAAGACCCACGACATGAAGGCGTCGGTGACCGCGCTGACCGCGGCGATCGACGAGATCACCGCGGCTGCCACGCAGGCCACCACCCTGGCCGACACCACCAATCACAACGCCCAGGAGGGCTACGAGGAACTCCGCAAATCGATCGACGCCATCGAGCTGATCCAGAAGTCGTCGGAGCAGATCGCGGCGATCGTCACGGTGATCGGCGAGATCGCCGGCCAAACCAACCTGCTCGCGTTCAACGCCTCCATCGAGGCCGCCCGCGCCGGCGAGCACGGCATCGGCTTCTCCGTGGTCGCCGGTGAGGTCCGCAAGCTCGCTGAGCGGTCCTCTGCCGCGGCCCGCGAGATCACCCAGCTGATCCACGAGTCCGCCGGACGGGTCAGCCAGGGCGCCACCGTCAGCCAGCGCGCGCAGAGCTCTTTCGGGCAGATCCTGTCCAACGTCGCCGAGACCAGCGAAACCATCCGGCGAATCGCTGCCTCGACCGAGGAGCAGCAGACCGTGTCGCACCACGTCGCCGGGCTCATCAACGACCTGGTCAACGGCAGCAGCGCCGACCAGCACGACCGGGCCGCGTCATGACACCAACGGCTGTCTCCTCCCTCTACGGCGTCTTCCGCACCGGGGGCCTGCGCATGGCGCTGCCACTCGAGGAGCTTCGTGAGGTCATCGTCCGGCCTGCCGAGTTCAGCCCTCTGCCCACCGCGGGGGTGGGACTGCTCGGCGCGGTCAACCTGCGCCACACCGTGATTCCGGTGCTCGATCCGTGCCTGCTCGCCGGGCGGCCGTCAGCGGCCGAGACGGGCGAGGTCATCATCATCGTCTCCAGCGACGGCCGGCTGTTCGGCCTTCTCGCCGACGCTATCGAGGGCTCCACCCACGTGGCCGCCGACGCCCTGCTCGCAGTGCGCATCGGCGGCGGCGTGCCGGCCCTCTTCTCGCACACCTTTGAACGCGCCGACGACCGCGCCGTCGTCGCCTTGCTGGACGCCGCCACCATCATCGACACGCCGGCGATCCCCGCCGTTGCCGACCCCGCCCAGCAGCCGGGCACTCCCACCCCCGTGACGGCCTCGGTCGCAGCGCAGTCGCAGGAGCCCCACCGCACCCTGCTGATGTTCGAGTGCGGCGGCACCGGATTGTCTATCGACGTCACCCACGTGCACTCCGTCATGCCTGACCTCGAGCTGCACTCCTCACCCCTGGACGGCCCGATCTGCCGCGGCGTCGCCCACCTCGACGGCCACGCCGTCCCGGTCATCGACCCCATCAAGCTGCTCGGCCTGGGATTGCAGGCGACAACCGACACCCACCGCGGGGTCGTGGTCTCCCTGCCACGAGGCCTGATCACACTCACCGCGACTGACGTCACCGACATCACCACCGTGCCCGCCGACGACATCCTGCCCATCCCGAAGCTGCCGAGCCCCGACCACGCCCTGCTCGCCGGGCTGCTCACCACCGACGATCGCCAGTACCTCGTCCTCGATGGGCAGGCACTGCGCGAGAACCCCGAACTGGCCGCCTTCGGAGCACTGAACCTACGCCTCGACTCGCAAGCCTCCCCGGCCGATCCGCCGCCGGGCGACACCGACGCCGCCGGGCGGGACAAGCACAGGGTCATCCCCAGCGTGCGGAAGTTCCTCACCTACAGCATCGGGGTCGAGGCCGCCACGCCACTGGAGCAGATCGATGAGATCCTCCCCTACCCCAGCCACCATCTCAGCCTCGACGAGGCCCCGCTGATCGGCATGTTCACTCACCGCCGCACCACAATTCCGCTGATCAACCTGCCCGTGCTACTCGGGCGCCCACACACGCCCGACCCCGCCACTGACCGGGTGCTACTGGTGACCGTCGCCCCCGGCGCCACCGCCGGGCTCGTCGTCCCGGACCTGCACGCCATCGAACAATCCGTCTGGGAGGAGTCCGCCAAGACCACCAACGATCTGCTGCAGCGACCACTGATCGGCATGGGCACACCCGAGAACAACCGGCTCGTGCCCCATTTCGACCTCATCGCCATCGCCGCCGAGCACCTCGGCAGGCACCTTGCCGGCCGGGAGAGCGCGGCTCCGCATACGCCGAGCAACGTAGGCCCCGCGAGTCCGCACCCTCGGTCATGAGCTGACAACCGCCTCGGCGGGGGCAACACGTCGACGAGCGGCCGGACGCGGACCTCCAGGGCCGGCCCACGTAACCGAGCCCCGAGGTTGATCGCCGGTCGGTCTGCGCAGTCAGCTGCACGATGCGCAGCACAGGCAGCGAAGTTTCGTGCTCACCGCCGGCGAACAATACCTGCAGCCTGGGTGCCCGGCCGCGACAAGCGGGCTTCCACCACGGCGGCCAGGCTGACTCCGCCGGCGATCACACGGCCGGGTCGGTCGGCCGAGAGCGGCTCTCCGATTCGGCCAGCCGCTCGGTGCCTTGCGAGCTTTCTCGCTCGCAGATATGTCCGAACATGGCTGCCCGGTGCCTCCTGCGAGCGTTTGGCGATTCTATCCGCCCACGCTCTACCCACCGAGAACGCCGCATCGGATCATGGACAGACGTACCGGAACCGGCTGATGAGGGTATGGATGTCGCTGGTGGCGGCGCTGATCTGCTCGGCGCTTTCCCGGGTCGCGGCGGCGCTGCGTGCGGTTGTCCGGGCGGAATCGGCGATGGTTGCGAGAGTGGCGCCGATCTGATTCGTGGCGTCGGTCATGTCGTTTGCCTGGCCGTTCATCTGGCTGGTCGTGGCGGCTTGCTGGTCGACGGCTGAGGCGATCTCGCGCTGGCTGGCGTCGATGTCGGCGATGACGTCGGTGATGGCCGTGATCGCTGTGGCGGTGTCGGTGGCCATCTGCTGAATGTTGGTGATCTTGGCTGTGATGTCAGCGGTGGCGCGGGCGGTCTCCTGGGCGAGGTCCTTGACCTCGGTCGCCACCACAGCGAATCCCTTGCCCGCCTCTCCGGCGCGGGCGGCCTCGATCGTGGCGTTCAGCGCCAGTAGGTTGGTCTGTTCGGCGATGCTGCTGATCAGCGCCACGACTTCGCCGATCTCGCCGCTGGCCCGGCTCAGGCTGGTCACCGTCGCGGCGGTGTGCTCTGCGTTGGCCGCGGCCTGCCCGGTGATGGTGGTAGCCGCGCCGGCCTGGCGAGCAATGTCGCTCACCGACCCGGCGATCGTTTCGGTGGCCCGCGTCATCTGGTCGGCCGCCGACTGGGCGGTGTGTGCGGCGGCGCCGGCCTGCCCGGCTTCCTGGGAGGTCCGCTCGGCCGATTGATCGAGTTCGGCGGCGAACGCGCGCATGTCGGTGCTGGTTCTGGAGAGGGTCTCGATTCCCGTGGCGGTGGCCGCGACAGTTTCGCGTACCGCGGCCACCGCGTGATTGAGGGCGCCGGCCATCGTGCCCAGTTCGTCGCGTCGCAGGACGGGGACTTGCACGTCGAGGTCATAACCGGCGACCTTTTGCAGTCCGGCCAGCATGTGTCGCAGCGGCGGCCGGATTACCCGGTGCGTGCTGATCCCGACGATCAGTATGACCGCCACAAGCGCAGCGGCGGCCAGCGTGATGATCTGTCGACTTACGCGAGTTGCCGTGGCGCCGTTCGCTCCGGCGGCTGCGACCGCGGTGGCCATGTCCTCGTCGAGGCCGCCCAAGTTCTCCTCGAGCTGGGAGTAGAGCGTCAGGAAACCGTCGAGGCGAGCGATCGCGGCGCTCCTGTCGGTACCAGCGGTTGCCGCGATATCCGCAGCTGATCGCGCGTACTCCTGGACGGCTGGGCGGGTAGCCACGAATCGCTCAGTCAGTGAGGCCGGCGCATAGCTCGCGGCGGCGTCGAAGTTGGTGATCATGGCGTCGCCGTGGTCGGCGACCTCGTCAACGGCGTACAACTCGCGTTGGCGGTCCGTCGTGGCGTACAGCGAGGCCATCACATCCGCGCGCAGGGCGTCGTGCATCATGTCCGCGTTCCACTGGCGGTCCATGCCCGCGCTGATCGAGGTGATCTGCCTCATGGCGGCTGTCTGCTCGGCGGACGCGTACCAGGCGGATACGCCCAATGACAGCACCGACAGCAGTCCGACGCCGGTCAGAATCCACAGCCGGGAGAGCACGGACAGGCCGGAGCGTGCGCGCCTTTCCGATCTCGCGCCGGCCTGTTCCGCGCCTTGTCCGGTACGGCTGACAGAGGTCCGGGAGGCGGGGGCGCCGGCCGTGGGGTGGTCTGGGCCGGACGGGATCCGCGAGTGCGCGTGTGTCACGCCCGTACCGTCACGTCGGAAGGGAGGATGGTGCACTTCGTTCCGTCCCCGGGCGTCGAGCGCACGGCCAAGGCACCGATCGCCCGGGTGAAGATGTCGTACGCCATGGCAAGGCCGTCCGCTGGGAGCCCGCCCACCGCGACGGCCAGATGCGCCGGGTCGCCGTACTCGGGCCTCAGGCCGTGATCTGTCATCCTGGAAATCCCCCGCCTCGGACCGTTCTGTAGAGGACGCTAGACCTCCTGGCGGTATCTCCGGCTGCAAACCGTGATCCTGCTCTTCACCTCGTCTTTCATCGGCGAAGTGGTGGCCGTCAGCCGCGGGCGGCGGCCACCTCGACGGCCGAAGGCAAGGACGCCGCGGCCTCCGCCGGCGAGAGAGTGCGGGCGCTGGAACGCTCGGTCGACGAGATCGCCGACGTGAACGCGATCATCGCGTCCCTGGCTGATCAGACGAACCTGCTTGTGGGCGGTCTCGAGACTCTGGCAGCGAGGACCCGGTAACCATCACTGTAAGAGGGCCTGGTGTCCCGCCTTCGATACCGTCAGTCCAGGTACTCGCTGCCCAAGCCTGCGCCGGGCGGAGTCCAACTGACGACGTCGGCCGCCGGTCCGGTAGCCGGCGACAACGCGCAGCGCGATGCGGTAACGCCTCGGCAAGGCGTGCCAAGCACACGTTCTCTGTTCACCATGCCAAGCCTTGCCGGGCACCGGCCCGGCGGCGACGCAGCTCCGAGGCCACCTGAACACGCCTGGCCGCAGCGACACCGTCAGGTGTCAGACGGCATAGCGGCGCCGCGGACGGCCTTCGGTGTGCGGATCCGCATCCTCCTCGCGGCTGACCAGCCATCCCGCACTCTCGAACGCCACGAGTATGGGGTAGACGATGCCTGCCTCGACGCATGCGGCGTTCCCCACACCGCTACCGCACCCTGCTACGGCTGTTCCGGCCGAACGGGAACTGCTGCCGTGCCCTTCAGAATCCGGCGGTCAACTGCACGGCGGCGCTCGCGCCGGCCAGGTAACCCGAGGCTACCGCGGCCGCCATCGACGGCGGAATCGAGGTGGCCGCGTCGCCGGCCGCGAAGAGCCCTGGAACGCCGGTGCGGAACATCGGGTCGACGGCGATCGCCTCGACGCCGAGGTTCTCGTTCGACATGGACACCGTGGCGCCGAGGTCTCGGGCCAGGGTCGACCGCTGGCGGAGGAAGGCCTTGACCAGCATGGCCGAGACGGCGAGTTCGGTGCCGTCGGCGAAGGTGACTGCGCGCAGCCTGGAGCCGGCGCCCTCGACGGTGGCGAGGGGGCGCTCGTTCCACTTGACACCGGCGGCGGCCAACTGGTCCCGATGGGCCCCGGAAAGCTCTGCGCCGTTGGTCAGCAAGGTGATGTCGTCGGTGTAGCCGCGCAGGTTCAGTGCGCCGTGCAGACCGACCGCCCCCGTGGCCAGGACGGCCGTCGGCCGGTCGCGCACCTCCCAACCGTGGCAGAACGGGCAATGGAACACGTCGCCGCCCCAAAGTTCGGCCAGCCCCGGAACGGGCGGGTACCGATAGTCCATCCCGGCTGCCAGCAGGAGGGTTCGGGCCTGCTCCCGGCGCCCGTCGGCGAAGGTCACCGCGTACGTGCCGTCGGGCTGCCGGTCCGCCGCCGTGATCTCCCCGTCGGCCAGCTCGACCGAGGGGTAAGCAGCCAGTTCCGCGCGGGCCAGGGCGTAGTACTCCAGCGGCGGTCGCCCGTCGTGCCCGAGCAGGCCGCCGATCGCGCGCGCGACTGCATTGCTCGGCCGGCCTGAGTCGACGGCCAGGGTCGTACGCCGTGCCCGCCCGAGCGTCAGCCCGGCGCTGAGCCCGGCCGCACCCGCCCCGATGATTACGCAGTCCCACATGGGTCCAGTTAATCGCCTCCCCAGCGAGGCGAAAATGCTTCCGTGTCGCACGTAGATGCCTGTATGTAGCATGACGCCGGTGGATGGGATAAGTCAGGCAATCGCCGCGCTGCGGGTGGGTAGGGGCACGGTGCGACGCTTTCGGATGGCCGGCCCGTGGGGCCTGAGCTACGCCGGGCTGACCGGCAGCGGTTTTCATGTCGTGCTCCGGGGCACCGGCTGGCTTCTGACCGAGGACCGGCCGCCGGTCGAGCTCAACCCGGGCGATGTCGTTGTGATCACCTCCGGCGTCGACCACGGGCTCGCCTCCCTTCCCCGACCGCTGCGGGGGTTGCCGCCGGTCGTGCTGGGGACCGACGAGCCGGCATCCGGGGCCGACGGCTTCGAATTCCTCTGCGGCGCGTACCGCCTGCACCCGGGCCAGGACGTGCACCCCTTTCTGGCCACCCTGCCCGACCCGATCGTGGTTCCGGCGGCCGGCCGGGCTGACCCGGTGGCTGCCCTGCTCGACGAACAACAGGCGGCGGGGCTGCTCATTGACGCGGCCCGCCACGCGTTTCTCGACCTCATGCTCGCGAGCGCTCTCGGCCGGTGGCTGGCGGCGGCGAACCATCTCCCTACCCCCGACCCGAAGATCACCGCAGCCGTCCGGGCGATCGACGCCAACCCGGAGACCCGCTGGACGGTGCAGGAGTTGAGCCGGGCGGCCGGCATGTCCCGGGCCACCTTCACGCGCCGCTTCACCTCGGCCGTCGGCCGCCCCCCGGCGGACTACCTGCTCACCCACCGGCTCGGCCACGCCGCCCGCCTGCTCCGGGAGACCGACGCGCCGCTCGCGGCGATCGCTCGCCGCGCCGGGTACTCCACCGAGTCGGCGCTGGCCGGCGCCTTCCGCCGGGCCTACGGCATGGCACCCGGCGCCTTCCGCCGGGCCCAATCCGCGCGCGGGCCGGCGTCGTAGAAGCCGGCCCGCGATCTCCGCCGGGCGAGGACTCATCCGCTCCGGGCCGGCCGGGACCGGCAAAAACCACCGCGATCACCCAGTTCGGCAAGACTCACCAGGCCATTGACGCCGCCCGCCATCCCGGCCTCAACGACCGGATTCCGGTCCTCTATAGGACCGTCCCTCCAGCAGCAACACCCCGGATGGCCGACTACTGCGTTCCCTCGCACCGCCGAGTGGAACAGCCTCATCGCCACCATCGAGCGCGCTACGGCTGCACCGCCACAAACCCGGAAGCCTGCTCGAGCTCACCGACTACCTGCACCACCGCACCGCCGGCATGACCGGCAGCCTGTCCCACCTCGTTCGCGGCGCCGCACTCGACGCGATCCTCACCGGCGCCGAGAAGATCACCAAGTAACTCCTCGACGCGGTCGACCTCGACCACGCAGCCCAAGACCGAGCCCACCGCCGAACAACCACCCGCCCATGATCGCGCCGCCGCCACGACCGGTCCGGCCCCAACGGAAGGAGTTCTGGCCGGGGGCTAGCTGTTACGACAACGCGCGGCAAGTCTCGCGGCACAGCCCGCAGCCGGACCGAGCGCGCCGACCGACGCGGCGAAGCCGTTACGGCATTCGTGTCCGGAGGTTCCGGGAGTACTCGGCCGGGGTCAGGTCGTAGCGTTTACGGAAGGAGCGGACGAAGTGGCTGGTGTCGGCGAACTGCCAGCGGGCCGCGACCTCGGAGACGGTACGCCCGGCGGCCAGATCTCGGCGGGCCTCCTCGAGCCGGCGGCGTCGGATGTAGGCGGCGGGTGGTTCCGCGGTGGTGGCGAAGGCGCGGCTCAGGGTGCGCACGGAAACGTGCAGTTCCCGCGCGAGCAGCCCCGGTGCCAGCTCCGGGTGGGCGAGGCGCCGGTCGGCGAGGTCGCGGGCGGCCCGGACCAGCGCGGGCACCAGGGCCGGCTCGCTGGGGTCTAAGTAGCGGTGCACCACTGCTTGGAACAACTCGAGCAGCGCGTTGCGCGCCGCCTCGGTGCCGGTCTCGGTGAGGTCGTGGATCGTGTCCTGCAGCATGCTCGCGTGGGCCAGCAGGAGACGCACCTCAGGGGCGGCAGCGGCGGCGATGAACGGCTCGGCTGGGGCGCCGCGGAGCGCCGCCGGCAGCCCGATGGTCGTACCGGACGTGTGCGGGAGCATCTCGTAGCCGGTCAGGCCGGTCGAACGGCGCACCATCACGTGGCCTGGGCCGAGAGTGACATCGTCCCGGCCGTATCGCAACGTCCAGGTGCCTCGGCGAACCACGTGCAGCCGGAGCGTGCCGCCGGTGTCCGGCAGGCGGGGCACCGTCAGCCTGGTTGTGGTGCGGAAGACGGTGACGATCACGTCTCCGGCCACGGTGTCACGAGTGCGCACGCGGGCGTCGGGGCCGGTGTCCGTGGCATACGCGGATGGCGGGCCGCAGTTGTCGATTTGCTCGCCGTGTGCCCCTTGTGCGGTCATCCGGCCATTGTGGCCCGGACGTTCTACCGTCTGGCCCGCCAGTACCAGCAGAGGACACCGCGCGCTGTTTTCCTGGTTGAAGCACGGAGCACCGAAACGGGAGCACTGACAAAGGGAGCGTGCCGTGGACGGCATTCAGGAGAGCACCGGGCCAGACGGCACGACCGTCGTGCTGGTCACCGGTCATGGCGCTGCCCAGCGGGCGCTGGCCGAGCGGCGTACGACAAGGGTCCTCAACCTCACGAACCTCGGAATTCCGGCCGACGTGCAGAGCGGGCTGACCCGTCAGATGATGTTCCTTGACCCACCGGATCACACCCGGCTGCGCCGGCTGGTGTCGGCCGCCTTCACTGCCCAGCGCATCGAGGCGATGCGCCCGCACATCGAGCGCATCGCCGGCGAGTTGCTCGACGCGATGGCGGGCCGGGAGACGGTCGATCTGCTCGACGCGTACGCATGGCCGCTGGCCACCCGGGTCCTCTGTGACCTGATCGGCTTCCCCGCCGACAACGCCGGGGAGTTCCGTACCTGGACCGAGATCGTGGCCGGCGGCCCGGACCGCATGCCCGAATGGCCTGCGCATCTGACCCGGCTGCTCACGATCATCCGCGACCTGCTCACCGAGCTGCGCGCACACCCGGGCAACCACCTGCTCAGTGAGCTGATCGCTGCCCGCGACGGCGAGGACCGGCTCTCCGAGGACGAACTGAGCTCGATGGTGTTCCTGCTGCTGATAGCGGGTCACGAGACCGCGGCAAATCTGATCGGCAACGGGGTGTTCCGGCTCCTGGAAGATCGCAGCCGATGGCACCGCCTTCGCGCCGAGCCGCACCTGCTCCCGGCCGCGATCGAGGAGTTCGTCCGGTACGACGCGCCCGTGGCCGTGACGAGCAACCGGCGAGCCGTCGAGACGTTCGACCTGACCGGCCACACCCTCCGCCCGGACACGCAGGTCAACATCAGCCTGGCCGAGGCGAACCGCGACGAGAGCCGGTTCCCGGACGCAGACGAACTGCGACTGGACCGCGACCCGAACCCGCATCTCGGCTTCGGGCACGGCATGCACTACTGCCTCGGCGCCCCGCTGGCCCGGCTGGAGGCCCGAGTGGCGTTCACCGCTCTGCTGCAACGGTTTCCCCACCTCCGCCTGGCGCTTCCCGCCGGCGAACTGACCTGGCGGCACGACTTCATGACCGGGCTGACCCGCCTGCCCGTGACCGGGACCCAATGAGCATCAACGCCCACGGGGCGCCTCGAAACGCCGTGTCCCGATGCGGATCGGCGAACCCGGCGGGCGCGACAGCCCTCGACTGGAGCGGATCGTGCGGATGTGCCGCGCCGCCGGGATCAACGCCCCCGAGCCTCGGATGGATGCCTGGCTCAAGACGCACGCCGTCATCACGGTGCCCCTCGGGCAAGCGGCAGCCGTGGCGGGCGGCCCGGCGGGGCCGGGACGGACGTGTCACCAGCCGGGGTCAGCTACTCCGTCGGCCGTACGTGCTCGATGGGTCGGTCGCCGAGTTCGGTTCGGCAGGGTGTCCTTGTGGCGGGACGTGCTGCGCCGGACCGTCAGCCCGCGTTGAGGGTCTCGGTGCCGATGACGTTCAGCAGGGCCAGCGCCTCGGCTGAGGAGGAGCCGCGGGCGGCGCTGTAGAGGATCAGATGCTGGTCGCGGTCGGTGAGGACCAGGGAGTCGCAGTCGACGGTGACAGTCCCCACCACGCGGTGCTGGAACGTCTTTGTCAGCATGGCCGGGGCCTGGACGTCGTGGCGTTCCCAGAGCCGGGTGAACTCGGGGCTGCCTGCCAGGAGGTCGTCGATCAGGCCGGTCACCGCTGGGTCGGACGGGTAGCGGGTGCGGGCGACGCGGAGCTGCATGACCGCGTGCTGTTTGAAGTCCCCGGCGTCGGAGATGCCGTAGACCGCCGTGTCGCCCCGGACCGGGCCGAGGAAGGCACGGCGGGCCAGGTTGCGGTCCTCCGGGGCCACCTCGGCGAAGTCCTCCATCAGGGCGGCCGCGAGGTCGTTCCAGGCCAGGACCTCGAACGCCGCGGACATCACGAAGCCGGCGGTCTGCGGAAGCCGCTCCAGCAGGGCCAGGATGCTGGGACGGACGTCGCGGCGGTGCAGGCCGGTGCGGGTCGGGGCGGTGCCGGCCAGGACGTGCAGGTGGTCGTTCTCGGCCTCGGTGAGGCGCAGGGCGCCGGCGATCCCGGCCAGGACCTCGGCGGAGGGGCGCGGGGCGCGGGCCTGCTCGAGGCGCACGTAGTACTCGGTGGAGATATGGGCGAGGACGGCCACCTCCTCGCGGCGCAGGCCGGGGGTGCGGCGCCGGGGTCCGGCGGGCAGGCCCACGTCCTGCGGGCACAGGCGTTCGCGGCGGGTGCGCAGGAACGCCGCGAGCTCGTCTTTGTCCATGACCCCCAGTCTGCCCGGTCCCGGTCGGCGGATCGTGGTACTTGTTGTACCTGAATCCGGACCGGCGCAGGGCCGAGCGTTGTCGGCATGACATACGACAGCGAATTCGCACCCCTCGGCCTGCTTGCCGGCAAGATCGTTCTCATCACCGGCGCCAGCCGCGGCATCGGGGCTGCAGCCGGCCGGCTCTTCGCCCGGGAGGGGGCCAGGGTGGTGCTGGCCGCGCGCAGCACCGACGCACTCGGCCGGCTCGTCAAGGAGATCCGCACCGACGGCGGGGTCGCGGACGCCGTACCGATGGATCTGGGTGACCGGGCGAGTGTGCGGGCAGCGGTGGCCCGAGTAGAGGAACTGCACGGGCGGCTCGACGGAGCGTTCAACAACGGCGCGGTCGGGCAGCGGCAGCCCGGACCGGTCGACGCCACCAGTGACGAGGACATCGACGAGCAGTACGCGATCAACTTCCGGGGGCACTGGACCGCGATGACGGCCGAGGCGGCGCTGATGCGCAAGCACGGCGGGGGCGCGATGGTGAACACCTCGAGCATCGGTAGCCGGCGGGCCAATCCGGCGCTTCCGGCGTACGGGGCCATGAAGCGGGCCTTGAACAGCCTGACCGAGACCGCGGCAGTGAACTGGGCGCCGCACGGTATCCGGGTGAACGGCATCACTCCCGGCGGCACCGCGACCGAGATGATCGAGGAATGGGAGGCTGCGACGCCCGGCATCAAGGACCAGATCAACGCCAGCTCGCCGATGGGACGCATGGCTGAACCTCGGGAAGTCGCCGAGGTCGCTGCGTGGCTGCTCAGCGACCGCGCCTCCATGGTGAACGGCGCCATCGTCCCGGTCGACGGCGGCGCGGGAGCGTAAGGAAACCGTCACCAGCTGTGCATCGTGCCGTCCCACCAGCCAGCTCCCGGGCAGGCAGGCGGGACGGCACGGGTGCCGGGCGGCCAAGGTCTGGTCGAGGCTGAGATCGGGGCCCGGCTCCGTGGACGGGTGCAGGCGGCCGCCTCGAAGGGGTAGCCGTGCTTTCGACACCTCGACCCGGTCGGTGGACCTGCTCTCATCTTGCTTTCCCGACCCGTGTCGTGGGGGGTACCGGCAGGGACCCTCAGATGGTGGGGGCGGTGCCTACGCTGGGATTATGGACAACCGGGCGGACGTCAGCGCTTTCCTCAAGTCGCGCCGGGACAGGATCACGCCGGAGCAGGCGGGCGTGCAGTCGTACGGCGAGCGGCGGGTGCCGGGCCTGCGGCGCAGCGAGGTCGCTCAGCTGGCTGGGGTGAGCGCCGAGTATTACACCCGGCTGGAGCGTGGCAACTTGGGCGGTGTCTCCGAGAGCGTGTTGGACGCGCTGGCCCGGGCGCTGCAACTGGACGAGGTCGAACAGGCCCACCTGCATCATCTGGCGCGGACGGCGGCTACCCGGTCATCTCGGGTGAGTAAGCGTGCTGCGGCGCCGGCGGTGCGGCCGTCGGTGGCCCGGATGATCGAGGGCATGCCCGGCATGCCGGCGTACGTGCACAACAATCGCTTTGATGTGCTGGTTACCAACTCGCTCGGCCGCGTCCTGTTGACCGACTTGTACGCCGATCCCGCTTGCCAAGGGAATATGGCCCGGTTCATATTCCTGAACCCGGCGGCCCGGAACTTCTTCGTCGACTACGACCGCATCGCCCGGAGCACCGTCGGGCATTTCCGGGCCGAGGCGGCCAAGAACCCGTACGACCGCCGGCTGTCGAACGTGATCGGTGAGTTGTCGACCCGTAGCGACACGTTCCGGGTGCTGTGGGGCTCACACGACGTGTACGCCTTCCGCGACGGCAGCAAACGCTTCCGGCACCCGGTCGTCGGCGAGCTCACCCTCGACTTCGAAGCACTGCCCCTACCGGACGACAGCGGCCTGCAGCTGTCGGTCTACAACGCTGAGCCGGGCAGCGCCGCCGCTGATGCTCTGACGTTGCTGGCCGGCTGGGCCGCGACCACCAGCGGCACGGCGGACGGGTCCCTGGCCGAGAGCTGACCGGCGCTGGGGGCCCTGCCGGTACCTGCCAGGTCAGGGGCTCTCACCCGAGCCGCATCCGGGGCTTTCCTGGAAGGGCAGGAACGACCACGACAGATCACGAGGAACACGATCATGAGTCATGTCCCCACCATCACCCTGAACAACGGCGTCGAGATGCCTCCGCTCGGCTTCGGCGTCTTCCAGATTCCGCCGGCGGACACCGAGCGCGCCGTCCTCGAAGCCTTTGAGGCCGGCTATCGCTCGATCGACACCGCGGCGGCCTACCAGAACGAAGAAGCCGTCGGGCGCGCGATCGCCGCCAGTGGCATCCCGCGCGACGAGTTGTTCATCACGACCAAGCTCTGGATCCAGGACGCCGGCGACGAACCCGCCAAGCGCGCGCTCGAAACGTCGCTGCGCAAGCTCGGCCTCGACCAGCTCGACCTGTGCCTGATCCACGCGCCCTACGGCGACTACTACGGCACCTGGCGCGCG
This sequence comes from Paractinoplanes brasiliensis, assembly GCF_004362215.1. NCBI lineage: Bacteria > Bacillati > Actinomycetota > Actinomycetes > Micromonosporales > Micromonosporaceae > Paractinoplanes > Paractinoplanes brasiliensis. Next base: position 626,710 of record NZ_SNWR01000001.1, on the reverse strand, counting down.
CTGGAAGCCGCCTGTCACGAGGGCTCGGTACGCGCCATCGGCGTCTCCAACTTTCACCCCGACCGGCTCACCGACCTCATCGCGCACAACGAGATCGTCCCGGCCGTCGACCAGGTCGAGACGCACCCGTACCACCAGCGCACCGCCGACGAGCATGCCATGCGCAAGCGCACCGTGCAGATCCAAGCCTGGGGTCCGCTGGCGCAAGGGCAGCACCACCTGCTGCAGGACCCGGTGCTCACCGAACTGGCCCGCGCGCACGACAAATCCACGGCTCAGATCGCGCTCCGCTGGCTGATGCAACGCCAAGTGCCGGCGGTCGTGAAGTCCACCAAGCCGCAGCGCGTCCGCGAGAACCTCGCCGTCTTCGACTTCGAGCTCACCGACGCCGACATGGCCCGTATCGCCACCCTCGACGGCAAGACCGGACCGGCCTACGACAACCGCGACGCCGACACCGTCGACGCCGTCAACGGCATGAAGCTCACCTGATCGCAGCAACCGGGGTGGCCCGTCAGGAGGCCTCGCAGGCGAAAGCGATCCCGATGTCGATCGCTGTATGTCTCGCAGAGACAGATCAAGAAGGACCGGTTCCTGGGGTTTCGAGCCCGGCGCCTCGATCATCAGAGGGCTCCGGCGGAACAGGTCGTACCAGGCCGCTTTGGTAGGCGATGACCACGAGCTGGGCCCGGTCGCGAGTGCCGAGTTTGGGCATGGCCCGGTTGATGTGTGACTTCACTGTGAGTGGGGAGAGATGCAGCCGTTCCGCTATCTCGGCGTTGGACAGGCCGTAGGCGATCAGCGTGAGCACCTCGCGTTCCCGGTGCGTGAGCACTTCCAGGGTAGGCGCGGCCGGCAGGGCCAGTGCTACCGGCTGGTGGAGGAAATGGCTGATGAGGTCCTTGGTTGCGGCCGGTGAGAGCAATGCTTCCCCTGCGGCGACCACACGGATCGCACGCACCAGGTCGGCCGGTTCGACGTGTTTGCCGAGAAAGCCGCTGGCGCCGGCGCGCAGCGCGAGCAGGACGTTGTCGTCGCATTCGAATGTGGTGAGCACCAGCACCCGTACGGCGGACAGATCGTCGGTCGCTGCGATCAACCGGGTGGCCTCGATGCCGTCCATCTCCGGCATCCGCAGGTCCATGAGGACTACGTCCGCCTGCTGGGAGCGTGCCAGATCGACGGCTTCGCGTCCGTTGCAGGCCTCGCCCACGATCTCAATGTCGGGCTCGGGGTCGACGAACAGCCGGAACCCGGCACGTATCAGCGCCTGGTCGTCGGCGAGCACGAGTCTGATCGTCATTTCGCCGCACTCTGAGCCGTAAGGGGCAGCTCGAAGCGCACGGCGAAGCCTTGCCGACCGGATCGACCCGCCTTGACTGTGCCGCCGTTCGCGGTGGCCCGTTCTCGCATACCGACGATGCCGTATCCGGCGCCACGACGGCCGGGGTGATCGCCGATCCGGTTGGTGATCTCCACGGCCAGCAGATCCGCGGCGTAGGTGACGGTCAGACGGGCGGTGCCGTCCCCGTACTTGTTGGCGTTGGTCAGTGCCTCACGGGCGATCTGGTAAGCGGCCAAGTCGGTCAGAGGTGGCAGCTCACGGGCATCTCCGACCTGCCGGTGTTCGACCCGTAGGCCGACGGAGGACAGGTAGTCGATCAACACGGGGAGCCGCGCGAGGCCACTGCCCGGATCGGTGTCCGCGGAGCCCGTGGTCACATCAGATGCGGTGCGCAGCAGCCCGATCACGGCGGCCATCTCCTTGAGCACCGCGTCGGAGGCGCGGCTGATGTTGTCCAGCGCCGTGGCTGCCGCGTCCGGGCGCTGGGACAGAACGTGCTTCGCCCCAGTGGCCTGCACTTTGACGACCGCGATGTGATGGGCGACCGCATCGTGCAGATCGCGGGCGATCCGTACCCGTTCCTGTGCGACCCGTAGCCGGGCCTTGTCGTCCTGGGACTGCTCCGCGCGGCGGGCCCGTTCCTCGACAGCCTCGATGTACGCGCGCTGGGTGCGCGTGGCGTCGCCGATCGCGGTTCCCATCCCGATCCAGGCGAGGACCCCGACACTGTCTCCGACGGCCGCCGTCCAGAGAAGCCCACAGACAGTCAGGATCACTGCGATGCCGGCGGTGAGGAACCAGGCGCTACGCCGGTCGGTGCGCGTCGCGTAGGTGTATACCAAGAGAGAAAGGGCAGCAGTCACCGTCGGCTGATACTGGTGATCCACGGCGAGGAACAGATTTGTCGCTACCACGGAGGCGATCAGCGCGGTGATGGTGAACCGACTCCTGGCGATGACCGCGAGTACGGCGAAAGCGAGAGCGACGATGTCGGAGGTGGTCAGCTGGTGGGGGCGACCGGTGTCGCGATCGATCAGCAGCATGCCGATCGAGAAAACCACGAGCCCCAGTGCCAAGGCAGCGTCGCCGAGCAGCTGATGCAGCCGGATGGCTTCCCGGACCCGGGTCCACCGTCGATCCTGCGTCATGGTCGCCATGCTAGGTGCGGGTGTCCCTCCGGCACATCGTCCCGTGGCAGTAGTGCGGCCTCGACTCCTACTGCCACAGGACTACAGCGAGGTGCCAACCACAGGAGCTAGCCGATCACGGGAGGCGAGCGACATCGTTGACGCCGTGATGACGAAGAACGACTCCAGGAGAGCAAGTGGCTGTCGCTTCTGGGCGGCGGTTGCCGTCGTCGGCATGACCGTGGCGGTTGCCTCCTGTTCCACCGGTTCGGACGACGCTGCCGAAACAAAGGCTGCTGCGCCGTCGGCGACCGGTCCACACGGCGGGCACGCCGCCTCGCCGCCGCCGGCGGCTCCGGCACGCGCGGGTGAGCACTTCAAGACGTTGTCGATCTCGGCTCCGTACACCCCACAGCCGCCGGCAGGCGCCACCGACGACTACCGGTGCTTCATCCTCGATCCACAGTTCGAGGGCACCCCCTACCTGACCGGCAGCCAGGTCATCCCGCAGAACGCCGACCTCGTACACCATGCGATCCTCTTCCAGGTCCAACCGCAGAATGCCGCGGACGCCCGCAAGCACGACCAGGACACACCCGGTCAAGGCTGGACCTGCTTCGGCAATGCCGGGCTCGACGGCGGCGCGGAACGCGATGACGACGCGGCCTGGATCGCTTCGTGGGCGCCGGGAACCGTCGAGACCCTTCTCGCGCCGAATCTTGGCTACAAGATGCCACCCAAGGGCCTGCTCGTATTGCAGATCCACTACAACCTGCTCGCGGTCGGCGATGCCGCCGGTGGCACGGACCAGTCGAGCATTCGGTTGCGGTACAACGACGGCAAGGCCGCGATGACCCCGCTGTCCACCGAGTTGATTTTCGCCCCCGTAGAACTGCCGTGCACACCGGCCGAATCGGGTCCGCTCTGCGACCGGGCAGCCGCGATGGCCGACGTCAAGAAGCGTTTCGGCCCGGACGCGACAGACGTCATCGACCAACTCGGGATGCTCTGCAACGGCGGGAAGACTCCCAGACCCGGGCTCGTCCAGCAGTGCGACAACCCGGTTACCACTCCCTTGACGATCCATGCCATGGGTCCGCACATGCATCTGCTCGGCAAAAGCATGAAGGTCGAACTCAACCCGGGCACCGCCACGGCACAGACGTTGCTCGACGTTCCGGACTACGACTTCGACAACCAGGCCTTCCAGCCCATGCCCGACCCGGTCACCGTCAAACCTGGTGACATCCTGCGGATGACGTGCACGTACGAAACCGAACGCCGCAAACTGCTGCCCCAGCTGAACAAGACAGAACCGCGCTTCGTCGTGTGGGCCGAGGGAACCGCTGACGAGATGTGTCTCGGCATCATGGTCAGCGCCCCTCCGCAGTGATGCTCCGCTGAGAGCTCACCGCTCGGGCCTCTGGTGTCGCTGAGCGCTGAGCACTCGACGATCACCGGGCCGGCGGCGCCGACATCGTCTTTGCCTTCGCCTGGACCCCGCTGCTGGTTGCGCCACCTATGACCAGAACGGCCGGGTCACGCGAGGGCCGGCACCCTCACCCCCCGCGGGGATCCCCGTGCGTATCACCAATGGAATCGTCACTACGGCCTGAGTCAATGTTGGAGTTCCCATGTCTGCTGTAGCTCGCTGGTGTTTCCGGCATCGGCGTAAGGTCGTTGGTTTGTGGATCGTGCTGCTCGCCGCCCTCGGTGGTGGTTATGCGGCCGCCGGAAGCAGCTACTCCGAAGACTTCAGCCTTCCCGGTATGGAGTCGACCAAGGCACTGAAATTGCTGGAGGACTCCCTTCCGGCCTCATCCGGCGACACCGAGCAGATCGTCATCCACGTCGAGACCGGCAGTGTCCGCGATCCTGCCGTGCAGGCAAGGGTCGCCGGCATGCTCGCCGGCATCGAGAAGCTGCCGTCGGTGACCTCGGTAGCCAGCATGTATTCGGATCAGGGCGCCGCCCAGATCAGCGCGGACGGCAAGACGGCCTACGCGGAGGTTCAGCTCGACAAATTGCCCAACGACCTCCCGCCGGCGAACGTCGAGAAGATCATCGAGACCGCCCAGGCGGCCCGTGGGTCCGGCCTGCAGGTGGAGCTGGCGGGTCCGGCGATCAGTAACGCGACAGCGCCGGCGCAGGGGAGTACCGAACTGATCGGCATCGTCGCCGCCGCGATCATCCTTTCTCTGTTCTTCGGCTCCCTGATCGGCATGCTCCTCCCGCTGATGGTCGCGGTGGCAGGCCTCGGCGGCGGCCTCATGACGATCGGGCTACTCTCACACCCCATCACGCTGAGTGACATTGCGCCGACCCTGGCCACTCTGATCGGGCTCGGCGTGGGAATCGACTATGCGCTGTTCATCGTGACCCGCTACCGCAGTGGGCTCCGCGCGGGACTGCCACCCGAGCAAGCTGCCGTCCGGGCGATCACCACGTCCGGACGGGCGGTGCTCTTCGCCGGCGGGACCGTTGTCATCGCCCTGCTCGGCCTGCTCGTGTTGCGGCTGAACTTCCTCACCGGCATGGGAATCGGCGCAGCCGTGACGGTCAGCTTCACGCTGCTCTCAGCGCTGACGCTCCTGCCCGCCATGCTTGGCTTCGTCGGCACCAGGGTGATGAGCAAGAAGGAACGTCGCGCCCTTGCCGCCAACGGCGCGCTGCCGGAGAACACGCGCGGGTTCTGGGTGCGGTGGGCAGGCCTGGTACAGAAACGCAGGACCCTGCTGGGTGCGGCGGCGCTGATCGTCATCGCCCTGCTGTCCATCCCGACCTTCTCGATCCGGCTGGGGGCCGCCGACGCCGGCAACGACAAGTCCGGTACGACCACTCGCGAGGCGTACGACCTGCTCGCCGACGGCTTCGGGCCAGGCTTCAACGGACCGCTTCAACTGGTCGCTGAACTCAACTCTCCCGCCGACGGCCGCGCACTGGACCAGCTGCTGGAAACCGTCAAGACCCTCGACGGCGTCGCGGCCGTCTCCGCCTTCCCCTCCGAACCGGGTGCCACGGTGGCCATCGCCATGGTGGTGCCGACCTCCGCACCCCAGGACAAGGAGACCACCGATCTGATCAACCGGCTGCGTGACGACGTCGTTCCCGCGGCGGAGAAGAACACCTCCCTGCAGGTCCATGTCGGCGGCGCCACCGCGATCTTCCAGGACTTCGCCAAGGTGCTCACGGACAAACTGCCACTCTTCCTCGGCGTGGTCATCGTCCTGGGCTTCCTGTTGCTGATGCTCGCCTTCCGTAGCATTCTCGTTCCGCTGACCGCGGCGGTGATGAACGTCCTCGCCGCGGCCGCCTCCTTCGGGGTGATCGTCGTGATCTTCCAATGGGGCTGGGGATCGAACCTGCTGAACCTCGGCGGCGCCGGACCGGTCGAGTCGTTCGTCCCGGCGATCATGTTGGCGATCCTGTTCGGCCTCTCGATGGACTACCAGGTATTCCTCGTCAGCCGCATGCACGAGGAGTGGGCCTGCACCCGTGACAACGCACGGGCGGTCAGGATCGGCCAGAGCGAGACCGGACGGGTCATCATCGCCGCCTCGCTCATCATGGTCTTCGTCTTCGGCGCGTTCGTCCTGGGCGGCGAACGGGTGATCGCTGAGTTCGGTATCGGCCTGGCCGCCGCCGTCGCCATCGACGCGTTCCTGATCCGGACCGTTCTGGTCCCAGCACTGATGCACCTGTTCGGCCGGGCGAACTGGTGGCTGCCCACGTGGCTGGACCGCACCCTGCCGCAGTTCAGCGTCGAAGGGAACCAGGACATGGCGGCGCACGGGGCCGGGGCTCCTCCTTTGCTCCAGCACCAGCCCGAGGGCAATGACCTGCTCGACACCCGGTCTCACTGACGTGTCGCCGGGGTCACCGTCTCCCTGCCGGCCGAGCGACAGGTGAACACGGTCGTGAGGCCCCCTCCCCGTGTCTCGAAGTGGTCGCCAGGCGGTCCAGGGAGCGCTTGTAGCGGGCTGTCCACCGTGAACGGGTGGCGGAGCCGGTGTATCGCCTCTGCGTTGTTGCTGTGATGATGCTGCCCGAGGGCTTCGTCAGAAGCCCTCGGGTGTAGTGGCGGCCGACTGCCAGGGTTGATGATGCGGGCCGGTCGATCGGATAGCAGTCGACGCTCACCGCCCTCGCCTTCGCCCCGGACGCTCACGCCGGTGATCAGCCGACCTGCTTGACCCCGGCGAGCTTGACCCCGGCAAGCAGCTCGGGCGTGTGGCGGTTGTCGGTCCCGTCGGCCGCGGCGGCCAGTGCCGTCTCGGCCGAGGCCCGGCTCGCTCCCGGCGGGACCACCAGCAGATCGAAACGGTCCTGCCCGAAGTCGCCCATGACGGTGATCAGCCCGGCCGGCTGGGAGGTGAACCAGCCCAGCCGCACCGTACGGCCACCGGCAGCGGCCCGACGTGGATGCGGCAGATCCCACTCGGCGGCGTTCATCAGGACGTGCGTGATCCGGCCGCGCAGACCGGCCAAGGCCTCGACCAGCGCGGGAAGCTCGGCGACAGCGTCGGTCGAGCGCGGCCACCAGGCCCCGTCGAGGACGGTGGTTCGCGACGGCACCGGATCCATCCGCAGGCGTACGGTGTCGTCCGGTGCTCGTGGGGTGCGGGTCTTGGTGATCTTCATCGGGCGCCTTCCTGTTGGCGACGTCCGCGCCATCGAAGGGCGGGCGCGGTGCGCTCGTCGGAGGAGACGTCGAGAAGCCGGTGTCGTTCCACCGTACGCGCGTCCATGCCGGCCGCGGCCAGGGCAGCAAGTCCGATCTCCAATGGGCAGATGTCACCCTACGCCTGCGGGCTGGTCACGTCGCGGCGTGGTGGCGACGGCTGATGCGGGGGATCGAGCGTCGATGTCGTCAAACCACGGCGCCACGCGGCGCGACCTCGATCGCCGCGACGCCGCGTCCGTAGAGCACGACGAGCCGCTCACCATGTTTCGTGCGCAACGCTCCGGAATCCTCAGCCAGGGTCGAGATAACGTGTTCCAGCAACTCGTCCCCGTCGGAGATGCCGGGTTCGTCGACGGTGATGTCCATGCGGTCGCCGCCGACGAGCCTTACGCGTAGCACTGTGGTCGCCATGCCATGAAAACTACCCGGGCCGGCGTTTCGGCCGTGGCTCGATGATCAGGTGAGCGTCAGTCACTGCCGAGTGTCAGCTCGCGGCGAATCTGCCTCGTGGGACGCCGGCACCAGCCGCCTGAACCCGCCGCTCAGGTGGACGGAGTACCGTTGACCACAGCCGATGGATTCGCCATCGGCCGGCCGCTCGGCCGAATGGCCGTGCAGTTCATCGACCTTGGTGGACCTCGTCCTCGCCCCGTCATCGGGTTGGGCCCGCGCCTGCGTTGGTCCCGGACGACGGGAAGCCTGTATGGCGTCGGTAATTGATCATGTTGACTCGCCCGCTACGCCCGAGCCGCCCTGGGTTCGCCTGGAACCGGTCGCATCATGGGTGCGGCTTGAGCCGGTCCGATTCCAGCATGCCTTGCTCGACGGGTGCTGGTGGCCGAGCACAAACGATCTGGAAGCGGAGCTGTGCGTTCTGGTGCCGGTTCTCGACCAGGTTCGCGGGTCGGTCGCGAAGGTGCTGGTGAGCGCCGCGGGCTGGATCGCCCGGCCGCACGACATCGTCGCGGCGGGTCGCACCGTCGCCGTCGCCTATCTGGCCGGCCAATCGCCTGCGATCATGACCGTTCTGTGCACCGACGGCGGGACTCTCACCCTGCGCGTAGCTCCGCCCGGCCAGGCCCCCGACCCTTCGAACGGGTCGGAGTGCAACAGGGCTGTACCGATGGCGTGATCACCACGAGATCGCGAGTGACCGCCTGGCCACCTCAGTCGTCTTGGCCGCGCTCATCCCGGTGGCCCCGGCTGTGCCCGCGCTGACCATACTGGTCGCCGTCGCCGCGGTCAGCGTCGCATTCGTGGCGTGGGAAGCATGGCGGCAGCCGGAGATCGGCGGCGCACGTCCGCAGCCGGACTGATCGCGCCGGGACGCGGTCGCTCGGCGGGGACCTCATGGTCACCCACCCCGAAGCTGTGCTGCGGGCTCGTCGCTGCGAGACGGGCCGGTGGCCGCTGATCCAGCGGTCACCGGCGAATGGGTTGCCCTCGTGGCTGATCGGCCTCGACGGGCTCGGGTCAGCCGATGCGGCCGACGCCGCCGAACAGGTAGACCTCCGGTTCGTCGGATTCCGGGTCGGGGCGCCAGCGCGAGCATGTGACGACGCCGGGCTCGAGCAGATCCAGCCCGTCGAAGAAGCGTTCGAGCTCCGTCTTTGTCCGGGCGCGGATGGGCGTGCCGCCGCGTTCGGTGGTTTCGCGCATCACGCGCAGCATCGGTTCGCCGTGGATCTCCGCGGTGGAGTGGGTGAGCACCAGGTAGCTACCGGTGGGCATTGCCTGTACCAGCTGTGCGACGGAGCCGTATGCCACGTCGTCGTCCATGAGGTGGTTGACGACGCCGAGGAGCATGAGCCCGATCGGCTGCGAGAAGTCGAGTGTTTGCCGGGCGGCCGTGAGTATTGTCTGCGGTTCCCGTAGGTCGGCTTCGACGTAGTCGCAACGACCTTGCGGCGTGCTGGTCAGGAGTGCACGGGCGTGCACCATGACGAGCGGGTCGTTGTCGACGTAGACCACCTGGCAGCGCGGGTCGAGGGACTGCGCGACCTCGTGGGTGTTGTCCGCCGAGGGGAGCCCGGTGCCGATGTCGAGGAACTGGTGGATGCCGGCGTCCTCGACGAGGAACCTGACCACGCGTTTGAGGAACGCGCGCTCGGACTTGGCGCCGATGGGGATGTCCGGGATGTGGGCGATCACCTCGTCGCCGGCGGCCCGGTCGACCTCGAAGTTGTCCTTGCCGCCGAGCCAGTAGTTCCAGATCCGCGCCGAGTGCGGAACCGTGGTGTCCAGTTTGGAGTTTGCGGCCGGCCTCCGGTCCTCGGTCATGAGGGCATTCTTCCGTGCCTCAGGGGCCGTGACGCAAGCGGGGCGGCTGGCACGCAACGAGCGCTCGACGGATCTGGCCCATGTCGTGGACGGCGTTCGCGGTGGTCATGTGCGGCCGCAGGACGTAGGAGTTCGCAGCGCATTGCTCGGCTCTCCGGTTGGCGAAAGGAAACATTGGCGTTGATCGAACCGTGGCCGCCCGGAGATGGTCTAGCCGGGGACGCGTACGGCTCCGATCTGTACGTAGCACATCAGCGCCGGCCGATCGGACCGGTTCTTCCACGCGTGCCGGGTGCCGAGCTGAACCACGCACGTGCCCGGCGTCAGGGTCACCTCGGCTCCGTTGTCGAGCTCGAGGCACAGCTCACCCTCCAGGCAGATGGCGTAGTCGACCGTGTCCGTCGTGTGCATGCCGTCGCCCTTCTCCTCGAACGGGTCGGTCAGGCCGGGCAGCTTCTGCGCGACCTCCTCGGCGACGGCGGCCGGGTCGGGCACCGGCTGCGGCTCCGACGAGTGCGCCGCCCACCGCAGGAAGAGCGCCCGGCTGCCGCCGAGCCCGGGGAAGTAGGGCCGCAGGACCGGCTTCGCGTCCTGTTCGCCGACCTTCGCCTCCCCGTCCGGGGTGCCCCACAGGAGATAGAAGTCGGCTCCGGGCAGAGCCTGGACGCTTACCGGTTCCGGGCGGCGGTCCTCGACGAAGACGGCATCGCCGTCGCGGTTGTGGCCCGTCACGATCAGGCGCGGTTCGATGGGCATCGCGGATCCTTTCGCTGTTCAGTGGGTGTCGGTCGCCGAGTCGGCGAACCGTTGACGTAGCGTCTGTTTCGACCACTTGCCGGTGGCGGTCTTGGGTATCTCGGTCAGGATCTCGACGCGTTCGGGGATCCACCACGACGCGACCCGGCCGCGCAGGAAATCCCGTACGTCGTCGGGGGTCAGATCCACTCCGTCGGCCGGCACGACGCACGCCACCGGCCGTTCGCCCCAGCGGGGGTCGGTCACGCCGATCACGGCCGCCTCCTTGACCCGCGGGTCGGCCATGACCGCGTTCTCGAGCGCGACCGAGGAGATCCACTCCCCGCCGGACTTCACCAGGTCCTTGGAGCGGTCCACGATCCGCAGATACCCCCAGGCGTCGATCGTCGCCACGTCGCCGGTACGCAGCCAGCCGTCGGTGGTGAACGCGTCGGCCCCGGTGTCCGAGCCGAAGTAGGCGCCGGCGATGGTCGCGCCGGCGACCTGCAGCTCGCCCTGGCTTCGCCCGTCCCATGGCTGTTCCACACCGTCGTCGCCGACGACGCGGAGCTCGGTCAGCGGCACGGCCGGGCCTGGAGTGCCGAGCAGGCGCCGGCGAGCGTCGCCGTCGAGCCCGTCGTGGTGGGTTGCCAGACGGGAGGTGGTGACGACGGGACTGGTCTCGGTCATCCCCCACGCGTTGGTCAGCGGTCTCCCGATCGCTTTCTCGTAGGCGGTGGACAGCGCGTCGTCGACGGCGCCGCCCCCGCACGCGACGTGCCGGAGGCTGCTGAGGTCGTGGCGGCCGAGCACCGGGACCAGATCGCGCCACACGGTCGCGACGCCCGCGCTGAAGGTGACCCGGTGCCGGGACAGCAGCGAAGCCAGATCTTCGGGCGCCCGCAGCGGTCCGGGCAGGACCAGGTCGGAGCCGCTCTGCATGGCGGCGTACGGAAGTCCCCAGGCGTTCACGTGGAACATGGGCACGATCGGCGCCACGACGTCGCGTTCGCTCAGCGCGAAGACGTCCGCGCCGAGCAGCAGCAGGCTGTGCAACACGATCGACCGGTGGCTGTAGAGGACTCCTTTGGGATTGCCCGTCGTCCCCGACGTGTAGCACAGCGAGGCGGCGAGGTTCTCGTCGTCGATCACGAGCTCGAGGGGCCCGTCGTCCTGCCCGGCGAGGAGTTCCTCGTAGTCGAGCACGCGCGGGTCGTCCGGCAGCGGCATGTCGCCGCCGTCGTCCATCACGATCACGTGCCGTACGGAGGTGAACGACGCCACCAGTGGCCAGATCACCGGCAGGATCGTGCGGTCGACGAACAGGACGTCGTCGGCGGCGTCGTTGACGATGAACGTGATCTGCTCGCCGTAGAGCCGGTGGTTGACCGTGTGCAGGATCCGTCCGGAGCTGGGAATCGCGAGGTACAGCTCGACGTGCCGCTGGCTGTTCCAGGCGAACGTGCCGACACACGCCCCGGCCGGCACCCGCAGGCTCTCCAGGGCCCGCACCAGCCGGCGCACGCGCGGGGCCACCGCACGCCACGTGGCCACGGTCTCGGTGACGCCACCGGTGACGATCCGCTTGTGGCCGAACTGGGTCTCGACCCGCGACAGCAGCGCCGGGACGGTCAGCGGGCGATCCTGCATCAACCCACGCATCAGGAAGGCTCCTCGCCGGTCTCGACCACCTCGACCCGCCCCGCCCGTCCGGTGGTCTCGGACGGTTGCCAGCTGTTCGAGGTCAGGAGGAAGAGCGTCGTTCCGTCCGGCCCGCCGAGCACGCAGTCGGTGGCGCACCGTCCCTCGACGTCGATCGTCCGGGTGACCCGGCCGCCCGCCTCGACCCGCAGGAACTGGGAGGTCGCGATGGAGGAGACCCAGATCGCCCCGGAACCGTCCACGCAGATCCCGTCGGGTGTCGACCCGGGCGGCAGCTCGGCCCACGTGCGTTTGCCGGTCAGATCGCCGTGCTCGCCGACGTCGAACGCGGTCAGCCGGGCCGCCCAGGTCTCGGCCACCACCAGGGTCGACGTGCCGGGCAGAACGACCATGCCGTTCGGGAAGACCATGTCGTTCTCGGCCAGGGCGACGTGGCCGCCGGCGTCGATCCGGAAGATCGGACCGGGTCGCTGCGGAGCATCGGCGTAGAGGTCGTACCCGAAGCCGCCGAGGAAGGTCCGGCCGCGATCGTCGGTGACCAGGTCGTTGACGGGCGCGTCGGTGAGATCCGAAAGGTCCGCGAAGACGCTCAGCTTGCCGTCCGGGTCCAGCCGCCGGACCTTGCGGTCGATCATGCAGCTCACCAGCAGGGAGCCGTCCGGTAGCCAGCCGAGCCCGGACGGCTGGTCCTCGACAACCGTCACCTCCTCGAGCGTCCGCGCCGCCGGGTCGGCCCGGAACACCTGTCCGGTGTGCATGTCGGAGAACCAGAGGCGGCCGTCGTGCCAGCGGGCGCCCTCGGGGAACCGGAGGTCGGAGTAGAGCAGGGTGAGTTCAGACATCGGCGCTCTCCTGGATCGAGGTACGAGGGTGGGGGGACGACCGCAGGCGGGTCCGTAGCCGCACGAGCGCGCTGTGCAGATCGGGTGCGTCGATGACGACGATGATCCCGAGGAGGCCCGCGAAGAAGAGCTGCGACACGTACTGCGGCACGGCGGCCACCGCCACGATCTCGGCGAGCAGCGCGACGGCCAGGATCCCGGCGAGCAACCCCAGCGGATGGCCACGGCCACCGGCGAGGGAGACGCCGCCCAGCAGAGCCGCGGCGGTCGCCACGATCAGCGGCTGGACGCCGGGATCGGGATTGGCCGAACCGAGGCTGAAGCTCAGCAGCGACCCGCCGAGCGCGGACAGCACGCCGGAGGCCACGAAGGTGCCCACGATCAGCCGGTCGACCCGGACCCCGGCGACGCGGGCGGCGCGCCGGTCGCCGCCGATCGCGCGAAGTTCGCGGCCCCAGCGGCTCAGTGACAGGACGGCCGCCGCCACGACGAACAGGCCCAGCGTGATCAGGCTGCGCGGCGAGAAGTACGTGAGGATGCTCTGGTCAACCCAGAGCGTCACGGTTGCGTTGGAGTAAGTCTTGGTGAGTCCGCCGGACATCGCGCTGGTGAGCCCCAGCAGCGCGATGTAGGTCGCCAGGGTCACCGGCATCGACGGGATCTTCAGGCGTGCGATCAGCCCGCCTTGGAGGAGACCGATCGCCGCGCCGGCACCCAACGCGGCGAGCAGTCCCCACGCCCAGTGCTGCTGGCCGGCCTGAACGGTCAGCATCCCGCCGACCGCGTACGTTCCCACGACCGACAGATCGAACTCGCCGGCGATCATCGTCAGTCCCAGCGCAAGGGTGAGCAGGCCCAGCCGGGCCAGGATCTGGAACGTGTTGTAGACGTCGAACGAGGTGAGGGCCGAGTCGGTGTACGTGGGGACGAACACGAACGCGATGACCGTGATGACGAGGGCCGCCATCGGCAGCGAGGCCTCGGGCCGTCCGGCTCTCATGCGCGGCTCCCTCGGGTACGCAGGTGCACGGTGACGACCACGACCAGCACGATGACTCCCTTGACCATGATCTGGACCCCGGTCGAATAGCCGCGCAGCAGCAGGATGTCGGACGCGGCGGCGATGAGCACCGCGCCCGCGAGCGTGCGTAAGGCGGAGCCACGCCCGCCGGCGATCGCGGTACCGCCGGCCAGCACCGCCGCGATGGCGTCGAAGGTGAGCGTGCCACCGAGGTTCACGTTGGCCGAGGTGTTGAAGGCGGCGGTGAACGCCGCGGTGACCGCGAACAAGGCACCCGCACCGACCCAGGCCACGGCGGTCGTCCGGCCGACCGGCAGGCCGGCGGCCCGGGCCGCGCGGCGGTTCTCGCCGATGAGGTAGAGCGAGCGCCCGAAGCCGGTCCGCCGCAGCGTCCATTCCACGATCAGAGCCAGCGCGATCAGGACGTACACGCTGAGCGCCACGCCGCCCGGCGTCGCGTTCAGATGGTCGTACCCGCTTGCGGTGGGCGAGACCGTCGAGCCGCCGCTGACGCCGGTCGCGATGCCGGTGATGGCGAAACTGGCCGCGATGGTCAGGATCACCGGGTTCGCCCCGGCGTAGCCGACGACCGCCCCCTGCAGTCCGGTGATCAGGGTTCCGCACGCAACGGCGAGCACCAGGGCCGGAATCAGGCCGAGCGACTGCGCCGACAAGAAGATCATCCCGACGGCGGCCACGCTGGGCGAGATGGCGAGCGAGACCGCGGATCCGCCGATGGTGATCAGGGTCAGCCCGAGCGCCGCGATGCCGACGAGGCTGGCCGAGGTCAAGATGGCCTTGGCGTTGGCCACCGTCAGGAAACGGTCGGTCGTCAGGGCCAGCACGATCGCCGCCAGCACGGCAAGCAGCAGGACCCCGTCGACGACGAGGCCGGGCCGGCGGATCGGCGCGGCGGAACGTGGCCGGGCCGACATGACGTTCATCGGCGTTCCTCCGCCGTGGTCGCGGCGCCGTGCGTCATCTCCCGGAGCAGCACGGAGCCGGCCACGTCGCCGTCGTGACGCCGCACGACCACGCCCTTGTGCATGGTGACCACGACGTCGGCGAGGTCCAGCAGCTCCTCGAGGTCGGTCGAGCTGAACAGCACGGCCATGCCCCGGTCGGCGGCGTCGCGGAGCAGCCGGTGGATCGCGGCGCGGCCGCCCACGTCGACCCCGCGGGTGGGATCGTCGAGCAGCAGCACGCGGGTGTCGGCGCGGCCGAGACCACGTCCGACGAAGACCTTCTGCTGGTTGCCACCGCTCAGCGAGCGCACGCTGTCGCCGGTGCGCTTGCCGTCGAGGCCGCACAGGCTGACGAGATCGGTCAGGGCGGCCGACCATCGTTGCCGGTCGAGTACGCCCCAGCGGGTCACCCCGGGCAGGCGGGTGGCGAGCAGGTTCCAGCTGATCGGTTTGTCGAGGAACAGCCCTTCGGACTTGCGGTCGTTGGAGACGAACACGATGCCGGCCCGGGTCGCGGCGATCGGATGCCCGGGACGAACCACGACCCCGTCGACCTTGATGTCGCCGGTCGCCGCCGGGACAAGGCCGGCGGTCGCGCGCAGCACCTCGGAGGCTCCGGACCCGAGTTGGCCGGCCAGGGCGTACACCCGGCCCGGCCGGAGCCCGAGGCTGAAGTTCTCGACCCGGCCGGGAACCGACAGCCCGCCGACGGACAGCATCTCGTCCGGCTTGCCCGCCTCACGTCCGGTTCGCTTGCGGGACCGGTGCGGCGCTTCGCCGAGCATCTGGACGATGAGAGAGTCGATGGTCAGGTCCGCCACCGCGGTGGTCGCCACCACCGCGCCGTCGCGCATGACGGTGACCCGGTCGCAGAGCCCGAGCACCTCGCCGAGCCGGTGCGAGACGAAGAGAACGGCGCGGCCGGCCGCCGCCACGGCGCGGACCGCCGCATAGACGTACTCGCTCTCGACGTCGCTGAGCGTGGCTGTCGGTTCGTCGAGGATGAGCAACCGAGCGTCCTGGCCGAGGGCCCGTGCGATCTCGATGAGCTGCCGCTCGCCGATGCCGAGCTCGGACAGCGGCTGATCGAGATCGACATGACCCAGCCCGACGTTGTCGAGCAGGCTGCGCAACCAGGGCCCGGAGGCACGCCGCCGGTTGAGCCAGCGCGCCCGTTGGTCGCCCAGCACGAGGTTTTCGGCGACAGTGAGGGAGGGCACGACGCTCAGTTCCTGGTCGACGAGGGCGATTCCGCTGCGCTGCGCCACCTGCCGGCTGCGCAGGTCGAGCACGCCGCCGCCGATACGGATCGCGCCCGAGTCCGGCGTCTCCTGTCCGGACAGCATCTTGACAACAGTGCTCTTGCCGGCGCCGTTGTGCCCGCACAACGCGTGGATCTCGCCGGCGGCGATGCCGAAGGACGCCCCGCGCACGGCCCGGGTGCTGCCGAAGCTCTTGGTGAGATCGTCCGCGCGGACCAGTTCCTCGCCGCCCGGACTCATGCCTTGCTGCACTGTTCCTCGAACTGCGCCACGTTCTTGGCGGTCACCCGCTCCTCCTTGACGAGCTCCTTGGCCGGAGGGTTCTGCTGGTTGAAGTACCGGATCACGTAGTCGGCGGTCTGCTCGGCGATCGTGCCGGGGTCCTCGGTCGCGGTGCCGTAGAGCGTGCCGGCCTTGATGGCGTCGATACCGGCCTTGAAGCAGTTGCTGCCGGTGACGATGAGGCCGTCCTTGCCGCCCACCGGGCAGCCGGCCTGCTTGGCCGCCGCGACGATCGGAAGCGCTTGGTAGTCCGCCATGCCGTAGGCGCCCTGGATGCCCGAGCAGCCGTACTTGGCGAAGAGCTGCGTGGCGATCTTGCCGGAAAGCGTGGGATCCCAGTTGCCGTCCTGGATGTCCACCACCTTGTATTCCGGCGTCTTCGCCAGCTCGGCGTCGAAGGCCTTCACCCGGTCCTGGGCGGCGAAGCCGGACTTGGTGCCGGTGATCGCGATGATGTTGCCGGAGGTGCGGCCCTGCGCCTTCAGGCCCTCGACCAGGTTCTGCGCGGCCGCCGTGCCGAGCGCCTCATTGTCGGAGAGCACCTGCATGACGTCCCCGTCGACCGAGGGGTCAGGACGCCCGTCGAAGACGAGCACCGGAATGCCGGCCTGCTTGGCCTTCTTGATCGGCACCACGGTCGACGACGTGTCGAGGAGAGCGGCGACGATCAGGTCGGGCTTGTTGGAGATGGCCTGGTTGAAGTTGGTCACCGCGGTGCCCGGGTCCATCGTCGTGAGGTCGACGACCTTCACGCCCTGGGACTCGAGTTTGGGGACGAAGACGCCGTTGAAGTAGGCGCCCCAGGGGTTGTCCTTGCCGTACCCGACGAAGTTGACGGTCTTGCCCTTGAGCCCCGCCGTGCCGGAGGTGTCGCCACCGTCGGAAGAGCCGCCGCCGCAGGCGGCTGTGGCGAGCAGGACGCCGGCAAGCGCCCCGGCGAGCTTAATCGTGACCGGCAGGCGGCTTCCCGGCTGTCCGAGCTGATGTGACAACACTGACTGGATCATGAGCAGCTCCTGATTCACGCCTCGTCTGTGAGGCCCGTCACACCCCCGCTTGGGCGAACTCTAGGTGCGCCGGGAGCCGCCGGTGAGAGAAGATCACCACACTGTTCGGGGCGTTACGGTGGGCAAGACGTACACCCGGAGAGGAGCGGCCGGAGATGAACGACGAACCCGGAGCCCGCCCGTCAAGCCTCGATCTCGCGTCCTACCGGATCCGCCGGGAACGCGAGCTCAGCTCCCTGTACGCGACCGCCCGGTCGCTGACCGCCCTCGGGGAACTGGACGCGGTCCTGGAATCGATCGTGCACCAGGCCCACGAACTGATCGGCACCGACTTCACGTACCTCTCGCTGCTCGGCGCGGACGGCGAGCTGACGCTGAAGGCGTCCGAGGGCACCATTTCCCCGGCGTTCAACCACGCCCGGGTTCCGTCCGGCACCGGCGTCGGCGGCCTGGTCATCGCGACCGGCGCGCCGGCCTGGGTCAGCAACTACCTCAAGGCCGGCGACGTCCCGCACGACCGGACGTTCGACGGCCTCGTCGTTCCGGAGGGCATGGTCGCGCTGCTCGGCGTACCCCTGCTGGTCGGCGAAGAGGTCATCGGCGTCCTGTTCGCCGCCGACCGCACCGAACGGCCTTTCGAACCGGACGAGGTCGCGCTTCTCAGCGCCTTCGCCGACCACGCGGCCATCGCGTTGAACAACGCCCGGTTGTACGACGAAAGCCGGGCCGCCTATCGCACCATCGAGCGGCAGGTGGCGATGATGGAAAAGGCCCAGGCCGTACACGAATCGCTCACCCGTGTGGTGCTGACCGGAGGCGGCGCCGACGACATCGCCCGGCTGCTGGTCGACCACCTGCAGGGGGCTGTCACGGTCTTCGACCGGGCCGGTGCCATCACCGCCCGCTGCTCGCCCGATCCGGACCATGAGCAAGCCGCGCGGCGGCGGTCACCGGACGCGGTGGAGCAGGCCCGGCAGTCCGGCCGATGGGCGACGACCACCGACAGCACTGGCCTGTGGCACAGCGCGGCCGCGATCCAAGCCGGTGACACCCACCTCGGCGCGCTCCTGCTCAGCCGGCGCCAGGAGCCCAACCCGGTCGAGATACGCACCCTCGAGCGTGCGGCTCAGATCATGGGCCTGCTCATTCTCAAGGAGACCGCCGTCGCGGAAGCCGAGGAACGCGTCAGCGGCGAACTGCTGACCGAACTGCTCGTCTCGGCGCCACCGCTGACCCCCGCCCAGCGCGCCCGGGCGCACGCCCGCGGCATCGACCTCGCCGCGCTGAACGTCATCGTCGTGGCGCAGTCCGAGACGAAGAGCGTGCCGGAGGTCAGCCGGCGCCTCTACGCACTCTCCTCGGAATGGAAAGGGCTCGCCGGCGAACATCTCGGCCGCGCCGCGCTGCTCGCCACGACATCGGACCCCGCGCGGCTCGCGGCGACAGTGCACGGTCGCCTTCGCCAGGAGCTCGGATCGCCGGTGCGAGTCGTCGCCGAGGCGGTCACCGGCCACCGCTGGGGACCGGCGTTCGACATGGCCGGCAAATGCTGCGATCTCATGCGAATCCTGGGCGTGACCGATCAGGGGTCCACCACCGAGCCGTACGCGATGTTCGCCCTGCTGTTCGACACCGACCGCGCGACCGACCTGCACCGGTTCCTCGACAATGCGTTGACACCGCTCCTCGCCCACGACGCGCGACGGTCGACGCAACTGGTGGCCACCTTGTCGGCCTACTTCGGCAACGCCGGCAACATCACCCGAACCGCCGCCGCGCTCCACGTGCACGTGAACACCCTGCTGAAAAGACTCGACCGGGTCGAGGGCGTTCTCGGAACGGGCTGGCGCGCTCCCGACCGGGCCCTGCAACTGCAGGTGGCACTGCGGCTCCACGACCTGGGCGCTCAATTGGACCAGTCCCGTACGGTCGACGGCGGTTGATCGCACGCATTCACCAGCACCAGGAGGTTGGCTACGGACTGTCCCGTGGTTGTGGACGTCCCGCACTGTGCCAGTGCGAGATGAATGCGCTTGGTCAGCCGCGCGCTTCGAACGGGAGAACCAGTTTCAGGTGTGAGGACAGGGCGCGGAGAAAGTCCGGGGCATCGAAGGCGGCGCCTGCGGACGTGACGCCGGTGGTCTTGGTGCGGCCGGTCAGGATGCGGTCGACGGCTTCGACTGCGAGTGGCGCGCTGATGGCGTAGATGTCCTGACCGGAAGCGACCACGCGGCGCTGTTCGCCGCCGAAGTGGACGAGGGCGTCAATGACGAAGGTCTGGGCGGAGCGACCCCGCTCGTCGACGGCGAGTGGTGCCGAGGCGTCCGGAGCGGAGAGATCTGCTGCCGCCTTGACGGTCATGTAGGTGCGCACCTCCGGGATGTCCAGGTGGCTGGGAATGGTGACGACGTCGGCCATGGTGAACTCGGCGATGACATCCTGGGGGCCGAGCGGAGCTGGGAACGGCCACCGCACGGTCGGCAGTGCTTCGTCGTGATACTGCAGCCGCCCGCCGGTGTAGCGGACTCGTCGGCCTCCTCGTCGCCGGCCCGAAACCGTTCCCGCGACGAGTGTGCCGGTTGTCGGATGCCAGCTGCTCAGGCCGTACGCGATGTGCGCCGAGTCCGCCGCCGTCCAGTCGCCCATCGCGGTCGTGACCAGCAGATCGCCGAGGCCGCCGAAGAAGGCCATCGCCGGAACCACGATGGTGCCCGCGGCGGCGGCGCGTTCCGCGAACATGGCGAAAGTGTCGCGGTTCGCCTCGATTTCGGCCGCCACGTCGACGTACGGAAGACTGGCGCGCACAGCCGCCTCGACGAGTGGTGCGGCGGTCGTGGCGAACGGCCCGGCGCAGTTGATGACGGCCACCGCGCCGCGCAGAGCGCGATCGAGCTGGGCCGCGTTGTCGACCGAGGCCTGCCGTGTCTCGAGAGCCGGCCACTGCCGTGCCAAGGCTTGCAGCTTGTCCCGGTCACGGCCGAGGAGCAGCGGAACGAGTTCCCGTTCGAGCAACTCCGCGACCACGAACTGCCCGGTGTGCCCGTAGGCCCCGTACACCGCCACGTTTCGACCTGCTCCCACAACCGCTCCTGACGCTCGAGGTGAACTCCCCGGTAACCCTGGCCGACCCGGCAACCGTGGCCCAGTGTCTGGAACGACATCCCCCGTACAATTTCGGACATGAGCTCCGCTCCGCATTCTGTCGCCATCGCCATGACCGACGGGATGCTGCATTTCGAGCTGGCCCTGGCTCACGAGGTCTTCGGTCACGCCCCGGACGCCGTGCAGGTCCCCTGGTACGACGTCTCCATCTGCGGCACACAAGCCGTACACGCCGGCCTTTTCCGGGTGGACCCGGACAGCGGACTTGACCGGCTGACACGAGCCGACACCGTGATCGTCCCTGCCCTGGCCGATATCCACGACATCCCGGCAGACCTGGTCGAGGCGGTACGCACAGCCCACGAGTCAGGGGCTCGGACGGTCTCGCTGTGCACCGGCGCGTTCGTGCTCGCCGCCGCCGGCCTGCTCGACGGACTGCGCGCCACTACCCACTGGGCTCATACCGACCAGCTCGCTGCCTGTCACCCGCGGGTGCAGGTCGACCCGGATGTGCTCTACGTCGACAACGGCAGAGTGCTCACCTCCGCCGGCAAAGCCGCCGCGATGGACCTGTGCCTGCACCTGGTACGCCGCGACCACGGCTCGGCCATCGCCAACCTCGTCGCCCGCCGTCTCGTCGTGCCGCCGCACCGGGCCGGCGGTCAGGCCCAATTCGTCATGACACCCGTGCCGGCCCACCACGACCACCGCCTGACCGAGCTGCTGGGCTGGACAATGCAGCGGCTGGACCAGCCGCTGACCGTGGAGGACCTGGCCCGTCAGGCCACCATGAGCTCACGCCAGCTGGCGCGCCACTTCCACTCGGTCACCGGTACCACCCCGCTGCAGTGGCTGCTCACCCAGCGGATCCGCCGCGCGCAGGAACTGCTGGAAACCACCGACGACGGCATCGACACCATCGCCTCCGCCTCCGGCATGGGCACGGCAACAACCCTGCGCCGCCACTTCCGGCGGACCGTGGGAATACCGCCTGACACCTACCGGCGCACCTTCCGAAAATGAGATCGCAGCCCGCCGAAAGCCCATCAGGAAGGACTCGCCGCCGCGTTCCACGGGGGTGCCGGTCGGCTCACCGGTGCGCAACTTGCCGCCGAGGGCCTCACTCTGCTCGTACGGGACGATCTGGGTGTCCATGATGCGCGGTCGCGGATGCGCACCGCAGCCGCCGGCCCGGCGATCCCTCCACCGATGACGGCCGCACGTTCCGGCATGTTGATATCCCTGTCAGACGGTCACGGCAGCGATCAGCACGAGCACAGCGGTCCCGATTTCCATCATGCCGACGTGCTTGGGTGTCAGCCGGTAGCGGGGGAAGGCAGCCGCGCGGGCAAGGAGGATGGCGAACACCGTCGCAGGCATGGCGCCGAGGCAGGCCGCCGCGACGAACCCGAGCACATGGTAGATCACCGAAATGCGATAGTAGGCGGGATTGTTCCGTTCGCGAATCATGGTCTTGACGTACAGCACCGTGCCGGTGAAATAGAGAAGGACGATGATCAAGGCCGGTAGGGACTGGGTGAGGGCGGCGCCGGTCACCGTTGCTGCGACGAGGACCATGAGGCAGCTCTGCACCACTGAGACGAGGTCGTTGACGATGGCCCGTTCTCGGCGCATCCGGGCGTAGTAGGCATTGATCATGAGCAGGCACGCGTAGGCAGGTGCGTATGCCAGCACCCGAGGGTGCCCGATGACAGTGAGGACGCCGAGTCCGCCGGCGATCGGCCCGTACAGCAGCAGTTGCGGCCGGAACCGGGACAGGCGCCGGGTCTTGATGGCCTGCAGGGCGTAGTAGGTGAACAGGTAGCCGGTCAGCCAGGCGCCGAGCAGTGGCAGGTGCGCCCAGCGAAAACCGGCGGCCAGCACCCCGGCGAGCCAGGGCACAAGCAACATCGCCCAGGCGCCATGCTGCGGCGGGATGTACTGCCGTGCTGTCCGGCGGCGTCTTGACAGGGCGGTGGCGGTCGTCGGCCGGGGAATCGTCATCGTAAGGTCCGCTCCACCGTGACGGCGCCACGGGCGCCCCGTTCGGCGTCGACCATGACGTGGCTGACGAACGGGTAGTGGCCGGGTTCGGTGAGGACGGTCTCGACGAAGCCGCCGGCGGCCGGGACGAGGTCGAGGACCTGCGCCGCGCCGGGGTCGCTCGGGCGGAGGTGCCATTGACCTTCCCGGTAGAGGGTGTCGAAGCGGGCGCCGACGAGATGGAAGGCGCTGGTCCGGTTCGGGCCGGCGTTGAGGACCCAGAATCGGATCCGGTCGCCGGGTCGCGCCGTCAGCGGCCGGTGTGCGTACTGGGCGACGTAGCCGTTGAACACCACGGCGTCGGGCTGTTCGGCCTGCATCTTTGCCAGGTCGCCGGGCTCGCCGCCGGGCCCGGGATACAGCTCGGACTGGACGAGCACGTATTCGCGGTCGACGGCGGCCAGGTCAGGCGGGTCGATGATGACGGCGCCGTACATGCCGTTGCCGATGTGGTGCAGCATCGGCATGGTCGAGCAGTGGTACATCCAGATGCCGGCTTCGGTGGCAGTGAACCGGTAGGTGAGCCGCCGCCCGGGATCGATCGGTCGCATGGGCTCGTCGGGAGCGAGCGCGCCAGCGTGGAAGTCGACGCCGTGGTCGATGCTGCCGTCGTTGATCAGGGTGATCTCGAAGGTGTCGCCGACGCGTCCGCGGAGCACGGGTCCAGGAGTGGTGCCGTTGAAGGTCCACAGTTGCTGCCGGACGCCGGGTGCGACCTCGCGCTGCACCTCCCGCACCCGCAGGTCGAGGCGGTGCAGGCGGCCGCTCGGCCGGGCCGGTGCGGCGGCGTCGTGCGCGGTGAAGCCGGCGCCGGGTGCGGCCATCGCGTCGAGGCGCGGGGACGGCGAGCCGGTGGACGCCGGGACGGCGTGCTCGTGGTCGGCGGCCGCGGCTGCTCCGGTGGCGGCCGTGGTAGTGACGGTCAGGACCATGCCGGCCTGGCGGTGCCCGGGCAGCGAGCACCAGCCCTCGACGGCGCCGCCGATGACGCCCACGTCCAACTGTGCCGTGGCGCCGCCGGCCACGATCGGGGTCTTGGCGCCGGTGGCCAGCACGAGGTCGTGGCGGCGGCGGTCCCGGTTGGTGAACTCGATGATCAGCCGGTCGCCGGCGGGGACGGTGATGCGGTCGGGATGGAAGCGCATCCCGTCCGCGGTCACCGCCACGGTGGTGGTGCGCCCGGTCGCCACCACGCCGGCTGCGGCGGCGAGGGCGGGCGGCGGGGCGGTGACGCGTTGGGCGGCGGCCCCGATCAGGATGGCGACGAGGACCAAGGCGATGCCGACGGCGGCGCCGCCGAGCGGGCGTTGTGGTGCGGTGGACGGTGAGGCGGCGGGTGGTTTCACGGATGTCTCCGGGCGGCGAGCAGGGTGTGGACGGCGGGGATGAGGAACTGCAGCAGCGCGACGAGAAGCAGCATCGAGGTGGTGATCCGCACGTACGGCGGTGCCGACAGGACAAACACGACCAGCGCGGCGTTGGCCATCGCCACCCGCTGCGCCCAGTGCCGATCCAGTCGCTCGGTGCGCTGCCGTACCGCGAGGGGACCGCCGCCGAGGGCCATGGGCAGCAAATATGCAAGCGCACCGAGCAGCGTCTGGGCGACGAAGCCGACCAGCAGCGGGATCAGGACGACGCCGAAGCGATCGGCGGCCGCGGCCGGACCGTCGGCGGACAGCAGAGTCCAGGCGTCGACGGCGAGAGCGACGAAAAGCCAGCCGCCCGCGGCGGCGATGGACCAACCGGCGAACGACGCCGGTGTCTTGCGTCGGGCGGTCTGCAGGACCGGTCGAGCCGTGAGGGCGGCGGCGAGGGCGATCAACGCCAGTCCGCCCGCCGCCGGCTGTGGCCACCACGCCAGCACGCCGATGCTGAGCACCGCCAGTCCGGTCACCGCGACCGGCAGGGCACGGCGGGCGGCCGTAGTGGCGCTGTCGGCCATGCGGGTACGCAGGACGGTCGGCCAAAAGGTGAGCAGCGTCCCGAGCACGGTCAGGGTCACCCAGCCGAGCAGATTGACGTGGGCATGGAACAGCAGCAACCGTGGCCGGCCGTCGTCGTCGACAACCAGCATCCACGCGCCGACCGGGACGCCGGTGAGCAGGGCCGCCGCGGCGGCGACGTAGTAGTGCACGGTGACGGCGAAACGGGCGGGCAGCGCCGCGCGCAGCCTGGCGGTCAGCCAGAGCAGGTGCGCGACAGCCCCGCCGAACACCAGCGCCGCGCCGGCAAGGCCGGGCCAGGGCCGGTCGGTGACACCGGCGGCGAGGACACCGGCGATGCCGGTGTTGAGTACGGCGAGACGCATCGCTTCCCCGCGGCGGCGCGCCGGTACGGGGCAGCGCAGCACCGCGGTGGTGAAGTGGGCGCTCCACACCATGATCGCGTTGGTGACCGCGCCGAGCAGGAGCAGATGGATGGCCAGCCACCGCCAGGCCGGCAGTAACGGGTGGACGAACCCGACGACCACCAGCGCGGCCAGATACGCCAGTGGCAGCAGCCCCGTGCGGCGGTGCCAGCCCGCCCGCCCTGCCGGAGCACCGGGCGCCGGCCGGTTCGTCGTCGTGCTCATGACAGGGCCACCACGGCCTGCGGCGCCGTTCGTGCCGGTGTCCGCCGTCGCAGGCAGAGGGCGACGGCGCAGGCGGCGAACGCGAGCACTGCCGCCACGTTGACGACGCCGGCGACGCGCCACACCGGTTCCAGCCCGGCCGCGTCGCCGAGGACGACACGGACCAGCAGCGACGCGTGCAGCAGAGCCAGCGGAACGTAGAGCGCCCGGTGGTAGGGCAGGGGCCGGCGCAGCACGGCAGGAAAGATCACTGGCGCGTGCACGAAGATCATCGACATGACGAAGCCGAGGAAGAGTGCGTGCAGCGTCGCGTCGTAGCGCGGCCCCCCCAGAACGGGCCCTGCGCCGGCCCAGAGCAACCCGGCCAGGGCCAGCCATCCGTAACCGGCGAGCAGACCGGCGGCGATGTAGCGAGGCAGGCCTTCGGCCCGCACGGTGCGCCGGGCGACGTCGAAGACGGCGAGCCACGCCGTGACAGCCAGCACGCCCGCGCCGAACAGATGTGCACCGGCCGCAGGCCACAGCGTGCCGGCCGTGGCGCCGCCCAGGACGGCGGCGAGCGCGACGAGGAACCAGCGCTCGGCGTTACGGTCGCGTAGCGCGATGTGGGCCGGCTCGAGGCGCTCGCCGGCAATGGTCGCCACTACGAACACCGCCATCCACGGCACGATCTCGGCCACTGCGTACCCGGCCAGCCACAGCAGCGTCGCGGCGTACCAGCCGAACGCGCCGCACCCCTGGGCGAGCAGCCCGGCGCTCGGCTGCCGGCGCCACAGCGCCCGGTAGATGCCCAGCAGGACCACCGATGCCGCCATGGCCAACGTCTTGCCGGCCAGGGTGGGTCCGGTCGCCACCAGGACGAGCCCGCCCAGTCCGGAGCAGGCCGGGGCCAGCAGCGCCCAGCGGACGCCGAGGGCAACGGCGCGTTCCAGTGCGATGAGCGTGCCGACGAAGCCGAACACCATCACCGGACCGTGGACCTGCTCGAGCGCCACCGCGGGAGCGGGCACCCGAGCGCCGAGCAGCAACAGGCCCGCGTACAGACCGGTCAGCAGCGATGCCGCGCCGGCGGCCAGCAGGGGCAGCCGCCATCGGACCGCGATTCCTGCCGGGCGGCTCACGGCCGCCGCCGGGCGATCGGCGCCGGAAGTCGTACGACACAGGCCGACGGCGCGCCGAAGGGCTCCAGCACTACTGTCTCGGCCGGCACGCCGTCGCGCTCGAGGATCCCCCTGACCACGCCGAGATGCAGCCCGCACATGGCGTCCGGGCTGCGGCCCACCAGCTCGAGGAACGGGCAGGTGCGCAGGTGCACCTCGGTGCCGCCGGTCTGCTCCGGCGGCTGGCGGCGTGGGCTGAAACCGAGCCCGTCGAGCACGGAGACGACCGACTCGACCGGGTCCTGACGATCCGGAACGGCAGCGGCCAGATGCCGGCCCCAATCCTGGCCCGCACGCGCGGCGGCCTCGCGCACGTCGCCGGCGTCGCCGGACACGTGATCGAGCAGCGCGGCGGCCAGCGCCCGGTACGGCGCGGGCGCCGGGTCCGCCGCCGTGGCGCGGTAGCGCCATGCCGGACGGCCCGGCTGTCCGCCGCTGGCGCGGGCCTTTACGAGCAGCCCGGCCTCGGTCAGCCGGTCCAGGTGCGCCCGCGTCGTGGACAAGTGTTGCCCGGTCTGGGCCGCGACCTCGGCGGCGGTGACGCCACCGCCGGCGGCGCGCACCAGGCGCAGGATCCTCGCCCGGCTGTCCGATCCCAGCGCCCGGTGGCGGGGCGTGTCGATTGTCTCGCCGGTAGGCCCTGTCCGCGGTGTTTCCATGGTGTCTAACGTTATAACGTCAGATGCCATCAAAACTATGGAGGGGTTCCATGTCACAGTCCGCGCTCGCCGACCAGCGAGCTGCCGAGGCGGTCGTGCGTCACCACAGCGAACTGGCCGCCGCGCTCAGCGGCCACGTCACGCGGCTCGTCGAAGCCGCCGAGACCGATGCCCCGACGCAGGTGGGGGAGCTTCGCGACCGTCTGACGTCGTGGCTGCACGACGAACTGCTGCCGCACGCGTACGCCGAGGAGGCGGCCCTGTACCCGGCCGCCGCCGAGCTACCGGCCGGCAAGCTGCTGATCGACGGGATGCTGGGGGAGCACCGGGTCATCGCCGCCCTGGTCGCCGACCTGGAGGCCGAGGTCTCCCCGGTCGTGGCGGCGGCCACCGCGCACGCCCTGCGGGCTGTTTTCGCCAGCCATCTGGCCAAAGAGAACGACCTGGTCGTGCCGCTGCTCGCCGCCGCCGACGGGGTGTCGCTGGCCGGGCTGCTCGACGGCATGCACGACATCATCGGCGCGGACGCCGACGTGGACGCCGACGGGTGCGGATGCGGTGGCTGCGGATGCGGCGGGGACCCCGCCAGGGCGGGCGCCGAGGCGCCGGCCCTGGCCATCGACCCTCGCCTCGACGTGCGCGACCTGCCGCACGGCGAGCGGCACGCCCGCGTCCTCGCCGCGCTCGACGCCCTGCCCCCGGACGCCGCGGTGGTGCTGGTCGCGCCCCATGCCCCGCTGCCGCTGCTGGCCGAGATCGAGAGCCGGTACGCGGGCCAGGTCGCCGGCCAATGGTTGCAGGACGGCCCGGACGTCTGGCAGATCCGCCTGCACCGGCAACCCCTCCCGGCCTGAACCTCCTCGACGTCGTCGCGTCCCGGGCGCACGCCGCCGCGGTGCAGGGTTGCCGGCCGGCAAGCCGGACCTTGACGCCGGCGCTCGTGACCGGCCCGAACGTTACGGTGCGGTGATCCGCGGCCGCCAGGGCCCGACGTCCCGCCGTGGTGGGGGTTTCCGCCGGGCGGCCGCTCAGCGCGCCGCCGCGAGCAGGTACCGCACGACGTCCGCCGCGGTGTAGTCCTCGTCGCCGCGGATGAGGTGAGGCAGGAAGGACAGGTCCTGGCCGAGGGTCACCAGCGGTGGTTCGAGGTAGCCCTCGGCGCGCCGCTGACCGAGGCCGACCGTGGCGATCAGGCCGTTGCACAGGCACCGGCTGCCGGCGGAGTCGTCAACGTCACCGCCCTTGCGCACGTACTCGTCGACCGGTTCGGCCGGGCAGCGGTAGCCGACCGCGCCGGTGGCCCGGCGGTAGGGGGTGCGCAGGTAGCCGAGGTCGCACAGCCGGGGCCGCTCGGCGTGCACCTGGTCGTCGGCGGTGGTTCCGGGCAGGACGGCGAGCTTGAAGGGAAATCCGGTCGGCGACGCCCGCACGTCGTTGCGCACGGTCAGCGTCCCGTCGGCCGCGTCCCGCCGCAGCCGCCGCTTCAGTTCGTCGTTGATGCCCGACTCGCGGCACAGCGCGAAGGCCGTACCGACCTGGATGCCGGCTGCGCCGGCGGCCCTCGCCGCCACCAGCCGGTGCGGGCTGCTCTGCCCGCCGGCCAGCCAGAACGGCAGACCCAGCGCGGCGACCTTCGGCACGTCGACGGCGTCGCGAGGCCCGTACACCGGGTCACCGTCGTCGCCGAGAACGAGGCGGCCGCGTGGACGGGCGCTGTGCCCACCGGCGACCGGCGCCTCCAGGACGAAGCCGTCCGGGCGGGTGGCCGTGTCCCGGGCGAGGTAGACCGCCAGGGTGGCGGAGGAGACGATGGCGAGCAACCGTGGCCTGACCAGCGGACCCGGCGTCTCACCCAGTATCTCGCGGGGGTCGAACGTGATGTGGTGCTCCTCGCCCGGCAGTGCGCCGTGGACGGTCACCGGCAGGCGGGCCGGCCGGTGTGCGGCCAGACTGTCGAGCAGGCGGGGGATCTCGGTGGGCAGGCCCGCGCCAATCAGGACGTAGTCGGCGCCGGCGAGCATGGCCCCGTACACCGCCGCCGGGGTGGCCAACTGAATCTTCTCGAGGTAGTTCACCCCGACCGGGCCGTCGTGGCCGTCCTTGGCGAGCCACACCTCAACGAAGTTGCCGACCACGGCCAGCTGCTGCGCTTGTCGCCGGGGTCGCAGACCCAGCCTCGGCACCGGCCGCATCGGCCGGTCGCCGGGCAATCCGCCGGCGACGAAGTACCGGTCCAGGACGGCCTGGGCGAGGGCGGGAACCGGGAAATGGGCGAGAGCGCGGCGCACATGGCCGCCGTCGTCGCCCGTCTGCAGGCGCCGGGCGAGCAGGGTGTCGAGGGCGACGCCGGAGACGACGCCGAGCTGCCCGGTGCGCGCGACCGCCCGGGCCAGGGGCCAGCCGGAGACACCGACGCCCATCCCACCCTGGATGATCGCGGGCGGAGATTCGGGGTGTGCGCCGTCTGGCATGGTGTGTCTCCCGTTCCTGCCGTGGCGCCGTGGCGCCGTCATCGTGGGGTTGGAGCGTGCAGAGGCCACGGGTCAGCGGGACAGAGGCATAGGTCCCGTTCCGGGCGCCGTGGCTGTCCCGCTTCACTGCGGACCTACCCGTCTGGCCGGTGGCCAAGCTGGAGTCGCACAACCCCGGAGGCAGCGTCAAGGACCGCATCGCCCTGGCCATGATCCGGGCAGCCGAGGACAGCGGGGAGCTCACTGCCGGTTCTTCGATCGTGGAGGCCACCAGCGGCAACACCGGCATCGGCCTGGCCTTGGTCGCTGCCGCCCGCGGCTACCGCCTCACCCTCACCATGCCCGAGAGCATGAGCGTCGAGCGGCGCGCGATACTCGCCGCGTACGGCGCCGAGCCCACGGTGTACGACGAGGTGCTCACCGTCGACGTCGAGCAAGCCCGAGCCGCTGCCCGCAGACTGGCCCGGACCGAGGGCATCTTGGCCGGCGTGTCGAGCGGGGTCGCCCTGCGGTCGATAGATCCGGTTCGGGACCTTGGTCCCGGGCAAATGGGGACCACGGCACCTGAACACCTGTGATGGTTCAAGGAAGCCTCGGGGAGTGCCGGCCGCCGCCTGGCACCGACGGCCGCCGGTCGTCGTGCACCAGCGATGCAGGAGAGCGCCGTGTCATCAGATCGCATCCAGGACGCCTCCGGCCGGCCCTCGAACGACCGGGTGCCTGGTACCGCCCCGCTTCTCGCCGGCAGGCGCCTGCTGACCCGTGAGACGGTCGCAGACCACGGTCGCACGCTGCACCAGGTTGACGACAACGGCTGGGAGTCCTTCTATCGGGACCGGTGGAAGTACGACAAGGTGGTCCGCTCGACCCACGGCGTGAACTGCACCGGTTCCTGTTCCTGGAACGTGTTCGTCAAGGACGGGTTGATCACCTGGGAGCACCAGGCCACCGACTACCCGACGACCGGGCCCGACGCGCCGGACTACGAGCCCCGCGGCTGCCCGCGCGGCGCCTCGTTCTCCTGGTACGAGTACTCGCCGTCGCGCGTGCGCCACCCGTACGTCCGCGGTGTCCTGGCCGAGATGTTCCGCGAGGCGCGGCAGCGGCTGAACGACCCGGTGCTCGCGTGGGCCGAGATCGTCGAGACGCCGCTGAAGGCCCAGGCCTACAAGGCGCAGCGCGGCCGCGGCGGCTTCGTGCGGGCGAGCTGGGACGAGGCGATCGAGATGATGGCGGCCGCCCACGTCTACACCACCAAGACCTACGGCCCGGACCGGGTCGTCGGCTTCTCGCCGATCCCGGCGATGTCGATGGCGTCGTTCGCGGCGGGAACCCGCTACCACGCGCTCCTCGGCGGCACGCTGCTGAGCTTCTACGACTGGTACGCGGATTTGCCGATCGCGTCGCCGCAGGTCTGGGGCGACCAGACCGACGTGCCGGAGGCCGGCGATTGGTGGA
Source organism: Paractinoplanes brasiliensis (assembly GCF_004362215.1). Lineage (NCBI taxonomy): Bacteria > Bacillati > Actinomycetota > Actinomycetes > Micromonosporales > Micromonosporaceae > Paractinoplanes > Paractinoplanes brasiliensis. The sequence goes on along the minus strand of NZ_SNWR01000001.1, from coordinate 596,033 downwards.
ACGCCACTTACCTGATGATGTGGGGCTCCAACATCCCGGTGACCCGCACCCCGGACGCGCACCTCCTGGCCGAGGCGCGTTACAAGGGTACGAAGGTGGTCGCAGTGAGCCCGGACTACGCCGACAACGTGAAGTTCGCCGACGACTGGCTGGCGCCGCACCCGGGCACCGATGGCGCGCTGGCGATGGCCATGGGTCATGTCGTGCTCACCGAGTTCTTCCGCGACCGGCAGGTGCCGTACTTCACCGACTACGTCCGCAAGTACACCGACCTGCCGTTCCTGGTCACGCTGCGCAACACCGGCGACGCGTGGGCGGCCGACCGCTTCCTGACCGCGGCGGACCTGGGCGAGGCGAACGGGGACCACAAGACTGTCCTTCTTGACGAGACGACTGGCGAGCCGGTGGCGCCCAACGGCTCGCTCGGTTTCCGGCACGCCGACGACGGCGAGGGCCGGTGGAACCTCGATCTGGGTGACGTCGTCCCGGTACTCGGCCTGGACACCAAAGGCGAGACGGTCGAGGTCGATCTGGCCCGCTTCGACACCGGCGAGACCGAGGGCGGTACGACCATCCGCCGGGGAGTGCCGATCCGGTGGATCGGCGGGCACGCCGTGACGACGGTCTTCGACCTGCTCATGGCGCAGTACGGGGTACGCCGCGGTGACCTCCCGGGGGACTGGCCAGCCGGCTACGACGACGCGGACTCGCCGAACACTCCGGCGTGGCAGGAGCGGATCACCGGTGTGCCGGCCGCGCTCGCCGCCCGCATCGGCCGGGAGTTCGCCCGTAACGCCGAGCGCAGCCGGGGGCGGTCGATGATCGTGCTGGGTGCCGGCGCGAACCAATGGTTCCACTCCGACATGACGTATCGGGCGTTCATCTCGCTCGTGACGCTGACCGGCTGTCAGGGTGTCAACGGCGGCGGCTGGGCGCACTACGTCGGTCAGGAGAAGGCCCGGCCGATCACCGGTCAGCAGCACATGTCGTTCGCGTTCGACTGGCAGCGCCCGATGCGGCACCAGGCCAGCACTCCGTTCTGGTATCTGCACACCGACCAGTGGCGCTACGAGCGGATCCCGGCCGACGAACTCTCCTCGCCGCTGGGCGCCGGCCGGTTCGCCGGCATGGCGTTCGCCGACACCGTCGCCGCGGCCCAGCGGATGGGCTGGAGCCCGGGTCACCCGTTCTTCAACCGCAACCCTCTGGACATCTGTGACGACGCCGCGGCGGCCGGCCTGCCGGTCGGCGAGCACGTCGTCCGGGGGCTGAAGGACGGCTCACTCAGGCCCGTCGCGGAGGACCCCGACGACCCGGCCAACTTCCCGCGCTGCCTGACCTTGTGGCGGTGCAACCTGCTCGGCTCGTCGGGCAAGGGCAACGAGTACTTCATGCGGCACCTGCTCGGCGTCGAGGGCACGGCGAGCGCCGCCGAGTGCGATCCCGGCCGGCGTCCTCGCGACCTCACCTGGCGCGATGACGCCCCGGCCGGGAAGCTCGACCTGCTCACCACGATCGACTTCCGGATGACCAACACCGGCCTGCACTCCGACGTGGTGCTGCCCGCCGCCACCTGGTACGAGAAGAACGACATCTCCACCACGGACATGCACCCGTTCGTGCACGCGTTCAGCCCGGCGGTCGAACCGCCCGGCGACGCGCACACCGACTACGACGCGTTCCTGGCCCTGGCCGACAAGGTCAGCGAGCTGGCCGTCGACCATCTCGGCGTCCGTCAGGACGTACTGGCCGCGCCTTTGCAGCACGACACCCCGGACGAGCTGGCGACGCCCAGCGGCCGGGTGCGGGACTGGAGGTTCGGCGAGTGCGAGCCGGTGCCGGGCGGCACCATGCCGAAACTGATCCAGATCGAGCGGGACTACACGCTGATCGGCAAGAAGATGCGCACGGTCGGCCCGCTGCTCGACACGATCGGCACCACCACCAAGGCGATCACTGTCGACGTCACCCCGGAGATCGAGTACCTCAAGCACCAGAACGGCGTGATCGACGGCCGGCCGTCGCTGGCCACCGCCGGCCGGATGTGCGAGGCGATCCTGGCGCTGTCCGGCACCACCAACGGCCGCGTGGCCGCCGCCGGGTTCGCCGAGCTGGAGAAACGCACCGGACAGCCCTTCCGGGACCTGGTCGAGGGGCACGAGAACGACCGGATCACGTACGCCGAGACGCAGGACGCGCCGCAGCCGGTGTTCACCAGCCCGGAGTGGTCCGGTTCGGAGAAGGGCGGCCGCCGGTACTCGCCGTTCACGCTCAACGTGGAGCGGCTCAAGCCGTGGCACACCATCACCGGACGGCAGCACTTCTTCGTCGAGCACGACTGGGTGGCCGAGCTCGGTGAGCAACTGCCCGCCTTCCGGCCGCCGTTGAACATGGCCCGTCACTTCGGCAAGCCGGGCGGCGCCGTCGACGGGGGAGTGACCGTACGGTTCCTGACCCCGCACGCCAAGTGGTCGATCCACTCGATGTACCACGACAACGAGCTCATGCTGGCGCTGTCGCGGGGCGGCCCGGTCATCTGGATGAGCGTTCAAGATGCGGCCAAGATCGGCGTACGCGACAACGACTGGATCGAGGCCCACAACCGCAACGGCGTCGTCGTCGCCCGCGCCGTGGTCAGCCACCGGATGCCCGAGGGCACCGTCTTCCAGTACCACTCGCCCGAGCGCACGGTGAACGTTCCTAAGGCCGAGAAGAGCAAGCGGCGCGGCGGCTACCACAACTCGCTGACCCGGCTGCTCATCAAGCCGACGCATCTGGCCGGCGGGCACGCGCAGCTCACGTACGCCTTCAACTACTACGGCCCGATCGGCAGCCAGCGCGACGAGATCACCGTGATCCGCCGCCGCACGCAAAAGGTCGAGTACTGACGAGCCCGGCAGCATGCCTTGTTGTTCGGGACTTTGGTCCCACCAGTCCAGGACCACGCACACGTGCTCCGGCGGTGTCCTTACCGCAGGCTGGATCAAGCCCGTAGGAGCGGGTCCCGGCGGATGCCGCCGATACTCGCAGAAGGAGTTCTGATGCGGATCCGCGCGCAGGTCGCCATGGTGATGAACCTCGACAAGTGCATCGGCTGCCACACCTGCTCGGTCACGTGCAAGCAGACGTGGACCAACCGGGAAGGGACCGAGTACGTCTGGTTCAACAACGTCGAGACCAAGCCGGGCATCGGCTACCCGAAGCACTACGAGGACCAGGAGCGCTGGAAAGGCGGCTGGAAGCTCGACGCCAGAGGCCGGCTCGTGCTGCGCTCCGGCGGGCGGGCCAGGCGGCTCAGCCGCATCTTCGCCAACCCGGACCTGCCGAGCATCGACGACTATTACGAACCAGCCACCTTCGACAAGGACATCCTGGTCAACGCGCCCGGCGGGCTGAAGGACACCCCGGTCAAACAACCGCATTCGGCGCTGACCGGCGAGCCGATGGCGGTCACCTGGGGTGCCAACTGGGAGGACTCGCTCGGCGGGGCCCACGAGCGGGCCGACGGCGACCCGAACCTGGCCCGGATGCCGGCCGAGGCTGCGGCGAAGGTCAGATTCGAGTTCGAGAAGACCTTCATGTTCCACCTGCCGCGCATCTGCGAGCACTGCCTCAACCCCGCGTGCGTCTCGGCCTGCCCGTCCGGCGCCATGTACAAGCGCGAGGAGGACGGCATCGTCCTGGTCGACCAGGACCGCTGCCGGGGCTGGCGGATGTGCGTGTCCGCGTGCCCGTACAAGAAGGTCTACGTCAACCACGCCACCGGCAAGGCCGAGAAGTGCACGTTCTGCTTTCCGCGCATCGAAGCGGGCCTGCCGACGATCTGCTCGGAGACCTGCGTCGGCCGGCTGCGCTACCTGGGAATCGTGCTGTACGACGAGGACGCCGTGCTCGCCGCGGCCTCGGTCACCGATGAGCACGACCTGCTCGACGCTCAGCGGGCGGCGTTCGTCGACCCGTACGACCCGGCCGTGCGGGAGGCCGGCCTGCCGGACGAGTGGATCGCTGCGGCCCAGGCGTCCCCGGTGTGGAAACTCATCAGCGAATACCGGATCGCGTTACCACTGCACCCGGAATACCGCACGATGCCGATGGTCTGGTACGTGCCCCCGCTCTCGCCGGTGCTGGACGCGGCCGGCGCCGCCGGGCGCGACGACACCGACGCCGACGACATCTTCCACACCGTCCGCGACCTGCGCATCCCGGTCGAGTACCTGGCCGAGCTGTTCACCGCGGGCGACGCCGACGCGGTCGCCGGTGTGCTGATGAAGCTGGCTGCGATGCGCTCCTACATGCGTAACCGCACCCTCGACGGCACCGTCGCACAGGATCTGCTCGACCGCATCGGCATGACCGCCGCGCAGGTCGAGGCGATGTACCGGCTGCTCGCCATCGCCAAGTACGACGAGCGGTACGTCATCCCCCGAGCCCACGCCCGGGACGCCGCCCGGCTCGACTCCCAGGCCGCCAACCACGAAGCCTGCGCCCTGGACGGCGAAGGTGGCCCAGGCATGAGCGACGACTTCCACCTCTCCGACGGCGCACGCACTGGACCGTTCCGCCGCACCGACGGCCGGCGCGGCCTCACCCTCAACCCGCTGCGAGGTCGCTCATGACCGACCCATCCCCGGCCGACCGCGCCCGGATCTTCGAACTGGCCGCGCTCCTGCTCGGCTACCCGGACGACGAGCTGCGCGGAGCCGGCCAGGACCTGCGGGCTGCGGCGACAGCCGTCGTGGACGAAGATCCCCGCGCCCGGCTGACCGACTTCCTCGACTGGCTGCTCGCGACCCCGCTGATCGACCTGCAGCGCGAGTTCGTCCAAGCCTTCGACCTGCGCCGCCGTTCCGGGCTGTACCTGACCTACTACCTGCACGGTGACACCCGCAAGCGCGGGATGGCGCTGCTGGTGCTCAAGCAGCGCTATCGCGCCCACGGACTGCGCGTGGCCGACGGGGAGCTGCCCGATCTGCTGCCGGTAGTTCTCGAGTTCGCCGCGATCGTCGGTCCTGGCGACGGCGAGGCACCACTTCGCCAGCATCGGCAGGGTCTGGAGCTGCTGCGGGCCGCACTGGCCGAGACGAGTACGCCGTACCGGCACGTGCTCGACGCGGTGTGCGCGGCGCTGCCCGACCTGACCGACGACGACCGGGCCGCCATCACGGCACTGGCCGTCGACGGCCCGCCCGTTGAGACCGTCGGGCTGGGCAGCATCGGCGCCGGCCCTGACCTGCACGGCGATCACCTCAACCCCTATCCCGTCTGCTCCGCCGCGGAGGCTTCCCGATGACCACCTTGCTCTGGGTCGTGGTGCCCTACGCCTGCCTCGCCGTGTTCGTCGCCGGGCACGCCTGGCGGTGGCGGCACGACCAGTTCGGCTGGACCACCCACACCAGTCAGCTCCTCGAGAACCGGCTGCTGCGCCTCGGCTCACCGCTGTTCCACCTCGGCGCGTTCGGGGTCATCGGCGGCCACGCCATGGGCCTGCTGATCCCCGCGTCGCTGACCGAGCGGCTCGGCATCCCCGAGCACGCCTACCACCTGGTGTCGGTGTCGGCCGGCACGGTCACCGGAGTGATGCTGGTGGCCGGGCTGGCCCTGCTGATCGCCCGCCGCTTCGTCAGCGGCCGGGTCCGGCGCGTCACCACCACCATGGACAAGGTCCTGTATGCCTTCCTCGCGGCCATGGTGCTGCTGGGCATGACCGCCACCGTCGGCGAGAATCTGCTCGGCGGCGGCTACGACTACCGGGAAACCATCGCGGTCTGGTTCCGCGGCATCTTCTGGTTCCAGCCGCACACCGAGCTGATGACCGGCGCCCCGCTGGTGTATCAGCTGCACGCCATCGGCGGCTTCCTGTTCCTGGCGCTGTGGCCGTTCACCCGCCTGGTCCACGTCTGGTCCGCCCCGCTGGCCTACCTGTGGCGGCCGTACGTCGTCTACCGCGCCCGCCGCGGCCCCGTCCCCACAGCGCAGCCGGCGCCGGCTGCGGTGCGTGACGCCGCCCGGCGCACCGTGTCCTCCGGACGGTGACGCGATCGGCTCGTCAGGACGGCCACCCGGCGCTTACCCCGGCGAAGTGGCGACACTGCTGTTGGCTGTTCAATGACCGTTCGGACGCCGGCGAGCACGTGCAGAAGTCACCATGATGGGACCAACGACCTTGATATGAGCGGGACCTGCTGCCCTGCCGCTGACATGGCGGAGATACGACGCTCGTAGACATGCTGACACTTCTCCTCGGTCTGACCGCATCCGCACTGCTCCTCGCCGGTCCCACCATGATCATCCAAGGGCTGGTGGGGCGCCGGACCGTCTCGCGAGAGCTGGCGGCGCAACGCATCAGCTTTCCTGTCGAGGCCAATCTCCCGACGGGTCTGCTGCACTATGCCGGTACGCCGGTGCACACGGGCGTCCAGGCGCGGGCCTTCTCGGAACTCATCGCCGTCCACGTGGCGAAAGCGACCGGAGGCCGCACATATTCGGAAATCGCGGATCAATGGATGGCGGGCGACCGTGATGACGAACGGCTGAACGGGCTGCGAGAAACCGCCTTCATGGGCCAGAGCCTGCGCGGTGCGCTGCTCGGCGCCTATCAGGCATGGCAGATCACGCTGCTCGTGACAGCCATGGGCGGCGCTTTCACCGTCATGGGAGCCGCGTTCCTGGCGCTGGCGGTGCACCTTCGGTGACCCCGGCACCGTCGAAACCTCCGCCGTGATGCCGGCGGTCCAGACCGGCGCGCGAACGGGTGCCGATCTGGGCGGTCCGCGTCGCCCACAGGTGTGCATGCGGACCTGGTACCGGCGCGGCACGGCCGGTTCGGGTACGCCGTCACGTCCGGCCGGGCACACAGCAGCGTCCCCGGCCTCGACACCGCGGTCCCGTCGAAGACGTCAGCGCACCGAGAGCACCACCCTGCGGCCGAGTCAGACGATGACGTCGTGGAACTGCGGTGGTGCCGTGGCAGCGGCCCTGATGAAGCTCGTCCACTGCTTGGTGTGAGGCTGATCTTTGTGCGCCTGGTGCTTGTCGGTGTTCTCCCAGATCTCGAGCAGCCGCAGGTTGCCGGGCTCGCCGACCTTCCAGGAGAGCTGGTACTCGACACAGCCGTCCTCGGCCTTCGAGGCCTTCTGGAAGGTGGCTCCCGCCTCTTCGACCTCGGCGATGCGGGACGGGTCGACGGTGATGCCGCCGTAGATAATGATCATGATTCCTTCAGGAGAGGTGGGATCGCAGAACGGGAAGAACTTTCCGGCCGATCAGCTGGAGGGCGGCGGCCGGGTCGGGGCCGACCGGCGGGCCGAAGGAGATGTGCCGGACACCGGCGTCGATCAGTGCGGCACACTGCTCGATGACGTCGTCGACGCCGCCGACGATGCCCAGCTGGAGCATCGAATCGGTGACCGACGCGATGGCTTCCTGCTCGCGGCCGGCGAGCATCAGCTCCTGGGTGTGCGCGAACTCCGCCGGGTCCAGGCCGTTCGCGATCAGGGCGTCGGCCGACAGGGAGCCGCTGTAGAGCGCGATGTGCTTGGCGAGAAGGTGCCGGGCGGCGCGGCGGTCGTCGGAGATCGAGGCCCACACGCAGGCGGCCACGTCCAGGTCGTCGATGGTGCGGCCGGCCTTCGCGGCGCCGGCCGACAACTGGTCCACCACGCCGTACACGTGGCGCGGGGGAAGGCAGAGCGGGAGCGCGCCGTCGGCGATGCGGCCGGTGAGGTCCAGCATGCGCGGGCCCATCGCCCCGATGTAGATCGGCGTCGGGCGCCATGACCGCAGGACGGCCTGCGCTGTCCAGCCGTCGGCCACGCCGGGCACACCGGCGGGGCTGCGGCCGTTGACCAGCTCGCGGATGGCGAGCACTGCTTCTCGCGTACGGGTGACGGGTTTTGCGGGGTTGATCCCGCCCCAGCGGAAGAAGACGTCGGAACCGGCGCCGATGCCGAGCAGGAACCGGTCGCCGGAGAGCTCCTGCAGCCCGGAGGCGAACATCGCGACCTGCGCGGGGTGCAGCGACACCGGGTCGATCACCCCGGAGCCGAACCGGATGCGGCTGGTCCTCAGCGCGATCGCGGCCAGTGTCACCAGGCCGGGTTCGCCGAAGATGTCGTTGCCGGTCCAGACCTGGTCGAAGCCGGCCTCCTCGACCAGCAGAGCCCTGTCCACCACGGACAGCACGCCGTGGCCCCCGATGCGGGCACTGAACACGACGGGTCTCACTGCTCCACCACCTCGACTCTGATGTGCAGGTTCTCGGGCGGGTCGGGACAGGCCAGCAGGGGGCGGCCACGCAGGAAGGCGTCGGGCTGGTCCGCGTCGAGGCGACCCAGCACCGCGGGGATGACCGAGGCGATGGCGAAGTAACAGAACCGCTTGCCCGCGGGCACGGTCAGGGCGGTCGGGGACAGCTCGAAGGAATCGCCGACCGCCAGCCCGCACGCCGAGTAGTTCATGGCCTCGACCGTGCAGCGCACCTTCACCTTGGGGCCTCCAATCTCAGCACCACGCCCTCGGTGGCGTCCGGGCAGCACAGGTACGGCTTGCGGACCAGCCAGTCGTCGGCGGGGATCGGGTTCTGCCGCATGCCCAGCACCGGCAGCACCGCCATCAGCGCCATCGGGCAGAACGGCTTGCCGCCGGTCGACAGGCCCGGCCCGTCCACGGTGACGGCGTCTCCGACCCGGATGCCGCAGCGGGGCGCGTCGGCCCGCTCGACCACGACCCGTACCCGCGGGCAAGGCGGCAGCATGTCGTCACCCACCGATCGGCTCCCCTCCGGTGACCCACAGCGTCTGCCCGGTCAGCGCCTCCGACCGCACCAGCGTCAGCACAGCCGCGGCCACCTGGGCGGGCGTCGGGAAGGTGGGCAGGGCCATCCGCTCCAGCAACCGGGCCGACAGCACGGCCTGCTCGGGGGTGAGCTCCTCGTCCTCGTCGGGATCGGTGACCCGGCCCGGCGCCACCACGTTCGCGGTGATCCCGTGCCGGCCTTCCTCCAGGGCGAGGTAGCGGGTGAGCACGGTGGCGGCGGCCTTGGCCGCGCCGTAGGCGCCCAGCCCGGGGGCGGGGCGGGACATCAGCGCGCCGGAGACGTAGACGATGCGACCCCAGCCCTGGTCGCGCATGCCGGGGACCACCTGCGCGCAGAGGGCCGCGTGCGCCTGCACCCCGGCCAGCTGAGCGGTGAGGTCGGCCGGCGTCGTCCCGGCGACCGGGGCCGGGTTGCGCAGGGCGGGGTGCGCGGCGTTGACCAGCACGGCGACGCGCCCGATGCGCCGCAACAGCTCCGACATCTCGTCGAGGTTGTTCAGGTCGGCCCGGACGGCCACGTGGTCACCGTCCAGGCCGGCGACCACTTTTTCCGCCACGTCCGGACGGCTGCGGCAGTGGACCGCGACCCGGAACCCCTCGCCGGCCAGCGCGGACGCGACGGCCCGCCCGATCGGCCCGGTCCCGCCGGCCACCAGAGCGACGGCGCTCATCGCAGCACCGCCGCCAGGAAGGCCCGCGTTCGCTCGTGCCGCGGCGCCCCGAGCACCTCCTCGGGTGTGCCCTCCTCGACGATGCGACCGTCGTCCATGAAGACCACGCGATCGCTCACCTCGCGGGCGAAGCCCATCTCGTGGGTGACCACCACGACGGTGATCCCGCCGGTCGAGGCCAGGTCCTTCATCACCGTGAGGACCTCGCCGACCAGTTCGGGGTCGAGCGCGCTGGTCGGCTCGTCGAAGAGCATGACCTGCGGCCGCATGGCCATGGCCCGGGCGATCGCCACGCGTTGCTGCTGCCCGCCGGACAACTTCGACGGGTACGCCGACTCCTTGCCGGCCAGGCCCACCCGGGACAGCAGCTCCCGGCCGTACTCCCGGGCCGCTCGCGGCTCCTGTTTCTTGACCTTGATCGGGGCGAACGCGACGTTGTCCAGCACCGTCATGTGCGGGAAGAGGTTGAACTGCTGGAAGACCATGCCGATGCCGAGCCGCTGCCGGCAGGCCTCGGACTCGCGCAGCTCGTGCAGGCGGCCCCGGTGCTCGCGGTAGCCGACCAGTTCGCCGTCGACCTCGATGCTGCCGGCGTTGATGTCCTCGAGGTGATTGATGGTGCGCAGCAGCGTGCTCTTGCCGGAACCGGACGGCCCGATCACGCAGACCGTCTCGCCCCGGCGCACCTGCAGGTCGACGCCGCGCAGAACGTGGTGCGACCCGTACCACTTGTCGACGCCCCGGACGTCGATCATGACGTCGCTCATCGCTCCGCCGCCCTCCGCTCCATGAAGAACTGCGCGACCGAGTAGATCGAGATCACCAGCAGGTACCAGATGGTGGCGACGATCAGCATCTCGATCGTGCGGAAGTTGATGCCGGAGATGCCCTCGACGACCGTGAGCAGGTCGCCGCCGGCGATGACCGAGACGATCGCCGACGCCTTGAGCATGCCGATCGACTCGTTGCCGAGCGGCGGAATGATCACTCGCAGGGCCTGCGGGAGCACGATGTGGCGCAGCGTCTGTGCCCGGTTGAGTCCCAGCGCCTTGGCCGTCTCGTGCTGGCCCTGGCCGACGGCGAGCAGGCCGCTGCGCACGATCTCGGCCATGTACCCGGACCCGGCCAGCGACAGCCCGATCACCGAGGCCACGAACGGGGTCACCACCTGCCCGACCGGCGCCGACCAGAGCACCACGTCGGTGAACGGGATGCCGATCGTGATGGTCCTGAAGAACAGGCCGAGGTTGCCGACGAGAATGAGCAGCACGATCAGCGGGACGCCGCGGAAGAAGAACACCCAGGCCGCGGCGACGGCCGCGATGACCCGGCTGGGCGACATCCGCATCACCCCGATCACCACGGCGAGCGCCAGCGCGATCACCATGCCGATGGCCGTCATCTCCAGGGTCAGCAGCAGTCCTTTGAGGACGGCTTTCGAGAACAGGTACTCGCCGACGACGCTCCACTCGAAGTTCGGGTTGGTGGCGAAGCTGTAGGCGGCCCCGAGCACCAGCAGGACCACCACGGCGGCGCCGGCCATCCGGCCCCAATGGCGTACGGGCACCACGTCGCGTTTCGGCGCGGCCCGGGTCGGGGTGGCGGTCTGCGTCATCGGCCCGCCCCCGCGGAGACCATCGTCCGGCCCACCGAGGTCCAGCGGCTGCGCCAGGTCGACGCGTGCGCGGTCACGCCGACGCTGTCACGCACCAGCCGCTCGAACGGGAAGCTGTCGTACACCACCTGCGCGCCGAGGATCTCGCCGCAGCGGTCGAGGACGACCCGGGTGAACTCCTGCGCCATCGGCGCGTCGCCGCGGGCCATGGTGAGCTCGTCCGGCACCACGCCGTCGGTGAAGATCTGCTCGTCGATCGCGCGCATGCCGTCGAGGACGAGTGAACGCGCGGCCCGGGTGTAGGACGCGGCCTCGCCGAGCAGGGTGAGCTGCCGATCGCTCGGCTTGCGGTCGCGCAGATGCGAGGTGGCCAGGTCGACGGCGTGCTGCGCGAGCCCGACCGAGATGCCGGCCATGCTGTAGAACGGCAGTTCGACGTGCTTGTTGAGCGGGTCGGCGGCCGCGGTCGGGGCGAAGAACCGGTCGAACGAGTGGTCCGCGGGCACGAAGGCATCGGTGACCGTGTAACCCTGGCTGCCGGAACCACGCAGCCCGACAACGTGCCAGTCGTCGAGCAGGGTTACCTGCTCGGTGGGCAGCCACACGCCCATGGTGAGAACGCTTCCGTCGGGCTTGTGCACGGGCTCGCCGTCGCGCTGCACCTCCACGCCGGCCACGATCCGGTCGGCCGAGCGGATGCCGCTGCCGAATCTCCACCGCCCGGTGACCCGGTATCCGCCCGGCACCTCGACCGCCTGGCCCTTGGGGTGGAACGAGCCACAGGTAGGCAGGTCCAGCGACGGGTAGAGCTCGGCGAACGCGGCGTCGCCGAGCCGGCCGGCGTAGAAACCGGTCGCGGCGAGCACGGCCACGTTCCACGCGATCCCGGCATCGGCGGTGGCCACCGCCTCGACCATGCGGGTCTGGTCGGTCAGGCTCATCTCCGGGCCGCCGTGCCGGCGGGAGAAGCCGACCCGGTACGCGCCGGCCGTGCGCAGCGCCTCGCGCATCCGGTCGGTGAGGAACCCTTGGGCGTTGGTGGCCTCGGCCTCCTCGCGGACAACCGGGGTGAGGGCGCGGACGTTGGCCAGGATGTCCGCCGCGGTGGCGGGAATCTCGTCTGTCACGGGGGTGGAAACCATGGGTGAGCTCCGATCAGAGTTGAGGGAGGACGTGGCGGCCGAGCAACGCCACGGCTTCGACGAGCGACCCGCCCAGCGGCTGGCCGAACGACAGATGGCGTACGCCCGGGGCGGTCAGCTCCAGGCAGCGGTCGACGACGTCACGGACGTTGCCGGCGATGCCCAGCCGCAGCATCTCGTCGTCGACCGCGGCCGTGGCGGCTTCCGCGTCGCCCGCGGTCATCAGCGATTGGACGTGCTGGAACTTCTCCACGTCGAGCCCGGCTGCGGCCAGGGTGTCCGGGGCCAGGGAGCCCGCGTACGCAGCGATCTTGGCGGCCAGCCGGGCACGGGCCGCGTCTCGGTCCTCGTCGATCGAGACCCAGAGGCAGCAGGCGAGGTCGAAGCCCGGAGGCGTTTCTCCGACCTGCTCGGTGAACCAGCCGATCCGGGTGGGTGGCAGGCAGAGCGCGAGGACGCCGTCGGCCTCGCGCCCGGCCAGAGCCAGCATCTTGGGACCCATCGCACCGACGTAGATCGGGGTGGGCGCCGGTCCGTCCTTGAGCGACGCCCGGTCGTGCCAGCCGGTCGGCACGCCGCCGGCCAGGAGGGTGCGGACGGCACGCAGGCCTTCACGCGTACGGCGTACCGGCGATGGTGGTTGCAGGCCGGCCCAGCGCAGGAACACCTCGGAGCCGGCGCCCAGGCCGAGCAGATAACGCCCGCCCGAGAAGTCCTGCAGGCCCGCGGCGATCATGGCGATCTCCGCGGGGTGCATGCTCACCGGGTTGAGCACGCTCGAGCCGACCTTGATCCTTTTCGTGGCGGCCAGGGCCACCGTCACCGGCACGACGCCGGAACGGCGCAGCAGGTCGTTGCCCGTCCAGATCTGGTCGAAGCCGAACTGTTCCGCCACCTCGGCGCAGTCGCGGAACACGCGCGCCGGGGTGCCGCTGCTCAGCCGTACGCTGAAAGGCATCTAGCTCGCGGCCTTCTCGCCGACCGCGGTCTTGGAGACCGGGTTGGCGACCAGTTCGTCACTGGTGATCGCGGCCGAGGACATGTCGTACTTCGCCATGATCTTGTCGTAGGTGCCGTCGGCGACGATCTTCTTCATCGCGCCGAGCACCGCCCTGGTCAGACCGGGCTGACTCTTGCCGATGGCGATGGTGGTGTACTGCGCGGCGAACTCGCTGGTCGGCACCTCGACGACGCGGAACGCGGAACCGCTCTTCTTGACCGTGGCCTCCTGGCTGGTGGTCGAGTCCATCCAGGCGTCGACGGTGCCGGCCCTGACCGCGCTGATCGCGGCCGTGGCGCCCGAGTACTCGGCGAGCTGGATCGGGTCCGCCGAACACGATTCGGCGCTGACCTTCTTGACCGTCTGGGACTGGATCGAGCCGACCGGCAGGCCCACCTTCTTGCCGCACATGCCGGCCAGGCCGGTCACCCCGGACGCCTTGTCGCCGAGCATGAGCAGCGCCATCGTCGACTTGTAGAAGGGCACCAGGTCGACGACGCTCTTCTCCCGTTCCTCGGTGGCCGAGACCTGGCCCCACAGCGCGTCGACGCTGCCGGACTGCACGCCGGGCAGCTGGGCCGGCCACTGCATGTTCTTCCAGACCACCTTGACGCCGAGCACCGGCGCGATCGCGGCGGCCAGGTCGGGCGCGATACCCACCGGGGTGGAGGTGTTGGTGGTGGTGACGCTGATGACCGGCGGGGTCTCCCAGAGGGCGCCGAGGCTGATCTGTTTCGAGGATTTGATGGCGTCGGGCAGCTCGCCGGCGAGCGAGCTGTCGACGGCCGCCGAGGGGGCCTCGGCGGCCGGGGACGCCACGTCGTCGGTGGGCGTCGAACAGCCGGCCACTATGGCGGTCAGGGCGATGAGGAAAAGCGGCGAACGGGAGAGACGCATGGAGGTCCAATCACGAGATAGATCGATATATACGTCTTATGTGGAATGACTGGTGCGCCTGGCCGCCGTCGTCGGCGTCAGACCGGGAGGGTGGTGAGGATGAGGGCGCAGCCCTCGGCGGTGCAGGCCTCGGCGACGGCCTCGTCGCAGTGCGCCGGGGCGAGGACGATCGTGGTGTACTCGTGTCCGTAGCGGCGGACGAAATAAGCGGCGTCCTGGGGGCGGGTGGCCACCTCGCCGGGCCGAGGGCGAAGCCGGGCCAGCCGCCGTGCCGGAAGGGCGCCCGCCTCCCGCAGGATCTCCGCGACCCCGTCGATCAGCTCGCCGCTCGCGGGCATGCCGACCGCGATGCCCAGCCGCCGCCCGGCCGGCCGGTGCGCGGCGCGGACGTCGTCCAGGGTCGTCACGCCGCCTCCAGCCGGCGGAACGCCGAGCCGTGGAAGATCAGCGGATCGAGGGCGTTGTCCTGCCAGAACTGATGCACCTCGAGCAGCACGACACGGTGGTCCCCGGCCGGGATCTCGCCGAAGACGGAACAGTCCAGCCAGAGCGGCGAGCCCGCGAACAGCAGAGCGCCCTCCGGGGTACGTTCGATCGGTTCCTCGCCGAAACGCGCGGTCCAGTCGCGACCGGCCAGACGCCGGCACAGCTCGGCCTGGTCGGCGCTGAGCAACGAGACCCCGATCCGGCGGCTTCCGCGCATGCGCGGCCAGGTCGACGACTCGTTGCGCACCGCGAACAGCACCAGTGGCGGGTCGAGCGAGACTCCGACGGTGAACGACGAGGCGACGAGAACCGCGGGGTCGCCACCGGTGTCAGCGGCGAGTGCCACCACGCCCGAGGGGAACCGGCCGAAGGCGGAACGGATCAGCTCGGGGTCGCTGCGATGCGCCGTCAGGGTCATCCTGCACCTCCGGAGGTCACCTGCTCGACGTAGGCGTGCGCGTGCGGCAGCAGAAGGTCGCGAAGCTCTTCGAAGACCGGGATGCTGCGGCGCGCCGGCCAGTCCGAGGGCAGCAGCCAGTCGGGCAGTCCGGGATCGACGTACGGGATCGGCCGCCAGCTGTCGAGCCCGCGGATCGCGACCGGGAACGCGCGCGACGGCTCCTTCGCGGCGGCCCGCACCTCGTCGGCGTGCGCAGCCAGGAAGTCGTCGTGCAGTGCTCGGATAGCGTCGAGGTCCCACCACAGCGCAACGGCGACCGGGGCCGGCTTGTCGCCGCGGATCTCGTTGGCGAGGAAGACGGTCGCTCGCGCGTTGAGCCCGAGGTCGAAGAGGATCTCCTCCACCTCGTCGACCAGGAAACCCGGGCAGATCCAGAGCGCCGGGGAGACGGACCCGCAGCCGATCCAGGACAGTCGGCGGCGCAACTGATGGCGCAGGTCGCGCTGCTCCTCGGGCACCGAGTACGAGATGAGGCACCACCGGTCGTTCTCGGTCATGAACCGAGGGCTGTACAGGCGCCGGTCGTGACGCTCGAACATCGGCATCGCGGCCTCGGACACCCTGTACCCGGAGACTTTGCCGCGGGACTCGGGCACCAGCAGTCCCTTGGCCTTGAGCCGGCTCAGCGCATTGCGGCTGCGGGTGTCGGGTACGTCGATGGCGCGCATCAGGGTGATCAGATCCGCGACCGCGATCCAGCCACCGATGCGGCGCACCGACGTGGCGACGATCGTGCGCAGCAGTGAAGTCGTGCTTCCCGGCGCCGCGTCGAGGTCGTCGAGTAGCGGTCTCATACCGCAAGGTCCCAGCTCACAGGCCCTCCCAGGGGATCGGGGGTGACCTGGAGCATATCGCGATCGTGACGATCGGCAAGATGGTGATATGTAAATTCGCGATTTCTGCCAGGCGGTGCCGACGGCTTGGGGGAGGGGCGCCGGCGACGGGCCGGGCACCGGCCAATCCCGCAGTCTCGCCGCCCGGCCCGGCTGGGTGAACGCCCTCGCCCACAGCCCCGACGGACAGCACCTGGCCACGCCGGCGCGGGCGAGCGCCATCACCCCGAACGCGATGACCGCTCGCGCGGCCTTTCCGTCAGGTGGCGGGGATCGTCTCGGTCAGTCCGACAGCGGTCGACTGCAGCAGCAGCCGAAGCCGGGGACGGAAGTCGAGAGCGACGTGGCCCCAGTCCGGCACCTGCTCGTACAGCGCGGCCAAGGTCGGAGTGGGGTGCGACACCTGCCAGAAGTTGGCGGCGAAGGCCAGCGTGGCCGCCAGCAGGGCCTGGATCTGGTCGACGGTCATGCGGCTCGCCCGGTCGAGAACGACCACGATCTCGTCGTAGGCGGCGAACGCGTTGGTCTTGTACTGCCGGGCTCGCTCGATGTCGACGTCGCCCTCCAGGCTCAGCGTCACGTGGGTCAGCAGGTCGCAGAACACCGGCAGGGACGCGATGGTGTCGGCCAGCAGCATCGCCACCTCCCGCGGTCCGAGGCCGTCGCCCTCCTGGGCCTCGTCGGCGATCGCGGCGCTCCATTGTCGCCAGCCTCGTTCGGCCAGCTCGAGAAGCAGCTCCTCCTTGCTGGCGTAGTAGCGCCGCACACCTGTGCGGTGCAGGCCGGCGCGCTCGGTGACCGGGGCCAGCGTCACGAACCGGACCCCACCCCGCTCGAGGGCGACCGCTTCCGCGGCCACCAGGAGATCTTCGGAACGACGTTGCTTGTCATCGACCGATCGTGCTCGCTGACGCATGGGGCAACTGTAACGCACCTTGCGCTGCGCTAACTCTTCCGCATATGCTGCCCCACTTAACGCATCGCAGAGTGCGTTATATGGGAGGAGCCGCCATGAAGGCCGTACAGGTCACTGAGTTCGGCGACGCGAAGGTCCTGGCGCTCACGGAGCTGTCCGACCCCGAGCTCGGGCCCGGACAGGTGGCGATCGACGTGACCCACGCCGCGGTCGGGCTGATCGACGTCCACCTCCGGCAGGGCCTGTACGAGGGCGTGCCTGGTCTGCCGCAACCGCCGTACGTTCCGGGCCTCGAGGTCGCCGGCATCGTCGTGGCGGGCTTCAACGCCGGTGGCTACCTGCCGGCGCACCCGGAAGCTGTCCCCGCCGCCGCCGCGGCCGCGGCCCTGACGGCCGCGGCCTCCGGGATGGCCGACACCGAGATCGAGTTGCTGCCTCTCGCGCTCGCGGCGACCGCGCATGAACGGCTGGAAAACCACTCGGCCCAGGGCCGCGTCGTCCTCGTCCCGTGAGACCCACTCACCCCTCGCCCCCGCACCACCTGGTCCGAATTCACAGGAGAACATCGTGAGCACACGCCCCAAGAACAACTTCGTCACGAAGCTGGCCGGCCGGCTCGGGCAGCGGATGCTGAAGCTCCCGCCGGCCGTCACCCGTGACGTGACCGTCGAACGGGACATCCCGATCACGGTCGAGGACGGGACCACCTTGCTCGCCGACCACTGGGCGCCCGCCGCTTCCGACGGCATCCCGCTGGACCAGCTGCCGACCGTGCTGGTGCGCACCGCGTACGGGCCGGGTGGTCCGCTGGGCTGGATGTACGGCCGGGCCCTGGCGGAGCGGGGAATGCATGTGCTGATGGTGCGCAGCCGTGGAACCTTCGGCTCCGGCGGCACGTTCCTGGCCATGCGGCACGAGCGGGAGGACGGTCTGGCCACCCTGCGCTGGCTGGCGGGACAGCGGTGGGCCAAGGGCGGCGTGGTGCTGGCCGGCTCCAGCTACTTCGGCTACACCCAGTGGGCGATCGCCGCCGAGGCGCCGGTGCAGGTCAAGGCGATGGTTCCGCACATCACCTCGTCCCGGCTGGCGCTGACCCTGCTGCGTCCCGGCCGTTTCGAGCTCGACACGCTGACCAACTGGGTGTGGAACACCGAGACGCAGGAGCGGCCGCGGGCGTTGCTGCGGTCCGTGCTGGGCCTGGACCGCAAGCACGTCGCCGTTGCGATGAACACGCTGCCCTTGACCAATGTGGACAAGGCGCTGCTGGGCCACGAGTCGCCGTTCTTCCAGGAGACGCTGCGCTACGACCAGAACGACCCGTACTGGAAGGGCGAGGACCACAGCGGCGCCGCCGGTGACGTCACCGTGCCGGTCAGCTCCATCACCGGCTGGTACGACATCTTCCTGACCGACCAGTTGCGGGACTTCCGAGCGCTGGCCGCCGCCGGACGCAACCCCCGGTTGACTGTCGGCCCGTGGTGGCACGCCGACCCCGTGGGGATGGGCGCCGCGATCGAGCAGGTGGTCGATTGGGGGGCGGCGCTCGCGCGGGGCGAGCGGCCGGCCGACCGGGCACCGGTGCGGTTGTTCGTCATGGGCGTCAAGCGGTGGCAGGATTTCGATCAGTGGCCGCCCGCCGGGTACCCGCAGCAGCGCTGGCACCTGCGCTCCGGCGGCGCGCTGGAGCGGGGTGTCAACCCGGCCTCGCCGCCGAGCACCTTCACCTACGACCCGAACGACCCGACTCCGGCGCTGGGCGGGCCGAAGCTGGACGGCAACGGTCCCGGTCCCAAGGACAACCGGCCGCTGGAGAAGCGGGCCGACGTGCTGACCTTCACCTCACCGGTGCTGGAGGCCGACCTGGAGGTCGTCGGGGAGGTCGCGGCGCAGGTCTGGCTGCGCGCCGACCGGCCCAGCTGCGACCTGTTCGTCCGGCTCTGCGACGTCGACGAGCGCGGTAAGTCGATCAACGTCTGCGACGACCTGGTCACTGTCCGGCCCGACGGCGCGACCGAGGTGGCCGTGCAGCTGTCACCCACCGCGTACGTCTTCCAACGCGGACACCGCCTGCGCGTCCAGGTGTCGGCCGGGGCATTTCCCCGTTTCGCCCGCAACCTCGGTGGCGGTGAGCCGGTGGCGACCGCCACGACAGCTCACGTCACCACCATCGAGATCCTGCACGACGGCGCCCACCCGTCCGCGATCCTGCTGCCGGCGAAGTCATAGATCCGTTCACCAGTCGTTGGTGTCGCGTGCTCGTGGTGGCGTTCGCGCCGGGCACGCGGCCGAGGAGAAGAAAGGGGAGGAGGGCACTGTGATGAGTGCCGCCAGACTGTGGGGGGCCGGGCTCGCCGACCGTGACGAGTCTCGTGACGCTTCGCCGAGCACCCGCCGGTGCACCTCCTGCACGCCGGAGCTCGGCTCGATGCCTATCTCTCGAGCCAGGAGCCGGTACAGCCGCTGGTAGGCCAGGAGCGCGTCGGCCCGCTGACCGGTGTGCTCCAGCGCGGTCATCAGTTGGCTCCAGAACCGTTCCCGCAACGGATACCGACGGGTCAGCGCGCGGAGTTCGGCGACCAGCCCGGTCGTCCGGCGCCGGTTCAGGTCCAGCTCGACCCGCCGTTCCAGCGCGGCCAGCCGCAGGTCTGCGAGCCGGGTCGCTTCAACCTCGTTCAGCCAGGTCGAGCGCACATCGTCGAACGGATCACCGCGCCACATCGCGAGCGCCTCGACCAGCCTCGTTCGCTCCGCTTCCGGATCGGTCTCCCGGGCGTCTACCTCCACCAGCCGGGCGAACCGCACAGCGTCCACCTGTTCCGGGGCCACGGCCAGCGCGTAGCCGGCTGTTCCGGTGCGGATCACGCCTCTGCCCAGCGCGTTACGCAGCCGCGTCACGTATACCTGCAGGGCGCGCCGGGCATTGCCGGGCGGATCGTCACCCCAGACGGCGTCGGCCATCCGCGCAAGCGACACAGGTTCGCCGGGGCAGAGTGCCAGCACCACCAGGACGGCTCGCAGGCGCGCTGCCGTCAGCGGCACGGGACGTCCGTCCACCGACACCACCAAGGGCCCTAAGAGGTCGATCTGGACTGTCACCGCGCTCTCCGTTCCTCGTCCCGCCACTCACCATGCGGAGACGCCCGTCCTGCGGGCGAGCGAGCCGGCCGGTGATGTCCGAAAGCTTGGGATGCCGGTCCGCTCGGCACCGGTACGGTGGGACGCATGGGCGAACGGGTGTTCCTGGTCGTCGGTTACCACTCCGCCGAGTTGCTCGACATTGCCTGCGTCACCTCCGCGCTGCAGTTCGCCAACCGCATCGGCGCCGAGCCGCGCTACCGTGCCGTGCTCGCCACTCCCGGCAAGGACGACATCACCTGCGACTCCGGGTTGCGGCTCGCCGCCGACGCGGGTCTGGAGCGGTTCAACGAGACGATCGACACGCTGGTGGTCTCCGGCGGCCTCGGCCACGAGGACGCGGCGGCCAGCCCGCTGCTGGTCGGCCACGTGCGGCGGCTGGCCACGCTGGCGCGCCGGGTCGCCTCGGTCTGCACCGGGGCGACCGTCCTCGCTGAGGCCGGCCTGCTGACGCGCCGCCGGGCCACCACCCATTGGCGGTACGCCGAGCGGCTGGCGCGCCGCTATCCCGAGGTGCAGGTGGACCCGGGCCCGGTCTACGTGCGGGACGGCAACGTCGCGACCTCTGGCGGCGTCACCAGTGCTTTGGACCTGACCCTGTCGTTCATCGAGGAGGACCACGGACCGGCGCTGGCACGCGCCGTGGCGATGGGCACGGTCGCCTACCTGCAGCGGCCCGGCGAGCAGGCGCAGTTGAGCATCTTCCTCATCCCCGGCATCACCGACGACCTGATGGTGCGGCGCCTGACCGAGCACATCGTGAGCCGTCTCGATCAGACCCTGACCACCGCGACCCTCGCCCGGCTGGCCGGCGTGAGCGAACGGCACCTGTCGCGCCTGTTCCTGGCGGCCGTCGGCGAGACTCCCGCCCAATACGTGCGGCGAGTCCGTACCGAGTCGGCGGCACAACTGCTGTCGACGCCGTTACCGCTCACTGCGGTAGCCCGACGCTGCGGTTTCGGCAGCACCGAGTCACTGCGGCAGGCATTCCTCGACCGATATGGAATGCCGCCGTCCCGGTACCGCCGCAATGCGCCCGCCGGAGTCGAAGTCGGGCCGAAACCGATCTGAAGTCCCGTCTTGCTCCTCTGGTCGCAGCAAATCAGCGACCCGAACGGAGTGCAGCAATGCGAGTAAGAAGCTTCATCATGGCGGCCGCCCTGACGATGGCCGGCCAGTTCGCCCTGTTCGCCGGCCCGGCGACGGCGGGACCGGCAGCAACCGCACCGGCCGCCTGTGTGTCCGCCGCCTGGCAGCCGGTGCGCAGCGGCCTGTATCTGTGGCGATGCCCGACCAGCTATCACGGGCAGATCGTGGGCGGTCTGAAGGGCGACCAGCTCTACCTCAGGAGCGCGGCCGGCACGATCACCAAACTGGTGAACATCCCAGCGACCGGCAACTACAACACCGGCACGGTCGCGGACTTCGGCGGCCCTTGGGCGGCCTGTCTGAAGATCCCGCATCAGGCGGAAGTCTGCACTGCGCACGCCTGGTGACGTGGACGGTGGCAAGGAGCAGACTCCTTGCCACCGTCACCATCAGCTGGGCGGTGGCGGCGAGGGCGTGAGGTGGGCGCGTTCGCCTTGCGCGCCGAAGAGAGTGAGCAACTCTGCGGGCTGGGTGTCAGCGCTGCTGATCTGGTGCGGCGTGCGAGTGTCGAATTCTGCGGCTTCGCCGGGCCCGAGTCGGTACTCCTGATCGCCGAGGACAAGCCGGACGTTGCCATTGAGGACGTAGAACCATTCGTATCCGTCGTGGGTCTGCAGAGTTGTGGTGTTCCCTCCGCCGGCCGGTGGGTAGATCACCTTGTAGGCCTGGATACCCCCGGGGCGTCTGGTCAGCGGTACGACGGTGAAGCCGGCTCGCCGGACGGGGCGCAGGTGAATGCGGGGATCGCCGGTGGGCGGCGCGGCGACCAGGTCGTCGAGCGGGACGCCGTAGGCGCGGGCCAGCGGAAGCAACTGTTCCAGCGTGGGGCGCAGTTTGCCGTTCTCGAGACGGGACAGGGTGCTCGCGGTCAGGCTCGTTTCGGCTGCCAGGGCGGCCAAGGACAAGCCTCGTGCCCGGCGCAGGGCCTGCAAGCGCGGGCCGACGCCGGCGAGGACGTCTTCGGAGGTTGTCATGATCCGATGATGCGGATCCGCAACGTTCCTGGCAAATCAGCAACTTGGCTGGTCATGCTGGCGGTGGAGGTAGCAACCGATGCTCAGAAAAGGCCGGGCCACCGGGCCAGCAGACCAGACCGAACGTTCTGCCCATCCAACCACACGATCGGTAACGCTGATGCCGCCATCCACCCGAGCCCGCAAGCACAAGGACACCGGCCCCGAATGGACTGCCCCGGGGGAGAAGGCGACTCTGGTCGGCTTTCTCGACTACCTCCGCACGTCGATCATGGACAAGATCGCTGGTGTGCCGGAACCTGAGGTCCGCACCGCCGGAGTGCCCTCCGGCACCAACCTTCTCGGCCTTCTCAAACACGTCAACGCGGTAGAGAGGTTCTACTTCCTCGAAGAACCGATCACCAACATGCGCCGCACGTTCCAGCCCACCCGTGACGAGACCGTCGAAAGCCTGCTCGCCGGCTATCGAGCCACCGTGGCGCAGGCGAACCAGGTCATCGCGACATGGACCGACCTCAGCCGGCCGGCACCCCGGCCCCCGGGCCGTCGTGCCTTGCCGCCATCGCAGCGATGGGTTCTTGTTCACATGATCGAAGAAGTTGCCCGCCACGCCGGCCACGCCGACATCTTGCGCGAGCAGATCGACGGCTCCACCGGCCGTTGAGGCAGTCCTTGGCCATGCGAGCCTCAGGCGGTCGGGGCCCGCAGGTGTTCGTCGCTCAGCAGCAGGGTGTGCAACTCGGCCGAGACCTTGGCGACCTCCTCCATGTGGGCGTTGTGCCCGAAGCTCCGCGGCCGGGGGATCGGGATCTGCACCAGCTTGCGCACCCGCCCCGGCCGGGAACTGAGGACCGCCACCCGGTCGGCCAACAGGACGGCCTCCTGGATGGAGTGGGTCACGAAGAGGATCGTCGTGCCCAGCTGGATGTGAATGCGCTGCAACTCGACGGCCAGTTCCTCGCGGGTCAGCGCGTCGAGCGCCGAGAACGGCTCGTCCATGAGCATGACCTTCGGGTTCTGGATCAGGGCCCGGCACAGCGAGACCCGCTGCTGCATGCCACCGGAGAGTTCGTGGGGCAGGCGCTTGCGGAAGGCGCCCAAGCCGGTCATCTCCAGCAGTTGCTCGGCTCGGCCGCGATGGTCAGCCGTGCGCCAGCCGAAGATCTCGACCGGCAGCATGATGTTCTGCTCCACCGTGCGCCATGGCAGCAGGGCCGGCTTCTGGAAGACCATGGCCACGTCGCGGCGCGGCGACCGGACCCGTTCGCCGGCCACCCGCACTTCTCCCTTGGTGGGTTTGAGCAGGCCGCTGACCATGCGCAGCAGGGTGGACTTGCCGCAGCCGGACCGTCCGATGATGGTGAGGAACTCACCCTCGGCAATCTCGAGGTCGATCCCGCGGATGGCCTCGATCGGACCTGACCTGCCCTTGAAGGTCTGGGAAACCCCATCAATGGTGATCATGTGCTTCCTCAGGAGTTGATGGCCCGGGCCCAGGGCACGAGCAGTCGCTCGACGCCGACCATCAGGTAGAACAGGGCGACGCCCATGATGGCGAGCAGGACCAGGGCGGCGAAGGCGAGCGGAGTGTCGTTGGAGGCGCCCGATCCGGCGATGACCGAGCCGAGGCCGTGATCGGGGCTGACCACCTCGCCGATGACGGCGCCGATGATCGCCAGCGGGGGTGGCAACCTTGATACCGACGAAAACCTGCGGCAGAGCCCAGACCAGCCGCACCTTGACGAAGGTCTGCCACCAGGACGCACGCAGTGAACGGGCCAGCTCCCGCAGGTCGGCCGGGGCCGAGGTCAGGCCGGCCATCGTGGAGACGATCACCGGGAAGAAGCTGACCAGCACCACCATGACGATCTTGGGACTGTCCCCGAACCCCATCCAGACCAGCAGCAGCGGGGCGAGCGCGACCTTGGGAACCGCGTTGACGGCAGCGAGCACCGGCAGAAACATCCGTTCGACCGTGTGCGAGGCGGCCAGCACGACGGCCAGCGTCAAGCCGCCGGCGACAGCGATGAGAAAGCCGATGAGTACCCGCTTGAGCGTGATCCAGCTCTCCTCCAGCAGGTACGACGGCACGCGCAGGAACGCGTTCGTAACGTCTCCTGGCGACGGCACGAAGAACGGGTCGACATTGAACGCCGCGGTGATCAGCCACCACAGCCCGACCGTAGTTGTCAGACCGAGGGCCGGCAGGCCGAAATTCTTCCACACCCGAGTCAGCCGGGGCCCGGCTTCGAGGTCCGTCATCTCTCTCCGATGTTGTTCACGGAACTGGCGGGACGGGTAGGAAGTACCTGTCCCGCCAGTTCGGTCAGCTGGCCGGGATGAAGCTGAAGTCAGCCACCTTGTCGGGGGTCAGCCCGGTCGGCATCACCCCGTTGCCCTGCAGGGCGGCGATGCTGCGCGCGACCCGATCCTGGTCCATGTGGCCGAGCGCGGCGCCGTTCACCGACGACGAATAGGGCTTCATGGCGTTGATTTCCGCAACGGCGGCCGGGACGGCCGAGGCCTGCTCGAACTTGTTCATGATCTGCGCCGCCTCCTCCGGGTGGTCCAGCGTGTACTGGAGACCCTTCATCGCGGCGTCGACGAATCGCTTGACCTGGTCCTTGTCGCTGGCGATCAGGCTGCTGGGAGCGACAATCACGTTGCCGAACAGGTCGGACAGGAAGTCGCTGTAGGGCAGCACGACCACATCCTTCTTGGCGACCGTTTCGAGCGCGTTCTTGCTCAGCAGGAACGTGCTGAGGGCGTCGGTCTGCCGCTTGGCCATCAGCTGGTTCAGCGCGGTCGCCTGCACGGGCTGGATGGTCACCTTTTTGTTGTCGAAGCCGGCGAGCTTGGCGTACGCCGGGAAGAGCAGCTCGGACACCGATCCCTTGCCGGTGGCCACCTTCTTGCCGACCAGATCGGCAGGCTTGCTGATACCGGTGTCCTTGGTGGTCATGATCGCGACCAGCGTCCGCTGGTGGACGGCCGCCACGGCGCGCCAGTCGGTGAATTTCCCTTGGCCCGCCACCACCTCCGCGCCGGAGAAGTCCATGGCGGCGAACTGGGCCTGACCCGACTTGATCATGCTCAGGTTCTGGGTGGTGCCGGCTCCCTTCTGGATGTCGACGTCGAACCCCGCATCCTTGAAGAAGCCCTTCTCCTTCGCGACCCAGGCGAAGGAGTCCCGGCCCAGCGCGCCGAAGGCCGTCACATACGTGATCTTCTTGAGCTCGCCGCTCGCGCCGCCGCCACTACTGCCGTCGTCCGAACTCGAACACGCGCTTGCCGTAACGAGCACTGCGGCCAGCAGAGTCGCCGCCAGCGCCCGAGAGCCTCTGTACATACAAGTCCTCCTGAGAATCCGCCCGTCCAGCTGACGGAGACGGCCGTTCGACCAGGCCGGCCAGGCGCTCGCCGATTGGCGCCCGCCTTCCAGCCCTCGATCCGAGCGAGAGAGTAGAGGAGTATTGATCACCTGTCATGACGCCCATTTTCAGGCATAGCGCCCAAAGTAAACTGTCCTGATGCGTCCGAAATGGACATCGACGCAGGTCAGCCGCCGTTGACAGGTTGCGGCCCGGAGGCGATGCTGTGAACAAGATTGTGAGCAATCCGTGTTCTGCGGTCTCGTCCGATCCTGTGCCTCCGCGGAGGCTCAAGCCCGTGTGGGGAGAGAAACTGCTCGTGACGTCGGCGGCGGATGACGCCTGCGAGTGGTCGCGCACACAGGTCTACAATGGCCGGTCGATGCCGAACGAACCTCCGGTCGCGGCGGATCCGGCCCAGCGCCTGGGTGTGGGCCGGGCGAGCTGCGTACCAGCCTCGTCCGGCTCGGACAGGACGGAATGGTCACGCTCACCCCGCACCGAGGAGCCCGGGTGAAGGCGGTGACCGACCCCGAGGCCGTCGAGATCCCTAGACCCGTGCCGCGCTCGAGGCGCCTGTCCAAGGCCATGCGCCCACTTCAGTCCTTTTAGGAGATTCATGTCCGACCACCCCCTTCCCTCGGCCAACGCGCGCGCGATCGTTCGCGACGCGTACGACACGCACGTCCACGTTGCCCCGGACGTGATGGAACGGCGGATCGACGATCTGGACCTGGCCACCCGCTTCGCCGAGGTCGGAATGGCCGGCTTCGTGCTCAAGTCGCACTACATCACCACCGCGGAACGCGCCGCCGTGGTCCGCAAAGCCGTCCCCGGCGTCGACGCGCTCGGTGCGATCACGCTGAACGGCTCGATGGGTGGGATGAACCCGGCGGCCGTGGAGATCGCCGGCCGGCTGGGCGCCCGGATCGCGTGGATGCCCACCGTGGACTCGCGTAACCAGCGCAGCACGACCGCCACCGACCTGCAGGGCAGCAAACCGGCAATGTGGAACGCGCTGCAGAACGATCTGCACGCGCACGGCATCGTCCCCGACGCGGTCGAGGTGGTCGACGGCGACGGCAAGGTGCTCGAGCAGGTCCGCCAGGTGCTGCGTGTGCTGGCCCGGCACGACATGGTGCTGGCCACCGGGCATCTGTCCGGGCCGGAGATCCTCGCGGTGGTCCGGGCGGCACGCGAGGAGGGAGTCGCCCGGATCGTGGTCACCCACCCCGAGTTCACGTCGCAGAGATTGACGGCCGAGCAGCAACGGGAACTGGCCGCCGAGGGCGCCCTGCTGGAGCGGTGCTTCACCACCGCGTACACCGGCAAGGTCTCCTGGGATGACCTGTTCGCCAACATCCGGGCGGTCGGGCCTCAGCACTCGGTGCTCTCCAGCGACCTGGGCCAGCCGTTCAACCCCCCGGTCGAGGACGGCCTTGCGCTCTTCGCCGACAGACTGCTGGCGGCCGGCTTCGACCCGGCCGAAGTGCACACGATGGCCGTGCTGAACTCCCGGACGCTGGGCGCCCCCGGCCGAGATTCCCGATCGGCCGGATCAGCCGATCACTGACGCCCCGCGGACAGGCGGGTCGCCTTCGGCCGCCCGTGGGAACGACGTCAGGCGCTCCCACGGCCGGCAGGCGAGCGGTCAGACGGCCGGCCTGGCGCGCGTACATCTGAGGCGAGGGTGACCTCGCATCTCATCCGGTGCGCCGCTCCCGAGCGCTCCTCAGGGTCATCGACCGGCACAAGGACCAGCGTCCAGATCAGCGGGATTGCTGACGAAGAATGAGGTCGAGGCGTGGGTAGACCCGGCGCGCATTGCCCTCGTACACCTGTGCCCGGTCCGCTGCGCTGAGCCCCAGCGCGTCGACGTACCGGCGGGTGTCGTCGAAATAGTGGCCGGTTTGCGGGTCGACGCCGCGGACCGCACCGACCATCTCGGAGCCGAACAGGATGTTGCCCACGTCGATCACGTCGAACAGCAGGTTGATGCCCGGCTGGTGGTACACGCAGGTGTCGAAGAAGACGTTGCCCATCACCGACTCCTCCAGGGCAGGCCGGCCGAGCATGTCGGCGAGTCCACGGAACCGTCCCCAGTGGTAGGGCACCGCGCCGCCGCCGTGCGGGATGACGAACCGCAGCCCGGGGAAGGTCTTGAACAGGTCGGCCTGCACGAGTTGCATGAACGCGGTGGTGTCGGCGTTGAGATAGTGCGAGCCGGTGGCGTGGAAGCTGGGGTTGGTCACCGCGGACACGTGCACCATGGCAGGTACGTCCAGCTCCACCATGGCCTCGTAGAGCGGATACCAGCTCACGTCGGTCAGCGGTGGCGAGGTCCAGTGGCCACCGCTGGGATCGGGGTTGAGGTTGCAGCCGACGAAGCCGAGCTCCTCGACGCAGCGGCGCAGCTCCGCCACCGAGTTGGCGATCGGCGCGCCGGGCGACTGCGGCAGCTGGCACACTCCGACGAATCTGCCGGGATAGAGCCCGGCCACCCGGGCGACCAGGTCGTTGGACACTCGTGCCCAGGCTGCGCTGACCGCCTCGTCGCCGAAGTGATGACCCATCGCCGACGCGCGGGGGGAAAAGACGGTGAGATCGATCCCGCGTTCGTCCATCAACCGCAGCTGGCTGCCCTCGACCGTCTCGCGGATCTCGTCGTCGCTGATCCTCGGGTAGGACGGGGGCTGCCCTGCTGACCGGTAGGCCGCCTGCTGGGCCTCTCGCCACGAGGTGTGCGCGGCCGGCGCGGTGGTGTAGTGGCCGTGACAATCGATGATCATGGCGAGGACCCCGAATCTCGTAGTTCGATGAGCAGATCCCGGGCGGCGGCGGCGATCCGCGGCCGCACGCCCAGGTCGATCAGTTGCTCGCCGGCGGCCGTCATCTCGTCAGCCCGGCGCCGGGCGTGCCGATGGGTGCCGTCGACCAGCCGGTCGATCGTCCGCTCGTCGAATCCGGCCAGTTCGGCGCCGATGTTCGCGCGAAGCCAGGCGCCGCAGCCGGCTGCCTCTCCCGCGGCCAGCGCCTCGACGACCGCAGCGGCCAGCCCTTTGTAAAAGACGCTACGCAGCAACTTTCGAGAGATCGCTTCACCGGCCGGGCCCGGCTGAATCGTCACTTCGGCCCCCACGCCGGTCATGACCTCGGCGTATCGGACGGCCCCCGCGCCGGAGACCAGCATCGGAGTACGCAAGCCCTTGCCCGGGACCGGAGCCATCAGAGCGACGTCGACGACCTCAACCGCGTACGGCGCACAAAGCCGCGCCAACTCGGCCTTGACCGCGGGCGCGGCGGTGTTGAGATCGGCCCAGACACTGCCGGGCGCGAGACGGGGTGCCGCGTTCAGCATCGCGGGCACCGCGTCGTGCGAGCTGTTGACGCTCAGAACCAGGTCGGCGTCGCGGACCGCGTCGGCCTCGTTCGTCCGGACAGCCACTCCCGGCGGCGGACTGACACGAGGGTCGTAGCCGCGGACGTCGGCGCCCGCGGCGACGAGGTCCCGGGCGATCTCGCCGCCGGCTTCCCCCAGACCGAGCACGGCGACGCGCACCCCGGTCATTGGCCGGCCACGGCGACCGGGGTGCCGGTGTTCGTCCGGCCCTTGCAGCTGCCGCCGCGCATCTGCAGGCAGCGTATTCCGCCGACCTTGTAGCTCATCAGGCCCCGTCGGCGGGCAGCCGGTCCACGTATTCGACGCCGAGTTCGGCGAGCAGCGGGCGCAGGTTGTACATGTCGACGCCGAGCGCGCCGGACTCCAGCCGAGCCCGCTTGTCGGCCTCGTTGGCCAGTCGCTCGGCCGCGGCCCGCGCGACCTGACGGCCGGCCGCCACCGGCAGGACCAGAACGCCGTCGTCGTCGGCGATCACGATGTCCCCGGGACGTACGAGCTGCCCGGCCGCAACGACCGGCACGTTCACCGAACCCGGACTGGCTTTGACGGTGCCCTGCGCGTGCACTGCCCGGGACCAGACAGGAAAGCCCATCTCTCGCAGGGCCGCGATGTCACGTACGCCCGCGTCGCTGACCAGGCCGATCACACCATGGGCACGCAATGAGGTGGCGAGCAGGTCGCCGAACATCCCGTCGGTCGACGGCGAGGTGGTGGTGACCACCAGAACGTCACCGGGACGGCAGACCTCGACCGCCGCGTGGATCATCAGGTTGTCGCCGGGGTGGCAGGAGACGGTGATCGCCGAGCCGGCGATCACCGCACCGGTCTGGCGGGCCCGCACGGCGGGGCCGAGCAGGCCGATCCGACCGGCCGCCTCGTGTGCGGATGCCACACCCGCCCTGCGCAGGGCGGTGATGGTGTCGGTGTCGGCCCGGTCGACGGACCGCACCACGTAGTGAGCAGCCATGAGTCCTTGGTGATTCCGTTGATCATCTGTCCCGGTCCGCCGAACGTAAGCTGGTGTCAGCAACTTTGTCAACAATGCATTCTCGGCCGGTAGGCCGCCGACCGGCGACGACCCGGCCGCTCGCGCCACATACGATGCCAGGGCTTTGGCAACAAACAGCTAGGAGCGCGCCCGGAATGTCGACACCTGCACCAGACCCGGTCACGAGGGACGTCTACGGAGAGCTTCGGACGGCCATCCTGCGTGGAGAGTACGCCCCCCGCCAGCGGCTGATCGAGAACGAGTTGACCGAGCGGTACGCGACAAGCCGGTTCGTGCTCCGCAATGTCCTCACCAGACTGCAGACCGAAGGCCTGATCGAGATCCAGCCGAACCGGGGCGCCCGGGTCAGGGAGATCACCGTTCCCGAGGCCATCGAAATCACCGAGATCCGCCGGGCGATCGAGGGCCTGGTCGCCGCCCGCGCCGCCGAACAGATCACGGACGAGGAGATCATTTGCCTGCGCGAGCTCGGCCGGTCGATGCAGGCGGCCGTACGGGCGGCCGACGTGCTGCGCTACTCCGAACTCAACGCCCAGCTGCACGGCACGGTCCGGTCGATCGCCCGGCACAACTCGGCCACCCGGATCATCGAGCAGCTGAACGGCCAGATGGTGCGTCACCAGTTCCGGCTCTCGCTGGTCCCCGGCCGCCCCAGCGTCTCGCTGCCCGAACACCTGGAAATCATCGAAGCCGTCTGCTCACGCGACCCGGACGCGGCCGAACGTTCCATGCGCGTTCACCTGGACAGCGTGCTCGACGCCTTGAAGGCTCTCGCCGGTACGACGCCCGCCGCAGAGCCGGCATCACACGGCGAGCCCACCGGCCGAGGCCCGCTTCCCTGAACCTCACCCCCTGACCTCCTCGCCTGTTGCTCGGGCGGCTCGCCGGTGCTCCTGCCGTGCCTGGCCCGGAGCAGCGGAGCACCAGCGGCGGTCAGTGCGAACGCCGCTGCGACCCAGCCGGCCCCGACGGCGTCGAGCCGGTTCGAGATCTCGTACGACCGAGCCCTGGGCCCCGGGCGACGAGCAGGGCGAGCAGAGCCACGAACGGACCCCTGCCCACGCCGTACGCGCTGCGACCGAAGCGCCGACACTCGCCGTGGCCACTACGTGGATTGACAAACGTCACTGTGAGATTGCGCAAGGCTCACGAAGACGCGCACCCGTCGGCGCCAACAGAATCCCGGCAGGACGAAGGGAGCAGATGTGCGACGAAGACTCGTACGCGGCCTGATCGCCACGCTGTTGGCCGTCGGGGTCGCGGTGCCCAGCGGCGTTCAGCCGGCGCGGGCGCAGGACGTCAGCGGCTCGGTCATCAGCCTGGTGTTCACCGCCGTGCGGATCGCCCGTGGGGGCCTGACCCAGGCCGAGGTCGAGGCGCTGGTCCAACAGGTGGTCGGACTGGTCGGGCAGGCCCGGAACGAGGTCATCAGCCATATTGACGGGCACGTTGCGGCCCGGGCGCTGGGTGAGATGGATGGGTTCGCCATCGAGTACGCCAACTACGAGCAGTTCCGCCGGGACCAACGGTGGGTGCGGAACCTCGCCAGCAGGATCATCACCTCCGCCTCGGTCGACAAGAGAGAGCTGGACGCCACGCAGGACCCGAAGGCCGCCGATGCCATCGGCCACGCCCTCAACGTCAAGTACGCGATGGCGGAAGTGGCCGCCGGAGATGCCGGGTACACCGCGGAGTCCAAGAATCTGCTCCGTCAGCGGTACATCCAGGCCAACGAGAAGATCATGGAGAAACTGGAGCCGAAGTGCGAGCCGACCTGGACCGAGAACGACGCCTACTGGTATTCGAAGACCTGGCTGTGCACGGCGGCCAATGGTGAGACGGCGACGGCCACGGAGACTCTCAACAAGGTGACCGGCGAATGGACAAGGCCGCAGGTCAATGTGGATGACCTCAAGGTCGCCGCCGCGGTCAACTCCAGCTGGAAAGTAGCCAAGGAAACCCTGCCCACGTTGAAGCAGCCATAGGAGTCCCAGTGCGAGCACGACTGTTGAACAGCCTGGCCGCCACCGGCCTGGCGGTGTCGATCGCGGTGGCGGGCGCCGGTGTGCCGGCCCAGGCCGCCGCGACCACCAGCGAGACCAAGAGCCCGACGCAAACCGCTGCCGCTCAGGCGTTCGCCTTCGACTGGGTCAGCTTGGGTATCAGCGTCGCCGGCTACCTGCTCGGGGGCGGGGGCGGAGGCGGCGGCAACCTCGACGCCGCGATCCGCGAGATCAAGGCGGCCGTCGCGCAGAACAGAACGGAGATCATCGCGCAGATCGACGCCATCGCCGCCGCCGAGGTGGAAGGCTGCCTCGAAGCCCACACCATCGAGTTCCTCAACATCGACTTCATGGACGAGTACACGCTGCGGGCGTGGGCTCAGAACGCCACGAGCTGCGCCACCCAGGCCAGCGCGTTCGCGAGCGCGGTGCAGAGCCCACAGGCGGTCGACAAGATCGGCTTCGTCATCGGCCCGATCTTCGCCATCGTTCTCGCGGCCCGTGCCCAGGCAGGCTTCCTCAACGGCACCGACCTCGTCCTGCAGAGCCAGATCCGCGCCTACGAAGCGGTCGTCACCAAGCTCACCCCGACCGACTGCGTGAAGAAGCGCGCCCGCGAACCCGGTTACCCGGTCGAAAAGTGGTGGGAGTGCACCGCGTACAACGGTGACAGGGGCAGTTCCGAGTGGGTCACCGGCGACCTGCGCGAACCCGTCCGCGCCCAGGCCGAGGACAGCGCCACCAGGAATACCAGCCGTCCCACCGCCAAGTCCGCCCTGCCTCCGCTCCGCGCCCTGGGAGTCTGACCTTCACCACCGGGCCGCGCGGCCGCCTACCGGCGCCGCGCGGCCGCCTACCGGCGCCGCGCGGCCCAAGCACGTGTAAGGCGCGGGGCCGGTTGTCACAAGTGACAGGCGCCGCCGGGCCCCGTGGCGCCGGACTTGTCACCGATGACGAAGACAGCCCCACCCGCCCCCTGGCAGCCTCTTCTCAGCGGACGACACCCGTTCCGCCGTCTACAAGGAGGGAGGTTGTCGTCATGCGCACCAGAACGTTGCGTGCCGTCGCCACCGGCGCCCTGGCGGTCATGCTCGCCGTCGTCGGGACCGGGGCGCCGGCCAGGGCGAAGGCCAACATGGTGGCCATCGACTGGGTCAGTGCCATCGTTTCGGTCGTCGGGGCGGCACTGGCCGGCGGCGGGACTGGCTCGTCGCAGCTGGACGCCGCGGTCAGGCAGATCATCACCGCCGTCGAGCAGTCCGAGCAGAACATCCTCGACCACATGGACGCCCTGGCCAGCGCCGAGGTTCGGGCGTGCGCTCGTACGCACGCGATCGAGCTGAGCGACATCGAGCACATGAACAACTCGGTCCGGATGATCTGGGCGCAGAACGCCACCGCCTGCGCCACGCTCGCCACCTCGTACCTGGCTACCGTGCAGAGCAAATCGTCCGCCGACACCATCGGCGTCGCGATCGGTGAAATCTACGCCATCGCGATCGCCGCTCGCGCCCGGGCGGGGCTGACCAGTGGCATCGAGACGCTGGTACGCGACCAGATCCGCAGCTACGAGACCCTGATCGCGAAACTCGCACCGAGCTGCCACGAGGACCGCTACAACGAGTACGACGAGCGCGGCTGGCTTGTGCTCACCGAGATCCACTACACGTGTGCGGCGTACAACGGCGACTCCGCCACCGACTACGAGGCGTATATCCGCGCCCGCCTGGTCAAGGGCCCGCTCAACCGTGCCGCGGTGGACGCCGAAGCCACCCGCAGAACCAGCCGCCAGATCGCCTTCGACGGGCTCCCGGTCCTGCGTACCCTGGGCGTCTGAAAGTTCGTCCGATGTGGAGCGTCCGACGGGCGCTCCATATCTGTTACCGTCGATCGCCACCCCATCCACCCACCACCTCCGTTCCGAAGAGGAGGCAACGGGAGGAGGCGCATCGATGAGTGCCCTGTTCGACGCCCTGCGCGAGCGGGTCGAGGTCCACGCGCGGAGCGCGGTCGAGACGTACACGCACGAGGTCAGCGAATATCAGTCGTCGCCGCCCGCCGACGACATGTACGACTTCGCCGTCCTCATCCGCCGGCGGACGCTGGATCTGTCGGCCACCGGGCAGCCTCTGACCGACACCGATCTCGCCCGCATCGCCGACGTCGGCCGCCGCCGTGCCGAGGTCGGTCTGTCCGTACCGTCGCAGGAGCAGGTGCTCGGCCTGCACACCGCGATGATGGTCCGCGAGGTGCACGACCTGGCCCGTCCCGAGCACGCCACCGACCTGCTGCGCATCGTCGGCTGGCTCGGCGCCCAGGGCGTACGGGCTCGCGCCGCCTATCTGCGCGGATACACCAGAGGGGTCGGCGCCGCCCAGGTGCTGCCGACCCGGCTGGAAATCCTGGCCCGCGCCCTGATCGCCGACGAACCGGTCGCACCGTTCGTCGCCGACCTGCGCGTGGCCGCCCGCTACCGGATCGCGGTCCTGACCACGCCGGACCGTACCGCCGGCCGGACTCAGGCAGAGGTCATCGCCGCGCTCGCCGCCGACCGGATCCCGGTCACCTGGCTGGCCCCGGACGAGGTCGTCATCGTCTGCCCCGGCGAAGCCTCAGCCTGGGTACGCCGTGCAGTCGAGCTGATCGGCCGGCCCTGCGGAGTCGGCACCGCCGAAGGCCCGGTTGGCGGCCTCGCCCCGGCGCTGGCCCGGGCCCGTGAGGTGAGCCGGGTCGCACCACCGGAGTCGTCCCCCGAGCGGCTGCCGGAGATCGCGGACCTGTTCGTCGAGATGGCGGTCGCCGGCGCCCCAGCCGTCGACCACTGGTTGCGTACCTATGCGCGCGCCCTCGCCACCGGTCCGGACCTCGTCACCACGCTGCGCGCCTACTACGCCCACGACATGAACAGGGTGACCGCCGCCGCTGCCCTGCACATCCACCCGCGCACCCTCGACTACCGGTTGCGCCGCGTCCGCGACGTCACCGGCGTCGATCCCGGCTCCACTCTCGGCGTACGGCTGCTCAGCGCGACCGTCGCCCGCACCCTGGCCGTGCGGCACTACGCGGACTGACAAAGACCGGTCCCCGCTTGCGCACCGCCGACGAAGACGGCCGCCGTCCGGCCCGGCCACACTCCCGGGATATGTGGAGCAAAATGAGACGTGGCATCGCCGCCTCCGCCGTCGCCCTCGCGATGCTGCTCACCGGGACGGCACAGCCCGCCCGTGCCGCGGACGGGCTCACCGACGACCTGTTCAACGCCGCCGTCATCGGCACCGACATCGGTCGTAGCGGCCGGGTGACACCGGAACAGGCCCTGCAGCTCATCCGGATCGTGGGCCGGATCCTGGGGGTCATGGAGAGCGAAGTCCGCACGCAAGCCGACGGCCTGGTTGCCGCGAACATCCTGAGCCGCGTCGTCTCGGTCCAGGACGACTGGCGCAACTACGAGGTCATCCGGCAGGACGAGCTCGGCGCCGGTCTGTTCGCCCAGCGGGTCAACGAGATCCTCAACGACGCCGTGCACTACTACCCGGAGGTGAGCACGCGGGCCAAGGACCAGCTCGCGCTGTCCGCCCAGGCCGTCTACTCGATCGTGCAGGCGGCTCGCGCCGACGCCGGTTACACCGAGGGCGCCGGCGCCATCGAGGGCAGGTTCCGCTCACTGATGCTGAAGGTGGTCGACGACCTGAGGCCGCGCTGCACCCCGATCAACGCCAACCCGGAGCCGGTCCCCGGCGAGATCTCGACCATCTGGGAATGCGTCGCTGTGGACGGGCGCAAGGCCACCGCCCATGAGCGCATCGTCAACGGGGAATACGTCGAGGGCCCGGTCGACCTGCACAAGGTCCGGATGGAGGCGGCACGGGCCTCCAGCTGGGCGGCGGCGTACCGCGTCTGGTGGCCCGACCAGCCGTAGCACCACCCGGCGCCGGTGGCCCCTCCTCGACGTGGGGCTGCCTGGCACGGCCTGTCCCCGCTGCTGCGCCTGCTCGCCCTCAACGGCACGCTCAGCGTCCTTGACCTCGCCGACCTCGACCCAAGGGCGGTTTGCCGCGTGTGGGCTCGGGACGAGTTCGTCCGGGTCAGGTTCTGGTGCAGACCGTTCCGTTGAGCGTGAAGGCGGTGGGAGCGGCCGTGTTGCCGGTGTGGGTGGCCTGGAAACCGATATTGATCGACGCGTTCGGGGCGATCGTGGCGTTGTGGCCGACGTTCCTGGCTGTCACCTGCCCGGACGCGGGGGAGTAGGTGGCATTCCAGCCGGAGGTGATGCTCTGCCCGCCGGGCAGGGTGAACGCCAGCGACCAGCCGTTGATCGCGGTGGCGCCGGTGTTGGTGATGGTGAGGTCCTCGGTCAGGCCGCTGTTCCAGGCGTTGACCGTGGACGTGACCCGGCAGGCGCCGGTCGGCGGACCGGGTGACGAGGGACCGGGTGACGAGGGACCGGGCGACGAGGGGGAGGAGAACTGGTTGAAGAAGTCCCACACGAGCGGCCGGGTCCAGGACCCCTCACCAGGGTTGTAGTCGCCGGCGGATCCGTCCCAGGGCCCGGGGGTGTGACCCGCGTCGAACGCGGCCCACACCACCGGATAGCCGGCCCGGCAGCCCGAGTAGTAGGTGACGATGTGGGTGAGGCTGCCCTGCGCCGGTTCCCGCGGGTTCTGGGCGGTGCAGCCGTTGTTCCTGACGAACCGGTCCCGCAGCGACCGCCCCGCCGAGATGTTCAGCACCGGGTCCCGCAGGCCGTGCAGTCCCATGTACGCGATCGGCTGGGTGCCCCCGCTGCAGCCGCTGAGCTGGCCGCCGGAATACACCGCGACCGCGCGGAAGACGTTCGCCCGCGCGCAGGCGATCGCGTAACTCATACCCCCGCCGTAGCTGAAGCCGAGCGAGAACACCTGGGCCGTGTCGACGCAGAGGCCGCCCTGGACGAGGTTCACCATGGTGTCGACGAAGGCCAGGTCCTCACCGCCGGAATTGGCCCATCCGTTGTTGAGACCCTGCGGCGCGACGAAGATCGCGCTGTTGTTGGCCAGGGACCGCAGGCCGTAGTACGACCAGGGGTATCCGCTGGTCCCGCCGGAGTCGACATCGTTGGCCGTGCCGCCGTTCCAGTGGAAACCGAAGATCAGCCGATACTGCCGGTTGCTGTCGTAGCCGTCCGGGACCCGCAGGATGAAGCTGCGGTTCTTCCCGCCGCTCTGAACGGTGCGTGTGCCGCTGGTCAGGGTCGGGCTCTTGCCGCACCCGGCGGACGCCGCGAGGGTTGCGGGCTGCGTGGCTGCCGAAGCCCGCTGCGTCACGGTCACCCCCAGCCCGGCGATCAGGAGGGCGGCCGCAGCGAGCAGCCCGCCGCGGCGGTACGAATGTCGGGAACCAGGCACCTTCTTCTCCACTTCCTGCGGTTTCGGTGGGGGAACGGGTGGTTCGGCCCTCGAGCTGCGCCCCGCCCGAGAGCGCTCAGCGTCCGGGCCACCGGTCATGACCCGAGTCCGGTTCGGGAGCTCCACTGCTGGTTGGCGCCGCCGTGGCAGGCCCAGAGGTTGAGCTTGGTGCCGGCCGCGGTCGCGTTGCCGGGGGCGTCGAGGCACAGCCCCGACTGGACGCCGGTGATGGTGCCGTTGGCGTTGACGTTCCACTGCTGGTTGGCCTGTCCGCTGCAGTCCCAGATGATGACCGCGGTGCCGTTCGCCGTGCCCTGGCCCGACGCGTCGAGGCACTTGTTGCCGTGCACCCTCAGCTGTTTGCCGGCGGTGGACGTCCAGCGCTGACCGGTGCCGGATCCGCAGTCGGAGAGTTGCGCCTGGGTGCCGTTGGTGGTGCCGGTGGCATCGAGGCACCGTCCGGACTGGGCGCCGACGATCTGCACCGTCTGCTCGGTTCCGCCGGTCTGCGGCCCGGCAGCCGACATCACGGCCTGTGCGCCGGTGGGCCAGTTGCCGTTCGTCACGGTCACGTTCCCGGACACCACGTTGCCCCGGTCGCCGTTGGTGACGTTGGTGCTGTTGTTGGTCGACCAGTTGTTCGTCACGGTGAAGTTGCCCATGTTCTCGGCGTACCAGTAGTTGGCGGTGGCCCAGGTGCCGGTGGACGAGAAGACGTTGTTGCGGGCGGTGTAATAGCGCGAGCCCTCGTCGAAGTAGATCCCGAAGTAGCCGTTGGTCCGCAGGCAGTAGTTGTCGCTGATCACCGCGCCCGGGTTGGCCGACAGCGTGTAGATGCACCCGCCGTCGTTCATCTGCTGCATGACGTCGTGCACGTAGTTGCCGACGAGCTGGTTGCCGGATGCGGTGGTCGCCGTGGTGTAGCGCGGCTGGTAGTTGTACAGCCCCCGATCGGCGTAGTGGTTGCTGCCACCGGCGTCGTTCGAACCCCAGCCGTACCCGATGGACATGCCGGTGTAGGGCAGGTTGTAGGCCTCGTTGTGCGAGATGACGGCGTTGGTGACATAGGTGGCGAGCACCGACACGATGCCGCGATGATCCGTCCCGAGGTCGTGCAGGCGATTGTTGCTGATCGTGATGTCCCGGTTCCGCATGCGGGCGTCGCTCGGGTGGTGCGCGTCGGCCCGGACACCGCCGACCACGATGCCGCCGGCGACGTTGCGGGCCACCTCCGACCGGGTGACGGTGATGTTGCTCGTGCCCAGCCCGACCCCGCTGCCGTGAGCGCTGACGTCGTTGCCGATGCCGATCGCGGTCTGCCCGAGGTTGACGAACTGCGAGTCGGTGAAGGTGACGTTGTTGGCCGCCGAGACCTGCACGGCGGCGGGGGACTGGAGCCAGTTCGGGCGGGTCGCTTCGAACTGGGGGCACCCGTTGTGGCAGGAGGCGAAGCTCGGCCAGCTCCAGTTGCCGTAGATGTAGGCGCCGGTCTGCTGGTCCGCGTAGCCCTGGTTGCTGTTCGGGCCGAGCCAGCTGGTGCCGGTGAAGGTGATGCCGCTGAACGTCAGGTGGTGCGCGGGCTCGTCGTACGTGCCGCCGACCTGGACCAGGGACTGCAGCGCCGGCAGTTCCACGCTGACGCTCGCCATGTTCTGCCCGGCGAGCGGGATGTAGGACAGCGCACCGGTTCCGGGATCGAGGTACCACTCGCCCGGGCTGTCCAGGAACTCGTAGGCGTTGCTCAGATAGAGCGGCCCGGCCCGGTGCGGCTGGGTGAACGTGTCGTAGCCGAAGTTGTTGTTGCTCCATCCGGGCTGCTGCATCGTGATCTGGTTGCCGCTGATGCGCTGCACCGACGCGTACCGGTCGGTGAACGAGCCGACGCTCTCCACCTGGATCCGGCTCTGGCCGGCCAGGTTGTTCAGGTAGCTCAGCGCGCCGTTGGTGAACCTCAGGCCGGTGCTGTCCGCGGTGAAGTCGGCCCGGTTGACCTGGGTGCGGGCCCTGGTCGCGACGGCGCCGTTGACGTAGAGCTGCCGGCTGTCGATGCCGGCGCCGACATTGGCCCGCCAGATGTTGCGGCCGGCATCGACCTGCGACCACCCGGTGACCGGCCGGGCGCCGCTGATCACGGGGCGGGCCGACGGCGCGGCCTGCCACACCACGCGGTAGCCGTTGGAGCCGGAGTCGGCCGCGGTGATCCGCAACGGCGACGACTGCCGGTAGATCCCGTCGGCCAGTTGCACGACGACGTCGCCGGACATCGAGCCGTTCAGCGAGCGCACCGCGGTTTGCGCCGCGCTCAGCGAGCAGGGCTCGGCGGCGGTGCAGCTTGTGCCGGTTCCGGACGGGGCGGCGTGGAGGACGGTTGCGGCGGCTGAGGCGGGGCCGGCCACGACAGCTGCCGCGGCGACACCGGTCAGGGCGGCTGCCACGATGGCGGCCAGGCTCCG
This sequence comes from Paractinoplanes brasiliensis, assembly GCF_004362215.1. Lineage (NCBI taxonomy): Bacteria > Bacillati > Actinomycetota > Actinomycetes > Micromonosporales > Micromonosporaceae > Paractinoplanes > Paractinoplanes brasiliensis. The sequence continues at coordinate 556,321 of NZ_SNWR01000001.1, read as the reverse complement.
TCGGGGCGCCGAGGGGGACGACGATACGGGCACCGGAGGCTCCTTCTCGAACGCAACTCGGTGATTTCGTAGTCGTGAAGTTAGCGTTAACTATCTCGGCCAGTCAATGACGTCCATCGATACATCTAGCTGGCCTCGGCGAGGGTGAATCCGGCCCTAATCTCGAGTACAGGCAGGATCCACCCGCGTAACGGTTTTTGCCGGTCCAGTTTCGAATGTCTTTGCCGCTGATGAAAAAATTGGCAGCCTGGAACGGACTGGTTGTGAAGGTTAACGAGCCAAGGCCGGGATCGCTGCGAGTTCGCCGGTCTCAGCGGCCCAGCCAGCCACCGTCCACCGGAATAACTGCGCCCGAGACGTAGTCGGCGGCGGCGGAGCAGAGGAAGACCGTCGCTCCGGCGATGTCGTCGCCCCGGCCCCAGCGTCCGGCCGGGATCCGGTCCAGGATGGATCGGGACCGGTCCGGGTCGTCGCGCAGAGCGGCGGTGTTGTCGGTCGCGATGTAGCCGGGCGCGATGGCGTTGACGTTCACGCCGTGCGCGGCCCATTCGTTGGCCAGTGCGCGGGTGAGGCCGGCGATGCCCGACTTGGCGGCGGTGTAGCCGGGCACGTTGATGCCGCCCTGGAAGCTGAGCATGCTCGCGGTGAATACGATCTTGCCGCTGCCGCGGGCCAGCATCGGCCGGGCGATCAGCTGGGTGAGCGCGAACTGGCTGGACAGGTCGACCTCGATCACCCGGTCCCACCACGCCAGCGGGTGGTCCGCGGCGGGCGCGCGCTCGATCGTTCCCGCGTTGTTGACGAGGATGTCGGGGGCCCGCCCGGCGAGCTCGGTGCCCAGGGCCACCACGGCGTCGCGATCGGCCAGGTCGACCGCGTGTCCCTCGAAGGAGCGGCCGAGCGCGCGGACCGACGCGGCCACGTCGTCGCCGGCCCGCATCGACGCGCTGACGCCGATGATGTCCGCGCCGGCCGCGGCGAGCGCCTCGGCCATCGAGCGGCCGATGCCGCGGCGGGCGCCGGTGACCACCGCGAGCCGGCCGCTGAGATCGAACATCCCGTTCACGACGCCTCCGACCCGGCCACGTCCACCAGGATCTTCATGGCCCGGCCGGCCGCCAGGTCGTCCATCGCGGAAGCGGTCTGCTCGAGCGGGACCACGTGGGTGATGAGGGCGTCCACCGGTATCCGGCCCTGCTGGAGCAGGTCGACGGCGCGGTCGAAGTCGGACCGTTGATACACCCGCGCGCCGAGCAGCCGCAGTTCCCGCCAGAACACCCGTTGCAGGTCGATCTCGCGGGGCGCGGAGTGGATGGCCACAACGACGATGGTGCCGCGGACCCGGGCCAGAGCAGTGGCCGAGCGGACCGCGGCGGACGCGCCCGACACCTCGAACACCACATCGGCGCCGGCGCCGCCGGTCCAGCGCTCGACCTCGGCGGCCATGTCGGTCGCGGCCGGGTCGGCCACCGGGAACCCGAGCTCGGTGATACGGCTGCGGCGGGCCGCGTCGACCTCCGCGACCAGGACGTGGGCGCCGGCGTCGCGGGCGATTCCGGCGATCAGCACGCCGATCGGGCCGCCGCCGAGGACTACGGCGTGGTCGCCGACCTGCAGCTCGGAGCGCCGCACGTCGTGGACCGCGACCGCGACCGGTTCGACCAGGGCGGCGGTGCGCAGGTCGAGGCCGGCGGGCAGCCGTACGGCCAGCGAGGCCGGAACGTTCCACCGTTGCTGGAGGCCCCCCGGCGAGTCGATGCCGACGAAGACCAGGTTCTGGCAGATGTGCTGGTGACCGGCGAGACAGGCAGCGCAGGCGCCGTCCCAGACGAGCGGCATGACAGTCAGCGGGTCGCCTACCGCCCAGCCCTCGACGCCGGCGCCGACCGCGGCCACGGTGCCGGACGTCTCGTGCCCGAAGACCAGCGGTGTGCGGACCCGGGTGTCCATGTCGCCGTGTGCGATGTGCAGGTCGGTGCCGCACAACCCGCAGTAGGCGACGGCGATCTGAAGCTCACCGGGGCCCGGTGGCGCGACATCCACCGATATCACATCCAGGCGTCCATGGCCGACATATGCCGCACCCTTCATCGGGTGACCTCGCTCTCTCCGTGGTGCCTCGCACCTGTTGCAAACATCATACGTATGCCCTTATATTTCGTCGCGATGAAGAGCGCGTCAATTGGGTCGGACTGACAAAGGACACCGATATGGTTGGAATAACGCGAACCGGACGTCCCCGCCGAGGCCTGACAACGATCGGCGTGGCCGGCGTCATGGCCGTCGTCCTCGCCCTGACCGGCTGCGGCGGGGGCGGGGGCGACGACTCTTCCGCTGGGTCCTACGGCTTCGCGCAGGCCGCCCAGGACGACAAGGCCGAGATCACGGTGTGGGTGGACGCCGACCGGACCGGCGCAGTCGACGCGTTCAAGAAGGCCCACCCCGACGTGCCGGTCAAAGTGGTCACCTACGACGGGTCGGCCAACGGGTCCAACTCGTTCCGGACCAAGATGCAGCTGTTCGACCGCGCCGGCAACGGCTGGCCGGACGTCGTCTTCTCCACCCAGAACAACGACGCGGCCTGGGCGAGCCAGAAGAGCAACGGCAAGCAGGCGTTCGCGGCGGTCCTCAGCGACGGGCTGATCCCTCAGGCCACGCTCGACGGGTTCACCCCCGGCTCGCTGAACCCGTGCACCGTCGACGGCAAGGTCTACTGCCTGCGCAACGACCTGGCCCAGGTGGTGCTCTGGTACAACAAGAGCCTGCTCGGCAAGTTCGGCTACAGCGTGCCCACCACCTGGCAGGAATACCAGGCGCTCGGTGAGAAAGTGGCTCGCGAGCACCCCGGATACATCGTGGGCACGGTGGGCGACGCCTGGACTCCCGAGGTCTTCTTCTGGGCCAGCAAGTGCCAGGCCAACAACATCACCGGCCCGAAGTCGGTCACCGTCAACACCGACAGCACGGAGTGCAAGCGGGCCGCGTCCATGCTGGACACGCTGATCAAGAACGGCACGACGCCCAACATCAGCGTCTTCACGCCGGAGTTCGTGAAGAAGTACTCGGGCAAGGTTCTGGTCATGCCCGGCCCGGCCTGGTATGCGGGCGCCATCTTCAACAACCCGCAGTCGTTGAACGTCGGAAAGGGCGAGCTCGGCGTGGCCGCGCCGCCCGCGTGGCAGGGTGAGCCCGCCGTGACCGGCAACGTCGGCGGCGGCACCTGGTTCATCAGCAGCCACTCCAAGAACCTGAAGGCCGCCGCCAAGTTCGCCGAGTTCGTCACGACCGCCGACGACTACCAGGTCAACGTGGCGCCGGGGTACCCGGCCTACGCTGCGGCCGCCGACAAGTGGATCAAGAAGCAGGAGTCGAGCGGCTACTACGCCACCGACCTGCAGGCGATCGTCAAGGCCGGCACGGAGATCTGGGACGGCTGGGGCTCCGGCATCTTCAGCCAGGAGGCCATCTGGGCCAAGACGATGACCCCGGGCATCGCCGGCGGGAAGAACCTGGTCGATCTGCTGCCGCAATGGCAGACCGCGATCAAGAACCAGGCTCAGGTCGACGGCTACACGGTCAAGTGACTGCGGTAGACCAGAGCACCCGGCCGGCGGTTGTCGCGCGCCGCCGGCCGGGCGGCGCGCGTCCCGGCGGCGGCCGGAGCGCGATGAGCTACGGCTTCGTCGCCCTCTACGCCGCCTTGACCGTCGCCTTCGGGATTCTGCCCACGCTGTACGCCGTCTACCTCGCGTTCACCACCGGCGAGGGTGGCTTCGCCGGACTGGACAACTTCACCAAGGTCATCGGCGACTTCCGGTTCCTGCCCGCCGTCGGGCATGTCGCGTTCTACCTGGTGATCTGGCTGGTCTCGCTGGTCGTGCTGGTCACGCTGCTGGCAATCGTCGTGCACACGATCCGGTGGCGCTGGCTCAGCAGCAGCCTGCGGCTGATCTTCTATCTGCCGGGCGCGCTGGCCGGCGCGTCGAGCGTCCTGCTCTGGCTGTTCGTGCTCGACCCGACGGCCAGCCCGGTCGGCGGGCTGCTGCGCTTTCTCGGGCTGGACAGCTTCGTCCAGGTGATCGTGCCCGGGAACCTTCCCCCGATCTTCGCCATCATCGCGTTCTGGACCGGGGCCGGCGGCTGGATCGTGATCATGTACGGAGCGCTCAACAACATCAGCCCGGACGTGATCGAGGCCGCCCGCATCGACGGCGCCGGAACGGTCCAGATCGCCTGGCACATCCAACTGCCGCTGCTGCGCAAGTGGATCTCGTACATGGGAATCATGTCGCTGGCCGCCGGGACCCAGCTGTTCGTCGAGCCGCAGTTGCTGTCGCAGGCCAGCAACGCGGTCGTGCCCAACGACTACTCGCTCAACCAACTGGCCTACCAGTACGCGTTCCAGCAGAACGACTTCAACGGAGCGGCGGCGATCTCCCTGCTGCTGCTCGTCATCGCACTCGTGCTGTCGGCGTTCTTCGTGATGCGCGGTGGCCTGTTCGAGACGGACTGAACCATGACGACACGGCAGATCAATCACCCCGGCACCCGGCGGGGAAGCGTCAGCGGGTGGAGCGGCCGCGCCATCGCGGCGGTAGTCCTGCTGATCTTCGTGCTTTTCTTCGGAATCCCGATCGTCTGGCTGCTGCTCGCCTCGACCAAATCGGCGCGCGGTCTCATCGTCGACAACCCGTTCGCGCCGGGCAGCCTCGACGGGCTCGCCGCCAACTGGGACTCCCTGTTCGGCTTCGGCGACGGCGAGGTCACCACCTGGGTCGCCAACTCGGCCCTGTACGCGGTCGGGGCCCTGCTCATCACCCTGGTCGCCAGCATCCCGGCGGGTTACGCCATGGCCCTGACCCGGTTCCGGTTCCGGCGCCTCCTGCTGATCCTGACCCTCGTGGTCATGCTCATCCCGAACACCGCCCTGGTGCTGCCGATCTTCCTCGAGCTGAACACGGTCGGACTGATCGGCAGCCCGCTGTCGGTGATCCTGCCGATGTCGTTCTTCCCGTTCGGGGTGTACCTCACCTACATCTACTTCTCGACGAGCATTCCCCGCGACCTGCTCGCGGCGGCCCGCGTGGACGGGTGCCGGGAGCTGCAGGTGTTCACCAGGATCGCGCTGCCGCTGGCCGCGCCGATCGTCGCCCTGGTCGCCTTCTTCAGCTTCGTGCAGAGCTGGAACAACTTCTTCCTGCCCTTCGTCATGCTGCCGTCCAGCGACGGCTATCCGATCCAGGTCGGACTGACCTCGCTGCTGGCCTCGACCCCGGCGTTCAACCCGAGTTCCGCCGGCACCCAATCCATTCAGCTCCCGACGCTCGCGCTGGCGACCGTCATCTCGGTGCTGCCGGTACTGATTGTCTTTCTCTTCTCCCAACGGTTCCTGGTCGCCGGCATGACGGCGGGCGGGACCAAGGAGTGAGCCGAGAACACGCAGGGAAGGAGAACGGGTGCAGGTCATCGGATACCGCAGCCTGACCACCAAGCACGACTGGGGGCGGCTGATCGGAGACGCCAACGGGGTGATGCCGTCCCCGCGCACCGACGTCCACGTGCTGATCCTGGAGACCGACAACGGCCTCGAAGGAGTCGGCGTCGGCGCGCACAGCGAGATCGACCGGGTGTTCGGCGCCGTCGAAGGGGAGGACCCGCGCGGCGTGACCGCACTCTACGACCGCATGCTCGACCACGTTTTCAAGACCGGCCACTCGGGTGCGACGTTCGGCGCCGTCGGCGCGATCGACATGGCCCTGTGGGACCTCAAGGCGAAGGCAGCCGGCGAGCCGCTCTGGCGTCTGCTGGGGGCGCTCGACCGGTTCGTTCCCGGCTACGCCTCCGGGCTCGACATCGCCCTCGACGACGACGCCCTGGTGCGGCTGTACGAGGAGTTCGCGGACCACGGCTTCAGCTCGGCCAAGCTCAAGGGCGGCCACGACGTCGAGCACGACCTGCGCCGGCTGGAAGCGGTACGCGATGTCCTCGGCCGCAACTCGGTCCGTCCCGCCCTCATGCTCGACGCGAACGAGGCGTGGAACCGCTCGCAGGCCGTCCGGTTCGTCACGGCCCTGGAACGCCGGGTCGACCTGGCCTGGGTCGAGGAGCCGGTACGCCGCTGGGACGCGGCCGGGCTCGCCTCGGTGCGCCGGGGCATCCGCGCCGCCGTCGCGACCGGTGAGAACCTCACCGGCCTGGAGCAGTACCGGCCGCTGCTCGACGCCGACGCGGTCGACATCGTGCAGGTGGGCAACGTCTGGGGAATCACCCATTTCCTCCGGGTGGCGGCGGTGGCGCACGCCCGCGACCTGCCGGTGAGCCCGGTGGCCTACCACACGAACCCGGTGGCGCACGCGGCCGCGGCGGTGCCCAACCACCTGGCCTTCGAGGTCCAGGGACTCACCGCGCCGATCGGGCTCCACGTCGATCAGCAGTACGAGGACGGCGGGATCGTGCTGGGTGACGAGCCGGGCCTCGGCATCCGGGTCGACGAGGACCACATCAACCACCTACGGGCGACCGATACCGGTGCGGCGGTCACCGGGCCGCACGTGCGGCCCGTACGAGCGGGCCTGCGCCTGGTCCCCGACGCCACCCGGCCCCGGTCATGAACCGGCACCTCGACACCCACGTGCACCTCTGGAACCGGTCCACCGACCCGCAGCCGTGGATCGACCCGTCGACGATGGCGGCGATCGACCGCGACTTCGAGCCCGCCGACCTCGCGCCGATGCTGGACGCGACGGGCATGGCGACGGCCGTGGTCGTCCAGTCCAGCAACAGCGCCGCCGAGACACGGCGCCTGCTGGCGCACCGGAGCCCCCGCATCGCCGGGGTGGTGGGCTGGCTCGACCTCTCGGCCGATCCGGGCCCCCAGCTCGACGAGCTCGGCCCGGCGGCCCGGCGAGGGCTGGTGGGTGTACGTCACCTCGTCCACCTCGACCCCGACCCGCAGTGGCTGGCCCGGCCCGCCGTGGGCGCCGGCCTGGACCGGCTGGCCGCGCACGGCCTCGGTTTCGACCTGGTGGTGCGAGCGCGGCAGCTGCCGCTGACCGCGACCGTCGTTCGGGCGCACCCGGACGTCCGGTTCGTCCTGGACCATCTCGGCGGCGTGACCGAGGCCGGCGACCTCGCCGCGTGGGAGACGAACCTGCGCGACCTGGCCCGGCTGCCCAACGTGTGGGCGAAGATGTCCGGACTTGCCGGCCTGGCCGGCCCGCGACGGACCAGGATGGACGGCATGCGGCACGCCGTCCGGGTGGCGCTCGAGGCTTTCGGCCCCGACCGGCTCATGTACGGGTCCGATTGGCCCGTGGCCGAGCTCGGCGCCGGGGCGATGACTTGGCGGGCCGCCGTGGCCGAGTTCCTCGGCGACCTGAGCGAGCCGGAGCGGGAAGCGATCCTGGCCGGCACCGGATCGGCCTTCTACCGGATCGCGGCGTGACGGAGGCCATCCGGCGCCTGCTGGCCCGGGGCCGGTCCAGCCGGGGCGTCCTCGTGCTCGGCGGATCAGCACTGGGCAACTTCGCCCGGGCGGTCGATGACGACGAGGCCGCGCGGACCACCGCACGGGCCTGGGAACGCGGTCTCCGCTGGTTCGACACCGCCCCGCACTACGGTCTCGGGTTGTCCGAGCGCCGCCTCGGAGCCGAGCTGCGCCGCCATCCGCCCGGCGAGTTCGTCGTCTCGACCAAGGTCGGCCGCCTCCTCGTGCCGAACCCGGCCCCCGCCCGATGGGACACCGACGGGTTCGCCGTGCCCGGCGACTTGAGGCGGCGGTGGGACTTCACGCCGTCGGGAGTCGAGCGCTCACTGGAGGAGAGCCTGTCGCGCCTGGGCCTCGACGCGGTCGACATCGCCTACGTGCACGACCCCGACCAGGCGTGGCCGGGCGCGGCCCGCGAGGGCCTGGCCTCGCTGGCCCGGCTGAAACAGGCAGGCGTCGTCAGGGCCGTGGGCATCGGCACCAACGCCACCGACGGACTCGCCGGCGTCATCCGGGACGGTCTCGTCGACGTGGTCATGCTGGCCAACCGCTACTCGCTGCTCGACCACACCGGCCTCGAACCGGTGCTCACCCCTGCCCGGGAGGCCGGCGTCGCCGTCGTCGCGGCGGGCGTCTTCGCCACCGGCCTGCTTGCCACCGCACGGCCCACCCCCGGCGCGACCTACGAGTACGGTCCGGCCGGCGCCGGCGTGGTCGAGCGGGCCAACCGGATCGCGTCCGTCTGCGAACGGCACGGTGTGGAGCTGCCCGCGGTCGCGCTCGCGTTCCCACTGCTGCATCCCGCGGTCGTCGCGGTCGCCGTCGGCATGCGCTCACCGGGGGAGGTGGACGACAACCTGCGCCGGTTCGAGACCGGCATCCCGGACGGCGTCTGGCGCGACCTGGTCACGGAGGGACTGATCGAGTCCGGAACGGTTCCGGAACGATAGGGCCGCCCGGCCCGGCCTCAGCTCTCCGGCTGCTGCCGGCGAGCGGGTTCGAAACGGCGCCGCTGCCACGACGTGACGATGTGGTGACGCATCGACTGCTCCGCCGCGGCGACGTCCTGGCGGGCGATCGCGTCGACCACGGCGGAGTGCTCGTCGAGAGTCGACTGGAAGGCGTTCTCGTAGCCCATCCCGTGGAACCTGGTGCTCTCCAGCGCATGCAGGTACAGCCGCTTGGCGATGTTCTCGGCGAGGTGGTTGCGGGAAAGCTCCATCACGGTCAGGTGGAAGACCACGTCGGCCTGCCGGAAGGAATCACTTTCATGACGGGTCTCCCGCATGACCTGCAGGGCGTGCTCGATGCGGGTCAGCTCCTCCTCGGTGCGCCGGGCGGCCATGGCGCCCGCCATCGCCGACTCGAGGTTTCCCCGTACGATGGTCAGCTCGTCGAGGATGCCCAGGGACTCGTCGTTGTCGATGAGCGCGGAGAGGACGAGCGGGTCGAGCATGTTCCACGAGCCGGACCGGGCGACCTGCGTGCCGCGGCCCTGGGTGACGATCAGCAGACCCTTCTCCTCGAGCCGCTTGACCGACTCGCGGATCACCGTGCGGCTGACGCCGAAGTGCTCGCTGAGCGGGCCCTCCGGGGGCAGCAGCTCGTTCTCGGCCAGCTGGCCGGTGACGATCAGCTCGACCAGTTCGCTGACGACCGCCACGCTCAACCGCTCGGCCCGCCGGCGTGGGGGAAAAGAGAACTTGTCCGGCGCAGCCATCATGGCTGTACCTTACCCACGGCCAGGGGCCCGGCCGGTCACCGTCGCAGGCGCAGCGGGTTGTCCGGGCCGCCGCGGCGCACGAGCCAGGCCTCGGTGATGTGGGTGAACATCGCCTCGGCGGCGCCCTCGGCGTCGCGGGCGGCAATGCACTCGTAGACGCGCCGGTGGCCCCGGTTGGAGGCGACGCACAGCGCCCGCTCCGGCCGGCCCATGTAGCGCGCGGTGCTGACCACCTGGCTTTCCAGCGCCCGGACCACGCCCCGGGCGAGACGGTTCCCGGACGCCTGCATGACCGTGTCGTGGAAGGCCCGGTCGTGGCGGGCGTAGGCGAGATGGTCGTCCACGAGATCGTCCATCTCGTCCACCAGGACCCGTAACCGCTCGACGGTCCCGTGGTCGGCCGCGCGGGCGGCGACGTTCGCCATGTCCGACTCGAGCACCCGGCGGGTCACCACCAGATCGTCGAGGATCGTCATGCCCTCCTCCGTCTCGATGCTCGCGCGCAGCACGAGCTCGTCGAGCATGTCCCACCGCACCGGCGCCGAGACGATGGTGCCGGCGCCCTGGCGAACCTGCACCAGGCCTTTTTCCTGAAGGACTTTCACGGCTTCGCGGACAACGGTCCGGCTCACTCCGAAGACCTGGCCGAGCACGGGTTCCGGAGGCAGGGGGGTGCCGGGCGGGTACGTTCCGTGAACCACCCGATCGACGAGTTCCGCGGTGACGGCCCGGGCGAGGCTTGCCGGCCGGCGTTTGCGGGCCGGCCGGGGCAGACCGGAAGCGGGTGCCTCGTCCGATGCGGTCACGTTCCCTCCGGCCTCCCGGTTGCCGTCAGGAAAGTCTAGATCCTCTGACATCAGACGTAATATGATTTGGCCCACGGTCGTGCCCGCTCGGCCGCTCCGCCCGGGTCCCGGATGCGTCACCTGAGCAGCGGATCGGCGCGCCACTCCTCGGCGGGCCAGCGCCGTTGGTCGACGTCGCCGATGGCGTGGGCGTAACCCGCCACATGCTGGTCGAACTCCGCCTGGGTGGGCAGGTCGCGCTGGGATCCGAGCCGCGCGCTGCGCAGCCGGGACCGCAGCTGATGCTCGGTCCACGATGCGGTGTATCCGTCCATCGCGGATCGGGCCGCGGCTTCGCTTGTCACCGACGCCAACAGGCTCCAGCACACCAGCTCACCGACGACAGCCGCGTGGATGTGCCGGCCGGGGGCGTCGTCGGGACGGTCGGTGCCGATTTCGGCGACCTGGTCGATCAGCCTGAGCACCGCCGTGGCCGGACGCGTCCGGTGCACGAGTCTCGTGAACTCGTCGGGATGCCTGACCATCGTGGTGCCCAGGTACACCGTGATCGCCTCGGTGGAGCCCTCGAAAATCCTGAACAACCGGTAGTCGCGAAAATGCTGACCGACGGTGTTGGTGTCCAGGAAGCCCCGGGCCCCCAATATCTGCAGCGCCGTGTCGATGGCCTTCCACGCGAGCTCGCAGCCCAGGATCTTCGCGCAGAAGTACCACGCGTCGGGCACGTTCTGGCCCGCGTCCCGCCATGTCGCAATGCGGGCGGTCAACGTTTCCACCGCTTGAATCGCGTAGGCGGCCTCGGCCAGCACCTCGCGTATGCGGCCGTTCTCGGCCAGCGAACCGGTGGCGACCTCTCGGCCTTTGGTGAATCTTTGAGCCAGCTCGAGAGAGCGCATGGACGCTCCCATCGCCATTGCCGCGAGCACCGCGCGACCGCCCATGAATGCCGACTTGGCGGTGGCCAGGCCGTCTCCTTCGGCGCCCAGCAGCGCCGACGGCGGCACTTTGAGGTTGTTGAAGGTGAGGTCGTACTGGGGCACTGCCCGCAGGCCCAGGGTGAGCATTTCCGGGCCGATGTCGAACCCGGGGGTACGGCTGTCGGCCAGGAATCCGGTGATGCCCACGGGGCGACCGCGTTCGTCGCGGAGCCCGGCGAAGATGTTCACGTAGCGCGCGTCGCCGCCCAGTGAAATCCACTTCTTGGCGCCTTTGATCGTGTACGAGCCGTCCGGGTTCCGGGTCGCGCTGGTGGTCATGCCCCGAACGTGGGAGCCGATGCCGGGTTCGCTGATCGCACTGGTGGTCAGGGCTTGGCCCGCGGCCAGGCGCGGCAACACGCAGCCCTTGACCTCGTCGGTCGCGGACAGCAGGATCGGCGCTACTCCCAGGGTGTTGTGCACCGCGCAGAAAACGGCCAGGTTGGCATCGATGGCGCCCAGTTGGGTGAATACCCGGTTGATGTCGGCGTGGGATAAATTCTGGCCGCCGAGATCGGGAGGTATTTGCAGGCCGAGCAGGCCCACCTCGGCGAATTCTGCGATGAGTGCCGGTGGTAAGGAACGACGCTCGTCCATCAACCGGGAGTTGAGAAAATTCTGGGCGTACGTGCGCAGGAATCGCAGCATTTCCGTTGTCGATGATGGTTCCGGCCGGTCGTCCGTCGGTGCTTTGAGGGCATCCTGATTCCGGGACTCGGTGTCCATCATTCGCTCCTCCGGGGATTTCGATATCCACCACCGCGGTTCGGGGCATGGCTGAATATCGTGTGGCGGCGCCGATTCCGCCTCGGGAATGAGGGTTCGCCGAGGGGGCGGCGGCACGCGGTAATCCGGTGCGGGCAACGGGCCTGTTCGGGGTCTTGGACTTACGTTCGTCCCTATCCGGACCGAACTCTACAGTGGGGTCCCTGGTTCCTCAACGGGGTCGCCTCGTCACACATGGTAATTGTCGCTAGTTGATATCCACGACCGGGGCGGAACACCGCGGCGGAGCCTGGGCGCATGCCGCTCCTGCAGGGCCCACGGGCGGATGAGGCGGGTTCGCCCCTTTTCGCGGTGCATGCTGACCGGCGGGCCCGAGAAGAACAACTTCGTGCCGAGACGTGCCGCCGGCCCCGGGTTGCCCCGTCGACGACGCTCCGGCTCTCGTTCGTGCCGTCGATGGTCGCTCGCACGACCGCGTCAACTCCGGCGTGGGCGGGGGCACTGCGCCGAGCGGGTCCGGGCGCTGCCTGCCCACCGTGACCGCCCACTGCGCATGGTTGATGACGCGGGCTCAGCTGCCCTCACGGGCCTGGATCTGGGCGACCAGTTCCGACGCGAGCGCCTTGATCGTCTCGAGCCCCGGCCGTCCCCAGGGCCGCGGCTCGACGTCGACCACGCAGACCGTGCCGAGCGCGACACCGGTCCGGTCGATCAGCGGCGCGCCGAGGTAGGACCGGATGCCGATCTCGTCCACCACCGGGTTGCCGGCGAATCGCGGATAGTCGCAGACGTCGTCGAGCACCAGGGCCTTGCGCCGGACCACGACGTGCGGGCAGTAGCCGTGCTCGCGCGAGAACGTGCGACCGGCCAGACCGGCGCGCAGAGCAGCCGGAATGGATGTGCCGGTGTACAGGCCGCCCAGGTATTGGCGGTCCTCCTGAATGAAGTTGACCATCGCGAGGGGCGCCCGGGTGATGTCGCCGGCGCGACGCGCGAACTCGTCGAGGTGCGGGTCCGCGTCGTCGCCCAGGCCGAGCTGGGCCAACCGGCGCATGCGGACGGGCACTTCCGGATCGGCCGGGGTGAGCAGGTGGCGTCCGGACAGGTCGTAGATCATGCCGGGGCTCCGTTCGGTCATCGACAGGCTTGCAGGGCGAGGAGGTGCTGCATCAAGCTGATCAGCACGCCGGTGACCGACCGCTGGTCGCGCGCGTCGCACAACACGATGGGCGTGTCCGGCTTCAGGTCGAGAGCACTGCGCAGGTCGTCCGACTCGTACCGGCATGTCTTGTCGAACTCGTTGACCGCGACCAGAAAACCGATGCCCCGCGACTCGAAGAAGTCGACGGCCGGGAAACAGTCCTCCAATCGGCGGGTGTCGGCCAGCACCACCGCGCCCATGGCGCCGCTGGACAACTCGTCCCACATGAACCAGAAGCGCTCCTGCCCCGGCGTGCCGAACAGATACAGCACGTGGTCCTTGCTGATCGTGATCCGGCCGAAGTCCATCGCCACCGTGGTCGTCGACTTGCCTTCGACACCGGTCAGCCTGTCCGTGCCGACGCTCGCGGTGGTGAGCAGTTCCTCGGTGTGCAGCGGCTCGATCTCGCTGATCGTGCCGACGAAGGTCGTCTTGCCCACGCCGAAGCCGCCCGCGATCAGCAGTTTGAGCGCGGCCGGGAACCCGTCATATTCGTCGTTCAAGGGCATCGAGGATGGCCTCCAATACCGTCAAGTTGGTGGAATCAGCCATCGGGGCGGGGGAGCGGGTGTCCACCGCTCCCAGGTCCACCAGATCGGAGAGCAGGATCTTGGTGACGACCGCGGGCAACCTGAGCCGTGCCGCGATCTCGGCGACCGTGATGACGCTGCCGCAGAGTCCGAGCGCCTGGGCGTGTTCCGGTCCGAGCTGACCCTGTGGCGGCCGCCCGGTGGCGATCACCATCGACAGCAACTCCATCCGGGTGGTCGGCTCGGTCCTGCCGTTGCTCACCGTGTAGGGCCGGATGAGACGTCCCGCGGCGTCGTCGAACCAGTGCTCATCGGTGTCCAGCACGCTCACCGTCCGCGCACGCCCGGGAACTCGGGCTCGTGCCGAGCAGGTGTCGCCAGGTACGGCCGTACGCTCTTGACCATCTGGGCCATCTCGTAGCCGAGCACACCCGGGTCGGCCGCCTTTCCCGCGACCACCGCGAGCACCGCTCCGGAGCCGGCCGCTGAGACGAACAGCAGTGTCTCCTCCAGTTCGGCCACCACCTGCCGGACGCCGTCGCTGCCCCCGAACCGGGCGCCGGCGCTGCGGGCCAGCGAAAAGAGCCCCGAGGCGACCGCGGCCAAGTGATCCGCGCCGTCGTCGTCGAGCCCGTGGGCGGCCTTCCGCAGCCCGTCGGACGACAGCAGCAGCGCGCTCCTGGTGTCCGGAACGCGGTCGATCAGGCCGGACAACAACCAGACCAGGTCCGGAGACGTACGTGCGGGATCGGTGCGCGACATGAGAGCCGGGCCTTTCTGCGATCGGGGCCGCTGGTCAGCCATGACTGTCCGGGCGGAGTGGATCTGCTTCGCCCTGCGAGACACCGCTCATGAACGACGCCATCAGACCCGGGTGGTGTTCGCCGTCCGGCTCCGCGCCCGGGGCGGACGGGCCGAGCTGCAGCTGCGGGGCCATGTGGGTCTGCCGGCGACGGCGCGGGAGCGGGGGCCGCGACGGCGTGGCCCGAGCCGGCTGCGGGACAACGGTCGCCACGGCGATCTGCCAGGGCTCGGCCCGGCCGGGTCCCGCATGCGGCAGCGACACGGCGCCAGGAATAATCTGAGCCGTCGTGGCGGCGGGCCCGTCCACACTGGGCAGCGGCCGCTCGTGGGCCGGAGGCGTTTCCCGCACCGGGATCCGCTGCTGAAGTGGAACCCGTCGCTCGAGCGGGGGCCGGCCCGCCACCTCGAGCCGTTCCTGTGGCTGAGCCACGCCGGGCGGGTGCGGGGCCGAGGCCGCGGGTTCCAGCGCCGAGCTCATCAGCAGCGGCGGCAAGATGATCACTGCTTGGATGCCGCCGTAGATGTTGGGCTGCAGCTGGACGACGATCCCGTGCTGCCGGGCGATCATCGAGACGACGTAGAGCCCGATCCGCCCGTCCCGCAGCAGGTCGTCGAGGTCGGTGTCGTCCGGGTTGACCAGCAGTTGGTTGACCCGGTCCAGATCGGCGCGCTGCATGCCGAGGCCGCGGTCCTCGACCTCGATCGCCAGGCCGGAGGCAACCTGCTGCGCGCGGAGCAGCACCTGGGTGTGTGGCGGCGCGAACATCGTCGCGTTCTCGATCAGTTCGGCGATCAGGTGGATGACGCTGGCGACGGCGTGCCCGGGCAGCGTGCCGTCGATCGGTGGCACCAGCTTGACCCGCGAATAGTGCTCGACCTCGGCGATCGACGATCGCAGCACCTCGGTCAGCGCGACCGGCCGGCTCCACTGCCGGCGCGACACCGATCCGCCCAGCACCGCCAGGTTCTCGGCGTGCCGCCTGATCCGGGTGGCCAGGTGGTCGACCTGGAAGAGGCCCTTGAGCAGGTCGGGATCCTCGACCTCGTTCTCCAGCGCGTCCAGCAGTTTGATCTCCCGGTGCACCAGCGACTGCAGTCGCCGGGACAGGTTGACGAAGACCTCGACGTGCCGGCCGTCGGCGTGCGCCACCGGCGCCCGGGTGGCCCCCGCCGTCTGCGCCTGCCGGAGCTGCTCGGTGAGCTGGTCGACCTCGGCGCGGGCCGCGGTCAGCGCGGCTCGGGACTCGGCGGCCGAGGCCCGCAGCTCGCGGGAATGGGAGCGGGAGCGCCGGGCTGCCCAGACGGCGACGAGGACAGCGCCGAGCACTGCGACCGCGGCGATCAGATCAGGGAGGGCGACCATGAGCATCCTTGTTTTTGATGATGCGGCAGTGTCCGGTCGGTGGAGAAGGCATCACTGTAAAGCGGAAAGGATGCGTTACCAAGGCGGGAATGCCGCACGTCATCGATCTGGTGAATCGGCTGACCTCGATGCAGATTCACATCATCTGGATGAGTGAATTGACCGTGATACCAGGGCCCCGGAAGGTTAGGATCCCGGCGGCGGCCATCTGCCCCGATAGCTCGGCGGTCGCCCTCGGGCCCTCGCGGGCCGCGTTCCGGTGACGAGGTCGGTCGGGTGAGGATGGTCCGATCGGCCGGCGTTCTCGACTGTTCCGATAAACCGCCGTAACGGATTGACGGTTCGCTCGTTATTGGCCCGCTCGGCATCCGGAGGAATTGATCCGCTGTCTATTCCTTGGATCCGAGAAAGTCGATGGGGCCGGCTTCCGGCCGAGCGGGCGCTCCGCCTTCGCCGCGCCGCTCGCCCGGGAATCCTCCGGTTCAGCGGGGCCCTGCCGATAGGTCGGGTATGGCTGAGCATGAAAAGGCGCCGCCTGCGGAGCGGGATGCGGCGTTGGCCGCCGCGTTGGCCGCGCACAGCAGCGGTTTCGTGGCAGCTGCGTCGTCGAACGGCCTGTTCGTGCCGCTGCCCGAAGAGCTGATCGCAACCGGGCTGCGCCCGGTTCACCGCGCGAGTTCGGCGCTCGTCCTGGTCGTTCCCGAGGACCACGCGGTGGTGGCGGACGCCTGGGTCGCGTGCCGGACCGTCGGCTGGTCGAGCTGCCGGGTGCGCCCGGTCGCCGCGCCGGAGCACTACGTCGGAATGCAGTTCATCGACACCACCCACCGCTGGGACGTGACCACGGTGCTGTTCAGCGGAATCGCTGAAATGAGCGGTTCCGGCCCGGAGCAGGAGCAGCCGCGGCCGCGGCACATCACGATGGTCAAGGACGACGTCGCGAAGGTGCTGGAGGTCGACCCGGCGGTCGGGCTGCTGCTGGGGTGGGACGCCGAGGAACTGATCGGGCGCAGCACACTGGAGCTGGTGCATCCGGATGACCGCGGGCGGGCGGTGACCAGCTACATGGATGTGATCGGCTCCCCGGTGGGCTCGGCCCGGCGGGTACGGCTCCGCCACCTGCACCGCGACGGCGAGGTCATCTGGTTCGAGATCACCAATCACAACCGGCTCGAGGGTGAGCGGCCGCACGTGCTGGCCGAGATGCTCGACATCTCCGACGAAATGGCCGCTCAGGAAGCGCTGCATGCGAGCGAGCAACTGCTGCGAAGGCTCGCCGAGACGCTGCCGATGGGCGTGGCACAGATCGATCCCGAGGGACGGATCGTCTATCGGAACACGGGCTACGCCTTGTCAGCCGGGTCGGCCGGCGGTGAGCATCTCACCGGCATGCTCAGCAGCGTGGTGCCCGGCGACCGCCCGCTGATCGAGACGTCGCTGGCGACGGTCCTGAGCACCGGCGAGGACGCCGACGTCGAATACGGCTACCGCGATGAGGCGCGCGGGTTGCGCAGGATCAGCGCCAACCTGCGGGCGCTGACCGACGAGGCGGGCGGCGTGACCGGCGCCATCCTCTGCTTCACCGACGTGACCGATGAGGTGCGGCTGCGCGAGCAGTTGCGGCAGCAGGCCACGTACGACCCGCTGACCGGCTGCCACAACCGCGCCGCCACCCTCGAGGCGCTGACGGAGAGCCGGCCGCCGGGCCGCGGGGTGGCCGTCATCTATCTCGACCTCAACGAGTTCAAACAGGTCAACGACCGCTTCGGGCATCTGGCGGGTGACCGGCTGCTGGTCTACGTAGCCGACCGGCTGCGCATGGCGGTGCGTCATGGCGACGTGGTGGGCCGGCTCGGCGGTGACGAATTCGTCGTGATCTGCCGGGACGTCGCGGACGCCGCGCACGCCCGCAGGATCGGCGAGTCGCTGATCGACGCCTTGGACTCCGGAGCCGTGGAGGTGGCCGGCGAGCGGCTGCGCCCCGCAGCGAGCATCGGCGTGGCCTGGTCGCGCGTCCTTCCGGACGCCGAAGCCTTGGTCGCCCGGGCGGACGCCGCGATGTACGCGGCGAAGAAGGGCCGCACCGGCCGGCTGGCCCTGGTCATGGCCGACCCGCACGACTGACCCGAACGGCTCGTCGCGAACCAACGCGAGCTGACGCAGACCATCATCAACACCGGCGGCCGGCCTGTCTGCCGAACCCCAGCGGATGGCGCGGAAGTCAGCGCCAGGCCGGTCTCTCCGAGGTCCGCTCGCCGGTCCAGGCCGCTTCGAGGATCCTGGTCAGGCCGGCGGTGTCGGCCGGGCCCGGGTGGTTCTGGATCAGGCGGGTGACGCTGCCGGCCATCTGCGCGAAGCGCGGGAGGTCGGCGCGGGCCACGCCGATGTCGGCCAGGGTGGGCGGGATGCCGATGTCGGCCAGGAGCCCGTCGAGCCAGGTGAGGAACGTGTCCGCGGCCTCGTCGTCCGAGGCGCCGGTCACGTCGAGGCCGCACGCCTCGGCCAGGGTGGCCAGCCGGTCGGCGATGGCATCGCGGGCCGCGTCCAGCGCGTACGGCAGCAGCAGGCCGACGCCCAGGCCGTGCGGCGTGTGCGTGGCGGCGCCGATGGGGTACTGCAGCGCGTGCGGGGCCGCGTTGCCCGCGTGGGAGAAGGCCAGCCCGGCGAGCATGGACCCGTACGACATGTCCGCGCGCGCGTCCGTGTCGCCACCGTCCTTGACCGCTCGGCGCAAGCTCCGGGCGATCCGCTCCGCGGCCCGCAGGGCGTAGTGGTCGGTGACCGGGTTGCGACCGAGGAAGACCTGCTCGACCGGGTCGCGCGGTCCGTGCGGGCGAGGGCGCGCGGTGTAGCTCTCCACCGCGTGGCAGAACGCGTCGATGCCGGAGTGGGCGGTGACGGTCGGGGGGCAGCTGTAGGTGAGCTCGGGGTCGACGATGGCGAAGTCGGGCACGATGTGGACGCTGGAGACGCCCACCTTCAACACGCGGTCCGGATCGGTCAGCACCGAGACGGGGGTGAGCTCGGAGCCGGTGCCTGACGTCGTCGGGACGGCGACGAGGGGGATCGTCGGTCCCGGCACCTTCGACTCCCCGTAGAAGTCGCGCGGCGTCCCACCGTGGCGCCGGATGACGCCGACGATCTTGCCGAGGTCGATCACCGTGCCACCACCGACGGCCAGGATGACGTCGGCGTTCACGTGGGCGGCGGCCGAGACGGCCAGGGCGACATCGGTCAGCGGCACATCCGGGGTGGCGTCGGAGAACACCTCGACGCTCTCGACCTTTTCCCGTACGGCGGCCACGATCCCGGCCACGCCCGGCTGCCGCAGGAGGATCTTGTCGGTTACGACGAGGACGCGCGTGCCGAGCTCGGCCACCACCCGGGGGATGTTCTGGGCGACCCCTTCGCCGATCATCAGCTGGCGTGGTCCGCGGACTGTCTCAAGCATGTGGGTGCCTCTCACGGTAGGTCGATCGCCGCATACGTGAGGTCGAGGTATTCACCGATGCCCTCGTGCGACCCCTCCTTGCCGATCCCCGACTGCTTCACCCCGCCGAACGGAGCTGAGGGGTCCGAGATCAGGCCGCGGTTGATGCCGAGCATTCCCGTGTCCAGCCCCTCGGCGAACCGCAGCGCCCGCTGGAGGCCGCGGGTGAAGACGTACGCGACCAGGCCGTACTCGGTGTCGTTGGCCTTCGCCATCACCTCGTCGTCGGTGGTGAACGAGAGGATGGGCGCCACCGGGCCGAAGATCTCCGTTCGCAGCATCCGCGCGTCCTCGGGCACGTCGACGAGGACCGTCGGCGGGTAGAAGTGGCCCGGCCCGTCCGGACGCCCGCTGCCCACCAGGACCCGGGCGCCGCGCCCGACCGCGTCCGCGACGAGATCGTCGATCTTGGTGACCGAGTCCCCGTCGATCAGTGGCCCGACGTTCACGCCGTCGTCGAGACCGTGGCCCATCGAGAGCGCGCCCATCCGCTCGGCGAAGCGGGCCGTGAACTCCTCGCGCACCGGCTCCTCGACGTAGATCCGGTTGGCCGCGATGCAGGACTCCCCGATGTTGCGCATCTTGGCCACCATGGCCCCGTCGACCGCCACGTCCAGGTCGGCGTCGGCACACACGATCAAGGCCGCGTTGCCGCCCAGTTCCATGGAGGTGCGCAGCACGTTGCCCGCGGCCTGCCGCAGCAGCACCCGCCCGACCTCGGTCGACCCGGTGAACGAGAGCTTGCGGGTCCGGGTGTCGGCCAGCAGAGCGGAAACCACCTCGCCGGCCCGCTTGGTGGTCACCACGTTGACGACGCCCGGGGGAACGCCGGCCTCCTCCATGATGCGGGCCAGCAACAGCATGGTCAGTGGTGTCTGGGCGGCCGGCTTGGTGATCGTCGTGCAGCCCGCGGCCAGCGCCGGGGCGATCTTGCGCGCGCCCATGGCCAGCGGGAAGTTCCAGGGCGTCACGAAGACGCAGGGTCCGACCGGCTTGGGCACGGTGAGGATGCGGTATCCGCCGTTGGGCGCGGTGTTGTAGCGCCCCTCGACGCGCACCGCCTCCTCGGCGAACCAGCGGAAGAACTCGGCGCCGTACGCCACCTCGGCCCGAGCCTCGGCGAGCGGCTTGCCCATCTCGAGCGTGATCAGCCGGGCGACCTCTTCGGATCGTTCGGTCAGGGACCGATAGGTCGCGGTCAGCAACTCCGACCGTCTCCGCGGCGGGGTCGCCGACCACCCCGGCAGGGCTTCGCTCGCCGCGTCCAGAGCGGCGAGTCCGTCGGCGGCCCCGGCGTCCGCCACCTCGGCGATGGTCTTGCCGGTGGCCGGATCCTCGACTTCGAAGGTGGCGCCGCTGGTGGCATCGCGCCAGGCGTCGCCGATCCGGAGCCGTCGGTGCCCGGGGGCCAGGACGTTCACCCGATCACCGCCCGGCCGGCGAGAGCGAGAGCCCGGTGCCCGCATCGAAAAGGTGTGCCCGGTCCAGGTCGACCGTGACGTTCAGGCGCTCGCCCGGCGTACCGGTGACGGTGGGTCTCGCTTTGACCTTGAGGATCTCCGTTCCCACCCGGACATCGACCACCGTACGGTCCCCGAGCGGCTCGAGCCCGTAAACCTCTCCCGGCAGCGACGCGGCCCCGCGCTGCTCGACGGAAAGGTCTTCCGCGCGCAGGCCCAGCAGCAGCGGGCGACCGTCCTCGGCGGTGGTCCAGCGGGGCCGCGGCAGACTCCAGCCTTCCGCACCGACGAGACGATCGCCCTCGGCGTGGCAGGGGAGCAGGCTGATCGGCGGGCTCCCGACGAATCCCGCGACCCACTGGTTGGCCGGACGCTCGTACACCTCGATCGGGGTTCCGACCTGTTGCACCTTGCCCTCCTTGAGGATCGCCACCTGGTCCGCCATGGACAGGGCCTCGACCTGGTCGTTGGTCACGTAGACGAAGGTGGCGCCGAGACCGCGGTGGATGCGGGTGAGCTCGGTGCGCATCTCGACGCGGAGTTTGAGGTCGAGGTTCGTCAGCGGCTCGTCCATGAGAAACGCGCGCGGACTGCGAACCAGCGCCCGGGCCAGGGCGACACGCTGCATCTCGCCACCGGACAGCTGCGCGGGGCGCCGCTGCAGCAGACGTTCGATGTGCAGCAGGGCCGAGACCCGCTCGACGGCCGCGGCGATCTCGCTCGCCGCGCGGCGGCGGGCCCGCAGCGGCGAAGCGATGTTCTCGTACGCCGTCTTCCGTGGATAGAGGGCGTAGCTCTGGAAGACCATGGCAAGGTCGCGGGCGGCCGGGGTGTCACCGGTCGCGTCCCGCCCGTCCAGGTGCACCGACCCGGCGTCGAGCTGCTCGAGGCCGGCGATCGCCCGCAGGGTCGTCGTCTTGCCCGCCCCCGACGGCCCGAGCACGACGAAGAACGATCCGTCCGGCACGTCCAGCGTCACGCCGTCCAGGGCCTGGACCTTGCCGAAGGACTTGCTCAGCCCGTGCGCTGCCACGGTTCCCATCAGGCCACCAGCTCTTCCGTACGCACGTCGTAGACCACCGGGGTTCCGCCGGTGTGCCGCAGCCCGACCTTCGCGTCGGCGGTGAAACGGACGATCGGGGGCATCCGCACCCGGACGTCGCGCTCGCCACCGTGGTCGACCACGTAGATGATCTCGTCGCCCAGCCACTCCACCGAGACCACGCGGGCCGGGATCGAACGGTCCGCCCCCGGTTCGGTGACCTCCAGCGCCTCCGGCCGGACGCCGGCGATCAGGGCACGGTCGCGCCGCAGGCCCGGCGGTGGCGTGAGGGCCAGTCCACCCCGGCCGCGCAGCTCGCCGTCGGCCACCTCCACCTCGATCAGGTTCATCGGCGGGGAGCCGATGAAGGCGGCGCAGAACAGGCTGGCCGGACGGTCGTAGACCTCCAGCGGGGTGCCGATCTGCTCGACGCGGCCCTTGTTCAGCACGGCGATCCGGTGACCGAGCGACATCGCCTCGACCTGGTCGTGGGTGACGTAGACCATCGTCGTCCCGAGCTCGCCCTGCAGGTGCTTGATCTCCGTACGCATGTCCGCCCTCAGCTCGGCGTCCAGGTTGGTGAGGGGTTCGTCCATGAGGAACGCGCGCGGTCGTCGCACCAGGGCGCGGGCGAGCGCCACGCGCTGCTGCTCCCCGCCGGACAGCTGGCGCGGTCGCCGGTTGAGCAGGGGAGCGAGACGCATGAGCCGAGCGGCCTCGTCGACACGCTCGCGTACCTCCGCCTTGGGAAGTCCCTCGGCCCGCAGGGGGAACGCCAAATTGTCGCGGGTCCGCAGATGCGGGTAGAGGGCGTAGAACTGGAACACCATGGCGATGTCGCGCTCGGCGGGCGGCAGGTCGTTGACCAGTGTGGCGCCGATGCGGATGTCGCCGGTCGTCTGCCGCTCCAGGCCGGCGACGGCCCGCAACGTGGTCGTCTTGCCGCACCCCGAGGGCCCGAGCATCACGAACAGCTCGCCGTCGGCGATGGACAGGTCCACGTGCTCCACCGCGACCGTCCCGTCGGGGTAGCGCTTGTGCAGGGCGGTCACCTCGATGCCGGCCATCAGCGTCGCACCGCCCCGAGCGTCACGCCGGCGACGAGGTGCTTGCGCACCAGGTACGCGAAGACGAGCACCGGCAGGGCGAACACCACGGAGGAGGCGGCCACGAGTCCCCAGTCCACGGTGGTGCCGCCGATCAGGCCGGCGATGGCCGGTGGGGCCGTCCGCACGTCGTCGCTGGAGGTGAGGAAGATGGCGAACACGAACTCGTTCCACGAGAAGATGAGGGCGAAGACCGCGGTCGCCGCGATGCCGGGCACCAGCAGGGGCAGGGTGAACTTCCGGAACGCCTGCAACCGGGTGTAGCCGTCGAGCATGGCGGCGTCCTCGTACTCCGCGGGCACTTCGTCGACGAACCCCTTCATCATCCAGATCGTGAACGGGACGTTGAAGGCGGTGTAAATGAGGATCAGGCCGAGCGCGTTGTCGATGAGCCCGACCTGGCGGTACATGAGGAAGATCGGGATCACGACCACCACGGGCGGCATGAACCGGGTGGAGAGGATGAAGAACAGCTGGTCCTTCTTGGCCTTGAGGGTGAAGCGGGAGTAGGCCCAGGCCGCCGGGACCCCGAGCACGGTGGCCAGCACCGTGGAGACTCCGGCGACGATCACGGAGTTGAGGAACGACGTGGACAGCGTGGAGCGACCGCCGCCGGAGGCGACGAACACGTCCTTGTAGTGGTCCAGCGTGACCTTGAAGTCGAAGAACTTGGCGGGCACGGCGTAGACGTCCCGGTTCTCCTTGAGCGACGTCTCGATCATCCACAGCACCGGGAAGAGCATCACGACAGCCAGCAGGGTCAGCAGCACTATCTCGAGCACGGAGCGGCCCCGGCCGCCACCGCGGCGGCGCGCCGGCGGTGCGGTCTGCTGAACCGGACCGGGGGACACGGCCTCGTTGACGGAGACGGCCATCAGTCCTCCTTGAGCTTGTTCAGGTAGCGCAGGTAGAGCTGCGTGAGGACGATGACGACGAGGACCATGAGGATTCCGTACGCCGAGGCTGTCCCGGTGTTGAAGCCGAGGAACGCGACCTTGTAGACGTGGAACGACAACGTCTCGGTCGAGACCCCCGGACCGCCGTTGGTGAGGATGTAGACGAGGTCGAACAGCCGGAACGCCTCGATGGCCCGGAACAACACAGCGATCAGCAGCAGCGGCCACACGAGCGGAAGCGTGATGGTGCGGAACCGGAACCACTCGGACGCCCGGTCGATCGAGGCGGCCTCGTACAGGTACTTGGGCACCGCGGTCAGCCCGGCCAGGGCGATGAGCATGATGAACGGCGTCCACTGCCAGGTGTCGACCACGATCAGCGAGATCAGCGCCGTCCGCTGCCGGGTCAGCCACTCCACCGGCTCCAAACCCAACGAGCCGAGCATGCTGTTCACCACGCCGAACTGCGCGTCGAGCATGAACCGCCAGAACAGCCCGACCACGACCGGCGACAGCATCATCGGCACCAGGAAGAGCGTGGTCAGCAGGCCTCGCCCGTGGGTACGCCGCGAGATCAGGTAGGCGATGGTGAAACCGAGCGTGGTCTGCAGGCCGACCGCGCCGACCACGTAGATCAGCGTCGTCAGGGCCCTCGTGTGGACCTGGGCCGACGTCAGGATGGCGGTGTAGTTGCCGAACCAGACCCAGTTGGCCGACCCGCCGCGCGTGGCCGAGTAGTCGGTGAAGGACAGGTACAACGCCCACAGCAACGGGAACACCGACATGGCAAGCAGGAGCAGCAAGGCCGGGGCGATGAAGACCACGGCGAGCCGGCGGTCCGTCAATCGGGGGGACCGGCCCCGGGCAGGCGGCTCCGGCGTCGCCACTTGCCCGGGAGGGCCGGTCGTCAGGGAGGCGGGGTCACTCACAGTCCGCCGCCGCCCTTGCGGCCGCTCGAGTCGAGCACACCCTGCTGTTCCTTGGCGATGTCGTCGAGCGCCTGCTTCGGCTCCTTGGCGCCGTTGAGGGCCGCGTTCACGTTGGTGTTCTCGATGTCGACGAGGCGTGCGTACTCGGGCACGTTCCACATGTCCCGCATCCGCGGCACCGATTCGGCGTACACCTTGTTGAACGGCCCGGCCTCGAGGAACTCGGGCGACTGAATGGCGTCCGTACGGGAGGGAACGCCACCGGCCGCGGCCCACTTCTTCTGGATGTCGGCCTGCTCGAACCACTTCATGAAGTTCAGTGCCTCGGCCTGGTTCGCCGCGGAGGAGTAGGCCGACACGTGCATTCCCATGCCGCCGAGCGGAACCAGGTCCGTCTTCTGCTTGGGCAGGGTGGCGAAGCCCAGCTTGCCGAGGATCTGCTCGCGCGTCTTGCCGAGCGTCGACTGCTTCGGGTCGAGCAGACCGCCGCTGGCGGCGATCCAGTTGAACGCGATGCAGGCCTTGCCCTGGGCGACCGCCGCGTTGACCTCGTCGATGAACCAGTTGCCGGAGCCCTTGGCGGTCAGTGGTTTCATCTTGTTGACCAGGACGTTCATCGCCTCCTGGCCGGCCGCGTCGTTGAGAACACCGTCGATCTTGCGGGTCTTGGCGTCCCACAGGTTGCCGCCGTAGACGCCGTTGACCGTGTTGTACGTGACGGCCGCGGCGTCGGACCCGTTGGCCTGGTGGAAGGCCAGCCCGCTGACGCCGGGGTTCTCCGTCTGGCACTTCTCGGCGGCTGAGATCATCTCGTCCCAGGTCTGCGGCGCCTTGTCGCCGATCAGATCCTTGCGGTAGATCATCGTCCAGGTGTCGCCGAGCAGCGGCAGCCCGTACAGGCTGGCGTTCTCGTCGCGCTGGCCGGTCTCGGCCTGGGGGAACTGGCCGTAGGCCGCCAGAAGGTACGGGTCGTACGCGGCGACGTCGATGTTGTTCTTGACGAAGTCGGTGAGGTCGAGAATGTTGCCGTTCGTCACGGCCTCACCGATGTGCTGCGAGTCCAGGATCGCGATGTCGAAGTCGGTCTTGCGGGCGGCGAACTGGGTGAACATCGCGTCGTGCCAGTTCGCGTTCGGCACGGTGTTGACCTTGATGGTCGCGTTCGGCCGCACCTTCTTGTATTCCTCGTTCGCGAAGGTCTCCAGCGCCTTGGCGGGCGGCCACTCGAACCAGACGAAGCTGAGGGTCAGCGGGTCCGTGGTGAGTTCCGGAACGGCCGCCGGCGCTTTGGGGGCGTTCGCCGTCGGGTCGCCGTCCTGGCCGTCGCCGCCGCACGCCGCCACGGTGGTGGCCAGGAGCAGCATGGCCGCCGTCGCCAGCTGCACCTTCCGGCCAGGAACGGACAGTCTTCCTCTTCCTTTCGAATGCCGCATATCTCGCCTGCTTTCTGGAGGAGTTCTTCAGCCTCGCCAGGTTCGTGGCCGAGCGGTTGCTCGGTGTCTCGGGTGCGTTGCCGCGTTGCCGCCGCGGCGTACGGAGTCGTTCGGCCGTCGAGGAACTGCCGCGATCCCTGTGCGGGCCCGGTGGCGAACCGAGCGGGACGACGAGCATGCTCACAGGTGCGGCAAGTGATCTAGGAGCAGATTTCCTATACGATCTGGTGGGCGTCAGCATGTCGCAGCGTTGTGATTGATGTCAACAGGTTCGCGGGGACGCACGAAGGGACCTCACGTCACGATGGACGACGAAGCGATGAGCGCGCGGGGCAGCCGGGCGGCGGCAGCGATGTCGCCCGGACGATCCGCCGGCCGGCTGGCCGACGAGGTGTACGACACGCTGCTCGGACAGCTGATGTCGCTGCGGATCGAGCCGGAGTCCCGCGTCACGATCGACGTGCTCGCCCGCGAGCTGGGGGTAT
Organism: Paractinoplanes brasiliensis; assembly: GCF_004362215.1. Taxonomy (NCBI): domain Bacteria; kingdom Bacillati; phylum Actinomycetota; class Actinomycetes; order Micromonosporales; family Micromonosporaceae; genus Paractinoplanes; species Paractinoplanes brasiliensis. Next base: position 529,867 of record NZ_SNWR01000001.1, on the reverse strand, counting down.
CGCAGACGCCGATCCGGGACGCTCTGAACCGGATGGAGGCCGAGGGCCTGGTCGTGCGGGTGCCCCACGCCGGCTATCGCATTCCGCCCCAGATCACCCGGCGCCGGTTCGAGGACATGCTCGAGGTGCGCCTGCTGCTGGAGCCGGCGGCGGCGCGCCGATCCGCCGAACGCGCGTCGCCGGAGCAGGTGGCCGGCCTGAGGCGGATGCTGAGGGAAATGGCCGAACTGGAGGGAAGCAAGGGGGTCATGGCCTACGGCGCTTTCGGGCTCCGCGACGCCGCCTTCCATGATCTCGTGGCGCTGAGCGCGGACAACCAGGTCATCCGCGAGACGCTTGCCCGCCTGCACAGCCACGTGCACCTTTTCCGGCTGCACCGCGACGCCCAGGTCACCCATCTGGCCATGGCCGAGCACGAGCAGGTCGTGGCCGCGATCGCCGCGCGTGACCCCGACGCCGCCGCCTACGCGATGCGCCGGCACATCCTGCGGTCCGGCGACCGCTTCCGGCGGGTGTTCGACGAGATCGAGGCCGCGCACGCCGCCGCGGTGAAGGCTTGACGGTCCGGCCGGGCCGGGGAATGCTGGCCCCACCGGATCGGATCGGATTGGATCCGCCTCACCCGCCCCCGAGATGCGAGGAGAAGCAGGTGCCCAGAGCGCTGCTCCTGACCGGCGACGCCGCCGAGGAGCTCGACACCATGTACCCCTACTACCGCGTGCAGGAGGGTGGCTGGGACGTCGACGTCTCCTCGCGGACGATGCGCGACGTGCAGCTGGTCATCCACGAGTTCGACCCCGGCTCGGACGCCTACGTGGAGAAGAACGGTCGCAAGCTGCCGGTCGACGTGCCCTGGGCCGAGGTCGACGTCGAGCGCTACGACGCCCTCATCATCCCCGGCGGGCGGGCCCCCGAGTGGATCCGGGTCGACGCCGACGTCCGGCGCATCACCGAACACTTCTTCGCGCGCAACCTCCCCATCGCGCTGGTGTGCCACGGCGCGCAGGTGCCGGCGGTGTACGGACTGCTGAAGGGCCGGAAGACGGCATGCTTCCCGCCCATCACCGGTGACATGGAGAACGCGGGCGCGACGGTCATCGACGCTCCCGACGTGGTGGACGGCAACCTCGTCTCGTGCCGGGGCTGGCCCGACATGCCGCAGTTCGGCCGGGCGATGATGGAGGTCTTCTCGAAGTCCGTCCCTTCGGCGTGACGGCTCGGACCGTCGTCGTCGGCGGCTCCACTGTGCACGTCCTGGAGGACGGCGCCGGACCCGCGGTGCTGATGCTGCACGGCTCCGGGCCCGGCACGACGGGGGCCGGAGCCTGGGCGGCTACGGCACTGGCGCTGGGCCCTTCCTGGCATCTGGTGGCTCCCGACCAGGCGGGGTTCGGCCGTACGCCCGTACCGCCGGGCGCGCGGGGTGGGCTCCGGCTGTGGACGGAGCAGGCCGCGGGCCTGATGGATGCGCTCGGCGCCGGGCACTACGCCGTGGTCGGTCACTCCATGGGCGGGGCCGTGGCGCTGGCGCTGGCGGCCGCGCGGCCGGAGCAGGTCACCCGCGTCGTGGCGGTCTCGACGATGGGTGCCCCCGGGGCGCCGCTGTCGGCCGATCTCGACGCGCTCTGGGCCGCCCCCGCGGGCCCGGCAGGGGCCCGCGACATGCTGAGCCGCCTCGTCCTCGATCAGGCGCTCGTGACCGATGCCGCCGTTGACGCCCGGGCCGCCGCGATGCAAGCGGGGGCAGCCGCCTACGCGTCGTTGTTCCCGCCGCCGAGGGCGCGGTGGGCCGAAGACCTCACCCTCCCGGGGCGGACGCTGGCGGCGATCCGGGCGCCGGTGCTGCTCGTGCACGGCGCGCAGGACAGCGTGACCCCCCTCGGGGCTGCCGCCCTGCCCCTGCTCGACCACCTGGCCGACGTCCGTCTGCACGTGCTCGGCCGGTGCGGGCACGTGCCGGCGATCGAGCACCCGGACGAGTTCCGGCGCCTTCTGTCGTGCTTTCTCGGCCAGGGCCGAAGAAGTTGATCGCCACCGCACTCGGCGGCGCCGGCCCTCGAGGCGAGCGCCAGATCCTGCTGTGTGGCGCCCGGTTCGGTGGCCGGGTGGACAACGTCGGCACTGTGAGCCTGTTGCGGCATCCCGCCGTCCTGGCCCTGCCCCTGGTGGAGCCTGCCGCAAGGCGCACGATCTGTTTCACTGGGCGCGATTTCCGGCCGGCCGGAAAGTGTTACGCCGGGCATTCGGGCGAATGGCGGTCTCCGGTGAATGGGCTTGATCTTTTTTCGGCTTTGTGAACAGCGGATCAACTATTGACTGCTTTCTATCTTCCGCTTAGCGTGTGACCTCATACGAATCCCCACATCCGCTCGATCGGCAAGCTTCTGAGCCCGTGTCCGCGCGTTGTTAACGTTCACTCCGGGGTGTGGCTCCCTGCTGCCCCGATGCCGGCGTGCGATGAGAGAGCGGCAGAGTCAGTAACCATACGGCCCATTGTTGTGCCGCCGGCCCCGAGCGCAGACGCCATTTTTCGAATGCGAAGCCGACGAGGTGATCAATTCATGAGAAGACGTGTTCTGGCGGCGTTCGCAACCGCCGTTCTCGCGGCCACGGGAGTAATGGCGGCTCTGACCGGGCCGGCATCCCCCGCATCCGCCCATCCGGTCAACGCGTCCGACTTCCAGCAGGTCGAGCTGGCGCGCGGCGTGGGCGAGATGGGCGAGCCGATGTCGATGGCTGTGCTGCCCGACCGCTCGGTGTTGCACACGGCCCGCAGCGGCGTGCTGCGCCGGACCACCGCGGCCGGGGTCACCTCTGTCATCGGCACCGTGCCGGTCTACACGCACGATGAGGAGGGCCTGCAGGGCGTGGGGGTGGATCCCGGCTTCTCGACCAACCGGTTCATCTACCTGTTCTACGCACCCCCGCTGAACACGCCCAGCGGCGACGCGCCGGCCACCGGCACGGACTTCTCGGCCTGGAACGGGGTCAACCGGCTGTCCCGGTTCACCCTCAACGCCGACTACACGCTCAACACGGGCAGCCAGGTGACCGTCCTGGAGGTCGCGACCAACCGGGGCATGTGCTGCCACGTCGGCGGCGACATCGACTTCGACGCGGCCGGCAACCTCTACCTGTCAACGGGGGACGACTCGAATCCGTTCGACTCGAGCGGTTACACGCCCATCGACGAGCGCAGCAACCGCAACCCGGTCTACGACGCGCAGCGCAGCGCGGGCAACACCAACGACCTCCGGGGCAAGGTGCTCCGCATCAAGGTGAACCAGGACGGGTCGTACTCGATCCCGTCGGGCAACCTGTTCGCGCCCGGCACCGCCGGCACCCGGCCGGAGATCTACGCCATGGGTCTGCGCAACCCGTTCCGGATCGGCGTCGACAAGGCGACCGGCGTGTTGTACGTCGGCGACTACGGACCCGACGCCGGCACGACCAGTTCGACGCGCGGGCCGGCGGGCCAGGTGGAGTTCAACCGCATCACCTCGGCCGGCAACTACGGCTGGCCCTACTGCACCGGCTCGAACACGACGAACGAGACCTACGTGGACTACACGTTCCCGTCGGGGCCCTCGGGAAGCCGGTTCAACTGCGCCGCACCGGTGAACAACTCGCCGCGCAACACGGGCCTGACCAACCTGCCGGCCGCGCGGCCCGCGTGGATCAAGTACGACAACTGCTCGCTGGCCGCGTTCGGCTGCGGGTCCGAGTCACCGATGGGCGGCGCGGTCTATCGGTACGACGCGGCCAACCCGTCCACGGTCAAGTTCCCGGCGGCGCTGGACGGGCACTTCTTCGCGATGGAGTTCGGCCGCCGCTGGATCAAGACCATCGACGTCAACGCCGACGGGTCGGCCGGGCAGATCAATGACTTCCCGTGGCGCGGCACCCAGGTCATGGACAGCGCGTTCGGGCCCGACGGCGCCCTGTACGTGCTGGACTACGGCACCGGCTGGGGCAACGGCGACGCCAGTTCCGCCCTCTACCGCATCGAGTACAACGGGGCCGGCAACAACCAGGCGCCGATCGCTCGCGTCGCGGCCAATCCCTCGTCCGGGGCGGCGCCGCTGACCGTCAACTTCTCCTCGAGCGGCTCGTCGGACCCCGAGGGCGGTGCGCTGACCTACGCCTGGAACTTCGGGGACGGCAGCACCTCGTCGGCGGCCAATCCCAGCCACACCTACACCACTGCCGGCGAGCGCGCAGTGACCCTCACCGTGACCGATCCCGCCGGCCTCACCGCCAGCGCCTCGATGACGGTCACGGTCGGCAACACCGCACCCACGGTCGTGCTGAACACGCCGGCCGACGGGGCGCTGTTCAGCTTCGGTGACAGCGTGCCGTACACGATCACGGTCTCGGACCCCGAGGACGGCACGATCGACTGCAGCCGGGTCGAACTGAGCTATCTGCTCGGCCACGACGACCACGCGCACCCGATCAGCTCCAGCACCGGATGCTCGGGAACGCTGCAGATCCCGGTGGACGGCGAGCACGACACGGCGGCCAACCTGTTCGCGGTGCTCGACGCGGAATACACCGACCGGGGCGCCAACGGCCAGCCCGCACTGACCACCCGCGCGCAGAAGATCCTCCAGCCCCGGCACCGCCAGGCCGAGCACCGCAGCACCCAGTCCGGCACCTCGTTGTACAGCAAGACAACGGCCGAGGGCGGGCAGACAGTCGGCGACATCCAGAACGGCGACTGGGTCGCCTTCCAGCGGTACTCCCTGGCCGGGGAGAACCGGTTCACGGCCCGGGTCTCGTCCGGCGGCGCCGGCGGCACGCTCTCGGTGCGCGCCGGCTCGTCCACCGGCACCGTGCTCGGCTCGGTCACCGTGCCGGTCACCGGCAGCTATGAGACCTTCACCGAGGTTTCGACGACCCTGTCCAACGTCCCAGCCGGCGCCACCACCCTGTACCTGACGTTCCACGGCGGCTCGGGGACGCTGTTCGACGTCGACGCCTTCACCATCGGTGCCGCCCCGAGCGGCGGCGGCACGGGCCGGATCGTCGGCGCGAGCGGGGCGTGCGTCGATGTCAACGGATCCAGCTCCGCCGATGGCGCCAAGATCCAGCTGTGGACCTGCAACAGCGGGGCCAACCAGCAGTGGACCCGTACCGGCAGCACCTGGCGGTCGCTCGGCAAGTGCATGGGCGTGGCCGGTGGCGCCGACGGCAGCCCGGTACAGCTGTCGGCCTGCACCGGGTCGGCCGCTCAGAACTGGACCGTGGGGACGAACGGATCCCTGGTCAACGGCCAGTCGAGCAAATGCCTGGACGCCAACGGCGGCAGCACGGCCAACGGCACCCAACTGATCATCTGGACCTGCCACGGCGGCGCCAACCAGCGCTGGACCCTGCCATGAGAGGAACCCCGGCCATGCGCCCACTCACCCGCGTCCTCGCCACGGCCGCAGCAGCGCTGCTCGCCCTGGCCGGCATCGGCGGCACGCCGGCCAGTGCGGCCGACGCCCCGTACGACGTACTGGTCTTCTCCAAGACGGCCGGCTTCCGGCACGACGCCATCCCGGCCGGTATCCAGCTGATCCGTGACCTCGGTGCGGCCAACAGCTTCACGGTGACCGCCACCGAGGACTCCGGCCAGTTCACGGCGACCAACCTGGCACAGTTCGAGGCCGTCGTCTTCCTCAACACCACCGGCGACGTGCTCAACCCGACCCAGCAGACCGCGTTCGAGAACTACATCCGGGCCGGGGGCGGCTTCGTGGGCGTGCACGCGGCCTCGGACACCGAGTACGACTGGCCGTTCTACGGCGAACTGGTCGGGGCGTACTTCGCCTCGCACCCGGCGATCCAGGCGGCGACCGTACGGACGGAGAACCGGGCGCACGCCGCCACCGCCGGGCTCGCCCCGACGGCGACCCGCACCGACGAGTGGTACAACTTCCGCAGCAACCCCCGCTCGTCGGCCCGGGTGCTGTCCACGCTGGACGAATCGAGCTACTCCGGCGGCAGCATGGGCGGTGACCACCCGCACACCTGGTGCAAGACCTACCAGGGCGGCCGCTCGTTCTACACCGGCGCCGGTCACACCCAGGCCGGCTACGCCGAGGCGGGCTTCCGCGCGCTGATCCTCGGCGGCATCCGGTACGCGGCCAACCGCACCAAGGCCGACTGCCGGCCCGAGACCGGCTACACCACCCTCTACAACGGCTCCACCACCGGCTGGTCGCAGGCCGGGCCGGGCTCGTTCGGCAACAGCAACGCCACGCTGACCTCGTCCGGTGGGCTCGGCATGCTCTGGTACAGCGCGAGGGAGTTCCGGTCGTACTCGCTGAAGCTCGACTGGATGATGCCGGGCGACGACAACTCCGGCGTGGTCATCGGGTTCCCGGCCGGCAGCGACCCGGACGCGGCGCTGGCCACCGGCTACGAGGTGCAGATCGACGCCAGCGACACCTCGGACCGGACCACCGGCTCGGTGTACGGGGTTCAGCCGGCCGACCTCGCCGCCCGCGACGCCGCGCTGAACCCACCGGGTGAGTGGAACACGTACGAGCTGCTGGTCGAGGGCGAGCGGTTGCAGGTTTTCCTCAACGGCGTACGGGTCAACGATTTCACCAACACCGACCCGGCACGCTCCCTGACCTCGGGGTACATCGGTCTGCAGAACCACGGCGCCGGGGACGACGTCTCGTTCCGCAACGTCCGGATCAAGGAGCTGGGTGGTACGACGCCACGGGTCGGCCGGATCACCAGCGCCTCGGGCAAATGCGTCGACGTCAGCGGGGCCAGCTCGGCCGACGGCACCAAGATCCAGCTGTGGAGCTGCACCGGCGGCAGCAACCAGCAGTGGACGGTCAGCGGGACAACCCTGCGGTCGCTCGGCAAGTGCATGGGTGTGGCCGGCAGCAGCACCGCGAACGGCGGGTTGGTCCAGCTGCAGGCCTGTACCGGCGCGGCCACCCAGAACTGGACCGCGGGCGCCAACGGATCCCTGGTCAACACCGCTTCCGGCCGATGCCTGGACGCCAACGGCGCCAGCACGGCGGACGGCACCCAACTGATCATCTGGAGCTGCCACGGCGGCGCCAACCAGCGATGGGTTCTTCCGTGACCGAGGCGACTCACGGATAGCCGCTCGCGGCGGGGATGGCCGGGCCTCGATGAGGCTCGGCCTGAGCGGCGCCGCGTCAGGTACCACGACTGCAACAACCGCGACGACATCCCTGTGCGATGCACCGTCACCATGCTGTGCCCACCCGTCCGGCGGCCGATGTTCGTGTCCTGGCCAATCTGCACCATCCGACCGGCCGAGTCGTCACCCGCGTTGAACTGGTGGCCTCCGATGCGACCATGGGTCGATGAGCAACGAAATTGACGGGAACGAATCGGCTCGCGCCGCGTACCATCTGGGTCTCGCTCTGCTCGAAGGCCGCGTGACGGCCGGCCCTGACGATCCCTTCGAGGCCGGATGCGGCGCCCTGCGGTCGGCGATTGCCGCAGGTGACGCCGAGTGGTCGCCGCGAGCCGCCTACATGCTGGGCATGGCGCTGTTCGGCCGGGACGACCTGGCCGGCGCCCGCTCGTCCTTCACCGTCGCGCAGCGGTCGGGCCACCCCGAGTGGTCGGTGGGCGGGCTGATCGGCCAGGCGCACCTGGCCGCACGCGAGCATCGCCCGCACGACGCGGCCACGTTGTTCCGGCAGGTGATCGAGGCCGGGCAGGACCGGTTCACCGGGTCCGCCTGGTACAACCTGGGCACCATCCACCAGCAGGAACAGTTGTTTGCCGAGGCGGTGCAGGCCTACCGGCAGGCGATGGCGAGCGGCGATCTGGTCTTCGCCCCGAAAGCAGCCAACAATCTCGGATTCGTGCTCGCCAACCACCTCGACGATCCAGCCGGAGCCCGGCAGGCTTTCCGCACGGCGGTCGCCTCCGGCGACCTGCAGCAGGTACAACTCGCCGAACAGAATCTGCGCGCCATGGACGAACTGGATCGCCGGCGGCGCGCCGGGACGCCGCTGGTGTCCGGCGAGGACGACGTCGACCTGTCGGTGCCGCACGAGGGCGGGATCAAGCGACGATGGTGGTTCCCCAAGCGGGGAGACTGAGCATCCCGACTGTGCGCGCGTCCACTACGGTCCGGTGGTCGGTCACGTGCGGATGAACGCGACCGGTTGTCGGGTCACGTCAGTGCCAGGCTCGGGCGATCAGCTGTCCGCGGAGCGGGCGTCGGCAAGGGCCTCGCCGAAGAGCCGTCCGGCGAGTTCCACGCATCGCATCCGGGCAGGAGAGAAGTCGTAAGGCATCTTGGTGATCGCTGTGGCGGCACTCATCTCTGTGCCCTCCTCCCCTTTCAGGCCGGCGTCGTAGATCTCGAAGATCTTCTCCTCGGCCGCGTCGAGACCGGCTGCCTCAATTGCCTGATCCACGGCCATCTCGTGAGCGCAGCGCTGTACGGCGAGCTCTTCGACGCGCGGGTCGTCGGGTTCGACGCCGTCGTCGAGGGCGGCCTCGGCCGCCTCAAGACGGTCCTCCTCGGCCTGCAGGCCGGGGTGGGTGGCCAGCACTATGAACCTGCCGGCCTGGATGGCGGCGCCCAGCGGCCCGAAGATCCGTTCCGTGACCAGCAGGGCGTCCAGATCTGAGGGGCGCAACGCGCCCGGGGGCAGGTGGCTGAGCCGGTCCGTGACCAGTTCGGAGAGCAGCCCCAGCGGGCTGCCCACCGCCCGCAGGCGCTGGACAGCCGCGCGCCGACGTTTGATGGCGGCCTCCTGCGTCGCCAAGGTTTCTTCCAGCCTGCTCAGGACCGACTCGATATCCGGGGCTCGGTCCAGGGCTTCGTCTCCAGCTTCGTCCCGGGCTTCGCCGAAGGCGGCCCGCATGTCGTCCAGGCTGATACCGGCATCAGCCATCTTGCGGATCCACAGCAGGCGGGTCATGTCGTCATAGCCGTAGCGGCGGCGGCCGTCCCCGCCGCGTTCGGGCTCCGGCAGCAGACCGATCGCGTGGTAGTGGCGGATGGCGCGTGGGGTGACCCCGGCGAACGCAGCGGCATCACCGATCTTGACCTGCCGGGGAGGCGTGAGGGAGGGGTACATCGCAGACAGAGCCTTTCGTGCTGTGGTACCCCGACCTCACCACATGCCGCTACGGCATGTGCAACAACCGCAAGGGAATTCGCCGTGGTGGCGACCCGGCACGGGATCTCACCACCCACAAGGGCACGTTGCCGTCGGTGACTCAGGTGGTCGGGACTTTCAGGTCGGGATCGGTGCCGAGGCGTCGGTAGGTTTCGTAGGTGGTGCCGTCGTTGAGGGCGAGATCGTCGGCGGAGCAGGTGTACGGGTATGCCTCGGATTGCTTCGGGTAGACGGTGACCGGGAGTTGTTCGCTGTTCTCGGTGATCTCCAGGGTCTGCCGGCTGACGATCCCGTCGAGGGTGAGGACCCCGTTGTCGGTGCTCGCCCGCTGGTCGCGGGTGCCGCGGATGGTTTCGGCGTACTTGTTGCCGTTCACAGTGGCGGTCAGCGGCGTGGCACGGGCGTAGTCGTCGGTGGATGTGCCGTCCGGCCGGATCCGTCTGATGACATCCTTGGCTCCGGTGACCGAGAAGACCTCGGTCCGGATCTTGAGTTTCTTGCTGAAGGCCACTGACTGCCAGGTGCCGATCAGGCAGACGTCGATGGCGGCGTCGTCGGGTGCCGCAGGCCCTGCGGCATTGCCGGTGTCTGCCGACGGCGTCGGCTGCCCGGTGCCGGTGGCGGACGGGGAGGCAGCCGATGATGTCGTCTTGTTCGCCGCCTCGGAGTCGCCGGGAGGGCCGGTGGTCGTGTCGGCGCTCGCGTTGATCAGGTCGGGGTAGTAGATCTTCAGGAGGGTGCCGGTGAGTGCGAGGACGACAATGACGGCGGCGGCGACACCCGCGGCGGGCTTCCACCGGCGGCGTGTGCCGGTGGCCGGTCCGGGGTGGGCCGGCAGAGGCGTGGCGGTGGTCGGCGGGGTCTCGGCCGCCCCTGGGCCGGTGACCGTGGGCGAGGATGCGCCCGGCTCGATGCCGTCACCGCCGGCACCGGTGGTCGCGGTCGCTTCGCCGAGGTTCGGTCGGGTCGCGGCGGCGAGTGTCGGCGCCGGCGCGACTGCTGTGGGCGGTAGGCCGGAGGTGTTCGGATCGTCGACGTTGCGCCGCAGGAAAGGCAGGCGTACGCGTGGACGTGGGCTGGTGCCGGCGCGGTCGGATTCGTCGAGCATGTGGATGGCGGTGTGCAGCAGCGTGCGGGCCTGCTCGAGGTTCAGCCGGCGGGCGGGGTCCTTGTCCAGCAGGCCCTTGATCAGCGGCCACAACCGTCCGGCGTGGGCCGGTGTGGCAGGGCGATGTTCGAGGACCGCCATCATCGTGGCCGGGGTGCTGTCGCGCTGGAACGGCGGTGCTCCGGTGACGGCGGTGTACAACGTCACCCCGAGGGACCACAGATCGGACGCGGCGGTGGCGGGCATCCCGTTGATCCGCTCCGGCGCCAGATAGGCGGGCGATCCGACCAGTTGGCCGGTGGCGGTCAGCGCGGTCTCGTCGTAAATGGTGGCGATACCGAAATCGGTCAGCACCACCCGGCCCTCGGCAAGCAGGATGTTCGCCGGTTTGACGTCGCGGTGTGCCACTCCCTCACGGTGCGCCGCACGCAGCGCATCGAGGACCTGGAGACCCACCTCCGCGGCCTGCCGTTCACTGAGCAGCCCCTGCGCGGCGATGACGTCGGCGAGGGACCGTCCATCGATCAGCTCCATGACGATCCACGGACGGCCGGACTCCTCGATCACATCGTGGACCGTGATGATTCCCGGGTGCCGCAGCCGGGCCGCCGCCTGCGCCTCCCGGATGACCCGGCGCACCACCGGATCGGACGGATCCATCGGATCGTCACCCGCCGACGGCAGCCACACCTCCTTGAGCGCCACCTGCCGGGCGAGCAGGGTGTCCTCGGCCTGCCATACCGCGCCCATGCCACCGCGGCCGAGCATCCGGCCCAACCGGTAACGCCCTGCGACGAGCCGCCCCGAGCCCGTACCGCCGATGCCCTCGCTCATGAAGGTGAATCTATCGAACCGAGCACCGGCGATGCCGCCGCCGGGCCGACTCGCGCCGGAACGGCTCGCACAATGTCCTCGGTCGCGGCCGGCCGTGCCCTTGACCGGCAGGGAGGTGACGGGAACCGGCCGACCATGTCCGGGGCGGGCGGCCAGGCATGGTCGCACAGGCGGGCGCCGGTGAACAGATCTGTGACGGTGGGCGGACGCGGCGGCGCCGTGGTTCTGGTCGCGGCGCCTGGCCGGGCCTAGCGTTCATCTCGGATGTCTCGCCAACAAGACAGGCGGGTGGGATCGTGATTCTGCACGGGAAGCGGGTGTCCCTGCCGGCGGCACCCGTGGTGCACAGGCGGTTCGAGGCGTACGCCGGGGCCAGGCCGGAGGCGGTCGCTGTCGTCTGCGGCGGGGAACAGGTGACGTACGGGGAACTGGATGCCAGGGCCAACCGATTCGCCAACCTCCTCGTCTCGCGGGGGTACGGCCGGGGCGCCCTGGTCGGGGTCTGCCTCAGGTACTCGGTCGATCTTCTCGTCGCCATCCTCGGTGCGCTCAAGGCCGGTGCGGCCTACGTGCCGCTCGACCCCAACTACCCGTCGGAGCGGCTGCGGCTGCTGCTGGGGCAGGTTCCCGATCTCGCCCTGATCGTGGCCTCCCCGGTGACGGCGGAGCTGGTGGCGTCCGCGGGGGTGGAGATCGTCGACCTGGAAGCGTTGCGGAAGGACCTCGAAGGCCGCCCCGCGACAGCGCCGGATGTCACGGTCACCGGTGATGACCTGTGCTACGCGATCTTCACGTCCGGGTCGACCGGCATCCCGAAGCTGACCGCCGTACGCCACGAGGGCTGGTTCAACCTGCTCAACTGGCTCCAGGACGACTTCGGGCTGCGCCGTGGGTCGAACAACCTGGTGGTCAGCGCGTTCGGGTTCGATCTGTCCCAGCGCAGCCTGATGACGCCGCTGTTCTGCGGCGCCACGCAGTACCTGATCGCCAGCCGCAATTTCGACCCCGCCTTGACCTACCGCATGCTGGAGCGCCACGACATCCGCACGGTGCACTGCGCGTCGAGCACCCTCTACGTGCTCGCGGACTGGGAGCAGGCGTCCGGCGGGACTGCCCTCAGCGGACTGGATCACATCCTGTTCGGCGGGGAGCCGCTGCACGCCGAGAGGCTTCGGAACGTGACCGGTTGCGTCCTGCTTCACCAGTACGGCGTGGCCGAGTGCACGGACGTCGCCACCTCCTTCGACATGGCCGGCTACCGGCCCGGCGACCACGAGATCGCACCGGTCGGCCGGCCCGTGCACAACATCGACATCCACGTTCTCGACGAGGGGATGCGCGGGGTCGAGGCGGGGGAGCACGGCGAGATCGGCATCTCCGGTGCGGGAGTCGGCGCGGGCTACCTCAACGGCGCCGGGCCGGAGTCGGCGCGCTTCACGACGGTCGAGGTCGACGGGGTGCCGCGGCGGCTGTACCGCACCGGCGACCGTGGCTACGTCAATGCGGACGGCGATCTGGTCGTCGCCGGGCGGATCGACGCGCAGGTGAAGGTGCGGGGGATGCGCATCGACCCGGCCGACGTCGAGCGCGCGCTGAGCCGGCTGGCCGGGGTCCGGCAGGCCGCCGTGGTGAGCAGCCCCACCGACTCCGGCGACACCGAGCTGATCGCCTTCGTGGTGCCGGAGGGCGGCGATCTGGCGTCCGACGAGCTCGGCGCGCGGCTGCTGGAGACGCTGCCGCGCACCATGGTGCCGGCCGAGTTCGTCAGCGTCCAGCGGATCCCGCTGAGCCCGCACGGGAAGTCGGACCGGTTCGCATTGCTGGATGTCCTCCGGGACAGGCGAAAGGAACAAGGTGTTCGTGGATGAGGTGCGCGCCATCTGGTGCCGCGAGCTGGAGCGTTCCGATATAACGCCGGAACAGGACTTCTTCGCCCTCGGCGGCCATTCCGTGATCATGGCCCGGATTCAGCGGGCCTACATCGACGAAATGGGCTTCGAAATACCGATGGACGAGATGTACCTCAATCCGACGGTGGCGTCGATATCCGCCTATATGGAGTCGCTGCCGTGACGGCCGGTTCCTGGCTCGTCCGGCCCCCGGCCGGCGGCTCCCGGGCCCGGCTCTTCTGCTTTCCGTACTCCGGGGCCGGGGCCTCGGCCTTCCGGGCCTGGCCGCACACGGTGGGCGACGTCGAGATCTGCCCGGTGCAGTTCCCCGGCCGCGAGAACCGGCTGGCCGAACCCCACTACGGCACCTACCGGCGGCTGGCCGCCGGCCTGGTCGACGGGCTGGCGTCGGCACTCGATCGCCCGTACGCCTTCTTCGGGCACTGCGCCGGAGTGCTGCCGGCCTTCGAGGCGGCCGTCCTTCTCCGCGACCGTGGCCTGCCCCAACCGATGTGCCTGTACGTGTCGGGGCAGGTCGCCCCGCACGACGCCGCACGCGATCGAATGCTCACCATGACCGAGCCCGAGTTGCGCGCCGAGCTGGAATCGGTCATGCGGCGCCGTGGACTCGAGCCATGGCCGGACATGGTCCGGATGGGGATGTCGGTGCTGCTGCGCGATCTCGACGCGGCGCGCGAGTACCGCCGGAAGGAGCCGATCGCCGTCGGGTTCCCCATCGTCGTCCTGCACTGGCGGGACGACGACGAGGTGAGCCTCGACGACCTGCGGGGGTGGCGCGACTATGCGGAGTCGGTCGAGTTCCAGGTCGTCGACGGCGGGCACCACGACTTCACGGACGCCTCCGCCGGCCTGTTGCGTGCGGTGACCTCGTGGGGGTGAGCGCGACCGCCCGCTGGTGCTCGTCGAACGCCTGGGCCGCGGCGCTGGCCAGCGCCCGTTCCGCCCAGGTCGCCAAGGAAAGGCCGAGCCTGCCGGCCGCCTCCTGAAAGGACTCCAGCCGCTCGACCGGGATCGACATGTTGAGCACGACGGTGGCGCCCCGAGCCGCGCGGCCGGCGTCGGCGGCCCGCTGCAGGATGCTGTCCTTCACCTCGCGGCGCAGACGTTTCGCCGACCACCCGTGCTCCTCCGCCTTGCGCAGCCAGAACTCCTGCTCGGGCGGGACGAGGGCGGCCACCTCGGCGTGGTGGGTGAAGCTCAGCCCCTCGCGGCGGCGAGCCATCGGAAAGCGCCGCGCCACCCACGCGTGGTTGCGCAGGGTCTGGTAGTCCAGCGAGGTGAGTTTCACCGCGTCCTGATACCGGCCGCTGAACGCGGTCTCCCCGTAGATGAGCCAGTCCCCGAGGCACCACGCCGATGACGTGTACAAATCGGAGAGATGGCCGCCGAGTCCGAGCCACTTGTCGAACGGCATCCGGTCCGGCAGGACGAGGCCCCGCCGGGTCACCAATGCCGAGGTGTCGAGCATGCCGGCTCCTTTCCCGAGCGGTGACGATTTTAACCATGCCGGGCGGCCGGACGTCCAGGCCAAGGAATTGCTATTGGCTTCCGGCGACTATCACTTTCCTATCGTCGCTGCATCGCTCTCTTGACCCCTTTGATCGGCGCTTCATAGCCTGGCTCCCGATCCCTTTGGCAAAAGTCTGCCGAGCTCCTTTTTGAAATCAGCGGGAAGGGAATCATGGGAAGCCTCCACGCATCCGCCGCCGCGGCATTACGCCCCCGTACGGCACAACGGGGTCCGCTGTCGCACGGCCAGCAACGGCTGTGGTTCCTCGACCGCTGGCTGGCGGGCCGGCCGGTGTTCACCATGCCGGTCGTCCTGCGCCTCACCGGCCCGCTGGACGCCGGCCGCCTGATCGGTGCCCTGCGCGCGGTGGCCGACCGGCACGACGTGCTGTTCACCGTCTTCGAGGAGGGCCCCGACGGCCCCCGCCAGCGGGTGCTGGCGAGCCGGGACCTGCCGTGCCCGGTGACCGACCTCTCCACGGCCGGGGAGGGCGCTGCCCGGGCGCTGATCGACCAGGACGCGCGACGCCCCTTCGACCTCGCCGCCGGTCCGATGGTCCGGGCGCACCTGTTCCGGCTGGGCGCGGAGACCCACTGGCTTCAGCTGACGTTCCACCACATCGCCTTCGACGGCTGGTCGTTCGGCGTCTTCCAGCGTCAGCTCGCCGAGGCCTACCGGGCCGGCGCGGACCCCGGCGAGCCGCTGGAAGTCCAGTACGCCGACTATGCCCTCTGGCAGCGCGAGACGCTGACCGGCGAGGCCACCGACCGGGCCCTGCAGGCGTGGACCCGGGCCCTGGCCGGCGCCCCGGACGTCCTCGACCTCGGCGCCGACCGCCCGCGCCCGGCCGAGCTGAGCTACCGCGGCCGCACCGACCGGTTCGCCCTGCCCGGCATCCCGGTCACGGCGCTGGAGAAATTCGCCGCCGGCGAGGGGGTGACGCCGTACGTCGCGCTCCTCGCCTCCTTTCAGGCCCTCGTGGCCCGGCACGCGGGCCGTGACGACATCGTGCTCGGCTCGCCGACGGCGGGCCGGGGACCGGCGGCGCTCGACGAGATGGTCGGTTTCTTCGCGGACTCGCTGGTCATCCGCACCACCCTGGACGGCGACCCGACGTTCCGCCAGCTGGTCACCCGCACCCGGGCCGGGGTGCTGGACGCGCTGTCGCGCAGCCGGGTGCCGTTCGACCTCGCGGTGAACCACCTGCGCCCGGCGCGCGACCTCAGTTTCAACCCGGTCGTCCAGGTGGTGTTCGGCCTGCACGAGGAGGACGCCGCCGAGACGCTGGCGGACGGCGTCGGCATCGAGCGCACCGCCGTCGACACCGGCACGGCGAAGTACGACCTCACCTGGTCGGTCTACCGCGGGGCGAACGGGCTGCGGCTGGACGTGGAGTACGCGACCGACCTCTTCGACGCCGCGACCGTGCGGACCTTCGTCAGCCACTGGGAGACCCTGCTGCAGGGGGTGGTCGCCGATCCGGACGTCCCGCTGAGCCGGATCGAGCTGGCGTCCGGGGACGAGGCCGAACGGCTGCGGCGCTGGGCGGGTCAGGAGCGGCCGTCGCCCACCGGCACGGTCCACGACCTCGTCGCGCGCGCCGCCGCCGCCCGGCCGGACGCGGTGGCGATCACCTGCGCCGGGGAGACGCTCACGTACGCGGAACTGGACCGCCGCAGCACGGCGCTGGCCCGGCGGCTGCGGGCGATGGGCGTACGCCCGGAGGACTGTGTCGGCGTCTGCATGACGCGGTCACCGGAGATGGTGGTGGCCTGCCTCGCGATTCTGCGGGCGGGCGGCGTGTACGTACCGCTGGACACCGCGTTTCCGGCCGACCGGATGGCGTTCATGCTGCGCGAGGTCGGCGCCGGGATCGTGCTGGTCCATCCGCCTACGGCCGGGGTGGTCCCGGACGGCCCGTGGCGCGTCGCCGGCGTCGGCGAGCTCGACGACGAGGGTACGGACGCGGATGCCCTGCCCGAGGTGGGTCCCGGCAACGGCTGCTACGTCATCTTCACCTCGGGGTCGACCGGCCGGCCGAAGGGCACCACGGTGACCCACGGCAACGTCCTGGGGCTCCTGGACGGCGTCCGGGAACGGCTGCCGTTCGGCCCGGACGACGTGTGGACGTTCTTCCACAGCTTCGCGTTCGACTTCTCGGTTTGGGAGGTCTGGGGCGCGCTGACCACCGGCGGGCGCCTGGTCGTGGTGCCCTACGACGTCAGCCGCGACGCCGATGCGTTCCACCGGCTCGTCCGCGACGAACGGGTGACGATCCTCAGCCAGACGCCGTCGGCGTTCCGCCAGTTCGAGACCGCGGACGACCAGGCCGGCGGCGAGCTGTCGCTGCGGGCGGTGGTGTTCGGCGGCGAGGCGCTGCACCGGCCGTCGGTCCGGCGCTGGGCTGCCAGGCACGGCTACGACGTACCGCTGCTGGTGAACATGTACGGCATCACCGAGACCACTGTGCACGTCACGTACCTGGCTCTGGTCGAGGACGACCTCGACCGCGATCTCACTCAGATCGGGCAGCCCCTTCCCGGTGTGGTCGCCCAGGTGCTCGACCGGTACGGGCGGCCCTGCCCGATCGGGGTGACCGGGGAGATCCACGTCGGCGGGGCCGGACTCGCCCGCGGCTACACCGGGCGGCCCGGCCTGACCGCCGAACGGTTCGGGCCCGATGACCGCACCGGACGCCCCGGTCGCCGCCTCTACCGCACCGGCGACCTCGGCCGCTGGAACACGCGCGGCGGCCTGGAGTACGCCGGGCGGGCCGACTCGCAGGTGAAGGTCCGCGGCTACCGGATCGAGACCGGCGAGATCGAAGCCGTCCTCGGACAGCACCCGCGCCTGCTGGAGACGGCCGTCATCGCCCGCGCCGGCGCCGACGGCCAGGTCGACCTGGCCGGCTACCTGGTCGCCGACGGCGCCGCACCGACTCCCGACGAGCTGCGCGAGTGGCTGCGCCGGCGGCTGCCGGACTACATGGTGCCCCGCCACTTCGTGGTCCTCGACGTGCTGCCGCTCACCCCGCAGGGCAAGGTCGACCGCCGGGCGCTGCCCGCGCCGGAGGCGGTACGCCCGGAGCTCGCCCAGGAGTACGTGCCGCCCCAGGGCCCGGTGGAGGAGCTGCTGGCCGAGATCTGGGGCGAGGTGCTGGCGGTGGACCGGGTCGGCCGCCACGACAACTTCTTCGACCTCGGCGGCGACTCCATCCGCAGCATCGGGGTGCTGGGCCGGGCCCGCAGCAACGGGCTCGCGTTCGACCTGCAGGACCTGTTCCGCAGCCCGACGCCGGCCGGGCTGGCCGAGTTGGTGCGCACCGCCGCGCCGGTGGCGGCGGCCGACCGCGAGCCGTTCGCGATGCTCGCCGACCGCGACCGGGCCCTGCTGCCGGACGGGGTCGAGGACGCTTACCCGATGGCGGAGCTCCAGGTCGGCATGGTCTACGAGATGGAGCTCAACCCCGAGCGCCGGGCGTACCACAACCTGGACGGCCTGCGCATCGTCGGCCCGTTCGACGAGGAGCGCTTCCGGGAGGCGACGGCCCGGGTGGTCGCCCGCCATCCCATCCTGCGGACGGCGTTCGACCTCAGCGGCTTCAGCGAGCCGATGCAGCTGGTGTACAGCGCCGCCGAGATGCCGTTCACCGTGGTCGACCTTCGCCACCTCGACGAGGCGGCCCGCGACGAGGCGCTCGACGCGTACGTGCTGGCCGAGCGGCGGCGCCCGTTCGACCACTCCCGCCCGCTGCTACTGCGCTTCGCCCTGCACCGGCTGACCGACGAGTCGTTCCAGTGGACGCTCACCGAGCACCACGCGATCTTCGACGGGTGGAGCCTGCACTCCACCATCTCCGAGATCGCCGAGGTCTACCAGCGGCTGCTGGCCGGCGAGGACCCGGTGCTCACCCCGCCGGACTCCGCGTACCGCGACTTCATCGCCGCCGAGCGGGAGGTCCTGGCGTCCGAGGAGAGCCGCCGGTTCTGGCTGGACCGGGTCGGCGACCGCCCGGACTGCCGGCTGCCCCGCCGCCCGGCCGACCGGCCCGAGCTGGTGTCCGGGCGCGCGCAGCCGCATGAATGGCGCGCGCACTACCCCGACCAGGGTTACGGCGCCGTCGAGACGCTCCTGCCGGAGGACCTCTGCGACGGGCTGCGCGACCTCGCCCGCCGGTGCGCGGTCCCCCTCAAGGCGGTGCTGCTGGCCGCCCACCTCAAGGTGATGAGCCTGGTCACCGGCACCTCCGACCTGCTGGTGGGGCTCACCGCCAACGGCCGGCTGGAGGAGGAGGGCGGGGCCGAGGTCCGGGGCATGTTCCTCAACACCGTGCCGTTCCGCATCGCCCTGCCGGACGGCAGCTGGCGCGACCTGATCCGGGCGGTCTTCGAGACCGAGCGGGAGCTGCTGCCGCACCGCCGGTATCCGCTCGGCGCACTGCAACGGGAGGTCGGCGGCGACCCGCTGTTCGAGGTGAACTTCGTCCACAACCACTTCCACGTGCTGGATCGCGCGTTCGGTCCCGGCCTCATGCGGATCGAGGACGGCAAGATCGACAGCTTCGCGACGGACCGGGTGGAGCCCACCAACTTCCCGCTCAACGTCGGCATGGTCCGCAACCCGTACTCGAACCGGCTGCTGTTCGGCATGGACTACCACACCGACGTCCTCACCCCCGACCAGGTGTTGCTGTACCGGGACTACTACGTGCGGGCGATGACCGAGATGGTCGCCGATCCCGAGGCGGCCCACCGGTCGGTGCCGCTGCTGGGCGAGGACGAGCGGGCGCTGCTGGACTCGTGGAACTCGCTGACCGCCGACGTGCCGCCGACACCGGTGCACCGGATGGTGGAGGCGCGGGCCGCGGCGGCGCCGCACGCGGTCGCGGTGGAGTCCGGCGGCACCGCGCTGACCTACCGCGAGCTCAACGCGCGCGCGAACCGGGCCGCCCGCCGGCTGCGTGACCTCGGCGTCGGCCCGGACGTGCCGGTGGCGCTCTGCATGGACCGGTCGATCGCCACGGTCACCTGCCTGCTGGCCGTGCTCAAGGCGGGCGGCGTCTACGTGCCGATCGAACCCGACTACCCGGCCGAGCGCGTGGAGTACATGCTCACCCAGACCGGGGCGCCGCTGGTCCTCACCACGGGCGGCGCCGTTCCCGAGGGACCCTGGCAGCAGCTCGTGGCCGACGATGGACTCTGGACCGACGGCGACGGCGGCAACCTCCCGGGCGGCGCCGGGCCGGACCACGGCTGCTACGTGATCTTCACGTCGGGGTCGACCGGGCAGCCCAAGGGAGTGGTGACCCGGCACCGCAACGTCACCGAGCTGCTGCACGGCGGTGATTTCCTCACCCTCGGCCCCACCGACACGCTGCTCCAGCTGGCACCGCTGTCCTTCGACAACTCGACCTTCGAGGTGTGGGCGCCGCTGGTCGGCGGGGCACGTCTGGTCCTGGCCCCGGCCGAACGGTACGGCCCGGCGGAGATCGCGGAGTGGGTGGCCGCGGCCGGCGTCACCGTGCTGCACGCGACGGCGTCCCTGTTCGCGTTGCTGGTCGACCACGAGCCGGCGACGTTCGACGGGCTGCGCCGCTTCCTGACCGGCAGCGAGACTGTCTCGCCGGGGCACGTGACGCGGATCCTGCAGCGCTGTCCGGATCTGGAGCTGGTGAACTGCTGGGGGCCGACGGAGACGACCACGTTCTCGGTGTGCGGTGTGTACCGGCGGGGCTCGGTGCCGGCGGGTGCGTTGCCGTTGGGGTCGCCGCTGGTCAACACCCAGGTGTGGGTTCTCGACGAGGCCGGGTTGCCGGTGCCGGTGGGCTCTGCGGGCGAGCTGTACGTGTCGGGTCCCTGCCTGGCGCGGGGGTACCTGGGCCGGCCGGGGCTGACGGCGGAACGGTTCGTGCCGCACCCGTTCCGGGCGGGGGAGCGGCTCTACCGGACCGGGGACCGCGGGCGGTGGTCGGTGGACGGCCTGGTGGAGTTCCTGGGCCGGACCGACCACATGGTCAAGGTCCGTGGCTACCGGGTGGAGCTGGGCGAGGTCGAGGCCGCCCTGCGTGAGCACCCGGGGATTCGCGAGTGCGTGGTGGTGACCCGGCCGGACGGGGCGGCCGGGGTGGACCTGGTCGGCTACCTGGTGGCCGACGGCGGGGGTCTTTCGTCCGGCGAGGTGCGGTCGTGGCTGGGCGCCCGGCTTCCGGCGTACATGGTTCCGCGCTTGTTCGTCTTTCTGGACGCCCTGCCGTTGACGCCGCGGGCGAAGGTGGACCGCCGCGCGTTGCCGGAACCGGAGCCGGTACGCCCGGATGTGGGCCAGGAGTACGAGGCGCCGCAGGGCCCGGTCGAGGAGCTGCTGGCCGAGATCTGGTGCCGGGTGCTGCGTGTGGACCGGGTCGGCCGGCACGACAACTTCTTCGACCTCGGCGGCGACTCCATCCGCAACATCCAGCTGGTCGGGCACGCCCGCGCGAACGGGCTCACCGTCGGCCTGCAGGACCTGCACCGGCATCCCACCGTGGCGAGCCTGGCGGAGGCCGTCCAGCCGCGCGGATCGGTCCCGAAGCGGGCGAGGACGTCGGCGTTCGACCTGCTCTCCGACTGCGACCGGGAGCGGTTGTCCGCGCGCGGGCCGGGCGGGGACGCGCGGTGACGGAGGTGATGCCACGCCGGGAGGCGGCCGGCGCGATCGAGGACGCCTACCCGATGTCGGCGCTGCAGGTCGGCATGGTGTACGAGATGGAGCGCGACCCCGAACGGCTGCCCTACCACAACGTGCACACCCTCCGGATCCCGGAACGGTTCGACGAGCGCCGGTTCCGGCGGGCGGTGGCCGGGGTCGTGGCCCGCCACCCGATCCTGCGCACCTCGTTCGCGCTCGTGGGGTTCAGCGAGCCGATGCAACTCGTGTACGACGTGGCCGAGGTCCCGGTCACCGTGGTGGACCTGCGGGCGGCCGACGAGAACACCGTCCGGGCGACCCTGACGTCCTATCTGGACACCGAGCGGCGGACGCCGCTGGACGTGACGGCGGCGCCCCTGTGCCGGATGGGCGTGCACGTGCTGGCCGGCGACGCCTTCCAGTGGACGGTCACCGAGCACCACGCCATTCTCGACGGCTGGAGCCTGGCCTCGTTGGTCGCCGAGATCACCGACGGCTACCGTCGGCTCCTCGCCGGACGGCAGCCGCTGGTTGCACCGCTGCGGTCGACGTACCGGGACTTCATAGCCGCCGAACGGGAGGCCCGCGACGCGCCGGAGAGCCGCGAGTTCTGGCAGGACCTGCTGGACGAGCGGCCGGACAGCCGCCTGCCGCGCTGGCCGGCCGACCGCCCGGTCATGCCGGCCGCCGACCCGGTCGCGGGCGAGCGTCACCGCCCGGGCTCGCTGATCAGCCCGCTGCCGGCCGATCTGGTTCCCCGGCTGCGGGACCTGGCCCGCACCTGCCGGGTGCCGCTCAAATCGGTGCTGCTGGCCGCCCACATGAAGGTGATGAGCCTGGTCACCGGCTCCGCCGATGTCGTCGCCGGCCTCACCGCGAACGGGCGGCTGGAGGAGGAGGGCGGCGCCGATGTGTGCGGCCTCTTCGTCAACACCGTGCCGTTCCGGCTGGAGCTGCCGGTCGGCAGCTGGCGCGACCTGATCGGGGCGGTCTTCGACGCGGAGAGCGCGCTGCTGCCGCACCAGCGCTACCCGATGGCCGCGCTCCAGCGGGAGCTTGGCGGCTCGCAGCTGTTCGAGACCAACTTCGTCTACACCGATTTCCAGCAGATCCCGGTCGCGGCGGCCGACGGCGGGGACGATCTCACCGACGTCTCCCGTACGCACTTCGCGCTGGTCGTCGCGGTGGGCCGCGATCCCGCAACCGGCGGTCTGAGCCTGGAGATGGAGTACGACGCACGGGCGTTCCCGGCCGTGCAGATCGCCGTCCTGCGCGACCACTACGTCCGTGTGATGACCGCGATGGCGGCGGATCCGACCGCCGGACATCGATGGGTACCCCTGCTGGGCGGCGGCGAGCGCGCGCTGCTGGAGTCCTGGAACTCGCGGACCGCCGACGTGCCTGCGGACCCCGTGCACCGGCTCGTGGAACGGCGTGCCGCCGAGGCGCCGGACGCGGTGGCGCTCGTGACCGAGACCGGGTCGCTGACGTACGGCGAACTGAACGCGCGGGCCAACCGGATGGCGCGGCGGCTGCGGGACCTCGGCGTCGGCCCCGACACCGCGGTCGGCGTCGCCGTCCGCCGTTCGGTCGCGATGGTGACCAGCTGGCTGGCCGTGCTCAAGGCGGGCGGCATGTACGTGCCGCTCGACCCCGACCTCCCGGCCGACCGGCTACGGTTCATGCTCACCCGGGCCCGGGTGCCGCTCGTGCTCACCGCCGGCGACGCCGTTCCCGAGGGCCCTTGGCAGCAGCTCGTGGCCGGCGAACAGCTGTGGGCCGACGGCGACGCCGACGACCTCCCGGGCGGTGCCGGGCCGGACCACGGCTGTTACGTGATCTTCACGTCCGGGTCGACCGGGCAGCCCAAGGGAGTGGTGACCCGGCACCGCAACGTCAGCGAGCTGATGCACGCCGGCGACGCCATGACGGTGCCGGCCGGCGACACCCTGCTGCAGATCGCGCCCGCCTCGTTCGACGTGTCCACGTTCGAGGTGTGGGCGCCGCTGGCCGGTGGTGGCCGGTTGGCACTGCCGCCGGCGGTTCGGTTCGGGCCGCAGGAGATCGCGGCATGGGTCGCCCGGTTCGACGTGACCGTGCTGCACGCGACGGCGTCCCTGTTCGCGTTGCTGGTCGACCACGAGCCGGGCATGTTCGACGGCCTGCGCCGCCTGCTGACCGGCAGCGAGACCGTCTCGCCGG
Organism: Paractinoplanes brasiliensis; assembly: GCF_004362215.1. Classification (NCBI taxonomy): domain Bacteria; kingdom Bacillati; phylum Actinomycetota; class Actinomycetes; order Micromonosporales; family Micromonosporaceae; genus Paractinoplanes; species Paractinoplanes brasiliensis. The sequence goes on along the minus strand of NZ_SNWR01000001.1, from coordinate 506,512 downwards.
GGCACGTGACGCGGATCCTGGACCGCTGCCCGGATCTGGAGGTGGTCAACTGCTGGGGGCCGACGGAGACGACCACGTTCTCGGTGTGCGGTGTGTACCGGCGGGGCTCGGTGCCGGCGGGTGCGTTGCCGTTGGGGCTGCCCCTGGTCAACACCCAGGTGTGGGTTCTCGACGAGGCCGGGTTGCCGGTGCCGGTGGGCTCTGCGGGCGAGTTGTACGTGTCGGGTCCCTGCCTGGCGCGCGGGTACCTCGGCCCGGCGATGACCGCCGAGCGGTTCGTGCCGCATCCGTACCGGGCCGGGGAACGCCTCTATCGCACCGGGGACCGCGGCCGGTGGTCGGTGGACGGCCTGGTGGAATTCCTGGGCCGTACCGACCACATGGTCAAGGTCCGCGGCTACCGGGTGGAGCTGGGCGAGGTCGAGGCCGCCCTGCGCGGGCACCCGGACGTCCGGGAATGCGTGGTGGTCGCCGCGCGCGGGGACCTGGTGGCCTACCTGGTGGCGGACGGCGGGGGTCTGTCGTCCGGTGAGGCGCGGTCGTGGCTGGGCGCCCGGCTTCCGGCGTACATGGTTCCGCGCTTGTTCGTCTTTCTGGACGCTCTGCCGTTGACGCCGCGGGCGAAGGTGGACCGCCGCGCGTTGCCGGATCCGGAGTCGGTCCGGCCGGAAGCGGCGCAGGAGTACGTGGCGCCGGAGGGGCCGGTCGAGGAGTTGCTGGCCGAGATCTGGTGCCGGGTGCTGGGCGTGGATCGGGTCGGCCGGCACGACAACTTCTTCGACCTCGGTGGCGACTCCATCCGCAGCATCCAGGTCCTCGGGCTGGTCCGGGAGGCGGGACTGACCGCCGGGATGGCGGCCCTGCTGGCCGATCCGACCCCGGCCGGTTTCGCTGCCGCCCTCGCTCAGAGCACGGCGGGACCCCGGTCCGAGGCGTTCTCGCTCGTCACCGAGGACGACCGGAAGCTGCTGCCGGACGGCCTGGCGGACGCGTACCCGATGTCGGAGCTGCAGGCAGGCATGGTGTACGAGATGGAGCGCGACCCCGGCCGCAGCCCCTACCACAACGTCCACACCATGCGGCTGACCGGATCGTTCGACGAGGCGTGCTTCCGCGAGGCACTCGCCCGGGTGACCGCCCGGCACCCGGTCCTGCGCACCTCTTTTGCGATGAGCCGCTTCAGCGAGCCCCTGCAACTGGTCCACCCCGCCGCCGAGATCCCGTTCACCGTCCGCGACCTGCGCGGCGAACCGGCGGAAAGGCAACGGGCCGTCATCGACGAGCACCTCCGCGAACAGCGCGGCACGCCGCTGGACCTGACCGAGGCGCCGCTCTGCCGGATGGCCGTCCACCTGCTGTCCGACACGACGTTCCAGTGGACGGTCACCGAACACCACGCCGTCCTCGACGGCTGGAGCCTGACCTCCATGCTTTCCGAGATCACCTCCTTGCACGAGGAGCTTCTCGCCGGGCGCGACCCCGGCGCCGCCCCGCTGCGCTCGCTCTACCGGGACTTCATCGCGGCGGAACGTGAGGCGCTGCGCAGCCCGGCGACGCGCGACTACTGGCGCGACCACCTGGCCGGCAGCGACGGGAGCCCGCTGCCCCGCTGGTCGGTCACCGGCCACGGCACGCTCGGCGAAACGCTGCCGGGCGAGCGCCACGACCGGGACGAGGCACTGGGCCACGGCTCGCTGGTCACCCCGCTCGGCGACGACCTGCGCGCGGACATCGAGGAGTTCGCCCGCCGGGCCGGCGTCCCGTTCAAGACCGCGGTGCTCGCCGCTCACCTGCGCGTGGTCGCCGCGGTCACCGGCGGCCGGGACGTCACAATCGGCCTCTCCTCGCACGGGCGCCTGGAAGAGGCGGACGGCGCCGAGGTGTGCGGCCTCTTCCTCAACACCCTGCCGTTCCGGGTCACGCTCCCGGACGGAAGCTGGCGCGACCTCGCCGGGGCCGTCCTCGACGCCGAGCACGAGGTCATGCCGCACCGCCGCTACCCGATGGCGGCCCTGCAACGCGAGCTCGGCCGCGCGTCGCTGTTCGAGGCGGGTTTCGTGTACAACGACTTCCACCGCTTCGGCGACCTGGCCGACGGTACGGGCGGGTGGCGCATCGACGCGGCCGGACAGGGCCCGTCGGGCTCGTCACGCACGAGCCTTCCGCTGCTCGTCTCGGTGAGCAGGGAAGCCGGAGCTTCCGGGCTGCGCCTGGAGCTCGAGTACGACACCCGCAAGCTCACCGCCGACCAGGTGACACTCCTGCGCGACTATCACGTGCGCTGCCTGCGGGCGATGACCGCCGGCCCGTCGTCGCGGCACACCACCTTCGCACTCGCCTCCGGCCGGGAGGCCGGACAGGTTGCGGCGTGGTCGCTGCCGGCCTCGCCCGTCCCGAGTGCGACGACAGTGCACGAGCTGGTGGCAGCCGCGACCCGCGCGCGGCCGGACGCGGTGGCGCTGACCGGCGGCGAAACCTCCCTGACCTACCGGGAGCTGGATGAGCGCAGCGACCGGCTGGCCCGCCGGCTGCGCCGCCTCGGCGTCGGCCCCGAGGTGTGCGTCGGCGTCTGCTTGGACCGGTCGTGGGAGACCGTGGTGGCCTGCCTGGCCGTGGTGCGGGCCGGTGGGGTGTACGTGCCCCTGGACACGGCGTTCCCCGCCGAGCGGATGGAGTTCATGCTGCGCGACGTCGCGGCGCCGCTGGTGGTGGTGCACGCGGCCACCGCGTCCCGGGTGCCGGGCGGCCCCTGGGCCCTGGTCGACCTCGCCGGCGACACGGATCCCGGTGACGCGGTCCTTCCCGCGGTCGATCCGGACAGTGGCTGCTACGTGATCTTCACATCCGGGTCGACCGGCCGCCCGAAGGGGACGACCGTGAGCCATCGCAACGTGGTGCGGCTGATCCGCGGCGTCCGCGAGCACCTGCCGTTCGGCCCCGGCGACGTGTGGTCGCTGTTCCACAGCTTCGCGTTCGACTTCTCGGTGTGGGAGCTGTGGGGCGCGCTCACCAGCGGCGGCCGGGTCGTGGTGGTGCCGTACGCGGTGAGCCGCGACGCCGACGCGTTCCACCAGCTCGTCCGCGACGAACGGGTGACCGTCCTCAGCCAGACACCGTCCGCGTTCCGCCAGTTCGAGACGGTGGACGAGCGGGCCGGCGGCGACCTCGCGCTGCGGGTGGTGGTCTTCGGCGGCGAGGCCCTGCACCGCCCGTCGGTACGCCGCTGGGCGTCCCGGCACGGCTACACGTCCCCGCTGCTGGTGAACATGTACGGCATCACGGAGACCACCGTCCACGTCACGTACCTGGAGCTGGATGCCGGCCACGTGGAGGGAACGGTCAGCCGGATCGGCCGGCCGCTGCCGGACCTCGGCGCGCACGTCCTGGACCGCGACGGCGTGCCCAGCCCGGTCGGCGTCACCGGCGAGCTGTACATCTCGGGCGCCGGGCTGGCCCGCGGCTACGTCGGCCGGCCGGCGCTGACCGCCGGGCGGTTCGTGCCCGACCACCTGTCCGGCACCCCCGGCGCGCGCCTGTACCGCAGCGGCGACCTGGCCCGATGGAACGCGCAGGGGAGCCTGGAGTACCTCGGGCGGGCCGACACCCAGGTCAAGATCCGCGGGTACCGGATCGAGACCGGGGAGATCGAGAACGCGCTTGCCACCCACCCGCGGCTCCTCGAAGCCGCCGTCGTTCCGCACGCCGACCCGGAGGGCCGCACCGAGCTGGTCGCCTACCTGGTGCCGGACCCGGCCGGGACGGGTGCGCCGACCGCCGACGAGCTGCGGGCCTGGCTCGGCCGGGGCCTGCCGGACTACATGATCCCGCGCCACTTCGTCGCCCTGGCCGCCCTTCCGCTGACCCCGCAGGGCAAGGTCGACCGGCGGGCGCTGCCGGAACCGGGGACCGACCGGCCGTCGCTGGAGCAGCGGTACGTACCGCCGAGCGGCGACGTCGAGGAGACCCTGGCCGGCATCTGGCGCCAGGTGCTGGGCGTCGACCGGGTGGGCCGGCACGACAACTTCTTCGCCCTCGGCGGCGACTCCATCCGCAGCATCCAGATCGTCGGCCGGGCCCGGGATGCCGGGCTCACCCTCGAGCTCCAGCAGGTCCTCGACGCACCGACGCTCGCCGAACAGGCCTCGGTCCTGGACCTGACCATCCGCCCCGAGGTGCCGGCGACCCAGCCGTTCTCCCTGGTCGCTCCGGAGGACCGGGCGCTGCTGCCGGCCGGGCTGGCCGACGCCTATCCGATGGCCCAGCTGCAGGTCGGCATGGTCTTCGAGATGGAGCGCGACCGGGCCCGCAATCCGTACCACAACGTCGAGACGCTGCGCCTGGCCGGCCGGTTCGACGAGGCGTGCTTCCGGGAGGCGGTCGACCGGGTGGTGGCCCGGCATCCGGTGCTGCGCACCTCGTTCGACCTGGCCGGGTTCGGCGAGCCGATGCAGCTGGTGCACAGCGCCGTCGAGGTGCCGTTCACCGTCGTCGACCTCCGCGGAGGATCGGCCGGTCCGCTGGGCGAGTACGTCCGCGAGCAGCAGCACGCCCGGTTCGACCTGTCCGTGGCGCCCCTGTTCCGGATGGCCGTGCACGTGCTGTCCGACCAGGCGTTCCAGTGGACCATCACCGAGCATCACGCGATCCTGGACGGCTGGAGCATGGTCTCCACCATCTCGGAGATCACCGACCTGTACCGGCGGCTGCTCGCCGGTGACCAGCCGCCGGCCGAGCCGCTCCGGTCGCTCTACCGGGACTTCGTCGCCGCGGAACGGGCGGCGGCCGGCTCGCCGGAGATCGCGGAGTTCTGGCGGGACCGGCTCGCCGATGCTCCCGCTGGGCGGATGCCCCGCTGGTCCGGCGGTCCCGCCCTCGTCGTACGGCCGCAGGAGCGACACGACCGCGACGAGGCCGCCGGCCATGGCGCCCTGACCACCCCGATCTCCGCCGAGCTGCTGGCGGCGCTGGAGGAGTTCGCCCGGCGCGCCGCAGTGCCCCTCAAGACGGTCGTGCTCGCCGCCCATCTCAAGGTGATCGGCCTGGTCACCGGGTCCACCGACGTTCTCATCGGCACGACGGTGAACGGGCGCCTGGAGGAGCCGGACGGTGCCGAGGCGCGCGGGCTCTTCCTCAACACGGTGCCGTTGCGGGTGCGGCTGTCCGAGGGCAGCTGGCTGGACCTGGTCCGCGGCGTCCTGCGCGCCGAGCGGGACCTGCTGCCGCGCCGCCGCTACCCGATGGCCCTGCTCCAGCGGGAGTTCGGCCGCGACACACCGCTGGTCGAGACCAACTTCACCTACAACAACTTCCACCGGATCGCGCGGCTCACCGTGGACGGCACGCTCGACCGGGACCCGGCCGAGGTGCAGCCCGGCGTGGCGCGCACCAACTTCCCGCTGGACGTGACCGTCAGCCACGACCTCGACGCCGGCGGGCTGCTCCTGGAGATCGGCTACTCCCTCCGGGACCTCACCGACGGCCAGGTCGGCCAGGTGCGCGACCTCCACCTGCGGGTGCTGGACGCAATGGTACGGGCCGGGGAGACCCATCACCGTGCGTCCGTCCTGCTCGACCCGGAGCAGACCCGGCTGCTCACCGCCTGGCGGGGCACGGACGCGCCCGCGGCCGCCGCCCCCGTGCACGAGCTGCTGCGGGAGCGCGCGCAATGGTGGCCGGACGCGGTGGCGGTGGAGTCGGGTGGGGAGCGTCTGACGTTCGGCGGGCTCGATGCGCGTAGTGAGGCGCTGGCGCGTCGCCTGGCGGCTGGTGGCGTACGTCGTGGCGACGTCGTCGGTCTGCACCTGCGGCCGGGTGTTGATGCGGTGGTGGCGGTGTGGGCGGTGTGGAAGGCGGGTGGTGCGTTCCTGCCGTTGGACCCGGACCTGCCGGCGGCGCGGCTGGCTGCGATGGTGGAGGACGCGGCGCCGGTCGTGGTGGTGTCGCGGGAGCCCTGTGTGTGGCCGTCGTTGCCGCCCGATGGTGACGGGGACGCGGTCCTGCCCCGGGTGGGTGCGCGGGATCTGGCGTACGTCATGTTCACGTCCGGTTCGACGGGGCGGCCCAAGGGTGTGATGGTCGAGCACGGCGGCCTCGCCAACTTCGCGGAGTGCCTGCTGCTGCCACGCCTGCGCAGCGGCGGCGTCGGGACCGGTGCGAACGTGCGCGTCCTGACCGGGTCGTCGGCGTTCATCTCGGACTTCTTCCTGGAGCAGATCCTGCCGCTGCTGGACGGGCACCGGTTGGTGGTGGTTTCCGGTGCGGAGGGCCGTGATCCGCGGCAGTTGGTGGCGTGGGCGCAGGATCCGGAGCTCGCGGTTGAGGTCATCGGTGCCACCACGTCGCAGGTGCAGGTGATGGTGGAGGCGGGGCTGCTGGATGCTCCGTACCCGCCGCGGGTGATCGCGATCGGCGGGGAAGTGTGCCCGCCGGATCTGTGGCAGGCACTCCGATCCCGTACGGGCGTGCGGGCCCACAACACGTACGGCCCGGCCGAGACGGCGGTCGACGCGACCATGGCGGACATCGGGGCACACGAGTCCCCCCTGATCGGCCGGCCCTACGGGAACGTCCGCGTGTATCTGGTGGATGAGGGGCTCGATCTGGTTCCGCCGGGTTCGGTGGGGGAGATCGTGGTGGGTGGTCCGGGTGTGGGTCGGGGTTATGTGCGGCGGCCGGGTTTGACGGCGGGGGTGTTTGTGCCGGATCCGTTTGGTGGGGCGGGTTGTCGTTTGTATCGGACCGGTGATTTGGGCCGGTACACGGTGGATGGTCAGATCGAGTTTTTGGGTCGTCGGGATCTGCAGGTGAAGGTTTTGGGTCAGCGGGTGGAGTTGGAGGAGGTGGAGGCGGTTCTGCGTGGCCATCCGGCGGTGGTGGCGGCGGCGGTGAGTGTGCATCGGCGGCAGTTGGTGGGGCATGTGGTGGTGGCCGGTGGGGTGGTGCCGGATCGGGAGTATCTGGCTGCTCGGTTGCCGGCGGTTGCGGTGCCGGTGGTGGTGGTGGCGGTGGCGGCGTTGCCGATGACGGCCGGTGGGAAGCTGGATCGGCGGGCGTTGGTGGAGCCGCAGGAGTTGTCCCGCCGGGAGGTGGTGGCTCCGAGAACGGAGACCGAGCAGCGGATCGCGGCTGTCTGGCAGAGCTTGCTCGGTGTCGAGCGGGTTGGTGTGCACGACGACTTTTTCGCTCTCGGCGGGCATTCTTTGCTGGCTATCCGGCTCACTATGCGGGTGAGTGCGGAGCTGGGTGCCGAGGTTGCGTTGCACGAGGTGTTCGCGCGGCCGACGGTGGCGGCGCAGGCGGAGCTGGTCGATCGGCATGGTGGCGGGGTCGAGCGGATTCCGCGGGTGGAGCGGGCCGGGATCGCGTCGCACGCGCAGGAGCGGCAGTGGTTTTTGTGGCAGCTCGCCCCGGACAACCCGGCCTACAACGTTCCCTGGGGCTACGAGGTGCGGGGCGAGCTGGACCTCGGCGTGCTCGGCAGCGCGGTGGACACCCTGTTCGAACGGCACGAGTCGCTGCGGACGACCCTGCACCTCGACGCGGACGGCCGGGTCGTGCCGATGGTCGGCGCCGCCGAACCGGGCGCGATGTCCTTCTCGCGAGCAGGTGACGTCGAGCTGCCGGGGCTGGTCGAGCGGGCGGCCCGGCAGCCGTTCGACCTCACCACGGGGCCGATGCTGCGGGTCAATGTCTGGCGTACGGCGGCGGACCGGCACGTCGTGCTGTTCGTCGCGCACCACGTCGCCGTCGACGAGTGGTCGATCGGCATACTCGAACGGGAATTGTGGGCGCTGTACCGCGGTGCGGTGCTGCCGTCGCCGGCTGTCCGCTACGGCGACTACGCGGCCTGGCACCGGGATCTGGTGGCGGGCCGGGCGGACGATGATCTCGCGTACTGGCGGGAGGCACTCGACGGCGCCACGTCGTCCTGGCCCCAGCCCTCTGCGGGATCCGGCTCCGCCGACGAGTGCGCCCGGCTCATCCCGGCCGACCGTCTGAGCGGGCTCGACCGGATCCGTGGCCAGGCGGGCGCCACCGAGTTCATGCTGTACCTGGCGGTGTACTGCCTCCTGATCGCACGCCGCTCGGGCGATCGGGACGTCACCGTCGGCGTGCCGGTGTCCGGGCGTTCGCACCCCGACCTGGCGCCGGTGGTGGGCTTCTTCGTCAACACCCTCGCGGTACGGGTGACCGTCGACCCGGCCGAGGATTTCCTGACGTACCTGAGGCGGGTCCGATCGGTGGTCCTGGCGGCGTTCGCCCACCAGGAGACGCCGTTCGAGCACGTGGTCCGCGCGGTCGCGCCCGACCGTGCCGACGGCGTCAACCCGCTGTTCCGCACCCTGTTCTCGTTCACCCCGGACGCCGGATCCGGCGACGGCCCGGCCGAACCGGGCGCCGACGGGCTGACCCTCGGGGACCTGCCGATCGCGAGTGGCGGCAACCACTTCGACCTGTTGCTGGGCACCGCCCGTACGACCGAGGGGTTGCACCTGAACCTGGAGTTCAGCACCGCGATCCTCGGGCCGGAGGAGGCCGAGGATCTGCTGGGCACGTTCGCGGACCTTCTGGCCGCAGCCGGTGGGCCGGTGTCGGAGCTGCTGGCCGCGAACGGCCCCGAGCGTGAACGGATCGCCGGGTGGACCGGCGATGCGGCGGTTCCCGCGTTCGACGTTCCGGTGCACGAGCTGCTGCGGGAGCGTGCGCGGTGGTGGCCGGACCTGGTCGCCGTGGAGTCGGACGCGGAGAGCTTGACGTTCGCCGGGCTCGATGCGCGTAGTGAGGCGTTCGCGCGTCGCCTGGCGGCTGGTGGCGTACGTCGTGGCGACGTCGTCGGTCTGCACCTGCGGCCGGGGGTGGATGCGCTGGTGGCGGTGTGGGCGGTGTGGAAGGCGGGCGGTGCGTTCCTGCCGTTGGACCCGGACCTGCCGCCGATGCGGCTGGCTGCGATGGTGGAGGACGCGGCGCCGGTCGTGGTGGTGTCGCGGGAGCCGTGCCCGTGGCCGGCCCTGCCGCCCGATGGGGATGGTGACGCCGTCCTCCCAGCGGTGGGTGCGAGGGACCTGGCGTCGGTCATGTTCACCTCCGGCTCGACCGGCCGGCCCAAGGGCGTGATGCTGGACCACGGCGGCCTCGCCAACTTCGCCGAGCGCCTGCTGCTGCCCCGGCTGCGCCGGGCCGGGGTCGGCGAGCACGCCCGTGTCGTCACCGGCACGTCGGCGTTCATCTCCGATTTCTTCCTGGAACAGACTCTGCCGCTGCTCGGCGGCCACCGGCTGCTCGTCCTCTCCGGCCTGGAGGGCCGCGACCCTCGCCACCTGGTGGAGCGGGCGCATGATCGGGAGCGGGCGGTGGACGTCATCTGCGCCACCACGTCGCAGGTGCAGGTGATGGTGGAGGCGGGGCTGCTGGACGCTCCGTACCCGCCGCGGCTGCTCGAGCCGGCCGGGGAGGCCGTCCCGCCGGACCTGTGGCGGGCCCTGCAATCGCGGCCCGGGGTGGCCGCCCACAACATCTACGGCCCGGCCGAGACGACTGTCGACACAACGTGCGCGGACATCGCCGCGCACGCGTCTCCGGTGCTGGGGCGTCCGTATGGCAATGCCCGGGTGTATCTGGTGGATGAGGGGCTCGATCTGGTTCCGCCGGGTTCGGTGGGGGAGATCGTGGTGGGTGGTCCGGGTGTGGGTCGGGGTTATGTGCGGCGGCCGGGTTTGACGGCGGGGGTGTTTGTGCCGGATCCGTTTGGTGGGGCGGGTTGTCGTTTGTATCGGACCGGTGATTTGGGCCGGTACACGGTGGATGGTCAGATCGAGTTTTTGGGTCGTCGGGATCTGCAGGTGAAGGTTTTGGGTCAGCGGGTGGAGTTGGAGGAGGTGGAGGCGGTTCTGCGTGGCCATCCGGCGGTGGTGGCGGCGGCGGTGAGTGTGCATCGGCGGCAGTTGGTGGGGCATGTGGTGGTGGCCGGTGGGGTGGTGCCGGATCGGGAGTATCTGGCTGCTCGGTTGCCGGCGGTTGCGGTGCCGGTGGTGGTGGTGGCGGTGGCGGCGTTGCCGATGACGGCCGGTGGGAAGCTGGATCGGCGGGCGTTGGTGGAGCCGCAGGAGTTGTCTCGTCGGGAGGTGGTGGCTCCTCGGACTGAGACGGAGCGGCGGGTCGCTGAGGTCTGGCAGAGCTTGCTGGGTGTCGAGCGGGTTGGTGTGCACGATGACTTTTTCGCTCTGGGTGGGCATTCTCTGCTTGCTATCCGGCTCACTATGCGGGTGAGTGCGGAGCTGGGTGCCGAGGTTGCGTTGCACGAGGTGTTCGCGCGGCCGACGGTGGCGGCGCAGGCGGAGCTGGTCGATCGGCATGGTGGCGGGGTCGAGCGGATTCCGCGGGTGGGGCGGGCCGGGATCGCGTCGCACGCGCAGGAGCGGCAGTGGTTTTTGTGGCAGCTCGCCCCGGACAACCCGGCCTACAACGTTCCCTGGGGCTACGAGATCCACGGGGAGCTCGACGTGGCGGCACTGGGCACGGCGGTGGACGCGCTCATCGCCCGCCACGAGGCCCTGCGCACCACGCTGCACCTCGACGCGGACGGCCGGGTCGTGCAGCGGATCGGTCTCGCGGGCCGGACCGACCTGACGGTGCGCGACGCCGCTGAGACCGAGCTGCCGGGGCTGGTCGAGCGGGCGGCCCGGCAGCCGTTCGACCTCACCACCGGGCCGATGCTGCGGGTCAATGTCTGGCGTACGGCGGCGGACCGGCACGTCGTGCTGTTCGTCGCGCACCACGTCGCCGTCGATGAGTGGTCGATGGGCATCTTCGAACGTGAGATGTGGGAGCTGTACGGCATGGGCGGCGCCGCCGAGCTGCCGCCGCTGGAGGTCACCTACGCCGACTACGCCGCCTGGCACCGCGACCAGGTGGCGGGCCGCGCCGACCGGGACCTCGCGTTCTGGCGCCGTACGCTCGAAGACGTACCCACCTCGGCGTGGCCGCACCGGACCAGCGACCGCGGGGCCGCCCCCGGCGAGCGTTCCCGGCTCGTCCCGGCCGACCGGCTGACCGCGCTGGACCAGGCTCGCCGGGAGGCGGGCGCGACCGAGTTCATGGCGTACCTGGCGGCGTACAGCCTCCTGATCGCCCGTAGCTCCGGCGAACGGGACATCACCGTCGGGGTCCCGGTGTCCGGGCGTTCGCATCCCGACCTGGCTCCGGTGGTGGGCTTCTTCGTCAACACCCTCGCGGTACGGCTGACGGTCCACCCGGCCGACGACTTCCTGGCCCATCTGCGGCGGGTCCGATCGGTGGTCCTGGCGGCGCTCGCCCACCAGGAGACGCCGTTCGAGCACGTGGTCCGCGCGGTTGCGCCCGACCGTGCCGACGGTGTCAACCCGCTGTTCCGGACCATGTTCGCGTTCACCCCCGCCGTATCCCGGCCGGCCACCGGGCTCGCCGTGCGCGACCTGCCGATCGAGAGCCGCGACAGCCACTTCGACCTGTCCCTGAGTGCGACCCGCACGACCGAAGGGCTGTACCTGACGGTGGAGTTCGGCGCCGGGATCTTCGCGGCCGGGGAGGCCGAGGGGCTGCTGGGGTCGTTCGCGGATCTGCTGGCGGCGGTCGGCGGGGAAGGGTCCCACGGCGAGGCCGGTCGCCTCGCCCATCCGGATCGGGGGGCTCGCGGTCGCGGGCCGGTGTCGGAGCTGTTGGCCGCGAGCGGCCCGGAGCGCGAGCGGATCGCCGCGTGGACCGGCGATGCTGCGGCGCCGGCGTTCGACGTTCCGGTGCACGAGCTGCTGCGGGAGCGGGCGGGCAGATGGGCGCAAGCGGTGGCGGTGGAGTCGGGTGGGGAGATGGTGACGTTCGCCGGGCTCGATGCGCGCAGCGAGGCGCTGGCGCGCTGCCTCGTGGTGGCCGGTGTGCATCGCGGTGACGTGGTGGGTCTGCACCTGCGGCCGGGTGTTGATGCGGTGGTGGCGGTGTGGGCGGTGTGGAAGGCGGGTGGTGCGTTCCTGCCGTTGGATCCGGACCTGCCGGCGGCGCGGCTGGCTGCGATGGTGGAGGATGCCGAGCCGGTCGTGGTGGTGTCGCGGGAGCCCTGTGCGTGGCCGTCGCTGCCGCCCGATGGTGACGCGGACGCGGTCCTGCCCCGGGTGGGTGCGCGGGATCTGGCGTACGTCATGTTCACGTCCGGTTCGACCGGGCGGCCCAAGGGTGTGATGGTCGAGCACGGCGGCCTCGCCAACTTCGCCGAACGCATGCTGCTGCCCCGCATCGGCAGCCCTGCCCGGGTGCTGACCGGGTCGTCGGCGTTCATCTCGGACTTCTTCCTGGCTCAGATCCTGCCCCTGCTCGGCGGCCACCGACTGGTCGTGGTATCGGGTGCGGAGGGCCGTGATCCGCGGCAGTTGGTGGCGTGGGCGCAGGATCCGGAGCTCGCGGTTCAGGTCATCGATGCCACCACGTCACAGGTGCAGGTGATGGTGGAGGCGGGGCTGCTGGACGCTCCGTACCCGCCGCGGCTGATCGCGATCGGCGGGGAGGCGTGCCCGCCGGATCTGTGGCAGGCACTGCGATCCCGTCCGGGGTTGACGGCCTACAACACCTATGGGCCTGCCGAGACGACGGTCGAGGTGGCCGTGGCGGACATCGCCGCGCACGCGTCTCCGGTGCTGGGGCGTCCGTATGGCAATGCCCGGGTGTATCTGGTGGATGAGGGGCTCGATCTGGTTCCGCCGGGTTCGGTGGGGGAGATCGTGGTGGGTGGTCCGGGTGTGGGTCGGGGTTATGTGCGGCGTCCGGGTTTGACGGCGGGGGTGTTTGTGCCGGATCCGTTTGGTGGGGCGGGTTGTCGTTTGTATCGGACCGGTGATCTGGGCCGGTACACGGTGGATGGTCAGATCGAGTTTTTGGGTCGTCGGGATCTGCAGGTGAAGGTTTTGGGTCAGCGGGTGGAGTTGGAGGAGGTGGAGGCGGTTCTGCGTGGCCATCCGGCGGTGGTGGCGGCGGCGGTGAGTGTGCATCGGCGGCAGTTGGTGGGGCATGTGGTGGTGGCCGGTGGGGTGGTGCCGGATCGGGAGTATCTGGCTGCTCGGTTGCCGGCGGTTGCGGTGCCGGTGGTGGTGGTGGCGGTGGCGGCGTTGCCGATGACGGCCGGTGGGAAGCTGGATCGGCGGGCGTTGGTGGAGCCGCAGGAGTTGTCTCGTCGGGAGGTGGTGGCTCCCCGGACTGAGACCGAGCAGCGGATCGCGGCCGTCTGGCAGAGCTTGCTGGGCGTCGAGCGGGTTGGTGTGCACGACGACTTTTTCGCTCTCGGTGGGCATTCCCTGCTCGCCATCCGACTCACCATGCAGCTGAGCTCGGAGTTCGGGACCGAGATCCCGCTCGCTCACCTCTACACCGCCCCCACGGTCGCCGATCAGGCCGAGCGGATCGCGACGCTGCCGTCCGGCCGCTCGGCCGTGGTGCCACTCGGCGGCGTCCGGGGTGCGCGTCCCCTGGTCCTCGTCCACCCCATCGGCGGCACGCTCTTCAGCTACCGGGATCTGCTGGCCGAGGTTCGGGGGGATGTCGAGGCGTACGGCCTGCAGGGGCACCTCGGGGCGGACTCCGGCGCGACCGACATCGCGCAACTTGCCCGTCGCTACGCCGACGAGCTGGCACCCGTTCTCGGCGACCGGGAGCCGGTGGTGGCGGGCTGGTCGGCCGGCGGCATCCTCGCCCACGAGGTGGCCCGTGCGCTCGCCGGGCGCGGGGTCCGTACGTACCGCCTGGTTCTGATCGACACCGATCCACGGCCGGACGCCGACGCCGACGCCGCGGCGCAGCGGGCCGACATCGCCACCCTCGACCAGCTCCGCCGCGAGGTCGCCGAGCACGGGCCCGCGCCCCTGCTGCGGTCGGCCGACACGGACCGCCTGTTCGCCGCGCTCGGCATCGATCCGGCCGCCGTCGCCGAACTGGACGGCCCCACCACGGCCGCGCTGATCGCCTTCTGGCGGGACATGCTCACCGGGCTGGCGGCCCACCGGCCGGGCGTGTTCGCCGGCCCCGCCGAGCTCGTCCTCGGCCGCGGCGAGGGCCGTGACCGGATGGCCGCCGCGTGGCGCGGGCTGACCGGGACGCTCACGGTCAGCCACGCCGATGGCGACCACTTCCAACTGCTGCGCCGTCCATGGGTGACGGCGATCGCCGACGCCGTCCGCGGCTCCACCGCACAGACAGGAGAGTGACGTGCTGGTCCTCGGAATCAGCGGGCTCGACCGGGCCGCCGCGCTCAAGAAGCGGATGATGCCCGGGCTCGACCCCCGCGAACAGCGCCTGGTGCAGGGCCTCGACTCGGCCGCCGCCCTGGTCGACGAGAACGGCGTGATCGCCGCCTCGGCGCAGGAACGGCATGACGGCGTCAAGGGAACCGGCGCCTTCCCGGCCGACGCCGTCGCCGCCTGCCTGCGGATGGCCGGCGCCACCCTGAGCGACGTCGACCTCGTCGCCCACGGCTTCCGCTATCAACCCTCGGCGGCCTTCGAGCTCGACGACTACCTGCGGCGGTGGTACCGGGAGGCGTACAGCGAAGGGGTCCAGCTCGACGTGCTGCGGTCGCACTACCCGGACCAGGACTGGGAACGCAAGCTCGTCCGGGTCCCGCACCACCTGGCGCACGCCGCGAGCACGTACCACCTGAGCGGTTTCGCGGACGCGCTGGTGCTGGTCGCCGACGGAATGGGCGAGACGGAGTCGACGTCGCTGTTCAGCGGGCACGACGGCCGGTTGGAGACGCTGCGCACCTACCCGATCGGGAGCTCGCTCGGCATCCTCTACAGCGTCGTCACCCAGTATCTGGGCTTCCTGCCCGGCATGGACGAGTACAAGGTGATGGGGCTCGCGCCGTACGGCGACATCGGCTCCTTCCCGGACGCCGGGCTGGTCACGCTGCGCCCGGACGGCGGCCTCAGCGTGCCGCTGCTGGCCTGCGACAAGACCCCGGAGGAGCGGGAGACCCACCGCGGGGCGATCCGCCGCCTCGAGGAGCTGTTCGGCCCGGCCCGCCATCCCGACGCCCCGATCACGCAGCGGCACATGGACATCGCCGCCGTCCTCCAGCGGTCGCTGGAGCAGAGCCTGCTGTACGTCCTGGACGGGGCGCCGGGGAAGGCGTACCGGGATCTGTGCATGGCCGGCGGCGTCGCCCTCAACTGCACCGCCAACGGCCTGATCGCCCGCAGCGGACGGTTCGACCGGATGTTCGTCCAGCCCGCCTCCGGTGACGACGGAACCGCGCTCGGCGCGGCCCTGCACGTCCTGCGCAGCCACGTTCCCGCGGTACCGGCAGCGATGGGAATGCCGTACTGGGGCGAGGAGTTCGGTGCGACCGAGATCGAGGCGGCCCTGGCCACGCTCGGCCCCGGGCACCGGGTGCGTCATCTTCCGGGCGAGGCGCTGCTGGCGGAGACGTCCGATCTCATCGCCGCGGGCAAGGTGGTCGCCTGGTTCCAGGGACGGATGGAGTTCGGGCCGCGCGCCCTGGGCAACCGCAGCATCCTGGCCGACCCCACCGCGCCGGACATGCGCGCGCACCTGAACGCGGTGGTGAAGCAGCGCGAGGAGTTCCGGCCGTTCGCGCCGGCGGTGGTCGCCGAGGAGGCAGGCGAGTATTTCGAGATCGAGCCCGGCGAGGAGGGCCTCTACCGGCACATGCTCGTGGTCGCCCGGGTACGCGACAAGTACCGCGACGAGCTGCCGTCGATCACCCACGTCGACGGCTCCGCCCGGGTCCAGGTCGTCGACCGGGAGCTGGCGCCCCGGTTCCACGCGCTGATCCGCCGGTTCGGCGACGACCACCGTACCCCGGTGGTCCTGAACACCTCGTTCAACCTGCGCGGCCAGCCGATCGTGCGGACACCGCAGGAAGCGGTCGCCACCTACGCCCGCTCGGCCCTGGACGCCCTCGCCATCGGCGACTGGCTGGTCGGGCGTGAGCCCGCCGGAGGCTCCGATGAGTGAGCAGCACGACGTCGCGGCCGACCATCTGCGCGAGGCGGTCACCGGGATCTGGTGTGCTGTGCTGGGCGCCGACCACGCCGGCCCCGAGGACGACTTCTTCGCCGAGGGCGGCGACTCCGCACTGGCCGTCGAGGCCGCCCTCAGCCTGCGCGCCGTCACCGGGACCGACCTCGAGATCGACGTGCTCTACCAGTACCCGGAATTCGGGCGCCTGCTGGCCTTCCTGGCCGACCCCCGCCCCGAGCGCGAGGAACGCCCGCTCACGCCGGCCGAGGAACTGCTGTGGTCCGTGGAACGGCTGCGCCCCGGCACGCCGGTCTACCACATCGCCGCGCTCTACCGGTTCCCCGGCCGCATCGACATCCCGCGTCTGCGGACCGCCCTCGACGCCCTCGTCGCCGGCCACGCCGCCCTGCGGCGCGGCTTCGAGGCACCCGGCCGGGCGGTCACCGCGGCCCGCGCGTCCGTCTCGTGCCGGTGGCTGGACGGCCGCGGCCTGCCGGCCGAGAAGCTGCGGGAGCTGATCGACGAGCACGCCCGGCTGCCCTTCGACCTGGCCCGCCCGCCGCTGCTGCGGGCGGTGGCCGTCGAGCGTGGCGACGAGGGCGACCTGCTGCTGCTCACCGTGCACCACCTGGTGTGCGACGGCGGGTCGCTGGCGATCCTGGAGGACGCCCTCAGCGAGCTCTACACCACCGGCAGATCCGGGCCCGCGCCGCGGGCCGAGGCGATCCCGGAGGGTGCGCGGGCGGTGAACGAGGAGTCGCGCGCGTACTGGCGGCGCGTCCTGGCGGACTGTCCCCGTACCATCGCCCTGCCGCACGACCTGTCCCGGCCCGCCGCGCTGGAGAACACCGGCGACGTCCACCGGCTCGTCTGCCCGGACGACCTGGTGGCCGACATGGCGGGGTTCGCCGCCCGGGAACGGGTGAGCCCGTTCATGACGTGGATCGTCGCCTACGTGGCGGGCCTCGTCGCGCAGACCGGCGAACGCGACGTGGTGATCGGGATCGCCGCCTCCTCGCGGACGGCCGAGCAGCGCGGCGAGATCGGGATGTTCGTCGACCCGGTGCCGCTGCGTCTGGCCGTTGCGGAGGGGACCACCGCCCGGGATCTGGCCCGCCAGGTGCGCTCGGCGACCGCCTCGGCACTGGCCCACCGCGGGGTGAGCTTCCAGACGATCGTCGACGACCTGGGACCCGGCGGCGATCCCACTCGGGCGCCGCTCGTCCAGGCCGGCCTCAGCTACCTCGACGTGGGAGCAAGCGCCCTCCGGTTCGACGGGCATCAGGCCGTACGCGATCTGCTGCCCACCGGGACGGCGAAGTACGAGCTGCTCTGGGCGGTCACTCGGCAGGCCAACCGGACGATCGCCGAGCTCGAGTACCTCAGCGGGCTGTTCACCCCGGAACACGCCGAACAGGTGCACGCCGCAATGCTGGCGGCGGCCGGTGCGGCGTTCGCGAATCCGGACGCCCCGCTGCGTCTGCCCGAACGCCCGATCCACGCCGACCGGGTTCCGCTCCCGGAGCTGATCCGCCGGCGGGCCGGGCAGCAGCCGGACGCACCGGCCGTGCGCGACCACGGCGTCGAGCTCACCTACGCGCAGCTCGACGAGCGGGCCGTCGCCATCGCCACCGGGCTGCGGGCGGCGGGGCTGCGCCGCGGGGATGTCGTCGCCGTACCGATGGCGCGGGGAGCCGACGCGATCTGCTCGTACCTCGGCATCTTCTACGCCGGCTGCGCCTACCTGCCGGTCGACCAGGGCCAGCCCGCCGAACGGCTGCGGGTCGCCCTGGACGGGGTGGCCGACGCGGCGCTGGTTACCGCGGCGTCCCCCGTGCTGCCCCCGGGTCTGCGGGTGCTGCGGCTGGACCGGCTGCTCGGCGGCCCGCACCCGGCAGCCGACCCGGCCGTCCCGGTCCGCGTCACAGGGGAGGACGCCGCGTATCTGATGTCCACCTCGGGCACCACCGGACGCCCCAAGACCGTCGTCGTTCCGCATCGCGCGATCAGCCGCCTCGTGCCCGAAGCGGCCGGCCTGGAATACCGGCGTGACGATCGCGTCGCGCACCTGTGCAACCCGGCCTTCGACGCCGCCATCCTGGAGATCTGGGGTGCGCTCGGCGCCGGTGCCGTGCTGGCGATCGGCGACCGGGAGGACGTCTCGTCGCCGGCCCGGCTGCGCGCGTTCCTCGACGAGCACCGGATCAGCGTGCTGGGGCTGCCAACCGCGCTGCTCAACACCGTGATCGACTTCGCGCCGGACGCCCTCGGCGAACTGCGCCTGCTGATCTTCGGCGGGGAGAGGGCCGACGAACAGCGGCTGGCCCGGCTGCTGGCGCACCGGCCGCCCGGCTCGGTCGTCAACGTCTACGGCCCGACCGAGAACACCACGGTCAGCACCCTGCAGCAGGTGACGGCGGCCGGGCTCGACCCGGGCCCGCTACCGATCGGCCGGCCGGTCTCCGGTTCGACGGCGTACGCGCTGGGACCCGACGGCCAACCGGTCCCGCCCGGCGTCGAGGGTGAGCTGTACGTCGGCGGCGACGGCCTGGCCCGCGGCTACCACGGCAACCCCGCTCTCACCGCCGCGTCCTTCGTCCCCAACCCGTTCGGCCCCGGCCGCCTCTACCGCACCGGGGACCGGGTGCGCATGCTGCCGGACGGAACCTTCACCTTCCGGGGCCGCAACGACGACCAGGTCAAGGTCCGCGGCTTCCGGGTGGAGCTCGGCGAGATCGAGCACGCGCTGCGCTCGCTGCCGGGCGTCGACGACGCGGTGGTCGCCGCCCGCGCCACCGCCGACAGTGCCGAGCTGCTGGGCTGGGTCACCGGCCCCCGCGACGCCGCCGGGCTCGCCGAGGAACTGCGCACGCGGCTCCCGGCGTACATGATCCCCGCCCTGGCCGTCGCCGACCGGCTCCCCCTCAACGCCAACGGCAAGGTGGACCGCGCCGCGCTGCTGGCCTCCCTGGACGCGCCGGACACCACCGTCGAGGAGCCTCCCGAGGAGCCCGCCGCCGACGCGCTGACCGAGGCGGTCGCCGCGCTGTGGCGGGAATCCCTCGGCCTGGCCCGGGCCCGCCCGGACGACAGCTTCGTCGCGCTGGGCGGCCACTCCATCAAGGCACTGAGGCTGCTCGCCCGCCTCGACGAAGAGCTCGGCGTCACCGTCGACCTGGCTGACTTCCTGGCCGACCCCACCATGCGCGCGCTGGTCGCCGCCGTGCACCAGCTCCAACCGACCACCGAAAGGAAGCAGCCATGACCGAGGACGAATACGACGTCGTCGTCAACGACGAGGAGCAGTACTCCATCTGGGCCGCGGGCCGCGCGATCCCGGCCGGCTGGCAGGCCGTCGGCGTACGCGGCAGCCGTGAGAAGTGCTTGGAGCACATCGAGGAGGTCTGGACCGACATGCGGCCCAAGAGCCTGCGCCTCGCCATGGGCGAGCACTGAGGAGGTCGCCATGTGGACGCTGCTGCGCACCAACCGGAGCTTCCGGACGCTGTTCGCCTCCAGCGCGGTGACGAGCTTCGGCGAGACCGCCGTCTACCTCTCGCTCGCGATCTGGGTCAAGGATCTGACCGGCTCGAACGCCGCGGCCGGCATCGTGTTCCTGGCCATCACGCTGCCCGGGCTGTTCGCGCCGGTGCTCGGCCACATCGTCGACCGGGTCAGCCGGCGGCGGCTGATGATCGGCATGGATCTCGCGATGGCGGCGCTGTTCCTCACGCTGCTGGCGGTGCGCAGTGACGGCCAGGTGTGGATCATCTATCTGGTCACCTTCGCGTACGGCGTGCTCTCCGCCAGCCCGGCCCCGCCCGCGCTGCTGAAGGACGTCCTGCCCTCGGAGGACGCGGCGTCGGCCCGCTCCCTGATCATGGCCGTCGGCGAGGGCGTCCGGATCGTCTCCCCGGTGGTCGGCGCCGGGGTGTACGTGGCGTTCGGCGGCAGCGCGCTGGCGGTGTTCGGCAGCGCCACCTTCCTGATCGCCGCGCTCCTGCTGATCTCCGTCCACGTCGTGGAGTCCGAGCCCGAGCCGGCCGGGGAGCCGCTCCGCTCGTCGGTGGTCGCCGGGTTCCGGTTCGTCCGGGGCGTGCCGCTGCTGCTGCGCCTCTCGCTCACGACGGTGGCGTTCATGCTCGTGGTCGGGCTGCTGGAGACCGCCGTGTTCGCGGCGATCCAGGGGCTGGGCCGGCCGGCCGCGTTCCTCGGCGTGATCGCCTCGTTCCAGGGCGGCGGTTCCGTTGTCGGCGGGCTCATCTCCGGCTCGTTCGTGAAGCGGTGGGGCGAGGTCCGGGCAACCTGCGCGGGCTACGCGCTGATCACCGTGGGTCTGCTGCTCTGCCTGGCCGGGAACATCCCGCTGTTCCTGGTCGGCGTCGTCCTGCTCGGGCTCGGCATCCCGTTCGTGATGGTCTCCCTGGGCACCGCCCTGCACCTCTACACCCCCGGACGCATGCAGGGCCGGGTGAACGCGGCGGTCAGCTCGGTCAGTGGCGGCGCCCAGGCGTTGTCCATCGCGGCCGGTGCCGCCCTGATCGGTGTGCTCGGCTACCAGGCGATGTACCTCGCGATGGCCGCCACGGCCGTCCTCTGCTCGGCGTCGCTGCTGGTGGGACGGGTGCCGCAGCCCGAGATCGCGAGATCGGTGGTCGACGACGCCCAGGACGACAGCGCCGCGGATGACGTCGCCAGGGGCGGCGCCGCGGATGACGTGGCGATGGATGACGACGCCCTGGATCCGGAGACCAGCCGATAGACCGGGAGGACCGTACGTGGACCCCATCGCACCGCGACCGAGGGCCGGGCGGGCCGGCGGCTGGATCGCCGGCCCGCAACCCCGGCGGACGCCGGCCCTCCGCCTGTTCTGCCTGCCGTACGTGGGTGGCGGCGCGCAGGTCTACGAGCCGTGGCGGGGGGCCTTCGGCGAGGACGTCGAGGTGTGCCCCGTCGAGCTGCCCGGCCGGCAGACCCGGATGCGCGACCGCCCGTACACCCGCCTGGACGCCCTCGTCGGTGCGCTCGCGGCCGCCGTCGTGGACGAGCTCGACGTGCCGTACGCGCTCTTCGGCCACAGCATGGGCTCGCTGGTCGCCTTCGAGCTGGCCCACGAGTTACGCCGGCGCGGTGCCGGAGAGCCGTGCGTCCTGTTCGTCTCGGCGGGCCCGGCACCGCGGCTTCCGCGCCTGCGGCCGCCGCTGCACGCCGCACCCGAGGAGCGGGTGGTCGCCCGGCTCGCCGAGCTGGGCGGCCTGCCCCAGGAGATCCTCGACGAACCGGAGCTCCTGCGGTACTTCCTGCCGGCCATCAGGGCCGACTTCGAGGTGATCGAGACGTACGAGTACCCGTCCCGGCCGCCGCTCGTCTGCCCGGTGGTGGCCTTCACCGGCAGCGAGGACGAGGACCTGCCGCCGGCCGGTCTGACGCCGTGGGGCGAGGAGACCACCGGCCGCTTCGACCAGTTCGTGCTGCCCGGCGGCCACTTCTTCCTGCGCGGTTCGGAAGGGGAGCTGCTGACGCTGATGCGGGGCGCGCTCGCCCCGTACACCCGCTCGTGGAGGCGATTCGCCGATGCCTGACAACGGCCTGGGACCGCTCCCCGCGTTCCTGACGACCGCCGGCGCCGGCGTCCTCCCGATCGTCACGCCGATGGGCGACAAGATGTGGCTCGTGCGCGACTACGCCCTCGGCCGCCTGGTGCTCACCGACAAACGGTTCAGCCGGGCCGAGGCGACCCGGCCGCGGGCGCCCCGATTCAACGACGCCCAGCCGGCCGCCGACGCGATGATGAGCATGGACGGCGCCGAACACGCCCGGCTGCGGCGGGTGGTGAGCGGCGCCTTCAGCACCCACCGGGTCGCCGCGATGGCGCCTCACGTCGAACGCCTCACCGACGAACACCTCGACGCACTCGCCGCCGCCGGGCCGGGCGCCGACCTCATCGCGAGCCTCGCCACGCCCCTGCCGCTGGCCGTCCTGTGCTCGGTGGTCGGCATCCCGCCGGAGGACGGCGACGTGTTCCGCGACCGGGTGGAGGTGCTCTTCGACATCTCGGCCAGCACGCCGCAGGAGAAGTCGCGCCGCCGCCTCGAACTGGTCGACTACATGGGCGACCTGATCGAGCAGAAGCGCCGCCGTACCGACGATGACCTGCTGACCGCGCTGATCGCGGCGCACGACCGGGGCCGGCTGTCGATGGGCGAGCTGCTGACGCTCGGCCTCACCCTGCTGATGGCCGGGTACGAGACCACTGTCGGCCAGATCGGGCTCTCGGTGCTCGCGCTGCTGTCGGACCCGGCCGCCCTCGCCGAGCTGCGCGCCGACCCCGCGCTCGTGGAACCGGCCGCGGAGGAACTGCTGCGTCTGACGCCGGCCACGCCGCTGAGCTTTCCCCGGGTGGCCGTGGCGCCGGTCCGGCTCGGCACGGTCACCGTCGAGGCCGGCGAGGCGGTGGTGGTGTCGCTGATGCACGGCAACCGGGACGACGAGATCTGGGCGCGGCCGGAACACCTCAACCCGCACGGCCGCGACGCCGTCCACCTGACTTTCGGGCACGGGGTGCACCGCTGCCTCGGTGCGCCACTGGCCCGCCTCCAGTTGCGGATCGTCCTGGACCACCTGCTGCGCCGTTTCCCCCGGCTACGCCTGGCCACCGCGCCCGACGCCGTGGTCTGGAAGTCGGGGCTGTCCATCCGCGGCCTCGTCCGGCTGCGCGTCGACTGGTAGCCGAGCCGCGTCGAGGAGGATCACCGTGTCCGCTGAGAACATCCACCGCGTCCCAGGGCCCATCGCCGTCGTCGGCATCGCCTGCCGGTTTCCGCAGGCGCCGGACCCGGCGGCGTACTGGCGGCTGCTCGCCGATGGGCGCAGCGCGATCGGCGAGGCTCCCGCCGGGCGCTGGAACGGGGTGGCCGGGCCGCGGCGCGGCGGCTTCCTCGACGCCGTCGGGGATTTCGACGCGGCGTTCTTCCACATCTCGCCCCGTGAGGCCGCGGCCATGGATCCGCAGCAGCGGCTCGTGCTGGAGCTGGTCTGGGAGGCCCTGGAGGATGCCGGGATCGTGCCGGCGGCACTGCACGGCAGCCGTACGTCCGTCGTGGTCGGCGCGTTGCGGGACGACTACGCCGCCCTGGTGCATCAGCAGGGCGAGGCGGCCGTCACCCAGCACACCATGACCGGCGTCAACCGCGGGATCATCGCCAACCGGGTCTCGTACCACCTGGGGTTGCGCGGGCCGAGCCTGGTCGTCGACACCGCCCAGTCGTCCTCGCTGACCGCGGTCCACCTGGCCTGCACCGGCCTGCACAGCGGCGAGTCCACCCTCGGCATCGCCGCCGGTGTGAACCTCAACCTGCTGTCCGGCAACGTGCTGGCCGAGCAGCGTTTCGGCGCCCTGTCGCCGGACGGCACGACGTACGCGCTCGACGCCCGGGCCAACGGCTTCGTGCCCGGCGAGGGCGGCGCCGTCGTCATCCTCAAGCCGCTGAGTGACGCGCTGGCCGCCGGCGACCGGATCCACGGCGTGATCCTCGGCAGCGCGGTCAACAACGACGGCGCCACCGACGGGCTCACCACGCCCAGCCGGGCCGGGCAGGAGGAGGCGATCCGGGAGGCGTACGGACGATCCGGCATCGTCCCCGACGACGTCCAGTACGTCGAACTGCACGGCACCGGCACCCCCGCCGGCGACCCGGTCGAGGCCGCGGCGCTGGGAGCCGTGCTCGGATCCGGGCGCGGCGACGGGCCACGCCTGCGGGTCGGCTCGGTCAAGACCAACGTCGGGCACCTGGAGAGCGCCGCCGGCATCGCCGGACTGATCAAGGTGCTGCTGAGCATCCGCAACCGGCAACTCCCGGCCAGCCTGAACTTCACCGCCCCCGGGCCGGGCGTCCCCCTCGACGAGCTGGGACTGCAGGTCCAGACCGGGCTGACCGGCTGGCCGCGGCCGGATCGCCGGCTGGTGTCCGGCGTCAGCTCGTTCGGCATGGGCGGCGCCAACTGCCACGTGGTGGTGGCCGAGCCGCCCGCGGCCCCGGCATCCCGCGACGCCACCGCCCCGAAATGGCCGGTGTCGTGGGTGATCTCCGGGCACAGCGCGGCGGCGTTGCGAGCCCAGGCGGCGCGGCTGCGGGAGGTCGCCACCGACCATCCGGCCGATGCCGTGGCCCACGCGTTGGTCACCCACCGGGCCGTGTTCGATCACCGCGCTGTCGTCACCGCCGGCGACCGCGACGGGCTGCTGACCGGACTCGAAGCGGTGGCGGCCGGCAAGCCCGCGGCCGGCGTCGTGTCCGGGGTGGTGGCGCCGGGCCGGCTGGGTTTCCTCTTCACCGGGCAGGGCTCGCAGCGGGTGGGCATGGGGATGGGCCTGCACGCTGCCTTCCCCCGCTTCGCGAGGGCCTTCGACGAGGTCGCCGCCGCGCTGGATCCGTTGCTGGACCGGCCGATCGCCGCGGTCATCGCCGAGGGCGGACCGGATCTCGACCGTACCGCGTACACCCAGCCCGCCCTCTTCGCGGTCGAGGTGGCGCTGTTCCGGTTGCTCGCATCGTGGGGTCTGCGCCCGGACTATCTGGCCGGCCACTCGATCGGGGAGATCAGCGCCGCGCACGTGGCCGGGGTGCTGTCACTGCCCGCCGCGGCGCGTCTGGTCGCGGACCGCGCGCGGCTGATGTCGGCCCTTCCCGCGGGTGGGGTGATGATTTCGGTACGGGCGACCGAGGACGAGGTACGTGACCTGGTCGCCGCCGAGCGGGGCCGGCTCGCGGTCGCCGCCGTCAACGGTCCCGATGCCGTGGTCATCTCCGGCGACGAGGCGGCCGCCCAGCGCGTCGCCGCCGAGCTGACCGCCCGAGGCCACCGGACGAAGCGCCTCGACGTGAGCCACGCCTTCCACTCGCCGCACATGGACCCGATGCTCGACGACTTCCGGGTGGTCGTGGCGGCGCTCGACCTGGCGTCGCCCACCATCCCCATCGTCTCCACGGTCACCGGAGAGCTGGTGCAGGCCGGCGAGCTGACCTCGCCGGACTACTGGGTCCGGCAGGTACGACAACCGGTGCGCTTCCTCGACGCGGTCCGCACCCTGCGGGCCGAGGGCGTGACCACCTTCCTGGAGCTGGGCCCCGACGGCGTCCTGGCGGCCCACGCGGCGGCCGGCGCCCGCGAAGCCGCCACCGCCGCGCTGCTCCGGTCCGGCCGCCCCGACGCGAACACGGCCCTCGAAGCGGTGGCCCGAGCCCACGTCCGAGGCCACACACTCGACTGGACCACCGTCCTCGACAAACCCGATTCCCCCCGCGTGGAACTGCCCACCTACGCCTTCCAACGCCGCCCTCACTGGTTCGACAATCCCACCGGCGCACCTGCCGCCGCTGTCGCGTCCGTCGATTCGGCGCTGGGCGTGGAGGAGCTGGTGGCCGCTCATCTTGCCGCCGTGCTCGGTAGCGGGCCCGGCGAACGCGTGCCGGCGCACACCCCCTTCCTCGACCTCGGCGTCAACTCGCTGATGGCCACCGAACTGCGTACCGCCCTCGCCGACGCCACCGGCCTGTCGCTGCCGAGCGGCCTCCTTTTCGACCACCCCACGCCGGCCGCGCTAACCGAGTTCATCGCTGCCCGGCTGAGCGGCGCCACTGCCGCCCAGCCGAAGCCGGCCGCCGCGGCCGATCCGGGCGAGCCGATCGCGATCGTCGGGATGGCGTGCCGTTTCCCGGGTGGGGTGTCGTCGCCGGAGGATCTGTGGCGGCTGGTGGCCGACGGGGTGGATGCGGTCGGCGCGTTCCCCACCAACCGGGGCTGGGACCTCGGCGACGTCTACGCCGCCTCGCAAACCCGGCACGGCGGGTTCCTGTACGACGCCGGCGAGTTCGACGCGGCGTTCTTCGGCATCTCGCCCCGCGAGGCCGAGGCGATGGATCCGCAGCAGCGGCTGCTCCTGGAGACCGCGTGGGAAGCCGTCGAGCGGGCCGGCCTCGACCCCACGTCGTTGCGGGGCAGCGGAACCGGTGTCTTCGTCGGCGCCACCGCCCTGGACTACGGCCCGAGGATGGCCGATGCTCCCGAAACTGCCCGCGGGCACGTGCTGACCGGCACCACTCCGAGCGTCGCCTCCGGCCGGATCGCCTACCAGCTGGGCCTGACCGGCCCGGCCATCACCGTCGACACGGCGTGTTCGTCGTCGCTGGTCGCTTTGCACCTGGCGGTTCGTTCGCTGCGTTCCGGTGAGTGCGATCTGGCGCTGGCCGGGGGAGCCACAGTCATGGCCACGCCCGGCATGTTCCTGGAGTTCTCGCGGCAGCGGGGGTTGTCGGTGGATGGGCGGTGTAAGTCGTTTGCGGAGGGTGCGGATGGGACGGGGTGGTCGGAGGGTGTGGGTTTGTTGTTGGTGGAGCGGTTGTCGGTGGCGCGGGCGCGTGGTCATCGGGTGTGGGCGGTGGTTCGGGGTTCGGCGGTCAATCAGGATGGTGCGTCGAATGGTTTGACGGCGCCGCATGGTCCGTCGCAGGAGGCGGTGTTGCGGGCGGCGTTGGTGGATGGGGGTTTGGGTCCGGGGGATGTTGATGCGGTGGAGGCGCATGGGACGGGGACGGTGTTGGGGGATCCGATTGAGGCGGGGGCGTTGGCGGCGGTTTATGGCCGGCCGGGTGGGTTTTTTGTGGGTTCGTTGAAGTCGAATATTGGGCATGCGCAGGCGGCGGCGGGTGTGGGTGGTGTCATCAAGATGGTGGGGGCGTTGAGGTCGGGGGTGTTGCCGAGGTCGTTGCATGGTGAGGTGCCGTCGTCGCGGGTGGATTGGGTGGCTGGTGGGTTGGAGTTGTTGTCGGGGGAGCGGGTTTGGCCGGTGAGGGGTCGGGTTCGGCGGGCGGGGGTGTCGTCGTTCGGTATCTCCGGGACGAACGCGCATGTGATTTTGGAGCAGGCGGAAGAGCCTCCGGCAGGTGCGGGGACCACCACCCCGGCCATCATCCCCTGGGTTCTCAGCGCCCGGACCGAAGCCGCCCTTCGCGCCCAGGCGACCCGGCTGGGCGACCACCTCGACGCGTCCCCGGCGGACATCGGCCTCGCCCTCGCCACCACCCGTACGTCCTTCGAGCACCGCGCCGTGATTCTCGGTCCCGACCTTCGGGCCGGCCTCAGCGCCCTCGCGGCCGGTGCCCCGGCACCCAACCTGCACGTCGGCTCGGCAGCCGGCTCCGGGCGTACTGCCTTCCTCCTCACCGGCCAGGGCGCCCAGCACGCCGGCATGGGACGCCGCCTGGCTGCCGCGTACCCGGTGTTCGCCGCCTTCCTCGACGAGGCCTGCGCCGCCTTCGACGGACTCCTCGACGAGCCGCTGCGCGATGTCATGTGGGCCGCCGAGGGCAGTCCTCGGGCACGGCTGCTGCACCTCACCGCGTACACCCAGCCCGCCCTGTTCGCCCTGGAGACGGCGTTGTTCCGGCTCCTGGAACACCACGGCACGGTCCCCGGGCTGCTCGCCGGGCACTCGATCGGCGAGATCAGCGCCGCCCACGTGGCCGGTGTGCTCCCGCTGGCCGCCGCCGCCCGGCTGGTCGCGGCTCGCGGCCGGCTGATGGGCTCCACCCGCGGCGGCGCCATGGCCGCGATCGAGGCCGACCCCGACGAGGTCCGGCGGACGCTGGACGAGGACCGGGTCTGTCTCGCCGCCATCAACGCACCTCGCTCGGTCGTGGTGTCGGGCGACGAGGACGAGGTCGAGCGCGTCGCCGCCCGCTGGCGTGAGGCCGGCCGCCGCGTACGCCGCCTGGCCGTGAAACACGCCTTCCACTCCCCGCACATGGACGCCGTCCTCGACGACTTCCAGGCCGTCGCCGCCGGCATCGAGTTCCGCCCGCCGCGTATCCCGATCGTCTCCACCGTCACCGGCGAGACGGCAACCGCCGAGCAGCTGACCTCGCCCGGCTACTGGACCCGGCAGATCCGCGAGACCGTCCGATTCGCCGACGCCGCCGCCCGCCTGGCCGGCCTGGGTGCGACAGTCCTCATCGAGGTCGGCCCGGACGCCGTCCTGGCCCCGCTGGCCGCGAACGGCCTGGGGAGTACGGTCACGACGGTCTCCCTGATGCGCGCGGGGCGCGACGAGGCCGACACTTTCACCGCTGGTATCGCCCGCGCCCACGTGAACGGCGCACCGCTGCGCGCCGGCTCGTTCTTCCCCGGCGCCACCCCGGCCCCACTTCCCACGTACGCCTTCGAGAGGACACATTTCTGGTCGGCGCCCGCCGCCCGTACCCCGGGCCTCGAACCCACCGGCCACCCGGTGCTGACCGCGGTGCTGGAACACGCCGGGGACGCCGCCGTCGTCTTCACCGGGCGCATCACGCCCACCGCGCATGCCTGGATGTCCGACCACACGATCGCCGGGACCACCCTCGTGCCGGCCACCGTCCTGCTCGAACTGGCCGCCGCGGCGGGCGACCGGATCGGCACCCCGCGGGTGGGCGAGCTGACGCTGGAACAGCCGATCGAGCTCGCCGGGAAGACCGTACTGCTGCAGGTGGAAGTTGCCGCCCCGGACGCCGCCGCACGCCGTACCTTCACGATCCACGCCCGCACGGACCGGGAATGGATCCGGCATGCCGCCGGAGTCCTGGCTCCCGCCGAAGCGCCCACCGAGGAAGCCTCGGCCACCTGGCCACCCGAGGGCTCGACGCCGGAACCCGTCGGGGAGGTGTACGCACGGCTGGCCGAACTCGGCTACGGCTACGGACCGGCCCTCCAGGGCCTCGCATCGCTGTGGCGGCGCGGCGCGTCGACGTATGCCGAGATCCAGCTGAGCGCGAGCACCGAGCCGTATCTCGTCCACCCGGCCCTGCTGGACGCGGCTCTGCACGCCCTCGTCCTCGACGCGGGGGCCGTCCTCCTGCCGTTCAGCTGGCGCGATGTGACCCTGCACGCGAGCACAGCGACCCGGCTCCGGGTCCGCATCACGCCGGACGCCGACGGCACCGCGACACTCGTGCTGACCGGAACCGACGGCGCCCCCGTGGCATCGGTGGGGTCCCTGGCCCTGCGCCCGCTGCCGGCCGACAACCTGTACACAGTGGACTGGAAGGTCGTGCCCGCCGAGCCCGCGGACATGAGCGACGTCGTCACCGCCGACGTCGCGGGGGCCACCCCCGCGCAGGTGCTGCGCCTCGTGCGGGACTGGCTGGCCGAGGACCGTCCCGGCCGCCTGCTCCTGCTCACCCGGAACGCCGTGGCGGTGCGCCCGTCCGACGATGTCGACCTCGACGCCGCCGGTGTCTGGGGCCTCATCCGCTCGGTCCAGTCGGAGTACCCCGGCCGGGTGCTGGTCGCCGACCTCGACACCGACGGGACGGATGCTGTCGCCACGGAGGAGCCGCAGATCGCCGTACGGGCGGGCGAGTTCCACGTGCCGCGACTTGTCCGCCGCCGTCCCACCCCCGGGAACGTCCGGCGCCTCGACCCGGACGGGACCGTGCTCGTCACGGGCGGTACCGGCGGCCTCGGCGCCCTGATCGCTCGGCATCTGGTTGCCGCGTACGGCGTGCGGCATCTCCTGCTCGTGAGCCGCAGCGGCTCGGCGGCACCGGGCGCGGCCGAGCTGACCGCCGCGCTGGCCGAGGCGGGCGCGCGGGTCACCGTGGCGGCCGCCGACGTCGCCGACCGGGACGCGCTGGCCCGGCTGCTGGCCGCCGTACCCGATCGGCATCCCCTGACCGCTGTGGTGCACGCCGCCGGTGTGCTGGCCGACGCGACCCTCCCGTCGCTCACCGAGGCACGCCTGGCCGAGGTGATGCGCCCCAAGGCCGACGCCGCCCGTGTCCTGCACGAACTGACCCAGGGCCGGGACCTCGCGGCGTTCGTCCTGTTCTCCTCGGTGACCGGCATCGTCGGCACCCCGGGGCAGGCCAACTACGCGGCCGCCAACGCCGTCCTCGACGCCCTGGCCCACCACCGCGCCGCCCGTGGGCTGACCGCCACCTCCCTGGCCTGGGGGTTGTGGGACGCCACTCACGGTATGGGCGCCCGCCTCAGCGAGGCCGACCTTGCCCGATGGGAACGAGCGGGAGTACGGCCGTTGAACCCCGCGCAGGGCCTCGCCCTGTTCGACGCGGCCCTCGCCACCGGTGATCCCCTGGTGGTGCCGGCCGTGCTGGAGCCGTCCCGGCTGGTGCGCGACGACGTTCCCGTCCCGCATCTCTTCCGGGCGCTGGTGCGTCCCACCGCACGGGTCGTCGCCGCGCCGAAGGCCGCCGGGTGGGCCGCCCGGATCGCCGCACTGCCCGGCCCCCAACGGGCGGACGCCGTCGCCGGCCTGGTCCGGGCCGAGGCAGCCGCGGTTCTCGGCCACACCCGCACCGACGCGGTCGACCCGCGGCGAAGCTTCAACGACCTCGGGTTCGACTCGATGGCCGCCGTGGACCTGCGCAACCGGCTCGCGGCGGCCACCGGCATCCGGCTGACCGCCACGGCCGTCTTCGACCACCCCACCCCGGAACGGCTCGGCGCGCACCTGCTGGCCCGGGTCGCCGAGGAGAAACCGGCGCCACGGGCCGCCGCCGTCAGCCCGGCCGGCCACGACGAGCCGATCGCGATCGTGGGGATGGCGTGCCGTTTCCCGGGCGGGGTGTCGTCGCCGGAGGACCTGTGGCGGCTGGTCGCCGACGGGGTGGACGCGGTGGGCGAGTTCCCGGCCAACCGGGGCTGGGACCTGGACGCCCTGTACGACCCGGACCCGGACCGGTTCGGCACGTCCTACACCCGGCACGGCGGCTTCCTCCACGACGCGGACATGTTCGACCACGACTTCTTCGGGCTGTCGCCGCGCGAGGCGACCGCCACCGACCCCCAGCAGCGCCTCCTGCTCGAAACCGCGTGGGAGACCTTCGAGAACGCCGGTATCGACCCCGATTCCCTGCGCGGCAGCAACACCGGTGTCTTCACCGGCGCGATGTACGACGACTACGCCTCCCGCCTCGCCCGGACTCCGGACGAGCTCGAAGGGTTCCTGTTGACCGGCAACCTGTCCAGCGTCCTGTCCGGCCGGCTGTCCTACCGCTACGGCCTCCACGGCCCCTCGATCACCGTCGACACGGCGTGTTCGTCGTCGCTGGTCGCTTTGCACCTGGCGGTTCGTTCGCTGCGTTCCGGTGAGTGCGATCTGGCGCTGGCCGGCGGCGTCACGGTCATGAGCAGCCCGCGCACGTTCGTGGAGTTCTCGCGGCAGCGGGGGTTGTCGGTGGATGGGCGGTGTAAGTCGTTTGCGGAGGGTGCGGATGGGACGGGGTGGTCGGAGGGTGTGGGTTTGTTGTTGGTGGAGCGGTTGTCGGTGGCGCGGGCGCGTGGTCATCGGGTGTGGGCGGTGGTTCGGGGTTCGGCGGTCAATCAGGATGGTGCGTCGAATGGTTTGACGGCGCCGCATGGTCCGTCGCAGGAGGCGGTGTTGCGGGCGGCGTTGGTGGATGGGGGTTTGGGTCCGGGGGATGTTGATGCGGTGGAGGCGCATGGGACGGGGACGGTGTTGGGGGATCCGATTGAGGCGGGGGCGTTGGCGGCGGTTTATGGCCGGCCGGGTGGGTTTTTTGTGGGTTCGTTGAAGTCGAATATTGGGCATGCGCAGGCGGCGGCGGGTGTGGGTGGTGTCATCAAGATGGTGGGGGCGTTGAGGTCGGGGGTGTTGCCGAGGTCGTTGCATGGTGAGGTGCCGTCGTCGCGGGTGGATTGGGTTGCTGGTGGGTTGGAGTTGTTGTCGGGGGAGCGGGTTTGGCCGGTGAGGGGTCGGGTTCGGCGGGCGGGGGTGTCGTCGTTCGGTATTTCCGGGACGAACGCGCATGTGATCCTGGAACAGGCGGAAGAGCCTCCGGCACGTACGGAGACCACCACCCCGGCCGCCATCCCCTGGATCGTGACCGGCGCGACCACCGAGGCGGTACGCGCCCAGGCCGCCCGCCTCGCCCGGAACGTCGAAGAGCACCCCGAGCAGTCCGTCACCGACATCGGGTTCACGCTCGCCACCGGGCGGGCCCTTCTCGGCCAGGGCGCCGTGGCGACCGGCGCCGACCGCGACTCGCTGCTGCGCGGCCTCATCGCCA
Organism: Paractinoplanes brasiliensis; assembly: GCF_004362215.1. Taxonomy (NCBI): domain Bacteria; kingdom Bacillati; phylum Actinomycetota; class Actinomycetes; order Micromonosporales; family Micromonosporaceae; genus Paractinoplanes; species Paractinoplanes brasiliensis. Next base: position 474,431 of record NZ_SNWR01000001.1, on the reverse strand, counting down.
TCGCCGAGGGGGTGGAGCCCGCCCGCCACCGTGGCCGGCCGGGCCGGACCGCCTTTCTCCTCACCGGACAGGGCAGCCAGCGCCCCGGCATGGGCCGGGAGCTGTACGCGACCGACCCCACTTTCGCCGCGGCGCTCGACGAGATCTGCCGCCACCTCGACCCGCACCTGCCCCGGCCGCTCAAGGACGTCCTGTTCGCGCCGGCCGGGGAGGACCTGCTCGGCCGTACCGAGTTCACCCAGCCCGCCCTCTTCGCCGTCGAGGTGGCCCTCTGCCGCCTGTTCGACCACTATGGACTGCGCCCCGACTACCTCCTCGGCCACTCGGTCGGCGAGATCGTGGCCGCCTGCGTCGCCGGCGTTCTCGACCTGCCGGACGCGTGCCGGCTGATCGCCGAGCGCGGGCGGCTGATGCAGGCGGCCCGCGGCGGCGGTGCGATGGTGGCGGTCGAGGCGGCCGAAGCCGAGGTACGCGAGACCCTCGTCCCGTACGGCAATCGGCTCAGCATCGCCGCGGTGAACGGCCCCCGGGCGGTGGTCATCTCCGGCGACGCCGACGCGGCCGACGAGATCGCAGCCGCCTGGCGGACCCGCGGCGTGCGGACGGCGCGCCTGCCCGTGTCGCACGCCTTCCACTCGCCGCACATGGACGAGGTGCTCGACGAGTTCCGCACCGTGGCCGAGAGCCTGACGTTCCATCCGCCGCGCATCCCGATCGTCTCGAACGTGACCGGCGATCTCGCCCGCCCCGAGGAGCTGGCGTCGCCCGACTACTGGGTACGCCACATCCGGCAAGCGGTGCGCTTCGCCGACGGGGTGCGCCGCCTGGAGCGCGAGGGTGTCACCGACCTGATCGAGATCGGCCCCGACCCGGTCCTGACCTCGCTGGCCCGGGCCTGCCTGACGGAGCCGGACGGGGAGTTCATCCCGACGCTGCGGCGCAACCGGTCGGAGGCCGAGGGGGTCGCGCGGGCGGTCGGGCTGCTGCGGCTGCGCGGTGCCACCCCGGACTGGCCGGCCGTCTTCCCCGGCGCACGCCAGGTCTCCCTGCCCACGTACGCGTTCCAGCGTGAGCGGCACTGGATCGACGCCCCCGGCGCGGACCACCCTCTGCTCGGGCCACCGGTGAGCCTCGCCGGCCGGGACGCCCTCGTGTTCAGCGGGCGGCTGTCGGTGCGTACCCACCCGTGGCTGGCCGACCACACCGTCGCGGGCGCGGTCCTCGTCCCGGCGACCGCGGTGGTGGAGATGATCACGAGCGCCGGCGAGCAGGCCGGGGCGCCGCGGGTTGCCGAGCTGACCCTGACCAGGCCGCTCGTCCTGCCCGCCGAGAGGGCCGTCCAGGTCCAGCTCACGGTGGCCGAGGTGGACGAGTCGGGGTACCGCCCGGCCACCCTGCACGCCCGGCCCGACGGCGGGGACCACCCCTGGACGCAGCACGCCCAGGGCGTGGTTGGTCCCGCGTCGGCGGCCACCGGTGAGGGACTGACGGTGTGGCCACCGGCCGCCACCGAGGTGCCCCTGGACGGCTTCTACGACACGCTCGCCGCCGCCGGGTACGCGTACGGGCCGGCCTTCCGGTGCGTACGCCGGGTGTGGCGCGGCGACGGCGAACTGTTCGCCGAGGTCGAGCTGCCCGATGCCCACCGGCCGGGCGCCGGCCGCTACGGCCTGCACCCCGCCCTGCTCGACGCGGCACTGCACCCACTGCTGCTGGCCGGGACCGAGCCGCTGCGGCTGCCCTTCGCCTGGACCGGCCTGATCCGGTACGCCACCGGGCTCACCGCCCTCCGGGTCCGGCTCCGCCCAGCCGGAACCGCAGAGGCCTCCCTGACCCTGGCCGACGCCACCGGCGCACCGGTCGGCACCGTGGATTCCGTACTCCTGCGCCCGGCCGACCGCCGGACACTGACCACGGCCACCGAGGGCCTCCACCGCCTGACCTGGACACCACTACCCGCCACTGATGGCTCGGCGCCGAGTGCCGTGGGTGACCCGGCGGCGTTCTTCGCCGCCCTTGACGCCGGCGCGCCGGTTCCCGCGACGGTGGTCCTGGACGCCGTTTCCGAACCCGGTGAGCGGGACGTTGCGGCTGCCGCCCGTGCGGTGGCCGGCCGGACGCTGGGCGTGGTGCAGCGGTGGGTCTCCGACGCGCGGACCACCGGCGCGACGTTGGTGGTGGCCACCCGCGGGGCGGTGCTGACCGGCGACGAGGAGGTCACCGACCTGGCCGCCGCCGGGGTCTGGGGGCTGGTGCGTGCCGCGCAGACCGAACACCCGGGCCGCATCGTGCTCGCCGACCTCGACACCGGCGAAGTGCCGCCCGGGCTGGCCGCCGCCGGCGAACCGCAACTCGCTGTGCGCGGCGGCCGTCTGCTGGCACCCCGGCTGACCCCGGCCCGCCCGGACCGTGGCCGGGAGCCGGTGCGATGGGACCGCGGCACGGTACTGATCACCGGCGGGACCGGGACCCTCGGCCTGCTGCTCGCCCGCCACCTGGTCGGCGAACACGGCGTACGCCGGCTGGTCCTGGTCTCCCGCAGCGGAGCAGCCGCACCGGGAGCCACCGGGATCGCCGGCGCCGAGGTGGTCTACGCCGCCGCCGACGTGACCGATCGGAACGCGCTGTCGGCGGTGCTCGCGGCCATACCCGCCGAACACCCGCTCACCGCTGTCGTCCACGCGGCCGGCGTGCTCGACGACGCACCCGTCACGGACCTGAGCGAGGCCCGCCTCGACGCGGTGCTGGCCGCCAAGGCCGGCGCCGCCTGGCACCTGCACGAGCTGACCAAGAACCTCGACCTGTCGGCGTTCATCCTCTACTCCTCGGTCGCCGGGCTGCTCGGCACCGCGGGACAGGCCGGATACGCGGCTGCAAACTCCTTCCTGGACGCCCTCGCCCAGTATCGCGTGGCCCGGGGGCTGCCCGCCCAGTCGCTGGCCTGGGGCCTGTGGGAGCAGAGCAGCGACCTGACCCGCACCCTGACCGAGACCGACCGGCGGCGGCTGGCCCGGGCCGGCCTGCGGCCGCTGTCCACTGCGGACGCTCTCGGCCTGTTCGACGCCGCGCCGAGCACCGGCGAGGCGGTCGTGGCCCTCACCCACCTGGATGGCCGCGGCGACCACCCGCTGCTGCGCGGCCCGGTGGCGCGGCCCGCCGCCCCGGCAATCGGTGGACTGACGGGAATCGCCGGACTGCCCGAGGCGGACCGCGGCCGGGTCCTGGCCGATCTCGTACGCGGAACGGTTGCCACTGTGCTGGGCCACGGCGACCGGGTGGCGGTACACACCGATCGCAGCTTCCGGGATCTGGGCTTCGACTCGCTCACCGCGCTGGAGCTGCGCAATGCGCTTGCCCGCGCGACCGGGCTCGACCTTCCCGCCGGCCTCGTCTTCGACCACCCGACACCGGCCGCCGTCGTCCGGCATCTGGCCGACCTGGTGGACGCCGGGCGTACGCCCGCGGGTGAACCGATCGCCGCGCGGCTCACCGCCCTCGCCGCCGAGATCCGCCGGGCAGCGGCGGATCCGGAGGCTTTCGGTCAGATCGCCGCCGAGCTGCACGCGCTGCTCGACGTGGCAGCCGAGGCGGCCGGGAGGCCGGCCACCGCCGGCGCCGCTGTCGAGTCCGCGAGCGACGAGGAGCTGTTCGCCCTGATCAACGACTTCGACTGAGCTACTGGTGCTTCTCGCACAGCAGCAGAATGCCGCCGGGGACGCGGCATCGGACGACCTCGCGGACGTCGAAGCCGCCCTCGGTCAGCACGCTGCGCCAGCCGTCGGCGGGCAGCAGGGTCTGCCGGACCAGCGCGTGCACGTAGGTGAACTCGGGGGTGAAGGGCTGGCCGGGCTCCCCGTCGATCGGCGGCTCGATCTCGCCGACGAGCAGCTTGGCGCCGGCCGGAAGGCGGCCGGCCAGGTCGGTGAGGTAGGTCAGCAGGGCGTCGCGGCCGCCGGCCAGGATCTCGTGCAGGAGGTAGAAGGTGACGACGAGGTCGACCTTGTCGATCCCGGGAATTTCGTCGAGCGCGCGGACGTCGGCCCGGACCAGCTCGATCCGGTCCTGCATACCGTTGGCCGCGACGGCCTCTCCGGCGGCCGCGTGGGCCGCGGCGTCGACGTCGACGCCGATGCCGCAGGCGCCGAACCGATCGCAGACGGCCATCAGGAAGCGGGCGTTGCCACTGCCGAGGTCCAGCACGGTGCTGAAGGAGACCGTCGCCAGGGTCTCCATCACCTGCGGGACGACATCGGTGCGGGCCATCATCGCGGTGCCGCCGGCCACCCACCGGCCGTCCCGGGTGACGTCGGTCCCGTACCGCATGGTCTGCGCGAGGAACGCGTCGATCCGGCGCATCGGCTCGCCGTATCCGCCGACCAGCCAGACGAGGAATCCACGGTCGGCGTACACCCGGGAGCCGTACTCGGTGAGGGTGAAACGCTCGTCGGACTCCCGCAGGACGCCACGGTGGCACAGGTAGCGCAGGGTGGCGGCGAGGAGCTCGTCGCGGCCCTGAAGCCAGGCGCGAGTTATTCCGCCATTTTCCAGCGCGGACAATTCGCCGGCCATTTCGAGCGCGGCGATCGCACTGGCGAGAGCATACCCGTGAAAAAGGTCGAGAGCGGGGCGGTCGTCCGGCTTGGTGGACACGGGATCAGACATGAATTCGTCCTCCTTGACCCGAGCGCGCGAAAGGCGACCTTACCATTTTATAAACCACAATGGAGGGTGCCGGAATGCCGATCACACCGCGGGCCGAAATTGTCGCACTGCCGGGATATGCGGCACGCCGATCCGAGTCGCTGCCGGCCAAGCTGGCCAACAACGAGCTGCCGGAGGCGACGCTGCCGCCGCCGGTCTCCGCCGCGATCGCCGCCGCCGTCGCCGAATCGCACCGGTACCCCGACATGGGCGCGACGGACCTGCTCGACAGGCTCGCCCTCAAGTACGAACTGCCGGCCGAGCGGCTCGCGGTCGGCTGCGGCTCGGTGGCGCTGTGCCTGCAGGTGCTCCAGGCGCTGTGCCGGCCCGGCGACGAGGTGGTGTTCGCCTGGCGGTCGTTCGAGGCCTACCCGGTCTTCGCCCGGATGATGAACGCCACCGGCGTGCCGGTCGCCCTCGACGACGGCCATGCGCACGACCTCGATGCCATGCTGGCCGCGATCACGCCCCGCACCCGGGTCGTCTTCGTCTGCAACCCGAACAACCCGACCGGCACTGTCGTCTCCGGCGCGGCGCTGCGGAGCTTCGCCGCCCGCGTGCCGTCCGACGTCCTGGTGCTGATCGACGAGGCGTACCGGGAGTTCGTGACCGATCCCGGGGTGCTCGACGGGTTGGATCTGGTACGCGGTGCCGAGAATGTCGCGGTGCTGCGTACCTTCTCGAAGGCATACGGCCTCGCGGCGCTGCGGGTCGGCTACCTGGCCGGTCCGGCGGCGGTCGCCTCGGCCGTCCGCAAGGTCGCCGTCCCGTTCGGCGTCAACGGCATCGCCCAGGCCGCCGCGCTCGCTGCCCTGAGCGTCGAGGACGAGGTCGCCGACCGGTGCCGGCGGATCGCCGCCGAGCGGGACCGGGTCCGCGCCGTGCTGCTGGCGCAGGGCTACCCGGTGCCGCCGACCCAGGCCAACTTCGTCTGGCTCCCGCTCGGCGAGCACACCGGCGACTTCGTCGCGCATGCGGTGACCCACGGGGTGGACGTGCGCGGCTTCGCCGGCGACGGGGTCCGGGTCACCGTCGGTGGCGAGGCCGCGAACGCTGCCTTCCTGCGGGCGTCCGGGTCATTCCCGTACGCCGGCCGCGAACTCGCGCAGCGCGACCCGGTTGGGCAGCCCGGTCTTGGCCAGCAGGTTGCCGACGTGCCGCTCGACGGTACGCGGTGACAGGTGCAGGCGGTCGGCGATCTCCTGGTTGCCCATCCGCCCGACCAACAGTTCCAACACCTCGAACTCGCGTCCGGTGACGCCCGCCGACCGCAGCTGCGCCGGGATACGGTCGACGCCGGCCCGGCGCTGCGGGACCCGGGCGCCCGACCGGCGCAGCAGGGACCGGCAGGCGCCGGCCACCGGACGTACGTCGCGGTCGTGGAAGTACCGCTCGGCGGTGCGCAGCCAGCTCGGCGGATCGCCCCAGTCGTCGTCGATCGCCGCCTCGGCCACCAGGCGCAGGCCGAGGTGGCGGCTCATCGCGAAGGGCTCGGCTGCCGCCAGCGCCGCGCTCACCGCGTCGGCCGCCTCGGCGCCGCGCCCGGACCGGCCGAGCAGTACCGCGTACGCGAAGTGGGTGAACTGCCGATCCCAGCGCAGCGCGCTCGCCGGGTCGACGGCCATCGCGTCGTATTCGGCCCAGCCGGCCTCGCCGGCCAGGACCCGCATCAGCAGGTGCAGGCCGTGCCGGCCGGAGAGGTAGTAGACGCTCGGGCCGCCCTGCACGCCGGACATCGCGCGGGCCAGCTCGTCGTGGGCGAGCCGCCGGTCCTCGTCGAGCAGCGCGCAGAACGCCCCGGCGAGCCCGTGCGCCCGGGGCGCGTGCAGGGCAAGGTTGCCGCCCTGCCGTTCGAACTCGGCGAGCGCGGTGTCCATCGCGGCGCGGTCGCCCTCATGGCCGGCGCAGACCGCCCGCAGCAGCAGGAGGTAGCGCGTCGTCTCCAGCAGCTTCAGCCGTACCGTCGCATCCAGCACCTGATCGATGAGGGCACGCGCCGCCGGGTAGTCGCCGCGCAGGATGGTGTGCAACGCGATGCTGGATTCGGACTGGTAGTGGGCGGTCACCGCGCCGACCCGGCCGGCCTTGTCGCGGGCCTGCTCCAGCCGGGTCGTGTCGGCGTGCCGCAGCGCATCGTCGTTGCCGAGCCGCACCAGCGCGTGGATCTCCCAGATCGGCAGGCCGTGCCGGGCGGCGAGGACCTTGGCACGTTCCAGGCAGCGAGTCGCCTCGTCCGGGTCGCGGTGCCGCACGATGGCGCCGAGCAGCTGCCACGCCTGGCAGGCGACGACCGGCAGCGGTACGGCCTCGGCGACCGTGGCGGCGTGGCGGGCCAGCCGTTCGGCGCGGGCGAACTGGTCGGCGCCGGTGATGTCGAGCGCGAGATGTGCCTCCACCACGTCGATCGGCGCGATGTCCTCCGGGGCCGGGACCGGGCCGAGCAGGCCGCGCGCCACCGCCGCCTGGTGCACCGCCTCGTCCAGCCGGCCCGCCACGGCGGCCGCCCAGGCGACCTGGGTGTGCAGACGGGCGCGTCGCCGGGGGGTGAGCCCGCGTACCTGATCGAGGGTGTTGATCGAGGCCAGCGCCCGCTCCACCTCGCCGGCCTCGGCGAGGGACAGCAGCAGCTGTTCCAGGGCGTCGGCACGGTCCGACGCGTCGGTCAGCAGCTCCGCGGCGCGGTCCAGCAGCGACACCGCCGAGGCGGCGGCGCCGCTCGCCAGCGCCCGCCGCCCGGCCTCGGTGAACAGCCGGCCCGCGGCGGGACGGTCGCCCGCGTCCAGCCGCAGCCGGGCGGCCACCTCGCACCACTCGCCGGGGTGGTCGGGAAAGAGGGTGTCGACAGCGTCGGCCACGGCGGCGGCCAGCCGTACCTGGTCCGCGCGGTCCAGCCGGGCCAGGACCGCATCCCGGTTGAGCGCGTGGCGGAACGTGTACCAGTCCGCGGTGAATTCGTCGGGAGCCACCAGGTGGCCGGCCAGGTCGTCCTGCAGCAGGCTCAGCATGACCCGGTCGGACAGGCCGGTGGCCAGCTGCACGACCGCGAGCGGGAAGCGCGGGCCGAACGTGGCCGCCGCCGACAGCACATCGAGAGTCTGCGGTCCGAGGATCGCCATCCGCCGGGCCAGCGGCCGGGTGAGCTCCGGGGTGACCGCCGCGGCGTGCTCGCCGAGCCGCCACGAGCCGCCGTCCGGGACGATCAGCTCGTCGTCAACCATGACCTTGAGCATCTCCTCGGCCATGAACGGGTTCCCGGCGCTGCCGGCCCACAGCAGCTCCATCGCCGTCTCGGGCAACTGCCTCCCGTCGACGCCGAGGCAGGCGCCGGCCATCCGGCGCAGCGCCGGGCGGCGCAGCGGGCCCAGCTCGATCAAGGCGCAGCGGCCCCGCTGGGCGGCTGTCCTGGCCAGCGCGTACGCCACACTGTCGCCCTCGCGGATGCCGCCCATCAGCAGGGTCGGCTGCATGTCGACGTTGTCCACCAGATACTCCAGCACCGCCAGCGTCTCGGAGTCGGCGTCGTGCAGGTCGTCCAGGCTCAGCAGGCACCCGCGGTTGTGGCCGGCGAGCCCGGTGAGCCGCAGGGTGGCCTCGGCCAGCACCACCAGGGACTCGCCGCCTCCGGTGGGCGGCTCACCCCAGCCGGGAATCATCCGGCCGAGGATCGGCCCGTACGGCCCGAGCTCAGCCGGCTCGACCCGTTCCATTCTGAGCAGATAGAGGGCCGCCTCGGTGAGCGGCCGCAGCGGGGTCGCCGGGCCGACCGAGCTGGCCCGCCCTCGCATCAGGCGCATGCCGGCGGCGTACGCGATCTCGGTCATCGTGGACAGCAGCCGGGATTTCCCGATGCCGGCCTCGCCGGTGACGAAGACCGCGCCGCCGCGGCCTCCCCGGGCCTCCGCCAAGGCCCTTTCTACTACGCTCACCTCGCGGTCCCGGCCGATCAACATCGTCGAGTGTGGACGCATGCGGGTGAACCTACTCGGGGTGTCCGCCGGGTAACAGCTTGACAAGGATTGCCGACAGCGCTTCGCCGGCCGCCGCTACCGAGGGGACGGCGGGCAGCAACTGGTCTCGATGGCGACCAGGTTCTCCGCCCCCATGCCGTGCACCGCGGCGGTGATCCCGGCCGTCACCACGGCGACTGGCAGGGCGATCTGGGCCAGGGCAGCCGCCCGCGTGCCGAAGGAGACCGACGGCAGCAGGCGCAGGCGGCCGACGGCGTGCTCGGTGATTTGTTCGCTCTCGCCGCACTCGTCGTTCTGGTCGTTTTTGATCTCAGACATGGATCAGATCCCCTCTGTCGGATGGTTGACTGTCGATGCCAGGTCGTGGACGGGCTGCAGGAGCAGGACCGAGGGCACCTCGCGCGGGCCGGCGAGCCGCAGCAGGCCGTACCCGATGCCGGCGAGCCCGGTCAGCAGGCCGGGCGTGAGGACGTTGCCGGGCACCCCGCACACCGGGCCGCCGCGGCGCAGGACCTCCAGCACCCAGCCGGTCTGCCGGCGCAGCGCGGCGGCGGCCGGGGAGGCCTGGTCGGCGGCCGCGATCGTCCCGAGCACCTCCAGCACGCCCAGCTCGCCGTGGCAGAGCGACAGGTCCCGTTGGGCCGGGCCGTCGGCCAGGGCGGTCACGTCGGCGGCCGACATCTCGTGCGGCACGCAGACGCCGGCCAGAGCCACGCCGGGATCACCGTTGCACCAGCCGCCACCTGCGGGCGCGCTGCCGGTGGTCGCGCGGGCCACCACCTGGGAGGCCAGCCGGCGCCCGGCCGCGCGATGGTCCGGCCGGGGGCCGCACCGCACGAGCGCCCAGGCGATGCCGCTCAGCCCGTCGGCGAACGACAGCGGCAGGGTGCCGTCGCCGTGGTCGGCGATCCGGGCGAGCCGGTCGGCACAGTCGACCTCGGCGCCGGAGGCCGGCCCGAGACCCAGGTCGCGGCGTACCGCGGACAGGGCGGCCAGGCGGCCGGCGAGCCCGTCCGCCCAGCCGGGTCCGGACGGCGCCGGCGCCGATCGGCCGGCGAGTGCGGCCAGCCGCGCGGCGGCGTCCCGCAATGCCGGTTCGTCGAGCAGCAGGCCGAGCCGGGCCAGTCCGTACGCGATCCCGCCGAGGCCGTTCAGGCCACCCCAGCCCACCGTCTCGACCAGGTCGGGGCGGGCCGTGAACAGGTCGACCAGCGCAGGCGTGCCGGCCACCGCGCCGCGGGCCCGACCGGCGTAGCGGCGCACCCCGGTCACGGCGGCAAGCTGGGCGAGGAACAGGGCCACCCCGAGGTGCCCGGTGCCGAGGCCGGCGCCCATCGGCAGCACCAGCCACTGGCCGTCGACGTGTTCGAGGCCGAGCCAGTTGATCCGTTCGTCGCCGGACATCCGGGCGATGATGGCGTCGGCCATGGTGCAAGCGGCGGTGAGCAGGGCGTCCGGATGCACCACGGGGTTGGTCGGATTGGCCGGGACCGGGACGCCGGGCCGGGGCTCCGGGTGGGCGGCCGCTCCGCGCCGGGTGGCCAGCGTCGCCGAGATGATCCACTCCTGCTGCCGGCGGTCCACATGGCCGAGCCCGGCGAGGGTGTCCAGCGCGGCGGCGACCCCGGCGCGGGGCAGCGGCACACCGAAGCGCGTGCCGTCCGGGGCCCGCAGCTCGCCGGAACCGGCCGAGGCGAGGAACATCGGCACGTCGCCGTTCCACATCGCCGTGATCTCGTGCCCGACGAGCTGGGCCAGCAACGGGTTGGCGGCACGGTTGGCGTGGAGCACCGAGAACGCCTCGTCCCGGTCCAGCGCGTCGCGCAGCACGTCAGGGTGCGTCGTCTCGTCCAGGATCGTCGCGTACATCCAGCTGGGCCGGGTGATCACCCGGATCTCCATGTCGGCGCAGGCGGCGACCGCCTCGGCGAACTCGGCCCGGCGGCCGGCGACGAAGTCGTACGCCAGCCGGAAGCCGGCCACGATGGACTGCTCGTGGTCGCCGGGGTCGAGGTCGACGCCGGCCAGGCGGGGCCGGTTGGCCGAGCCGGTCATCGCGAACGGCCGGCGGGTCAGCCGCATCCGGTCGGTGCCGGGGTCGAGCCAGTCCACCACGCTCGTCGGGCAGTGGCCGTCGCGGTCGCCGCCGAGTCCGGACAGGTCCGCCGCCCCCTGGTCGCCGATCACCGGCCGCGGCAGCAGGGCGGTGCGGTAGACCGAGGAGGCGAGCGCGCCGGCCGCCGGGTCGGTGTCACCGGTGGGGGCCAGTTCGGCGTTGAACAGCGTCTCGGTGTCGATCAGGACGGGGGTCCCGGCGTCGGCGATGACGTTCTCGTAGTGCACGTCGGTGGTACGCAGGACATGCAGCAGGGCGAGCAGCGCGCCTTGCCGGCGGTAGAACCGGTCGGCCTCGGCGCGGTCCGGCAGGTCGCGGGCCGTCACGTACGCGGTCCAGCCGTAACCGGGCCGGGCCAGGGTGCGGGCGGTGCCCGGAGCCAGCTCGGGATGCCCGGCCGCCAGCCGGTCGATGAACCGGCCCATGACGACCTGGGTGGTGACGTCGCGCGGCTTGTAGACCACCCGGCTGCCGTCGGCGAAGTCCACGAAGGAGACCGTGCGGCCGTTCTGGTGCCGGTCGCCGAGGCCGGCAACGATGGCCACGACCGGTCCCGGGTCGGCGGTGCCGAGCAGCGTGCCGGCCACCTCGTCGCGGTCCGCGGCCAGCCGGACCAGCAGTTCCCGGGTCGCCGTCACGGACGCGTCGGCGGCCTGGGCCAGCAGCCGGGCCAGGACGGGATAGCGCGTGAACAGCGCGGCCAGGCCGTCCGGGGATGCCATCCGGCGGGCGAAGTCGAGGAACCGGGCCCGCTCGTCGTCCCCGGCGAGCCGGCCGCGTGCGCCCCAACGGTGCAGCTCAGCGACCAGCGCGCGGGCGGCCAGGTCGACCAGGCTCCGGCGCAGTGCCGCGCCGAGGTGGCGGGTGACCTTCGGCAGATCGAGGCGGTCGTACGGGCCGGCGCCGGCGGTGATCCGCTCGACCGCGTCGTCGGCGAACGGCCGCAGCACCCGGCCGAACGCGTCCCGCCAGTCGCCGTCCACCTCGGCCGTCGTGGCCGGGACGGCGGCCGTCACCGCACGCTCGGCGGTCGCCACCCAGTCCGGCCGGGCGACCCGGGCGGCGAGGCCGGCGGCAGGCTCGGCCCGCAGCGCCGCCAGCGCGTCCGGGCCCGGACGGCGGTCTGCGCTCGACGGATCGGGGGTGGCGCCGGGGTGGATCCGCTCGTGCAGGGCCAGCGCGGAGGCCCACCACCCGGCACCGAGGAGCGTCATGGCGAGAACGATGCCCGTCCGCTCGTACGTAGTCATGGGTGTTTCGCACCCACATTTTCGCCGCCGGTCAGGTCGGGGGCTCCCCGGCGCATCGCCCGGGCCTTCCGGAGCCGCCGCGCAGGGCCGTTCACCGGCACCGGGACCGTCGGTGGGCCGTGACGGCCGGGGAGAAATGTGCGGGCCGGCGCCGGATGCGGCCTGCCGTGACCCGCGGCAACTCTGAGGCCACCGCGCGTAACGATCACTACGAGCTGCGGAGCGAGCGATGGAGTACCGGATTCTCGGCCCCCTCGAAGCCCGGCGCGAGGGTACTGCAATAGACATAAAGGGCAGACGCCAGCTGACCGTACTGGCGATGCTGCTCGTGGACGCGAACCAGGTCGTACCCACCGATCATCTGGTCGAGGCGGTATGGGGCAGCAAGCCTCCGACCACCAGCCGCAGCCAGATCCACATCTGCGTCTCGTCGCTGCGCCGGCAGCTGTTCGCCGGCGAAGACGTGATCGACACCCGCGCCCCCGGCTACCGGCTGCGGGTGGCCGAACAGGAGCTCGACCTGCACGTCTTCCAGTCCCGCGTGGCCGCCGCCCGGACGGCGGTCCGGGACGCGGACCCGCGGCGGGCGGTGGCCGAGCTGCGGGCGGCGCTCGGGCTGTGGCACGGCCGCGCGCTGGCCGGCATCGGCGGCGGCGCGGTACGCGCCCTGGCCTCCCGGTACGACGAGCAGCGACTCGCCGTTCACGAGGAATGCCTGGAGCTGGAACTGGCGCACGGCCCGTCGACCGCCCACGACCTCGCCGGCGAGTTGCTCGCCCTGGTCGCTGCCCATCCGCGCCGGGAACGCCTGCTGGCCCTGCTGATGACCGCGCTGTACCGGGCCGGGCGGCAGGCCGAGGCGCTGGATGCGTACCACCAGGCCCGGCTGCGGCTCGTCGGGGAGCTGGGCATCGAGCCAGGCTCCGGACTGGACACCCTCTACCAGCAGATTCTCGCCCACGATCCGGCGCTGGCGGGCCCCGCCGCGCCGCCGCCGGAGCCGGTGCGGGCGGCCCGGACCCCCGACCGGGTCCCGCGCCGGCTCCCGGCCGGCGTCGCGGACTTCACCGGCCGCCGGGACAGCCTCACCGTCCTGCTGACTGCTCTCGAACGGGCCGGCGGGACCGCGGCGCCCACGGCGGTGGTCAGCGGACGCGGCGGCGTCGGCAAGACCACGCTGGCCGTGCATGCCGCCCACCTTCTCGCGCCCAGGTTTCCGGACGGGCAGCTGTTCGCCCGGCTCTCCGGGCCGGAGGGGGCGGAGAACCCGCACGATGTGCTGGGGCGGTTCCTGCGCGCGTACGGGCAGCAGGAACCGGACATCCCGGACGGCGTCGAGGAGCGGGCGGAGACCTACCGCGATCTGATGGCCGACCGCCGGGCGCTGGTGATCCTGGACGACGCGCTCACCGAGAGCCAGGTGTTCCCGCTGCTGCCCGGCACGTCGCGGTGCCGGGTGATCGTCACCTCGCGGCGGCCGCTGCCCGGCCTTGCCGCCGGCGTACGCCTGCGGCTGGCGCCCTTCACCGAGCGCAGCGCGCTGGAACTGGGCGGCCGGATCGCCGGGCACGCCCGGATCGACGCCGACCGTGCGGCCGCCGTGGCACTGAACGAGACCTGCGGCTACCTCCCGCTCGCGCTGCGGCTGGCGGCTGCCCGGCTGGCCGCGCATCCGCACTGGACGGTCGCCGACCTGGTGGCCCGGCTCGGCGCCGGATCGGGCTGGCTTGCGGAGATGGAGGAGCAAACCGGGGTCGGCCACGCGTACGCCAGTCTGTCCGACGACGCGGGCCGCCTGTTCCGGCTGCTGCCGCTGGTCGAGGCGGCCGACTTCCCGGCCTGGGTCGGCGCGCCGCTGCTGGACGTGGACGTCTGCCGGGCGGAGGCGCTCTTCGACGAGCTCGCCGATGCGGACCTGCTGGTCGCGAGGCCCGCTCCCGGCGGTACGCGGTACTGGGTTCCCGGCTGGATTCTCGGCTACGCCCGGCGGCTGCAGGAGCCCGAGCACGACCCGGCCCGGCGCAAGTCGCTGGAACGGCTGCTGGGTGCGCTGCTCTATCTGTCCGAGCTGGCGCACCGCCGCCGCGGCGGTCACGACCTGCGGCTGGCCGGGAACGGTGCGAGCCGCTGGGAGCTACCGGGCTCCCCGGCCGACCTGATCACCGCCGACCCGGCCGCCTGGTACGGCCGGGAACGTCCCTGGGTGCTGCGGGCGGTACGACAGGCGACGGCGGCCGGTTTCGCCGAGCACGCCTGGGGTTTGGCCATGTGCACGGTGACCTTCGCCGGGCTGCCGGGCCCCGCCGGCCGCTATCCGGGCGACGAGTCGTGACGGTCCAGCTCGGCTTGCGCCGCCAGCACCGTGTGCAACAGGACATTCGCGCCGTTGACGAGGTCGCCGGGCGCGGTGTCCTCGCCGGGCGCGTGGCTGATCCCGCGGCGGCTCGGCACGAAGATCATCCCGACCGGGGCGATCCGGGCCACGATCTGCGCGTCGTGCCCGGCGCCGCTGGGCATGGTGAGATGCGGCAGCCCCAGCCGGTCGGCCGCCTGCCGGATCACGCCGCGCAGGAAGGGTGCGGTCGACACCGGACGAGACCGCATGGTGGCGGTGACCTCGATCCGGCAGCCGGAGGACGCCGCCACGCGCGCGCACTGCTCGCGGACGACGCCCTCACCCCGGGCCTGCCGGGCGCGGTCGGTGTCGCGTACCTCGACGGACAGCCGCACGGCACCCGGGATGGTGTTGGTGACGTTGGGTGCGGCCGCGACGAAACCGGTGGTGGCCGTCGCGCACACCCGGTCCTCGGCGGCGATGCGGCGAACAGCGAGGACGATCTCGGCCGCGGCGGTCAGCGCGTCGCGGCGGTCGGCCATCGGCGTCGTCCCGGCGTGCTGGGCCTCTCCGGTCACGTCGACGTCCAGGATCGTACGCCCGACGATGCCCTCCACCACGCCGATCGGCACTCCCTGGCGCTCCAGCGACGGGCCCTGCTCGATGTGCAGCTCGATGAAGGCGGCCACACTGCCGGGCGGCCAGGCCACGTCGGCCAGCCGGTCCGGCGCACAACCGGTCGCGGCCAGGTGGGCGCCGACCGGCCGTCCGCTGCGGTCGGTGGCGCCGAGCGGGTCGTCCAGCGAGCCGCACAGCATCCGCGAGCCCCAGAACGGCGTCTGTACCAGCGCGCCCTCCTCGTTGGCGAACGCGACGACGACCATCTCGACCGGCAGCTCGACCCGGTGCTCGTGCAGGACCCGCAGCGTCTCCAGGGCGGCGACCACCCCGTACGCGCCGTCCAGCCGGCCGCCCTGCACGACGGTGTCCACATGGGAGCCGACCAGCAGGACCGGCTTGCCGCGGGATGTTCCCGGCCGCCGGACGAACAGGTTGCCGGCCGGGTCGGTCTCGGCCTCCAGCCCGGCCGCGGCGTACCGGTCGCCGAGGAAGGTCCGGGCGGCGTCCTCCTCCGGGCTGAGCCCCAGCCGGGTCACACCGCCGGCCGGATCGGCGCCGATCTCGCCGAGCCGCTCCAGCGTGTCGATCAGTCGCGCGCCGTCGATCCGGAGCCCGGCCTGACTGTCCAGGAAGAGGTCGCCGGCTTCGCGTGCTCTCAGGTTCGACTGGGACATTGCCCTTCTCCCGCTCGTAGGGTTCCGTCTGTCCGGAGGGGACGACACCGATGACCCGGGTGCTGATCTGCGCCGTTCACACGCTGACCCGGCTGGGCCTGCGCGTCGTCGTCGACGGCTGTCCCGGCGCCGCGCTCGCCGGCGAGGCGGCCGACGGGCAGCGAGCGCTCGGGCTGGTCCGGTCGTTGCGCCCGGACGTGCTGATCGTCGACGAGGCGCCACCGGAGGTGGACGGGGTGGAGCTGTCCTGGCGTACCCGCGACGATCCGGTCGCACCCGCGGTGCTGCTGCTGCTCGACCACGGCGATCAGCGGGTGGCCGAGGGCCTGCGGGCCGGCGTCCTCGGGATGCTGAACAAGGACTGCGAGCCGTCCGAGCTGGGCGCCGCGGTGCTGGCAGTGATCGCCGGGCGGCGGTTCGTCTCCACCCGGCCGGGCGGCCGGGCCGCGCCCGGCGTACCGCTCGCCCTGGCCCGGCTCACGCCCCGGGAGCTGGAGGTGCTGGCGTTGCTGGCCGGCGGTCTGTCGAACGAGGAGATCAGCGCGCAACTGCTGGTGAGCCGGCCCACGGTCAAGTATCACGTGTCGCATCTGCTCCAGAAACTCGACGTGCGGGACCGGCTCCAGGCGGCGGTCTTCGCGTACCAGCACGGGATCACCGGCCCGACCGGGTGATCGTCATGAGATCCACCATGGTGCGACCGTAGGACCCGCGACCCGAGGCCGACACCGCCGGAAGAATGGGTGCCACCTATACCTCGGACGGGGGTCGGAAAACGCTATCGCCGTACTATTCCGATTGCCGTCTGTCGTTTCCCCATCGTTTGTCCTTCACCGCATTCCCGGACCCTTGACCCTGGTCGCGGGCGATTCCTAATGTGCGCGGGGATGGCTACTGAAGAGGAACTTCGGACGTATCTGAAGAGAGCCGTCGGCGACGCGCAGGAATACCGTCGGCGGCTGCGCGAGGCCGAGGAACGAGACCGGGAGCCGATCGCGATCGTCGGCATGGCATGCCGCTATCCCGGCGGAGTCACCTCGCCGGAGGACCTGTGGCGCCTGGTCGCGGACGGGGTGGACGCGATCGGCCCGTTCCCCGGCGACCGCGGCTGGGACCTGGCCGCCCTCTACGACCCGGATCCGGACGCCGCCGGCACCTCGTACACCCGTGCCGGCGGTTTCCTGCACGACGCCGCCGACTTCGACCCCGAGCCGTTCGGCATCTCGCCCCGCGAGGCCCACGCCATCGACCCCCAGCAACGCCTGCTGCTGGAGGTCGCCTGGGAGACTTTCGAACGGGCCGGCATCCCCCCGCAGAGCATGCGCGGCAGCCGTACCGGCGTGTTCGTCGGTGTGATGTACGACGATTACGCCTCCCGTCTGACCCCCGCCCCCGCCGCGTACGAGGGCTACCTCAGCTCCGGCAGCGCGGGCAGCGTGGCCTCCGGCCGGCTGGCGTACACCTTCGACCTCAAGGGCCCTGCCGTCACCGTCGACACGGCGTGCTCCTCGTCCCTGGTGGCGCTGCACCTGGCCGTGCAGTCCCTGCGGCGCGGGGAGTGCCGCCAGGCGCTGGCCGGCGGCGTGACCGTGATGGCCACCCCGACGTCGTTCATCGAGTTCAGCCGGCAGCGCGGACTGTCCGCCGACGGCCGCTGCCGTGCCTTCGCCGAGTCTGCCGACGGCACCGGCTGGGCCGAGGGCGCCGGGGTGCTGCTCGTCGAGCGGCTGTCGGACGCCGAGCGCGAGGGCCACGAGGTGCTCGCCGTGATCCGCGGCTCGGCGGTCAACCACGACGGCGCCAGCAACGGCCTGACCGCCCCCAGCGGCACCGCCCAGGCACAGCTGATCGACCAGGCCCTCGCCGACGCCGGGGTACCGGCCTCGGAGGTCGACGTGGTCGAGGCGCACGGCACCGGCACGCGCCTCGGCGACCCGGTCGAGGCGCGGGCGCTGATCGCCACGTACGGGCGGGCCCACACGGCCGGCCACCCGCTGTGGCTGGGCACGCTGAAGTCCAACATCGGGCACACCCAGGCGGCGGCCGGCGTCGGCGGCGTGATCAAGATGGTCGAGGCGATGCGGCGGGGTGTGCTGCCGGCGACGCTGCACGCGGACCGGCCGACGTCGCATGTGGACTGGTCGGCCGGCACGGTGAAACTGCTGACCGAGCCGGTGCCGTGGGCCGCCGGGGAGCGCCCGCGGCGGGCCGGGGTCTCGTCGTTCGGCATCAGCGGCACGAACGCGCACCTGATCCTGGAGGCCGCAACCGGGCCCCGCCCAGGCACAGGGCGGGGGGCGGGGGGCGGAAAGAAGGAAGGGGGCCCCTCACCAGACACCACGATCGTTCCGCTGCTGCTGTCGGCCGCCGGTGCCGACGCGCTCGCCGACCAGGCGCAACGGCTCCTCACCCCGCTGGCGTCCGCTCCCGGCCTCGCCTCGCTCGCGTTCTCCCTGGCGACCGCCCGCGGCTCTTTGCGGCACCGGGCAGTGGTCCTGGCCGCCGATCCGGGGGAGGCGGGGGCGGCCCTGCGCGCGCTCTCCACCGACGGGTCCGCGCCCCAACTGATCCGCGGGGTGGCCGACGAGGGCCGCACCGCGTTCCTCTTCGCCGGCCAGGGATCCCAGCGTCCCGGCATGGGGGAGGGGCTGTACCGGGCATACCCGGCCTACGCTGCCGCCTTCGACGCGGTGTGCGCCGCCCTCGACCCGCATCTGACCCGGCCGTTGCGCGAGGTGGTGTTCGCCGCCGAGGGATCGGCCGAGGCGGCGCTGCTCAGGCGCACCGAGTGGGCTCAGCCGGCCGTCTTCGCGAGCGAGGTCGCCCTGTTCCGGCTGCTGGAGACATGGGGCGTACGCCCGGACGCGGTGCTCGGCCACTCCGCCGGCGCCCTGGCGGCCGCCCACGTGTCCGGCGCCCTGCCGCTGGCCGGCGCCGCCGAGCTGGTGGCTGCCCGGGGCCGGGCCATGGGCCGGTTGCCGGCCGGCGGAGCGATGGTCGTGCTGAATGTCGCCGAACGAGAGGCCGCGGCCCTGATCGCCGGCTACGAGGACCACCTGTCGGTGGCGGCGGTGAACGGGCCGCACTCGACCGTCCTGTCCGGGGAGCGGACAGCCCTGGCCATCGTGGTGGCGGCCTTCCAGGCGACCGGCGGCAAGGCGTCCTGGCTGCGGGTCGGCCAGGCCTTCCACTCCCCGCTGATCGAACCGGCGCTGGCCGGGCTGCGGCCGGCGGCCACCCGGCTCGATCCGGCGGAGCCCCGCATCACGCTGGTCTCCGACCTGACCGGGAAGGCGGTGGAGCCCGGCGGCCTGGCCGACCCGGACTACTGGGCCCGGCACGCCCGCGGCACCACCCGTTTCCTGGACGGCATGCAACACCTCGCCGAGCTGGGCTGCACCCGGTTCGTGGAACTGGGCCCCGGCGGCGACGAGCTGGGCCCCGGCGAGGGGGCGGGCTGCGGCTGCGGGGTGGGCCGCGGCGTCGAGCTGGGCCCCGGCGACGGGGTGGGCCGCGGCAGTGACCCGGCGGCGCCGACCGCCGCCTGCGCGACCGGCAGCACCGTCGTGGCGGCCCTGCGAGCCGACCGGCCGGAGCCCGCCACGCTGCTCGGCGCACTGGCCCGGCTGCACGTCACGGGTCAGCCGGTCGACTGGGCGGCGGTTCTCGGCGGGCGCGGCAGCCGGCGGATCCCGCTGCCGACGTACGCCTTCCGGCGCAGCCGCTTCTGGCTGGACCCGCCCGCACCGGCCGGCGGCCCCGACGCGGTCCGCGCGGCCGGTTGCACCCCGGCCGGCCACCCTCTGCTGGGTGCGGTGGCCGAGATCCCCGGGACGGGCGCCCTGCTGCTGACCGGCCGTCTGACACTGGCCGACCACCCTTGGCTGGCCGGGCACCGGGTTGCCGGCGAAGTGCTGCTTCCGGGCACCGCGTGGCTGTCGATCGCCGATCATGCGGCCCGTGCGGCCGGCTGCGCCACGGTCGAGGAGCTGATCCTGGAGCACCCCCTGACGGTGCCCGAGGACGACGAGGTCCAGCTGCGGGTGTACGTCGAGGCGGCCGACGACGCCGGACGCCGGGCGGTCACCGTGCATGCGCGCCGGGAGACGCTGGAGTGGGTCCGGCACGCCCACGGCATCCTCGGCGACGGCCCGGCCGGCCCGGCCGCCGGCCTGACCGCGTGGCCGCCGCCGGGTGCGGAGCCCGTACCCCGGGTGCGGCAGCACCTCTACGACCAGCTTGCCGCCAGGGGCCTGGACTACGGACCTTCCTTCCGCGGAGTCCGGGCGGTGTGGCGCCGCGGATCGGAGACCTTCGCCGAGGTGGCGCTGCCGGGCGACGGCTATCTTCTGCACCCGGCGCTGCTCGACGCGGCGCTGCACCCCCTCGTGCTGGACGGCGGTGAAGGCACGCCGGTACCGCATGTGTGGTCCGGTGCCCGCCTTCCGGACACCGTGGTCTCCGCGCTTCGGGTACGCCTGGCCCCATCCGGCGCGCAGGCGGTCTCCGTGGACGTGGCCGACGCGGACGGCAACCCGGTGGCGTCGATCCGCTCGCTCGCGCTGCGCCCGATGCCCGGCGCCCGCGACGGCCTGCTCGTTCCATCGTGGACACGGATCGCGATCCCGCCCGGGCCGGCCGCTCGGTGGACGGAGATGGCCGGCGCCGGGGACCGGATGCTGTTCCGCTGCGACGACACCACCGGCGTACGGGAGGCTCTTCATCCCCTGCTGTCGGTGGTCCGGACCCTGACCTCGGACGAGCGGTACGCCGGCACCCGCCTGGCCGTCCTCACCCGCGAGGCCGTGGCGGTGGACGGCGAGCAGCGCCCGGCCGGTCTCGCCCAGCGGGCCGTCTGGGGCTTCGTTCGGGCCCTGCAGGCGGAACACCCCGGCCGGTTCGTCCTCGCCGACACCGACGGCGAGCCCACCTCCCAGCGGATGCTGGCGGCGGCCCTCGCGACCGGCGAGCCGCAGATCGCCCTGCGCGCCGGCGTGGCGTACCGCCCGGTTCTCGTCCACGACGACCCGGCTGTCGGGCTCACCCCGCCGGCCGGAGAGCCGCACTGGCGGCTCGACTTCGTGGGCCGCAAGACCTTCGACGGCCTCGCCCTGGCGCCGTGGCCCGAGGCGGGCGCTCCGCTCGGGCCGGGCCAGATCCGGGTGCGGATGCGGGCCGCCGGCGTGAACTTCCGGGACGTCCTGCTGACCCTCGGCGTGATCCCGCCGTCGGTGGACGCCGACGCGTCCGGGCCGGGCCAGGGCGGCGAGGGGGCCGGTGTGGTCATCGAGGCCGGGCCCGGCGTGACCGGGGTGCGCGCCGGTGACCGGGTGATGGGCCTGTTCGCCGGGGTCGGGCCGGTGTCGGTCACCGACCACCGGCTGGTGTGCCGGATCCCCGACGGCTGGTCCTTCGAGCAGGCCGCGGCCGTGCCGGTGGCCTACCTGACCGCGTACCACGGCCTGGTGGACATCGCCGGCCTCGGCGCCGGTGAATCCGTCCTGGTGCACGCCGCGACCGGTGGCGTCGGCACCGCCGCGCTCGCGCTCGCCCGGCATCTGGGCGCCGAGGTGTACGCGACGGCGAGCCCGGCCAAGTGGGAGTTCCTGCGCGCGGCCGGGCTGCCGGACGACCGCATCGCTTCGTCCCGCACTCTGGACTTCGCCCGTTTCGAGCGCGTCGACGTGGTGCTCAACTCGCTGGCCGGAGAGTTCATCGACGCCTCGCTGGGCCTGCTGCGCGACGGAGGGCGGTTCCTGGAGTTGGGCAAGACCGCGCGGCGTGACCCGGCGGCGGTGGCCGCGGCGCATCCGGGTGTCGCCTACCGGGCCTATGACGTACGGGACCCCGGGCCGGACCGCATCCGGGAGATGCTCGCCGTCCTGCTCGGCCTCTTCGAGCGGGGGACCCTGGCGCCGCCGCCGATCGCCACCTGGGACATCCGGCGGGCCCCGCGCGCCTTCCGCCACCTCGGCGAGGCGAAGCACGTCGGCAAGGTCGTGCTCACCCTTCCCGGCGACGAGCTGTGGGACACCACCCGTGCGGTCCTGATCGTCGGCGGCCACGGCCGGCTCGGCCGGGTGGTCGCCCGCCACCTGGCGACCGCGCACGGCGTACGGCAGCTCGTGCTGATGGGCCGGCACCTCCCGGCACCCGGAAGTACGGCCGGGCGCGACATCGCCGACCTGACCGCCGGCGGCACTGAGGTCCGCAGTGTGGCCTGCGACGCCGCCGACCCGGATGCCCTGGCGGCGGCACTGGCCGGCCTCGGCGTACGGATCGGTGGCATCGTGCAGGCGGCGGGTGTCCTCGACGACGGCCTGCTGGCCACCCTGACCCCCGAGCGGCTCGAACGCGTGCTGCGCCCCAAGGTGGACGCGACCCTCAACCTGCTCGCCGCCGCCCGGGACATGGACCTGCGCCGGTTCGTCGCTTTCTCCTCCCTGGCCGGCACGCTGGGCACCGCCGGGCAGGCCGGTTACGCCGCCGGGAACGCCTTCCTCGACGCCCTGATGGAGCTGCGCCACGCCCAGGGGCAGCCGGGCACCTCGATCGTCTGGGGCCTGTGGCGCGGCGACGGTGATGACGGCGGCATGGGCGGCGGCCTGACCGGGGCCGACTTCGCCCGGATGGCCCGGACCGGCGTGGCGGCGCTCTCCGACGAGCAGGGGCTCGACCTGCTCGATGCCGCGATCCGCCGGGACACCCCGACAGTCGTCGCGGCCGCCTGGGAGCTCGGCGCCGAGGCACCCTCGCCGATGCTGCGCGACCTGGTACGCCCCCGGACCGCCGAACCCGAGCCGCCTCCCGACGGCCCGGCCGACACGCTCATCGAGGTCGTACGCCGGGAAACCGCCGTCGTGCTGGGCCACCCGTCCGCCCTGGCGGTCGAGCCCAACGTGCCCTTCGACCGCATCGGCCTCGACTCGCTCGCCGTGGTGGAACTGCGCAACCGCATCGCCGCCGCGACCGGGACCCGGCTGCCGGCCACCTTCATCTACGACTGGCCGACCCCGGAGCACCTGGCCGACCACCTCGGCCGGCTGGCACAGGAGGCGACGTGCTGAACGTGGGGACCACGCCGATCCGGACCGTCCACCCCCGGCCGTCCGCCGCCGTGCAACTGGCCTGCTTCCCGCACGCGGGCGGCAGCGCCGACGCCTTCACCGCCCTGGCCGGGGCCCTGTCCGCCGACGTGGAGACGCTCACCGTCCAGTACCCGGGCCGCCGCGAACGTGCGGCGCACCCGTGTGCCACTGACATCGCCGCGCTCGCCGCCGAGGCGGCCGGCCACCTGGCGTCCCGCCTCGACCGCCCGCTGTATCTGCTCGGCCACAGCATGGGCGCCCTGGTCGCGTTCGAAACCGCGCGGCTGCTGGAACGCGCGGGTGCGGTCGCCGGGGTCTTCGTTTCTGCCGCCCGGCCACCCGGCGACGACTGGGCGGAACCCGATCTCGACGCCATGGACGACGCGGCGGTGGTCGCCGAACTGCGCCGGCTCGGCGGCGTCCCCGAGGCGCTGCTGGCCGAGGCCGACGTGGTCGAGGAGATCCTGCGCCTGCTGCGTGCCGACCACCGGGCGCTGCGCGGCTACACCTGCCCGCCCGGCGCCACCCTCCGCGCGCCGGTGACCGTCCTGCTGGCCGGCGCCGACTCCAAGAACTCGGCCGAGCAGGTCCGCGGCTGGGCCCGGCACACCACTGGCGGCTGCGACACGGTGCTGCTGTCCGGCGGCCACTTCGCGGTGCTGGCCCCCGGTTCCGAGGCGGGTGTGGTCCTGGCCGACCGGCTGCGTCCCGCGCCCGCCGGCCTGGTGCGGGCCATCTACCTGGCCGGCCTCGGCGGCGGCACGCCCCGGCTGACCACCGACCTGACGGCCCTGGAGGACCTGGCCCGCCCGGTCCTGACCCCGGACACCCTCGGCTATCTGGTGGGCGACGCCGGCGCCGGGGAGACCGGCCGGGCCAACCGGGCCGCCTACAACCGCCGGCCCCTGCTGCCGCGGATGCTGCGCGGCGCCGACCGGCGCGACCTGAGCGTCACCGTCCTCGGCCGCCGGCTGCCGGCCCCGGTGCTGCTGGCCCCGGTGGCCGCCCAGACCCTGGTGCACCCCGAGGGCGAACTGGCGTCGATCCGGGGCGCGGCCGATGCGGGCGTCCCGTTCGTCCTGTCCACCAACGCGTCGTACACCCTCGAGGAAGCCGCCGCCGCGGCCGGCCCCCAACCGCGCTGGTTCCAGCTCTACCTGCCCAACGAACGTGCCCTGGCCGAGTCCCTGGTCCGCCGGGCCGAGCGGGCCGGGTACTCGGCCATCGTGCTGACCGTGGACGCGCCGACCTTCGGCTACCGCCCCACCGACCTGGACCGCGGCTACCTGCCGTTCCTGCACGGCGCCGGCATCGCGAACTTCACTGCCGACCCGGTGTTCCGGGCCGGTCTGCCGGACGACCCCGACGACCGCGCCGTCCTCCAGCATTGGGCCAGGGTGTTCGCCAACCCCGGCCTGAACTGGGAAGATCTGCCGTGGCTGCGATCCGTCACGTCGCTGCCGATCCTGCTCAAGGGCATCCTGCACCCGGCGGACGCCCGCTTGGCCCTCGACCAGGGCGCGGTGGACGGCCTGATCGTCTCCAACCACGGCGGCCGCCAGCTCGACGGGTCGGTGGCCGCCCTGGACGCGCTGCCCGCCGTACGGGCCGCGGTGGGCGACGCCGTGCCGATCCTCACCGACTCCGGCATCCGCACCGGCAGCGACGTGCTGAAGGCGCTGGCGCTGGGCGCGGACGCCGTCCTGCTGGGCCGCCCCTATCTGTACGGCCTCGCCCTCGACGGCCGGGCCGGCGTCGCGCACGTGCTGCGCTGCCTGCTCGCCGACCTCGACCTGGCCATGGCCCTGAGCGGCTGCACCCGTATCGCGGACGTCACCGCCGACCTCCTCGCGCCGACATGACGCCCGACGGCGCTCGATCACGCGTACCCTCCGCCTGATGCGGGCGCTCATCATCGGGGCCCGGCCCGCCCGGCCTTCACGCGGTGTGCCGAAGGGAACCTTCGGCGGTGGCCAGCTCCGCGGCCCACCTCTGCGCCCGCTCGAGCTCGCCGGCGAGCAAGGGTCCCGTGGTTCCGGTGACCTTGAAGGTTTCCGGTGGCCGGGCCATCCGGCAGCCGAGCCGGCGCAGCCGCCGATGGGCCTTGTGTGCCGCGGACCCGGGCAGCGCAGGCTTGGCGACCTTGGTGTCGAAGGCGGCGGCCGCCAGGTCCGCGCGTGCCGGCAACAGGTCCAGGTATTCACGGATACCGACGTCGGCTGTGGCGGGGCGGACTTCACCCTTCTTGGCCGCGTCCTGCCGGGTGCTGGGCCGGCTCAGCCCGAAGGCGTGTGTCGGTGCTCCGACGACCAGCAGGTCGACATCATCGGTGGACGGGATGTCGCGAGCTTCGGCGAGACGTACCTCGAAGGCCTCACCGAGTCCGTCGGCGACGGCGCGGGCGACGGCTTCGGTGTTGCCGAACATTGATTCGTACACGACCAGTGCTTTCATGGCGTGCCTCCGTTTCCTGTGTGCGGCGCGGACAGGACCTCGGTGATCGGGCGTCGCGGGCTGGCCGGCGCCGGTGGTCCGTATCCGAGCCGGATCACCATTTGCGCGAAGCGGCCGGCTCGCTGGTCGGTCAGGACTTCGCGGATGCCGGGGATCTCGACCGGCTGGCTGATCGGTGTGGTGGCCAGGTGCCGCCGGGTGGCCACGAGCAGCACTCGTTGCAGGGACTGGCCGGCGCCGACCCAGTCGGCCGGGCTGTCGCCGCCGGTGCTCAGCACGGCGATCGTCGGCCATTTCTCGAACACCTCGGACTTGCGCTGCCGGGGTGCGTGGACCAGGCCGAAGTCGCGCATCGGCAGCCTCTCCAAAGCGTCCCAGGGGCCGTACGCGGCGGCCGGCACACCGTCGCGGCGGGGCGCCGGCCGGGTCCAGCGGCCCATCTCGGCGCGGTAGCCGTTGCGGGCCCGTAGACGGCGTTCGGCTTCCCGGCCCAGTCCGGTGATGACGGTGCGGCTTGCGGCCCCGGCGATTGTCAGTGCCGTGCCCTCACGGTCGGCGGCCACGCGCAGCTCGTCGATGACGTCGGCGGGCACGACCTTGGGCAGGAACGGTTGCCGGTTGGTGTGGCGGTGTTCGATGGCGTCGGCGAGCTCCACCACCGCGGGTGAGGGCTGGGCCACGGGGCCGGGCCTGATTGCGGCCACCAGGTCGGGACGGCCCGCGTCGGGCAGGACGGTGACCTCGGGGATCCGGCCCGCCCGGCGAAGTGCCAGGCGGAGCGTGAAGACGGCCGCGCCGACGCTGACCAGGAGCTCCCGGCCGTCGGGGTCGAGCACGTCGAGCTGACGGTCGCGGTCGGCGTACACCTCGACCACGTCGCCGGTCAGCCGGAACCGCCACGGCTGGCTGTTGTGCAGCGACGGGGCCAGGGTGGCCGTCTCGACGCAGCTGACGAGCTCTGAGGTGTCCATGGGTGCCTCCTTCCGCTGACGCTACGAGCGGCTCGGACCGGCGGGCAGAGCCGGAGGACCCGACCTGCCGGACACAGGTCCATCGGCCCTGCTTCTGGCCCCCGTGGGACTGCGACGATCGGGCCGTACGGCGTTGGGAGGCGCTGCGATGCTGATCGAACGGATCGGGCCGATGGACCTGACGGTGCTCGTCGCTGACCGTGGCGCCGTGCCGACGAACCTCGGCGTGGTTCTCCTGTTCGACGAATCGGCGCCCGCCCCGGCCGAGCTGCTCGAGCTGATGCGTACGCGGATCGCGCGCATACCCCGGCTTCGTCAGGTCCTGCGCCGGACACCGGTGGGTTGCGGCCGTCCGGTTTGGGCCGACGACCCGTCGTTCACGGTGGACCGCCACGTCGCGGTGATCGAAGTCCCCGACGGTGAGGTGCTGGGTGTGGCGGCGTCGCTGCTGTGCCGGCCTTTCGACCCGCGGCGCCCGTTGTGGCGCGCGGTTGTGACCACCGGCGCCGGCCGAAACGCGCTGATCGTCGTCGCGCACCATGTTGTCGTGGACGGCATCGGCGGCCTCGCGGTTCTCGCCGCGCTCGCCGACGAGTGGCCCAGCGCCGGCCCGCACCGTCCCTTCCCGTTGCCGGTTCCGTCGGCACGGGCGCTGGCTTCCGATGCGACGCGGGCCCGGTTGCGGGCCCTGGGCTCCGTGCCCGGTGATCTGCGGCGTGCAGTGGCTGGGCTCCGTGAGCTCGGGGGCCGCCCGAGGCGGGCCGAGCGGATCTCCTTGGTGCGGCCGACCTCGGATCGCCGGGCGCTGGCGAGCGTGACGGTTCCGCTCGACCGGGTCGTGGCCGCGGCTCACCGCGCCGGCGGAACGGTGAACGACGTCGTGCTGTGCGCGGTCACCGGGGCGATGACGGCCGTGCTGCGGGCCCGAGGCGAACATCCCGGGCAGTTGGTCGTCTCGGTGCCGGTCTCGGGTCGTTCGTCGGCCGGGCCGGACCGCCTGGGCAACAACACCGGCGTACGGCCGATCGCCGTTCCCACGGTCCTCGACGAAGAGATCCGGCTCGCCGCCATCGTTGCCACCACACGCGAACAACGGAGGTCGGCGCAGCGTGCGGCGTCGGCCGGGCCGCTCGGTGTCGCGTTCCGCGCGCTCGGCCGTACGGGGTTGTTGCGGGTTTTCATCGACCACCAGCGCCTGGTGCACACCTTCGAGACCAACCTGCGCGGCCCCGGCACCGTCATGCATCTGGCGGGCCGCCGGGTCAGCGAGCTCGTGCCGATGGTGGTGACGCCCGGCAACACAGGCGTCACGTTCGCGGCGCTGTCGTACGCGGGCGCCCTGACCGTCACCGTCATCGCCGATCCCGTCATCGTGCCCGAGCACGACGCTCTCGCCACCGCCGTGCAGCGGACCTTCACGATTCTGACGTGTGAGCCGGGCAGCCGTCAGGCGCCACTGAGATGAGCGGGACGCCGAGATCGCGGATCGGGATCCGACCAGGTCAGCCGTGGTGCTCGTCCCGGTCGGCGTCGGCCCGGGCGCGCACGAGCATGCGTTCACCGGGCCGGCCGAAGATGCTGAGAACCTCGGCGGGCCCGCCGTCCCCGTCGTGATCTACGGGCTCATGCCGCGCTTGCACCGGCTGCGCGCCCGCATCATCAGAGCCCGCCTCGCCTGACCCGATTGCGCCGACGGGCTGGCCGGTCAGTACACCGCCAGCCCGTGGTCGCGGAACTGGTCGTGGACCCGGCGCAAGAGTGCCTCGTCGGGCGCCGGCGTGTCCGCGAGCGGGAAGGGCAGCCCGAGGGCGGCGTACTTCTGGGCGCCGAGCCGGTGGAACGGCAGCACCTCGACCCGTTCGACGGTGGGCACCGAGGCGGCGATCGCCGCGACGGCGTCGACGTTGGCCACCTCGTCCGTGAGGCCGGGGACGAGCACGAAGCGCACCCAGATCGGCTTGCCGCGCTCGGCGAGGTGATGCGCGAACCGGATCGTGGGCTCGAGCCGGCCGGTGCGGGTCACTTCGGCGTACGTACGGGGGTTTCCGCTCTTGATGTCGAGCAGGACGAGGTCGGTGGCGTCGAGCAGGTCGTCGTCGGCGCGGCTGCCGAGGAAGCCGCTGGTGTCCAGGGCGGTGTGCAGTCCCATGTCGTGGCAGCCGCGCAGCATTTCGCGGGTGAAGGCGACCTGCTGCAGCGGTTCGCCGCCGCTGATGGTGACGCCGCCGTGGGCGACCTTGAGGAAGCGCTCGTAGCGGCGGATCTCGGTCAGCAGGTTTTCGGCTGTCGTCAGGCCACCGTAGCGGCGGTACTGGGTGTCGGGGCTGTGGCAGTACTGGCAGCGCAGGGGGCAGCCGGCGAGGAAGGCGACGAACCGGGTGCCCGGCCCGTCCACTCCGGTGGAGATGTCGAAGGAGTGGAGCGAGCCGGTCACGGTCCGGGCGATGGTGGCCATCACAGCGACCCGTGGAAGGTTCGGGAGATGACGTCGCGCTGTTGTTCCGGGGTGAGTTTGACGAAGTTGACCGCGTAGCCGGAGACGCGGATGGTCAGTTGCGGGTAGTTCTCGGGGTGGGCCATGGCGTCCTGGAGGGTGGCCCGGTCGAGGACGTTGACGTTCATGTGGAACCCACCGGCGTCGGTGTAGGCGTCGAGCACGCCGGTCAGGTCGGTGATCCGTTCGTCGCGGGTGTGGCCGAGCCCGTCGGGGGTGACGGTGATGGTCAGTGAGATACCGTCGCGGGCGGACCGGTAGGGCAGTTTTGTGACCGACAGGGCGGCGGCGACCATGCCGTGTTTGTCGCGGCCGTTCATGGGGTTGGCGCCGGGTGCGAACGGTTCGCCGGCGCGGCGTCCGTCGGGGGTGTTGCCGGTGTGTTTGCCGTAGACGACGTTCGAGGTGATGGTGAGCACGGACAGGCTGGGTTCGGCGTCGCGGTAGGCGGGTTGCCGGCGGATTTTGGTCATGAATCGTTCGACCAGGTCGGCGGCGATGGTGTCGGCGCGGTCGTCGTTGTTGCCGAAGGCGGGGAAGTCCCCGTCGACTGTGTAGTCGACGGCCAGCCCCCGGTCGTCGCGCAGGGCTTTGACCTGGGCGTGTTTGATGGCGGAGAGGCTGTCGGCGGCGACGGAGAGCCCGGCGATGCCGGTGGCCAGGAATCGGTGGACGGGGTAGTCGTGCAGGGCCATTTCGAGGCGTTCGTAGGCGTATTTGTCGTGCATGTAGTGGATGACGTTGAGCGCGTCGACGTAGGTCTCGGCCAGCCAGTCCAAGGTTTTGTCGTACGCGGCCATCACCGTCTCGTAGTCGAGGACGTCGTCGGTGATCGGGGCGCCCTCGAAGACCTGCTCGCCGGTCATTTCGTCGCGGCCGCCGTTGATGGCGTACAGGAGGGCTTTGGCGAGGTTGGCGCGGGCGCCGAAGAATTGCATGTCCTTGCCGACGCGCATGGCTGAGACGCAGCAGGCGATCGCGGTGTCGTCGCTGTAGGCGGGGCGGATGAGGTCGTCGTTTTCGTATTGGATGGCGCTGGTGTCGATGGAGACCTGGGCGCAGAACTGTTTGAATCCCTCGGGCAGGGCCGGGGACCACAGGACGGTCAGGTTCGGTTCGGGGGCGGGGCCGAGGTTGTAGAGGGTTTGCAGGTAGCGGAAGCTGGTGCGGGTGACCAGCGGCCGGCCGTCTGCGCTGATACCGCCCAAGGCCTCAGTCACCCAGGTCGGGTCGCCGGAGAACAGCTGGTCGTAGTCGGGGGTGCGCAAAAACCGGATGATGCGCAGTTTGATGACGAAGTCGTCGACCAGTTCCTGCGCCTGCTGCTCGGTCAGCGTGCCCTCGGCGATGTCGCGTTGCAGGTAGATGTCAACGAACGAGGCGGTGCGGCCGAGCGACATCGCGGCGCCGTTCTGTTCCTTGGTGGCGGCCAGGTAGGCGAAGTACAGCCACTGGATCGCCTCGCGCCCGGTGGTCGCGGGTTCGGAGATGTCGTAGCCGTACTGCTCGGCCATGAACCGCAGCTCCTCGAGGGCGCGGATCTGTTCGGCCAGTTCCTCCCGGTCGCGGATCACATCCTGCGATGACAGCCGGTCGTCCAGCGACGCCTTGAGCGCGCGCCGGTCGGCGATCAGCCGGTCCACGCCGTAGAGCGCGACCCGCCGGTAGTCGCCGATGATCCGGCCGCGGCCGTAGGCGTCGGGCAGCCCGGTGATGATGTGGGAACGCCGGGCGGCTTTCACGTCGGCGGGGTAGGCGTCGAACACCCCGTCGTTGTGGGTCTTCCGATATTCGGTGAAGATCTTTTTCAGGTACGGGTCGATTTCGAACCCGTACGCGGCGAGGCCGTTCTCCACCATCCGCAGCCCGCCGTTGGGCATGATCGCCCGGCGCAGCGGCGAGCTGGTCTGCAGCCCCACGATCAGCTCGTGATCACGGTCGATCCACCCGGGCGCGTGAGAGGTGATGCTCGACGGGGTGTGCGCGTCGACGTCGTAGATGCCACGCCGCCGCTCCTCCGGGAACATACGCTGCAGCTGCTCCCAAATCCGCTCGGTCCGCGGTGTGGGGCCGCTGAGAAACTCCGAGCTTCCCTCGTACGGGGTCACGTTGTCCCGTACGAAAGCGGCCACATCGACGGTGTCCCGCCAGATGGATCCCCGGAATCCACGCCAACCACCAGCCATGACACGCCTCCTGTTCGTTGATCTCAGTCTTGCCGAGGGACCCCGTCGCGAGCAGGGCCATTGGTCCCTCGACATCCGGGGAATCCGCCTCCCGCGTCAACCGTCGGCGCCGGCGAGAACTCGAGATAGAGCCCTCAGGCCGGAGACGAAAGCTTCCGGCCACCAGTTGTGGCCCAGCGGCGCAGGACGGCGTCGGCCGACTCGGCCTCCTCGATACGGGCGAGCGCGCCGTCGAGGGCCTCGCGCAGGGCCGGAATGCGGCGGTGTTCGAGGGCCCGCAGGCGCCGACGGGTGAGCTCGGCCTCGTCGGCGACGATCCGCGCGGCCCTGGTCGCCGCGGCGTGCCGGGCGGCCTCGGCGACCGCCTCCCGCACCGCCCGCTCGGCGTTCACCAGGGTGGCGTCGCCGGGTGGCGCCGCGCCGGGGGAGCGCTCCGGCAGGTCGCAATCCACCCGGCCGGGGTATCGCAGCGCCATGAGCGTCGTCGTGTGCACGGTGACCTCGGCCCCGCCGGGCAGGAGCGCGAGTCGTATCCCCCGATCGCCGGTCAGCTGACCGGCACGGTCGAGCAGGCGTTGCGCGCGTCGCGCGGCCTCGTGCCACCGCGTCCTGGCCACGGCAGCGGCAGAATCCAGGCGTTCGGCTTCGACACCCAGGACGGTCAGCTCCCGCGCCAGCAGTCGCGCGCCGGCCTCGGCGACCGCCAGCCGCCGGCGCAGCAGCTGCACGCCCGCCCGGCCGGGTGGCGTCCGCACCGAGCCGGGCCGTCTCACGGCGCGATCCCGTGAGCGGCCAGCTCGTGCTCCGGCAGCAGGACCAGCTCGCGACGTGGCAGCACCGACAGCGCCTGCCATGCCAGCCTCATCGTCTCCTCCAGGGGCCGGCACTCGTCGGGTGACTGGGAGAGCAGGCCGGTGAGGTAGCGGTCCTCGAACCGGCGATAGTTCCGGTCCGCTTCGCTGAGGCCTCCCGGCCCGACCAGGTCGGCCAGTTCGGCGGCCTGACGTGCGCGGGCGAGCGCCGCCATGACCTGGGCGGCGACGTCGAGATGGTCCGGCCGGGCGCCGTGACGCATCAGGCGGGACAGCGACGAAAGCGCGTCCACCGGTGGGTAGACGCCCGCGGCGGCGATCTCCGTGGAGAGCACCACCTGTCCCTCGGTGATGTATCCGGTGAGGTCGGGCACGGGGTGGGTGATGTCCCCGGCCGGCATGGTCAGCACCGGCAGGACCGTCACCGAACCGGGCCGCCCGGCGATCCGGCCGCAGCGCTCGTAGAGCGAGGCGAGGTCGCTGTAGAGATAGCCGGGATAGGCGCGGCGTCCAGGGATCTCACCTCTCGCGGCGGACACCTCGCGGACCGCCTCGGCGTAGCTGGTCATGTCGGTGAGCACGACCAGGACGTGCCGGCCCTCGACGAATGCCAGGTCCTCGGCGATGGTCAGGGCCAGCCGCGGGGTCAGGATGCGTTCGATCACCGGGTCGTCCGCGGTGTTGAGCAGGATGGTGAGCTCGCCCGCGGCGGCCCGGGCGGCGAGAGCGTCACGAACCGCGTCGGCGTCGGCGTGGGTCAGCCCGAGCCCACCGAAGACGACAGCGAACGGCTCGCCGCCCGCTGTCGACTGGGCGGCGATCTGCGTCGCCAGCTGTAGGTGCGGGAGGCCGGCCTGCGAGAAGATGGGCAGCTTCTGACCGCGGACGAGGGTGGTCAGCCCGTCGATCGCCGAGACACCGGTGAGCACCGGCTCGGCCGGCGGCTGCCGCCGGGTCGGGTTCATCGGGGTGCCGGCGACGGCGGACCGGCGCGGGCCGAGCACCGGTGGCCCGTCGTCGATCGGCACACCGCGCCCGTTGCAGGTGCGGCCCAGCCAGCCGGGGCCGACGTCGATGCGGAGCGGGCGGCCGGCGAAGTGCACAGTTGTCGCCGCCGGGTCCATGCCGAACGTGCCCTCGAGCACCTGGACCACGGCCAGGTCGTCGGCGACGGCAAGAACGAGGCCGTGCCGCACCCGGCCGCCGGTCCGGATCTCGGCGAACTCGTCCCAGCCGACGCCCGTGACGCCCGACACGACGAGCAAGGGGCCGCTCAGCTCGCGAACGGCGCTGAACGAGACGGCGAGCGGGTTCATGACACGCCCTCCAGCTCCGTGAGCACGGTGTCGCGAGCGGTCAGGACGGCGGCGGCGTCGTCCGGTCCGGCGGTGTCGCGAACCCGTACGAGCGCGCCGAGATCGGCCGACTCGAAGCTCTCCGCCGGGCGGCCCTGCTCGGCCAGCCACCGCAGCCGGTCGCCGACCGCGAGCACCGCCTCCACCAGGGCCAGGCCCTTCGCTCGTCCGCAGTAGCCGTCACGGGGCGACAACCCGCTCTGCCTGAGCACCGCGTCGCGCACCAGCCGGGCGGTCAGCAACACCGCCCGTTCGGGTGCCGCCAGCCCGGTGATCCCGATCAGCTCAGCCAGCGCGGCCAGCCGGTCCGCCTCGGTCAGGAGGCTGAGCAGGCGCGCCCGGTCGGCGGCCCAGTTCGGAGCGCCGTGACTCACCTGCCAGGCTCCGACCGTCAGGGCGTCCCGCGCGAACGACCCGGACCACGAGACCGCCGGATAGTGTCGTGCGTAGGCGAGTTCGCGGTCGAGCGTCCACAAGCCCCGGACGAAGCGTTCGCTCTGGGTGGTCACCGGTTCGGTGAGATCCCCGCCGGGCGGCGACACGGCGCCGACGATGGTCACCGATCCGTGCGCACCCCCCAGTGTGGTGACGGCGCCGGCCCGCTCGTAGAACGCGGCCAGCGCCGAGCCGAGGGTGGCCGGGTAGCCCTCCTCGGCCGGCAGCACGCCCGTACGGGAGGCGAACTCGCGCAGAGCCTCGGCCCACCTCGACGTGGAGTCGGCGATGACGAGGACGTCGTAACCCATGTCACGGAAGTACTCGGCCACTGTCACCGCTGAGTGGACCCCGGTTTCGCGCGCCATCATCGGCATGTTCGAGGTGTTGGCGATCGCCACCGTCCGATCGGCCAGGCGTCCGCCGCCACGCGGATCGGTCAGGGCGAACAGCTCGGTCACGACGTCGGCCATCTCGTTGCCGCGCTCGCCGCAGCCGGCGTACACGATGACGTCGGCGTCGCACCATTTGGAGATCTGCTGCAGCAACATGGTCTTGCCGGTTCCGAAGCCGCCCGGCACGGCCACGCTGCCGCCCTTGAGCACGGGAAAGAGCAGGTCGATAACGCGTTGGCCGGTGTGCAGCGGAGTGTCGGCCGGCCGGCGTTCCCGCACCGGCCGGGGAAGGCGCACGGGCCATCGCGTGGTCAGCCGCACCGGGGCGCCGCCGACGACGGCGATCTCATCGTCCGCCCGGTAGCGTCCGGCCGGCACGATGCTCTCGACGGTGCCGCCACCGTCCGGCGGGACCATGATGCGATAGACGACAGCGCCCGGTCCCGGCACGGTGCCGAGCTCGGAACCCCCGGTCACTTGCTGCCCCACGCGCACGCCCGGCTCGAAGTCCCAGCGTTCGCCGTCGAGGTCGGTGCCCGGGGCCTGCGGGAGCAACCACACCGGACCGTCGGTGAGCGGCCGCAGCAATCCGTCGAACACCCGGCCCAGCAGACCGGGCCCGAGCCGGGCGGTCAGCGGGGTGCCCGTGGGGCACACCCGGTCGTCCGGTCGCAGCCCGCCGGTGTACTCGTAGGCCTGCACGGTGGCCCGGCCGTCGCGGATGGCCACCACCTCCCCGGGCAGCGCGTCCGGGCCGATCTCGACCAGCTCGTGCATGGCCAGCCGGCCGGTGTGGCTCACCTCCACCATGGGCCCGTCCACGCGGGTCACCCTCGCGGCGCTCATGTCCGCCACATCTCCTCGATCCTCGTGCCGAGATCCCGCAGCGCCTCACCGGTCAGGCCTCGAGCGGTCACCTCGACCTGGCGGTCATCGAGGGTGCCGGTCACGGCGCCCGACGTCACGATCACGGATGCGCCCGGCCGGAGGGCGGCCGCGACGCGTGCGCGGACCGCTGCCTCGACGGCCGGCTCGGCCAGCCAGGCGCTCGCCCGCTCACGTATCTGCTGCTCCAGGGCGCGGTACGCGTCGCGTCGCGCTCGCAGAACGGTCTGCCGCGATGACCGCCCGGCCGCGGCTTCGTCAGCCGCGCCGGCCGCTGCGGCGTCGTCGTGCCCACGCTTGCGCGCTTCGGCCTGGATCACCGCCGCCCGATCCCGGGCAGCGGTCAGCCGGCGGTCACGCTCGGCCCGAGCTTCGGCGGTCACCCGGTCCGCCTCGGCGCGGGCAGCGCGCAGCAGCGCTTCGCGGACCGGCGCCAGGGGATCGGCGACGCCGGACGGGACCGGCCGGCTCGGAGTCATGGCAGCACCGCGATCAGAGGTCCGTCGTTCTCGCCCGCGGCGCCGATCGCCTCGGCGGCTGCGTGGGTGAGGACGACGAGGCGTACGCCGGCTGGAAGCGTGGCCCAGGCCTTGCGCGCCTCGGTGTCGTCGGCCGCCGGGATGACGAGCAGGCCCGCGAGGCCCCATCCCCGGATCTCCGCCGGAGCTCCCAGCACTGCCACCCGCCCGTTCATGCTCGCCCGATCAGGATGATGGCCACGATCAGCCCGTAGATGGCGATGCCTTCAGCCAGCCCGACGATGACCATCGCCCGTCCGAACAGCTCGGGACGTTCGCTCATGGCCGCCAGCGCGGCGGCGCCGGTGTAGGCCACCGCGATCGCGGCGCCGATCGACGATCCGGCCACGGCGATCGCCGCACCCAGCAGCGCGGCCCAGGCGGCACCGCCCGTGGCGGCGTCGGCCGGAGCGGCCTGTGCCGGGCCACCGGTGATCGCCAGCACCAGGACAACGGTGGCCGCGGCCAGCAACAGGCCGTTGATCGAAAGGGCGACGCGGATCGCCGCGCGACCGTGCCGGCGGGCCTGCCACGAGCCGGCGATGATTCCCGCCACCAGGACGGGGACGGTGAGCAGCCAGACAGTCATTGCGGCGCCTCCTCGACGGGCAAGGTCCACGGGCGGAACGGGCGGCCCTCGCCCTCGAACACCCGCGAGAACAATTCGTAGTACTCCAGGCGCAGCGCCTGGATCCCGGCGACCAGCGCCTCGAGCCCGAACGTCAGTGCGTTGCCCAGCACGAACACCAGAACCGCGGCGAGCAGTGCGGCACCGGCGCGGTGCCACAGGGCGGTCGTGGCCGACCACACCAGGGCGCCCAGCGCGGCGTGGGTCAGGCCGAAAGCGGCCAGCCGGGCGAAGGAGACGACGTTGGCCCCCATCCGCAGCACCAGGTCGAAAAGCTGAACAGCCGCTTGAGCGACCCCGGCGCCACCCCCACCGGACGCGGCGTAGAGCCCGACGGCGCACAGGCCCAGCGCGACGGCGGCCACGCCGGCGCCGGTCCCGGCGACGCTCCATCGTCCCAGGTAAAGGCCCGCGGCCAACGCCAGAAGGCCGAGGTAAAGTGCCGCGCCGGCGATCCCGG
Organism: Paractinoplanes brasiliensis; assembly: GCF_004362215.1. NCBI lineage: Bacteria > Bacillati > Actinomycetota > Actinomycetes > Micromonosporales > Micromonosporaceae > Paractinoplanes > Paractinoplanes brasiliensis. The sequence goes on along the minus strand of NZ_SNWR01000001.1, from coordinate 438,085 downwards.
TCGGCGCGTAGAGGGCCAGCCTCACACCGCCCTCGCGCCATCGGTTGACCGTGCCGACCAGGTAGGCGACGGCGAGCAGAGCGGCTCCCAAGCCGATTCCGGCGGCGAGCAGCCGGACCGGCTCGTCCAGCGGCGACAGCCAGCGGACCGGTAGCACACCGGTGGGACCGAAGAACTCGCCGAACGCCACGCCCGATGCCGCGCTGGCGAGCCCGGCGCCGGCCACGAACGGCCACATCCGGCCGAGCCGTTCGCGGAAGCGCCGTGGCCCGAAGCGCAGCAGAGGAGCAGCGAGAAGCAGGATCAGGCCGTGCCCGGCGTCGGCGAACATCATGCCGAACATCAACACGTAGGCGAGCCCGGAGAACAGGGTGGGGTCCAGATCGGCGTACGGCACAGTGCCGTACGTACGAACCAGAGGTGCGAACGACTCGCGCAGCGGCGTCCCGGCGCGCAGCAGGGTCGGGGGGTCCGAACCGGGCGGGCGTCGTAACGGCACGAGGGAGCCGTCCGCCGCGGACAGGGCCGATGCGACGTCCGCCTGCCGGTCGGCGGGACACCAGCCGGCCCAGACCCGCACCCCGTGCTGCTCGACCGATCCCGACGCGACCCGTTCGAGGCGCGCCTCACCCGCCACCAGGTCACCGCGGTGGGCGGCGAGCAGGGCGCCGACGTCCGGGGGCGTGGACGCCACGCAGGGCTCGGCCACCGGACCGGGGACACTTCGCAGGGCCTTCGTGGCCGGTCCCTCGGGTGAGCCGTTGAGGACCGGTTCGTCCAGTTCGACGGCACCGGAGCGGGCCAGCGCCAGAAGGGCGTCACGCGTGCGGCCGGCCGGCACAGCGACAGCCACCCGGACCATCGGCACGGGCCGGGCGCCCGCCGGACGGGTGGTCCTGCTTCGGGTCCGCTCAGCTCCGGCCGTTCCGCGTCGGGATCGCTCACGTCGTCGCATCGAACACCTCCGTCCGGCCGCCGCCGCGGGCGGCCGACTCCAGCGCCCCGCGCACCCGCCAGGCGTCAACGGCCAGCACCGCGGAGCAGCCGACCGCGGCGTCCCCGCCGAAACGAGGTTTGTGCAGCAGGGCAACGCCGTCCCGGTCGACCCGCCGCCACCATGCGATCTCGGCCCGCCAGACGTCGTCCTCGTGGTCGATGCCTGCGAGCACCCAGCGGGCCTGGGCGGTCGCTGCGGAGCGCAGGGCAGGGAGCGAGGCCGCGGCGAGGCAGTCCGCACCGGTGAGGGCTCGCAGGTGGACGACGGCGTCCTCCGGAGCCGGCCTGCCGAGCATCCGATCCCGTACCAGCAGAAGCAGGGCCGCTCCGGCTGCCCAGGCTGTCGCGGCCGGCACCCGCATCGCGACCCGATGCAACCACGCGTAGCGGCTGAGGGACGGCCCGGCCGAAGCCGTGCCGGCGAGAGCGCCCAGGTCGAACGCCGGATCGGCGGACCACCCCGCGGCCCGCGCGTTCGACTCGTCGAGGTTGGCGAGCTCGAAGCCGGCGGCGAGCACCCGCAGCTGGTCGGTGGCGGCCCGGGACTGCCAGCCGGCGAGCACCCGCAGGTGCCACAGCAGGGTGCGGCTCACCGCGTGCTCGGCCTCGGCGAGATCCTGTTCGGGCCGCACATGTCGTCCGTACGGCGTGGCGGCCAGCTCGGCGACGGCGCTGTGCAGCTCGGTGTGGCCGGCGAGCCGGCGGCACGCGGGCGTGCCGATCCGCCGCCGCGCGAGGGTCCGCGCCCGGATCGTGCCGGCCACGTCCGCCGCTGCCATCACGCCACCGTGTTTCCGGGCGCGGCCTCGATGCTGTCGCTGATCCTGCGCATGGCCAGGTCGACGAGTGCGGGGCGGCGCTGAGCGGCCAGACGCGCGATCTCGTCGGCCGAGCGGAGCGCCTTGGCGGCACTCGCCTCGGAGCGCCGCGCCGCCGCCCCGCGGGTCTCGGCGAAGGCCTCGGCATAGCCGGCCTGTCGTTCCTGCTCAGCCCGGCCGATCAGGGCGTCGGCCTCCCGCCTGCCCTGCTCGCGGATGTGTTCTGCCTCGGCTCGTGCGGCCGCGACCATTCCGGCGGCCTGCTCGGCGGTGCTCGCCAGGGCCGCGAAGACCGGAGCCACCTCGTCTTCCAGGCGGCTTCGCCGGTCCGCCGGCACCGCGGCCGGCGCGGGCGGACCGGGCGGCCCGGCGGAGCGGAACCGGTCGAGCAACTCGCGCAGCGTCGGCACCTCGTCCCTCCCGTCCGCTCGGCGTTGCCCCCAGCGGGCCCGTCGCCGTCATTGTCGGGCGGCCCGGAACACCCGGGCAGGGTCGAAAGCCCCGTCGGCGGGCGGCGACCGGCCAGTCAGGACTTACGGCCCTGCCGCCGCCGCGGCAGGGCGCGCACGGTGGGAGAACGGTGTGCACAAGTTGGGAGGCCCACCATGCGAGCCGATGACGAAGCGCAACTCGTCGATGTCGATGGCCTGGAGGTGCTCTTCGCCGTCTTGCGGGGGCGCGGCTATACGATTGTCGGCCCGGCCGTGCGCGACGGGGCCGTCATGCTGAGCGAACTCACCTCGCCCGATCAACTCCCACGCGGCTGGGCCGCCGACACCGAGGCCGGTCGATATCGGCTGCGCCGCCGCACCGACGACGCGATCTTCGCGCACTGCGCCGGACCGCAGTCGGCGAAGGATTTCCTGCACCCGCCCAGGGCCCGGCTCTGGTCGGCCGACAGCGCCCCGGACGACGATGTGACGACCACCGGACCGGCGCCCGCGGACAAGCGTTACGCCTTTGTCGGCCTGCACCCCTGCGACGTCGCCGCGATCAACGTGCTGGACCGGGTGCTCGCGCGGGGCCGGTATCCCGACCCGGTCTACACCTCCCGCCGCGACGGCACCTTCATCGTGGTCGCCGAGTGCACCGAGCCGGCCGCGACCTGCTTCTGCACCTCGACGGCGACCGGACCCGGCGCCGCCGGCGGGTTCGACCTGTCGCTGACCGAGCTGCTCACCGGCGGGCACCGGTTCGTCGTGCGCAGCGGCTCCCCGGCCGGCGCTGACGTGCTCGCCGAGGTGCCGTCCCGGCCCGCCGGCGCCGACCTCGTCGCGTCCGCCGCCGAAGCCGTCGACCGGGCGGCCGCCGCGATCAACCGGCGCCTGCCCGGCCAGCCGTTGCCCGCCCTGTTCGCGGCCGGCCGGGAGTCCCCGGTCTGGGACGACGTGGCCTCGCGCTGCCTCACCTGCGGCAACTGCACCATGGTCTGCCCCACCTGCTTCTGCACCACCACCGAGGACGTCACCGACCTCTCCGGTGAGCACGCCGAGCGGTGGCGCCGGTGGGACTCCTGCTTCGACATCGACTTCTCGTACGTGCACGGCGGCCCGGTGCGAGCCAGCGCGAAGTCGCGGTACCGGCAGTGGATCAGCCACAAGCTCGGCACCTGGCCGGAGCAGTTCGGCGTGCCGGGGTGCGTCGGCTGCGGGCGCTGCATCGCCTGGTGCCCGGCCGGCATCGACATCACTCGTGAGGCCGCGGCGCTGGCTGCGGCCGAGGTGGGCGGTGAGCCCTGATGACTGTCATGGATCCGGTCGTGCCTCGCCCGCACCGCGTCACCGATCGGCGGGTGGACACGGCAGACACTGTCACTCTCGAGCTCGCCGCGATCGGGGAGCCGCTGCGACGGTTCCAGCCCGGCCAATTCGCCATGATCACCAAGTACGGCGTCGGCGACGTGCCGATCTCGCTGAGCGGGCACAGTGGCACCCGGCTTCTGCATACCGTCCGGGCGGTCGGAGCGGTCACCCAAGCGCTGCACGACACCACCGAAGGGGACGTTGTCGGGGTGCGGGGCCCGTTCGGCACCGCGTGGGATGTCGCCTCCGCGGCCGGACTGGACGTCGTCGTGGCGGCCGGCGGGCTCGGGCTCGCCCCGCTGCGGCCGGTGATCGATGAGCTGCTGGCGGACCGCGCCGAGTACGGCCGGATCACCATCTTGACAGGTGCCCGGGAACCCGCCGAACTGCTCTACCGCGACCAGTACGCCGCCTGGGCCGGACAGGCCCAGGTGGAAGTGACCGTCGACCGCGCCGACTCCGGCTGGGACGGGCCCGTCGGCCTGATCACCAAGCTCGTCCCGGGCGTCGACGTCGACCCGGCGAGGGCCGCCGCCTTCGTCTGCGGCCCCGAACCGATGATGCGCTTCACCGCCCGGGCTCTGATCGCCCAGGGCTTGCCGGCGGCCCGGATCCGAGTGTCGCTGGAACGCACGATGCGCTGCGGGCTCGGCTGGTGCGGCCACTGCCAGCTCGGTCCGCTGCTGATCTGCCGGGACGGGCCGGTCGTCGGCTTTCCGGTGGCCGAGCCCCTCATGAGTGTCCGGGAGTTGTGATGACCACCCTCGCCGTCTGGAAGTTCGCGTCCTGCGACGGATGCCAGCTCAGCCTGCTCGACTGCGAGGACGAACTGCTCATCCTCGCCGACAGGGTCCGTATCGCCCACTTCCTCGAAGCGTCCCGTGAGGTGCTGCCGGGCCCCTACGACGTCTCTCTGGTCGAGGGCTCGATCACCACCCCGGCCGACGCCGCCCGGATCGAAGAGATCCGCGCGGCCTCCGGGATTCTGGTCACGCTGGGCGCCTGTGCCACCGCCGGCGGGATCCAGGCGCTACGAAACAACGCCGACGTGGCCGAATTCGCCTCCGTGGTCTACGCCCGGCCCGACTACCTCGACGTCCTGGCCACCTCGACACCGATCGCCGCGCACGTCGACGTCGACTACGAGTTGCACGGCTGCCCGATCGACAAGGGGCAGTTGCTTGAGACGCTTGCCGCGCTGCTGGCCGGCCGCAAGCCCGACCTGCCCGCGCACAGCGTCTGCTTCGACTGCAAACAGCGGCACCACGTCTGCGTCGTGGTGGCCCGGGGAGAACCCTGCCTCGGGCCGGTGACCCGAGCCGGCTGCGGGGCGATCTGCCCGGCCCTGGGCCGCGGCTGCTTCGGCTGCTTCGGCCCCGCCGACAGCCCGAACGGCGCCGCCGAGGCAGCCCTGCTGCGCGCGACCGGGATGTCCGGTGAGGACATTCAGCGCTTCTACCGCACGTTCAACGTCTCGGCATACGGAGCAGCGGCCGAGGAGGCGTCATGACTCACCGCAACGATCGGCTGATCGACGTGCGCGGCCTGGCCCGGGTCGAGGGCGAGGGCGCCATGCATGTTCGGGTGCGCGACGGCGCCGTCACCGACGTCCGGCTGGAAATCTATGAGCCGCCACGATTCTTCGAGGCGTTCCTGCGCGGGCGGCGCCACACCGAGCCACCCGACATCACCGCTCGCATCTGCGGGATCTGCCCGGTGGCGTACCAGATGAGCGCCTGTGCGGCGATCGAGGACGCCTGCGGGGTGACCCTGCCGGCCGGCCTGGCCGACCTGCGCCGGCTGCTCTACTGCGGTGAGTGGATCGAGAGCCATGTGTTGCACATCTATCTGCTGCACGCCCCCGACTTCCTCGGCTACCCGAGCGCGCTGCACCTGGCCCGTGACCGCCGGGACCTGGTCGAGCGCGGGCTGGCGCTCAAGAAGGCCGGCAACGACCTCGTCGAGGTTGTCGGCGGCAGGGCCGTTCACCCGGTCAACGTGCGGGTCGGCGGATTCTATCGGGTGCCCCGGCCCGGCGATCTGGCTCCGCTGCGGGAACGCCTGCGCGTCGCCCTCGACCAGGCGCTGGACACCGTACGGTGGGTGGCCGGCTTCGACTTCCCGGACTTCCACCACGACCACGAGATGCTGGCGCTGGTCGAGCCGGGCCGGTACGCCATCGAACGGGGTGTGGTCGCCACCACCGGCGGGCTCAGTTTCGACGTCAGCCGGTTCGAGGACCACGTCGTCGAGGAGCAGGTGCCGCATTCGACCGCCCTGCACGCCCGGCTGGCCGGCCGCGGGCATTACCTGACCGGGCCGGCCGCCCGCTACACACTGAGCAGCCGGTGGCTGTCCCCGCTGGCCCGGGAGGCGGCGGCCGCGGCCGGGCTCGAGGACCAGTGCCGAAACCCGTACCGCAGCATCGTGGTCCGGGCGGTCGAGACCGTCTACGCGGTTGAGGAGGCCATCCGACTCATCGACTCCTACGAGCCACCGCCGATCCCCGCCGTCACGGTTCCGGCGCGGGCCGGGGTGGGCCGAGGCGCCACCGAGGCACCCCGCGGCACCCTGTTCCACCGCTACGAGCTCGACGCCGACGGTCTGGTCACCTCGGCCCGCATCGTGCCGCCGACCTCCCAGAACCAGGCCGCAGTCGAGGACGACCTGGCCCGTTTCGTCGCCGGCCGCCTCGACCTGACCGACGAGCACCTGACCGCCGAGTGCGAGCAGGCCATCCGGAACTACGACCCGTGCATCTCCTGCGCCACCCATTTTCTCGACCTGCACGTGGATCGGGGCTGACATGACGGCCCGGCGAGTGGTGATCGGCGTCGGCAACGAGTACCGCCGTGACGACGGCTTCGGTCCGTGCGTACTGGCCGAACTGGCCACCCGTCGCGATCGCGACCACCGGCTCGCCCGGGTGGAGCTGCGCGTCAGCGACGGCGAGCCGGCCCGCCTGCTGGACGCCTGGGCCGGGGCCGACCTCGCCGTGCTGGTCGACGTCGCAGCCGGTGCCGGCGAGCCGGGCGGCTGGAGCGAACTGGCCCTGCCGGAGACCGGCGGGCGGCATGTGACCTCCGGGCACGACGTGGGGCTGGGCGACTCGGTGGCGCTGGCCCGCGCGTTGGACAGGCTGCCGGGTCGGTTGGTCGTACTGGTCGCGCACGGCGAGGAGTTCGGCTTCGGCGTGGGTCTGAGCGCAGCGGTCGCAGCCGTGGTCACGCCGGTGACCGACCGGGTCTGCGAGCTGGTGACAGCGCCATGATCGCGTCGTGCAGGGGGTCGGCTTCCGCCCAGTGACGTGCCGGTCAACGACGGGGGGGAATCAGCTATGGCCAGGCGGTGGTCGCCGCTGCCCGCACGGCCGGAGGAGGATGACATGTGCCTGGGCATCCCCGGCGTGGTGATCGCCGTCGAGGAGCTGGACGGCCTGGTCATCGGGACCCCGGCTGTTCGCCGGCCTCGATGGGCTCGGCCGGCGTCCCACGTCGGGGACCTCCGCCTCTGTCGTGCCGGGCCTGCCGGCGGGACCCTGGAGAGAGGAGCCGGGCATCCGGAGGAGCACGATGAACAGTCATCCGCACGACGCGAGCGCAACGACCGGTCGGGGACCCGTGCTGGCCGGGATTCTCTCGGCGGCCTCCGCCGACGACGTCCTGCGGACGGCCTTCGACCGGGCCGAACTGGGTGACGTGCCGCTGATCGTGCTGCTCGCCGGCGGTGGCGAGCCGCCCGGATCCGTGGCCTACTGGGCCGGGCAACATCCGCGGGTCGTGACCTCGGTGTCGGTGCCGCACGGAGTGGACCCGGCGATCGCCCTGACCGCCGCGACCGGACGGGCGGGCCTCGCCGTCCTGCCCGCTGCCGCGGACGCTCAAGAGGCCGCTGTGGTGAGAGCGGTGACACGCCGGGCGAGATGCCCGGTGCTGACCGCCACGGCCGGCGGCGCGGGTGAGCGGGCTCCGGGGAACCAGCCGCCCGCTCCGGATATGAGTGATCACTGCCGGAGTTCGGTCCCGGTACCCGCTCCTTCCGCCGGCCGGCGCCTCCGACGACGATCCCGCCGTCGGAGGCGGTCCGCTCAACGAGTTCGTTCGCGGTAGCGCACTTCCTGGCAGCGCTCGCGCGGTTCCGGAGGGGAGCACGCCATGATCACCGTCAAGCGCGTCGAGGCGTTTCGCGCGGCTCCGGCCGGTCTGGTGCTGGCGGCCGGCGCCGCGGCGGGCTTCCTGACCGGGCGGGACGGATCGCCGGGGTGGCAGGTCACCCGGGTGGCGCTGGTGCTGCTCCTGACCGCCGCAGCAGCGTACGGGGTCCTTCGGCGACGCCCCTGGGTCCGCGCCGCGGTGGCGGTCGCTGTCGGACTGCCTGCCGTCGCGGGCGGGGCCGGGATCGCGCTGCCCCATCTCGGCAAGTCCGGTCTCACAGCGGCCGCGACAGCTGGTTGCATCGCGCTGGCAGCGGGCGTCGCCCTGCTCGGCTACGGCGCGGTGGGGCTCGTCACGAGCACGCGGCGCCGATGGCGGGTCGGCACCGCCGGGGTGCTGCTCGCCGTCACGGCGGTGGGTCTCTTCTGCGGAATCCAGGCCGTTGCGTCCACCAATGTGCCCCGGACGGGGATCGGGGCGGCCACCCCCGCCGATCGGGGATTTCCTTACGAGGAGGTGACCTTCCGGACGCCGGACGGCGTGGACCTGCGCGGCTGGTACGTCCCCGGGGCTGATCGCGGTACCGTGATCCTGCTGCACGGCGCCGGGTCCACCCGGACCGACGTTCTGGACCATGCGGCCGTGCTGGCCGCCGGCGGGTACGGCGTGTTGTTGTTCGACGCCCGCGGACACGGGGCGAGCGGCGGCCGGGCGATGGATTTCGGGTGGTACGGCGACGAGGACGTGGCCGGTGCGGTGGCCTATCTGCAAGGCCGTCGAGACGTCGACCGCGACCGCATCGCCGCGGTCGGTCTGTCCATGGGGGGAGAGGAAGCAGTGGGGGCGGCGGCCGCTTCGCCGGGCCTCCGAGCGGTTGTCGCCGAGGGCGTCACGAGCCGGGTCTCGGCCGACTGGGCCTTCCTCTCCGACGCCTACGGATTCCGGGGGCGGATCCAGCAACACGTCAACGGCCTCACCACCGCGCTCACCGACCTGCTCACCGCGGCCGAACCGCCGATCGCATTGCGGGCCGCGGCCGCGGCGGCCGCCCCGCGACCAATCCTGCTCATCGCCGCCGGCGACCGTCCCGACGAGGTTCACGCCGCGCGCCACCTGCAGCGGGCCGGAGCCCACGTGCAAATCTGGCCGGCGCCGGACACCGGCCACACCCGAGCCCTGCACACGCGCCCCGGCGAATGGCGGCAGCGGGTCACCGCGTTCCTCGACGCGGCGTTCGCCGAGCATGCCGGCCGCGGGCGATGAGCGAAGCGCTCTCGCTCACTCGTGTGCTATTGCGGTGAGGACGCTCAGGCGCGCTGCCCGGATCGACGGGGCGACGCCGGCGACGACACCGATGGCGACGCCCAGGACAAGGTAGGTGAGCATCTGCCCCCACGGCAGTCCGATTGCCGTGATGCCCTCGTCGTGCAGGCCCCGTACGGTGGCCGCGCCGAGCACCACGCCGACGACCACCCCGAGCAGGGCGCCGAAGACCGAGATGATGACACCTTCCACCGCGATCATGTGGACCATCTGAACCCGGCGCAGACCGATGGCCCGCAGGAGTCCCAGTTCCCGGGTGCGCTCGATCACCGACAGCGCGAGCGTGTTGACGATGCCGAGCACCGCGATGACGATGGCCATCGCCATGAGAATCTGCACCATGCCGCGCAGCGAGTCCAGCGCGCGGGTCTGCTGCCGCACGTAACCACTGCGGTCCGACACCGAAGTTTCCGGGCTGTCGGCCAGCAGCGCGGCGATCTGTGCTCGGACCGCCGGGACGGAGGCCCCTGGCGCGAGCTTGATCAGACCTGTGCTGGGATCGGTGCTCCGGAAGTTGCGGGTCTCCGGCCCGCCGGTCAGCCAGCCGGACAGACCCGAAGCGCGGGCATAGATCCCGACGATGGTGAACATCCGGGCGTCGCCCTTGGACAGCTGCACCCGAACCCGGTCACCGACGTGCCGGCCCGCGGCCGTGGCGGTGCGCTCATCGACGAGGAGTTGCCCGGCGCCGAGTCCGTCGAGGGTGCCGGCCGCGCTCCGTAAGCCGAACATGGACCGCATGGCCGTGCTGTCGCTGACCGCGCCGAGCGTCGTCTGTTCTCCGTCGACCAGGCCGATGTCGGTGGTGAAGCCGAGCACTGTCTCGACGCCGGCCAGCTGACGGGCCTGGACGAGCACGGCGTCGTCGAAGGTCGGCGCCAGCGGGCCGGTATGTTCCCCGGCGATGATGAGATCGACCTTGATCCGGTTGCCGAGCGCCTCGTCGAAACTCTTGGTCACCGAGGTGAGCACGACGCCGATGCCGACCACGAGGCTGATCCCGACCATGAGCGCGGCGGCCGTGATCGCTGTACGCCGTGGCTGGCGGGCCGCGTTGCGGACACCCAGGCGTCCGGGTGTGCGCCAGGCGAACACGCCGCCGAGCGCGGCGACGACCGGACGGACCAGGACCGGCGTCAGCAGGGCCGCGCCGGCCAGCGTCAGCAGCACCCCGATCAGCAGCACGACCAGCGCGTTGACGGGACCGGTCCGGTCGGTCAGGCCGGCGGCCAGCAGCACGGCGCCCACCGCCGCGGTGACGATGCCGGCCACGGTGACGCGGACCAGCCGTGTCTCACCTGTGCTCGACTCGCGCAGAGCGGCGACCGGCGGGATCCGGGCGGCGCGCAAGGCCGGCACCAGTGCGGCCAGCATGGTGACACCGATGCCCACGCCGAGGCCCGCCAGGACGGCGACCGGAGAAACGGCCGGCGGGGCGAGTTCCACGCCTCCGCCGAACGAGGTGGCGTACAGCCAGGCGAGCATCCGCCCGGCGGCGATGCCCAGCAGCACCCCGGCGATGGACGAGATCAGCCCGACCACGAACGCCTCGGCCTCGACCGAGCCGACCACCTGGGCCCGGCCGGCTCCCAGCGCCCGCAACAGGGCCAGTTCACGGAGTCGCTGCGCGACGATGATCGAGAACGTGTTGAGGATCAGGAAGACGCCGACGAACAGAGCGACGAAGGCGAAGCCGAGCAGGATGTAGTTGAAGAACCGCAGGCCTTCGTCGACCGCGTCGCTCGCCTGCCGCGACAGTTCCGTGGCGGTCTGGACCCGATAGGCGGGGCCGAGCGCATCGGTGACCGCCGACCGCAGTTGTTCCTCGCTCACTCCGGGCGCCGCGACCAGCTCGACCGAGGTCAGCACGTCCTTCTCGCCCAGCAGCAGTTGCTGGGCGGCCGGCAGGGTGAAGGCCACGAGCGTCTCCCCGGCCAGCGAGTCACGGTCGCCGCTGTAGCCGAAGACGCCCACCACGGTGAACGTTCGTCGCGGCGCGCGAGTCAGCACGCCGATGCGGTCACCGACGGTGTAGCCCGTGGCCTTGGCCAGTCCGGCGTTGATGGCGACCTCGTCGTCGGCGACGGGACCTCGCCCGGCGCGCAGCGTCACGAAGCCGTCCTCACCGGTCCAGTTCAGGCCGATGCGCGGGGCGCCGAAGGTGGTGATCACCTTGCCGTCGCGATCGACCACCCGGGCGCCGTCCTGAGTCGAGGCGGAGCCGGTCGCCCGGGCCACCTGCGGAAGCTTCCGCAGCCGGTCCGCCACGGCAGCGGGCATGGTCGCCGGAGCCGCCAGATAGCCGGTGTCCACCTTGGGCGGTACGGTCACCGAGACGTCCACGTAGTCGTACACGTCCTCGAACATGGCGTTGTAGGAGCGGCTGAGCGTGTCGGTGAGGATCAGTGATCCGCTCACCGCGAGAACCCCGAGCACGACGGCGATTCCTGACATCAGCAGCCGCAGCTTGTGCGCCAGCAGGCCCTTCAGCGTCGCGCGGATCATGATGGGCTCCTGGCCGGGGCGGCGCTGTCCAGGTGGCCGAGGCGATCGAGGACGCGTTCGGCGGTGGGATCCAGCAGCTCGCTGACGATCCTGCCGTCGTGCAGGAACTCGACCCGATCGGCGTACGCCGCGGCGTTGGGATCGTGGGTGACCAGCACGACTGTCTGGCCCTGGCGATGTACCGCGTCGCGCAGCAGCCGCAGGATCTCGGCGCCGGCTCGTGAGTCGAGGTTCCCGGTCGGTTCGTCGGCGAAGATGACGTCCGGCCGGCTCAGGATCGCGCGGGCGCAGGCGACCCGTTGCTGCTGGCCCCCGGACAGCTGAGCGGGGCGGTGCCGCAGCCGGTCACCGAGTTCCATCGTGGTGATGACCTCGTCGAACCAGCCGGGATCGGGTTTGCGCCCGGCGATGGCCAGCGGCAGCAGGATGTTCTCCTGCGCGGTCAGCGTCGGCAGGAGATTGAACTGCTGGAAGACGAAGCCGACCTGCCGCCGGCGTAACCGGGTCAGCCGTGCGTCGGACAGGCCGGTCACCAATGTGCCGCCGATCCAGACCTCGCCGCTGGTCACCTCGTCCAGCCCGGCCAGGCAGTGCAGCAGCGTCGACTTGCCGGACCCGGAGGGACCCATGATGGCGGTGAGTTCTCCCGTCTCGACCGCGAGACTCACGTCCCGCAGGGCGACGACCCGAGCATCGCCGGTTCCGAAGACCTTGCTCACGCGTACCGCACGCACCGCCGGACCTCCGGACGCCGGTGCCGCCGCTTGGCTCGTCATGGCCGACTCCTCCCACAGGGTTCGCTCACCGTCCAGCCTTGGCCGGGAGGACGGCCGGGCGATACGGCCAGGCGGCCTCCGAGGCGATGGACGAAGGTCCCCGCCGGAAGACGGTTCTGGAGCCGGCGACAGGGGAGGCCGGTCCCGATCGGGCACGGTGCCGTCAGAGGGGCGCCCCCGCGCCGGCACGTCCGCTGGTCATGTATTCGACGACGCCGCGCCGGTCGAGGCCGGTGAGCGGCGCCTCGGCCACCATCCGCCCGAGGTGCAGGATCGCGATGCGGTCGGCGACCGCGAAGACCTCGTTCAGGTTGTGCGAGATCATCAGTACGGCGATCCCGTGCGCTCGCAGGGACCGGATGAGGTCGAGGACCATGCCGGTCTGGGTCACACCGAGGGCGGCGGTCGGCTCGTCCATGACGACCAGCCGGTTGTGCCACATGACGGCCTTGGCCACGGCCACCGACTGCCGCTGGCCACCGGACAACGACGCGACATGTTGCCGGACCGAGTTGATGGTCGTCACGCCCAGTTCCCGCAGCGTGTTCACAGCGGCCTGTTCCATCGCGTCCTCGTCGAGCAGCCAGTGACGCAGCCGTTCCCGGCCGAGGAACATGTTCTGCACGACGTCGAGGTTGTCGGCCAGAGCCAGATCCTGGTAAACGGTCTCGATGCCGAGAGCGGAGGCGTCACGAGGGCTGCGGATGTGTGTCTCGTGGCCCTCCCAGAGGATTCGGCCGCTGTCCGGCTCGTGGATGCCCGCAATGCACTTGATGAGAACCGACTTGCCGGCGCCGTTGTCACCGCACAACGCTGTCACGTGCCCGGCCGGAACATCGAGGTCGACGCCGGTCAGCGCCTGGACCGGCCCGAAGCTCTTGCAGACGCCGCGCAGGCTCAGCAGCGGCTCGGTCGTGTCCATGGCAGACCCCTTATGGCCGACGGATCGTACGTCCTCTGGATACTTCCCCCCGGCCCGGCCGCGCCAGGGAACAACGGCCCCTGCGTGCGGGCCGCCCGGCGCTGGTCCGGCCGTCCCCGCAGACGCAGGCTCAGATCCGAGGGAGCAGATCTGGAGGTGTGAGCCATGAGCGGGGCGAGGATTGTCATCGGGTACGACGGGTCACAGGACGCGCAGCGTGCATTGCGGTGGGGATTTCGTGAGGCCGCGCGGACCGGGGCGGAAGTGGACATGGTCTTCGTGTGGCGGTGGCCGGACTACCTGCCGGCGGCCACGATGATCCCCGGCACTCCGGTGTGGCCCGACCTGACCGCGGAGAAGGAGCTGGAGGCCATGCTCGCCGAGGCGCTCGCGCGGGTACGCGCCGAGTTTCCGGCAGTCACGGCGCACACGGTCATCGGGCACGGATCGCCCACGTCCGTCCTGCGTGACCTTTCGGACTCCGCGAGCCTGCTGGTCGTCGGTGGGCGCAGCCACGGCCTGCTTGGTGACTTCTGGCTCGGGTCGGTGCCCGGGGCCCTGGCTGCGCACGCGCTGTGCAGTGTGGTGGTGGTCCGTGAAGCGGTCGGCGAATCGGCCGACGCGCCGATCGTGGTGGCCCTGGACAGCTCCGTGCAGGCCGATCGCGTCGCGGAGTTCGCCTTCGAGCAGGCCGCCGCGTCGGGGGCGCCGTTGCGGGTGGTGCGGGCGTGGATGCCACCGCCGGATCCGTGGATCGGCGCGCCGGACATCGACCGGGAGGAGATCTCGACGGCCGAGCTGGCCGCCGTGCGCGAGCAGGTGTCCGCCTGGCACCGGAAGTACCCCACCGTCGAGCTCACGGTCGAAGCGATCGTCGGCCATCCGTACCGGGTGATCGCCGAAGCCGCCGCACGGTCACGCATGGTGGTTCTCGGCACGCGCGGCAAGGGCGGCTTCTCCCTGCCGGGACTCGGCTCGGTCACGCGGTACGTGCTGCATCACGTCCACGCCACAATCGCGGTCATCCGGTAGCTTGACCCGCCCGCAGGATGCCAGGTAGCCCGAATGCCGTCCACGCCGCACCGGTGTGGCATGGACGCATGCGCGTGGATCAATCAGGCTGTCGGCAGGGACCATCTGCGGGGGAGTAGGAGTACCTCTGTGTCATCGCCGAGTGAAGGACCACGGCTGCTCTCGCTGGCTGCCACGATCGCCCATCAGACGATCATGGCGATCGAGCGGGGCGAGGCCGGCACCAGCACCGACGGCGCGCTTGTCGTGCAGGTCATCGCGTTCGCCCGGCGCAGAGCGGACCTCGGCGTACTCGACGAGATCTTGATCGCGACCCGGGACCGCCTGAGCCGGCCCGGCCGTGGTCCGGCCGACCGTACTCGATCCACCCTGGACTGGATCGACCTGATCTACCCGGTGCTGCTCGCCGGACATCCCGTTCCGCCGCGGCTCGCTGAGCTGCTGGCCGCACCCGACCCGGGAGCCGAGGCAGACGCAGCACGCCGGGAGGCGCTCGGTGAGGCCGCGATCCGGCAGGCGGCCGCCGCGCAGCGCCGGGGAGACGGCGAACAGACGCTCGCGTGGCAGCGGCTGGCGCACGAGAACGGCCACCCGCTGGCGGCGGCGGTCTCCGCTCCGCGACGCCCGATGGTCGACCTCTCCGTTCGCGGCCGCGATCCCCGCATCGCGGCGCTACTGAACGCGAGCGGGGTTGCCGCGGGCTACTTCTACCTGGGCCGGTGGAAGAGGGCCTTGGTGGCGCTGGTGGCGACCGCCCTTGTGCTCTGGTTCGCGGCCACGCACAGCGCCTCGCAGAGTCCCGGCTTCTGGATCACGGTCGCTGTGCTGGGCGTCGGGACCACGACCTTCGACGCGTGGCGGCTGGCACGGCCGCCGCACGCCGTGGCCGTCCACGGCCCGCTGCCACGCCGGCCCTTGGTGGCCGCAGCGACGCTGGTGCTGCTGATCCTCGCCGGGGCCATCGGCTACCAGGCGGCCGGCCGATCGGCCCTGGCCGACGCGCGCGCCGCCCACGCGGCGGGCGATTGTCCGGCGGCGCTGGACCGGTACGCGAGCGTCCAGTCCCGCTACGAACTCACCCTCACCTCCGTCACCGCGGACGCTCGTGCGGACCAGCGTGAATGCCAGGACCTGCTGGCTGCCGAGTCCTCATCAGATCCCGAGGGGTTCGATGCGCAGCTGGACAGATATCCGAACGGGTTGCTGGTCGCACGGGCTCGAACCGGTCGCGCGGAGGCGTACCTGCAACGTGGGAAGGCCTACAACAAGCGGGCGACCGATCAGGCGGACGGAGTCCAAGCGGCGGAACTGCGACGCAAAGCCGTCGCCGACTTCCAGGAGGTCATGACCGACCACCCCGGCACCGCCCAGGCTGCCGCGGTCCCGCCCGAACTGGACAGCGTCTACGCCTTGGTGATCGCCAAAGCAAAAAACCAGCCGTGCCCCGCACTCGCGGAGCTGTACTACCTCAGCACGGTGTCACTGCCGGAGGCGAAGGCAGGTGCCGCCCGGGCCCGCGCCGCTCGCCCCGACGCGCTGTACAACTGCGCGCTGAAAGAGATCGCCGGCGGCGACTACGACTCGGCCATCACGAGTCTGAACGCGTTCATCTCCGACTATCCGCGGGATCCCCGGGTGGCGCAGGCCCGCCAGAAGCGGATCGCCGCCGAGGTGGCCAAGGTCCGGTCCGGCGCAACCGGGGACATCGCCCCGCTGGAACGCACCGGCAACGGCCCCACCGGCACCGCCATCGTCCAGGTGGTCAACGACTCGCCGTACGCCCTGGAGATCCTCTACAGCGGACCGGTCGCCGACCGGCTCACCGTCCCGGCCTGCAAGACCTGCCAGGTCCGCACTGCGACATCCCTGCTGAATCGATACTTCGGTACGACGTGCGGCGGTACCGGTGTGCCCGCCAGGACCGTGCGGCTCAAGCCCGGCAGCTATCAGGTCGTCGTCCAGACGTCCGCAAGCGGTGGTCCGCGACCGTACTCCGGATCGTGGAAGCTGGCGAGCGGTGCACGCTACGACAACTGCTACTACGCCAGCCGGACCTTCTGAACCACGGTCATGGCCTGGTGAGGGACGCGGAGGTCGCCGGCTTCACGGCAGCGACCCGCTCCGCCGCGTCGGCCATCGCGGCGGCGGTGGGGAAGCGGTCCGCGGGCGCCTTGGCCAAGGCGGTCATCACAACGGCGCGGGCCGCCGCCGGCACGTCGGCGGGCAGCGGTGGCGGTTGTTCCCGAAGGTGCTGGAAGGCGATCGTCAACGGGTCCTCCGCCAGGAACGGGGGCTGCCCGGCCAGACAGTGATAGGCCACCGCACCGAGCGCGTACACGTCCGCGGCCGGCCCGATCGTCGCGCAGGGTCTTGACCGCGACGGTCCGGTTCAGCCGCAGGTCGGCTCCCTGCCACACCTCGCCCATGCCGCCGGAGGCGATCCGATGGCCCAACTGGTATCGGTTGTCCAGCGTTTCTCCTGTCCGATGGGACATCGACACTCACCTCCTTCGAGGTTCGGGCGGGCTGTGCGGCTCGGCGCGACGACGGATGGGCTCGCGACCGGCCGGTTGGACCGGCTCGGGCGTGAGCGGGCCCGCGGCGGGTATGGGCCGGGTCACCGGGGCGTTCGTGGTCAGCAGCAGTGGTTCGTTGTGATGCCGGAGTTCCAGCTCAGCGTCGCCGTCGTCGCCGGCACGCAGGGAGTACACAGCCTCGTGCGGGCGGATCTCCACGCCCACCCGGAGACCGTGCCACAACAGGGCGAAAGCCAGCCGATCAAGGCCCTCGGGCAGACGCGGGGCGAACGACAGCACGCCGTCGTGGTCCCGCAGGCCACCCAGTCCCGCGACCAGCGAGAGCCAGACCCCGGCCAGCGACGCGATGTGCAGACCGTCGCGGGTGTTGCGATGCAGGTCGTGGAGGTCCATGAGCGCCACCTCCCCGATGTAGTCGTGGGCGAGGCCGAGATGGCCGGTCTCGGCGGCCAGCACCGCCTGAGCGCATGCCGACAAGGAGGAATCCCGTACGGTGCGCTGTTCGTAATAGGCGAAATTACGAGCCTTGTCCTCCGGGGTGAACGCGTCGCCGCACCAGTGCATGGCGAGCACGAGGTCGGCCTGTTTGACAACCTGGCTGCGGTAGAGGTCCAGGTACGGAAAGTGCAACATCAACGGGTACTCGTCGGGCCGGGTGGCGGCGAAGTCCCACTCCTTGCGCAGGGTGAAGCCGCGAACCTGGGGATGCACGCCGAGCTCCTCGTCGTACGGGACGGACATCGCCGCCGCCGCGGCTCGCCAGGCGGCGATCTCCTCGGACCGTACGTCGAGCGCGGCGGCGCGATCCGGGTGGCGCTCCACCACGTCGGCCGCCGCGGTGAGATTCCGCTGGGCCATCAGGTTGGTGTAAATGTTGTCGTCGGCGACCGCCGTGTACTCGTCCGGACCGGTCACGCCGTCGAGATGGAAGTCGCCCCGGCGGTCGTGGTGGCCGAAGGAAGCCCACATCCGGGCCGTCTCGACCAGCAGATCCACGCCGGCGTCCCGTTCGAAGGCAGCGTCACCGGTCGCGTTGACGTGACGGACGACAGCGTCGGCGATGTCGGCCCCGACGTGGACCGCCGCCGTGCCCGCCGGCCAGTAACCGGAACACTCCTGACCACGAATGGTCCGCCACGGGAAGGCCGCGCCGGCCCAGCCGAGGGTAGCCGCTCGTTCGCGGGCCAGGTCCAGGGTCGAACGGCGCCAGCGCAGCGCTTCGGCCGCGGCCTCCGGCTGGAGGTAGGACAGTACGGGAAGGACGAAGCGCTCGGTGTCCCAGAAGACCTGACCGTCATAGCCCGGCCCGGTCAGACCCTTGGCCGCGATGGGCCGGCCCCGCACCTGGGCGCCGGCCTGCAGGACGTGGAACAGGGCGAGACGGACCGCCTGCTGCACTTCGGCGTCCCCGTCCACCTGCACGTCGGCGCGGTCCCAGAACGTGTCGAGCCGGGCTCGCTGAGCGGTGAGCAGACCCTCCCACTCCTCGAAACGGGCGCCATCGAGAGCGGCGACGACCTGGTCGCGCAGCGTGGAGCGCGACCGGTGCTCCGACCGGCTGTACGCCAGCAGTTTCACCAACCGCAGTCGCTGCCCGGGCGACAGACGGCAGACCACCGTGGTGCGGGCCAGGTCGTCGTACGCCACGCTGTCGCACCGCAGGCCGGAGGGGCCTTCCACGACGTGGTCCATGCCGGCCGCCAGGTGCAGACCGCTCTCCCTGGTCCCGTGCATCAGCAGCGCCTGGGGCCCGTCGGCGTGGTGGCCCTCGGCCACGAGCGGCGCCCGCAGCACGGCCGAGACCCGCGGGTCCCGCATCGGGCCCGGCAGGCTTTCGTTGGCGACCAGTTCGGATTGGACGATCACCCGCACGGGTACGTCGACCGGCTCGACCTCGTACTCGATCGCGGCGGTCGACCGGTGGGTCAGTGACACCAGGCGGGTCGAGCGGATCCGTACGGTGGGACCGGCAGCACAACGCCAGACGACCTCGCGGCGCAGCACCCCGTCGCGCAGATCGAGCACGCGCTCGTGGTGGAGCAGCCGGCCGTCCCGGACGTCGAACGGCTCGTCGTCGACCAGCAGCCGTATCACCTTGCCGTCGGTGACGTTGACGATGGTCTGGCCGGACTCCGGATATCCGTAGCCGCCTTCGGCGTACGGCAGCGGCCGCAGCTCGTAGAAGGAGTTCAGATAGGTCCCGGGCAGAGCGTGCGGGTCGGCCTCGTCGAGGTTGCCACGCAGCCCGAGGTGCCCGTTGGAGAGCGCGAAGAGAGACTCCGACCGGGCCAGCAGCCGCTGATCGAGACGGGTCTCGCGCAGTTGCCACGGTTCGACCGCGTACACCCGGGCCCGGCTCACGGAAGCCTCCTCGCCCGCGGCTGCCCCAAGCCGCGGCGGCCAGGCCTTCGCAGAGGTCCGGACTTGTGCCAGGTAAGCGTCATCGCCGCCCTCCGGACGTTGTGGAGCCGGGCGGATGCCGGGCATCCGGCTCTCGACGCCCCTTCTCCGAAGCGTGCACCCGGGACGGCCCCCACCACAGAGTCGAACGTCCCGGAGCTCGTGCCTTGCCGGGATCTGTCGCTCGGCCGGACATCGGCCGCCGGGCATGTGGTGCCGAACGCCCGCGCTCCTGCAGTGCCCTTCGGCCCTGCCAGGCCCCCGGGCTGGGGAGTACCTGTGGAGCAAAGGAAGGAGTACGGGCCCGGGTGTTGGCCGGCTGACGAAAAGAGGTGCGGACGGTGCGCAACCGCTATCTCGACCTGCTGCGCGCTGCCGCGATCGTGCGTGTGATCGTTTATCACCTGTACGGCTGGCCCTGGCTGTCCATCCTGCTTCCCGCGATGGGCATCATGTTCGCCCTGGCCGGTTCGCTGACCGCCGCTTCGCTGTCCAAACGGCCGGCTCGCAAGGTGGTCACCTCGAGGTTGCGGCGTTTGCTGCCGCCGCTGTGGCTGCTCGGTCTGCTCGCGGTGCCGGTCATGCTGGTCGCCGGCTGGGCCACGGAAAGCGATGGCGAGCACCCGTTCAACGCCTTCACACTTGTCTACTGGCTCGTTCCGATCGGCGACCCGCCGGGCAGCGACCGCGGCGTCGCCGTCTGGGAACCGCTCTGGTACCTGCGCGCGTACCTCTGGTTCGTCCTGCTCTCCCCGTTGCTCTTCGCGCTGTGGCGCAGGGTCGGGCTGGTGTTGCTGGCTTTGCCCTTGATGGTCATGGCCGTGCTGGAGGTCACCGGTTTCACGCTGCCCAGCACGGCCGACGCCGCCCTGTGGGACTTCGCCACGTACGGGGGGTGCTGGATCGCCGGCTTCGCCCATCACGAGGGGCGGCTTGCCCGGGTGCGGCCGTGGCTGGCCTATCCGGTCGCGTTCCTTCTGGCCGCGGCGGCGCTGTGGTGGGCGGGCCAGGCCGGCAGCTGGGACCTCAACGACATCTCGGAGGCACAGGCGCTGTGGTCGCTGGGGTTCGTGCTGATCGTGCTGCGGTGGCAGCCGCCGATGGGCTGGCTTGCCAGGACCGGGCCGCTGGACAAGGCCGTTACCTTGATCAACGGCCGGGCGGTCACCATCTATCTGTGGCACAACATCGCCATTGCCGCGGTGTGGCCCCTGCTGGCCGTGCTGGCTCTCGACGATCTGGACGACCGGCTCGGCGCTGTCGTCGCGCTGGTCCTGACCCTCGCGTTGACGTCGGTGGCGGTGCCGGCATTCGGCTGGGCCGAGGATCTGGCGGCGCGGAGGCCCCCTCGGCTTTGGCCGAGCACCAGCATTCCCACCGGCTCGCGGGCCGGAGAACCGTCACCGGCGCCTGCGGTCGGCAGGGTTCCCTACCAGGCGAGGGGTACGGCCCGTATGCCCAGGGCCGTCCGAGGCGCCACCGAGGACACGCGGGGCACAACCCGGGCCGAAGGCTGCTGATGCGCGATCGGAGAGCCGGCGCCCGGAAGAACAGACTCGTCAGGGCCGACGACCCCAGAGGAGATAGGCGGGCGCCCCGATCGGCTGGACGAAGAGAACCGGCCACCAGGCAGCCTTGGCGCCACGCACCTGCGACGGCGAGCGCCGCGCCAGGTCGATGGCGGCTATGGCGGTACACGTCAGCTCGGCCATGGCCAGCACCGTCAGGGTCGTACGCGTCCGGTTGTTCAGGTTGTGCCAGGTGCGAGTCATTGTTGCCTCCTGTTGTCAGCCTCACCATCACGGTGATGCGACCGCCGGGCCGGCAACAGGGCCGGACGTCACGGGATCTTCCGCCGGCAGACCGGTGCGCGGGGTGCCATCGCCGGTCCGGCGACGGCACCCCGCTTCGTACCGTTCCTTCACGTCCTCACGGGAACCGGAGGAGTTTGCTGCGGCGCCGGGCCGGTCGGGCCGGCGGCCGGTGGTGGTGGGCTGTGCCGGCGTCCGATGCCGACGCCGCCGAGCACGATCAGGCCGATCGCGACCAGGCCGAGCACGATGCCCGTGGTCAGCAGCCCCGCGCCCAGGCCGGTCAGGTCGGGGATCTGGACGGCGCCTTCCACGTCGGCGGCCACGCCGGGCGTGCCGTCGAGGTTGGCCACGACGACGGCGTAGTCGCCGTCAACCACGTTCCAGTTCAAGGTGGCGCCCGAACCCGTGCCGGTGGCCAGCCAGAACGGCTGCGCGGCCGGATCGGCGACCACGCTGATGGCGCCCGGGGCGCGGTCGTAGCGTCCCGCTCCGGAATCGAACCCGATCAGCTGGTCGTGTGCGGTGCCGGCGAGCCACGCGTCGACCGACTCCTCGCGTGCGATACCGATGAACAACGCGTCACCAGTCGGGGAGGCCGCGGTCACGCGCAGCCCGCCGACATCGGCAGCGGTGCGCGTCCAGAACGCGGTGTCGGTGATCCGGAGATTCTCCGCGGTGACGGCGGCAGTGGCCGTGCTCAGTTGCAGGGTCGGCGAGGTCACGTAGCCGTTGCGGTCGCGTGCCGAGTCGAGGCCCAGCAGCGCCCCACCCCCGATGCCGAGCCCGGCGGCAGGGGCGAGCAGGAGCACGCCGGCGACCAGCGCGACGACGGACCCGGCGGTCGAACTGGCCCGCTGGTGCGGGGCGCTGGGTGGCGTCGTGGGGTCGGGCTCCTCCACCGAGCCCTGGTCCAGGCGGAACGGTGGGTAGCGGTGGGTGAGCAGCATCAGGTAGGCGACGACCCGCAGGTTCCACCGGGCGATGCCGACGAGCAGGTCGTGCAGCCCGAGGGGGAAACGACCGGTGAACAGCAGGGCCAGGCCACCGACGAGCACCACTGCGCCGAGGACGCTGATCCGGGTGTCGTTGTCGCGAGTGCCGGCGACCGTCAGGGCTCCCAGGATGAGCAGGTGCGGGATCGCGAACAGCCAGGCGACCAGGGGGAGCCAACGCGGCGGTGATTCCTCCGGTTCGAGGTGCAGCCGCGCCGGGTGGTCCGGGTCGTCGGCGAACGTGAAGGGCGGGTACGTGTCGGTGCCGAGGGCTTGGTAGCCGTAGTAGCCGACGCGCCAGCTCCAGCGCAGCACGCCGAGGTTGTAGGCGCGTATCGGCGCCGGGTAGCGGCCGGTGAACAGTACGGCCAGGTAGGCCACCAGAGTGAGCACCACCGCGCCGGTCCACAGCACCGCCAGGACGATGTAGTGCGGGATGAGAAGCAGCCATTTGACGAGCCACAACCAGCGGCTCAGCGCCGGGTCACGGCGGGCCTCGACCCGCAGCGGATAGCGGTTCATTGTCCCCTCCCAGAAAGGGCCGTTTCTCCCCAGCAGAGCCCTGCCGCGCCGTCAGGGACAGGGGCGGAAGTCGCCGGGCGGCGGGACGTTCGGGGCGGCGTACGTGATGAAGTCGCTGGTCCGCAGGCGAGGTGTCGGCGGTGGAGGTTGGCTGGACGCGGTGGCCAGCCGGAGCACCAGCTGCGGAAAGCCGTCCCAGCCGAGCAGTTGCCGGATCGCGTCCCGGCTGCGGGCCACCTCGGTGACGATGCTGAGCGGGAGCACGGCCACGTTCAAGGCGGTGGCGGTGAGCCAGCCGGCCGACAGCCCCTCGCCGGCGAGCAGCCATCCGGCCGGGTCGTCGGTGGCGCTGGCGAGCACGGTGAAGACAGCGGCATGGTGATGTGTCGCTGCGATGAGGTCGGCGCCGGCCCGTCGTAGCGCTCGTGCCGGTGCGGTCAGCAGGCACCGGTCGTCGGGCAGGGCGGAGGCGGGGATGCCGGTTCCGTCGCGGCGCGGGGTGCCCACCCAGTCGGCGACCTCCACCTGCCAGCCGGGATCGTCCGCCTGCACGGCATGGGCCGCTTCCGCTGCCTCAGCCAGGGCAAAGACCTGCGGCGGGAGCAGTAAGGCCAGGTCCGCGCCCTCCCCGACCACTGCCTGCTGGATGGTGCGCACCCGATGAAGGTCGAGGGGCGAGCTCGGCGGGTTGCGCCGGTCCGTGCGCCGGTGCGACACCTGCCGCTCCAGCCGGGTGGCGTCGTGGTCGGCCGGCGCCTTCGCACCCAGGACGATGCGCGCCAGCAGGTCCGGGTCCTTGTCGTCCGGCATCCGGGTGACCTCGAAGCGGTAGCCGGACGCTCCCAGCGACAGCCCCGCGTGATGCAGCGCGGCGCCACAACTGAGGATGGCGAGCCGGGCGTCCGGGTCGGTGATCGGCAGGACCCGTCGTGGCTCCAGGCGCAGGTCGAGGGTCTCCCCAGCGTGAATCCAGTGCCAGGGCTGGCTGTTGTGCAGAGACGGCGCCTGGCCCGAGAAGACCGCGGCTTGGGCCAGAGGATCTGTTCTCACGGCGGCCTCCTCCGTTCCTTGGTGTCCGTCGCCTGTCTCGTGAGCGACGCAGGTCGATCACCTCGTCGAATCAGTTCTCCGGCTCAGCGTCCACCCGGCCGGTGAACCGCGTCAGGGCCGTTCGGCCCGGACTCGTCTTCCCTCGTCATGTGCCTGTCTTCGGCGCCACATGGCGTAACGGCGGGCGTGAGCCAAGGCTCGGATCGCCCGGTCCGGTTGCCGGTAGACCGGCGTGTCGCTGATGCCGACACGGTGGATGTCATCGGAGGTTCCGGCCAGCACCACGGCGGCGGTCAGGCCGGGAACACGGTCCAGAGCCCCGGCGAGCGCGGTCATGATCGCGGTGGGGCAGTTCGCTCGAGTGCCGACCACCAGCGCGAGGATGAGGTCGGCCTGCCGGGTTTCTGCGACACTTTCGACGGCTGCCGCCAGATCGGCCGCGATGCTCCCGGCGGTGGTGTCCGTCGGGCGCTCGCCCGCACCGCCCGGCGTGCTGAAGCCGTACGCGTTCGCCGTGCGCGCGGCCATCGCGGTGAGGCCGCCTGCGTTGCCGACGATGGCCAGGCGGTTGCCGGTCGGCAATGGCTGGCTCACCAGCACCCGGGCCGCGTCGGTCATTTCGTCCGGACTGCTCGTGCAGATGACGCCCGCGTCGGCGAGCAGCGAGCCCGCGACGATCGCCTCCGGGCCGCCACCGACGACCTGCAGTATCGGCTTGCGCCTGGAGAACGACCGCGCCTGATCCGCCAGCCGGCGCGGGTCGTCGAGGGTGTCGGGAACGAGGGCGAGAGCGCGGGTGCGTGCGTCGTCCCGCCAGAAGGTGATCAAACCGTCGATGTCGAGTTCCTGGCGGTCGCCGGTGGACACGAACCCGGAGACACCGCAACCGTTGCGGGTGACATGATCGAGCAGGGCTGCTCCGACGGCACCTGATTGGGAAGCGAGCGCCAAGCCCCCGCGGGGCGGGCGTGTGCGGGACAGGGTTGCGTTGAGCCGCACACGCGGATCGGTGTTGAGCACCCCGAAGCTGCCCGGTCCGAACAACCTGACAGAGTGATGCCGGGCGACCTGCTGCAGCTCGTAACCTTCACGTGCGCTCGCCACGCCCAGCACCACGGCGCCGGCGATGCCACGGCGACCGGCCGCACGCACTGCCTCGACTGCCTGGTAACCGTCCGCGGCCACGACGATCAGATCGGGAGCCGCGGGCAGGTCCGCAATCGTGCGGTAGCCGGGGATGCCGCAGACCGGCCGGCCCGATTCGTGCACCGGATAGAGACGTCCACGAAACCGGTAGTCACGCAGAGCTCGAAGCACCTCATGACCCGTGTGACCGTGCTGCTGCAGGGTGCCCGTCACCGCCACTGATCGGGGTGCGAGCATGCGACTCAGCGAGCGGGCGCGGGTGTTGCCGGCGAGCGGAACCAGTTCGGTCGGCATCAGTGACCACCCGGCCTCTCCTCAGCATCAGGTCACAGTTGAGTTGTCTCCGTCTGGTCGACCGGCACCAGTGCTACCGGGCAGGAGGCGTCCAGGGCGACGGTCAGAGGCACGTCGCCGGTCCGGAGACGTCCCACCACGCCGCGGCGCTTGTCGCCGAGGACCAGCAACCGGGCCTTGCGTCCGGCGCCGATGAGACCGTCGGAGACCGATTCCACGTAGCGGCTGTGGCCGGATGCGCCACCCGGCCGGCCGACATGGACGGTACCCAGCGGCAGATGATGCTGGTCGGCGTACGCGTAGGCGAACTCGAGAGCCATCTCGCCGGCGTCGCTGCCGTCGATGCCGGCCAGCACTTCGTCAGCGGAAGGGTCGCCGGCGCGGGCGACAACCACCGGGCAACAGGAGTGACGCAGCACCCGCCGTACGGTGTGGCCGCCCTCGCCCTCGCCGATCACGAGCAGCCGGACACCGGCCGAAGCGCTGATCAGCGCGGCCGACGCCGTACCGACGCGAATGTGCAGGATCGCCCTGCGGGCGCCGAGCCGGGCCCGGGCGCTGGTGAGGGCGCGAGCCAGCCCGGGATCGAAGATCTCCACCTCGGCCGGAGCCGGCTCACCGGACCTGGCGGCCAGCGGCGAGCCCGGGACGCAGACGTGCAGGAGCACGAGCCGGTCACCGGAGCGTTCAGCCTCGTCGACAGCCCACGCGAAGGCCTGCCAGCTGCCGGCGCCACCGATGCCGACGGCGATCGATCCGTTCATGCGCTCTCACCTGCCGATATCGGGAACGTGCGTCACGCCGGCCCGGACACGTCCGCTACCGGTGGCTGAGATTCGATGCGGGCCTCGGGACCCGGGAAAATGAGGGTGGCGCGGCCGGTGTCGAGCCAGCGGACCTCGTACGGTGGCGAGCCGTCGTCGTGGGCCACCGCGATGACAATGCCGACGCGGCGGGCGTCGCCCAGGTGAGTTCCCTCGAGCACGAGCCGGTCGCCGATCTGAGCACGCATGACGTTCCTCCAGTTCGGTCGGGAGGCCCATCGGAGGCGCTCGGCGGGTGCGGCCGGGGCTTCCGTCTTGGCGACGGTGGGTCTCGCGGCTCGTCGGCCGCCCTGGTTCGCTCGGCCGTCCCGTCCGGTGCTTCCGGTGGGCTCACTGCCAAGCATCGTCCTGCGCCCATGGCGTCGTCAGGGCCATAGGTCCTGACGAACAGGGGGCTCGGGTGTCAACGCTGGATGATCCGCAGCGCCGCCCCGGGAATCACGGCGACGATCGCGCAGGCCGCCAACTCCGCCGCGGTGAGCGGCTCGGTTCCGAGCAGCGTCTGCAGCGGTGGTAGCAGCACCCCTGCGACCTGCAGGATCCCCGATGTGGCGACGGCGGCGAGCAGCGAGCGGTTGCGGGGGACGCCGGGTGCGGCCTTCGCCCGTACGGCGAGGGCGACGCCGAGCTGTGCCAGGCCGAGCGTGACGAACATGATCGACTGCCAGGGGCGGTCCCACCGGTCCGCGAGCACTCCGGCGGCCAGCGTCACCGCGGCCAGGCAGAGCCCTCCGGCGAACACGCTGGCCAGCAAGCCGTCGCCGAGCACGGATTCCTGCGGCGACCGCGGTTTGCGCTGCAGCACACCGGCTTCGGCCGGCTCGGCGCCCAGAGCGACGCCCGGGATCCCGTGGGTCAGCAGGTTGATCCAGAGCAGCTGACCGGGCAGCAGGGCCACGGGCATGCCCAGCAACGGACCGGCCAGCATCACCAGCAGCTCGGCGATGCCGCCGGACAGGGCATAGCGCAGGAACCGCCGGATGTTGTCGTAGATGCGGCGGCCCTCGCCGATCGCTTCCGCCATGGTGCCGAGGTTGTCGTCGACCAGCACCAGCTCGGACGCCTGCCGGGCCACCTCGGTGCCGCTGCCCATCGCCACGCCGATGTCGGCGCGGCGCAGAGCGGGGGCGTCGTTGACCCCGTCCCCGGTCATCGCGACCACCTCTCCGCGTTGCTGCAGGTCCGCGATGATGTCGAGCTTCTGCTCGGGCCGTGTGCGGGCGTAGATGTGCTCTTCCGGCAGGCCCAGCTTGCCGCCGATGGCGGCGGCGGTGGCCGGGTGGTCGCCGGTGATCAGCAGGAGCCGTACGCCGGAGGACCCGAACGCCGCGGTGGTGTCACGGGCCGTGGGTCGCAGCGGATCCCCGATGCCGACCAGGCCGATCACCGGCAGCGTCGGCGACTGCGCCGGATCGGGCCGCGTCGCGGTGACGGCGGCGGAAACGGCCAGCACACGGAGGCCGTCGGCGGCCAGCCCGGCAGCCGCATCGAGCAGAGCCGCGTCGGCGTCCCGGTCCAGGATGCTCTCCGGGGCGCCCTTGGCGACGACGAGGAACTGCCCGTCGGCGCGCTCGTGCACGGTGGTCATGCGACGACTGGCCTGGTCGAAGGGGTGCTCGTCGACGCGCGGAGCGGCGGCGCGTTCGGCGGCGACGTCGAGGCCGCAGCGGGCGGCGAAGGCGAGCAGGGCGGCTTCCATGGGGTCGCCGGCGGCCTTCCAGCCGGTGTGTTCCTCGCTGGGTGGGACGAGGTTGGCGTCGTTGCAGAGCAGGCCGGCGAGGGCGAGCAGCCGCAGCGCATCGGACACCTCGGGCCGGACGGCGCCGCTGGGTGCGTATCCGGTCCCGGTGATCGTGTAGCCGGCGCCGTCCGGAGTGACGGCTCGTTGCACCGACATCCGGTTTTCGGTGAGGGTGCCGGTCTTGTCGGAGGCGACGACGGTGACCGACCCGAGGGTCTCGACAGCGTGCAGTCGCCGCGGAATCGCCTGGGTTCTCGCCATGCGGCGGGCGCCGAGCGCCAGCGCCAGGGTCACCACGGCGGGCAAGCTCTCCGGCACGGCCGCCACCACCAGGCTGACCGCGGTGATGGCCATGCGGGCGAGCGGCTGGCCGGCCAGGACGCCCAGCGCGAACACGACTGCCGAGATGGCGACGGCTGCGAGGCCGAGGGTCCGGCCCAGAGCAGCGATGCGTCGCTGCAGCGGGGTTGGCGCCGGCTTGGTGCGCGCGACCAGGGCGGTGATGCGGCCGAGCGAGCTGTCCGGGCCGGTCCGTAGCACTGATCCGGCCGCACGCCCGGTGGTCAGCACGGTCCCGGACGCCGCCTCCTCGCCGACCTCGTGATGCACCGGCACCGACTCGCCGGTCAGCGCCGACTCGTCGAAGCTAGCGCGTTGCGCCTCGTCGAGCAGCAGGTCGGCAGGGACGACATCGCCGGCCTCGAGGCGTACGAGATCGCCGCGGACCAGCTCGGCCGCCGGCACGATGCGGTCCTGGCCGTCGCGCACGACTCGGGCGGTCGGGGCGGCCATGCGGTCCAGTGCCGCGATGGCGGCGTCCGCACGAACCTCCTGGAAGACTCCGATCACCGTGTTCACGGTGACGACCAGAATGATCACCGCGGTGTCGGGCAGGTCACCGAGCAGCGTCGTCACCACCGCGGCAGCCAGCAACAGGGCGACCAGGGGATCGGCGAGCTGCCGTCCGATCCGGCTCGGAAGCCGGCGCGGCTTGGGCGCGGCGACCGTGTTCGGGCCGTCCTGCTCGAGCCGGGTCGCCGCTTCGACGGCGGTGAGGCCGATGGGCGTGGTGGCCGCGGTCGTGCCCACGATGTCCCCTCCCGTTGATGTCCTCCTCAGGATGACCGCAGGCGTCGTCACATGATCAGGGCCGAAGGGCCCGTACGGGGCGGGGCGTGCGCCCCGACGGTCAGCGTCCGTGCGGGTTCTTCGGTGCCCGGCCGGTCGGGACCATCGGCTCTGGCCCATGCTGGTCCCGGGCCCGAGGCTGAGGTCATGGCCACCATCGCGGTTTCCGAGCTGACCCGCGCGTACGGGTCTGTCCTGGCGGTCGATCGGGTGAGTTTCACGGTCGGTGAGGGCGAGATCTTTGCGCTTCTCGGGCCGAACGGCGCCGGCAAGACCACCATTGTGGAGATCCTCGAGGGTTATCGGTCGCGGGACTCGGGCGAGGTGCAGGTGCTGGGTTGTGATCCGGCGTCGGGTGGCTCGGCCTATCGCGCGCGGATCGGGGTGGTTCTGCAGTCCGCCGGTTTCGAGGAGGAGTTCACTGTCCGCGAGCTGGTCCGTTTGCAGTGCGGTCTGTTCCCGCGCCGGCACGACCCGGACGAGTTGATCGACCTGGTCGGTCTCGCCGACAAGCGCGCCACGAGGGTGAAGGGCTTGTCCGGCGGGCAGCGTCGCCGCCTCGACCTCGCGCTGGGTCTGGCCGGCGCGCCGGAGTTGCTGTTCCTCGACGAGCCGACCACCGGTTTCGACCCGGCCGCCCGTCACCATGCCTGGGATCTGGTGGCCCGCCTGCGGGAACTGGGCACGACGATCCTGCTGACCACCCACTATTTGGAGGAGGCGCAGCGCCTCGCCGACCGCGTCGGTGTGCTCAAGGCCGGCCGTCTGCTCACCGTGGGCACCCCTGACGAGCTGCGGGCCGGCAGCCGGTTGCCCACGGTCATCAGCTTCGGGCTGCCGGCCGGGTGTTCCGCGGACGGTCTGCCGGCGCTGAGCGTGCCACCGCAGTTCCGCGAGGACCGCGTACGGGTCGTCACCCACGATCCGCTCCCGGACGCTCGCCGGCTCACCGAGTGGGCGGCGGCCATCGGGACGGCGCCGGCCGATTTCACGGTCGCGCCGCCGACCCTCGAGGACGCCTACCTGGCGCTGACCGAGGAGCCCGCCGATGTCGGTTGAGACCCTTGATCCCGTACGCGGTGAGGAGCGCAGCCGGCTGGCCGCGTTGACCGGGCACGCCGTACGCGGGTTCCTGCGCAATCCGCTGGCGGCGTTCTTCACGCTGGCGTTCCCGCTCGCCTTCCTGGTCATCGTCTCGACCATCATCGGCGGCCAGACCACGGAGGACGGTGTGCCGATCGTCCAGTTCCTGGTGGCGCCGTTCGCCGTGTTCGGTGTGGCTCAGGCGTCGTTCGTCCTCGTGGCCACGGACACCGCCGTGCTTCGCGAACGCGGGGTGTTGCTGCGGTTGCGGGCCACGCCCGTTCCGCGGCACATCGTGCTGGCCGCCCGGGTGGGTGCTTCCGCCGTCGTCGCCGGGCTCACGGTGCTGGTGCTGACCGTCGTGGGCGTTCTCGCGTACGGGGTGCAGGTGGTCTGGAACAAGGTGCCGGCGGCGCTGGTCACCCTGCTGGTGGGTATCGCGTGCTGCACCGCTCTGGGTTTGGCCCTGGCCGCCTGGAGCAGGACGGTGACAGCCACGCAGGCGCTGGCTCAGGGCCTGCTGATCTCGTTGGCGTTCATCTCCGACGTGTTCATCGTGGGCGCGGACCTTCCGCGACCCCTGGCGTGGGCCGGTTCGGTGTTGCCGCTCAAGCACTTCGCCGGGGCGCTGGCCGAGACCTTCGAACCCGGTGGCGGCCTCGGGTTGTCGCCGGGGCATCTTGCGGTGCTGCTCGGGTGGACGGTGGCCGGGGTGCTGCTCGCGCGGATGCGTTTCGGGTGGGAGCCGCGAGAGCGAGCAGCGGCCGGCTCTGCCACGGCGGCGACAACCGATCCCGTACGCCGGAACCTGTCCCCGCCGAAGGAAGGCGCGCGCCGGTCGTCGCTGCGCGGGCAGATCTCGTACGCCCTGCTCGGGTTGCGCCGTGACGTGCTGTCGGTGTTCTTCGCGATCGTCTTCCCGGCGCTGCTGCTCGCCCTGTTCCCAACGGTGTTCGGTGACGTTCGGGTGCACGGCCTGACGATGGCGCAGTACCTGTTCGCCGGTCTGGCCGCGTACACGGTCGCGGTCACCGCTTTCGTGGACATGCCGGAGGGTGTCGTGGGCGCGCGTTCCGCCGGGGTGCTCAAGCGGCTGCTCGGCACACCTTTGCCCTTCCGCTGGTACGTCGCCGGGCGGGTGTGTGCCGCGCTGATCGTCGGCGTGCTGGGTGTCGCCGTGCTCGCCGTCGTCGGCATCGGCTTCCTCGACGTGCGGGTCGATCCCGTGCGGTTGCCGGCCGTGGTGGTCGCGGTGGTCCTGGGCTCGCTGTGCTTCTCGGCGCTGGGTCTCGCCGTGGCCGCCCTGCTGCCGGCCGCGCGTTCCCTCGTCGCCGTCACGCTCGGCATCCTCTTGCCGCTCTGCTTCGTCTCGGAGATCTTCGTCGTCGGCGACCGCCCGCTGCCGGGCGCCCTCACCGCTGTCGCCGACGTGTTCCCGCTGCGCCATCTGCTGCAGGCGTTGCTGACCGCCACCCGTCCCGACGTGACCGGCGCCGGTTTCGCCTGGTCCCACCTCGCGGTGGTGGCCGCCTGGGCGGGCCTCGGTCTGGTCGTGGCACGGCTGCGCCGATCAAACCTGGTGTGAAGGGCGCGTCACCCGGCCGGGGCAGGGCGGGTCACCTCGCCGGTGCGACGGAGCTTCTGCCATTGCAGCCGACGACCTGACAGCGCCGTCAGACCCGAGTGCAGCAGAACCAGATACATCAGCTGGCGGTAGAACACCTGCTGCAGCGGCAGCGTCCACAGGGGCCGCAGCGGCTCACGGTCCAGGCGGAAGGCGACCGCGGAGGTCGCGAACTGGATCGCCATCATCGACAGCCACCCGATCATCGCCGCCCAGCGGTCGAGGAAGACGAGCCCGTAGACCGCCATGATGTCGAGCAGGGGCGCCAGCATCGGAAGCAGCACGCTGAACACGGTGACCAGCAGAAGCCCGCGTCGCCCGAAGCGGCCCGAGGGACCCCTCTCCACCACCGCGTGACGGTGTTTCCACAACGCCTGCATCGTGCCGAAGCTCCATCGGTACCGCTGGCGCCAGAGCTGCCGTAGCCCGGTCGGAGCCTCCGTCCAGGCGCGCGCCGACTCCTCGAACACCACACGCCAGCCCGCCCGGTGCACGGCGATGGTCAGATCGGTGTCCTCGGCCAGCGTGTCGACCTGCAGACCGCCGGCGTCGTACACGGCCCGGCGCCGGAACGCGCCCAGGGCTCCCGGAACGGTCGGTATGCAGCCGAGCACGTCGTACAGGCGCCGGTCCAGATTGAACCCGACGACGTACTCGATGTGCTGCCAGATGCCCAGCAACCCCTGCCGGTTGCCCACCTTCACGTTGCCCGAGACGGCGCCGACCGTGGGGTCGGCGAAAGGTTGCACGAGCCGGTGGATGGCTTCCGGCTCCACCACCGTGTCGGCGTCCACCATGACGATCAGGTCGTTGCGCGCGAAAGCCACCCCGGTGTTGAGCGCCGCTGCCTTGCCGCCCGAGGGGGTGCGCACCACCCGGACGTTGCCGAGACGCAGTCCGTTCACGACGTCCCCGGTCCCGTCGGTGGACGCGTCGTCGACCACGACGACCTCGACACCGGGATGCACCGAGCGGGCCAAGGACCGTACGGCGGGTGCGATCGTCGTGGCCTCGTTGAACGCGGGCACGACGATGGTCACCGGGTCGTTCACCGGCGGACCCCAGCTCCAGGCGGGTGATCGCCGCTGCCGCGCGTGACGCAGGGCCGTGACCACAACCAGCAGTGTCCGGCCCAGAAACAGCAGACCCGCGGCGAACAGCAGGAGCCACAGGAACGCCAGCGTCCAGCCCGCGATGCGAACCATCCACACCAGCGCCCAGCCGCGGGACTTCTGGGTGAACCCGGCCGGTGAGTTGGCGTCCGGGACCCGCCCCGCGAGAGCGGCGGAGACCGTGGTGAAGCGGTAACCCTGCGCTTGCAGCCGAGGGATGAGCTGGTCCAGGGCCGCGACGGTCTGTGACCGGTCGCCACCGGCGTCGTGGAAGAGGATGATGGCTCCCGCGCCGTCACCGGGCGTCGCGTTGCGGAGGACGGCCGGGACACCGGGCCGCTGCCAGTCCTCGCTGTCGAGGTCATTCAGCACGGTCAGGTATCCCTGACGTGCGGTTTCCCGCAGAGTGGGCATGTCGCTGTCGTCCAGCGCCCCGGCCGTCGAGGAGTACGGCGGACGGTAGAGCGACGTGGATCGCCCGGTCGTGTAGGCGATCGCACCCTGCGTCGCCGAGTGCTCAAGACCCCTCAGCCAGGCGGGCAGGGCCGAGACCCGGGGATGGGTGAAGGTGTGCACACCGATCTCGTGCCCTTCGCGGACCATCCGCCTGGTGATCTCCGGGTTGTTGACGACGAGCGAGCCGAGGACGAAGAAGGTGCCCTGCGCGCGATGCCGGTGCAGCACATCCAGGATGCTTGGCGTCCAGCGCGGATCCGGCCCGTCGTCGAACGTGAGCGCGATGGTCCGCGCCGGCATCCGGTACGAGTGCGGCTGTGCGCCGGAAGCGTCGATGACCGGCCCGCCGTACGAGATCGCGTCCGGCACATTCTCCGCCGTCTGTTGCTGCCCGGGCTCGCTGTCCGGGGCGAAGTCGTTGCGCAGGTAGGCCTCGACGAGCAGCATGTTCGCGAGCAACCCCAGCACGACCAGCAAGATCAGCGCGAGCAGGCGCGGGCCCCGGCGGCGTGGCGCGGGAACCGCGTCCGGCGCGGCGCCAGGCGGGAACGAGCGACGGCCCTGATAGATGCTCATCGCCATGCGCCGCTCAGCTGGCTGATCCAGAAGGCGAGGAGCACGGTCAGGAGGAGGGCGGCGACCGCGTACGAGACCCGCCTCAAACGTCTGTGGCGGATGCCGGAGGTGTCGGCGAAAACCGGTTTCGGTGGCTCGTCGAGATGCGTTATCTCGGTGTGGGCCCGCTCGATCGGCGGCACACGCCCGACCGCCGGCCCGAGATGCACGCGTCCCGCCACCCGGCCGACCGCGCGGGGGACGGAATCGCTGTCAGGGTGCGGTCGTCGCTTCATAATTCGACGCTATTCGGCGGCCGGGTGAAGGCGCACGTATCAAAAGTCCCGAATGGTTGTGCCATGTGATGCGCGGGTCCGCGTCCCGCTTACACCAGATCCTTTTTCAGCACCTTGCCGGTGCCCGTGAGCGGAAGCGCGTCGCGGAATTCGACCAGCCGCGGATACTTGTAGGCGGCCACCCGTTCCCGGCAGTACTCGACGATCTCGCCGGCGGTGAGCGTGTGGCCCGGCCTGGTGACGATGATGGCCTTGACCTCCTGGCCCAGCCGCTCGTCGGGCACCCCGACCACGGCTGCCTCGCGCACGCCCGGATGGTGGTAGAGGATTTCCTCCACCTCCCTCGGATAGACGTTGTAGCCGCCCCGGATGATCAGTTCCTTCTTGCGGTCGACGATGAACAGGAAACCGTCGGCGTCGGCGTACCCGAGGTCCCCGGTGTGGAACCAGCCGCCCTCGAACGCCTCGGCGGTGGCGCTCGGGTGCCCGTGATAGGCCCGCATCGTCTGATATCCCCGGGTGACGAACTCGCCGACGTGGTTGCGGCCGGGTGGCATGCGCCTGCCCTCGCTGTCCCACACCTGCACCTCCACACCCCAGACGGGCTTGCCCACGCTGTACGGCCGGCGGTCGTCGGGGCTGGGGTTGAAGGTGATGGTGGAGGCGGTCTCCGTCATCCCGTAGCCCTCCAGGATCGGCACGTGGAACCGCTGCTCGAAGGCGTCGAAGACATGCGCCGGGATGGCGTCGCCGCCGGAGACGCAGACCCGCAGCGACGAGGTGTCACACTCATGGTCCTCGGCGTAGGCCACCAGGGCGCCGAACATGGTGGGCACGCCGTCGAAGATGGTCGCCCGGTCCCGTTCGATCGCCGCGAGCACCTTCTCGGGCGTGAAGCGGGGTACCAGGGACAGTGCGCAGCCGAAGCGGATACCGAGGTTCATCGCGCTCGACATCCCGTACACGTGGAACAGCGGGAGGACGGTGAGAACCACGTCCTCGGCCTTGATCTCGAACAGGCGGCCCGGAATGTCGGCGTTCATGTACATCTGGAAGTGCGTGAGTTCGGCCCCCTTCGGCAGCCCGGTCGTCCCCGAGGTGTAGACGATCGCGGCGACGTCGCCGGGGGAGCGCTCGGCCAGCGGGAAGGGACCGGCGACGGGCACGGTGAGGTCGGTGAAGGGCCGTCCGGGACTGTCCGCCGCGGCGTTGATCACGTACACGTCCGGCACTGCGGCCTCGGCGGCGGCTCTCGCGGCCTCGTCAGCCACCGCGGCCCAGGTGATGAGGATGCGGGCGCCGGAGTCGCGAAGCTGATGCGCCACCTCCGGAGCGCGCAGGAGCACGTTGAGCGGCACCACCACCGCACCGGTCTTGAGGATGCCGAAGTAGGCGACGGGGAACTCGGGGATGTTGGGCGCCTGCAGGGCCACCGGATCTCCGGGACCGATCCCGCGCGCCTGGAGCGCCGCGGCGACGGCGTCGGAGCGGGCGTCCAGTTCGCCGTAGGTGATCGTTCCTCCGTCATGCAGCAGAGCCGGGGCCTTGGGACGCGACGTCGCTGATTCGCGCAGGATCACGGCCAGGTTGAGCATGGCCGTCCACCTCTTCTCCAGATGAGTGAGTCAAGTGAGTTCGGCGTTGCGGGCGCCGGCCGTGGCGCGTTTGCGGGGCCGTGCCACCGGCGCCGGCGCCAGCAGCCGTACTTCGTCGACGATCGCGTCCGCGATGTCGCCGGTCTCGGGCACCGTGGCGAAGTCGGTGGTCACTCCCAGAGCGGCCTGACCCGCGAAGGACATGACCGCGACGCCGATGCGCAGCCGCTCGGCGATCGGAACGTACGGCAGGATCTCGCGGATCGGCCGGCCCAGAATGTAGAGCGGCGCGGGCGGCCCGGGCACGTTCGTGGTCACCGTGGCCAGCCCCCGCTGCGAGAGCCTCAGCGCGGTGCGGACGACCAGCGATACCGCCGCGAAAGGCTCCTTCTCCGCCACGGCGACCAAGGCCACGCCGGCCTCCACCTCGTGCCGGGCCCGCAGCGCCGCGACTCGTTCGTGAACGGCCCGGAGCCGGTCGGCGCCGTCCTCGACCTCCACGGGCAGGTCGACCAGGAGCGACGCCACGCGGTTGTCGAAGACGTGCCGGGCATCCTCGGTCCGGACGTTGACCGGCACCAGGGTCCGGATGACCCCCGCTCGCGGCTCCTCGCCCCGCTGGAGCATCAGCCGGCGCAGCGCCCCGGCGACGGCGGCCAGATAGACGTCGTTGATCGTCACCTCGTGCGCCCGGGCGACCGCGCTTATCTCGTCGAGCGGGATGCGGGCCACCGCGTAGCGGCGGGCGCGGCCGAGCGGCCCGGCCAGAGACGTCGCCGGCGCGGGAACGAAAGCTCCGGCGAGGGCCGCCGCGCCGCGGGCCAGGGCGCCGATCTGCCGGGTGGCGCGGACCGGCTCGCGCAGGGCGCCGGCGAGCCACCGGGCCTGGTCGAAGGGGATGCGTGCGAGCTGGCCGAGCGCGTCGAGGGTGAGATCGAGGTCGTCGTAGGGGGTTGCGGGCCGCCACCGGTCGGGCGCCGGCCGCCGCGGTTTGGGGCTGTTGTCGCAGATCAGCCGGTACAACTCGTTGCCGGTCACCCCGTCGATCATGCAGTGGTGCACCTTGGAGATGACGGCCCACCGTCCTTCCGGCAGGCCCTCGACCAGCCAGTCCTCCCACAACGGCCGATCACGGTCCAGCCGCTGGGACATCACGCGGCCGATCAGCCGTTCCAGGGCGGCGTCGCCGCCGGGTTCGGCCAGGGCGGTGCGCCGCAGGTGGAAGTCCAGGTCGAAGTCGGGATCGTCGACCCAGACCGGTCGTCCGAGATTCAGCGGGACCCGGCGGACCTTCTGCCGGTAGCGGGGCACGAGCGCCAGGCGGCCGCGGATCGCCGTGGCGAACTCGGACTGGGTGGGCGCCGGGCCGTCGAGCACGGCCACGGACGCGATGGCCAGCGACGCATGCGGGTCTTCGTCCTCGGCGTCCAGAAAAGACGTGTCCAACGGGCTCAGGTAGTCCACCGTGGCCTCCTTCGGGGCGCGGACGTATGTCTCCACGGTCGCGACGGCCGGGCAGCCGTCACCAGGGTCGAACGGCCCGTGCGGGGGATCCGGACGTGGTCGCGGGCCCGCCGACCGTGGCACCATGTGCCTTGGATCACAGGGATGGTGAGCGGTATGAGCGGTGAACGGGTGGGCCTGGTGCTCGGCGGTGGCGGCATTCTGGGAGCGGCCTGGATGATCGGCGGGCTGGCGGCGCTCGAGGACCGCATCGGCCGGCCACTGGGCGAGTGCGACGTCATCGTCGGCACGAGCGCCGGCAGCATCGTGGCGGCCGCGCTGCGGCTCGGTCTCACGCCCGCCCAGCTGGTCGCGCATCAACTGGGTGAGGGGGAGGACCACCTGCCCGGCGCCCACGAGTTCCAGCACGACTCCGGACGCCTCCCTCCGCCGCCGCGCGTACGCTTCGGGTCGGCCCGGATGCTGGCCACCGCCGCCCTGGCACCGCACAGCGTTCATCCCCGGGCGCTGGCCAGCGCTTTCGTCCCTCAGGGGCGGGCGCAACACCACACTCTGCGCCGTTACCTCGAGACGATGGTGAGCCACGACCCGCACCACTGGCCCGAGCGGGACACCTGGATCGTCGGAGTCGACTACGAGCGCGGGCGGCGTGTCGTCTTCGGTCGTCCCGGCAGCCCTCAGGTCCCCCTGCCCGACGCCGTCGTCGCCTCCTGCTCCATACCCGGCTGGCACTCACCGGCGGTGATCGGCGACCGCCGGTACGTCGACGGGGGAGTGCGCTCGGTCGTCTCGCTCGATCTTCTGCAAGGGCAGCGGCTCGACGAGGTGTACGTGCTGGCGCCGATGGCCAGCTACTCGACCGACCGGCCGATCAGGCCGTCCTGGCGGGTCGAGCGCGCCCTGCGCCAGGTCTTCGCCGCCCAGGTCAGCCTCGAGCGGCGCAAGGTCGAGCGTTCGGGCGCCCGGGTCACGGTGATCACCCCCGGCCACGACGACCTGCGCGCCCTGGGGATCAACCTCATGGACGGGCGGCGGCGTCACGACGTCCTGCGGACCGCGCAGGCAACCGTCCCGGCCGCGCTGGCCGGAGCCGGCGCCCGATGAGCGTGGGTCCGGCCCTGGGTGAGATCATCCGGCGCCGGCGGGAGCTGGCCGAGCTGCCCATCCGGCAGTTCGCGGCCATGGTGGGCATCTCCGGGCCCTACCTGTCGCAGATCGAGCGAGGGCTGCGCGCGCCCTCCGACAGGGTGCTGCACGCCATCGCCGAGTCGCTGCGGACCACTGCCGACGCCCTGCGTACCGAGGCGGGTCCCGAGTGGGACGCACCGCCGGCGGTGCTGACCGCGATCGCCGCGGATCCGCGGCTGAGCGCACGTCAACGGCAGGCGCTGACCGAGGTCTACCTGGCTTTCGTGGCGACCGGAAACGGCTGAGGCCTCCGGCCGGCGCCACGCAGGTCACCGGTGCACGCTCGCCAAGGAGCCGGGAGTGCTACGTGGCCGGCTCGACGACAGCGAGCGCTTGATCCAGCGACGCCCCGGTAATGAGGTGGGCCTCGGGCCAGGACGCGGCGGCGGCCGTCATTGCCGCTGCGATGGTCGCATCGGCGTCGGACATGCTCCCCGTACGGTGGGCCAGGCGCTGCACGACGGTCGCACGGTCGGCCGTGCACCGCAGCTCATGGAGGTCGCTGTGTGTGGCCGCCGCGACCCGGCGGGCTGCCTCGCGATGCCGGGCCGCCGTCCACGAGGCGTCCAGGATCACGGTCTCGCCCCGCTCCAGCAGCTCTTCGGCGCGCCGAAGCAGCTCGCGGTAGGTGCGGTCGGTCCACTCCCGGGTGTAGATGCCGTTCTGGTACGCGGCGGCGGCGCTCATGCCGGGCGCCAGGCCTGCCGTCTCCTTGCGGATGCGGTCGCTGCTCAGCACGACCGCACCCAGCCGGTCGGCGATCCCCCCGGCCAGAGTCGTCTTGCCGGTGGCCGGGCCGCCGCCGACGAGGATCAGCCGTACCGTCCCGGCCCGCAGATGCCGAAGAGCGAGGCCGGTGTACGCGAAGACGTCGCCCGCGGCCGACGGGTCGCCCTGCTGGTGCCGCAGGCAGGCCACCTTGGCCCGCACGAACGCGCGGTAGGCCACGTAGTGATGCCGAAGGGGCTGAGGCGCGCAGTCGCCACTGAACTCCGCGTACCAGTCGAGGAACGCCTGTGCCTGCGCGACCGCGCCGAGGTGCTCGACATCCATCGCGAGGAAGGCGGCGTCGTCGAGCACGTCCAGGAAGCGCAGGCGGTCGTCGAATTCCAGGCAGTCCAGCGGCCGGGGGCCGTCATCGAGACAGAAGACGTCGTCGGCGATCAGGTCGCCGTGGCCGTCGACGATCCGGCCCTGCGCCACGCGTAGCGCGAACAGCGCTTCGCGCCCGGCCAGGAACCGCCGGGTGCGGTCCTCCACCTCACCGGCCATCGCTTCGTCCAGGACGCCACCGTGGAAGGGCCGCAGCTGGGTGAAGGTGGCATCCCATCGGCCGAGCAGGGCATCGCGGGTGCCTTCGGCCGAGATCGCCGGCCCACGAACCGCGGTGGTGTGGAAGCGGGCGAGCAGCCGCGCCAGCCGCCGCAGATGATCGTCCACCGGCGCGCCCGCGCGGATCAGCGTGGACAGCCGGCGGTCCTCCGGCATGCGCCGCATCACGACCAGGTGCTCGCAGAGCTCCCCGTCGGGCCCGTGGACCTCGGCCAGGCCGAGATAGACGTCGGCGGCCAGCCGCCGGTTCAGCTCTACCTCGCGACGGCAGACGGCCGCCCGGTCAGCCGGCTCCCGGAAGTCCAGGAAACCCAGGTCGACAGGCTTCTTCATCTTGTAGACCCGGTCGCCCACGAAGAAGAGGATCGCGGCGTGGGTCTCCAGCGCCTTCACCATGCTGTCAGGGTGTGCCCGTGGCGTGGATGGCGCCCAGGGGGCAAGGAACCCGGTCGCCGGGACCTTCGGCTCTGGCTTGCGGGAGGCGTGCGGGCCGCGGAGGCCGGCGTCACAGGTTTGATCAACCGGACCGGCGGTTGCCTCACGAGGGGCGAAGCGCTCGAAGAGAAGGGTCCGGTTCGTTGCCGGCTGGTGCGAGGCGTAGGCGTGCGTTGAGCGCGGCAACGCCGCCGGGGCCGGCCAGCACGGGATCGAGATCCAGTTCGGCTATCTCGGGGAAGTCCTCGGCCAGGCGGCCGAGCCGCAGGAGGAGGTCCTCGAGCGGCGTGCCGTCCCGGCGGCCGGCGAGCCGCGGCGCCGCCGGCAAGCTGCGCCACATCCGGCGTGCGTCCAGGTCGGTCATCGGAACCAGGCACAGCGCCTGGTCCTCCGGCAGACCGCCCGGCGCCGCACCGACGCCCAGCCGCACCACCGGGCCGAACAACGGATCATGAGTGACGCCGGCGGCCAGTTCTACCGAATCGACCCGCCGTGGCAGCGCCGCCGGCTCCAGCGTGATGCCGGCTGTCCGGGCCGACCAGGCGGATGGTGTGCCGGCGGGCGAACTCGACCAGCTCGTGCTGCCGTTCGCGACCTTCGGGTCTGCTCGGGTCGAAGCCTCTGCCGAGGACGACGGCGGCTCGCACACCCACCTTGGCTCCGTCGGCCAGCACGCCGAGGAGCTGATCGCCGGAGACGGTGATGACGAGCAGGTCGACCGGCGCCGGCAACTGCGCGACGGAGGCGCAGGCGGGGATGCCGGCGACCTCTTGGACGGTCGCGTCGACGACGTGGACGCGGCCGGTGAAGCCGTACCCGACGAGGGCCTGGACAGCCTCGTGACCGACACGACCGGCTCCGACGACGGCCACCGACGCGGGCTGCAGCAGGGAGTGCAACGAGACCCTCTCGGCAGTCCGGTCACGCTCGTCCGTCGTCGACGATGTTCTGCCGGTGCCGGTGCCGGTGCCGGTGCCGATTCCGACGTCGACGACGTTGTCACCGAAGCGGGACCAGGCGCGCGCGTTCAGGTCCCGGGCGACCCGCAGCATGGCCTGGTTGACCGGCAGGACCTCGCCGACGAGCTCCTGGATGCCCCGGCGGCGGGCCAGCGCCGCCAGGTGCTCCAGCAGGAGGGTGCCGACACCACGGCCGTGATGCGCGTCGGCGACGAAGACCGCGAACTCGGCCTGCTCGGCAATGTCGTCGGTGCGGTCGCACGCCGCCACGCCGATCACCTGCTCGCCGTCGAGGGCGAGGACGGCGAGGTGCCGATTGCTCTGGGGCCGGCAGAGACGGTCGACCTCGACGTCGAGGGCGGGACCGCTCGGTGGCCCGAAGAACCGCAACCGCAGACTCTCCGGGCTTCCCGCCCGATAGAGCGCGGCGAGTCCCGTACGGTCGTCCGGCTGGACCGGCCGGACCGCGACGATCCT
Organism: Paractinoplanes brasiliensis; assembly: GCF_004362215.1. Lineage (NCBI taxonomy): Bacteria > Bacillati > Actinomycetota > Actinomycetes > Micromonosporales > Micromonosporaceae > Paractinoplanes > Paractinoplanes brasiliensis. Next base: position 396,733 of record NZ_SNWR01000001.1, on the reverse strand, counting down.
GCCGTCCGAGGTCAGCACGTCAGCGGCGGCGCCGGTGGGTCGCATGACACCTCCGATCAGGGCTGGAGGGCCGGCCGGGCCAGAAGTTCCCGGGCCCAGGCGCCGATCGCCGACCAGTCGCGCAGGTCCTCCCGTGCCGAGGTCCGGCGACTGATCGGGTCGGCGCCGCCGAACAGGGCGACGGACACGGGCTTCAGCCACGGCTGGGCCGCGAGTGCCCGGTCCAGTTGGCGCCGGCTGCGGCGCCACGCTTCCTCGTCGTCGTGACGGGGGCCGAGCGCGAAGACGGCGATCGGGACGCTGCTCAGGTCATCGCGGTGGTGCTTGAGGAAGCGACGTGCGTCTCGGTGCCAGCGCCCCGAGTAGATCGGCGCGCCGAGGACGACCAAGTCGTATCCGTGCACGGGCCCGACGACGGAGTGCGCCGGCGTCACCTCGACCTCCGCGCCCGCGTGGTGCAGGACCGTGCCGACGAACTCGGCCACCTGCCGGGTGGAACCGTTACGGGTGGCGAAGGCGACGAGCACGTGGGTGTGCGGTCCGGACATGATCCTTCCTCTCGCTCCGGGCGCGACGCCGATGCGGTGCGCGGGAACACCGGGCCTCCCCTCAAGCCCAGCCCCGCCTTGCTCCGACGGGCAGGGCTTCGTCGGTGAGTGTTCGTGGCCAGTTCTCGAGCGTGTCGACGAAGAGTTGCCGGACCTCGGCGATCCGCCGGTCGAGATCGGCAAGATCCCAGTCGCCGGTGGTTATCGGCTCGAGGACCGCGATCTCGACGGTGCCGGGGTTGACGACCAGCGATCGGCGCCAGGCCAGCTCCCCGGTGTTGCGCAGCACGATCGGCACGATCGGCACCTCGGCCTGCATGGCGATGCGGAAGGCGCCCTTCTTGAACCGGCCCGGCGTCGGCGTCGGCATACGGGTGCCTTCGGGCAGGATCAGGATCGAGGTTCCGTCGCGCAGGCGCCGGACCGCGGCGTCCAGGCTGGCCTTGGCCTTCGTCAGGTCGGACCGGTCGATCCAGACCGGGTCGACGGTCGCGCCGATGACGATCATGCGCGGGTCCAGCCGGGCCTCCTTCTTGGCCACGGCGGTGAAGTCGTGCCGGAGCAACGAGGCGAGCACAAGGGCGTCGAGGGTGCTCTGGTGGTTGGCGATGAACACCGCGGGGCGTGCTTTCTCCAGGATCTCCGCGCCGGTCACGTCGAGGCGCACGCCGGTGAAGGCCAACGCCAGGTCTGCGGCCAGGCCGATGCCCGCGTTGATACCCAGCCTGCGGTCGCCGGTGAGCCAGCCGCATCCGATGCCGGTGGCGAGCCCGGTGTTCACGCCGATGAGGCCGGCGAGGGTGCCGAGGTAGGCGCGAAGGCCCGGTGAAGGGGGCTCGCGCAGGGTCAGGATCGGCCAGCCCCGGTCTTCGGCGGCGTGAACCAGGCCGGAGTCGGGATTCACCGCGTACGGGTGGCCGACCGAGCTCAGAAAGGCGACGTCTTCCGCCCCGTTGGCGTATCCGTAGCTGCCCTCGAGGTCGATCTCGTGGGCGTCGGCGAACGCGCGCACGGCCGCGGCCTTCGGCCGGCCCCAGAGCAGGCCGGCGGCGCTGTGCCCCGTGAGGACGCCGCCGTCGGCCTCCAGCTCCGTGCAGACGATGTGCGGAATGCCCAGGTCACGGGCGACCGGCTCGATCTGGATCCGGGTCGCGGAGGACGCGATGACCACCGTGTGCCCCATTCGCAGGTGCGCGCGTACGAGATTCCGGGCCTCCGGCCGGATCGCGCCGGCGATCTCGTTGACGAACGTTCGCAGGCCCACGTCGGTCATCTCATCGACGGTCCGGCCGCGTAAGGCCTCGATGCCGATCCGACCGATTCTCTCGTGGCCTTCCGGCACCGCGGCGACGAGGCGGGCGAGCTCCGCCGGGCCGATCTGGCCTCGCCGGAGCTGGTCGCGCAGGATGCTCTCGGCGGTGAATCCGCGTACCAGCGTTCCGTCGAGGTCGAAGAACGCGGCGATCTTCGACCCGGCCGCTCCGCCGCAGACGGTTTCGATGATGTCGGGGCAGGTGACGGTCATGACGGGTTCTCCTGTTGCAGCGTTGCGAGCGCATTGAGCCGACGTACGGTCTCCCGGATCTCCTCGCGGAACTCGGCGCGTCGCTTCGACGTTCCCGGCCCGGGCGCGACCAGGCCACGGTGCTCGGCCAGCCGCAGCGCCGGCCTGAACAGCTCCAGCGATACGGACTCCTCGCTGGCCAGTCGTTTCTGCAGGGCCCACTGCCGGCCCAGGCGCAGGCATTCGTCGAGGAACGTCGTCTCGTCGAACGGGTCCTCGTCGTCCCAGGTTGCCAGTTCCTCGGCCACGACCAGGTAGGCGTCCAGGAAGGGCCGCAGCACCAGATGCGCGACCAGCAGGTCGCTGTCGCGCAGCCAGCGTCCGGCGTCGGCCGGCGTGAACTCGTGCAACCCGGAGGCCTGCCGAGGGTCGACGAGGGCGAGCTCGGCGGCCATCTCGCCGGCGAACTCGGCGCGGGACGGGAAGAAAAAGTCGAACTTGAGCAGGTCACGCAGCCGCAAGGTGGCGCGGTCGGCGGTGGCCAGACCGTTCTCGCCGCCCTCCATGGCGGCGACCAGGCCGAGCTCACCGACCGCCCGGTCGACGAGTGTGTGCACGGCTGTGTTGCGATAGAACGCCGCCACGAGATGCTGTCCCGGCGCGACCGTCCAGATCGTGTCGGTGGCTCCGTCGACGCTGACCAGCACTCCGGAACGGACCAGGTCGTCGAGCGCGCGGTGCACCGTGGCGCGGTCGGTGAGATCCGCCGCTCCGGCGACCGGCTTGCCCCGCAGGGCGAAATAGCGGGCCAGGGGCGCCACCGTGGCGAGCACCTGGTCCAGCGTCAGGGCTCGATCGGTGGCCAGCAGGGCGAGACAGACGACGGCCGTGGTCGTCACCGGCGTCGCACGGTTGATGCGGTGACAGGTCTCGAGGGCGATGCGTTCGACGGCGTGCGGCGCGGCCCGGGCATCGGCCCGTAGCTCGGCAAGCCGCCCGGCGAGGGGCACGGGATCGCCGAACTCGACGAACGCCCGGCCGAACGGCTGCCGCTGGGACCGGCTGAAGGCCCACAGCCAGCGCAGATCCTCCGGCCGCTTGGTGACGCCGCGCGCCTCCATGGTCACCAGCGGCACCTCATGCAACTGCTCGTACACGATGGAGACCGGCACGATCGAAGCCTGAGCGCCGGGCTGCGTGCCGAGCGCGTCGATCACGTAGCGCAACAAGCCGTACGTCGGCGGACGGAGCTTGCCCGTCCGGGTCCGGCCACCCTCGATCGACCAGCACAGGTTGCGCCGGTTCCGGATCAACTGGGCCACGTACCACCGCAGCGCGCATCGATAGACGGGATTGTCGGTGGTGGATCGCCTGATGTAGATGAACCCCGACCGGCGGAGCAGATGGTTGAACGGAAAGACGTCGAGGTTGGCGCCGGCGAGCACGAACGGCGGCGTGATGCCGTTGCGGCGGATCGCGGCCGGCACCGTGATGCCGTCCAGGTACGAGCGGTGCGAGAAGGGGAACAGCAACGACTGCTTGCGATCCAGGGATCGTAGCCGCCGGGCCTGCTCGGGATCCCCGACCAGCTCGTGCGCCCGGGTGAGCCAGCGGCTGAACCGCGCCCAATCGCTGGTCGCGCGTCTGGTCTGGGTGGCGCCCATCTCACGCAGATAAACGGCCGCCTCGGCGCGCACATCGCGGGGATCCCGGCCGAGTTCGCAGGCGACGCCGGCGACCGCGGAGGCGAAACCCTCGTCGGTCAGCAACGCGGCGACCTCCGGCGCATCCGTCGGCCGCGGCACCTCCGGTTCCTCGGACAGGCCGGCCCGGTGCAGGGCTCGCTGTGGCGTGACCCGCCGCAACGCGGAACGGATCGGCGTCAGGTCGCCGTAGCTGGTCATCGCCGCCTCACAGACGTGCGCGGTGGACAGGTCTTGTGCCCAGCCTTCGCCTCACCGGCGGAGAACGGCAGGGGCCTACGTCCCGAGCAGAGGGCTTTTCGACCTCCGGCAGTCAGCGCCGATCGGCGGGGTGATGGACCAGGACGTCGTCGAGGGAACGCCGCAGTGCCGGGACGGTGGGATCGCCGTAGCCCAGACGGATCGTCATCTGCGGGAAGCCGGAGCGTCCGAGCGAGCGGCGCAACTGGTCGCGGGCGGCGCCGACCTCGATGGGCTGCGAGATCATCGACGCGGCGAGACCGGCCTCGGTGGCGGTGAGCAAGACCTTCTGCAGGGCCTGACCGGCGGTGAGGTGGTCGATCGGCAGGTCGCCGCTCACTCCCAGCACGGCCACCAACGGCTCAGGTTCGTAGTCCTCGCCGTCCACACGTCGTTGCGTGCCGAAGAACCGTTGCGGCAGCAGGTCGTACGGTTCGGGCAGGGGCGCCCCGGCGCCCGCCGGTACGCCGTCGGCGGCCAGGCCGGCGTGTGTCCACCCCAGCATTTCGGCCTGGTAGAGGCCATCTCGCCGCAGGACCCGATCGGCGCTGCCGGCGATCTCGGCGAAGCCGGTCATCGCGGTCATGCCGACCAGCAGGTCGAGCCATGCTCCCTCGTCCCGGGCCGCCTCGATGAGTTTGATCCGGATCGCCGGTGGCACCGGGTCGGGGTGAAACGGCGCCCGATTGCTGTGCCGGCGGGGGATGGCGGCGAACAGCGCGCGCTCGGCCGAGGTCGGCCTGCGGCTCGCCTCGGGGACGAGCCGCACCAGCAGCTCCGGCTCGTCCACGGCCGGACGCAGCAATGCCTCCGCCGGCCGGCCGCGGACCGCCAGCGCCAGCCTGGCGTTGTAGCAGGCGGCCCCGCAAGCCAGCCGGGCTGCCCCGCCGGAGCGGTCGGCGACGGGCAGCTGCCGGGTGGTGTCGGCCAGGATCTCGACGGCGCCGTCGCGCAAGCGGAACAGCCACGGCTGGCTGTTGTGCATCGAGGGTGCGTGCCGGCCGGCCTCCGCGGCCGCTCGTAGGTCCTCGTCGTCGTACCCGGTCACGGTGGAAACCTCCAGAACAGTGTGCCGTTCACCGTGGCCTGCGACCGCACGGTTGGTCAGGGCCGAAGGTCCTGTCTTCGCGGTGGTCAGCCGTAGTACGCGTCCCGCATCAGGCGCTCGAGATCGTCGATCATCGGCATCCGCGGATTGGCCGGCGCGCACTGATCCTCGTACGCGTTGAGCGCCTGCTGCGGCAGAGCGGCGAGGAAGCTTTCCTCGTCGACGCCGATCTTGGCGAACGAGGGCTCGATGCCGACGGCGTCACGCAGCTTCTCCACCGCCTCGGCGAGGGAGGCCACCCCGTCCGCGGGCGTAGCGGCCGGAAGGCCCAGGGTCCGCGCGATGTCGGCGAAGCGTTCCGGCGCCCGGTAGCTCTCGTACTTCGGCCAGCTCGACAGCTTGGACGGCACGGTGCCGTTGTAGCGAATGACGTGCGGGAGCAGGACCGCGTTGGTGCGCCCGTGCGCGATGTGGAAGGTGGCGCCCAACGTGTGTGACATCGCGTGCACCACCCCGAGGAAGGCGCTGCCGAAGGCCATTCCGGCAACTGTTCCGGCGTTGTGCATGTGCTCGCGTGCCTCGGGATCTCCCGTCGTGACCGATCGTTCGAGGTTGGCGAAGATCAGGCGGATGGCGTGCAGGGCCAGGCCGTCGGTGAAGTCGTTGGCATAGACCGACACGTACGTCTCGATGGCGTGGGTCAGGGCATCGAAGCCGCTGTCCGCCGCGATGGTGCGCGGCAGGCTGGCAGCCAGCTCGGGGTCGACAATGGCGACCGTCGGGGTGAGCGCGTAATCGGCCAGGGGATACTTCTTGCCGGTGCGGTGATCGGTGATGACCGCGAACGGGGTCACTTCGGCGCCGGTGCCCGACGTCGTGGGGATGCACACCAGCCGCGCCAGCGCACCGAGGGCGGGAAAGGCGAACGCACGCTTCCTGATGTCGAAGAACTTCTCGCGCATGTCGTCGAAGTCGACCTCGGGGTGCTCGTACTTCAGCCACATGACCTTGGCCGCGTCCATGGCCGAGCCCCCGCCCAGGGCGATGATCGTGTCGGGGCGGAAGGAGCGCATCAGGGCCGCGCCGCGCTCCACCGTCGTCATCTCCGGCTCGGGCTCCACGTCGTCGATGATCTGCAGAGCGATCCGGTTCGGCCGGCTCTGCAGCACCCGGTTGACCCGATCGACGAACCCGAGCCGGGTCATGGTCTCGTCGGCCACCACCGTCACACGCTCGACCTCGGGCATGTCAGCCAGGTAACGGATGGCGTGCGGCTCGAAGAAGATCTTCGAGGGCACCTTGAACCACTGCAGATTGTTGGTGCGGCGCCCGATCCGCTTGATGTTGATCAGGTTGACGGCGGAGATGTTGTCCGACACCGAGTTGCCGCCGTAGCTGCCGCAACCCAGGGTGAGCGAGGGCAGGAAAGCGTTGTACATGTCCCCGATCCCGCCCTGGGACGCGGGGGAGTTCCAGATGATCCGGACCGCCTTCATCCGGCGGCCGAACTCCTTGACCAGGTCCTCGTCCTCGGCGTGAATGACCGCACTGTGACCGAGCCCGTGGAACTCCACCATCTCGGCGGCCAGCTGCATGCCTTCCTCACGTGACCGGGCACGGAGCACCGCCAGGACCGGCGCCAGCTTCTCCCGCGTCAATGGCTCGGCCGGCCCGACCTCCTCGACCTCGGCGAGGATGATCGAGGTCTGCTCCGGCACGTGGAAGCCGGCCTGCTCGGCGATCCAGGCCGCCGACCGGCCCACCACATCCGCGTTGAGGCGGGCCCCGTCGCACCCGGAGCCGTTCGCGCCCACACCGAAGATGAACTGCTCCAGCATCGCCTTCTCCTCAACCGTGGCGAGGTAGGCGTGCAGCCGGCCGAACCCGGTCAGCGTCGCGTCGTAGATCTCGTCGTCAACGATCACGGCCTGTTCGGAGGCGCAGATCATGCCGTTGTCGAAGGACTTGGACAGCACGATGTCGTGGACGGCCCGCTCGAGTTTGGCTGTGGCGTCGATGTATGCCGGAACGTTGCCGGCGCCGACACCCAGCGCGGGTTTGCCCGCGGAGTAGGCGGCCCGCACCATGGCGTTGCCGCCGGTGGCCAGGATGGTCGAGATTCCGGGGTGGTGCATGAGCGCCGTGGTGGTCTCGACCGACGGCTCCTCGATCCATTGGATGCACAGCTCCGGCGCGCCGGCGGACACAGCCGCGTCGCGTACCACGCGGGCAGCCTCCGCGCTGCACCGCTGAGCGGCCGGGTGGAAGGCGAACACAATCGGGTTGCGGGTCTTGAGCGCCAGCAACGCCTTGAAGATGGTGGTCGAGGTCGGGTTGGTCACGGGCGTGATGCCCGCGACCACGCCGACCGGGTCGGCGATCTCGACAATGCCGTTGATCTCGTCCTCGCTGATCACCCCGACCGTGCGCACCTTGGCCATCCCGTGGGTCACGTGCTCGCAGGCGAAGATGTTCTTGACGGCCTTGTCCTCGAAGACGCCACGGCCGGTTTCCTCAACGGCGAGCCGGGCCAGCCGCGCGTGCTGGTCGAGAGCGGCCACGGAGGCCTTCTTGACGATCCGGTCGATCTGTTCCTGATCGAGGGGCGAGTAATCGGCGAGCGCCTTCTGAGCGCCGGTGACCAGCGCGTCCACGGTGGCTGAGATAGTCATCGGGGTCTCCTTCCCAGGCCGGGAACCGGCCTGCCGGGTCGTCACCCCCGACGATCCTCGCCGTCCGCCGTCCACCGCCCGGGTCGATCGTCGACGGAACTCGGGACTTAAGTCCCGACGCCGTGGCGCGGCCGGGACTCGGCCGGCCACGATCATCCGGGGCCGGTCCTGATCGGCTCCTGGGCGGTGACCGGATCGAGATATCGCCCGCCGGCGCCGGCGACCAGCCGCCCCCGCTGGTCGAGCTCGTAGCGCATCGGTGCGGCGGTCGGGACGTCCAGCAGCTCCACCTCGGCCGGGCTGAGCCCTTCCAGGAACATCACGAGGGCTCGCAGGCTGTTGCCGTGACCCACGACCAGCGGTGTGCCGCCGGCCGCCAGCTGGGGATACAGAACATCGGTCCAGTACGGCCGCATCCGCACCCAGACGTCGGCAAGGCTCTCGGTCAGCGGCCGGGCCTCCGGACCGAGCGTGGCATAGCGAGGATCGGCATACATCGCCGCGGCGTGACGTTCGCTCATCGCGGGTGGGGCCGTCGCGAAGGAACGCCGCCAGGCACGGAACACCGAGGAGTCGACTTCGGCTGCCACCGCGCGTTTGCGGCGGCCGGTCAGGGCCCCGTAGTGCCGCTCGTTGAGCCGCCAGGTGCGGCACACCGGAACCCACCCACAGCCCAGGCTGTCCGTCACGATCTCTGCGGTGGTGATGGACCGGCGGAGCAGGGAGGTGTGCACGACGGTGGGTGAGACGCCGAGCCGCCGCAACGTCTCCGCCGCCCCGCGTGCCTGCGACCTGCCCAGTTCGCTGAGCGGGGAATCGGACCAGCCGGTGAACACGTCCGCTGCGTTGCCGGCACTCTGACCGTGCCGCAGCAGGATCAGGGCGCCCGTACGGGCCATCAGTTCACCGAGGCGCTGGAACGACGATGATCCCGTACGACGGTCACGGGGCAGGCCGCCCGGCCGAGAAGTGCCCGCGTGGTCTCTCCCACAGCCCCACCGGCCGCCTCGGCGCCGATGAGCAGCAGACTCGCGCCGACGCTGAGCGCGGCGAGAGCGCTCGCCGGGTTCTCGTCATGCACTACTTCGCGTTCCACCGGCGCTGTCGCCTCGGGAAGATGCTCGTCGAGCAGCCGTCTCGAGAAGCGGTTCGCCCCTTCCATGTCCTGATGGCACCGCCGGTGATGGGAGCAGTCCGGCGGGCGGCACCGCGACCAGATGTAGACGACACGCAGAGTGACCCCCAACCGGACCGCCGCGTCATGCCCCCGGCTCAGCAGGACTGCCGCGTTGGCTTCGTCGTCAACGGCGACCAGAACCGGCCCGTTGCTGCTGAACGCCGCATCGAGCGACGGCGCCGGGTCCGGCCGGGTGAACGGGCGTGTCAAGGTAGCCGGCGACATCGCTCCTCCTCGGTGAATCCTGCTTCGACCATCCCGCGCCCGCGGCAAGATCACCTGAGTATTCCGTCATGGGTCGGCGGGCCGGAAGTCCTCCGGGCCGCCCGGCGGACGTTCGGCAACAGCACCTCGGTCATCGGACGGCGCGGTGTGCGGCCGATCGTGCGTCCGTAGCCGATCCGCAGGACCATCTGGGCCGACAAACCGGAGCCGGGGTCGATGAGCAGACGCCGGACCGACGGAACTTCGACCGGTTGACTCAACGGCATCGTGGCAAGGTCGTACCAGGTTGCGGTGAGAAGCACTCGCTGCAGAGCCTGACCTGCCCGGATCCAGTGGGCCCGGGTGTCGCCGGCGGTGGCCAGCACCAGGATGATGGGAGACGGCTCGAAACGGTCGCGTGGCCGTGCCGGCTCGGCGAAGGTACGCATGGGCAGGATGTTGAGCGCGTCGCCCGCGCCCAGCGCCCAGCGCGGGATACCGTCCGACCGGCCCTCCGGCGCGGCCCAGGCGGCCAGCTCCGCACGGTAGCCGGGCCGCTCATAGAGCTGGTGATCGGCCGAGCGGGCCAGACGAAGGACGGCATCGCGGCCTGGTGGCCGTGTCGCGGCCAGCATGGTGCCCTCCCGGCGGGCGGCGTCCTGCAGGCGACCGAGCACGTCGTCCGGCACGGGCGTGGTGGCAAACGGCCAGCGGTTGGTGTGCCGGTACGGAACAGCGGCCGCGAGCGCCTCCACGCCCGCACTGACCGGGAGGGGCCGCATGGCGGCCACCCGGGCCACCAGATCCGGCCGGGCCGGATCGGGAAGCAGGTCCAGGTCGCAGCCGAAGCCGGCGCGGCGGATGGCCAGGCGCAGGGTGAACACCGCTGCGCCGACGCTGATGAACTGCTCGCGGCCGTCGGGGTCCACGACGTCCAGACGGCGCGTCGGATCGGCGTACATCTCGATCCGGGAACCGCGGATCCGGAAGAGCCACGGCTGACTGTTGTGCAGAGACGGGGCCGCTGTGGCCGTGCGTACGCAGTCGGTCAGAATCTCGCGCGTCACGGGGGCGGCGGTCATGGTCGTCATCGGATCTCCCGTCGGACGCCGTCGGCAGCGGTACGGCCGGCTCCGGCACGCGCGGGCAGACCTGATGGGATGAGCACGGTGGGACACGTCGATCGCCGGCCGATCCGGGAATCCGCGGCGCCGCAGAGGATCTCGGCAAAGGCGCCACTGCGGCCGGTGCCGGCGACCATCAGACGGCCTCGGCGCAGTGCTCGCTCGAGCGTGTTGGCCATGTCGCGGTCATGAACGACGAGGCGTTCCAGCGCGACGTCGGAGAACCTCACAACCAAGGGGGCGAGCGCTGACGTCAGGGTTCGTTCCGCCGCGGCCCGCTCCTCCGCGTATCCTCCTGCGGTCACCACGGGCGGAATACCGTCCTCGGCGCCCGGTCGCATCCACATGTGAACAACCACGAGGGAGGCACCCGTCTGGCGAGCGCGTGCGAAGGCGTACGCGAGGGTGGTGTCGCCGTCGAGCCGTGCGGAGGCCGACACCACGACCGGCCCGTCCGCCGGCACGGAACCTCGATAGATCATCAGCGGGCAGGCGGTGTGGTGCGCCAGATAGGCGGTCGTCGAGCCCCACGCTGACCTCGGATGCGCCTCCTCGCGGTGACCGACCACCAGCAGGCTCGCGTTTTCCGTGGCCCTGCTCAGAACGTCGCCGGCGCCACCGTCGAGCAACTCGGTGCTGACGGCGAGACCCGGTGCGATCATGCGAGCGCGTTCGGCCGAGAGTGCCAGCAGCCGCTGTGCGTCGGCCGGCGAGGGGACCGCACCCCGTCCGCGAAAGGCTCCTGTGTAGCGACCGGGCCAGACGTGCGTGACGACCAGCGGCACCCCGAGCAGGACCGCCTCGGCCACCGCGAAGTCCACGAGAACAGGCCCGGGATGTGAACCGTTCACGCCGACCATCACCGGCTTGGCCTGCAGTGATGACGAGTCCGTGTTCATATCCGCAGGGTAGGCGGCTGCTCTGCATGTCCGGCACGGCCTGTTGTCAGCACTGTCGGAGTCAATGGTCCCGTCCGGACGTGCGGGGCGCCGCCCGTGGCAGATCCGGGACTTGTGGCCTTTCGGACGGGACCTGACGCCCTGCACCTTTTCTCAGCCACACCTGACGATGAGGCAGGAGCTCGAAGGGAGAAGGCCATGAGGACCCCGAGCGTCGTGGTGGGCACGGATGGCACGGCCTGCGGTACCGCGGCCGTCGAATGGGCGGCCCGTGAGGCTGGACGACGTCAGGCCTCCCTGCGAATCGCGCACGCTTTCGACTGGGACTGGAACGAGTCGCGCTTCACCGTCGGCACGGATTATGTCGACGTCGCGCAGGCCGTTGCCGAGGCCACCGTGTCGGCGGCTCGCGCTCGCGCCCGGGCCGTTGCTCCGGGGATCGAGATCGCGACCAGCACGCTCATCGGGCGCGCGGCGCCCCGCTTGCTCGAAATCGCTCGTGGCGCGGTCATGCTGGTTGTCGGTAATCGTGGCCGCGGTGGTTTCGCCGGTCTGCTGCTTGGTTCCGTGGGCCAGCGCATGGCGTCGGAAGCGCCGTGCCCGGTGGTCATCGTTCGGGGCCGGGCGGGGCCGGACGGACCGGTGGTGGCGGGGGTGGATGATTCGCCCGCCGCCGAGCATGTGCTCGGGGTGGCTTTCGAGGCGGCCGCGGCCCGTGGTGCGGCCTTGACCGTGGTCCGTTCCTATCTGCCGGTCATTCCCCTGTGGCTTGCCAACGTACGGCCGGCCGACGTGGACACCCCGTCGGAGGACGCGGCCGAGCGAGCCGCTCTGGACGAGCTGCTGGCGCCGTGGGCGGCGAAATTTCCCCGCGTCGGCGTCGAGGTCGTCGTCACGCACGAGAGTGCCGCCGCGGCGCTCGTCGCCGCTTCGGCCACAGGGCAGCTGGTGGTCGTGGGAAGTCACGGGCGGGGTCCGCTCAGCGGGGCCCTCCTCGGCTCGGCCGGGCAGCAGTTGCTGCACCATGCGGAGTGCCCCGTGCTGATCGCCCGGGAGAGGTGATCGTCATGTCGTTCGTCATCATCGCGATCCTGTTGGCGCTGGCCCTGCTGATCGTGGCAGGCCCGGTGCTGGAGGAGCTCATCGACCGCATCCGGCCGCCGGGGACCGCTCGTCGTCGGAAGCGTCCGGCTTCTCACCGCTGAGGACCGGACTTTGGTCCCGTTCAGTTCAGGCTGGTCGCCTCGGGCGCCGTCGGCGGGTCTGCGGCAGGTTCGGAAGGTAAGCACATCGATAGTCAGGGAGGACATCATGACCACCATCGGCCGGGGGTCGGCCGCTCACCTCGAGAAGGTCGAGGCGCCCGGCTCCATGCTCACCCACACCGCTGCGCGTATGCTGGCGGTGCTGCGTATCGCCACGGGTTTTGTGTTCCTGTGGGCGTTCTTCGACAAGACCTTCGGATGGGGCTTTGCGACTCCGTCGGCCCGGGCCTGGATCAACGGTGGCTCGCCGACCAAGGGTTTCTTGTCCAATGTCGAGGTCGGTCCGTTCGACGGTTTCTTCCGCGGTATCGCCGGTGACGCGTGGGCGGACTGGCTGTTCATGCTGGGTCTGCTCGCTATCGGTGTGGCGTTCGTGCTCGGTATCGGGCTGCGGATCGCCGCGGTCGCGGGTGCGGTGATGATGGCGTTGATGTGGGCGGCGGAGTGGCCGCCGGACAAGACCACCACCGGTGGTGAGCCCAGTGGGTCGACCAACCCGATCGTCGACTACCACGTCGTCTACGGCCTGGCCGGTATCGTGCTCGCGCTCACCTACGCCGGCCACACGTGGGGTCTGGGCAAGTGGTGGGCGTCGCTGCCCTTCGTGCAGAAGAACCGCTGGCTCATCTGACCGGATCACACTCGTCGGAGCAGCCCGGCCGCGACGTTGCGGCCGGGCTGCTCCGCGTTGTGGTGCTGCTAGCGCAGAATCTGACGCGCTGTCTTGACGTAGGCGGCGCCGACGTCCTCGACGAGACCGGCGCTGGTGGTCAGCGCTGTCTTCGCCCACGGATACGGCGCGATCTTCGCCGCTTCCTTCTCGAAGGCCACGACGTCGGCCACGCCGCGCTCGTACATGTTGACGGCCAGTGTGCCGATCTCGCGCCCGATCCGGCGGGTGCGCTCCCGGCGCTCCTCGGGTTTCGCCGACTGCTTGGCGGGCGGCGTCTCGCGCACGCTCTTCGTGTTGGTGGTGGTTGTCATCCTTCTCGCCTCCTCCCGGCTGGTTCCTCAATTAGCACGTTAGCTGTGCGCTGCTAACAGGGTCAGGGCCGGAAGTCCTGTCATCCCGCCGGTAGGCGAAGTCCGAGTGACTTCGGGGCCGGCCCGCCGGGACTTGTCGCCCTGTCGAGGTGACCCGGCCGGGGAGATGCTGAGGGAAACGCAGAGAGGAAGAGTCATGTATCCCTATTCGATCATGGCTGCGGCAGACGGCACCGAGACCAGCAAGGCGGCGGTGCGCTGGGCCGCACGAGAGGCATCCCGCCGGCATCTGCCGCTACGCGTCACTCACGTCTACGACTGGGAGTGGCGTGAGGCGCGGTACGACATGAGCAACCAGTACTTCGACCTGGCGCGCAAGCACGCCGAGGACCTGACCACCGCCGCCGTCCACGAGGCACGAGTCGGCGCGAGGGACGTCGAGGTGGAGGGAGACCCGGTTATCGGCCGGGTCGCGCCCCGGCTGCTGGCCGAATGCGAGACTGCCCAGATGGTCGTGCTGGGCAGCCGTGGGCGGGGCGGTTTCTCCGGTCTGCTGCTGGGCTCGGTCAGCGAACGCGTGGCGACGCACGCGCCGTGCCCGGTGGTCGTCGTGCGCGGTCGTGGCGGCGACCTCATCGAGGGGCCGGTCGCAGTCGGCGTCGACTCCTCGCCCTCGGCGGAGCATGTACTGTCGGTCGCGCTCGACGAGGCGTCCGGCCGCAACACGACCCTGATCGCCGTCAGGGCCTGTGGCCCAGGCCCGCAGGCGGAGGAGCGAGCGGCACTGGAGAAGCAGTTGGCGCCGTGGCGTGACAAGTACCCCCAGGTTCCGGTCGACGTCGTGCTGACCGGCGAGAGCGCCGCCGCGGCGCTGGTTGCGGCATCCACCACGGCTCAGCTGGTCGTTGTCGGCAGCCGTGGACACGGCATCATCGCAGGCACGCTGCTCGGCTCCGTCGGCCTTCAGCTGCTGCACCACGCCGACTGCCCGGTCTACATCGCTCGTGAAGCAAGGCGGCAACGATGATCATCACCGATGCGATGCGCCGGCGGATGTACCGCGGCGGGCGGCCGGGACGTGTGGCCCGAGCCCTCAACCGCCTTTCGGCGTTGCTGTTCGGGGCGGCGATCCTTGCCCCGCCGGACTGGGTCACGCTCGAGGTCACCGGCCGTCGAACCGGCACGACCGTGGTGCTGCCCTTGGTGGTGACCCGCTATCAGGGCGAACGCTATCTCGTCTCGATGCTGGGGCAGGAGGCGAACTGGGTCGCCAATGTCAGGGCCGCTCACGGCAAGGCGGTGCTGCGGCACGGCCGCCGTGAAGTGGTCCAGTTGGTCGAGCTCGAAGCGGCACAGCGTGCGCCTGTTCTGCGGCGTTTCCTGGCCGTGGCGCCGGGCGCGCGAGCACATGTGCCGGTCGACCGGCGGGCCCCGTTGGCGGAGTTCGAACGAATCGCGGACGACTATCCCGTGTTCCGGGTCGACCGCCGCCAACAGGGAACCTGATCCAGGTCCGTTCACGAGGTCGGGTATTTGGCGAGGATCTGCCGTAGGCGGTCGACGAAACGCAGTGACTCCTCGTGGTCGCGCTGCCAGACGTTGCGGCCGAAGATCAGACCGGTGGCGCCGGCGGACATCGACTCCTGGGCCTTTTCGAACATGACCTCGTCGGTCGCGCGGCTGCCGCCGGAGACCAGCACCATCGTACGGTTGGCCGCTTTGACGACGGCGTCGATCGCGTCCTGGCTGCTGAACTCGGCGGTGTAGTCGGCGGGCACCGAGGTGTGTTTCTCCGGGTGCGGGAAGTTGACTTTGACAACGTCGGCGCCGAGTTCACTGGCGACGCGCGCGGCGTAGTGCACGGCGTAGAACGAGTCCTTGCCGCCCTTGTTCTCGATCGCCTGGCCGCGTGGGTAGGCCCAGACGATCAGCGGCATGCCGAGCCGCTGGGCCTCCTGGCGCACGACGCGGTATTGCGCGAAGTCCTCATCCTGCGCCGGCGAACCGACGTACAGGGTGTAGCCGACCGCGTCCGCGCCGAGCCGTACGGCGTCCTCGACGGACGCGTGCACGGGTGACAGCGCACGGGCGTCGTCCGGGATGTCGGTCTTGCCGTTGAGTTTGAGGATGAGCGGCACCTCGCCGGCGTAGTCCCAGTAGAACTTCTCGGCCAGGCCGATCTGGATGGCTATGCCGTTGAAGCCGCCCTCGAGCGCCAGGCGGATGATGTACCGGGGGTCACCGGCGATCGGGTCGGCGAAGAAGTCCCGTGGTCCGTGCTCGAGTCCCTGGTCGTACGGCAGGAACAGGGCGGTGCCGTTGCCGAGTCCGTGCCGGTAGAGAATCCGGTGCAACCTGGTCCTCTTGCCGGCGCTCAGACCGCAGCCGGCCAATCGTAGCCGCGTGCTCATGGTGGTCTCCCTTCTTTGCACCCACGCTGCCCGCGCGACGGCCGCCCGGCCAGGGCCGGACGGCCTTCCGGCAACGGTCGGGCGACCACCGTCAGCGGGGGCTCACCGGCCGGGCCACGAGCACCGGGCAGGCCGCATGGCGCAGGAGGTGCAGACCGGTGGAGCCCAGCAGCGCGGCGTGCAGGAGACCGTGACCGCGACTGCCGACAACCACGAGGCGCCCGGAACTCGATGCCTCGGTCAATGCGTCCCGGGCGGTGTGGCTCGTCATCCGGATCTCGACGGGCACCTGCGGATGTTTCACCTGCCACCGTGTGATTCGCTGTTCGAGATCGGCCGGCTCGCCGGCGGTGTCACCGACAGAGTGGATCACCACGAGCCCGCGGCCCTGTCCGCTCGCCATTTCGAACGCGCTGCTCAGCACGTCGTCTGCCGACGGTGAGGCATCCACGCCGGCGATGATCGGCCCCTCCCTGTCGAGGGACGCCCTCAGCACCACCACCGGGCAAGGGGCGTGCTCGGCGACCCGCTCGCTGACCGACCCCAGGCGAAGGCCGGCGAATCCGCCTCGTCCGCGGTGCCCCAGCACGGCGAGCTCCGCGTCGCGGGCCAGCTCGAGCAGGCGGCCTGCCGGCTCACCGAGCACCGTTTCCGCCCGTACCTCGATGCCGGGTGCGATCTCACCGGCTCGGCGTGAGGCTTCGCCGGTCAGGGCGTTCGCCCGTGTCCAGGCCATCTCGACATAGGTCTTGCCGGCCTCGCCGGTCTCCACCGGCCGCCACTCGAGCACGTGCACGATCCGCAGCGGCAGGCGGCGGCGCCAGGCCTCGCGTGCCGCCCAGTCGACGGCATGACCACCCGGGTCGGCGCCGTCGATCCCGGCCAGTACCCAGCGCTTGATCAATGTGTTCATGTCTGGTCACCTCGCCGTCTCACGCACGACAGCCACCGGGCAGGAGGCATGCCGCAGCAGATGCTGGCTCACCGAGCCGAGCAGCAGGCCACGCAGCACACCGCGGCCGTGCGTGCCGATGACAAGCAGCCGGCCGGTCGTACTGGCCTCGGTGAGCGTTGCCGCCGGGTGCTCCAGCACGGCTTGTGCCGTCACGTCGACCTGCGGATACTTCGCGTGCCAGCCTCTGATGAGTTCGTCGAACGGGTGGCGGATGCCGATCGGCACCTTCCCCTCGGCGAACAGCGGATCGTCCCGTACCCCAGCGGTCGGCGGCCATGCCCGGATCACCACCAGCGGCGTGCCCCCTGTCGCGGCCTTCTCGAACGCGAAGCCCAGCACGGCGTGTGAGGACGGTGAATCGTCAATGCTGGCCACTACGGGACCTTGCCGTGCTGCGTCGCCCCGGACGATGACGACCGGGCAGTAGGCGTGCGCGCTGACCGCGACGCTGACCGAGCCCAAGAGCCCCGCGACGGCGCTGTACCCGTGGTTGCCCAGCACAATGAGTTGCGCGTGCCGGGAACGGTCGATCAGGGTGAGCGCGGCGCCCGCATCCGCGACGCTGGTTGTCGTGGTCACGCCGGGGTGTGTCCTGGCGGCGGAGGCGACTGCGTCACGAAGTGAGTTGTCCATGTCGCGCCGGATCTGTTCCGCGGGCAGGACGGCGACCGGCGGCACCATCGACACGGCCGGCGCCCAGTGCGGCCATTCGTAGGCGTGGAAGAACTCGACGACCGCGCCGGTGCGGGTTGCCTCGTCAAGCGCCCAGGCCGCGGCTTTGCGCGCCTGCGGCGAACGGTCGTAGCCGACGACGATTTTCTCTGTGGACATGACGGCCTCCTTCAGGCGTCGGCTGCACGCAGAACGCGCAGGGCGGAGTCCGGTTCGGCGCCGATCGGGGCAAGGCGCAGCTTGGCGTCCACCGCGACCACACCGCCGGGTCCGGCGAGAACCGGATTGAGGTCAAGCTCGGCGATCTCGGGGAAGTCCTCGGCCAGACGGCCGACCCGTAGCAGGAACTCCTCGAGCGCCGCGGTGTCGACGGCGGCGGACCCGCGGTAACCGGTGAGCAGGGGCGCGCCACGCAGGCCGCGCCACATCCGGCCGGCGTCGAGGTCGGTCATGGGCACCAGGCGCAACGCGGTGTCGCCCAGGATGTCGGTGTGGACACCACCGAGCCCGAGGAGGACCACGGAGCCGAACAACGGGTCGTGCGCCACTCCGGCGACCAGTTCCACCGGCTCGGTGATCTGCTTCTGCACGAGCACGCCGGAGCCGGGACGGCCCACCGCCGCCACCTGGTCGAAAGCCCCCCGGACCTCGTCCGGGCCGGTGAGGCCGACACGCACCCCACCCACGTCGGTCTTGTGCACCAGGTCGGGGTCGGCGGACTTCACCACCACGGGACAACCGATCCGTTCCGCTGCTTCCGTCGCCTCCTCGGCGGTCATCGCCGTTGCCGCCGGCTCCAGAGCGATCCCGTACGCGGTCAGGATCGCGGCCGTGCGCTCGAACGGCTGCCACCCTGCTCCAGCCGTCAGCCCCTCGCCGACCGCGGCACGCGCCCGAGTTTCCCGCACACCCGTCAGGCGGGGCCGCGCTCCCAGCGGCTCCCGGCGCCACGCGGCATACCTGGAAGCGGCCGACAACGCACGCACGGCTCGTTCGGGCAGTCCGTAAACCGGAGCGCCGCGCTTTCCCAGCCGGTCAGCGAGTTCGCCGGCTCCGACCACGACGGCGGCAGCGGTCAGAGCCGGATAACGGTCGACGACCTCACCGAGGGCCCGCACGATCCCGGCCGGGTCGTTGGATCGGGTGCCGATCACGACCAGCAGCAGCATGTCCGCCTCACCGCTGCCGGCCACCGCCTCGGCGGCCGCGGCGAAGGCGGCGGCCGGGGCTCCGGCGCCGAGATCGATCGGGTTGTCGGTGGACGCGGCGCCCTTGGTGACCGCTTGCAGACGCTCACGCAGCCTCGCGCTCAGCGCCGGGACCGTGAGACCGGCGGCCTCAGCCGCGTCGGACGCGAGGACGTTGAGGCCACCCGCGTTGCCGACGACAACGAGCCGCTCCCCGGCGGGCAGTGGCTGGCCGGTGAGCATGCGTGCGGCGTCGGTCATCTCCCCGAGGTCCTCCGGCCGGATCACGCCGGCCTGCGCGAACAAGGCATCGACGGTGGCGTCGGGCGCGGCGGCGGCTGCGGTATGGGACGCCCCCGCGCGGCGCCCGGAGGCCGAGCGCCCGCTCTTGAGGGCCAGCACAGGCTTGCGGCGGCCCAGCGCCCGGACGGTCCGGGCGAACTTGCGGGGGTTGCCGAACGACTCCAGGTACAAGGCGATCGCCTGGGTCGCCGGGTCGTCGTACCAGTACGCGATCAGGTCGTTGCCGCTGACGTCAGCCTTGTTGCCCAGCGAGACAAAGCTGGAGATGCCGTAGCCGGCGCGGGTGGCGTCATCGAGCAGAGCAACGCCGACCGCGCCGGACTGGGCCGCGACCGCCAGCCCACCGGAGGCCGGCACGGACGGCGCGAAGCTGGCATTCATCCGTACCCGCGGGTCGGTGTTGACGATGCCGAGGCAGTTCGGTCCCACCAGGCGAATGCCGTGGCGGCGGGCGAGCCGCACCAGGTCATGCTGAAGCTGCCGGCCCTCCTCGCCCGCCTCGCCGAACCCGGCGCTGAGCACGACCGCCGCGCGTACCCCGATCTGTGCGCCCTGCTCGAGCACACCGGCCACGTCATCGGCGGGCACCGCCACGACCAGCAGGTCGATGGGCGCCGGCAGATCGGCGACCCGTCGGCGCGCGGCGAGGCCGGCGACCTGGGCGCCACTCCGGTTGACGACGTAGAGGGGGCCGCCGAAGCCGTACTCGCGCAGCGCACATGCCGTTTCGTGCCCGACACCGCCAGGCCGGTGGCCCGCACCCACAACGGCGATCGAGGCCGGCGACAGCAGCGCCCGCAGCGAGGCCCGTTCCGAGACACGGTCACGGCGGTCCAGGGCGGTGTAAGCCCGTTCGTCGGCGCCCGTGTCGAGGCCTATGTCGAAAATGCCGTCGTCGAACCTTGTCCACGTCGGAACGCTCAGGTCATGCGCCACGCGCAACATGTCCCGATTCGCCGGAAGGATCTCCCCGGTCAGCTCCTGAATGCCGGCACGCCGGGCACGGGCGGCGAGGTGCTCGAGCAGCAGGGTGCCGATGCCGCGGCCATGGTGCTGATCGGCGACGAACAGGGAGAATTCGGCCCTTTCACTCGCCTCGTCACCGCTTTCGCACGAGGCCACGCCGACGAGATCGTCCCCCTCGACGGCCAGCATCGTCAGATGCCGGGTGGTTTCCGGCCGGCAGAGGCGCTCGACCTCGGCGTCGAGGGACGTCTCGCTCGGCGCCGCGAAGAACCGCAGCCGCAGGCTGTCCGCGCTCGCGTGCCGGAACATCGCGGCCAGTCCATTACGGTCGCCGGGCCGGACGGGCCGAATCGCGACAATTCCGCCGTCCGAGGTGAGAGCGTCAACCGTCGTCCCCGCTGGAGCCGTCCCCATGTGGTCCATGTCATCTCCCAGAGCCGTCCGCCTCTCCCAAGAGTCGATCGCTCTGCGGCGGCGCGGCAGAGCGCGAGGTCCCGCAGCAACAGGCCGGAGGGCCTACGATGCAGGCGAGCAATGGCACAGCGGCCGGGCCCTTCGGCCCTGGGCGCACGGCTTCGGCGGAGATAGGAACGAAGGATGATTCGGGTCTTTCTGCTCGACGACCACGAGGTGGTGCGCCGCGGCCTTGTCGACCTGCTCCAGTCCGGCGGCGAGATCGAGGTGGTCGGCGAGTCCGGCTCCGCTCAGGAGGCGGCCCGGCGCATCCCCGCGCTGCGGCCCGACGTCGCGATCCTCGACGCGCGCCTGCCCGACGGCAACGGCATCGACGTGTGCCGCGATGTGCGGGCGGTCGACTCGTCGATCAAGGGGCTGATCCTGACCTCGTACGAGGACGACGAGGCGCTGTTTGCCGCGATCATGGCCGGCGCGTCGGGTTACGTGCTGAAGCAGATTCGCGGCACCGACCTGCTCGACGCGGTCAAGCGGGTGGCAGCCGGACAGTCGCTGCTGGACCCCGCGGTGACGGCACGGGTGCTCGAGCGCATCCGCAACGGCGTGGAACAGCCGCGCGAGCTGGCCG
Source organism: Paractinoplanes brasiliensis (assembly GCF_004362215.1). Classification (NCBI taxonomy): domain Bacteria; kingdom Bacillati; phylum Actinomycetota; class Actinomycetes; order Micromonosporales; family Micromonosporaceae; genus Paractinoplanes; species Paractinoplanes brasiliensis. The sequence goes on along the minus strand of NZ_SNWR01000001.1, from coordinate 375,829 downwards.
CGCTCACGGAGCAGGAACGCCGCATCCTCGAGTACGTCGCCGAGGGCCTGACCAACCGCGAGATCGCCGCCCGGATGTTCCTGGCCGAGAAGACGGTGAAGAACTACGTCTCCAGCATGCTCACGAAGCTGGGACTCGAGCGGCGCACCCAAGCGGCGGTGCTCGCCACCAGACTCCTGGGCGAGCACCCCCACTGAAGCGTCTCAGCGACGCCGGCACGGTTTGTCGAGGCCGGCCGGGTGGGCGCCGATCAAACGGGCCCACAGCGGCCGTGGCGTGGACGTCCGCAGAGGCGGACGTGGCGCCCCCTTGATGCTGACCCAGCCCCCTGGTCCCATCGTCACCGCACCCACGGCCGAGCGACGCCGGCCGGCGGCAACGGCCAGCGCGATGGCGATCACCGCCGCCCCGCCGAGCACGGTGCCGACGAGTTGATTGATGTCGATGACAGGCCGGAAGGTCGCTGTGCCGGACCCGGCGATCCAGGCGCCGACCGGCCGTTCACCGTCCAGGACGGGAACGACCGTGACGTCACCGGACACGGGGACGGCGACGGGCCGGGCCTCCAACGTCGTACTCATGACGGTTCCTCATCTGCTGTCGGAGTGAGAAGCGGAGACGTTTGCCCGACCCGCTTCCAGCCGGGCGACAGGGACCCGGAACGGCGAGCAGGACACGTAGTCGAGGCCGGCGTCGTGGAAGAAGCGCACCGAGGCGGGATCGCCGCCGTGCTCGCCGCAGACCCCGACGGTCAGGTCCGGCCGAGCGGCCCGGCCGCGGGTGACGGCGATGCGGACCAGCTCGCCGGCGCCCTCGATGTCGATCGTCTCGAACGGGGAGACTCCGAACACGCCCAGGTCGAAGTAGCGGCCGAAGAACGCGCTTTCCACGTCGTCGCGGGAGAAACCCCAGGTCATCTGAGTGAGATCGTTGGTGCCGAACGAGAAGAACTCGGCCGCTCCGGCGATCTGGCCGGCGGTCAGCGCAGCTCGGGGGACCTCGATCATCGTGCCGATCCGGATGGGCGGCGCGCCGGGCACGCTTGCCAGGACGGTCTCGGCCTCCGCACGTACGGCCTCCAGCTCCTGAACGGCGCCGACCAGCGGCACCATGATCTCGGGCCGGGGATCACCGCCGGCGGCGACACGGGCCGCGGCTGCCTGCGCGATGGCCCGGACCTGCATGGCGAACAGCCCGGGGATGACCAGCCCGAGGCGCACTCCCCGCAGACCGAGCATCGGGTTGGCCTCGTGCATGCGGCGGACGGCGCTCAGCAAGGCGCCGTCGTGACCGGGGTCCTTGCCGAGCGCCTCGGCCCTCGCGACGCGGGCGGTCAATTCCTCGAGCGGGGGCAGGAACTCGTGCAGCGGCGGGTCGATCAGGCGGATCGTCACCGGCAGGCCGTCCATCGCGGCGAACAACTCCTCGAAGTCGGCCCGCTGCAGCGGCAGCAGGGCGGCGAGCGCCTCGTCGCGTTCCGCCGCGTTCCCGGCCAGGATCAGCCGCTCGACCAGGACGCGCCGGTCGCCGAGGAACATGTGCTCGGTGCGGCAGAGCCCCACGCCGGTGGCGCCGAAACGACGGGCCCGGGCGGCGTCGGCGCCGGTGTCGGCGTTGGCGTGCACCCCGAGTGTCGCGACGTGATCGGCATGGATCATCAGGCGTTCGACCGCGGCCAGCAGCGGGTCGCCGTGCGCGGTCAGCTCGCCCTCGAAGTACCGGACGACCTTGGACGGGCTCACCGGCACCGATCCGGCGTAGACACGGCCGGTCGTGCCGTCGATCGAGATGATGTCGCCGGCCCGCAAGGTCGTGCCGTTCACGCTGAGCGTGTTGTCGCCGACGAGCACCTCCTCGGCGCCGCAGACGCAGGTCTTGCCCATGCCGCGGGCGACGACCGCCGCATGCGACGTCTTGCCGCCGCGACTGGTCAGGATGCCCTGAGCGGCGATCATGCCGGGCAGGTCGTCGGGGTTGGTCTCACGGCGCACCAGGATGACGGGGCCTGTCGCGGCGGCTGCTTCGGCGTTGTCGAAGACGATGGCGCCCACGGCCGCGCCCGGGGAAGCGGCCACGCCGGTGGTCAGCGGCTCGGGAGCGGCGGACTCGTCGAAGCTGGGGAACATCAGCTGAGCCAGCTGCTCACCGGAGACCCGCTGCAGCGCCTCGTCCAACGTGATGGTGCCCTCGTCGACCAGCTGGGCCGCGATGACGAAGGCCGCGGCGGGGGTGCGCTTGCCGACCCGCGTCTGCAGCATCCACAGCTTGCCGTTCTCGATCGTGAACTCGATGTCGCACAGATCGCGGTAACGCTGCTCGAGCCGCTGCATGATCGACAGCAGCTCCCGGTAACTACCCGGGTCGAGAGCCTCGAGATCGGCCAGACCGACGGTGTTGCGGATGCCGGCCACGACGTCCTCGCCCTGCGCGTTCTGCAGATAGTCACCATAGACACCGCGCCGGCCGGTCGCCGGGTCACGCGTGAAAGCGACGCCGGTGCCGGAGCGGGCGCCACGGTTGCCGAAAACCATGGCCATGACGTTGACCGCGGTTCCCAGATCCTGCGGGATGCGTTCCTTGCGCCGGTAGATCCGGGCCCGTTCGGCGTTCCACGACCGGAACACCGCGCCGATGGCCAGGAAGAGCTGCTCGTGAGGTGACTGCGGGAAGTCGCGTCCGGTGGCGGCGTGGAAGACCTTCTTGTAGGCGTTGACGAGATCCTGCAACTGCCCGGCGTCGAGCTCCGCGTCGCTACGAACACCGGCGGCGTCGCGGGCGTGCGCGAGCTCGGTTTCGAACTCCTCGCCCGGCACGTCGAACACCGTCTTGCCGAACATCTGGATCAAACGGCGGTAGGAGTCCCAGGCGAACCGCTCGTTCTCGCTGCGCCGGGCCAGACCAGTCACGCTGACGTCGTTCAGCCCGATGTCGAGAATCGTCTCCATCATGCCCGGCATCGAGAACTTCGCGCCCGAGCGCACCGACAGCAGCAGCGGGTCCTCCCCGTCGCCGAACGCCTTGCCCAGCTGGTTCTCGACCATCCGCAGATGATGCTCGACCTCGCCGAGCAGGCCGCTCGGCATCGAGCCGGTGTGCAAGTACTCGCGGCACGCTTCCGTCGTCACCGTGAAGCCGGGCGGCACGGGCAGACCCATCCGGGTCATCTCGGCCAGGTTGGCGCCCTTGCCACCGAGCAGATCCTTGAGGTCCTTGTTCCCCTCCACGAAGTCGTACACATATCTGGTCATCCGGAACGCACCCCTTTCCTCTCTCCTCGTTGGTAGCCCTGCCGAGGACCCGCACTGTAGGGCCGGAGGTCCCTACCCGCTGTGTCCCGCCGGGCCGACCGTGGAGGGAAGGAAAGGAGATGGTCATGAAAGGACTTGTTTACGGCGGTCCGGGAGTGCGCTCGTGGACCGAGATTCCCGACCCGATCATCCAGGACCCACGTGACGCGATCATCCGGGTCGACGCGGTCACCATCTGCGGCACCGACCTGCACATCCTCGGCGGTGACGTGCCCGAGGTCGAACCCGGACGAGTGCTCGGCCACGAGGCCGTGGGAACGGTCGTCGAGATCGGCGACGGGGTTTCGGGGCTCGCGGTGGGGGACAGCGTTCTGGCTTCATGCATTTCCGCGTGCGGCATCTGCTCCTATTGCCGCCAGGGCGCCTACGGACAGTGCCGCAACGGTGGCGGCTGGATTCTCGGCCACCTCGTCGACGGGGTGCAGTCGGAGCTGGCCCGGATTCCGTTCGCGGACCTGTCCACGTACAAGTTGCCGGAGCAGGTGACCAACGAGGCGGCGGTGCTGCTGGCCGACATCCTCCCCACCTCGTACGAGGTCGGGGTGCTCAACGGCGGCGTCCGGCCCGGTGACACCGTGGTGATCGTGGGGGCCGGCCCGATCGGTCTGGCTGCCGTGATCACGGCTCGGCTCTTCTCGCCCGCGCACATCGTCGTGATCGACAAGGCTCAGAGCCGTCTGCAGGCCGCGAAGATGTTCGGCGCCGACATCACGGTGCTCGCCGGCAGTCAGGACCCCCTTGAGACCGTACGGGCAATGACCGGTGGACTGGGCGCCGATGTCGTCATGGAGGCGGTTGGCACGCCGTCCACGTTCGAACTGTGCACGACCCTGGTGCGGCCCGGCGGCCGGGTGGCGAACATCGGCGTGCACGGCAAGCCGGCCACGCTGCACCTGGAAGACCTGTGGATCCGCAACGTGACCATCACGACCGGCTTGGTCGACACGTACTCGACGCCGCGCCTGCTCGACATGGTGGCCGCCGGTCAGCTCGACCTGGGCCACATGATCACGCACCACTTCGGTTTCGGTGAGTTCATGGACGCGTACGACGTCTTCGCCGACCCGATCCACTCGGGCGCCCTGAAGGTGATGGTGTCGGGATGAAAACCTGGACGCTGGTCGCCGCCGCGGGCCTGGTGGCGGCTGCTGTCTCTGCCCCTGCTCGCCGCTGGTATCTGACCTGGGGCGCCACCACGGACGAGATCGCCGAGGAACTTCCGGGCGACGACCTGCTGCCGGACGCCGACCTGGTGTCCACACGGGCCGTCACGATCGCCGCTCCACCTTCGGCGGTGTGGCCGTGGCTGATCCAGATGGGCAGCGGCCGGGGCGGGGCGTACACGTACGACTGGATCGAGAACCTTTTCGGACTGAATATGCACAGCGCCGACGAGATCGTGCCGGAGCTGCAGCATCTGGCCGTCGGTGACGAGCTGCCCCTGGGCAAGGACGCCCCGCCCATGCGGGTGGAGACGTGCGACGAGAACCGGACGCTGATCTTCCGGTCCGTCGACGGACTGTGGGTGTGGGCCTTCGTGCTCCGTCCCGTGGCGGGTGGCACCCGGCTGATCAGCCGCAACCGCGTCATGCCGCCGGCTGCCGGTTTCGTTGGCACGTTCATCTACAACGCCGTCATGGCGCCGGGCAGCCTCGTCATGGAACGCCGCATGCTGATCGGCATCAAGATGCGCGCCGAACGGCTGGGCCGCACCGCCGAGACCGAGGGCCCTTCGGCCCTGACCGCCGAGGGCCTGAGTTCCTAACCTGGGGCTTCGACCACGAGGAGGGGACGTCGCTGTGGCCTCGCTGACGGTTTTCGACCTGCTTGCCATGCACGATTTCGTGTCGGACCTGCCGGCCGGGTGGCTGCACCGGCTGGCGTTGCTGGGCAAGCCGGTCCACCACCCGGCCGGGACCCGGCTGTTCCGCGAGGACACAGCGGCGAAGCACCTGTGGTTACTGCACAGCGGCACGGTCTCGATCGACTTTCACGTGCCGGGCCGCGGCGACATCCAGATCGAACGGGTCGGGGCGGGCTCGGTCTTGGGATGGTCGTGGGCACGCCCGCCGTACCTGTGGAGGTTCGGCGCCGCTGTCATCGAGGACATGCGTGCTGTCGCCGTCGACGCGTCGCGCCTGCGTGAACTCATGACGGAGGCGCCGGATCTCGGCCTCCAGATCAGCGAACGGATGCTCGACGTCGTCGCGGGCCGCCTCCAGGCAGCCCGTCATCGATTGATCGAGTTGTACGCGTACCCCGGCACCCCCTCCTGACTGCCGCATCCTGTCCGGGACCCCTGCCCTTCCGTACCGGGACCTTGGTCCCTGCCGATCACGCCCGGCTGCTTGCGAACGTGGAAGGCGGGAGGTGGTCGAGATGCTGTATGTGATGATGCTGGCGATAGTTGTAGGCACCGCCCTGGTGATCGCGCTGGTGCCCGAATCACCCACCGGGTCCCCGGCCGAGGCAGAGAAGACCACGCACGGGAAGGACGCCGACGGACGTACGGGATCGGCGTCCCCGCAGAGCCTTGAGGGCGTCCTGGTCTCGCAGCTGAGCTCGGGCGAGATCAATCGGCGGCAGTATGTGCGCGAGATGGAGAGGCTTGCCGCGCGCGACGACAAACGTCATCCCCTTGTCGTGCCCCCGGATCTGGGGTCGGCGGCTGCCTGACACCGGTTCCGCCGTGGCGGGACCAGTGCCGTGGCAGCCGCTACGGTCCTCCGCCCGGTGTCATGCCGGCTGCTGAACGAAGGCGACCCGGACCGCTGTCACCTTGATGATCGTGCCGTCACGGGCGGAGCGTTCGGACGCGACGACCCAGCCGGTGCCCGACTTCGGGGTGGTGAACGAGATCTGGCCGGTGAAGGGCCGCATCACGTCCCCGCCGCCGATGACCTGGCCGGCGCCGACCTGGCGCACAGTTCCGTTGCGGATCGCGACCACCCGGACCGCGACGTTGCCCTCGAACGCGAGCGCCCGGCCGCTGATCGTCATCGGCGAGGTGACGACCTCCAGGTCGCTCGGGGTGATCGCGGCGGCCGGGCGGTCGACCACGATGGTTCCGGTCGTGACGTCCAGGACGGTGAAGGAAGACTTGCCCTTCCCGAGGGTGACCGTGCTGATCGGACCGGTCGGCGAACCGGCCCGCACGTCGACCGTGGCGATGAAGTCGCTGCGCCACCGCGACGCCCGAACGACCGGATCGCGCATGCCGGCCACGTCGGTCAGGAAGGCCCGGGCGGCCCGGCGAGCGTCGGCGAGCGTCGGTCCGAACCCGTCCGGCGGCGTCATCTGAAGCCACTCGTAGAACGCCGGAACGTCTCCGTTGATCGAGTAGACCGTGCTGCGGACCGTCCCGAACTGCTTGAAGGTCGCATCGAGCTCGGCCAGCAGAGCGGCGCTGCCCGCACTACTGGTGGAGTTGCGCAGTTCCTCGCGGTAGTCGCGGAAGTCGGCGTACCCCACCCTGTTCTTGATCTTGACGCTGCGCAGCATGCCGGCCGTCGCCTTGCTGAACGGCGACCGGTATCCGTCGTGGCGCTCCGCTCGGGTCGGGCCGCTCACCAGTTGGCGAAGGGCCGCTGTGGCCACCTTGGGGGATTCGGGCACGGTACGGCTCACTGCCATGACCGCAGTGGGATCGTCTCCCGAACCTCGATGGAAGAAGACCCGGACTGTCATGCGCCACCACCCCTGCACCTTGAGGCTACGGCGATCGATCGCCGCGGGTGAGGGCTCATCGGCCCTGTTCGGGCGGACATCCGGCACCCGGTGGCCGGTCCGACGACCCTGACGCATCCGCGCGGGCCGGGCTGTACTGAACAGATCATCGCCGTTGCCGAGCGTACGGCGGGAGTGGCGCAGGGAGGTGTCCCATGTCGGTCGTGAGACTGGACCACCTGACGAAGGTGTTCCCGGGTGGGTCGAAGGCGGTCGACGATCTGAGCCTGACGATCGAGGACGGCGAGTTTCTCGTGCTGGTGGGCCCGTCCGGGTGCGGGAAGTCGACGGTGCTGCGGATGATTGCGGGTCTCGAGGACGTGACCACGGGACAGGTGTCGATCGACGGCGAACAGGTCACCGACTGGGCGCCGAAGTCCCGCGACATCGCGATGGTCTTCCAGAACTACGCTCTGTACCCGCACATGACGGTGGAACAGAACATGGGTTTCGCCCTTCGTCTACGGAGAATCGACAAGGGCGAGATACGCGAGAAGGTGGGCAGCACGGCGGAGTTGCTCGGGTTGTCCGATCTGCTCGAACGCAAGCCGGCCGCGCTCTCGGGCGGGCAGCGCCAGCGGGTGGCCATGGGTCGCGCGATGGTGCGCCAGCCACGCGTCTTCCTGCTCGACGAGCCGCTGTCGAACCTCGATGCGAAGCTCCGTGTCTCCATGCGCGCGGAACTGGCACGGTTGCACCGGCGGTACCGGGTCACCACGGTCTACGTCACCCACGATCAGGTGGAGGCGATGACCCTGGGCGACCGGATCGCTGTCCTGGACAAGGGCCGCCTGCAACAGGTGGGAACCCCCGATGAGCTGTACCGTGTGCCGGCCAACCAGTTCGTCGCCGGGTTCATGGGCTCGCCGAGCATGAACTTCGCGACTGTCGCACTGCGGGGCGACGCGTCGCGGGTGACGGTCGAGCTGGCCGGACGGCAGTTCGAGGTGCCGGAGGCTCTCCTGCTGCGCCCCGCCCTGAGCCGCTATCTCGGCTCGGCGGTCGTCCTGGGGCTTCGCCCGGCTTCGTTCTCGGCCGACGCCGGAGAGGCGGCCGCGACCCTGGACGTCGTTCCCCTGGGTGTCGAGTCGCTGGGCGACGAGAAGCACGTGCTGTTCCACCTCCCGCAGGGCGACGCATCACCCGCCGGCGGCAGCGACATGCCCGTCGCTGTGGACGAATCCGCCGGCGCCCAGCTGTGGACCGCGAAGGTGCCGCAACAGACCCCCGTCACCATCGGCGATCCGGTGTCGCTGGCCATCGACCTGAGGGAGGCGTACTTCTTCGATCCCGGCGACGGTGGCACGATCCCGGTTGTCCCCGTCGCGGTTGCGGCGTGAGGCCGGACTGCCGGGCGGCATCGTGACACCGGGCCGAAAGTCCCGGCCCGGCACTCCGCCCGGCCCTGCTCGAGCCGTGCCCAGCGCCATAGCGTGGTTGCCGTAGGCCTGACGAAGGAGGGCACGGTGAAGACCTGGGGTGTCGACGATGTGATGACGAAGGCGGTTCTGTCGGTGGACGCCGCCGCCACCTACCGGGATGTGGTCGATCTGCTGGTCGACAACAGGTTGAGCGCGGTGCCGGTGATCGACGCGTTCGGCCGCGTGGTGGGGGTGGTGTCCGAGGCTGACCTGCTGCGCAAGATCGAGTATGCGGGTGATGAGGAGCCCCGGCTGTTCGACGGGCGCCGGCGCCGCGATGACCGGCACAAGGCTCTCGCGCGCACGGTGTCGGAGCTGATGACCGCGCCCGCGGTGACGGCGCTCAGCGGCACGTCGATCGCGGCGGCCGCCCGGCTGATGGATCGTGAGAAGGTCAAGAGGCTGCCGGTCGTCGACGACCTGGGCCGGCTGATCGGCATCGTCTCGCGGGGTGACCTGCTCAAGACCCACCTGCGGCCTGACGACGAGATCCTGGCCGACATCGAGGCGGCCGTGCTGCGGCCGTACGTGGACGACGAGAACGCATCCGTCACCGCGGCCGTGGTCGACGGCGTTGTCACCCTGTCGGGCAAGGTCGACCGCTGGTCCTCGACCGAGATCGTGGAGCGGCTGAGCCGGCAGGTGGCCGGGGTCGTCGAGGTGCGGTCGGACCTGACGTTCTCGCACGACGACAGCCAGCTGCGCGGCGTCCGCTTCGGAACGGGAGTCAACTGACGGGCCCCCCGTCGTCCCGACCGGTTGAGGACTTCCGCCTCTGACCAGCGGCCCTGTCGCGCGCTCGGATAGAGGTGAAAGCCCACATCCGAAAGGAGATGACGCGATGTCCGGACTGTTGCCACGCCTGTTCGGAGACATGACCGACTGGCTGGAGGTCGACTTCCCGCGTCCGCTGCCCGCGATCCGCTTCGAGGACCGCATCACCGACGAGCAGTACCTGCTGCGCGCCGAGTTGCCGGGGCTCGACCCCGAGAAGGACCTGCAGATCGCGGCCTTGCACGGCGTGCTGACCGTCAAGGCCGAACGCCGCGAGGAGGAGAAGGGCCTCAACCGCAGCGAGTTCCGTTACGGCTCGATGCAGCGGTCGGTGCGCCTGCCGGCCAATGCCGACGAGAGCAAGATCAAGGCGACGTACCGTAACGGCATCCTCGAGATCGTGGTGCCGCTGTCGGCGCCGCAACCGGAGGCCCGCCGGATCGAGATCGCCGCTGAATGAACGAGCGGACACGCAACCGGCCGAGGGATCGGCGGCTCGGGCCGCCGATCCTGGCTGACGGCAGGGCGGATCATCGGGTGTGTGGACGGGTCGCCGATCACGGTGGAGCAGGGAGGCGAAGCATGTACGGCTGGCAGGTCAGCGATCCAGGACCGGACGTTCGCCGGGCGATGACCAGGGTGGCGATGAGGGTGCCCCGGCTGGCGGCGGGTGAACTGCTGGTGGCGGTCGATGCCTGCGGGGTGTGCCGGACCGACCTGCACGTGGTCTGCGGGGATCTGCCGGTTCATCGTCCGTCCGTGGTCCCGGGCCACGAGATCGTTGGTCATGTGCTCGAGCTGGGTGACGGGGTGAGCGGGTTCCGGCCCGGTGACCGGGTCGGGGTGGCGTGGCTGCGCCGGACCGACGGCACATGTCGTTACTGCGCTCGCGGTGCTGAGAACCTGTGTCCCGGTTCGCAGTACACCGGGTGGGATGCCGACGGTGGGTACGCCGACTGCGTCACCGTACCGGCGGACTTCGCCTACACCCTTCCGCACGGGTACTCGGACGTTGAGCTGGCCCCGCTGTTGTGTGCCGGGATCATCGGCTTCCGGGCGTTGCGCCGGGCCGAGCTGCCCGAGCACGGCACGCTGGGAATTTACGGCTTCGGCGCCTCGGCGCACCTGACCGCGCAGGTGGCGATCGCTCGCGGTGCCCGTGTGCATGTGCTGACCCGCTCGCCGCGGGCGCAGAAGCTGGCCCTGGAACTCGGTGCCGCCTCCGCTGCCGGCGCCTTCGACGAGCCGCCCGAGGCGCTGGATTCCGCGGTGCTCTTCGCCCCGGCCGGTGATCTTGTGCCGGTTGCGTTGCGCGCTCTGGACCGCGGTGGCACTCTGGCGATCGCGGGGATCCACCTGAGCGAGATCCCGTCGCTGGACTATGACCGCGAGCTGTTCCAGGAGCGGACGGTTCGCAGCGTCACCGCCAACACTCGCCGGGACGGCCGCGACCTGCTGGCGTTCGCGCAGGAGCACCGGCTTCGTGTCGAGGTCACGCCGTACCCGATGGCCAGGGCCGCCGATGCGCTGGCAGACCTGGCCGGGGACGCGGTGACCGGAGCCGCTGTTCTGGTGCCCTGAACCCGTGCTGAACTGCGGGTCCGGAGTGACTCCGGCGCTGCCGTCCGCATGGTGACACCGTGGATCAGCGAGCGATGATCCCGTACGCGGTCCGGGTCGTCCGTCCACGGTGCCCTGCACAGTGTCCTCATCGTGCGGGTCCGGGGCGTGGACGGAGCAGGCCGGGCCAGGTGGGACAGCACCGATTGTGCGTGGCCTCGTGGTCAGAGACCCTGTGCCCGAACTGACCGGCCGGAGGCGTGTCGCTGGGGCCCGTTCACGCGGGACCTTCGGCTCTGCCGCGGCGGGTGTGGCGGCGAAAGGCTGGAGGGGACGGAACGAGACACGGACAGGAGGGCGATGGCGATGACCTATCGCATCGCGATCAACGGGTTCGGCCGGATCGGCCGCAACTATCTGCGTCTGCTGGCAGGCAAGGCGCCGCTTGCGGCGGAACTTGAGGTGGTGGCGGTCAACGACCTGTACGACACCGCCATGCTGGCGCATCTGCTGGAGTACGACTCCACGTTCGGGCGGATCGGCGCCGAGGTGGGTTACACGGGCGATCACCTGGTTGTCGGTGGCCGGAGCATCCCGGCGTTCGCTGAGCGGTCGCCGGACGGGTTGCCGTGGGGTGAGCTGGGCGTCGATCTGGTGATCGAGTCGACCGGTAAGCTGCGTACGCGCGATGACGCCGCCCTGCATCTCAAGGCGGGCGCCGGCCGGGTGCTGATCTCCGCTCCCGGCAAGGGCGGGGTCGACGCGACGCTGGTTCCGGGCGTCAACGCGGACACGTACGACCCGGTGAAGCACCAGGTCGTCTCGGCGGCGTCGTGCACCACCAACTGTGTGGCTCCGCTGGTGAAGGTGCTGCACGAGGCGTTCGGGATCGAGCGTGGCTATCTGACGACCGTGCACGCCTACACCAATGATCAGAATGTGCTGGACGCGCCGCACAAGGATCCGCGGCGGGCACGGGCGGCCGGTGTGAACATCATTCCGACGAGCACGGGGGCGGCCAAGGCGGTCGGGCTGGTGTTGCCGGAGCTGGCGGGCCGGTTGGACGGTGTCGCGTTGCGGGTGCCGGTGGTGGACGGTTCGGTCAGCGACCTGACGCTGGAGCTGGGTGCCGAGGTCACGGCGGAGCGGATCAACGAGGTGGTCGCCTCGGCCGCGGCGAGTCCGGGGCTGAGCGGGATCATCCGCTACACCGAGGCGCCGGTGGTGTCCTCCGACATCGTCGGTGATGCGGCGTCGTGTGTGTTCGACGCGGGGCTGACCCAGGCGCAGGGGCGGCTGGCGAAGGTGTTCGGCTGGTACGACAACGAGTGGGGCTACACCAACCGGCTGCTCGACCTGACCGTGCTGATGGCCGGGAGGTGAGCTCGTGCGCGCGAAGGACATCATGTCGAGCCCCGTGCACACCGTGACGGAGACGGCATCGGTCGAGAGCGCTGCCGCGCTGATGACCGCCAGGGGTGTGACCGCCCTGCCGGTTGTGGACGACACCGGCCGGCTGGTCGGGATGGTCAGCGAGGGTGACCTTCTCTGGCATCGCGTCGCACCGGACCCGACCGCGCACATCCGGCAGTACCCGGACACCGACCCGAGCGAGCGGCCGGGCATGGTCACCGAGGTCATGGCTTCGTACCCGCTGGCGACCCGTCCCGACATGGACGTGGCGGAGGTGGCCGAGGCGATGCTCGAGCACGACGTACGGAGTCTTCCGGTGCTCGACGGCAACGAGCTGGTGGGCATCATCAGCCGCCGGGACATCCTGCGGGCCATGGTGCGCAGCGACGAGGCTCTGGCCGCCGAGGTGCAACACCGGCTCGACGAGTACGCCGACGGATCGCAACGCTGGAAGGCGGCCGCCGAGGGCGGCATCGTCACGGTGACCGGGGAGTACAGCGACGAGACCGAGCGAGCGGTGGTGACGGTGCTGGCGCGTACGGTTCCCGGCGTGGCTGCCGTACGTCTCGCTCCACCGTTGGCGGCATGACCGCATCGGGTCGGCGAAGGGGTGGTGCCCGCGGGCACCACCCCTTCCTGGCCGGGAGGGTCAAGGTCTCGAGGCGTCGTCCTCCCCTTCGACGAAGGTGACGAACTCGCGCAGGTCCCGGCGTGGAGCTTCCGGCGCTGCCGTGCGGCCGGCGCGGTACCCGAGCCGTACGACAAGGTACGGCTCACCGATGCCGCGCAGCAGGTGGCGGAGAAGCTGGCGTGGCCAGTCCTTCTCGACGACGTCACTGAGCGGCGCGGTCGCCAGCCCGTCCGCGGTCGCCAGCAGCAGGAGCGCGGACAAGGCCTCCCCGGCGCGCAGAAGACTCATGGGCCGGTCGTCGAGTCCGAAGAGCACGACGAAGGCGGCACCCCGGTCATGGCCGGGACCGGACTCCAGGCGGGCCTCCCCGCCGGGGAAGAAATCCCGGACGGGGACCGGGCGCGGTGCCGGACGCACTGCCGTCCTCGCGGTGACACCGTCCCCGCTGTCTGCCGGGCGGCTGGTCCATGTCCTCAGATCGGACCGGTAGCTGATGTCACGTGTCTCGGTGCCCGCCGCCACCTCGGCCGAGAAGGCCAGCCGGGTGACCTGCTCCGGGCCGACCACATGCAGGTAGGCGCCTTCCGACTCGACGAAGCGCCGCAGCTTGGTCAGTTCGAAGCCGGTCACCGGACGGTCGCTGAACGCTCGGCGGTCGGTGTGCCGCCGTGCGATCACGGCAGCCATCCGGACCGCTTCGGGGTCCGGCGTGGTCGGCGGGCCCAGCGAGATGCGGGCCAGCAGATGCGGTCGTTCCCCGTCGGGCAGGCGTTCGACCGCCGCCGACCAGCCGGCCGCGTCGAGGAACGTGCGAGCATGGTGCAGAGCCGCGCCGCAGCTGAGCAGGAGCAGGCGGCTGTCCGGGTCGATGCTCCGTACCCGGCGGCGGTGATCGGTGAACAGCTCCATGCGGTCGCCGTCGATCCGCCAGGCCCACGGTTGGGTGTTGAAGACCGAGGGCGCTTGCCGTGCCGCGCGAACGGCCTGCTCGAGCGGTGTCATAGCAGGACCTCCCACTTCGGTGTCCCCTCCACCGTGCGGCGCGCGCCGGAACCGGTGACAGGGGCGAAGGACCCGCTTTCACCCGCCGGTGGGCGCCCGCCAGACGAGCAGTGTCCCGGTGCCACCCGTACCGGGGCCGACGTCGAAGGCGCCGCCCAGGTCGTGAGCCCGTTCGCCCATGTTGACCAGGCCACCGCGGGCGAGGGCCGGGTCGAAGCCGGTGCCGTCGTCCTCGATCCGCAGGACGACCTCGTTGCCGGCGGCGCCCACCGAGACCCGTACGCTGGTGGCCTGAGCGTGCCGTGCGACGTTGGACAGCGCCTCCCGCAGGACGGCGATCAACTGGGGTTTGAGGTCGTCCGGCACGGCGCTGTCGATCGGCCCGGCCGTGTCCACGGTGGGGCGGAACCCCAGCGCCTCGGTGGCCGCTTCGACGGTTTCGCCCAGTTCGGTCCGTAGCGACGAGCCGACCGGGGCCCGCAGCTCGAAGATCGACCGGCGGATGTCGCGTATCGTGGCGTCCAGGTCGTCGACGGCGGTGTTGATGCGGTCGGCCACCTCGCGCTTGCCGGCCTGGTGGACGGCGCCTTGCAGGTGCATGCCGGTGGCGAACAGCCGCTGGATCACCACGTCGTGCAGATCCCGCGCGATCCGCTCGCGATCCTCCAGGACGGCGAGTTGCTGGCGTTCCTCCTGGGCGCGTGCCCGCTCGAGGGCGAGTGCGGCCTGGCCGGCGAACAACGGCAGCTGCACCGCGTCCTCGTCGGTGGGGGACTGGCCGATGGGCTGGGTGACGATGAGAACGCCGTGCAGCGTGTCGGCGCCGGCCAGCGGGGCCGCCATCGCCGGGCCATCGGGCATCGGACCGGGCCAGTCGGCGGCCGCCCGCAGATTGTCGATCGCGCGGTATTTCTCCCGGGCGAATTCGGCGACCACGTGGGTGTCCACCGGGACGACCCGGCCGACCAGTTCCGTGCAGACCGGATCCGTGCCCTCGGCCACCTCGATGGTGTAGCGGCTGTTCTCCTCGTCGTAGAGCATGACCAGCGCGAGCTCGGCGCCGGTGACCTCGCGGGCGCGGCGGGCGATCAGCGTGAGCGCTTCTCTGCGCCGGACGGTGCCGAGCAGCACCCCGGTGATCTCGGCGGTGGCGGCCAGCCAGCGTTCCCGGCGGCGGGCCAGCGCGTACAGGCGGGCGTTGTCGATCGCGACACCTGCCGCGGCGGCCAGCGCGACGACAATCTCCTCGTCGTCGTCGCTGAATTCCTCGGCGTCGCGTTTCTCGGTGAGGTAGAGGTTGCCGTAGATCTGGTCGTGGGTGCGCACCGGCACACCCAGGAAGCTGTGCATAGGGGGATGGTTCGGCGGGAAACCGTACGAATCGGGGTGTTGCCTGATGTCGGGGAGGCGGACCGGTTTCGGGTCGGTGATCAGCACGCCGAGCACGCCGCGGCCATGCGGAAGATCGCCGATCTTGGCGTGCTGGGCCGGATCGATGCCGTGCGTGATGAAGTCCGCCAGCTCGGTGCGGTCGGCGCCGATCACCCCCAGCGCGCCGTATCGTGCGCCGACGAGCGCGCACGCCGACTCCACGATCCGCTGCAGAGTGCTGCGCAGGTCGAGGTCGGTGCCGATGCCGACCACCGCGTCGAGCAGGGAGCGCAGGCGCTCGCGGCTGGCCATCACATCGCCGACCCGGCCGAGCAGCTCCTGAAGCAGCTCGTCCAGCTGGATGCGGGACAGGGGACCGAGCCCGAGAGACGGTGGCTGGCCGCGGCCATCTGCTGACGACTTCTCACCCATGGAGGCGAGGCTAGTACGCCAAGGTGCGGTGCGAAACAGCCCCCGAAAAGGGATGTCCCGGACGCTTGGCGCGTCCGGGACATCCCGGTGAGGGCGCGATCGCTCGTCGGCCCCGAAGGTGGTTCGAGGAGTGCGACGTATCGGCGGAAACCCGGTGGCGCCACCGTCGTGCGGGCAGAGAACAGATGAGGACAGCGATGAACCCGCACGGCGGTAGCCGGGTTCACCAGCCGGACCTTCCTCGGGCCCATGACGGGGGAGAGCCTCGCCACCTCAGATTGTCACCTGCGTGCCGGTGAACCTGTCTTCATCATGCCTTCACGCGACGGTGCCGGCCAGGGCCGTCGGTCCCGAGGTGGCCGACCTCTTGGTCCTGCCACTCAGGGCAGCGCGTCCCTATCGGACCAGCGCTTCCTCGCGCACTTTCAGGACCTCGCCGGCGGGGCGTCGCGGCGTTGCGGGTGGAACTCGTCCGTAGCCGACCCTCAGCACCATCTGCGCCGAGAGCTCGCTGTCCGGGCCGAGCAGGATCTTGCGGACCGCGGGCACCTCCACCAGCTGGCTGATCGGCATGGCGGCCAGCTGCTGGCAGGTCGCGGTCAGCAGCAGCCGTTGCAGGGCCTGACCCGCGCGGACCCAGTTCTCGGGCCGATCACCCTCCGTTGCCAGCACCAGGACGGTCGGCTGCGATTCGAAGTTCTCCGCCGGCCGACGGTGTCCTGATTTGCCGGTGAAGTCCCGCAAAGGCATCACGCCGAGCGCGTCCGACGCACCGGCCGCCCAGCGCGGGACACCCTCGCGTTGTCCCGCACCCGTGGTCCACCGGTCGAGTTCCTCCTCATAGCCGGGACGTTCCCGCAGCCAGCGGTCGGCCGATCTGGCCAGGCCGAGCAGGGCAGTACGGGCGACCGGCGAGGCGACGCTCAGCACGGCGCCTTCCTGCCGTGCGGCATCCCGGAGGCTCTCGACAGCCGCCTCGGGCGGAGACACAGGCGAGAACGCCCAGCGGTTCGTGCGCCGGTGGGAGATCGCCGCGGACAGCGACTCGGCAGCGGCCGTGACGGTTGCCCGGCCCCGAACGGTCACCCGGGCCACCAGCTCCGGATCCATCGCGGACGGAAACATCCTGGTCCGGGATGCGAAGCCGGAACGGCTGATCGCCAGACGGAGCGTGAACAGCGCCGCTCCGACGCTGATCAGTTGCTCCCGCCCGGCCGGGTCGATCACGCGCAGCCGCCGGTCGGAATCGGCGTACAGTTCGATCGCGTTGCCGTCGATCACGAACTTCCACGGCTGGCTGTTGTGCAACGAGGGCGCCGAGCCGGCCGCGGCCACGCAGCTCGAGAGCACCTTTTCCGACGGTACGACCGATCGAGAGCTCATCACCCCTCCAAGGATCACGGTTGAACGGCTTTCCTCACGGCTTGCCGGCGCCACTGCCGGCCTCAGGCGGGACCCGCAGCGGCCGGCGGTCGTCGTCGGCGGCGGCCAGCCGTTCCATCGCTTGCTGGTACTGGCTTGCGTTGAGGCGCTGTCCGAACAGGTCCGCGACGAGGCCGCCCTCCAGAGTGCTCGGTTCCGTTCCGGGCGCGGTCGTGGCCTGCGCGCTTCGTCTGTGTGCCTCGTTGCGGACGCGCTCGTCGCGCCAGTCCCGGACGATCGGCCACAGACCGAGCAGGACGAGCCCGATGAACACCGAGCTGACCAGGATCATGGCTGTCATCGTCGTCACCTCCTCAGCAGCAATCCGACGCTATCGAGGGGCGGGGACACGCGGCAGGACCGAAGGTCCGGTGCCCACGGGACGTCCGCCCCGTCGGCCCCTCATCCCGGCGACCAGGACGCCGCCACGGCGGCGAGTTCGTCGGCGATGACCGGCTGAAGCGGGCCGGGCAGGTCGTGCCCCATTCCGGGGAGGACGACGAACCGGGCGCCGGGAATGGCCCGCGCTGTGGCGAGGCCACCGGACAACCGTACGAGCGGGTCGGCGTCGCCGTGCACGACCAGCGCGGGCATGCGCAGACGACGCAGCAGCGGCCGGCGGTCGGTCGCGAGGACGATGGCCGCCAGTTGGCGGCGTACCCCGCCCGGGTCGTGGGCACGCTCGAAGCTCCGCCTGGCGACGTCGCGGAGCCACGGCTCGTCGAGCGGGTAGGCGGGAGAACCGATGGTCCGGAAGATGCGGACCATGTGAGCCGCCGCCTGCTCCGGGTTGTGCGCGGTGCCGCTCAGCAGCGCCGGAAGGGCTCGTGGACGAGGGCGGCCGATGTGTGGCGCCGGTGTCGAGGACAGCGACGTCAGCGTACGTACGCGGTCCGGATGCCGCACGGCGAGCGTCTGCGCGATCATCCCGCCCAGCGACACCCCGGCCACGTGCGCGGTGAGCCACCCGAGCCCGTCGAGCACGGCCACCGCGTCCTCTGCCATGTCGGGAAGTCCGTAGCCCGGGGTGCGGGTCAGCATGACCTTGGGGGAGGCGATGCCGTGGCCGGTGAGGTGGGTGGAGAGCCCGACGTCGCGGTTGTCGAACGATGCCACCCGGAAGCCGCGATCGATCAGCAACCGCCGGAAGGTCTCGGGCCAGAACAGCATCTGCAGGCCCAGACCCATGATCAGCAGCAGCGGTGTGCCGTCGGTGGGGCCCTCCACCCGGTACGCGATCTCGACCGAACCGTTTCGTGCCGTGCTCGACGTCATGACCGCGTCCCGTCTGCTTTCCGCCGGCGCCACCGGTAGAGCTCGTCGGCGCCCCAGACGAGAACCGGGAACGGCAGCAGGAAGGCCAGGTGAGCCGGTCCCAGCGCGGCGGTGCCGAAGATTTCCTGCAACGGCGGGACGTAGATGAGGGCAGCCGCGAAGGCGAGCTCGAAGGCGATGCCGGCCAGCAGGAGCCGGTTGCTGAGCAGGCCGATCGACCGCAGCGCGGCCCGGTCGGTGCGGGCTGCGAACGCCGTGCCGATCTGACAGGCCACGATGCCGGCGAAGGTCATCGTGGTGGCCAGCCGGTAGACGTGATCGGAGACGCCGGCGTCCGGGTGCCAGCCCGCCCGCCACAACGTCCAGAAGTAGCCGGCCATGACCAGCACGGCCGAGACGACGCCGAGCAGGCCCCAGGCGCGCAGCAGCAGCCGTTTGTCGATGACGCCTTGCCTCGGCGAGCGTGGTGGCCGGTCCATCAGGCCCGGTTCGGCGCGTTCCCGGCCCAGGGCGAGAGCGGGCAGCGTCTCGGTGCCGAGGTCGATGGCGAGGATCTGCAGCACCGTGAGCGGCAAGGGCACCGCGCCGCCGGACAACGCGAAGACCAGGAAGGGGACCACCTCGGGAACAGCGTGGGCGAAGATGTAGAGCACGAACTTGCGGACGTTGTCGAAGACCCGCCGCCCGGCGTCCACGGCCCGTACGATGGTCGCGAAGTTGTCGTCGGTGAGCACCATGGTCGCCGCTTCCCGCGCGACGTCGGTGCCCGAGCGGCCCATGGCCACCCCGATGTCCGCGTGCCGCAGGGCCGGGGCGTCGTTGACCCCGTCGCCGGTCATCGCCACGATCTGCCCACCGGCGCGCAGCGCCTCACAGATCTGGAGTTTGCCCTCGGGCGACGAGCGGGCGAAGATCACCTCGTCCGGCTCGGCCAGCAGAGCGTCCAGTTCGGCCTCGCTCATGTGGTCCAGCTGCTCGCCGGTCACGATCCGGCGGCCCTCACCTCCGATGCCGACCTGCCGGGCGATCTCGGCCGCGGTCGGCCCGTAGTCACCGGTGATGACGTGGATCCGGATGCCTGCCCGGTGAGCGGCGGAAACGGCGCCGGCAACCCCGGCCCGGGGCGGGTCCACCATGGCGACCAGGCCGAGCAGGTGCAGATCGCGTTCGGCGGCAGCACGGTCCGGTGGCGCCGGATCGAGCTGACGAGCCGCGACGGCGAGCACGCGCAGGCCGGCGTTCGCGTACCGATCGACCGCCGAGGCGACGTCGGCACGTACCTCCGGCGTGACCGGGACGATCAGCCCGTCGGAAGCTCGGACACCGGTGCACAGCGGCAGCACCGATTCGACGGCGCCCTTGGTGTGCACGCCGTCGGGGTCGACGGTCGACATGCGCTTCAGCCGGGCATCGAAAGCATGGAGAGCCGTACGCGCCTCGTCGCGCTCAACGGTGTTCACCGGAATGCCCAAGTCGGCCGCGAGGCGCAGCAGGGCCAGCTCGGTCGGGTCCCCCGTGTCGTTTGCCGTCGTGCAGCGGGCCGCGGCGGAGGCAAGGTCGCGAGCCCGTGGATCGTCCGGTCCGACCTCCGAGCCGGGCAGCCAGATCCGCGCGACCCGCATCCGGTTCTCGGTGAGCGTGCCGGTCTTGTCGGTGCAGATCACCGTGGTGGAGCCGAGGGTCTCGACCGCGGACAACCGTTTCACCACGGCGCCCCGGCGGGCCAGTTCCCGCACCCCGGCGGCGAGCGCGAGCGTGATGGTGGGCAGCAGCCCTTCCGGCACGTTGGCCACGATGAGGCCGATCGAGAAACTGATCGCGGCCGCCCAGCCGAGCCCGGCGACCACGCCGATCGGCAGGAACGCCGCCCCGGCGGCCACCGCGGCGATGGCGATGATCCAGGTCGCCCGGCGGACCTGGCGCTCCAGCGGGCTCGGCTCGGTCTTACCCCGCTGGGACAGTGCCGCGATCCGGCCGATCTCGCTGTGCATGCCGGTGTGGGTCACCACGGCCCGGCCCTGTCCCGCGACGCACACCGTGCCGCTGAACACCAGCTCCGGCGCCTCGAGCAGCGGGCCCGGCGCGAAACGCGCGTCGGCGGTGCGACCGGCCGGTACGGACTCGCCGTTGAGAGCCGACAGGTCGACCGACACCGTGCCCTCGATCAGGCGGCCGTCGGCGCAGATCCGGTCGCCCTCGGCGATCTCTATGACGTCGCCCGGAACGAGGTCACGGGCGGGGATGTCGGCGATCCGGCCGTCGCGCAGGGCCCGGGCGCCGGACGGCAGATACGCGGCCAGCGCCTCGACCGCCCGCTCGGCCTGCCGCTCCTGCACGAAGGCGAAAGCGGCGTTGAGCAGGATGACAGCGACGACAGCGAGGGCCAGCTCCGGGGTGCCGCCGAGCCAGGCGAGCACGGCGGCCAGCATGAGCAGCACCGCGAGCGGCTGGGTGAACTGGGCCAGCAACTCCCCGGGCCAGGTCCGGGCATGCTTGCGCGACAACTCGTTCGGGCCGTAGACGGCCAGCCGCCGGGCCGCGTCGCGGGCGCCCAGCCCGCCGGCCGAGGTGCGCAGATCGCGGAAGAGCTGTTGCGGGGGGCGGCGGCCGTCGACGGCGTCGAGCCCGGTGAGGGTCTCGGTCATAACCTCAGAGTTGACGCCCCGCCCCTGGACGGGCAGGGTCGCCCGCCCGCACAGAAGGGTCCTTCGGCCCTGAGAGGCGATCTGCGTACGGGCGTTGCATGGAAGCATGAGCAGGCCTCATGACGATTTGACCGCACCCCCCGATCTGCGCCTCGACACGCCGCGCGGCGGGCCGGACCGGGCGCGGCGTCCGGTCTATCTCGATCTGACACCGCCGTGCAACGCGGGGTGCCCGGCCGGGGAGGACATCCAGGGCTGGCTGGCGCTCGCCCGGGAGGGCGACAACGAGGGCGCCTGGCGAAAACTGGTCGCCGCCAACCCGCTGCCCGCGGTCCACGGTCGCGTCTGCTACCACCCTTGTGAGAACCTCTGCAACCGAGCTGAGCTCGACAGCTCGGTCTCGATCCACGGTGTCGAACGTTTCCTCGGCGATCTCGCCGTCGAACGTGGCTGGCGGCTGGACCCACCGCCCGCTCCGAGCGGGAAGCGCGTCCTGGTGGTCGGCGCCGGCCCGAGTGGCTTGTCCGCGGCCTACCACCTGGCCCGGCTCGGACATCGGGTGGTCGTCCGCGACGCCGGGGCCGAACCGGGCGGGATGATGCGCTACGGCATCCCCGCCTACCGTCTGCCCCGGGACGTGCTGGACGCCGAGATCGCCCGCATCGCCGCACTGGGTGTCGAGATCAAGACCGGTTCCCCCGTACGGGATCTGGCCGCTGAACGCCGGGCGGGGAACTTCGACGCCGTGTTCGTGGCAGTCGGTGCTCACCTGTCCAAACGGGTCGACATTCCGGCTCGGGAGGCCGGCCGGATCGTCGACGCGGTGAGCCTGCTGCGCCGGGTGGCCGCGGGGGAACGGCCCGCCATCGGTCGGCGCGTCGCGGTCTACGGCGGCGGCAACACCGCCATGGACGCCGCCCGCGTCGCTCGACGGCTCGGCGCCGAGGAGGCCCTGATCGTCTACAGGCGCACCCGGGCGCAGATGCCGGCGCACGTCGAGGAGGCCGACGAGGCCGAACGGGAGGGTGTGAAGATCAACTGGTTGCGGACGATCCAGGCTTTCGACGCTCCTGCCCTGACCGTCGAGTTGATGGAGCTCGACGAGGACGGGCGGCCGGTGCCGACCGGACGCACCGAGACCCTGGCCGCCGACACGGTCGTGCTCGCTCTCGGTCAGCGCGCCGACACCGCGTTCCTGCGCGACGTGCCCGGCATCGAGTTCACATCGGACGGCACGGTCCTGGTCTCCGCCCAGCTGATGACCGGGTGCCCGGGTGTTTTCGCCGGCGGCGACATGGTGCCCGCCGAACGCACTGTCACTGTCGGGGTGGGCCACGGCCGCACAGCCGCCCGCCACATCGACGCCTATCTTCGCAACCGCCCCGCGGCGGAGCCGGCCCGAGCACCGATCGCCGAGTTCGCCGGACTGCACCCCTGGTACTTCGGCGACGCCGACCGCCGGCAGCAGACCGAGCAGGACCCGCGCTCGCGGGTGGGCGACTTCACCGAGGTCGTCGGCGGGTTCGACGCCGCACAGGCGGGATACGAGGCGGCCCGCTGCCTGTCCTGCGGCACCTGCTTCGAGTGCGACGGGTGCCTGGGCGCCTGCCCGGAGGGTGCCGTCATCAAGGTGGGGCCGGGCGACCGGTACCGCATCGACTACGACCGCTGCACCGGCTGTGGCACCTGCGCCGCCCAGTGCCCGGTGCACGCGATCTCGCTGATTCCGGAGGCCACCTCATGAGCCGCGCGACGATCGACGGGAACGAGGCGTGCGTGTCGGTGGCGTACCGGGTCAACGAGGTGTGCTGCATCTATCCGATCACCCCGTCGTCGGCGATGGCGGAGCTGGCCGACGAGTGGTCGGCCGCGCGTCGGCCGAACATCTGGGGGTCGGTGCCGGCCGTCGTCGAGATGCAGAGCGAGGGCGGCGCCGCCGGCGCGCTTCACGGCAGCCTGCAGAGCGGTGCGCTGACGACCACCTTCACGGCCTCGCAGGGCCTGCTGTTGATGATCCCGAACATGTACAAGATCGCGGGTGAGCTGACCCCCGCGGTGCTGCACGTGGCCGCGCGCTCGCTCGCGGCGCAGGGTCTGTCCATCTTCGGTGACCACTCCGATGTCATGGCCGCGCGTACCACCGGTTTCGCGATGCTCGCCTCGGCCTCGGTGCAGGAGGCGCACGACCTGGCACTGGTTGCCCAGGCCGTCACGCTGCGGACCCGGGTGCCGTTCGTCCACTTCTTCGACGGCTTCCGCACCTCGCACGAGATCAACACCATCGAGACGCTCGGCGACGACGACCTCCGGGCTCTGATCCCGGCCGGGCTGGTCCGCGACCATCGGGCCCGGTCCCTGTCGCCCGAACGTCCCGTGATCCGGGGCACGGCCCAGAACCCGGACGTGTACTTCCAGGGCCGGGAGACGGTGAACCCGTTCTACGCACGGGTTCCCGCCGCCGTGCGAGCCGCGATGAGGGAACTCGGGGAGCGCACCGGCCGCCGGTACGACACCGTCGAATACACCGGCGCACCCGACGCGGAGCGCGTGATCGTTCTGATGGGCTCGGGCGTGCAGACGGCCCAGGAGACCGTGAGCCGCCTGATCGCCCAGGGCCAGCGGGTCGGTGTCGTGCAGGTTCGCCTGTTCCGGCCGTTCCCCGCCGAACAGGTGGCAGCCGCCATCCCGGCCACAGCGACCCGGATCGCCGTGCTGGACCGCACGAAGGAGCCGGGATCGCTCGGTGAGCCGCTGTTCTTGGACGTCGTGGCCGCCTTGGCCGAGAACCGCCGCGACGCCATGCCCACCGTGATCGGCGGGCGGTACGGTCTCGGATCCAAGGAATTCACACCGGGAATGGTCGCGGGCGTCTTCGCGGAACTGGCCCGGGAACATCCGCGTTCACGCTTCACCGTGGGGATCGTCGATGACGTCAGCGGCACCAGCCTGCCCTACGACGAGTTCGACATCGAGCCGGCCGGTGCGGTCCGTGCCGTCTTCTTCGGGCTCGGCTCGGACGGCACTGTCGGTGCGAACAAGAACACCATCAAGATCCTCGGCGCTGACCCGGGGCTGCATGCGCAGGGCTACTTCGTGCTCGACTCCAAGAAGTCCGGCTCGATGACCGTGTCGCACCTGCGTTTCGGACCCGAACCGATCCGCGCGCCGTACCTGATCCGCCGGGCGCAGTTCGTCGGCTGCCATCACCTCGGGCTGCTCGACCGCGTGGACGTGCTGGACCGTGCCGCTGCGGGCGGCGTCCTGCTGCTCAACTGCGCGCGACCCGAGCACGTCTGGGACGAACTCTCCCTGGACGTGCAGGAACAGATCCTCGAACGTGGCCTCAGCGTCTGGGCGATCGACGCCGACCGCATCGCCACCGAGAACGGACTGCCCGGACGCACCAACACCGTCCTGCAGACCTGCTTCTTCGCGATCTCCGATGTGCTGCCGTCCGATGCGGCGATCGCCCGGATCAAGGAGGCGATCAGCAAGACGTACGCCCGGCGTGGAGCCGAGGTGGTCACCCGTAACCACGCTGCCGTCGACGCGACCCTGGCCGCGCTGCGCCGGGTTCACGTGCCCGGCCACGCCACCGCGACCCGCCGGCGACCGCCGCCGGTGCCACCCGGTGCACCACCTTTCGTCCAGCGGGTCACCGGCGCCATGCTGGCCGGGCAGGGCGATCTGCTCCCGGTCAGCGCCCTGCCTCCCGACGGGACCTATCCCGGCGGCACCACCGCGTACGAGAAGCGCAACATCGCCGATCTCGTGGCGGTCTGGGACCCACAGACGTGCATCCAGTGCGGAACCTGCTCGTTCGTGTGCCCGCACAGTGTCATCCGGTCGAAGTTCTACGACCTCAAGGAGCTCGCCGGGGCGCCGGACGGATTCCCCACGGCGCCGCTGAACGCCCGCGGCCTGCCCGACAGCGGCTTCACGCTCGAGGTGTATCTCGAGGACTGCACCGGATGCGGGCTCTGCGTCGAAGCCTGCCCGGTGGGCACGCCGGAACGGAAGGCGATCAACCTGGAACCTCGGGAACCCCGGCTTCAGGCGGGGCGCGCCGATATCGCCTTCTTCGAGACCCTCCCGTACGCCGAGCGGTCCCGGGTCGACTTCGGCACGGTGCGCGGCGCACAATTCCTGCAACCGCTGTTCGAGTTCTCCCTCGCCTGCGCGGGGTGCGGTGAGACGCCGTACCTGAAGCTGCTCTCGCAGCTGTTCGGCGACCGCCTCATGGTCGCCAACGCCACCGGCTGCTCCTCGATCTACGGCGGCAACCTGCCCACCACACCGTGGACCCGCAACGCACAGGGCCGCGGCCCGGCCTGGTCCAACTCCCTGTTCGAGGACGACGCCGAGTTCGGCATGGGGTTCCGGCTCGCCGCCGATCTGCACCACCGGCTCGCCACCGACCGGCTCGGCCTGCTTCGTGACCGGATCGGCGCCGAACTGGTCGATGCGGTGCTGAACGCCGGCCAGCGGCGCGAGTCCGAGTTCGCCGCCCAGCGCGAACGGCTCGGCGAGATCACCCGCCGGCTGGACACTCTGCCGGCCGACGATCCGGCCGTCGCCGATCTGCGCAGCGTCCTCGACCATCTCGTACGACGCAGCGTGTGGATCGTCGGCGGTGACGGGTGGGCCTACGACATCGGCTCCGCCGGGCTGGACCATGTGCTGGCCAGCGGGCGCGACGTCAACGTGCTGGTGCTCGACACCGAGGTCTACTCCAACACGGGCGGGCAGATGTCCAAGGCCACACCGCTGTCAGCCGTCGCGCGGTTCGCCGCCGCCGGCAAGACCACCCCCAAGAAGGACCTGGCGCTGCAGGCGATCGCCTACGGCAACGTCTACGTCGGCCGGGTCGCGATGGGCGCCGACCCGGAGCAGACCCTGTGCACACTGCGCGAGGCGGAAGCCTACGACGGTCCGTCGCTGATCATCGCCTATGCGCACTGCATCGCCCACGGCATCGACATGCGCGACGGAATGGACCAGCAGCGCCGCGCCGTGCGCTCCGGATATTGGCCGCTGATGCGGTACGACCCCGTGCTGCGGGCCGCCGGACGCAACCCGTTCCTGCTCGACTCCCCACGCCCGCGCACCCCGTTGTCCGACTACACCGACCGGGAACTGCGGTTCCGCCGGCTCCGCGACACCGACCCGGCCGAGGCGGCCCGGCTCGCCGCACTCGCTCAGGAGGCCGTCGACCAGCGCTGGCAGGTCTACGAGGAGATGGCCACCCGCGGGCCGGAGCGCTTCCCGGCCGATGCCCGGCCCGCTCGTCCCGCTTCCGGGAAGGGGCAATGACAGTGATCGGTGCTGCGCGCGAGACCATGGCGGGAGGAGATACGGGTGGCTCTCGGCCGGAGGCGGCTCGGCATCTGGCCGCCCGCCTGATCTCCTCCGCCTGATCTCGTCCGACTGATCTCATCCGACCAGGAAGACTCTCATCCGACCAGGAAGACGGGGCAGTGTGCTCGCTGGACCACCGAGCGGCTCACCGAGCCGAGCGGGCCTGACGGGATCCCGCCTGGCCCTCGGCGGCCGACCACCAGGGCCGCCGCCCTGCTCGACGCTTCGATCAGTGCCTCGGAAGGGTCCTCGACGACGTAGCGCCACCGCATCTCCACACCGTCCGACTGCTCGACCCGGTCGATCCGGGGCGTCCGGCTCGCGTGCAGCAATACCAGGCCGCTGCCGCGCAGGCGTGCCTCGCGGTGTGCGAACCCCACCGCGGTGCTGTCGTCGCCGTCGACTCCCACCACGACCGGCCGAGTGCCGAACTCAGGGCCCGCCGGCCAGCCGGGAATGCGCACAACCAGCACGGCGCCGGTGTGGTCGGCGGCGATCCGGTCGCCGACGCTGACGCCGAAGACCGCGCCAGGCGTACCGTGCCGGTGCCCCACCACAACCAGATCGGCGTCTCGCGCCGACAGCAGCAGCAACGCGGCGGGCGACCCGACGACCAGCCGTCCGGTTACCGCGACCGTGGGTGAATAGGCATGAACGCGGTCGACCAGCCGATCCAGCAGCTGCGAGCCGGCTTCCCGGGTATGTGGCCGGACGCCGCCGGGGCGCTGAGCGTGGACCAGGCGAAGGTTCCAGCCACGCAACTCGGCTTCGATGGCGGCATGGTCAACGGCGATATAACTGGTCGGGGTCTCATCCACCCCCACCAGCACCAGTCCTTTCCGGACCGCTGCCGGTGGCGGGGGAGCGCTGACGGAGTCCTCCGGGCTGTAGCCGGCGGCGCTCAGGTAGCGGCCGACAGCTGCGCTGTACCGAGTGACATTTCCACCGGACGCCGCCGGCCGTTGCCGGGCTTCTCGTTCCGTCCGGAGCTTGCCGAAATCAGTCATGGCCGGCCTCCCGGACCCGTCGCTCCTGGCCTCATCCCATCCCGCGCGGACGTCTGCCGCCAGGGCCGTTGGTCCCGATGCCTGGGACCGGCAGTGAGCTGTTGGCCACGGCACGTCGGGCCGTTCACCACGAAGACGAGACTTATGTCCCTGTGCGGGTTCCCCGGACGGCGCGAGCCTGGAGGCGTGATGACCACGCCGACCGTGCCGACAGTCGGGGTCGAGGAGGAGTTCCTTCTGCTCGACCCGGCCGGCGGGCGCCCTGTGCCGGCCGCGCCCGAGGTGTTGCGCCGTACCGGGCAGTCACGCGGGCTGCAGCACGAGCTGATGCGATATCAGATCGAAGCCGTCACCGCGGTGTGCACCGGGCTCGGCGAAGTGCGGGACCAGCTGTGGACCATGCGGAACCGGCTGTCCGGCGCGGCGGCCCGAGAGGGGTGCCGCCTGGTGGCGAGCGGAGTCTCGCCGTACACGAACCCCGGTCTGGCCTGGGTGACCGACGACCCGCGCTATCGCGAGCTGGCCCGGCGCTTTCCGGTGCAAACCGCCCTGTCCGGAACCTGCGCCTGTCACGTTCACGTCGCCGTCCCCTCTCGCGACGAGGGCGTGCGGGTTTTGGCCGGGATAAGGCCGTGGCTGGCGCCGCTGCTGGCGCTCAGCGTCAATTCACCGATCTCGGAGGGGCGGCCGAGTGGATGGCACAGCCGGCGTTACACCATGGTGTCGCGCTGGCCGACCGGGCGCCCGCCGGGCCGGTGGCGCGACGCCCGGCACTACGAGGACGTTGTCCGGGCATTGATCCGTCAGGGCGCGGCGATGGACGAACGCAGTGTCTACTTCTTCGCCCGGCTGTCACCCCGATATCCCACGGTCGAACTGAGAGTCGCGGACGTCTGCCCCGACGTCGACACCGCGGTCCTGCTCACCGGGTTGTTCCGCGCCCTGGTGACGACTGTTCTGCGATCGCCCCGCATCACGAGCTGCCGTACCACCCACATGCGGGGCAGTTTGACCGCCGCGGCGCGCTCGGGGCTCGGCGGAAGAGGCTTCGTCGCCGGTAGTGAACCTGTGGTGGCACCGTACGCACAGGTCGAGCGCCTGATGGCCTACACCCGCGATGCCCTGGACGAGTCCGGTGACCGTGACATGGTCGGCCGCTGTCTGGCGCTCCTGGTGGAGCGGGGCACCGGCGCCGAACGCCAGCTTCGCCAGTGGGAGATCGACGGCTCTCCGGCCGCTTTCACACAGGCGCTGGCGCGCGCCACGCTGACCGCTCCGGCCGGGGATGCCCGGTCATGGCCCGTCCACAGGGGTGCTCTCACCCGGCGGCGACGATCTCGTGCCGTACACCGTTCATGAGTACGCATCGCGGTTCGACAGGCAGCGGCGCGGGAGATCTGAACGGGGCTTGTGTGCCGATTCGTGATTCGGGCCGCTCGGCCCTGGCCGGGGTGCCCGCGCCCGGGGAACGCTGGCGGTGTGTCAGGTGCCGTGCTGGTGGTCGAGGACGATCGGGAGCTGCGGGAGTTGGTCCGCCGCTATTTGCAGCGGGCCGGTCACGCGGTGCGTACCACCGCTTCGGGGGCCGAGGCGATCGAGTTGGTGACCGCCGGTGGAGTGGAGCTGGTAGTGCTCGATCTCGGCCTGCCGGACGTGGACGGCCGGGAGGTGCTGGCGGTCGCGAGAGAGAGCGGCCGGGGAGTGCCGGTCGTCGTGCTGACCGCGCGCAGCAGCGTCGACGACCGGATCGAGGGGCTGCGGGGTGGCGCCGACGACTATGTGACCAAGCCGTTCTCGCCGACCGAGTTGGTGTTGCGGGTCGAGGCGGTTCTGCACCGTACGCGCGGCGGGAACGGCGGTGAGGCGGCGGTGACGTTCGGCGGCGGGCGGCTTCGGCTCGACGAGGGCCGTCATGAGGCTCATCTGGACGGCGCTCGGGTGGAGCTGACCCCGACCGAGTGGGGTGTGCTGACGGCGCTGGCCGCCACGCCGGGGCGGGTCTACTCCCGGTACGAGCTGATCAATCAGGTGCGGGGCTACGAGTTCCCCGGCTACGAACGCACGGTCGACTCGCACGTGAAGAATCTGCGCCGCAAGCTCGGGTCCGACGGAGTGCGGATCGTCGAGACGGTGCTGGGCGTCGGCTACCGGCTGGGGTGGTCGCGTGACCGGTGATCCTTCGGCCCTGGCCGGTCCGCTGGGGCGGCGTCTGCTGGCCGTGTTCGTGCTGGTGGCGTTCTCCTCGGTAGCGGTGCTGACGGTTGCCGCGTTGATCGCCACCGACCGTGGACTGGCCAGCGTGGCCCGGCAGGACCGGCAGCGCGTCGCGGCCCGGGTGGCGAGTGCTGCTGCCGACGCGTACGCGCGGTCGGACGGCTGGGACGGTGCGGACCTGGCGCCGGCGTCGGCCGTGGCTGCGGCAGCCGATGCCCGGCTGGTAGTGCGGGATGTCGACGGCAGCATGGTGTGGCCAGGACGCGGCATGGGTCCCGGCATGGGCGGCATGCGCGGTGAGGACGGCACCGGACCGGTGGTGGAGCAGCCGATCGAGGTCGGTGGGCAACGGGTCGGTGGTGTCCGGCTGGCGTTCCCCGCGACCGCGTCGTCCGGCCGGACGGTTGCCTGGTCGTGGGTGGCTGGTGCGGCGGGTGCTGCACTGCTGGCGGCGTTGGTGGCGAGTGCGTTCGTCTCGGGCCGGTTGGCTCGGCCGTTGGTGGTCCTGGCCGTGACGGCGCGCCGGTTCGCCGCCGGTGATCGCACGGCCCGCGCTCGGCTGCGGGCGCCGGGTGAGCTGGGTGAGGTGGTAA
Organism: Paractinoplanes brasiliensis; assembly: GCF_004362215.1. NCBI lineage: Bacteria > Bacillati > Actinomycetota > Actinomycetes > Micromonosporales > Micromonosporaceae > Paractinoplanes > Paractinoplanes brasiliensis. Next base: position 345,677 of record NZ_SNWR01000001.1, on the reverse strand, counting down.
GGGCTTTCGACACCATGGCCGACGAGGTGGTTCGCGCCGATACCGTACGGCGGCGGTTGGCGGCCGACATCGCGCACGAGTTGCGGACGCCGCTGGCGGGGTTGCAGGCCGGGTTGGAGGAGCTGCGTGACGGGCTGCAACCGGCCGACGGTCCCCGGCTGGCGGCGCTGCATGATCAGTCGTTGCGGCTGGGCCGGGTCGTGCAGGACCTCGCCGATCTGTCGGCCGCCGAGTCGGCCGCCCTGTCGCTGCGTCTGGTCGATGCCGACCTGGCGGAGATCGCCGCCGCGGCCTTGGCGGCGCAACGGCCTCGGCTGGAAGCTGCGGGGCTGACGGTGAGCGCCGACCTTGACCGTCGCGTGCCGGTACGGGCGGATCCCGATCGGTTGCATCAGGCCATCGGCAACCTGCTGACCAATGCCGCCCGTTACTGCCGGCCGGGCGACGGGCTGCACGTCGCGGTCCGGGCTGAGAAGGCCAACGCCGTGGTCCGTGTCGCGGACACCGGTCCGGGCATGGCGGCGGATGAGCTTCCGCACGCGTTCGACCGGCTGTGGCGGGGCCGCGACACGACCGGGACGACAGGCTCGGGTATCGGCCTGGCCGTCGTGCGGGAACTGGTCACTGCGCACGGCGGCACGGTCGCCCTGGAATCGCCTGACACCGGCGGTCTGACCGTGACGGTGCGGCTGCCCCTGGCCGGTGCTGTCGCTCACAGCGCGCTCGAGTCGGACCCCATACCCCACCGGGTAACATGGAGGGGCTGACAACAAGGAGCGTGCGGGATGCAGGTCGACCAGACCGCGACGGGTGACGTGATCAAGCGGCTGCGCCGCGCCGAGGGCCAGATCCGTGGCGTCATCGGCATGCTGGAGGAGGGCCGCGACTGCGCTGACGTCGTGACGCAGTTGGCCGCGGTCTCCAGGGCGCTCGACCGGGCCGGCTTCAAAATCATCGCCAGCGGGTTGCAGCAGTGCGTGGCCGCGGCCGAGGACGGCGAGGATCAGAGCGCCAACCTGGAGCAAATGGAGAAGCTCTTCCTGTCCCTGGCGTAGAGCGTTTCCACCGGTCGGTTGCTGGTCGCTGCACAGCCCGGTCCGGGCCCCGGGGCAGCAGTCGGCCGTGGCAGGGCGGCAGAGTCGCCCTGCCACCGGGTTGTTATCGGGCTGCCCAACGGGTGAATGCGGTCAGGTGCCGCTGCGACGCCGCGAGCAGGTTGGCGTAGACCTGTTTGACGTCGGGGGCGGTCAGCCCGGTGGCGGCCGTCTTGAGGGCGGCGATGTCGTCGCGTTCCACCTGCTGCCCTGCGGCCAGCGCGGCGGCTTGGCTTTGCCGGCCCTGTGCGAGCAGCTTGTCGTAGGTGGCCTGCACGGCTTTGTCGGTGAAGGTGCCGGCCGGCTGGTTCGCGGTCGGGTCGGTGATGCCGTAGCGCTGCAGCAGCGTGCGGACCACGGCTTGGTGCCGGCTCTCCGCGCGGGCGATGTGGTCGAAGACGACCGCGTCGTAGCGGGCGGCGAACGCGGCGTACAGGTCGTGCGCGAGCTTCTCCTCCTGGGCCATGGACGCCAGCGTGGCCTTCTGCGCGGCGGACAGCGTGCCCTGCTGCGCGGTGACCGGCAGCTGGTTGCAGACGCCGTCGCCGGATCCCATGCCGTACCCGGATCCCATGCCGTACCTGGATCCCATGCCCATGCCGTTGCCGGGAGTGGCGGGGCTCGCGGTGGCGGTGCCGGCCGGGCCGGTGCCGAAGGGGCCGTTGCCGGCCAGTGCGGGGGCCGCGACCGCCAGTCCGCCGAGGCCGAGCGTGCCGGCTGCCACCAGCGTGGCCGCGCGGCGGGTGATGGTCTTCATGACTTCTCCCTTGCTTGCTGTTGACACCTTCACTGTGGGCCGCCGGGGTGGCGGGGGTGTGCAACCGGCATGGAGACCGTGTGGAGAAAAGGCCGGGTGGTGATCACGGGGGTGTCGCGGGCCGGCGCCGGGCTGCCGTCGACCGGCCGCGGCACCGTCTGGGCACGCCTGGTCTCCAGGCCGGGCAGCGGCCGGAAGCCTGCCGCCCGGGAATCGGCTCAGGCCGGGGGAGAAGCGAGGCGCGACCCGCGCAGACGTGCGTCGTCGACCGGTCAGGCGGCGCCGGCGTCCTCAGCAGCAGACGCTCTGGGCGGTACTGCCCGCATGTGCCGGTCGCCCGGAGGAAAAGGGACGTCCGCCTGTCGTGATCCGCGAACCCGGTCCGATGTCCTGCCGGTTGAGGCCCTACGGCACCAGACGTGCGCCGGCCCATCAGCGAAGCTTGCCCGAGTGGTATCCGATCTCGTTGAGGAGAGACACCATGGGCAACGGCACAGCGGTCCGCGACGCGCTGCGGGCCCCCACCCGTGCGCTACGCCAGGCGATCCCGGAGGTGTACCGCGGCTACCGTGAGCTTCACGACACCGCCCTGGCCGCCGGTGCATTGGACGCCAAGACGAAAGAGTTGATCGCGTTGGCGATCGCGGTCAGCAAGGAGTGCGACGGCTGCATCGCCGCCCACGCTCACGCTTCTGTCCGGCACGGCGCCACCCCCGCCGAGGCAGCCGAGGCGATCGGAGTGACCTTTCTGATGAACGGCGGCCCGGCCACCGTCTACGGCGCTCGAGCGTTCGACGCCTTCCAGGAGTTCTACGAGAAGCAGAGCAAGGAGCAAGGGGCCTGACCGGGCCGGACGCCATCCGGAAGCTACTGCGCGGTGTGGGTCGTCGTAAGGAGTTCTCGGTCGACGGCCGCCTGGAAGAGGGCTGTGCCTACGTCCCGGGTGTGGTGAACAGCGCGACCAGGTCGCCGATGTGGTGGTCCGCCTCCGCGGGGTGCCGGAACCGGCCGGCGGGGTTGACCGTGTACTGGTTGCGGCGCCCGACGCGTTCGTGTCGCAGGTAGCCGGCGGCTTCAAGGTCGGCCACGATGCTCTGGGCGGCGCGTTCCGTGATGCCGACGACCTCGGCGACCTCCCGCAGCCGGATGCTCGGATCGCGGGCAATGCTCAGCAGGACATGGGCATGGTTGGTCAGAAACGTCCACGCCTTCCCGGCGCGCACCGGTCCGGCCTCAGCGGTCATGACATCCCTATGGTCGTGCGGCGGACAACGCTTCCCAATATACGCACGCGAAGACGTGAAACTCTCAGCTTGTCCACAGCCCCAGTCCATTGTCATACGACTTCCACTTCGTGAATCATAGATCGTAGTTCGAGGGGGAGTACCCAAGCGCTCGACGCGTCGTCGTCAGTACGGACTCGGCCGATCCGGGTTCCGGCGGCGCAGCCACCGGTGCGGTGGCCCCGGGGAGACCTTCGACCAGCACGCCGACCCGCCGGGGCGGGTTCGGCTGGTCGAGAGGTTTCCGTTGACCGTCTCATGGTGGATCTGGGCAGTGCTCATGGTCGCGGTGGCCGCGATGCTCGCCGTCGACCTGTTCCTGCACCGCGACAACCACGTCATCGGCTTCCGCGAGGCGGCGATCTGGTCCGGTGTCTGGATCGCCGCGGGCCTGTTGTTCGGTGTGGTCCTGTGGGCCTGGCAGGGCGGTGATGTGGCCGGCGCCTACTACGCCGGCTATCTGATCGAGAAAGCGCTGTCGATCGACAATGTGTTCGTCTTCGCGCTGATCTTCGGCTACTTCGCCGTCCCGGCCGCGTTCCAGCACAAGGTGCTGTTCTGGGGTGTCATCGGCGCCCTGCTGTTCCGGCTGGTCTTCATCTTCGCCGGCGCTGAATTGCTCGAGACCTTCTTTTGGACCGCCTACCTGTTCGGCGCGTTTCTCATCTATACCGGCCACAAGATGGCGTTCCGCCACGACGAGCAGACCCCACCGGACCGCAACCCGGTCGTCCGCCTGTTCCGCAAGGTCATCCCGACCGACCCGGCCTACCACGGCGACAAGTTCTTCACCCGCATCAAGGGCGAACGCGTCGCCACCCTGCTTTTCGTCGTGCTGATCACAGTCGAGGCCACCGATCTGATCTTCGCTGTCGACAGCGTCGCGGCGATCCTGGCCATCACCACCAGCACCTTCATCGTGTGGACCGCGAACGCCTTCGCCATCCTCGGCCTACGCAGCCTGTACTTCTGCCTGGCCGGTCTTTTGCGCCGCTTCGTGCACCTGCACTACGGTCTCGCCGTCCTGCTGGCCTTCGCGGGCGTCAAGCTGATCCTGTCCGAGACCCCGGTCGGCAAACTGCCCATCCCGGTCACCCTCGGCGTTGTTGTCGTGACGATCGCGGTGTCGATCGTCTGGAGCCTGCGCACCACTCGTGACACCACCGCCGCACCCGGCGGCCCGGCCGCCACCTCCAGCACACCGCCCCCGCACCGCTGAACCAGCCTCCTGGCGTGGCCACCACCGTGCGCGACTCACTGTGGGCGTTCTCCGCAGCGCCCGACGACGCCGGCCTCTGCCGTTGAGGGCAGGGCGGCGAGGCTTCTCACGGCGACGTTCGGCTGTTCCGGGCGGTCAGGGAAACCGGTCTGCTCGAGCCTGAGGTCCGCCGGAACTTGACGAAGGCCAGATAGGCCTCGGCCTGCCGTTCGTTCTTCTCCTCCGAGCGGCGCAGAGACTGCGCCTCGCCGGTGAGCCGCCAGCGCCAGAGGGCAGTCTTCTCGAGTTCGCGCTCCGTCATTTTCCGGTACCGCGGATCTTTGGCGGAGGCCAGGTACCGTACCCGTTGGACCTCGCGGGTCAGGCCGGCCTGCCACTGTTCCCGCGCCTGCTCGGCCTTGTTCAATCCCGAACGGGCGCGTTCGTTCCAGATCACGTCGCAGTGGCGGTATCCGGCCGGGATCGGAAGCGGCCAGTACTCGGGATCGGGTCGAGAGGGCGCGATCAGCAGGCCGGCGCATGGCACGACGCCGTCGGGACCGGCCATCGGGCAGACGCCGGTGGGGGACGGGCCGTGGCACACACGGACGGTTTCACCGGTGTCCGGGTCGAGGATGCGGATGAGGTTCATGGTCATGACACAGCCTCCTCAGCTCAGAGACCTCTCGCCTCGACGGTAACCACGTCCCGGATCGGGGGCGCCAGGTGCTTCGGGCCCGTCACCCCGGGCCCTCTGCCACGCCGGAAGTTGATTACCGATTCGGAAGGAGCCGCAGGGTCAACCGGCAGCCGGACTCAGGCGACGCTGTCGTTGTCGACACACTGCGTAGTGGTGGGATCAAGGTGATACCTACCGTCACAGAGACCCTCAACGCACCGACGGGCAGCGGCTGCCGCTCGGACGCATCGACCATGACGGTAGCCCGTCCGGGGCTCCTGCTCCGGACGGGCGTGATGGGCACATGCTGCTGGATCGGGGTGCTGCTAGGCCTTGGCGGCGAGTTCTGGCTCCTCCACCTTGATGATCGGGCCCTCGATCGATCCGAGCACGTCGAAGTTCACGACGCTGCTGATCTTCGAGTCGAGGAAGGCGGTCACGACAATCTTGTACACGCCGGACTCTGTCTCGGAACTGGAGAAAGAAGAGTCCAGTGTGCCGGCAGGAACGGTGATCGTGGCCTCGTAGTACTCGTCGAGGGTGAACCGTGGCCCGCCCAGAGCTACTTCAGCCTTGGCCAGCGCTTTCTCCGTTCCGGGTCCTTGCGACTCCACGTACGCAGTCACGATCCACTTGTCGGTCTCCTTGGACAGCGCCGTCAGCCACAGCGGGACCAGGTTGCCGAAGACGTGCCACTTGACCTTGATGTCGAACGGCTTCGTCCGGTCGATGACGAGGTTCCCCTTGCCGAGAGCCGGCTTTTCGAGAACGACGACGGGTCCGACGAAATCTCCCTCGATGCAGGGGTCGGTCTCGCCTGCCGGCGGGATGTTGGGATCGAAGTGTTCGGTCATGGCATGCTCCTTTCGGACGGTGGGGTCATCGCGGTACGGCGCCGAGTTCGGGAATGGCCGTCCGATGGACGCCCCTAAGTGCGATAATTGCGCCGGCGCAAGTCGGTGGGACAGGGTATTTGGTCCCGCGCGGGCGGCGCGGAAACGCGAATGGCGCGAATCGCAATCGGCCGCGATCAATAGGGAAACGGTTCTCCGAACAATGCGTGACGATCGTTATTTGTGTGATTGCGCTGCGTAGACGAATGGAGATTTCGTAGCGTTGGCGGAATGCCCGTCATTGGTTTTCCTCGGCTGCCGGCCGGTCACTGTGGAACGGGCACAACGACTCTGCCCGGCGGGGCGGTGGGAGGGCACGGTGAAGGTGCCCGGTTCCAGCGCAGAGAAAGGTTCTTCCCATGAGCGACACGATGCGACGCCAGCGTGTGGTTCGCGGCGCCGGTGGCGGCGGCAACGCCGTCTACGGCCTCGGCATGATCGGCGCCCTGGTGTACTACGTCAGTCAGGCGAACGGTTTCGGGGAGGGCGTAATCGGCATGTTGAAGGCTTTTGTCTGGCCTGCCTTCATGGTCTACGACCTGTTCCGATTCATCTCCGGCTGACATTGCCGCCCAGGCGGTGGCCGGCGAGGGTTCGGGAAGTCCCGTCCCGCAGGGCCGAAAGTCCTTTCGGCCGCGGCTTGCGGCCCTACGGAAGCAGACAACCACGCCTTAGGTTCGATACGACGACAAAGATCCGCTGAAAGGGAATCGCCGTGACCTCGGTTGTGTCCGACCTGCTGCAGACCCTCGCCGAGCCTGACGAGACCGAACTGGCTCGCCTCGACGCCTGGTGGCGCGCGGCCAACTACCTGACCATCGGCCAGATCTACCTCAAGGCCAATCCGCTGCTGCGTGAGGGGCTGACCGCCGAGCACATCAAACCGCGGCTGCTCGGTCACTGGGGGACCAGTCCGGGTCTGTCGCTGATCTACGCGCATGTGTCGCGGCTGATCCGGCACACCGGCCAGCAGGCGATCTATCTGACCGGCCCCGGGCACGGCGGTCCCGCGCTGGTCGCTGCCGGCTACCTGGAGGGCACCTATTCCGAGGTCTATCCGGAGGTCACCCTCGACGAGCCGGGCCTGCGCAAGCTGTTCCGCCAGTTCTCGAGCCCGGGCGGCATCCCGAGCCACGTGTCGGTGACCACGCCCGGCTCGATCCACGAGGGCGGCGAGCTGGGCTACGTGCTTGTGCACGCGTTCGGCGCGGTCATGGACAACCCCGACCTGCTGGCGATCGCGGTGGTCGGCGACGGCGAGGCCGAGACCGGCCCGCTCGAGGGCTCGTGGAAGGGCGTGTCGTTCATCAACCCGGCCCGCGACGGCGCGGTGCTGCCGATCCTGCACCTCAACGACGCCAAGATCTCCGGCCCGACCGTGCTCGGCCGCAAGCACGCCGACGAGGTGCAGGAACTACTGCGCGGCCACGGCTACGACGTCATCGAGGTGTCCGGCCAGGACCTGCCCGGCATGCACATCCGGTTCGCCGCCGCCCTCGCTCAGGCGTGGGGACGCATCCGCGCCATCCAGACCGCCGCCCGTGCCGGCGAATGGGACGGGACAAGGCCGGTCTGGCCGTTGATCGTCCTGCGGTCGCCGAAGGGCTGGACGGGCCCCGACGAGGTCGACGGCGTGCAGGTCACCGGCACGTGGCGGTCGCACCAGGTGCCGCTGTCCGGTGTCCGGGACAACCCGTCGCATCTTGCGCTGCTCGAGCAGTGGCTCCGCTCGTACCGGCCGGAGGAGCTGTTCGACGACGCCGGGGCGCCCGTCGCACTGGTTCGCGAGCAAGCGCCCGAGGGCGATCTGCGGATGAGCGCCAGCCCGCACGCCAACGGCGGCCTGGTCACCCGTGAGCTGGACATGCCCGACTTCCGGGACTACGCGGTCGAGGTGAAGCAGCCGGCCACCGGGCGGGCCGAGTCGACCCGCCGGCTCGGGGAGATGATGCGTGACATCTATGCCCGCAACGACGACCGGTTCCGGTTGTTCTGTCCGGACGAGACGAACAGTAACCGGCTCGGTGCGGTGTTCGAGGTGTCTGATCGTGCCTTCATGGAGAAGGTGTACGACGGTGATGTGGCGCTGAGCCGGGATGGCCGGGTGATGGAGGTGCTCAGTGAGCACAACTGTCATGGTTGGTTGGAGGGGTACAACCTGACCGGCCGGCATGGCATGTTCGCTACCTATGAGGCGTTCGCGATGGTCAGTGCGTCGCAGACGGTGCAGCACGGTAAGTGGTTGCAGGAGGCGAAGAATCTGCCGTGGCGGGCGAAGGTGCCGAGTTTCAATGTGTTGCTCACCTCGACGGCGTGGCGTAATGATCACAACGGTTTCAGTCATCAGGGTCCCGGGTTGATTCAGAATGTGCTGACCCAGCGTGGGGACGTCTCGCGGGTGTATTTGCCGCCGGACGCGAACTGCCTGTTGTCGGTGGCCGACCATTGTTTCCGGTCGCGGTCCTACATCAACTTGATCGTGATCGACAAGCAGCCGCAGTTGCAGTATCTGGGCATGGACGAGGCGATCGAGCATTGCACCCGTGGTGCCGGGATCTGGGACTGGGCCGGTACTGACGACGGCGCCAGTGACCCGGATATCGTGCTGGCCTGTGCCGGGGATGTGGTCACGATGGAGACGGTCGCGGCGGCGCAGATCTTGCGGGACCGGTTGCCCGGTTTCAAGGTCCGGGTGGTCAACGTTGTCGATTTGATGACGTTGCCGCGTCCCAAGGATCACCCGCACGGTATGAGCGAGACCCAGTTCACCGAGTTGTTCACCGACACCGTCGATGTGGTGTTCGCGTTCCATGGTTATCCGGGTGCGATTCACCAGCTGGTGCACGGGCGGCCGGACGCTGACCGGTTCCGGGTGCGGGGTTTCATCGAGCAGGGCACCACGACGACCCCGTTCGACATGACGGTGCGGAACAAGGCGTCGCGTTACCACCTGGTGATGGACGCGATCAACAACGCCCACCGTCTGCCCCGCGGCGCGGCCGACCTCAAGGCCTGGTGCGAGGCGCAGCTGCGGCGTCACGAGGCCTACGTCGTCGAGCACCTGGAGGACATGCCCGAGGTCCGCGACTGGTCCCTCGACAGCGGCTCCAGGTAGTCGGCCCGGCAACTACGGCGGCTCCGCATCGCGGAGCCGCCGTTGTACGTCGTCGGCGCATCGTTGCGACTGTCTTCTCCGTCTCGTGGCACGCCGGCACCGGCTGTACCTACGGCGCCGGGACTTTCGGCTCTGCCCGCAACTTGATCTTTTGACGATGCTCATGTCATGGGGATCTTGCAGGTGACGATGCGGGACATCGCTGTTGAGGCCCGCGCTGCCGCGGTCGAGTTCTGCCTCACCTCAACGTTCATGGCCACCGTCTTCACCCTGGTCCGGTGGGGGGTCGGGACGATGCCCGCGACCGCGTCGGCCAACGAGTTGCGGCTGAGGGTCGCTGCGGTGTCGATCCTCGTCGGCTTGGTGATCGTCGGGTTCGCCGTCTCGCCTCCGGGACGGTTCAGCGGTGCTCACATGAACCCGGCGATCACCCTGGGCCTGTACGCCTCCGGCTCCTTCCCCGGGCGCCGAGTCGTTCCCTACCTCGGTGCCCAGATCGCCGGATCGGTCACCGCGGCCGCGCTCGCCGGGGCCTTGTGGGGCTCCTCGCCGGCCGCCAAACCGGTCCAATGGGCTGTGGTGCAGCCTGGACCCGGCTGGACCGGCGCGTCCGTCACGGTCGCTGAGGCGATGACGCTGATGGTCATCGTGGGAGTGATGTGCTGGATGACCGCCCGCCGGCCGAACTGGCCGGCGGCCTGGATCGTCGGTGGCCTCTTCGGGCTCCAAGCGGCACTCTTGGGCACTCTCACCGGTGGCTCCGCCAACCCGGCGCGGCAGTTGGGACCCGCATTGTTCTCAGGCGAGTCGCACTTGCTCGCCGTCTATCTGCTCGCACCGGTCGCCGGTGGAATGCTGGCGGGCCGGATCGCCCGCCGTCTCCTGACCCCGCGCATCAGGGACTTCGGTTCCGTCGCGCTTCGGAACGGTTCGTGGTGGGGCCACGTGATCAAGGAGAACCTCGGTGACCGGGCGTCGGCTCGTGCCGGCCGGTGAGGGGTAACTCGCCGGCACCGTGAGGCCGGTCGAACAGTTGGTTTTGGGCGGCTGACCGCACCGGCACTCGCGCTACGCCGATCACTCCACCGGGATCCAGTTCTCCAGAGGATCCATCCGGAAGCGGGTCAGCAGCACCGAGTCGATGAGCCACTGCCCGTCGACCCTCCGGTAGGTCTCCCGGTATTGCCCGTAACCGTGATGTCCCTCCGGAGCCTGCGGGCCGGCCGGAAAGGTCAGCAGGTCGTCCATCGACCAGGTTCCGGACGCTGTGTCGGGGCCGGTGATCTCGATCTCCGGCATGTATCCGTGGTGGACCGACGGCGCGGCGCCGGTGAGGTCGCGGATCGTGTCCGCGAACTCCTTGGGCGACGCCCAGGTGATGCCGTCGGTCACGACCGTGGCGTCGGGAGTGAACAACGCGGCCAGTTCAGCGTGCTTCTTCTCATCGATGAACCGGAAGTAGCGGGCTTTCAGCTTCTTGATGCTCTCGACCGATTCGAGCTCGTCCAGCCGCCGGACGATGCCGTTGAGCTGATTCATGATCAAACCTCCGTACTCCGGCACCGTTCGGCGCCCTCAATGGACGGCGGCCGTCCGCTCTGCCGTTGCCACGACCGCGCGTCGATCTCCGGCGTACGCCTCGCGGAGATCAGCCTGAACGATGCGCCGGAAGGCCCGGCCGGCGCATCGCACAATGGCGTGAGATGCGGGAACACCGCCCGTCGCACAGTCGTGTGATCGCTTCATGTCACCGGCGTCCCATCGGTCATCTGACTGAGCCGGGAACCGAGACCCCACCGGCCCCCGCCTCGCCGTCGATGAGCGCAGCGAAGATTCCGCAGTCAGTTTCCCGATGCTCGGACCGTCCGGCTCGGGCGACGGTGAGAGCACGGTGTGAGCTGTGCGATGGCTGGGGGGCCGAGATTCCATGACCACGACGAAGGAGATCCACCAAGCGTTGCCCGAGTCGGCACTGCACGGGCGCGACGACCTGCTCGGCACGCTGGACGCCGGGGTCGCGGCGGCGTTGAACGGGCACGGCAGAGTTCTGCTGGTCGAGGGGCACTGCGGTTCGGGCAAGACCCGGATGCTGTACGAGGCGCGGCGCCGGGCGGAGCGAGCCGGGATACGGGTCCTGTTCGGTGAGGCGCTGGACGGTCAGCAGGCAATGCCGTTCGCGCCGCTGCTGGCCGCCACGGTGGGCAGCGTCCCGCCCGTCGGCGACCCGTACGCCGCCCGCACGCTGGGAGCCAGCGCCGACCTGCGCTTCTGGGTCGTGCACGACCTGCAGGCAGCCTTGGCCTCGGCCGCGTCGGGGGAGCCGCTGGCAGTGCTGCTCGATGATCTGAACCGGGCCGACGCGGGCACCATGATGGCCCTCCCCGCACTGACCACCGGGTTGCGGCACGTCGGCGTCCTGTGGGTCTTGAGCTTCTGTCACGGCCGTGACGGAGGTCCGGCGGTACGCGAGGCGCTGAGCCACCTGGACGACGCGGACGCGCAACGGCTCAGCCTGGCCCCGTTGCGTAGCCGGGAGACGGCCGCGGTCGTCGCCGACTTCGCGGGCGCTCCGCCGGATCCTGATCTGCTGGCGCTGGCCGAGCAGGCGATGGGTAATCCTTCGGTGCTCCTCGAGCTGCTTCGTGGCCTGCGAGAAGAGAACCGCCTGGGAGTTGTGAACGGCCACGCCACGGTGTGCGGCGGTCCGGTGCCTCGGCGCCTCGTCGAGGTCGTCGTCGAGCGGCTGGGACGACTCAGCGCGGAGGCCCAGCAGCTGATGCGGGTAGCGGCAATGCTGCCGCGGCAGTTCACCGTCGCGGAGCTGGCGGGCATGCTGGAACGCCGAACAGCCGATCTGGTGGCCCCGATCGAGGAGACGGTGCGGGCCGACCTGCTGATCAGCGAGGCCGGGCGCCTTCGATTCCGGCACGACCTGCTCCGACAGGCGGCACGCGAGTCCCTGCCTGGGGCGTTGCGTCAGGCGCTGCAAGCCGACGCGGTAGGCGTCACCGATCAAGTGACCCCGGCCGCAGCGCCGCCGGTGGCGACGCGGTCGGCGGTTCGCCGCCGGCCCGAGGGGCGGCTCGCGTACCACCTGTGGATGGCGGGGGAAGCCGAGGCGGCCGCCGCCGAGGCCCGGCACGACCTCGGGAACGCCGACGCCGACGACGAGACCCGCGGGTTCGCCCTGCTCACTCTCGCCGGTGTAGACATCGCCCGGGGCGAGAGTGTCGAGGCCACCGCCCGGCTCGATGAGCTGCTGGGCCGGGACTACGCCGATGCCGGGGCGCCGCTGCGAAAGGTGCACATCGCCAACATGCTGCACTGCCTCGGCCGCCCGGACGAGGCTGCCGAACTGCTGATGGCGGCCCAGCAAAGCGCACGCCGTGACGGCGACGGCCCGTTGATCAACCTGTGCGCACAGTTCTCAGGGATGTTGAGCGTGGCGTCCGGCCGGATCGACGACGCCCGCGGCCGAGCCGAAGCCACGGCCTTGCCTCTGAACGAGACCGGCGGCGACGACTTCACCAGCGTGCTCCAGATGATCACGTATGCCGAACTGGCAAGGCACACCGGCAAGAACGGCCCGCGCCGCGCGGCCCAGGTCCTGGCCCACAGAGCACAGTCCGAAGACCTGCCGGCCAACCGCCGGTGGGCGACGCGCGTGCGGGCCGAACTGGCGGCGCCCGGCGAACCGCTCGAGGCGGTCCGCTTGCTCGGCGACGACCCACTCCGGCCGGCCGGTCCTCCGATGCCCGCGGACCAGCACTTCCTTGCCTTCGCCGCGCGACTCGCCGCCGAAGTTCGTGATCAGGCGCTGGGCGACCGCGTACGAGCGGTGGCGACGACCCTGCACGGGGGCAGCACCGCGTCGCCCGCCTTTGCCGGCGTCTCGGCGTACGTCCTGGGGATCGTGGATCACGACGTTGAGAGGCTGCACACCGCGGCACAGGCACTCCACGGCGTGCGGCCCCTGCTGTACGCGGCGGCACGCGAAGAGATCGGCAACACGCTGGCCCGGCAAGGGCGCTTGAGCTCCGCTGCCACCCAATGGAACCTCGCGACGGAGACGTATGTCGTCTGCGGCGCAGGCGCGGATGTCCGCCGGCTGGCCGAGCGGCTGCGCCGGCATGCGGGTCCACGGAGCCGCCGTCCCGTCACCGGGTGGGCCGCACTCACCGACATGGAGCGCAAAGTGGTCCGGCTCGTGGCCGGCGGAGCCACCAATCGGGAAGCTGCGCTGGAGCTGTTCCTCTCGCCGCACACCGTCAGCACTCACCTGCGGCGGGCCTTCGCGAAGCTGGACATCAACTCGCGGGTCCAGTTGGCGAACAGGCTGCACGACATCGGCGGCTGAGGGCCAGGATCGGACCTGATGCGGCTCACCCGGCGTCGAAGAGATCCCGATCCCGCTGGATCTCGGCGGCGTTGCGCTCGGCCCACCATGCGAGGCCGAGGACCACCTCGAGCAGGCTGAGCCCGCGCGGAGTGAGCGCGTAGTCGACCCGGATGGGCTTGGTGTTGAAGACGGTCCTGGTCACAATGCCGTCGCGCTCCAGCCCGTGCAGGGTCGCACTCAGCATGCGCTGCGTGATCGGCTCGCAGAGGCGGCGCAGCTCGTTGAATCGCCGGGTGGTGTCGCCGAGCTGGCAGATGACGACAACAGACCATTTGTCGCCGACGCGTTCGAGCACATCGCGTACGAGTTGCCGCCCGCGACCGCAGAGCTCCGGCGCGTCCTCCTGGCCCACGCCGCCAATATACGTCGAATACCAGGTACGGCACGAGACGGTATAGCCGGGTATACCAAGTCATCTCAAAGTGCCCTCTAGCCGACATCCTCGCGCCGAAGTATCACTTGGATACCAGGTACGAGGAAGGAACTAGAGAGATGCGTGCTGTGGCTTTGACCGAGTTCGGCGGGCCGAATGTTCTGCACATCATCGACCTGCCGGAGCCGCACGCCGGACCGGGGCAGGTCCGGGTCCGCGTGCGCGCCGCCGCAGTGAGCCCCGCCGACACACTCCTGCGCGCCGGAGTGCACGCCGCGGCAATGCGCGGCCTGACCGGGCCCTTCGTGCCGGGCATGGACATCGCTGGCACGATCGACGAGATCGGTTCCGGCACCACCACCGAGCTGGTCCTCGGCGACCCGGTCATGGCGATGGTGCTGCCGGTTGTGCCCGGCCCCGGCGGCGCCCTCAGCTATCACGGCGGAGGCTATGCCGAGTACGTCGTGCTTCCCGCCGAGTGGGTGGTCCGGGCGCCCCAGGGCCTGGATCACGCGGACGCCGCGACCCTGCCGATGAACGGCCTGACCGCCCTGCTCACGCTCGACCAGCTCGCCCTCGCGTCCGGCTCCGTGCTCGCCGTGACCGGAGCCGCCGGGGCCCTGGGCGGGTACCTGGTGCAGATGGCCGCGGCCGCAGGCGTCATCGTGGTCGCTGACGCGGCGCCCACCGACGAGGCGCTGGTGCGCAAGTCGGGCGCTACCGAGATCGTGACCCGTGGCGACGACGTCGCCCGCCGGATCCGCGAGCTTCATCCGTACGGCGTGGACGCGGTCGTCGACGCGGCACTGATCGGGCCGCGGATGCTCGACGCCGTCCGCGACGGCGGCAGCCTGGCGCTGATTCGCGGCGCCGGCGAGCCGGGCGGCTACGCGGCACACGGCGAACGCCGGATCACCGTGCGGGCCCCGTTCGTCCCCGAGTACGCAGGCCGCCCCGATCGACTGGCTGAGATTCGCCGCCTCACCGAAACCGGCGTCCTTGTTCCCCGCGTCGCGCGAACTCTCCCCGCCTCCGGGGCGCCCGATGCTCATCGGCTTCTCGCGGCCGGCGGCGTCCGCGGCCGGCTTGTCCTCACCTTCTGACCACACCGAATCACCGAAGGAGCCATCATGTCCGAGCGTTTCACCGGCAAAGTCGTTCTGATCACCGGAGCCACCTCCGGAATGGGCCGCGCCGTGGCCCAGCGGGTCATCTCCGAGGGCGCCCGAGTGGTCCTTGCCGCCCGCGGCAAGGAAGCCGGCGACGAGCTGGCCGCACGCCTGCCCGACGCCATCTTCGTGCCCACCGATGTCACTGTGGAGAGAGAGGTGGCCGCTCTGGTCCGGCAGGCCGTCGAGAAGTACGGCCGTATCGACGGAGTCTTCAACAACGTCGGCGCCGCGACCGCGACGGGACCGGTCACCGCCATCAGCGGCGAGGCTTGGAACGCCGAGCTGGCGTTGAACCTCAGCAGCGTCTTCTACAGCCTCAAACACGAGATCCCCGTCCTCGAGTCGGCCGGGGGCGGAGCCATTGTCAACAACGCGTCCAACCTCGGTGTGACCGGGGGAACCGGCATGGCTGCTTACAGCGCCGCCAAACACGGCGTCGTCGGTCTCACCCGATCGGCGGCTCTTGACACCGCGGCACGGGGCATCCGCGTCAACGCGCTGGTGACCGGTGGCGTCGACACACCGCTGCTGCGCGGCAACCTGGGCGACTCCCCCGAGGAGGCGCTGCGTTTCGCCGCCGGCCTGCACCCGGTCGGCCGGATCGGACAACCCGAGGAGATCGCCGCCTTCGTCGCGTTCCTGCTCAGTGACGACGCCAAGTTCATCACCGGCGCCGCCCTCGCCATCGACGGTGGCCTCACGGCCGCCTGACCGGCACACGGCGCCCAGCCGCTCGAACATCGAGGCGATCCGTGTGTCGCGGTGTCGTGCGATGTACGGGTGCGGCCCGGCGATCAGGCTCGGGGGAAGACAGAAAGGACGGTCATGGCAAACCAGAAGCAGTGGTTCGAGGAGGTGACCGCTCCGATGACCCGGCTCATCTTCTGGCCGGGAAGCCTCGGCAACCGCGGCTTCGCGGCGGTGCTGGACGCCGCGCGGGCGGGCGGGTTCTCCGAGACCGCGATCAGCCCGCTGACCCTCGATCAGATGCTGACCGGCGGACGCAGCGCCGACTCGATCCGGGAACAGGCCGCAGAACGGGGAGTCCGGCTGGCCGAGATCGACGGCGTGACGAGCTGGGCGCCGATCCGGTACAGCGCCGGCATGCCGGCCCGGCTGCGAGAACGGTTCGATCTGTCCGCCAGCCGGATACTGGACCTGGCACAGGCTGCGGGAGCCGACCGGATCCTGGCCGCCGGCGCATTCGAACGGGGAGCTGTCGGAATTGATGACCTTGTGGCGTCGTTCGCGTCGTTCGCCGACCGGGCGGCCGAGCGCGGTCTCGATGTCGAGCTGGAGTTCGTTCCCTTCTGGGGCATCCCTGACCTGGCCACGGCATGGGAGATCGTGCGCCGGGCGGAGCGCGAGAACGGCACCCTGTTGATCGACACCTGGCACCTGCTCAAGGCCTCGACCGACCCGGAGGCTGCGCTCGGTCTGCTGCCCGAGATTCCCGGCGACCGGCTCACCGGCCTGCAACTCGCCGACGCGCTGACCACCGAACCGGCCCGGAGCCCGCTGCGATGCTTCCCCGGCGAGGGCGACTTGCCGCTCGGACCGCTCGTCCGCCTGCTGCACGACAAGGGTGGCCTGACCCATGTCGGTGTGGAGATCTTCGGTGAGGCGATCGACGGCCTTGACAACGCGGCCGCCGGCATCCGCACTGCCGCCGCGGCACGGGACACGTGGGCGCTCGCGCAGACGCCGGAGAACTCCTGAGGAGCCGCGTGAAAGGCCGGCCCCGGGCTTCCGACGCGATTGCCCAGCTCAGCGACACGTGAGTTGACCAACAAACCGATACCCACCTGGACTGGCACGGGCTAACGTCACCGACTACCACCGACCCGAGGGGACAGGCCAGCGGGAGGAGAGCAGTCATGGCCCCCGGCACCGTGCGGCTGGTCGGCCGTGAGTCCATGCTGTCCTCTGTCGAAGCGTTCCTGGCCCGGGTGGCCGAGGGCGCAGCCACGTTGCGCCTGTCCGGCGGGCCGGGCGTGGGCAAGACCGCGCTGCTCGACGCCGCGGCGGTCTCGGCCGCCGCCGAAGGCATGGTTGTGCTGCGTGCAGCCGGCGCCCGGCCCGAGTCCGGCATCGACTTCGCCACGCTTCACCAGCTATTGCATCCGCTGCGCCGGAGCCTCACTTCGTTGCCGGCGCTCTCGGCCGCGTTGGGGTTCGGCTCCGGAGCCGAGGGCGACCTCTGCGCCGAGATCGCCGGCCTGCTCCGCCGGCACGCCGCCGGCGCCCCGATTCTGCTGGTGATCGACGACTGGCACTGGGTCGACCCGCGTTCGGGTGAGGTGCTGACCGACCTGGGCCGCACCCTTGCGGGGTTGCTGATGGCGAGTGTGGAGGCGGCCGGTCCGGAGACCTTGGACGTCCCACCGCTGGATGAGGCGCACGCGGAAATTCTTCTGTCCGAACGCTTTCCGATGCTTGCCGCGAGTGTCGGCCGGCGTCTGCGCGATCAGGCTCGGGGCAACCCCCTGGCGTTGCTCGAGCTTGCCGGGTCACTCAACGAGGAACAGCGCCTCGGCCGGCGGCCGCTGCCACCGGCGAGTGGCCGCTTCCACGACCTCTGCGTCAGCCGGGTCGAAGAGCTGCCCGGATCCGAACGGCGCAGGCTGCTGCTCGACGCGCTCGACGACTCGACGGATCGACTGGACCCGCTCATGCGCTCGGCGGTAGTGCGCTCGTCGACCGGGGAGGAACGGGCCGCCGCACACAGAGAGCTGGCACGGCGCGCCGCGGACGAACCGGAGCGCCGAGCCCGGCATCTGGCCGAGACGACCGTCGGCGCGGACGAGTCGGTGGCCGCGTCACTACAGAACAACGCACGCCGGGCGATGCGCACCGGGGACGCTCCCGGCGCGGTGGCAGCGTTGCTGCGCGCAGCCGATCTGAGCGCCGACGGGGCCCGGCGAAGCCGGCGACTGGCGGAGGCCGCCTACGTCGGAGCGAACGTCGGCGGCGACCTGCGGACGGTGCCAGGCCTGCTCAACGACGCCCGCCACGCCGACCCCAAGGGGTACGGGTCGCTGCCGGTGGCCGTCGCTGCGGCGCACTTGTTGTTCAACAACGACGGCCACATCGAGACGGCACACCGCCTGCTCACCGCGACAGTCGACAATGCCGTCGCCGGATCCGCCGACGATGATCCGATGTTGGTCGAGGCGCTGTACCAACTGGCCGACGTGTGCTTCTACGCCGCCCGCGACGATCTGTGGCCGGGACTGGAGGACGCGCTCAGTCGTCTCGGTCCACGAGCGCCGGACCTGCTGCGCATGTACGTGCACACGCTGCGCAGCCCGGTCCTGCTGACGGCATCCGACCGGCTGCGTCTGGACACCGCTCTGCGTGACTCGTCGAACGTCCAGGATCCGAGCATTGTCTACCGGATCAGCCGCATCGCGATCGCCTGCAACCGGCTCAGTGAATGCCGGCCCTCGCTGAATCGCATCGTCGACGACGGCCGGGCCGGCGGGGCGGTCGGCATTGCCATCAACGCCATGATGCTGCTCAGCGCCGACGACATGACCACGGGCCGCCTGGATCGTGCCGACGCGCTCGCAGCCGAAGCTCTACAGCTGTGCGAGACACGTGGATACGAGCTGATGGAGGGGCCGTTCCAGGTCATCCGGATGATGGTGGCGGCGCGGCGGGGCCAGGCGGACGGGGTGCGCGAGCCGGCCATGCGCGTGGCGGCCTGGGCAGTGCCTCGCGGCGTCCGCCCCCCTCGCTCAGTACTGCGACTGGGGGCAGGCCACCGCGGCAATGGCCCGTGGCGATTTCGAAGAGGCCTATCATCACTGCGTCGCGTTGGCCGTACCCGGTGTTCTGCCACTGCAGACGCCCATGCCGTTCCGCAGCTCGCTGGACCTGATCGAGTCGGCGCTGCGTACCGGGCGCCGTAACGAGGCCGTCGCCCACGCACGGGCGATCGCCGCGTCCGGCCTGACCCAGGTCTCGCCCTCCTTCGGCCTCCTCACGCTGGCCGCCGCCGCCTCGGTCGCGGAGGACCATGCGGAAGCAGAGGCCTTGTTCGTCCGGGCGCTGAGCGTGCCGGGCGCCGACGATCTGGAATGGGACCAGGCGCGCGTACGACTGCTGTTCGGCGAGCGGCTTCGACGTGCCCGCGCGGTCACGCAGGCACGGGCCCCGCTCGAGGCCGCACTCGCCGCTTTCGAGCGGATGGGCGCCACACCGTGGGCGGCGCGCGCGGCCCGCGAGCTCGAGGCGACCGCTGCCACCCGCACCCGGGTTCACGCGTCCGGAAAGTCGTCGCTCACCCCGCAAGAGATGCAGGTCGCCGCACTGGCCGCCGCCGGGCTGAGCAACAAGCAGATCGGCGAGAAGCTGTTGATGTCCCATCGCACCGTCGGAGCCCACCTGAGCCGGGTCTACGGCAAGCTCGGCGTGTCCGGACGGGCCGCGCTGAGCGCTGCCCTCGCCGACATCGAGGCCGAGCGGTGAGCGCACTCCTCGGCCGCGACGCCGACCTGGCCGTTCTGGACACGTTCCTCGCGGCTGCCACCGAGCAGGGCGGCGCCCTCCTGCTGATCGGCGACACCGGCGTCGGTCTCAGCGCGCTCCTGGAGGTGGCAGCGCGCCGAGCCGCGGAGAGTGGGCTGCGGGTACTGCGACTGCCCGGATCCCGGCGGCCGGTCGAGCACATGTTCGCCTCGCTCGATGGCCTGCTGACCTCTCTACGGCCGGAGCTGGATGCGCTGCCACCCGCCACCCGGCACCCTCTGCTGGTCACGCTGGGGCTGGCCGAGGGGCCCGAACCGGGAGTCCTGGCCCTGAGCAACGCTGTCCTGGATCTGCTGCAGAATGCGGGCCGGGACAGGCCCCTGATGCTGGTGGCCGACGACGTCCACAACCTCGACCTGGCCAGCACGCGCATACTGATGATCGTCGCCCGTCGTCTGCGCGGCGGCCGGGCTTCCCTGCTTGCCGCGCTGCGCGCAGGCTCGGACTCCGTGTTTCTCGACGCGGGACTGCCCGGCCATCGGGTCGCGGCCCTCGATGACAGCGCCGCGTCACTCCTGCTGCACGCCCGCCGGCCCCAGGTGAGCGTCCGCGTACGGGACCACCTGCTGGCCGTCGCCCAGGGCAATCCGCTCGCCCTGATGGAGCTGGCCGCGGCGCTCAGCCCCGCCCAGCGGGCCGGCAAGGAGGCGTTGCCGCCGGTGCTGCCGCTGACCGAGCAACTGAGCTCGATGTACTCGGCGGCGATCGGCCGGCTGCCTGCGCCGACCCGCGACCTGCTGCTGCTCGGCGCCCTGGAAAGAATGGGCGACCTTGCGGTGCTCCAAGCGTCCGCGCCCGGCATCGATGTGCTGGCGACCCTGGCGCCGGCCGAGCGGGCCGGACTGGCGGTGGTCGACATCGCCGCCAACCGTCTCGCCTTCACGCATCCGCTGATCCGCTCCACCGTGGTCGTGCTGGCGGCGCCGGTGGCTCAGCGGCGGGCGCATCGCGCCTTGGCAGCTGTGCTCGTCGATCGCCCGGAGCGCCGGGTCTGGCACCTGGCCCGTGCCACGGTCGGGACCGACGAAGAGGTGGCGGTTCAGCTCGAACGCAGCGCCCGCGACAGCGTCCGGCGCGGTGACACCCTCCTGGCCGTGTCCGCGCTGAGCAGGGCCGCCGAACTCAGCCCGACGCCGGCTCTGCGGGCCCGCCGGCTGCTGGAAGCCGCGTACATCGGCGCCGACGTGGTCGGTGACCTCAGCAAGGCCTCGCAGTGGCTGCAGCAGGCCGACGTCGCCGCATCGGAGCTGGTGAACTCCTTGCCGGCGACGGTGGCGGCTGCCCAGATGCTGGTGAACGCCGAGGCCAAAGCCGGAATCGCACACGACCTTCTGGCCGCCGCGGTCGAGTTCTATCCCAACCGCGCCGATCCGCATGACACCGTGCTCATCGACGCGCTGCACTCGCTGTTGCTCAGCTCCTGGGTGAGCGGGCGGGCCGCCGCGTGGGAGCCGGTGGTCGCGGCGGTCGCCCGGCTCGAACCGGAGCCGCCGCCTCTACTGGATCTGTGCGTCCGCAGCTTCGGCGGTGCGCCAAGCCGCGCCCGTCCTGGAGCTCGCGTCCGCGCGGGCCGACGCGCTGCGGGACGAACTCAACCCGATCACGATCAGTCGGGTGGCCATCGGCTGCGTCTACATCGACCGGCTGGCGTCCTGCCGGGAGGCGCTCGACCGGGTGATCGAGGACGGGCGCGCCGGCGGAGCCGTCGGACTGGGCATCAGCGCAATGGTGTCGAACTCCGTCGACAACTGGCACACCGGGCGCTGGGTGGAGGCCGACCGGCTCGCCGCCGAGGGCATCGCGTTGTGCGAGCGGTACAACTACCCGCGTTATTCGTACATCCTGCGCTATTTCCGATGCCTGGTGGCGGCGGCCGGCGGCGAGGTGGAGGACACTCTCGCGACGGTCGACGCCATGACGCGGTGGAGCACGCCGCGCGGCGCCGGGATCACCGTTCAGTTCGCTCATCACGTACGGGCGTTGGTGCACGCCGGCAGCGGGGATCACGAACGGGCCTATCAGGAGGCGACAGCGATCAGCCCGGCCGGCACCCTGGCGCCGTTCCGGCCGCACGCCCTGTGGGTGTTGATCGACGTGGTCGAGGCCGCGCTGCACAGCGGCCGGACAGCAGAGGCACGGGCCCACGTGGCAGCCATGAGACGCGAACGCATCGACCGGCTGTCCTCGCGGCTGGCGCTCGTGTCGGCGGGATGTGCCGCGATGGTCGCCGATGACGACGAGGCCACGGCGTTTTACCAGCAAGCCCTGGCCGTGCCGGAGGCTGAGCACTGGCCGTTCGACCGGGCGCGGATCCAGCTCGCGTACGGCGAGCATCTGCGACGGGTACGTCGCCCTGCCGCGGCTCGCCCCTATCTGAGGGAAGCCTTGGAGGCCTTTGAACGGCTCGGCGCACGGCCGTGGGCGCGCCGCGCGGTCGCCGGGCTCCGGGCCGGGGGAACCACCGCGTCCTCGGCCGAGCCGGTCATGGCGGTGCTCGGCGCGCAGGAGCTCGAGATCGCCCGGCTGGCCGCGTCGGGATTGACCAACCGCCAGATCGGCGAGCGGCTGAACATGTCGCATCGAACAGTGGGCGCCTACCTGTACCGGCTGTTCCCCAAGCTCGGCGTCACCACCAGGGCCGCCTTGCGCGACCGGCTGGACGAGCTCATGCCGCGAGATCAAGGACCGGATTCGCCGGCTGAGACCGTGACTTGAGGCCCATTCGGCTGCTCGGACGTCACCACCACCCGCTGTTGATACGAATGTGTGACCCCTGCCATGCGATGTGGCGACTCAAGCGAATCGATTCCTGCATACAAGCCGGACGCCATCCAACCGACACCGCTGAGCGCCGCCGGGTGTCATGCATACACGTTGAGGCGCTCAGGGCTCTTCGCTGTGATTGGTGAGTTGGCGCAGACCCGTCCACCAATTCGAGGGGAACCCTCATGTCAGCCTTCGTGCAGCACGCCCAGGGGTTCATGGTCCGGCGTCCTTCGCCTCGGGTCGCGCAATGACCGGTCTCGCGGACGTGACGGCCGCACCGTCGGAAATTCTGGCAGCGACGGAGGAAACGCCGGTCGGTCATCCGTCGCGGGCAGTTCTGCGAGAGCGGGCCATCAGGGCCTGGCTACCGCTGGCGGGCGTTCGCCTTGGAGCAGGCATGATGATTCGTGATCTTGTCGATGTCGAACTGTGTGCCGGTTGACGAACATGGAAAGTTCCAGCGAACTGATCGGCCGCGACGTCGAAACCGGCCGGCTACGAGATCTCGTCGACGGTTTACACCATCATGGCTTTGCTGTGTTGCTCCACGGCGAACCC
Organism: Paractinoplanes brasiliensis; assembly: GCF_004362215.1. NCBI lineage: Bacteria > Bacillati > Actinomycetota > Actinomycetes > Micromonosporales > Micromonosporaceae > Paractinoplanes > Paractinoplanes brasiliensis. The sequence continues at coordinate 322,857 of NZ_SNWR01000001.1, read as the reverse complement.
GGAATAGGCAAGTCGTCGTTGTTGAACTTCCTCAAAGCGTATGCGAGCCGACACGACATCCGTGTTCTCTCGGCAAGCGGGGATGCCGCTGAGACGAATATGCTGTATGCGGTCCTGCAGCGATTGCTCCGGCCGCTCGTGCACCGGGCCGGTGCCCTTCCTCCGGCCCAACGCTCGGCGTTGCCAGCAGTGTTGGGTTCCGTCGAGAGCCCTCGTCCGGACCGCTTCCTGGTCGGAACGGCCACGGTGGAGCTGCTGTCGGATTCAGCCACAATCGTAGTGGTCGACGATGGGCACTTGGTGGACCGGGCTTCTCTGGAGGCATTGGCATTCGTCGCGCGCCGGGTGAACGACCAGCCCGTCGGTCTGCTCCTGGCCGGGCGCTCGGGAGCCGTCGCCGCCGGACGGCTCGAGGAGAGCGGCTTCCGTCGACACCGGGTTGAACCCCTGTCGGAGGCCGCTGCCGTCGCTTTCTTGCACAGAGCTCATCCCGAGGCCCCGGCCAACGTCCGTGCGCAGTGGCAGCGACAAGCTGGCGGCAACCCGCTGTTGTTGCGAGAGCTACCCCTCGGGCGGAAGGTCGAAGGTGGCCTCGCGTTCGGGCTACGGCCGACGGTCACACCAACACTCGTGCGACGTTTCGCCGCCCAGACGTTCGGGTTGCCCGCGGAGACGCTGACATTGCTGATCATCCTGGCGGCGGACGAGGGCACGACCCTGCCTGAGGTTCTGGAAGCCGGCGCCCGGCTGATCCGCCGTCCCATGGAGGTCTCGGCCCTGTTGCCCGCGCTCGACGCCGACGTCATCAGCATCGATGACGGGCGGCTCTCGTTCCGGCACCCGCTCGTCCGGGCAGCGACGTACCAGTACGCCTCACCCTCCGACCGGCTTCAGGCCCACAGGGTGCTGTCGCACATCGCGACGCACGATCCGGCTCGGCAGGCGTGGCACGCCGCCGCGACATTGGTTGGCCCGGACGGGCCGGCCGCCAACTCCCTGGAGGATGCGGCACACCTTGCTCTTCGCCGCGGCACGCCGGATGCGGCAGTCAGCATCCTCGAGCGGGCGGCGAAGCTGAGCGAGGACCCGGCCGAATGCGGACGTCGCCTGCTCGACGCCGCTGAGCTGGCGCTGCAACTCGGCGATCACGACCGGGTTCTGCGGCTCGCGGGCATGGCTACCGGCTGTGCGCTGCGGCCGATGGACCGGCACCGGGTGAGGTGGCTGGGTCTTGTGCACCAGCCAGGCCCGGTTCCGGCCACCGTCGCGGAGGAGGCGGCACACTGGGCGCGTCGTGCCCTCGAGCAAGGGAACCAATCGAGAGGTTTCCACCTGCTCAGACAGGCCGTCGAAGGCGGACTCTGGGCCGGGGAGAGCGACAGGCCGCGCCGCTCGATTCTGGCCGCTGCCGAACATCTGCCGAACCGCGAGCGGGTTGCCGTCGAGGTGCTGGCCGCGCCAACCGCCGGGGCCGGCGCGCTCCTGAAACTGCTCGGGGAGAACACGGCCTCGGCGCACAACGTCGGAATCGCTGTCAGCGGTGATCAGCCGGCTCTGCTCGGATGCGCTGCGACGCGTGTGGGGCACTTCTCGTTGGCGGTGCCGTTGCTGAGCGAGGCCGGCTTTGTCTTTCGTGCCCAGGGCCTCCAGGGACGGCTGGCAAGCACTCTCGTCGAACAAGCATGGGCTCAGATCCACCTCGGCCGGCATGCGGCGGCCTACGAGAACGCGGCCGAGGGCATCCAGCTGGCCGAACAGGCCGCACAACCGTTGTGGGCGTCGGCCGGGAAGCTCGTCGTGGCAGCGGTCCGCGGGGCAAGAGGCGAGACCGGCGCTGCGCTGGCGATGACGGACACGATCGAGATCGAGTCGTCGACCCATCAGGCCGGTGGACTGCTCGCCCGGGCGCAGGCGGTTCGCGCGATCACGCTTATGGCCGTTGCCCGTCACGAGCCGGCTCTCACCGCGCTGCTGCGGCTGTTCGATCCGACGGGGGCCGCGTATGACCCGTTGCTCGGGTGCTGGATGTTCGGCGACCTGGCCGAGTCCGCGGGCAATCTCGGTCGTGCCGCGGAGGCGCGCGCCCTGCTGCCCGCTGTCGAGGAAATCGCCGAACAAACCGGAGCGGCCCGTGCACGGGCCGCGATCTGCTACGCCAAGGCTCTGCTGTCCGCCGGGGACGAGGCCGAGGAGCATTTCCAGCAGGCGCTCGCCGACGACTCGTCGTCCGAGCCGTTCGGCCGGGCTCGACGGCAGCTGGCGTACGGAGAGTGGCTTCGACGGCGCCGTCGAGTCGCGGAGTCAAGGCTTCCCCTCAGCGCGGCCTTGGCCGGGTTCGAAGCACTGCGCCTGCCCGCGTGGACGGACCGCGCGCAACGCGAGGCCCGCGTGGCCGGGCTCCGGAGCGGCATGTTCGCGGAGCCGCGTTCCGCCGTTCTCAGCCCCGCCGACTTGAAGATCGCACAGCTGGCTTCCGAGGGCATGTCCAACCGCGAGATCGGCCGGCATCTGTTCCTGTCGCACCGGACCGTTGCCGCGCACCTGTACCGGATCTTTCCCAAGCTCGGCATCACCTCACGCGTGCAGCTCCATGCCGCCCTTGCTGAGCTCGACTCCTTGGGTGCTTCCGCCACCGCGTGACCGCCGGGACCCAACGTCAATCACGATGCAGATCCAGCCTGCGCACCAGCACGACCGCAACGATCACCGACGTGTCTGTGACGATCGCGCCCATCGCCGGTGCGGCCGCGGTGATCGCCATGCCGAGCATCGCGCCGACCACTAGCGCCAATGCCGGGTAGTTAAGGGTCCGGGCTGGGTGTCAAGGTGGTCCGGCGAGGATGGTGAGGCTGATGGTGGCCTGGTAGGTGCGCCGGTCGATGTTTGGGCCGCGGGCGTTGTATTTGGAGATGGCTCGTTTGACGGTGCGGGCGTTGACGCGTAGCCGTCGGGCGGGCAGGAGGTCGTCGAGGACGAGGCGGCCGATCTTGCCGATCAGGTCGATGACGGTGTCGGCGATGACACCCGCGGCTTGGATGACCTGGTCACGGGCGGCGTGCAGGGCGATGGTGAAGCTGGCCCGGTCCGGGTCTGTGCTGGTGTCGCTGTTGGTGGCGTCGGTCATCGCGGTGCGCAGGATCTGGTAGGTGACCAGCAGCGCGTGGATTTCCTGGTCGACGCCGGTCGGGGTGCGTGCTCGTAGTACCCGGCCGTCGAGGATGCTCGATTTGATCTCCAGGTAGGCGGTCTCGATTTCCCACCGCTCGTGATAGAGCCGCAAGATCGTCGTGGCGGGGTAGGCGTCCGGGTCGAGCAGGGTGGTGATCAGCCGGTAGACACCGGTGACCGTGCCGGCCTTTGTCTTGATGCTGATCTCGGCGTCGATGACCCGGACGCTCTGGCCGCCGAACATCGACCGGTAGGAGCCGTCGACCAAACGGTGCAGTACGGGAAGCTTCGGACCACCACGGCCGGTCTTGGCCCGGACGAGCAGATGTGATCCGCAGCCGGTCACGAGGTTGAGCAGCTGACCGGCGGCGAAGTTGCGGTCGGCCAGCAACAGCACCCCGGCGGGTAGCCGGGCGAGAAGATCCTTGGCATACGTGGTCTCGCCGCTGGTGATCGGCCCGAACACGGCGTCCATCACCGATCGGGTGCCGCAGGCCATGATCGTGACCAGCCGCAGCATCGGATAGCTCGACCCGCCGGTGCGTCCGCCGCGTTGTTTGGAGTATCGGGCCAGGTTCGCCGTGGTGTCGGCCGTGAACAAGGTGGTGCCGTCGATCGCGCAGACCAGCAGACCGCGCCAGCGCACCGGCCCGGCCATGCTGGCTGCCGGGCCGCGCAGCAGGTCGAACAACGCCCGTAACGGTTGCGGGCCGACCCGGGCACGGGCCTTGGTCAACGCGGCCGCGCTCGGGTCCGTGACCGGCAGCCCGTCCAGGCCACTGATCAGGCGTTGCCACACCTGCCGATAGCCGATCTCGGCGAACAAACACCCCGCGAGCAACAGATACACCACGACCCGCGAGGGCAGGTCCCGAACCCGCTGCTGAGTACAGCGGGTCTGAGCCAGGACCGTATCGATCATCTCGAACGGCACCTGTTGGGTCAGCTCACCCAGATGACCCGGCGCGAACGGGCCTGCCGCGACCCGGACCACACGCGTAATGACAGACTGAACCAACAGCGGGGCTCCCGGCGGTAAGGCATGTCTTTGGCGGACGTACCTCTCCTACCGGAGTCCCGCTGCCAGTCTCAGCACCAACACACCCTCTTGACCAACCACCGCCGCGCTTAACTACCCGGCATTGCCACTAGCGCCGGGATCGAGCCTGTGCGCATCCACGCCCGAGACTGCCGGTGGCCGCCGAGGCTGGTCCGAGCCACCGGCCCACCGGCGGAGTCGGTGATGCGGCGGGCCCCGGCGGCCTGAAGCGCGAGCGCGGCGGCGGACAACGCGATCACGAGCAGCCAATTGCCGACGTCCAGCCCCATGACGGAGGTCCACGTGACCACCAGCGCGCCCGCCACAGCAGGGAAGGCCCAAGGCGCCGTGGGTATCCGGGACGGCCGCCGCTCGTCGCGCACGGCGGTGCCGTGCAAGCCGGCGAACAGACTTGCGGCGAAGGCAAGCGCGGCCACGCTGACTCCGGCTACCGCGCCGACGATCTCGGGGACGACAGTTGAGCTGCCGGTCGGATCGGCGGTGAAGAAGCGCCGGAGGTTCTGGAAGGCGAACACGTTGATGGCGCCGGCGGCGAAGGAGAGGGCGAAGGGGGTGACCGTCGCAAGGTACAGCCGTGCCGCCGCCGATTCCGTACGCGAGGAGTAACTGGTGCTGCTGCGACTGGTCATCCCGTCACCTCCGGGCAGGACGTCATCGGATCGCGACGAGCGCCTGTCGGCGGCGCTTCCGCGTGAGACGGCGCCCGACGACGCCATGGTGGGGGCTGAGGACAAGGACGAACCCGAACACGACGCCCTGTACGACGACGACAAGTCCGCCGGACGAGGCATCCAGCCAATAACTCAGGTAGATGCCGGTCACGGCAGACAGAGCCGACGTGACCGGCGCGATCACGAGCATGCGTGGGAAGCGGTCGGTGAGGAGGTAAGCGGTTGCTCCGGGGATGATGAGCATGGCCACGACGAGGATCACACCGACCACTTGCAGCGCGACCACCGTCGTGAGCGCCAGCAGCCCGAGCAGCAGCGCTCCGAGCCGGCGTGGGCTGAGCCCGATGGTGTGGGCGTGCGTGGGGTCGAACGCGTAGAGCACGAGGTCGCGCCGCTTGACGAGGAGGGCGGCAAGGGCGACCGAAGCGATGAGGGCGATCTGAGCGACATCGGCTGCCGACACGCCGAGGATGTTGCCGAACACAATGTGATTCAGATCTGTCTGGCTCGGTGTCACCGAGATCAGGACAAGCCCGAACGCGAAAAGCGTGGTGAAGACGATACCGATCGCTGCGTCCTCCTTCACCCGGCTCGAGTCGCGGATCGCACCGATCAGTCCTACGGCGAGCCCGCCGAACACCAGCGCGCCGATGGCGAACGGCGCACCGAGAACGTAGGCGATGACCACGCCGGGCAGGACGGCATGTGAGACCGCGTCACCCATCAGCGACCAGCCGATGAGCACCAGCCAGCACGACAAGAGGGCGCAGACCACGGCCGCCATCACCGTTGTCACCAGTGCCCGGACCATGAAGTCATAGCCCAGCGGCTCAAGAACGAGGTCGAGCGGGTTCATGCGGCACTCTCCCGGTCGACGACATCGATTCCGAAGGCCAAGGAGAGGACTTCCGGTCGTAGCGCCTCGGACACCTTGCCCTGGAACAGGACTCGGCGCATCAGCAGTATCGCCTCGTCGGCGAGCTGCGGCAGAGTGTGCAGGTCGTGTGTCGAGACGAGGACCGTTCTCCCCTCCGCGGCCAGCTCGCGCAGCAGCCGGACGATGGTCGCCTCGGAGCGTTTGTCCACACCGGCGAACGGCTCGTCGAGCAGGAGAATCTGGGCGTCCTGCGCTACACCTCGGGCAACGAAGGCTCGCTTGGCCTGTCCGCCGGAGAGCTGTCCGATCTGGCGATCCGCGTAGTCGTGAAGCCCGACCCGCTCCAGCGCTCCCGCTACGGCCGTACGGTCCGCGGCCCGAGGCCGGCGCGCCGGTCCCAGGCGCCCGTAGCGACCCATCATCGCCACGTCCCACACCGAGACCGGGAAACTCCGGTCGACGTCCTCGTTCTGCGGGACGTACCCGACGATTCCCCGCCGACGGGCGAGGGCCGGCGCGGCGCCGCCGACGAGCACGGATCCGCGGTCCGGGCGCGTCATGCCCATGATGGTTCTGAACAGCGTCGACTTGCCCGATCCGTTCATTCCGATCAGTGCGGTGACCCGGCCCGGCCGGACGCGTGCGGACGTGTCGTCCAAGGCGCATACGTCGCCGTAGTGGACAGTCAGCCCGGCCACCTCGATGGCCGAGATCATGACGCCCGTCCCGTGAGCGCCCCGATGATGGTGCTCGCATCGTGCCGGATCAGGCTGAGATAGGTGGGCACCGGCCCGTCGGCCTCTGACAGCGAGTCGACGTAGAGCGTCCCGCCGAACAACGCGCCGCCCGCGGTGACGACCTGCCGCATCGGTTTGTCCGACACCGTCGATTCGCAGAACACGGCCGGGACGTCGTTGGCCCTCACGAACTCGATCGTCGAGGCGATCTGCTGCGGTGTGGCCTGTTGCTCGGCGTTGACCGGCCAGATGTATTTCTCGGTCAGCCCGGCGTCGCGCGCGAGATAGGAGAATGCCCCCTCGCACGTCACCAGAGCCCGCTGGTGCTGTGGCAGCCGGGACAGCCCGTCGACGAGCTCCTCCTGGACGAGCTGCAGAGCCTTCTTGTACGCGGCGCCGTTCGCCCGGAAATCGGCGGCGTGCGCAGGATCGAGCAGGCTGAACGCTCCGACGATGTTGTCGACGTAGAATTGCGCGTTGAGCGGGCTCATCCACGCGTGCGGGTTCGGTTTGCTCGCGTCAGCGTCTCCGGTGATGCCGATGACCTGTACGCCGTCGGACACCACGACGTGCGCGACATCGAGATCCGCGACGAACCGTCCGAACCACGCTTCGAGGTTCAGGCCGTTGTCGAGGATCAGATCCGCATCGGAAGCCTTGCGGATGTCGCCCGGCGTCGGCTCGTAGCCGTGAATCTCCGCGCCGGGCTTCGTGATCGAGGCGACGGACAGGTGGTCTCCGGCCACATTTCGCGCAATGTCAGCCAGCACAGTAAAGGTTGTCAGAACAAGCGGTTTCTCTCTGCCGTCTGAGTCTCCCGGCGCCGCGCACCCCACCGGGGAGCCTGTCACCAGTATCAGCACCAGGGTGGCAACCAGCGAGAATGCGGTTCTCGGATGATGGCGATGGTGGTCCATGGCTTCCCCTCCCGGCCGGCCTCGAACCGGATCAGTAGCGACGAGGGTCGTGGAGCCTCAGCCTGCACCGGCGCCGAGCCGGCCCGGTAGCGTCAGATGACCACGCCCGGCGGGCTCCGGGTGTGGTCGTCATCGCAGGTGAACGCAGTCAACTGTCTCTATGCGGCGACGCTCCTCCGATGGTGCTTTGGGGATGGGCCCTTTCAGCGAGGGCCTTCAGCGTCCACGAGATCCAAGGAGAGAGTCATGGAGTCTGATGAGGTCGCGGCGCCGCATCACGAAACCCCCACCTTCGGGAACCCGGACCTGCCGCCGGAGGGGATGCAGACCACCGTCGGCGATCCGGGCAGCGCACGAATGACCGGACCCCGTAACCCGGTGATCGAAAGCCAGTTCCCGAGTGCTGTCCGGGCGCCGGCAACCGACGTCAGCACGCAGCCGTTCTTCTGGTCGTCGTTCAACATCTCACCTCGCCGGCAGCAGCGAGGGGGCTGGGCCCGTGAGGTGACGCAGAAGGACTTCGCCATCTCCGACGAGATCGCCGGCGTGAACATGTATCTGGAACCCGGCGGTATCCGGGAACTGCACTGGCACCAGACCGCCGAATGGGCCTACATGAGCCGTGGCCGCTGCCGCGTCACGACTCTCAGCCGTGAAGGTCTGCCCAGCGTGGACGATGTCGAAAGTGGCGACCTGTGGTTCTTCCCCGCCGGACTGCCGCACTCATTGCAGGGCCTGGGCCCGGACGGCGCCGAGTTCGTGCTCGCCTTCGACGACGGGGAACAGTCCGAGAGCAACACCCTGCCGCTCACCGACTGGTTCGCCCACACTCCGCCCGAGGTGCTCGCCAAGAACTTCGGCGTCGCCCAGGAAGTGTTCAAGGACATCCCGCTGCACAACCTGTGGATCTTTCCCGGCGAGGAGCCCGGAGATCTGGAGACCGACCAGGCGGCAGCGGGCGTGGAATGGGGGGCGACCACTCCGGTGATCTTCCGCCTCTCGAGGTCCGAACCCCGATATCAGAACAGCGGGGGCAGCGTCCGCATCGCGGACAGCAAGAACTACACCTCGTCCAAGACCATGGCCGCGGCCCTCACCATCGTCGAACCGGGTTCGATGCGCGAGCTGCACTGGCATCCGAACGCCGACGAATGGCAGTACTACCTTCAGGGGTCGGCCCGTATGACAGTGTTCAACACCGGCCCGCACGCGAACACAACGGATTTCCGCGCCGGTGACGTCGGCCTCGTGCGCCGCAATCTCGGGCACTACGTCGAGAACACCGGCGACGAGACGCTGATCTACCTCGAGACCTTCCGCAGCGATCACTACGAGGAAGTGTCGCTGGCGAACTGGCTCAGCCATCTTCCGCCCAAGCTCGTCTCTCAGCACCTCAACATCCCGGAGGACGTCCTCGCCACCTTCCCGCGTGGTTCCCAGGGCATCGTCCCCCTCCGGTAGCGCGACGAACCTGGTTCCTCGGTGTACGGGCCGGCCGTTCCTGTGAACGACCGGCCCGTTCCCGTAACACCGCGTGCGAGACTCCCGTGCCGGGCACACCGATGCCCGCGATCCGATCTTGGCCCGTCAGTCCGCGGCGAGCAGGCCGTTGGCGACGGCGGCCCGCTCGGTCCTGTCCCGTACGCCGAGGCGGTGCGCGGCGATGGCCAGCGGTCCGAGACTGAGCAGGCCGATGACGGCATATCCGATGAAGGATCCGATCGAGTCCCACGCCGCGTGCAGTCCAACGGCAGCGACGAAGGCCAGAGCGAACCGGGCGGTGGCTGCAGCCGACCATCGGTGGTTGGCGGCCGACCACAGAGCAGCCGCAGTCAGTCCGGTCCAGGCCATGTGGGCAGCCGGGCTGAGCAAGCCGCGTAACAGGAGGATGCCGTCGGCCGCGGCGAGATCGCCCTGGCTCTGGACGAGGGCCACGAACGCGTACCCCATCGTCTCGAGTGCGGCGAACCCGGCCCCGCTCGCCACCCCGATCAGCAACCCGTCCGCCGGACGGCGGTGCCGGGTGAACACCAGAACCAGAACTGGTGCGATCAACTTGGCTGACTCCTCGATCAGCCCAACCGCCAGTTTCGGAAGCGTCCCGAGGTCGTGCAAGGTGTCGGCCTCGAGCGTGCCGGCCGCGGTGACTCCTGCGATGCCACCAAGGAACGCGATCAGGGCGATGGTGCCGCCGTCAACCGAGAACGTCATCCGGCGCCCGCGAATGAACGTGACGAATGCCGCCGGCACAACAACCGCGCCGAGGAGCAGCAGAGTCGGGACCAGATTTGGATTCCGGGTGTCGGCGAGCGCGCGGCGAAGCAGCTCGAACAGCCCACCGCCCACGGCCAGCACCAGTAACCAGGCACCCTTCGGCGGCGCGGCCACTTGTCGTGAAAGGCTCATGATGTCTCCCGATCGCTGGGTAGGTGTGCCGACTCCTCCAGTGCAGAGAACCCGGGCGCGCGGTCCAACGTGGAGGTGGCCCACCGGCCGCTGGTGACGGGTGGGTCGCTTTCGGATTGCACTTCATCGGAGGTGGCGGGCCGGCGGCGCAGGAGCGTTTGGTCCAGCTGTCTCGATCTTGGCCGGCAACAATACGATGGCCGTGCCGACCATGACAGGCTCGAGCAGCGCCGCGGGCCAGCGCGGGCCGGCCAAGAAGGCGGCCGCGGCGGCCGAGCCGGCCACCAGTGCGGTCAGCGTGAACAGGGTCGGCGCCACGGCACGATGCCGCCCCGTCGCCTGATCGCGCGTTGTCGTCGCGACCAGGCCGGTCATGTAGGTGGTGGCAGCGCCGAGACGTAACCCGACGGTGCTCTGACCGCCCATCGCCACGGCAGCCCCGGCCAGCAGCAGCCGCGCCGGCACAATGGCCGGCTCTTCGCCGGTCATCACAAGGCCCGCGGCGACGATGACCAGCAGGACGAGCTCGGCGATCAGCGGTCCGCGGACGGCTGTGGGGCGGGACCGCCAGATCCACGACCAGATCAGGACTCCGGCCGCATAACCCAGCACAGCCACCGCTGCCGGTATCACGCGGTGGGGGTCGGTGGTGGAGATGCCGTAGCCGAACATGATCAGGTTTCCGGTCACGATGCTCGCGAAGGCACCGCCGAGAACGGTCAGAGCCAAGAGGTCGGTGGCGCCCGCGGCCACCGTCAGCGCCGCCGTGGCAACGGGACGGGAAAGTGCCTCTCGCATGCCGTTGAGTTTGCGGAGCAGAGGCCGCTGCACATGAGGTGGCGATCGCATACAGCGGCACCGCTCCGCCGGTGGGGACCTCACCCGATGCGGGCGGCCACGGTTCCGCCGAGGGTAGGGGCGAGTCGATGTGAGGGGAATCCCGAGTGTGCACACCAACGAACACATCACTGCCCGCGAACCCGGTCGGCATCGAGCGACCTGCGTCCGGCTCCCTCCGGGGCGACCGTTGCTAGCCACGTCGGCCGTCGGCGGAACCTCGGGCCGGGTGCTGCGGCTCCAGGGGGAGATCGATCTGGCCACCCACGACATCCTGGACTCGGCGATCGCGGAACTGGTGTCGGCGGCGGGGGACATACGAATTGACATGTCGGAGGTGGACTTCATCGATGTCGGCGGGCTCCGGATCCTCAACGTGGCGGCTCGGTCGATCCGCGATGCCGACCGTGCCGTCACCGTTGTCGGGCTCGATCCGATGACCCGCCGCGTGCTTCGGTTGTTGTCCTGGACCGATCTGCTCGCCTCGGCTTCGTGAAGGTGGGTGACCGCCTCAGCGGGGCCGCGCGACCTCGGCCGGCGTGACGCTGTGAGCGGTGGCACGCTGCGGCCCGGAACTGGTCTGCCCGCACCCGCGCCCGCCTGACCTCCGCGTTTGACATCAGGGGGACACCCGCCGCGTTCAGCTGTCCCTCATCCGTGCGATGTTTACCGGCGCACCCATGCCGCAGATTGACGCCACCACGATCTGAAGGCGGTGCCCCCGATGATGAACCAACTTTCCAAGGACGACCGGTTCCCGGTCACCCTCCGAAACCCGCCGGCCACACCAGGACGACTGCTGGCCGGGGCGCTTTCGGCAGTGCTGGACGCGGTGACCGGCGAGTCGCCCGCCGCAGCCGTCGACCGTGCGCTGCGAGGCCTGCACGGCGTGGCTTCGAGCCACGGCATCGATCTCGACACGGCTGCCGTCGCGCCGGCCGCACTGCACGCCGCCGGACGAACTCAGGAGCGCCGACGTCGAGAACTGGCGCTGTTGTCCTTGTATCAGGCCACTGCCGACCTCGGCCGGCGCGACACCGTGGCGCGGCTGAGCGACGCGATCCTGTCCGCCGCGTCCCGGCTGGCCGCGCCGGTCGACGCAGCGTGGCTCGTGGTCGGCAACAGCAGCGACGGGTGGCGAGGCTACGCCGCGTCGGGTCTGACGGTGCCCGATGCGTTGAGGGTGGTGGGCCGAGCTGGTGGCATGGCCGCGGTTGCGGTCAGGTCGGCGGTTCCTTTCGCGGTGCCGTCGTACCTCGATTCCACCCTGTTTCCCCACGACGCCTCGGCTGACGCGGCGATCCGGCAGGACAGGATCGGGCCGGTGCTGGCCGTGCAGCTGCCGGTCACCGGCGCGAACAAGGTCGTGCTGCACCTCGCCCGGCGCGATGCGACTCCTTTCGCGGCCCAGCACATGGCCGTCCTGAGCCACTTCGCGCACGTCGCGGCCGGGCAGCTCGAGGTGGTCGACGCTCTGACGGCCAGCCGCCGTCATGCCGGCGAACTGGCTGGACGGCTGGGGGACCGGGACCGTTCCACCGCCATGATCGACGAGCTGCTGCAACTGGTAGCGGCAGCCGAGCCACCGGAGCCGGCCATCGCGCTGACCATCATCGGCAAGGCGCTGGGGACGCCGGTCGTGCTGCTGGGCCCGTACGGGCAAATGCTCGCAGGATCGGCTCCTGACGGGTTTCCGGTGGCCGGTAGCGACCTGATCAACCGGGCTGCCGCGGCCCCTGGCCGGGTCGTCGTCGAGTGCGGCTCGGTCACCCGTTACGCCATCTCCGTCACCGGGTCCGGTCGGTCACAAGGCACGCTGATGACGGTGCGGGACACGCCGTTCTCCGAGGACGGCCTGGCCGACTTGCGCCGGGCGGCAGCCGTGCTCGGGGCGCTGCTGACCCGGCGGAGCGCGCTGCGACAAGCGTACGAGGAGGTTCGAGCCGACCTGTTTGCCGAGCTGCTCGGCGCACACCGGGCCTTGCCAAGATCAGTCCGAGTGATGGCCGAGGCGAACAACTTCGGTCTGGACCGCCCGCACGTCCTGGTGGCTCTGACGGCCGCTGACGGCGCCGTGCTCGACCCGTTGGTGGCCGACTCGGCAGCTCTGCTCGGCGGTATCGGGGGGCTGCACGAGGGAATTCATCTGGCTCTGCTACCCGGCACCGACCCCCGGCGCGCTGCGGACGCGCTCGCCTCGCGGATCCGGCGGGTCATCGGGGCACGGCCGTTCATCTGCGTCTCGGAGCCGTTGACCCCGGCTGGTGGCCGTCTCAGTGACACCGTCCAAGCCGTACGCCACGGGCTGGCCCTGCTCAAGGTAGCCGGCGCCCCGGGGGCCGCCGCGACCACCAGCGAACTGGCCCTGTTCAGGCCACTGTTCGATCCGGACCGGGCCGATGACATTCGCGACCTGCTCGACTCCACCCTGAGCCCGCTCGTCGACTACGACCGAGAGCACAACGTCGACCTGGTCTCGACCGTCCGGGCCTTCCTGGCCACCGGCGGCAACGCCGCAGCCGCGGCCCGCAAGCTCTATATTCACCCGAACACCATGAGCAAACGGCTCGAACGGATCTCCCGCTTGCTCGGCGACGACTGGTCGGAAGGCATCAACGGTCTCCGGCTGCGACTGGCCATCCATCTGGAATCGCTGAGCCGGCGCCCGGATCCGGCTCCGGCCGGCCGCACGGCCGCCTGAGAGTGGTCGTCATCTCCGAACTGCCGGCGCGACGATGGCCGCGCCACAGCCCGTCACCTAGCACCAAACGATCCAGCCCCGGGCGTCCCGGGGCCGTCGGTGTCACGAGCAGCAGCAGTGCCGCCGTCGTCAGGGCTTCGGCGATCAGCAACGGCGGGCGGGGGCCGAATCGCGTCATACTTCCCGACAACGGTGCTGCGATGACCGTTGCGGCCGCCAGGGGCAAGGTGAGCAGTCCCGCGTGGAAGGTGCTTACGTCGCGCACCTCTTGCAGATAGAGGGTGTTGGGGGACAGCAGGCCGGAGAACGCCAGAAACGCGAGGACGGCAGTGGCGAACGCGGCAGCGAAACTGCGCACCCGGAACAGCGCCAACGGCGCCAGCGGCTCGGTGTGAAGGCGCTCGAGGCCGTCCGGGGGCCCGCAGCCCCCTGGGTGCGGGCCCCGAATCCCGTGCGTGTGGTGGGCCGATCGCCCACTGACGCCGGCCGGCCGGCTTGGTTCGGTGAACGGCATGGGCAAGTTTCCGTTCTGGCTGTATGCCGCCGCGCTCGTGCTGTTGTTCGGGCTCTGTGAGCTCTTTGTCATGTTCCTTCAGGCTCTGCTCGTCCTGCCGTCGACGAACGGCGCCCCGGGATGGTGACGACTCCGGCCACCGGTGTTCCTCCTCCTCAACAAAGGGCGGCTACGGGTGTGGACAACACCCGATGGCAGGCCCGCGCCGGCCCGGCAGCCTCGAAGGCGACCCACAGGAACACGCACAGGAGGAGGCAGAGATGCCTTTCGTCACCACCGCCGACGGCACGGACATCTTCTACAAGGACTGGGGCGGCGGCCAGCCGGTCGTCTTCAGCCATGGCTGGCCGCTGAGCGGCGACGCGTGGGACGTCGAGATGAAGCTCGCCGCCGACAACGGCTTCCGCGCGATCGCCCACGACCGGCGCGGGCAAGGACGCTCGTCGCAGACCTGGCACGGCCACGACATGGACACGTACGCCGCCGACCTGGCCGCCGTGGTCGACGCGCTCGGCCTCGACGACGTCATTCTGGTCGGGCATTCCACCGGCGGCGGCGAGGTGGTGCGGTTCGCCGCGCAGCACGGCGGCGGACGGGTGGCCAAGATCGTAACGGTGGGCGCCGTGCCGCCGATCATGGTCAAGTCCGACAGCAATCCGGACGGTACGCCGATCGAGGTCTTCGACGGCATCCGGGCCGGTGTGATGGCCGACCGGTCCCAGTACTTCATGGACCTCTCCGAACAGTTCTTCGGCATCAACAAGGGGTCGGGCGTGTCACAGGGCCAGCGCGAGCAGTTCTGGCGACTGGGCATGCAGATGAGCCTGAAGGCGGCGTACGACTGCATCGCGGCGTTCTCGGAGACCAACTTCACCGACGACCTCCTGGCGCTGGACGTTCCGGTGCTGATCTGCCAAGGCGACGCGGACCAGATCGTGCCGATCGCCGACGCGGCTCTGAAGTCGATCGACCTCGTGAAGAACGGGACGCTGAAGGTCTATCCGGGGGCGCCGCACGGCATCGCCGGGGCTTACCAAGTGGCGCTGGACCGGGACCTGCTGGAGTTCTGGAGGAGCTGAGAACCGGTGAGGGCCGGCGGCGGGTTCGCCGCCGGCCCGATGCCGCTGACTGGCAGCCCGGACACATCCGCAGCGGGCGGCGCGGGCCATCGTTGCCACCGTCGCCTGCGACGACCCGCCGCGCCGGCTGCTGCTCGGCTCCGACGCGCTCGCCTTGGCGTTGGAGTCAGACGCGGCACGCACCGCCGAGGCCGAGAAGTGGGCCGACGCGAGCCGCTCGACCGACTTCTCGACCGCCGCCTCCTGACCGCCGCTCAGTTCGACGAAGCGCGGCCGGGCGGGTCACGCGTCGGGGCGAGGCAGGTCCATGTGGGTGATGAGGTTGATGCCGCCGTCGATGTGGATGACCTCGCCGGTGATGAAGGGGACCTTGGTGAGGGCCAGGACCATCGCTGCGACGTCGGAGGGCCGGCCGAGCCTTCCCAGCGGTGTCATCGCCGCGGTGCGCACCGCCCGCGGGCCGAGGCTGTCTGCGGTCAGCCGGGTCTCGACCGGGCCGGGGGCGATCGCGTTCACCCGGATGTCCGGTCCCACGGCCTTGGCCAGCAGCCTTGTCAGGTGGTCGAGCGCGGCCTTGCTGACGGAGTAGGGGATCGAGCTGCCGAGGGGACGCGAGCCGCCCACCGACGTGATGTTGACGATCTGGCTGCCGGGCTCCATGACCTTCACGGCGGCGACGGAGACCTGCCACGTCCCGACGACGTTGACGCCGAGGATCTGGTGCCAGTCGCCGGGGGTGATCGCGTCGAGGTCGGGGTGGGGGACGGATCGCGACACCCCGGCGTTGTTCACCAGCAGGTCGAGCCGGCCGTGCCGTTCCACGGTCGTCTCCACCAGGCGTACCGCGTCAAAAGGGTCGGCGATGTCGGCCTGGACGTAACTCGCCCCCGGGAGCTCGGCCGCGAGCCGCTCACCGGCGTCGGCCGAGGTGGCCGAGTGCACCACGACGGTGAAGCCGTCGGCGGCGAGCGCGCGGGCGATCCCTTCGCCGATTCCGGAGCTGGAACCCGTCACGACGGCGACACGGGGCGCGCTCATCGGGCGGTCGCTTTCAGCGCGTTCACGATCGCCCGCGCCCCGGCGGCCAGGATCGAGGTGTCGTTGCTGACCACCACGTAGTCGTAGCCCCGGTCCAGTGCGGCCAGGGCCTGGTCGCTCGTGGCGCACGCGGTGCCCAGGGGAACACCTGCCGCGGCGGCGGCCGCCAGCGCGGAGGTGACGAGCCGGTCCACTTCGTCGCTTCCCGCCGGGACTCCCATCGACATCGAGAGGTCGGCCGTCCCGACGAACCCGGCGCCGATGCCGTCGAGCGCCAGGATCTGCTTCGCGTTCCTGATCGCCACCTCGCTCTCGAGCTGGACGACGCACAGGGCCTGCTCGTTGCCGTACTCCAGGTAGTCCGTCCGGGGCAGCAGTCCCCAGCGGCCCGCCCGGCTGGTGCTGCCGGACCCGCGGTCGCCGCGCGGCGGGAAGCAGGTGGCCCGCACGACCGCCCGGGCCTGCTCGGCCGTGTCGACGTGCGGCACGACCACCCCCGCCGCGCCGGCGTCCAGGACCCGCTGGATCACGCTGAGGCCGTGGTCGGGCACCCGGACGAGCGGGTCCATCCCGAGGGCGCGGGCCATCGCGATGTGGTTCGAGGCGGCGCCCAGATCCAGCGCCGTGTGCTCGAGGTCGATGACCACGAAGTCGAAGCCCGCGTACGCCATGATCTCGACGCTCTCGGGCCCGGCGAGCTTGATCCAGGTCCCGAGCGTGCCGCCGTTGATCCCGTCGCGCATCCGTGCCATGGCTCAGACCTCGCCGGCGGTGTCGGTGGGGGTGGCTGTCCAGAAGACCAGCCATTTGCCGAGCTGCACGACGACCGCGTGCAGGACGATGCCGACGGCCGACAGCACCACGATCACCGCGAAGGTCCTGGCCACGTCCAGGGTGAAGTTGCTCGCCTGGATCAGGTAGCCCAGACCTTCGGAGCTGCCCACGAACTCCGCGACCACGGCGCCGGTCACGGACAGGATGACGGCGACCTCGAGTCCCGCGAAGATGTGCGGAAGCGCCGACGGGATCTGCAGGTGCCGCATGACCTGCATGCGGGACGCGCCGAACGACCGGAGCATCTCGACCTGCTCGTGCGCGGCGGACCGGAATCCCAGGATGGCGTTGATGAGCAGGGGGAAGAACGCGATCAGGGCCACGGTCAGCACCTTCGAGCTGATCCCGATGCCGAACCAGATGATCAGCAGAGGCGCCATGGCGACCTTGGGGATGGTCTGGGTCAGGATGAGCAGCGGGAAGAGCACCCGCTCCACCGCCCGGAACTGGGTGATCAGGACCGCGGCGAGCAGTGCCGAGCCGACCGCGATGCCGAACCCGATCAGGATCTCCTTGAGGGTGACGATCGAGTGGGTCACCAGGCTGCCGTCCTGGAAGCCGTCGACCAGCGAGCCGCCGACGGCCGTGGGGGCGGGGACGAGGATGTTGGAGACGTCGAACAGCTTCACGACGACCTGCCAGACCACCAACAGCCCGAGGAACACCAGCACGCTGTAGGTGATCTCCGGTACCCGGCGGCGCCGGCGCCGGGGTCGGGTGTCCAGGCTCGTCGGCGCCTCCACGGGCACAGTGTTGGTGGACATCACGTCTCCTAGTGGGCGCTGTGCTCGGAGTCGAGCAGCTTGCGGATCTTCAGGACGATCTCGCCGAACGCGGGCGTGTTGATGTTCTCGAGCCGCCGCGGCCGGGGGAGCCCGACCTCGACGACGTCCGCCAACCGGCCGGGCCGCGGCGTCATGACCACGACGCGGTCGGCGAGCAGCACCGCCTCGGGGATGCTGTGCGTCACGAACAGCACGGTCTTGCGGTCGGAGTCCCAGATCCTCAGCAGGTCCAGTCCCATCTGGTCGCGGGTCATCGCGTCGAGGGCGCCGAACGGCTCGTCCATGAGCAGGATGCGCGGGTCGTGCATCAGGGCGCGGCCGATCCCGACCCGCTGCTGCATGCCGCCGGACAGCTCGTTGGGGTACCGGTCGCCGAACTCCTGCAGGCCGAGCATCACCAGCAGCTCGTCGGCCTTCGCGTGGGTCGCGGCGTCCCGGGCGTGGTGCAGGTCCGGCGACGTCATCAGGTTCTTGCGCACGGTGCGCCACGGCAGCAGCAGCGGCTGCTGGAAGACCATCCCGAGCTGGTTGCGGTGGGTGTCGTCCGACGGCCCGAAGGTGACCTGGCCGGACGTCTGGCGGGACAGGCCCATGATGATGCGCAGCAGCGTGCTCTTGCCGCAGCCGCTGGGGCCGACGATGGAGATGAACTCACCGGCCCGGACGCTGAGGGAGATGTCGTCCAGGGCCTGGACGCTCCCGCCGGACTTCGTCGGGTAGATCATGGACAGCGAGTCCAAGCGGATCACGCAGTCGGTGTCGGTGCTGGTGGGCATGCCTGTCCTTCCTCCCCTGATGCGGTTGTCGTGCCGGCAGCGATCAATCGGTTCCCTCGGGCCACGTGCCGCCCATCTCCTTGGTCAGTCGCTTGCAGACGGCCTTCAAGGCCATGGCCTCCCGGGAGTCCAGCGCCTCGGGCAGCATCCGCTCGGTGCCGACGGCCGCGATCGTGGCGCAGATGCCGCCGGCCGCGAACACCGGCGCCGCGAGGACGCAGATGCCGCGGTGGTTGACGTTGCTGCTCATGCCGGCCTGCCGGATCGTCTCGATGCGACGGCGGGTCTCGGTGCGCTGGGGCTCGGGGATGCTTCCGGTGAGCCGTTCGGCGTGGAACTGGTCGGGGAGGAACGCCAGGAAGACCTTGGCCTGCGAGGAGTTCAGGGCGAGCTGCGAGCCCACCCGCACCGTCACGAGGGTGGCATGGTCGGCCTCCTCCACCAGCGAGACCACCGGGCCGGAGGTGCCCCACAGCGACAGCACGGTGCTGACCTTTATGTCGAGCGCGAGCTCGCGCAGGTGGGCCGGCGCCATCTGCATGATGCGCTGCTGTCCCAGCATGAAGCTGCCCAGCTGCAGGATCGACCGTCCGGGACGGACGAGTGCGGAGTCCTCGACGCGCTCGAGCAGGCCGGAGCTGATCATCGAGCTGAAGTAGCGGTGCACCGTGGTCCGGTTCAGACCGAGCCGGCGGGTGGTCTCCGCGACGGACAGCTCCGGAGTCTCGGGACCGAACAGCCCGAGGATCTGCGCGGTCCGGCTCACGGCCTGGATGTCCTGCTCGCGAGCAGTCGCCTGCTTGTCGGCCTGGCCCTCGGCCATCAGCTCTCACCGTCCCGTTGAGTGTCAAAAAGTAGTACATGAGGTTCGCAGTACGGACGGAGCGTAAGCACGAGCGCTATCGCACTGCAAGGTTTTCCAGCTGGTTTCGGGAAAGGGCCATCCGAAACCCTCCCTTGACAGACCGGATAGCGAACTCTCAGTCTGTGATGCGAACGCTGCCGAATCCAGGAGGCTTCATGAGTGACACGCCCGCCGTCATCAAGCTGCTGAACGGCTGCGTTGACCTGCACTGCCATTCCGGCCCGAATCCGTTCCCCCGGCGCATCGACCATGCCGAGGCCGCCAAGGACGGCGAGCGGCTCGGCATGCGCGGCGTGCTGGTGAAGTCCCACCACCACAACACCGTCATGGACCTGCTCGCCATGCGCGACCGGCTGGCCGGGATCAGCACCCCGGTCTTCGGCGGCATCACCCTGAACAGCATGGTCGGCGGCATCAATCCGCAAGCGGTGGCCATGTCACTGCGCATGGGCGGCCGAGCCGTGTGGTTCCCGACGTTCTCGGCCGGCCGGCACATCGACTGTCATCCGGAGGGCGTCGGCTTCCCCACGGCGAGCGTCGAGGTGCCGTCGTCCCGGGTCGACATCCACCAGGAGAACGGTGAGCTCATCGGTGAGGTCCACGAGGTGCTCGACCTGGTGAAGGAGACCGGCGCGATGGTGACCGGCGGTCACATGGAAACCGAGTCGATCACCCAGCTGTTCGCCGCGGCCAGGGACAAGGGCGTCACCCGGATGCTGCTCAACCATCCCGACTACGTCATCGGCGCGGACCTGGCGAAGTGCCGTGAGCTCGTCGGCTATGGGGCGTACATCGAGCACGAGACCGGCTTCTACGACCCCGAGGGAACCAAGAAGTGGGACCCGAAGATCCTCCTGGACTGGATCGAGAAGGTCGGCCCGGAGCACACCGTGATGGCCTCCGACCTCGGTCAGAAGGATCGGCCGTTGCCGGTGGACTCCTACATCCGCGTCGCGACCGCGCTGCTCGACCTCGGCCTGGACGAGCGGTCGCTGCGGCAGATCTTCTGCGACAACCCGGCGTTCCTGCTGGGCCTGGACGACTGAACCGCATTCACTCGAAAGGACAGGCGATGACCACCCTGGCCACCCCGCCCGACGTGGAGTTCTCCGACCTCGGCACGGGCGATCCCGACGAGACGACCCCCGGCGGATCGTCGACGTGGTACTTCCGCGGACACAACTTCGTGCTCGCCCACACGACGCTGGTCGCCGGTGACGTGCTGGAGCGGGGTGACCAGCCGGACGAGTACGTCGTGATCCTCCCGTACGAGCAATGCAGCGTCGAGATCCGTACGCAGGGGGAGGTCGAACGGGTCTCGGGCAAGGCGGTGGTGATGGTCCCGCCCGGCAACAGCGCGATCGCCGGCGTCGAGGACTGCACCGTCGTACGGCTGTTCAGCGCCCGCTCCACCGACCTGCTGGACAAGGCGCGCAACCGGGACTCGTACGCGGAACCGCACCCGAACACCAAGCCGTTCGAGCCGTGGCCGGACCCGCCGGAGGGTTATCGCATCCGCCCCTACCGGCTGGCCGACCTGGAGGTGACCCAGGACGCCGTCCGCCCGGGCCAGATCGTGCGGTGCAGCACCTTCATGATCAATTTTCTGGCGCCCCGGGTCGGCCCGCGTGATCCCGACAGCCTCTCGCCGCACGACCACGACGACTTCGAGCAGTGCTCGCTCGCCGTGGAGGGGGAGTACGTCCACCACCTGCGGACCCCGTGGTCGAAGCGGCGCAGCGAGTGGCGCGAGGACCAGCACCTGCGGTGCGGCAGTCCCTCGGTGGCCGTGATCCCGCCGCCCATGATCCACACCAGCGAGGCCGTGGGATCGGGGACCAACCAGCTGATCGACATCTTCTGTCCGCCGCGTCTGGACTTCTCCCGGACGCCGGGCCGAGTGCTCAACGAAGACACCTACCCGATGCCCAACACATAAATGGAGGTTCCGTCGTGAGAACCAGACGAGCGATAAAGGTGCTGAGTGGTGCGGTCGCCGTCCTGTGCGTGGCGGCGACGCTGAGCGCGTGCGGCGACGACAGCGGATCCGGCGACTCGGCCACGGCCGGCGAGCTGACGCCGGTGCGGTTCGCGATGGCCTCCCCGAGCTGGAACGCCGGCTACGCGGTCATGGCGGTCGTGGAGGCCGAGGGCTTCTACGAACAGGAGGGCCTGAAGGTCACGACCAACCTGTTCCCGTCGGCCACCCAGGCGGCGCAGCAGGTCGCCGGCGGCGGGGCCGACCTCGGCCTCATGACGGTCGAGCCCGTGGCCATCGGGCACGACAAGAACCTGAACCTGAGCTATTTCAGCTCCTACTGGGCGAAGTGGATCTACAGCCTGCAGGTGCCGGACGGGTCGGCGGTGAGGAGCATCGCCGACCTCAAGGGCAAGAAGATCGGCGTCTCCGCGGTCGCGAGCTCCGGCGCGACGTTCGCCCGGACCGCGCTCGAGCTCAACGGGATGAGCCAGGACGCCGCGGCCCTGGTGCCGATCGGCGCCGGCGCCCAGCAGATCAACGCCATCAAGACCGGCCAGGTCGACGCGCTGGCGCTCTGGGACATCCAGTACCAGATGGTCAAGAACGCCGGCGTCACCATGACGCCGCTTCCGGTCAAGGAGACGGAGGAGGCGTGGGGCGGCGGCTTCGCGACGACCGAGAAGAACCTCGAGGCCAAGAAGGACGTCCTCGAACGGTTCGGTCGTGCGGTGGCGAAAGCGTTCGTCTTCGCCAAGGCCAATCCGGAGGCCGCGATCCGCGACCTGTGGAAGCTCTACCCGGAGACCCGCGGGTCCGACCCGGAGGAGAAGGCGCTGGCCGACGGGGTCAAGGTCCTCCAGGTCCGCCTGGAAGGACAGGGCTTCGACGACAAGACCCTGGGCCGCATCGACGACGCCGCGTTCACCCGCTCGCTCGACTTCATGGCCTCGGCCGGACTGATCAAGAAGTTCCCGGCGAAGGACATCTACACCGACGCGATGTTCCAGGCGTTCAACAACTTCTCGTACGACGACGTCGTCAAGCAAGCAGAGAGCGCCGGCTGAATGCGGCTGGGGATCGCGCTCGACCTGAGCTCCCGGGAGCCCGTACGCCCGCAGGTGGATCGCACAGTCACGATGCTCGCCCATGCGGAGCAGCTCGGGTTCGGCTCCGCATGGGTGGGGGAGAGCTACCACGCGGTCCCTCAGCCGTTCCACCTTCCGTCCGCCCTGATGGTCCTGGGGCATCTGGCCGGCCGGACGTCCCTGGCGCTGGGGTCGGCTGTGCTGCTCCTGCGCGCGTACAGCCCGCGGAAGCTGGCTCACGAGGCCGCACTGCTCGACCAGCTGTGCGGCGGGAAGCTCACCCTCGGCCTCGGGCTCGGCAGCCCGGAGGTCGCCCAGCGGGCCGGGCTGCCGGCGTCAGGTCCGGCCGGCGCGGCCTTCGACGCCACGCTGAAGCTGCTGCGCGAGGCCTGGTCCGCCGACGCGCCGGCGGCAGTCCCACCCCCGGCGCGTCGCGGCGGGCCGCGGATCCTGGTGGGCGGCAAGGTGGCCGCCTCGGCCCGTCGTGCGGCGACGCTCGCCGACGGCTTCTACGGCGCGACGAACTACCGCGACGACCTGTTGATCAAGCAGGCGGCCGCGTACTGGTCGTGTCGCGACGGGATGGGAGGAGTGGTCGCCACCACCAGGCTCTGCCTCGTCCACGAGGATGCGGCCACCGCACGGGAGCTCGCCGCGCGTCACCTGAAGGCCGCGACCGGCTACTACACCGAGCGGGGCTCCTGGATGGGCGCGGACGGCCCCGCCGAGGTCGAGCTCCCCATGGTGGGCACGCCCGACGAGATCGACGCGACGATCGCCCGGTACGTCCGGGCCGGGGTCACGTCCGTCCAGCTGCGGGTCGCCCCGTCCGGCACCCCGCCGGACGTCGCCCGCCACACGCTCGACCTCGTCGGGCGGCACGTCCTTCCGAACTGGCACGAAACGACGCCCTCCTGCGGGCAGGAAGTGGAGACGACCCGATGAGCAGCTCCTTCGTGTACGCGTCGGTCCGGACCCCGTTCGGCCGGTTCAACGGGGCCCTGGCCGACACGAGGACCGACGATCTGGCCGCGACCGCGCTGAGGGGACTTCTCGACCGCTCGCCGGGCCTGGATCCCGGCCTGGTCGGCGACGTGTTCTGGGGCAACGCCAACGGCGCGGGCGAGGACAACCGCAACGTCGGCCGGATGGCCGTGCTGCTGGCCGGCATGCCCGTCTCGGTGCCCGCGACCACGGTGAACCGGCTCTGCGGCTCCTCGCTGGACGCCGCCATGATGGCCTCCCGCATGATCGAGACCGGCGACGCGCAGATCGCGATCGCCGGAGGCGTCGAGTCGATGACGCGGGCGCCGTGGGTCCTGCCGAAGCCGTCGCGGCGGTTCCCGGCGGGTGACGTGACCGCCGTCTCGACGACGCTGGGCTGGCGTCTGGTGAACGAGCGGATGCCGGCCGAGTGGACGGTCTCGCTGGGCGAGTGCAACGAGCAGCTGCGGGAGAAGTTCTCGATCTCTCGCGAGCGGCAGGACGAGTTCGGCGCCCGCTCGCACCGCCTCGCGGCCGAGGCGTGGGAGAAGGGCTTCTACGACGACCTCGTGGTGCCCGTCCCCGGCGCCGACCTGGTCCGGGACGAGAGCATCCGCGCCGACACGACGATCGAGGCGCTGGCCGGGCTGAAGCCGGCGTTCCGGCCCGACGGGACGATCACCGCCGGCAACTGCTCGCCGTTGAACGACGGCGCGAGCGCCGTCCTGCTGGGCTCGGCGAACGCGGCCACCGCCATCGGTCGTGACCCGGTCGCGCGGATCGCCGGTCGCGGCTGGTCGGCGCTGCAGCCGCAGCGGTTCGGCTACGCCCCGGTCGAGGCCGCCAACGACGCGCTCGAGCGGGCGGGCATCACCTGGGGCGACGTCGGCGCCGTCGAGCTGAACGAGGCGTTCGCCGTCCAGTCGATCGCCTGCGTCGACGCCTGGCTCGAGCTCGGGCTGCGGGGCGCCGAGGTCGTCAACGCCAGGGGCGGGGCGATCGCCATCGGACACCCCCTGGGCGCCTCCGGCGGGCGCATTCTCGGGACCCTCGCGGCGCGGCTCGCGGAGTCGGGTGAACGGTGGGGTATGGCGGCCATCTGCATCGGCGTGGGCCAGGGTTTGGCGGTCGTGCTGGAGAACGTCGCATGACGGTGCTCTGCGTTTCTGCCGACGAGGCGGTCAGCGGCATCGCCGACGGCTCGACGGTGCTGGTCGGCGGTTTCGGCACGGCGGGCATGCCGTTCGAGCTGATCGACGCGTTGATCCGGCAGGGCGCGCGGGACCTCACCGTCGTGTCGAACAACGCGGGCAACGCGGACACCGGGCTCGCGGCGCTGCTCGCGGCCGGGCAGGTGCGCAAGGTCGTGTGCTCGTTCCCCCGCCAGAAGGACTCCTGGGTCTTCGACGAGCTGTACCGCAGCGGGAAGATCGAGCTCGAGGTCGCGCCGCAGGGGAACCTGGCCGAGCGCATGCGTGCCGCCGGAGCCGGGATCGGCGGGTTCTACACCCGTACGGGGGTCGGGACCCTGCTCGCCGAGGGCAAGGAGACCCGCGAGTTCGACGGCCGCACGTACGTCCTCGAGCTGCCGATCGCCGGCGACGTCGCGCTCATCAGCGCCCACACCGCTGACACCCTCGGCAACCTCGTCTACCGCAAGACGGCCCGCAACTTCGCTCCCGTCATGGCGACGGCCGCGACGACCACCGTCGTGCAGGTGCGGCACGTCGTCGAGCCGGGAGCGCTGGATCCCGAGGCCGTGGTCACCCCGGGCATCTACGTCGACCGGATGGTGCGGGTGCCGTCATGATCGTCGAGCACACCGATCGTGGGCCGCTCGGACGCGACGAGATGGCCCGGGTGGTCGCCGCCGACATCCCGCGAGGGGCGTACGTCAACCTCGGCATCGGTCAGCCCACGACCGTCGGCGACCACCTTCCCCCGTACGCGGGAATCACCCTGCACACCGAGAACGGCATGCTCGGCATGGGCCCGGCGGCGACGGGCGACGCGATCGACCCCGACCTGATCAACGCCGGCAAGTTCCCCGTGACCGAGCTGCCCGGCGCCTCCTACTTCCACCACGCCGACTCGTTCGCCATGATGCGGGGCGGCCACATCGACCTGTGCGTCCTCGGCGCCTACCAGGTCTCGGCATCGGGGGACCTCGCCAACTGGCACACCGGTGAGCCCGACGCGATCCCGGCGGTCGGCGGGGCGATGGACCTCGCCGTCGGCGCCAAGCAGGTCTTCGTGCTGATGTCGCTGTTCACCAGGACAGGTGAGCCGAAGCTCGTCAGAGAATGCACGTATCCGCTCACCGCGCTGCGATGCGTGGACCGGATCTACACCGATGTCGCCACGTTCGAGATCACCGGCGACCAGGTTCTCGTCAGGGAGACGTGGGGGATCTCGTTCGACGAGCTCCGCTCGCGCGTCGACGTCCCGCTCACCGTGGCTCGTCAGGAGGTTGCAGAGCGACATGTTCACTAGGCGCCAGTTCTACATCGGGGGCGCGTGGGTCGACCCGGCCGCGCCGCGGACCTTGGGTGTCCTCGACCCCGCGACCGAGGAGACGTTCGCGACGATCAGCCTCGGGACGGCCGAGGATGTCGACCGCGCGGTGACGGCGGCGCGCGAGGCCTTCCCCGCGTACGCGGAAACCAGCGTGGAGCAGAGACTGAAGCACCTCGAGCAGATCATCTCCGGCTTCCGGGCCCGGCTGCCCGAGATCGCCCGGACGATGACGCGCGAGATGGGGGCGCCGATCACGTTCTCGACCGAGCGCCAGGCCACGGTGGCGCTGTTCCACTTCGAGGAGGCGGCCCGCGTGCTCGCGGACTACCCCTTCGAGGAAGAGATGGGCGCCGGGATCGTACGGCGCGAGCCGATCGGGGTCTGCGGTCTCATCACGCCGTGGAACTGGCCGCTGAACCAGGTCGCGTCGAAGGTGGCGCCGGCCCTCGCCACCGGATGCGCCGTGGTCCTCAAGCCCAGCGAGATCGCGCCGCTCAGCGCCATGCTGCTCGCCGAGGTCATCCACGACGCCGGGCTGCCGCCGGGGGTGTTCAACCTCGTCAACGGCGACGGTCCCACGGTCGGCGAGGCCATCGCGGCGCACCCGGGCATCGACATGGTCTCGCTCACCGGCTCGACCGGCGCCGGCATCAGGGTCTCCAAGCTGGCGGCCGACACGGTGAAACGCGTCGCGCTCGAGCTCGGCGGCAAGTCGGCCAACATCATCCTGCCCGACGCGGACCTGGAGTCAGCGGTCGTCGCCGGGGTGCACTCGTGCTACACCAACGGCGGCCAGAACTGTCAGTCGCCGACGCGGATGCTCGTGCACCGTTCGCAGCGCGACGAGGCGTACGCCGCCGCGCGACGGGCGGTCGAACAGGTCCGGCTCGGGGACCCGTTCGACCCGTCGACCACGATGGGGCCCGTGGTGAGCCAGGCCCAGCTCGACAAGATCACCGCGCTCGTGCAGTCGGGCATCGACGAGGGCGCGACGCTCGTGACCGGCGGCCCGGGGCGCCCCGACGGGCTCGGCAAGGGGTTCTACGTCCGCCCGACCGTGTTCGGCGACGTCACGCCCCAGATGCGGATCGCGCGCGAGGAGATCTTCGGCCCCGTGCTCTCGATCCTGCTCTACGACACCGAGGACGAGGCCGTCGAGATCGCCAACGACACGCCGTACGGGCTGGCGGGCTTCGTGCAGTCGAAGGACCCCGGCCACGCCCGCCGGGTCGCCAACCGCATCCGCGCGGGCCGCGTCTACCTCAACGGCGCTCCGTTCGACCGCAGCCTGCCCTTCGGCGGCTACAAGCAGTCGGGCAACGGGCGAGAGTTCGGGCGGTTCGGCTTCGAGGAGTACCTCGAGGTCAAGGCCGTCCTCGGGTATCCGCGGTGAACGCCGCCACCCTGGACCGCGAGGAGCTGTTCGACCTCGTACGGCGGGAACGCTTCGCCCGCGACCAGCGGCTCTTCGACGTGATGCGGGACTGCTTCCACGACGACGCGTACGTACGGACCACGTGGTACGACGGACACGGCGGCGAGGCCTACGTCGAGGCGACGAAGGCGTGGATGGCGCGGACCGGCAACAGCAAGCACTGGGTCTTTCCCGCCTACGCGCGGGTCCGGGGCGACCGGGCAACCGTCGAGAGCCCGGCGAAGATCTTCAACCGGACCATGGTGGAGGGGGTGGAGGTCGACTTCCACGCCTATTGCCGGTTCTTCTCCCGAGCCGTACGGGTCGACGGACGGTGGAAGTTGATGAGCTTCGAGGTCCTGCTGGAACGCGACGAGTTACGTCCCGTATACGCGGGTGAGGCGCTGCCGGTGGACGCGGGCCGGCTCGCCGGGTTCCGGCCGTCCTACCGGTTCCTCACCTGGATCCAGTCCACCCGCGGCGTGACGGTGAGTCAGGACCTGCTCGGCGACGACCGGCCGGCCGAGCTCGACGCGTTCCACCAGGGCGAGACCGCCTGGCTCACCGGCACGGGACACAGCGGCCCGTGAACTGAGGCTCCGAGCAGCACCATCTCGGCCACGCTCAGCGCCGCCTCGCCGCCGGTTTCCTGCACCACGACGGCCAGGCGCGGGGCGGTCTCGCGTGCGGACAGCGCCGCCTGCGGATCCGTCCCGCTGATCAGCCGACCGGAACGGCCTGGCGGACCTGTTCGCGATCGGAGTGGTCGGCGATCAGCGGGCCCACGTCGAGGATCAAAGCGATCTCGCCGTTGCCGAGGATGGTCGACCCGCTGATGCACTTCACCCTGCTGAAGAGGATGCCGAGCGGCTTGATCACTGTCTGCAACTCACCGAGCAGGCTGTCCACGACGAGGCCGGTACGCTGTCCGGACTGCTCGACGATCACGACGTTCTGTCGTCGTGCCGCCTGGCCAGGAATCCCGAAGATCTGCCGGAGCCGGATGAACGGCAGCACTTCGCCGCGCAGGTTCATGCAGTCGCGTACGAGAGGGCCGGGCGGTAGCTCGACGCATTCGGTCACCCGGTCGAGGGGCACGATGAACGAGGAGGAGCCGACGCCGACCAGGAAGCCGTCGATGATGGCCAGGGTGAGAGGAAGCCGGATGCGCATCGTGGTGCCGACGCCCCGGGCCGTCTCCACCTCGATGCTGCCGCGTAGTGCGGTGACGTTGCGCTTCACCACGTCCATGCCGACACCGCGGCCGGAGAGGTTGGAGACGGTCTCCGCGGTGGAGAAGCCCGGTTCGAAGATCAGGTTGTAGACCTCGGAGTCGGTGAGGGGGGTACCGGGCGCGACCAGTTCCCGTTCGACAGCCTTGGCGAGGATGCGTTCCCGGTCCAGGCCCCGGCCATCGTCAGCGACCTCGATCACGATGTTCCCGGCGTCGTGATAGGCGTTGAGCCGCAGCGTGCCCTGCTGCGTCTTGCCGCGATTGCGTCGCTCCCCGGGTAGTTCGATCCCGTGGTCCAGCGAGTTTCGCACCAGGTGCAGCAGCGGATCGCTGATTCGCTCCACGAGTGCCTTGTCCATCTCGGCGTCCCCGCCGGTGATGACCAGGGACACTTCCTTGCCCAACTCCATGCAGACATCGCGCACCACCCGCTCGAAGCGGCGAAACGTCGAGCCGATCGGCACCATGCGCAGCGAGAGCGCGCTGTGCCGGACCTCGTCGACAAGCCGCATCACCTCGCCCTGTGCCTCGGCAGACGTTTCCCCTCCCGAACTGCTCGGTATGCCGGTGCTCGACTGGGCGATCACCAATTCGCCGACCAGGTCGATGAGCTTGTCCAGGCGGGCGGCGTCGATCCGGATCGTCCGCGTGTCCTGCGAGCGGGTTTCGGTGGTCCGCCGCTGGCGGCCCAGCGCGGCGTCCACGATGCCCCGCTGGACGATCCCCTGCTCGATCAGGATCTCGCCGATGGGGACCGGCTGGGTTTTCCCCCGTAAGGCTCGTTCCTGCTGGATGCGCAGCGCCTCGGCCAATTCCAGTTCGGTGACCGCGCCGCTGGCCACCAGCACGTCGCCGATGCGGTCGTTCTCCGGCATGGCACGGATGGCCCGCACGTACGTGTCGAGCTGGCTGTCCGCCGGGACGATCCGGATGTCGCTGTCCTCGCGGACGAAGTCGAAGACCGCCTCGATCTCGCTCTTCGGGGCCGCGGTGACGAGATCCACCTGGAAACCGAAATAACAGGACTCGGGGTCCATCTCGGCGGCATCCGGGAGCCGGTCGGTGACCGTGACGACATCAGTCACCGTGCCGAGGGTGGCCAGGTAGCGCAGGAACGACAGCGGGTCCATGCCGTTGCGCAGGCAGTCCTCACCGAAGCCCAGCTCGAGCCGCCACGCCCCTTCGTGCGGCTCCGCGTCGGCGCCGGGCGCCGCCCTGGCCGGGGTCATGGCACCGCCGTCCGCGAGGTACGGTTCCAGCCCGGACAGCAGTCGCGTACCGTCGGCGGCCAGCGCGGCGTCCGGTTCGAGCTGCCCTCGGGCCAAGTTCTCGATCATCGCGGAGAGGTGGTCGGTGCAGGGTAGCAGCGCGCTGACCAGGCCCGGCGTAACGTCCAACGTCCCGTCACGGACCGAGCCCAGCACGGTCTCCACGACGTGCGTGAAGGCGACCAGGTGCTGCAGACCGAACAGGCCGGACGACCCCTTGAGCGTGTGCGCGGCCCGGAACACGGCGTTGACGGTCTCCCCGCCGGACGGCTGGTCCTCGAGTTCCAGCAGCCCTTCCTCCAGGCCCTGCACCAGATCCCGCGCCTCGGTCACGAACATGTCGAGCGCTTCGCGCATATCGTCGTCGAGCGCCATCACAGCTCCAGCCGGGTCAACGACAGGGCCTCGGTGACAGCGGCGCTGGGCTCGGCGAACTCGACCGGTATGCCCAGGCGCTCGCCTTCGGCGCGTGCCATCACCAGCAGCTGCAGACCGGCGGTGTCGATGTCCGCCACCCCGGACAGGTCGATGCTCAGACCGTTGGGGTCGCCCAGGGCGGCCAGCAGACGCTGCCGGTGGTCGGCCGCGGTCACGATGGTCAGTTCCTCGTCGACGACGAACCGGCGTGGTGCTGTCACGGTTGGACCAGCTTTGCCACCGCGCCGAGCATCTGCTCGGGCTGGAACGGCTTGGTCACCCACGCTTTGGCGCCTGCTGCTTGGGCCTGGCGCTTCTTGTCCTCCTGGGATTCTGTGGTCAACATGATGATCGGGGTGAACTTGTAAGCGGGCAGCTTCTTCGCCTCGGCCACGAAGGTGATGCCGTCCATGTTCGGCATGTTGACGTCCGAGATGATCAGGTGGATGCGCTGCCCGTTGAGTTTGGTCAGTGCGTCCTTGCCGTCCGTGCCCGTGATCACCTCGTAGCCGGCACCCTTCAGGGCGATGCTGACGACCTGTCGTACCGACGCGGAGTCATCCACGATGAGAATGGTCTTGGCCATGGCCGTCTCCTAGAAGAACGTGATTTCGGATTCGGATACTTTCGCGGACGTGCCGGAGCTGTGCGTCTTGTGTTCCTCGGCCATGGTGTATTTGGCCGCAAGATCGTCGAGGAGCACGCGGGCGTCCAGAGGCGCCCCGCCGGTCGCTGCGTCGGCAGCAAGCTCGGGAAAGCGGAGAATGTTGTCCCGCAGGTGTTCGAGCATCTGGTTGACCCGGTCCTGGAACTGCAGGCTGACCAGTGAATCAGCGATCTCCCCGCGGATGCCGACCGCGGCCTGTTCCAGTTGCTGGGAGGAATCCCGCATCCGGGAGAGCATGGCCATCAGGTCGTCGAGAACGGCCTGCACCTCTCCGTTGGCGTGGGTCACCGAGTTGCCCTCGCGTTCGGCACTGGACTCCGCGGCGGTCAGCACCGAGGTGATCGCCGCGGCGACCCGGTCGACGTTGTCGACCATGCGCGCGCTGGTGTTCTGCGAGCGGTCGGCCAGCTGACGGACCTCCAGGGCCACGACGCCGAACGACGCGCCCACCGCACCCGCGCGTTGGGCTTCGATGGCGGCGTTGAGGGCCAGCAGGTTCGTCTGCGCGGCGATCCGGGTGACCTCGTGCGACATCTGCCGGAGTTCCTGGTTGAGGCTGAGCAGTGAGTGAAGTTCCGCCAGGGATTCACGCTTGGCGGTCAGTGCCTGGTCAAGCGTGTCCACCACGTCATCGAGACGCTGGCGGCTGCGGTCGAACGCGCCGCCCTGCCCATCGTGCAAGGCCTCCGACGACGACGTCAGCACAGAGTCGAGATGCTCGACGATGCCACCGAAGGTCTCAGTGAGCCGTCCGACGGCCGTTTCCATCTGGGTCCGGGACGAGTCGATCTGCCCGGACCACACGGGCGCCACCGCGCCGGCGAACTCGGCGACACTTTCGGCGTAACGATCCGGTGGTAAACGCACCGTGTCGGTACGCCCGCCGCGTCGGCGGGCCCGTGCCAGATAACCGGCTCCGAAACCGGCAGCCAATGCGATCACTGCGACAAGCGTTTCAGCCATGCTGGTGGATCACCTCCGCGATCAGGGCAAGGGATGACTCACGATCAACGGCCCCGAGCGCGACCGCTTCCCGCGGCATCCCGTGCACCACACAAGTCGCCTCGTCCTGCGCCACCGTGTAAGCGCCGGCCCGGCGCATCTCCAGCAGTCCACGCGCGCCGTCGTCACCCATGCCCGTCATGATCACGCCGAGCGCGCCGGGGCCGACGGCCTTCGCGACGGATCGGAACAGCACGTCCACCGATGGCCGGTGCCGGTTGACCGGCGGCCCGTCGAAGACCCGGACCCGGAAGCCGGTATCCATCCTCACGACCTCGAGGTGGCGGCCGCCCGGCGCGATCAGCACGTGGCCCGGCAGAACCGGATCCCCGTCCTGCGCCTCCTGGACCCGTACCCTGCACATGGTGTCGAGCCGGGCGGCGAACGCCGCGGTGAACTTCTCCGGCATGTGCTGCACCACGACTACGCCCGGCCCACCGGGCGCGAGGGCGGGCAGCACCACCTCCAGCGCCTGCGTGCCGCCGGTGGACGTGCCGATCGCGATCAAGCGTTCCTCCTTCGCGGCCGTCAGCCGGTTCCGGGGAGGTGAGGGCGGAGCGGCGGGCGCCGGCCCACCGGCCCGGGCCGTCCGGGTTCTTCTCGCCTGTGCGGAGGCAGCGGCCGCCCGGACAGCGGCCACGATGTCGCCGCTTTCGTCCTCGATGAACTTCTTCAGCCCGGTCGTCGGCTTGGCGATCACCGAGACGGCGCCGGCGGCGAGCGCCTCCATCGAGATGTCGGCGCTCCGGCGGGTCAGCGTTGAGCAGATCACCACCGGCGTCGGCCGGACCTCCATGATTTTCCGCAGGAACGTGAGCCCGTCCATTCGCGGCATCTCGAGGTCCAGCACCACGACGTCCGGCCAGGTCTTGTTCATGTGTTCCATGGCGAAGATCGGGTCGGGCACGGCCCCGACGACGTCGATGCCGGGGTTCTCTCGCAGGCGGGTGGACAGCACCTGCCGGACGACTGCCGAGTCGTCCACGATCAGCACCCCGATGCGCCCCGTCACGCCGTCGCCTCGTCGCGGTCGCGGGACCGGTCCAGCGTGCGTAGCCACACGTCTCCGGTGCCGATGTCGAAGATCAGCCGGCGTGCTCCGGTGCCCCCCAGATTGCTGACGGTCAGAGCGAAATCATGCCGTTCGAGCAGCGCGATCCCGGCGTCGATGTTGTGCCTGGCGACATCGAGCGGAGCCGGGATGCCGGACTCCGGGAATTGCCTGCCCCCGCCGAACATCTTCACCTCGTACTGTCCTGGTGTCGTGTTCGCGCGTCGCACGTCGCGCAGGAACATGCCGATCGCACCGTCCGCGTAGCGGGGGTCCGGCGGACCGTGATCGGTGCGGCGCCGAGCCGGCAGCATGTAGTGGCACATGCCTCCGAGCCGCAATGTGGGATGCCAGACCGTGATCGAGACGCACGAACCCAGCACTGTGTGAATCCGGGTGCCGGCACCCCCGAAGTGGTAGTCGCCGGGATGCAGGAAGACCTCAGGCACGGGCGTCGCCTTCCCACCGGTAGATCGACGGTTCCACCATGCGCAACTGCGACGGGATGGAGTTGAGCGACTCGGAACTGCCGATGATCAGATGACCGCCGGGCACCAGCATCTCCTGCAGCCGCGGAATCAGCGAGCGCTTCGTCTCCAGGTTGAAGTAGATCATCACGTTGCGAAGCATGATCACGTCGAAGCGGCCCAGTTGGCGAAAGTCCTCGATGAGGTTGCGGCGGTGGAACTGCACCCCTGAGCGAAGCTCGGCGGTGACCGTCATCAGCCCCTCGTACTCCTCGCGGCCCTTCAGACAGAAGCGGCGCAGCATCGGCCGGGGGATGCGTTCGGCCGCCTCGATCGGGTAGAGCCCTTTCCGGGCGCGCTCCACCACCCGGGTGGAGATGTCCGTACCGACGATCTCCCACGTGCCGGCGGGCAGCGTGTCAGCCAGCACCATGGCCGCCGTGTAGGCCTCCTCGCCGGTCGAACTGGCCGCGCTCCAGAGACGGAACGGGCGTCCGGTCCGACGTGCTGGAAGGACCTCCCGGCGCAGGTAGTCGAAATGCTGCGCCTCGCGGAAGAAGAAGGTCTCGTTCGTGGTGAGCAGGTTGATCAGATGGTGCAGTTCCGCCTCGTCGCGGCGGTCGCGCAGCAGGCGTACGTAGTCCGAGTAGTCGCTCAGGCCCAGCGCCCGGATCCGTTTGTCCAGCCGTCCGGAGACCAGGGTCTCCTTGCCCGGCGCGAGCCAGATGCCGGTCTGCTCGTGCAGTACGCCGGTGATGTACCGGAAATCACCGTGGCTGATCGTCCTCGGGTGATGGTTCGGAGCTGTCACGGCTCGCCCGGCCCGGCCGGTATGCCACCGTCCTCAACCGGCGAACGATCGATCGGCGGTTGCTGGGCGAGATCACTGAGCCGGACCATGTCGCTGATCGACAGCACATGGCTGATGTCCAGCAGAATGAGGAAGTCGTCGTCGCGGCGGGCCATGCCGCTGATGTAGTCCGCGCGGATCCCGGCGCCGAACGCGGGAGCCGGCTCGATGTCATCGGACGACAGCGTGACGACCTTGGTCACGGAGTCCACCAGGACGCCGATGTCCTGACCGTCAGCGATGCCCTTGTCGTCGGAGTCCACCTCGGCGATCTCGGCGAGCGACGGGTCCTGGATGTGCACGATGATGATGCTGGTGCGACGCCCGATGGTGGTGCTGCCCCGGGCGAAACGCATCGCGAGATCAATGACCGGCACCGCCCGGCCGCGCAAGTTGATCACGCCCCGGATGAAGTCCGGCATCATCGGCACCACGGTCAGCGATCGGTACTCGAGAATCTCCGTGACATGGAAGATGTCGAGCGCGTATGCCTCGCCGTTGAGCGTGAACGTCAGGTACCGCCCGGCCTCGGTAACCGTGTTCACAGTTGGCCCCCCTTTACCCCGCACCTCCTCTCATTCGATCAGATTGTTGAAGGGGCTGCGGCGAATCCGGGACTCGGCCCTGAATACGGCCGGTTGTCTGTTTCCGCCGGGCCCGGAACCCGCGAAGGTCTCCAACATTGCTTCCATTCCGGCATTTCGCGGGACCGCACGTCGATAGGCTGATTTGGTCGTGGCCGGGGCCCGGCTGGGTCTGATGGCAGCAGAAGTGCCAGATGGGGGATTTCGTTCCATGGCAGAGTCGCCGGAAACACGTCAGAACCGTGGTCGCGCCGGGTTCCGGGACATGCCCATCGCCTGGAAACTGCGCGGGCTCGCGGGTGTGGTGTGCGTGCTGCTGATCGCCATCGGGCTGGTAGGAATAGTTCAGCTCGGCAAGACCCAGGACCGGTTGGCGAACCTTTACGGCAACAACCTGCACGACGTACGCATTCTCGGCGAGGTGGCCACCGACTACAACGAGGTCCGGTTGCAGCTGCGCCGCGTCGCCATGGCGCGTGCGGGGACAGAAACCGATGCCGCCGTGACGAACCTGGACGCGTCGATCGCGAAACTGGATCAGGTCTGGGGCAGCTTCTCCACCGCGACGCCCACCGACTCCGACGAGAAGGATTTCCTCACCGCCTGGACCACGTACAAGAAGCTGGTCAACGACAAGCTCAAGCCGCTCGCCGTCGCAAACCGGCTACCGGAATTCAACCAGGTCGTCAATACGGACGTGAACCCGGTGTCCGATTCCATCAGCACAGCGGTCAACAACCTGATCACCCAGAACGATGCCGCTGCGAAGAAGTCGCTGGACGACTCCGCGAACGCCTACTCCACGGCGCGGCTGATGCTGATCATCCTGATCGTGGGGGCGCTCATCCTCACCTTCACCGTGGTCCAGCTCATCACCCGCGCCGTCGCACGGCCGCTGAACGAGACGGTCACCGTGCTCACCGGCCTCGCGCAGGGCCGCCTGGACCAGCGGGTCGCTGTGGCCGGTCACGACGAGGTCGGCCGGATGGGCACTGCCCTCAACAGCGCGCTCGGGCGCCTCGGCGAGACGGTCAGCACCGTCGTGGAGTCGGCGGCGCAGCTCAACAGTGCGTCGCTGCAGATCAGCGGCGCGTCGCAGAGCCTGTCCCAGGCCGCCACCGAACAAGCGGCCAGTGTGGAGGAGACGACGGCGAGCATCGAGCAGATGACTGCGGGTATCAGCCAGAACAGCGAGAACGCGAGCGCGACGGAGGGCATCGCGACCACCACCGCCGCTGAGGCTCAGGAGGGTGGCGACGCCGTGCAGCGGACCGTGGCCGCCATGAAGGAGATCACCAGCAAGATCGGCATCATCGACGACATCGCCTTCCAGACCAACATGCTGGCGCTCAACGCCACGATCGAGGCGGCCCGTGCCGGAGAGCACGGCAAAGGCTTCGCCGTGGTGGCCAGCGAGGTCGGCAAACTCGCCGAGCGCAGCCAGATCGCCGCCCAGGAGATCAGCGAGTTGGCGGCCGGCAGCGTGCAGACCGCCGAACGCGCCGGCGACCTGCTCTCCACGATCATCCCCAGCATCATCCGCACCTCCGACCTCGTGCAGGAGATCGCCGCGGCGAGCGGGGAACAGTCCACCGGCGTACGACAGATCAACATCGCGATGACCCAGATCGGCAAGGTCACCGAACAGACCGCATCGTCCAGTGAGGAACTCGCCGCCACCGCCCAGCAGATGTCGGCGCAGACGGCGCAGCTCACCGCTCTGATGGACTTCTTCCACACCGGTTCGCCCGGCCGGCCGTCGACCCCGCGCACGCCCGAACACGCCGGCTCGCGTGCCGTCTCAGCCTGGAACAGCACTCCTTACCGATCCGGCCGGGACGGCAGCGGTTACCACGAGAACGCGGCACCCGCACTGAGCGGCGCGAGCGTGCCGCCGGGCGACCTGGAAGCAAAGTTCGACCGCTTCTGAGCGTCCAGCAGGGCTCGCGCAGCCGGAGCCCGCGGGCCCGGGGGTCGCGCCACTGACCGCCGATCTCGGTACACGGAGGGTGCACAGACCGCTTTGGAGGTGAGCCGGCGCGAGGGCAGTCACGAGCGCGCCACCTTCCGTCTCATGCGCGATGAACAACGCCGAAATCGCGCGTCAGAACGCGTCGAAGCAGGGCCTGTCCGACCGCTGCACGGCGGTGGCCGGTGACTTCTTCACCGCCGTTCCGGCCGGGGATCTGTACTTGCTCAAGACCGTGCTGCACGACTGGGACGACGACCGCTGCCGCACCATCCTGCGCAACTGCCGAGCGGCAACGATGACCGGCGGACGCGCCGTCGTCGTGGAGATGCTCCTCGGGGAACTCGGCGAACGGGACTTCACCGCCATCTCCGACCTGTTCATGCTGGCCGTGACCAGCGGCATGGAACGGGACCTCGACGAGTTCGACGCCCTCTTCACCGCGACCGGCTGGCAACGGGGCGCGACCTATCCGGTCCGTGCCGGCTATCACGCCATGGAGCTGCGCGCGGTCTGACCTCGACTCGTGCGGGCCTGAAGGCCGTCGCCCTGCCGCGCCGTGGGCCCTGGCGCGGAAGGGAGACGGCTTCGTCCTTCGTGGGGGCGCTGATACATCGTCGCGACGATGATCATGGGCTTGCGTGGGTGAGGTTCGATGCTGGCATCCGCTTCGACGGCAGGCGAGAGGGTCAGCTTTGCGCATCACGGGCAGTAGTTCGCGGGCTCGGTACGACCAGGACGGTGACGCGACTCCACCGCCGGCCCCGGTGCCGTCGTTGCGGTCACGCTTCGTCGACCTGGGCACTGTGGGTGTCGATGACGGCTTCCGGCGCCCGCTGGCGGCCGTCCACTTTGCGGCGGAGGCGGCCGAGGAGCCCGCCGGTTCGCTGGCGCCGCAGCTGACCGTGCCGATGGCCACGGACGGGCAGGCGGGTTTCACGGAGTTGTGGGAGACGACCGGGCCGGTCACCGCCGGACGGTACGCCGGTCTGCGGTACAGCCACGACGGTGAGCACCTGTTCTGCGCCGGCCGGATCGCCCCGGCGCCGCGGTACAGCGAGGCCGTCCGGCAGGCCTACGGTGAAGCGTTCCGGCTGATGGAGAGCCTGGGATTCCCGTACGCGTTCCGGATGTGGAACTTCGTGTCCGGCATCAACGATTCCAACGCCGACGGCGTCGAGGTGTACCGGGACTTCTGCATCGGCCGGGCGGAGGCGGTGGACCGCTGGGCCACGGATGGTGTGATGCCCGCCGCTACCGGTGTGGGCGCCCGCGGTGGCGGGATCGCGTTCTGCCTTCTCGCGTCCCGGTCCGTACGGCCGGTGCACTTGGAGAATCCGGGGCAGGTGCCCGCGTACCACTATCCGCCGGAGCACGGCCCGCGGTCGCCCAGCTTTGCGCGGGCAACCTACCTGGCCGGGCCGGACGGCGCTCCCGGTCACCTGTACGTGTCCGGGACGGCGAGCATCCGCGGGCATCGCACCGTGCACGAAGGCGACCTCGACCGGCAGGTGGCCTGCACGCTGGAGAACATCGATCGGGTCGTCGGCCGGGACAACCTGGCCGCCCACGGTGTGCCCGGCGGTTACTCGCCTGCCGACCTGCGCACCGTCAAGGTTTACGTCCGCCACGCCGGTGACCTCGAACGGGTGCGCAGGCTCTGCCGGGACGCGTTCTCGCCCGAGGCCGACATCGCGTTCTTCAACGTCGACATCTGCCGGGCGGACCTGCTCGTGGAGATCGAGGGAATCATCGTCGAAACGGAAAAGCACCGTGATTGATCTGCTGCGCCGGCACGCCGAGACGCGCGGCGACCGGATCGCGTACGAGGACGACCGGCGGGCCGTCACCTTCGCCGAGCTGTTCCGGCACAGCGGCCGGCTGGCTGGTCACCTGGCGGACGCGGGCGTCGAGCGCGGCGACCGGGTCGCGATGGTGATGTCCAACCGGGTCGAGATGGTGGAGAGCTACCTGGCGGTCTTGCGGGCCGGGGCGGTGGGCGTTCCCCTGAACCCGAGCATGACCAGGCCGGAACTGGCGGCGCTGCTGGCCGACAGCGACCCTCGCGTGGTCATCGCCGACGAGCATCAGGCCACACGCCTGAGCCCGTTACGTGCCCAGCTCGTGATGGTTGAGGATCTGCTTGACCGCGAGCCGGTCGCCGGGCCGCGTGACGACGCGCCCGGCGATGAACCGGCCTGGACCCTGTTCACGTCCGGGACGACCGGGCGGCAGAAGGGCGTTCTGCTGACACCGGACGCGTGCCTGCGGGCCGCGCGGGCGTCGGTGGAGGTGCTCGGGCTCGGCCCCGACGACCGGGTGCTGTGGCCGCTCGGGCTCTTCCACAGCTTCTCGCACAGCTTCGCGCTGCACAGCGCCCTCATCGCGGGCGCCCGGGTGCGTCTGGTCAACGGGTTCGCACCCGAGATGCTGCTCGCCCAGCTGTCCGCCGAACCGTACACAGTGCTGGCGGGTGTCCCGGCCATGTATCACCGGCTGCTCCGGGTGGCGACCGGCCACCCCGCCCCGTCGCTGCGGGTCTGCCTCACCGCGGGCGCCCCGGCCGGGGCGTCCCTGCGCCGTACGGTCGCCGAGGTCTTCGGCGCGCCGCTGTGCGACGTGTACGGCTGCACCGAGACCTCCGGCCCGATCGCCATCTCCACGCCGTCGACCCCGCCGGAGCTCGAATCGTGCGGCGCACCGGTGCCCGGCGTACACGTGCGCCTGGTGGACCCGGAAACCGCGGTTCCGCTGCCGCCGGGGTCGCCGGGCGAGGGCGAGGTCCACGTGGGCGGGGCCACCGTGATGGCGGGCTACCGCGACGACCCGGACGCAACCGCGCTCGCCGTGCCCGACGGCTGGTACCGCACCGGCGATGTGGCCCGCCGGGACGCCGACGGGCGGCTGACCGTCACCGGCCGGGTCCGCGAGCTGATCAACCGCGGCGGTGAGAAGATCCATCCGGCCGAGGTGGAGCAGGCGCTGATCAGCGTGCCCGGGGTGGCCGACGCTGCCGTCCGTGGCGCCCCGGACCCGGTTCTCGGCCAGGTGCCGGAGGCGTATCTCGTCGCCGGTGAAGACGTGATCGAGCCCGGGGCGGTCCTGGCGGCTGTCCGGGAACGGCTGGCCCCGTTCAAGGTGCCCGTGCGCCTCTACCAGGTCGACACGATTCCCCGTACGGCCTCCGGCAAGATCATGCGGCACCTGCTGCCCGACGCTGTCGTCCGCGAACTCTCCCTCCCATTCCTGCCGCCGGTGAAGGAGCCCGTGCCGTCGACCCTGGCCGCGGTCCGTACGGCGACGGCCGCGATGATCGGCG
Organism: Paractinoplanes brasiliensis; assembly: GCF_004362215.1. Classification (NCBI taxonomy): domain Bacteria; kingdom Bacillati; phylum Actinomycetota; class Actinomycetes; order Micromonosporales; family Micromonosporaceae; genus Paractinoplanes; species Paractinoplanes brasiliensis. The sequence continues at coordinate 282,783 of NZ_SNWR01000001.1, read as the reverse complement.
CGCCCGGACCGGCGGACGTCGACCCGGAGCGCGGCTTCACCGAGCAGGGGATCGACTCGTCGGGCGCCGTCGAACTCGCCGGCCGGCTGGCGGCGATCACCGGGGTGGCACTGCCGGCCACCGTGGTGTTCGACCACCCGACACCGGCCGCCCTGGCCCGCCACATCGACGCCGGCACGCGCAGCGGACCCGCCCCGGGCGAGGCAGTGCCGCGCAGCCTGGACGACGATGATGCGATCGCCGTCATCGGCATGGCCTGCCGCTATCCCGGCGGGGTCCGATCGCCGGAAGACCTGTGGCGCCTGCTCGCGGACGGCGGCGACGCGATCACGCCGTTCCCCGCAGACCGGGGCTGGGACCTCGACGGGCTGTACCACCCGGACCCGGACCACCCGGGCACCAGCTACGTCCGCCACGGCGGGTTCCTCGACGACGTCGCCGGCTTCGACCCGGCGTTCTTCGGCATCAGCCCCCGTGAGGCGCTTGCCATGGACCCGCAGCAGAGGCTGATGCTGGAGGTCACCTGGGAGGCGCTGGAGCGGGCCGGCATCGACCCCGGCGCCGTGCGCGGCAGCCGTACGGGGGTCTTCACCGGCGTCATGTACCAGGACTACGCGACCCGTCTGCACCACATCCCGGCGCAGGTGGAGGGCCTGGCCGCGGTCGGCAGTGCCGGCAGTGTCGTCTCCGGCCGGGTGTCGTACACCTTCGGGCTGAACGGCCCGGCGCTCACGGTCGACACCGCCTGCTCGTCGTCGCTCGTGGCGGTGCACCTGGCCGGGCAGGCCCTGCGCGGCGGCGAATGTGACCTCGCCCTGGCCGGCGGAGTGACGGTGATGAGCGGCGCGCTGTCGTTCGTCGAGTTCAGCCGCCAGCGCGCGCTGGCCCCGGACGGCCGCTGCAAACCGTTCTCCGACGACGCCGACGGCACCGCCTGGTCCGAGGGCGCCGGGATGCTGCTGCTCGAACGGCTCGGGGACGCTCGCCGCAACGGCCATCCCGTCCTGGCGGTGGTGCGCGGCTCGGCCGTGAACCAGGACGGCGCCAGCAGCGGCCTGACCGTACCCAACGGCGACGCCCAGCAACGCCTGATCCGGCAGGCGCTGGCCTCGGCCGGGCTCGGTCCCTCCGACGTGGACGTGGTGGAGGCGCACGGCACCGGCACCGCGCTGGGCGACCCGATCGAGGCCAACGCCATCCTGGCCACCTACGGCCGGGGCAGGTCCCCGGCGGATCCGCTCCGGCTCGGGTCGCTCAAGTCGAACCTGGGACACACCCAGGCCGCGGCCGGCGTCGGCGGGATCATCAAGCTCGTCCTCGCGATGCGCCACGCCGAGCTTCCGGCCTCGCTGCACGTCGCCGCGCCGACCCGGCATGCCGACTGGTCGTCCGGGACTGTCCGGCTGCTGACCGAGCCGGCGCCGTGGCCGGCCGGGCGCCGCCCTCGCCGCGGCGCGGTCTCGGCGTTCGGGATCAGCGGCACGAACGCCCACGTCATCGTGGAAGAAGGGGAACAAGCGGCGCCGGAGGAGGGGGAGGCCACGGAAGCCGGCACGCCGTGGGTGCTGTCGGCCAAGACCGTCCCGGCGTTGCGGGAGCAGGCCCGCAGGCTCGCCGGCCACCTCGACGCACACCCGCACCTCGACCCGGCCGACGTGGGCTGGTCGCTGGCGACGACCCGGGCCGCGCTCAGCCACCGGGCCGTCCTGCTGGGCGCCGGCCGGGCGCGGCTCAGGGAGCAACTGGACGCCGTCGCGAACGGCGAGGACACGGCGGGGGTCGTCCGCGGCGTCGCGTCCGGCGGCGGCACGGCTTTCCTGTTCACGGGCCAGGGCGCGCAACGCCTCGGGATGGGCGCCGGCCTGCGACAACGGTTCGGGGTGTTCGCCGCCGCCTTCGACGAGGTCTGCGACGCCCTGAGCGATCACCTGAGCGCCGACGTCCGCGCTGTCGTCGACCGTGACGCCGCGGAACTCGGCCGGACCGTGTTCACGCAGGCGGCCACCTTCGCGCTGGAGGTGGCACTGCACCGGTTGCTGAGCTCGTGGGGCTTCCGTCCCGACCTGGTGGCCGGGCACTCCATCGGGGAGCTCGCAGCGGCACACGTGGCCGGCCTCTGGAGCCTGAACGACGCGGCGGCCCTGGTCGCCGCGCGGGGGCAGCTCATGCAGGCGCTGCCGCCCGGCGGCGCCATGCTGGCGGTCCAGGCCACCGAGGCCGAGGCGCTGGAGGCCGTGTCCGGCCGCGCCGACGTCTCGCTGGCCGCGGTCAACGGCCCCGAGGCCGTGGTCGTCGCCGGGACCGGGCCCGCGGTGCAAGAGCTGGCCGCGCGGTGGGAAACGGCCGGCCGCCGGACCCGTCGGTTGAGCGTCAGCCACGCGTTCCACTCCCCGCTGATGGAACCCATGATGGACGAGTTCCGGACCGTCGCCGAAAAGATCAGCTATGCCTTCCCAGCGGTGCCGCTGGTGTCCACCGTCACCGGCTCGCCGGCGACGGCCGAGCAACTTCGCGACCCCGGCTACTGGGTCTCCCAGGTGCGCCTGCCGGTGCGATTCACCGCCGCCGTCGCCGCCCTGTCCGCCCGCGGCGTCACCCGCTTCCTGGAACTGGGCCCGGACGCCGTGCTGGCCCCGGCCGTGCTGGGCGTCCTGCCGGGTGACGCGGTGACGGTCGCGGCGCCGGCGCTGCGTGGCGACCGCGACGAGCCGGAGGCGCTGCTCACCGCGGCCGCCCAGCTGTACGCCGCGGGCGCCGCGGGCTCGATGCACATCGTCGACGACGATGGCCCGCGCCGGCGGGTGGACCTGCCGACGTACCCCTTCCGACGCGAGCGCTACTGGCTCGCCGAACCTCCCGGCGAGACGAACGTCGCGCAGGCCGGACTGCTGAGCGCCGGGCATCCGCTGCTGGGGGCGGAGCTGGCGCTGCCCAACGGCGACCTCGTCAGCACCGGCCTGCTCTCCGCGGCCCGGCACCCCTGGCTGGCAGATCACACCGTGGGTGGCGCCCTGGTGCTGCCCGGCGCAGCCCTGGTGGAGATGCTCGCGCGGCTCGGGCAGCGGGCCGGTGGCCTGCCGCTGGGCGAACTGGTGCAGCACGCCCCGCTGGTGATCGGCGAGGGCGAGGCGGTGCAGCTGCAGGTCCTGCTGACGGCGGCGGACGAGGCGGGGCGCCGGGCGGTGACGGTGCACGCGCGCGGGACAACCGACGGCGACTGGGCCCCGTACGCGTCGGGCCATCTCGATCCGGCGGCGGCACCCGCCGCGGCCACCGCGATGCCGTGGCCGCCTGAGGGCGCCGAAACGCTCGCCGTGGACGACCTCTACACGGCGCTGGCGGATCGTGGACTCGGCTACGGACCCGCGTTCCGGGGCCTGCGCGCGGCGTGGCGCCGCGACGGCGAGCTCTTCGCCGAGGTGGCGCTGCCCGAGCACGTCGCCGGCGAGGGCTTCGCGCTGCATCCGGCCCTGTTCGACGCCGCCCTGCAGGTCGGCGCGCACCCCGCGGTCACCGCGGACGACACGGGTGCGGTGCGGCTGCCGTTCGCCTGGCACGGCGTACGGCTGTACGGCTCCGCGGCCTCGGCGCTGCGGGTCCGGATGACGCCGGCCGGGCAGGACACCGTCTCGATCGTGCTGGCGGACGCCTCCGGCCGTACGGTCGCCACCGTGGACGGGCTCACCCTGCGACCCGCCACGCCCGAGCAGCTGCGCGGCGACCCCACCCGGGACTCGCTGTTCCAGGTGGAGTGGGTCCGCGTCCCGGCTTCCGCGCCGGTCACGCCGTACGGGCTGATCGTCGCCGGGGACGAGATGCCGGATCCCGCCGCCGACCCGTACGCCGTGACAGTGCTCGCCGGCTCGCGCACCGATGCCCACGCCGCCACCGAGCGTGCGCTGACGGCCGTGCAGCAGTGGCTGGAGCGTGCCGACCCGGGCTCGCCACCCCTGGTCGTGATGACCGCGGGCGCCGTGGCGACGGGTCCGGGCGAGGACGTCTCCGACCTGCCCGGTGCGGCGGTGTGGGGGCTGGTGCGCTCGGCCCAGGCGGAGCATCCCGGGCGGTTCGTGCTGCTGGACGTCGACGAGCCGGCCCGGCTGCCCGAGCTGCTCCCGGCCGTGCTCGGCGCCGGTGAGCCGCAGATTGCCGCTCGGGGCGACCGGCTGCTGATGCCGCGCCTGGCCCGCCTGCCCGCCCCCGACCCCGCCGCAGTCCCCGGCCTTGCCCCGGCCCCCGCCTGGCCGGCGACGGGAACTGTGCTGATCACCGGGGCGTCCGGCGCGCTCGGCGGTCTGATGGCCCGGCACCTCGTCACCGCGTACGGGGTGCGGCGGCTGCTGCTGATCAGCCGGCGGCCGCCCGCGGCCGAGCTGGTGGCCGAGCTGTCCGCCGCCGGCGCCACGGTCACCACCGCGGCCTGCGACGTCGCCGACCGCGACCGGCTCGCCGAGGTGCTGGCGGCCGTGCCCGCCGACGCGCCGCTGACCGGCGTCGTGCACACCGCCGGGATCCTCGACGACGGGATGGTCGGGGGGCTCACCGGCCCGCGGCTGACCGCCGTCCTGAGGCCCAAGGTGGACGGTGCGACACACCTGCACGAGCTGACCCGCGGACTGCCGTTGACCGCGTTCGTCCTGTTCTCCAGCGCGGCCGGCGTGCTCGGCAACCCCGGCCAGGCCGCCTATGCCGCCGCCAACGCCTTCCTGGACGGCCTGGCCACGCATCGGCGGGCCGGTGGGCTGCCCGGCACCTCGGTGGCGTGGGGCGCCTGGGACCTCGCGGGCGGCATGGCCGGCACGCTGGACGAAACGCACAGTCGCCGGATCACCCGCTCGGCCGCGGTGCCGCTGACGAGCGACGAAGGGCTGGCGCTGTTCGACGCGGCCTGCGCGCGGCAGCATCCGGTGCTGGTGGCGCAGCGGTGGGACCCGGCCCGGCTGCGCGACGGCACGGCCCGCCCCGAGGAACTGCCGCCGCCACTACGTTCGCTGCTCCCCGCGCCGGTCACCACGGCCGCGCCGGTGGGGACGACCAGCTTCGCCGCACGCCTGGCCGGTGTGGCCGAGGCCGAGCGTTCGCGGCTCGTCGGGGAAACCGTGCGGGCGGAAGCGGCGCACGTCCTCGGGTACGCCGACGCTGCCCAGGTGCCCGCCGCCGCACCCTTGACCGAGCTGGGGCTCGACTCGCTCACCGCCCTGGAGCTGCGGAACCGGCTGCAGACCACCACCGGTCTGCGGCTCCCGCCGAACGTCATCTTCGACCACGACACCCCGGACGCGCTGGCGACGTTCCTGACAAGCCAACTGGCGGCGCCCGACGTCGCCGAGCAGGCCGCGACGTTGGGAGGCCTCTTCCTCGAGGGCTGCGAACGGGGCAGCGTGGCCGACGCGATGGCGCTGGTCGTGGTCGCCTCACGGCTCGGTTCCCGGCCCGCCGGGGACGGCCGGGTCACCAAGCCGGTCACGCTGGCCCGCGGCAATGCCATGCCCAAGTTGGTCTGCTTCCCGACCATCAGCCCGGTGTCCGGCCCGCACGAGTACGCCCGGCTCGCTGCCGGGTTCCGCGGCGCCCGCGACATCACTGTGCTGCCGAACCCCGGGTTCGGCCGTGGCGAGGAACTGCCCCGGACCGTGCAGGCTCTGGTGGACAGGCACGTCGAGGAGGTGCTGCGAACCGTCGGCGACGGGCCGTTCGCGCTGCTGGGGCATTCCGCCGGCGGTTGGATCGCGCACGCCGTCACCGGCCGGCTGGAGACACAGGGCCGCCCGCCGGCCGCGCTCGTGCTGCTCGACACGTACCCGTCGAGCAGTGACCCCCGGGCCCTTACCGGAATGGCACGGAACCTGCGCGAACAGCTCGGAACGGAGGAGCTCGACGACCGGCGGCTCATCGCGATGGGCGGCTACCTCGACATGTTCACCGATTGGCAGCCGGCGCCGGTCGGCACCGCGACGCTCTTCGTACGGGCCACCGAGGGGCTCGACTGGACCGGAGCACATGTGGTGGATGTCGCCGGCGACCACTTCACCATGCTGAGCGAGCACGCGTCCGCCACGGCCGGCGCGGTCGACTCATGGCTGCGCGGCAAAAGACCATGAGTGCGGCGTACGGGCGATCGGGCAGCGCCGCTCGACGACGTCCTGTGCTTCCCGCGCCCGGTGACCGGCCGGAGGTGTCGGCTTGCCGTCGCTTCCGGGTGGGCGCACCGCATTGACACCAACCGTTCTGTCGAAAGAGTCTGAAGGGAGTTCCGCCGCCGTGCGCGGCGGAGTCGAACCACTGAACGGGGATGGAAACGGCTCCGCCTACCCGAGCAACGCCCGGGTGGACGCCCGCTGACCGGCGGCACTCCGCGAGTCAGCCGACAGCGTTGACGGTCAGGGTGCCTCCGCGCGGGCAGAGCAGATAGCCGGAGACACCCTGGCAGTCCTGCTCGGCGAGCCGGTCGACCGTGCCGAGGACGGTCCGCCTGCCTCCGGTCAGGTCGAGGCGGTCAACCGTGGTGCGATCCGGGGGTGTTCCGGTGGCGTGCAGCAACGTCAGCGAACCGGCCGGGCCGGGCACGAACGCCTCCGGCCCGCCGAGGGGGCGGCCGATCGTGCGCCCGGTGGCGGCGTCGACCAGGACGGTGGTGGCGGAGGCCAGGTTGGCGGTGGCGGAGAGCAGCAGGCGGCCGGCGCCGAGGTCCCAGACGAAGTTCAAGTCGTCGCGGCGCCAGGCCTGACGGCCGGTGGCGGGGTCGCGGCCGGCCACCCCGCGGACGCCGACCGTGCAGATCAGCCGGCCGCAGCCGGTGACGTAGCCGATCAGCTCGTCGGATCGCCACAGCGGGCGCAGGTCGGCGGCGCGGTAGATGGTGGCGACGGTCTGGGCGGAGGCCGTGCGGATCACCACCAGCTGGGCGCCGGCCGGGAAGAGCGTCGCCGAGTACACCCCGTTCCAGGGGATGCGGACGCGGTGGCGGACGGCGCCGTCGGCATGGCCGTAGACGGTGGCGTCGCCGGTGCCGGTCACCGTGACGACAGCGGTGGGGCGCCCACCCTCGACGATCGTCGTCCACTCCTCGGCAGGGGTGATCGAGCGTCGCCACACCTGCCGGCCGTCGCGCAGCCCGAGCAGGCGCAGGCCGGTGGTCGCGCCGGTGCGGTCGGTCTCGGCGAGCAGAATGTCGCTGCCCACCGCCGACGGGGCGGAGGCGCCGGCCGATTGCCAGAGAGGCGCGCCGGTCTCCGCGTCGAGCGCGATCGTGCGGGGTCCCGGCGACGAGGCGATCGGCAACGGGCCGGTGGTCACCAGCACGACATCTCCGACCGGCCGGACGCCGTACGCGTCTCCGGTCGGTGTGCTCCACCGCAGGCGGCCGGTGGGCAGGTCGAAGGCGACAACCTCAGCCGGCCCGGAAGAGCTGCTGCGATTCAGGTAGACGGTTCGGCCGTTCAGGGCCACGGTGTCGCTCGGCTGCAGCGCCGTGGTCCAGAGGGGCCGCACCAGGGGTGGCGACGGCGGCGTCGAGGCGGTCACGGCGGCCAGGCCCACCACGGTCAGCACGGCCAGCACCAGCCGGCGCAGCCGTGCCAGGTTGACCGGCGCGCCGGCCGGCACGACGGCAGCCCTGGCGTCGCCGAGGTCGATCAAAGTCATCGTCGGCCGGCCGTCGTCACCGCGTACGCGTCCCGCGCCGGTGACCCGTCATCGCAGGCGAACGGCGTGACGTCCCGCGCCCGCAGTCGCATGGTGTGCCTCCGGGTGGCTCGGCATCCGATCCTTCGCGGCTCCCGCCGTCGCAGCGTACGCGCCCGGCGACCGGTTCGGGTCGGTGTCGTTGCCCCATCGCGCGTGACGGGCCGGCCGTGTCGTACGGCCGGCCCGCCTGCACGGAACCGCTAACCGCGGCGCCACTTCTGGTTCGCGCCGCCGTGGCATTCCCACAGCACCAGCACGGCGCCCTCGTCCGGGTTCCACGCGTCGATGTCGGCGCACTTGTTGGCCTGCGGGTTCACCAGGTCGCCGGCGGCCGACAGAACCCACTGCTGGGCCGGGTTGCCCGAGCAGGTGACGATCTGCAGGATCGCGCCGTTCGCCGTCGAGCCCCACGCCACGTCAAGGCACATGTTGTTGGACGTACGCAGCGTTCCGTTGACGAACTCCCACCTCTGGGCGGCCGAGCCGTTGCAGTTCCACATCTGCACCCGTACGCCGTCCGAGAAGTTGCCGTTGGGTACGTCCAGGCAGCGGCTGTTCAGCGCGCTGATGACCGCACCTCCGGCACTGCCGCCGCCGCTGGTGACCAGGGCGATGCCCCAGCGCGACAGGATCGGGTTGACCGGCTGGAACCAGGTCTGCGGGTTGGCCGCGCCACAGCCGCCGGAGATGCCCGAGGTGACGCCCTGCGCCTGGTTGCCGGCGATGACCGAGCCACCGGAGTCTCCGGGGTTGGCGCAGGCGCTCATCCGGCTCATGCCGTACACCGGGCCGTTCGAGTAGTTGATCGTCTCGTTGCGGCCCTGCAGGGTGCCGCAGGTCCACGAGGAGGTGCGGCCCGAGCGGCAGATCGAGGAGCCGATCGCGGCGTCGTTGGAGCCGGCCACGACGACGTTGCCGCCGGCGTAGTTGTTCACCCACGGCTGCGGGGTCCAGTTGCCGTTCACGCCCACGTAGGCCATGTCGGTGGTCGGGAACTCCGACTCCTGGAAGCTGCCCATGTCGACGTTGTTGAAGCCGCGGGTCGGGGCGCCTCGGCCGCCGCAGTGACCGGCGGTGACGAAGCCGGGCGCACCACCGCGGCGGGCCGGGAAGCCGACCGAGCACAGCGTGTTGCCGTTGATGACGTACTGGTCGCCGCCGCGGACGTCGTACACCGGTTTCGGGGCGACCGCGGAGGTCTCGACGGTGACCGTGCTGACGCCGCTGTCCTTGGCGAACTTGCGGGCCTGCGCCTCGGCGCCCGGCTTGACCGTCACTACGACGGTGTTGGTCTCGGGGTCGGCACGCCAGGCCCGGATGGCGTCGCCCGCCTTCGCGCCGCGCTTGTCCAGCTTCGCGCGGTCGGCTGCCAGGGCGCTCTCGCCCCGGCCGACGAGCTGAGCCTCGGCACCCTCGGCCCGGACCTGTTCGGCGGCGGCCTCGGTGGTGACGGCGACGGTGAGGCGCCGCTCGCCCTTCTTGATCCAGGCGCCGCCGTACGCCTGCCCGAGCTTGGCCTTCAGGCGCTTCTGCACCACTGGGGCCGCGGCCTCGACGCGCAAGCGCTCGGCGATCTGCTCGTCGGTCAGGTTCAGGTCACGCCGCATCGCCGCGACGACGCCGGCCGGCAGGTCCAGGGTCTGCGCCACGTCGGGCCGAGGGTAGGGCGTGGGGCCGGGGGTGTCGTCGGCGAAGCTGGTGAGGGGGGTCAGTCCGATCGTCGTCACCGCGACTGCGGCAACCGCGATCCACCGGTACGGGCGAGCCATGGGGAGCTCCTCGTGAGGGGACGTGGGGGAACATGAGCGAACACGTCGCACATCGCATCGAAGTCTGCGATTTGATTAACAATGTGTCAAGAAGCCGCGGTGGCTCGTCGACAGGGCCGTGAGCTGCCGGTTCATCCCGGTGAAGCCCTGTACGCCCGACGTCCCGAGGGTTCCGCCTCGATCGCGCAAGTACGTTTGATGCCCTGTCGACCCCTCGGATGGGGCACTTCGGGCAGTGCGGCCATGTTCGATCGATCGTGCCGCCGTCGGAGTGCCAGGTGCCGGTCGTCCGTCCGGTCAGTTGGCGCGGGGCGCGCCACTCACCAGGCGACCACGCCCTGGGTGCTCGGCTGCAGGGTGCCCAGCCGCAGTGAGCCGATGGTGAGCTGGCTGCGGTTGGGGTCGGGAAACCCCAGCAGTTCGGCTACGACACCCGGCGACGACCGGACCAGGCTGCCGCGCAGCGAGTTGCCGGTCGGGCAGTCGCTGCTGTCCCTGTCACAGGCCTGCCACTTCATCCCCTGGAAGGCCCCGCCGCCGGGCTCGAGGAGAATGTCGACGGCCTCGCCGGGTTCGTCGACCGTGGTGGTCGGCACGGTCACCGGCTCGTCGGCGGCGTTGTAGAGCCGCACGAAGGCCCGGCCGTCGACCCGGCACGGCGTGCCGGACCGGTTGGCGACCGAGATGAGCCCGCGCTGGGTGCCGACCGCGGTGGGGTTCTCGCTCTGGGCGCTGATCGAGACCTTTATGTCGGCGTTGGTGCACAGCCGGGCCTTGCCGGTCGGCAACGGCTCGGCCGTCACCCCGGCGCCCGCCGGATTCGCTGTGGCCGAGCGCGTAGGTTCGGCCGGACCGGCCGGTGCGGCCGAGCGCGCCGGAGTGGCCGAGCGGGTCGGAGTGGCCGGGTCGGCCAGGGTTGGAGCGCCGCTGGAGGGCGGCGGGGCGACGAGGTCACCCGCTTCCGGACGGCCGTCCACAGCCAGGTCGCGCCCCAACCCGAAGGCGAGGATCCCGGCTGCGACCGCGGCGACCGACGCGGCGGCCAGCACGGGGATCGCCCAGCGCCGGCGCCTTGGCCCACGCGCCGTGGCGGCCCCGGCCGCGGGGCTGCGGCTCGGCGTGGTCGCTCTGATCACCGCCGTCGGGGCCGGTGGCACGCCGTAGGCCACCAGGGCGTCGATGAGCTGCGCCGCGGTCGGCCGCCGGGCCGGGTCCTTCGCCAGCGCGGCGGCGACCAGGTCACGCAGCGGAGTCGGCAGGTCACCAAGATCCGGGGGCTGGGTGAGGATGCCGGCCGCGGTGGCCACCGGGGAGTCGGCGGCGAACGGGGTACGCCCGGTGCCGGCGTAGGTCACGATGACGCCCCAGGCGAAGACGTCGGCGGCCGGCCCGGCGACCCGGTCGGTGGCGGTGTCGAACCGCTCCGGTGCCATGTACGCCACCGTCCCGACCATCTGATCGGTGGCGGTGTGGTGGCTGGTCGCCTCGAACGCCCGCGCGATGCCGAAGTCGATCACCTTCGGGTGGCCGAGTGCGAACAGGACGTTGCGGGGTTTCAGGTCACGGTGGATGACCCCGGCGCCGTGGATGGCGGCCAACGCGGTCGCCACCCCGATCGCCACGCTGTGCAGGTTCCCGCCGGTCAGCGGGCCCTGCTCGGCCACCACCTCGGCCAGGCTGGGCCCGTCGACGTACTCGGTGACCAGGTAGGGGATCTCATGGTCGGCGTCCGCGTCGAGCACCTCGGCCGTACAGAACGGCGGCACCTGACGGGCCCGGTTGACCTCGCTGCGGAACCGGGCGCGAAACTCCGGGTCGTACGCGAACTCGGATTTGACGGCCTTGATGGCGACCGCGCGGCCGTCGCGGCCGCGGCCCAGATAGACCGTGCCCATGCCACCCTGCCCGAGGCGCGCCTCCAGCCGGTACTGCCCGAGCCGGCGGGGGTCCGCCGGCCTCAACGGACTCCTCATCCGGTCGTCGCTCCCCGGTCCGGTCGATCACGGCGGACGAAACGATACCCGCCCCGCCGCCCCACCCGCCCGGCCGAGGAGGACGCGCGGCGGGTGCAGGACCCCGCCAGGATTCTCGGACCGCCGCCGACCTAACCGCACTATCCGGGAATACATATCCATGTCGGACGAGGCCGCGGTCTCGATGACGGAGTTGATGTACCACATGGGTTCATCCCTGGCCCAGCAGCGCTCACCGAACTCGGCGTCATGTTGGGTCAAGGCTTCCACCTGGCCCGGCCCGCAGACCTGCCCTACTTGCGCGGATAGCAGACAACTGCGGTTTCGTTCCGGAGCTGGGACACGCTCACGTCGTCCGATGTTCCGCCGTTGCCGCCGGCCTCGGGGATTCGGGGGCGCAGGCGATTGAGGACAAAGCGTAACTCGTCCAGATCGGACGGTAATCATCGTCATGCCGCGGCTTCGCGAAGATTTGCCCCACCTCGATAGATTCCCCGGCTGATTCAGGTGGCCGGTTCCGGGGCTGGTTGCCGCAACGAAAGGCCCCGGCCCCGTGCAGGGCCGGACGTGGGGGGCTACCCCGATCGGAGGGTACAGAATGGGCGGTTACCAGGACGTCCAGAGGCTGGCGCCGATGGCCGTGCTCGGCGCGTTCCGGCGGGATCCGCTGGAGTTGTTCGCCGACGTGGCGCGGGCGCCGGCAGGCATCGCGGAGACGAGCGCGTTCGGACGCCGTATGGTCTTCATCACTCACCCGGACCACGTGGTGCACGTGCTGCGCGACAACCACCGCAACTACACCAAGGACGCGCCGGTGTACCGGGTCGCCCGCCCGTTCCTCGGGGACGGCCTGACGGTGTCGCCGGGCGGGGAGGAATGGCTGCGGCGCCGCCGCCTGGTGCAGCCGGCGTTCGGCCGCAGCACAGTGGAGGACGCCGCCCGGGTCACCGAGGAATGTCTCGCCGAGGTCGCCGGCCGCTGGGCCACGACGGACACCGTCGACGCGTCCGCGGAGATGTCGGCGCTGTCGATGCGTTTCGCCTGCCGCATCCTGTTCGGGACGGAACTGACCGCCGAGGCCGCGGCGCTCGTCGAGGACCTGCGGCTGATCTGCGACCACGTGGCGAACTTCCTGGCCCGGCCGTTCCCGCCGCTCGCCGTGCCGACCCCGGCGAACCTGCGGTTCCGGGCCGCCATGCGCCGGGTCCGGGCCACTGTCGCCGAGCTGGTCGCCGACCCGAGGACCGAGCTGATCTCGCGACTGACCGCCGACGGCGGGTCCACCCGCGAGCAGGTGACCGACGAGGTGCTCGGCTTGTTCTTCGCGGGGCACGAGACCCTCGGCCACACGCTCGCCTGGTGCTGGCAGCTGCTGGCCGGGCATCCCGCCGCCGCGGCACGACTGCACGCGGAACTGGACGACGTCCTCGGTGACCGGCGGCCGGCTTCGGCGGATCTGCCCCGGCTGGTCTACACCCGGCAGGTCGTCGACGAGGCCATGCGGCTCTACCCGGTCGTGTGGATCATGATGCGGCGGGCCGTGGGGGACGACACGATCGGCGGCCATCGGATCGGCGCGGGGTCGTTGGTCACCTGGAGCCCGTACGCAGGCAACCGTCACCCGGACGTCTGGCAGCGCCCGGACGACTTCTGGCCGGAGCGTTTCGCCGACGAGGCCGGCCGCGGCGCCGCGTACCACCGGAATTCCGTGGTCCCGTTCGGCCTCGGCCCGCGTGCCTGCCCGGGCTCGAACCTCGCAACGATCCAGGCGTGCCTGACCGTGGCGACGCTTGCCCGGCACGTCCGCGGCACACCGCCGCCGGGCGCCGCCGTGGCCCCGGTCCCGTCCATCACCCTGCGCCCGGCCGGTCCGGTTCCGCTGCACCTGGCCGGCGGATGAGCCGCTATCTGTCCGGCGCTTTCGACCCCGTACGGGGGGAGCACACCGAACACGCGCTGCGGGTGGACGGCGAGTTGCCGCCCGAGCTGGACGGGCTGTTCACCCAGATCGGCCCCGCCCCCGCCGGTCGGCCACGCCGGGCACTCGACGGCACGTACCCCTGGTTCATGCAGGACGGCCTGGTCTGCGGGGTCCGGCTGCGGCACGGGCGGGCGCTCTGGTTCCGCAACCGGTGGGTACGTTCGCGACGCGCGGCCCGGTCGCTGGGTGAGAAGCCCGCTCCCGGGCCACGCCACTTCCTGGTCGACACGGTCAACACCAACGTCGTCGCCCACCACGGGGTTCTGCTGGCGCTGATCGAATCGGGCTGCCTGCCGGCCCAGCTCTCGGAAACGCTGGACACCGTCGGCTACACCGACCTCGGCGGCCAGCTCCCGCGCGGGTTCGCGGCCCACCCCCGGGTCGACCCGGCGACCGGCGAGTTGCACGCGCTCGCCTACTCGCCGCTGCGCTCCTGGGCCGAATACCTGGTGCTGTCCGCGGAGGGCCGGGTGACCCGCAGCGACCGCGTCGAGCTGGGCGGCCGGCCGCTGATGCACGACATCGCGCTCACGCCGCGCTTCCTGGTCTTCCTGGACCTGCCGGTCCGCTTCGCCCCGCTGCGCGGCGTCACCGGAGCGTTCCCCTACCGGTGGAGCGACCGGCACCAGTCCCGGATCGGGGTGCTGCCCCGCGACGGCGGCCCGGTCCGGTGGATCGCCATCGAGCCGTGCTTCGTCTACCACCTGGTCGGCGCGGAGGAGACCGCGGACGGTGGACTGACCGTCCGCGCGCTGCGGTACGACCGGCTCTTCGACGACCGCGCCGCCGACCCGTTCGCCCGGCCCGCGACGTTGTCCGAGTGGCACGCCGCCGCGGGCGCCGACCACGCCACCACCCGTACGCTGCACGACCGGCCGCACGAGATGCCCCGTTCCGATCCGCGCCGGACGGGCCGGCCGCACCGCTACTACTACGCGGTGGCCCAGGACCCCGCCGAGCCGGACCGTTCCGGGCTGCTCCGCTTCGACCTGCGGCGGGGGGAGGCCGAGACGCTCGAACTCCCGGCCGGGGTCGTCTCCGGCGAGGTGGTCTTCGTGCCGCGTACGGCCGGCGGCGCCGAGACCGACGGCTGGCTGGTCCACTTCCAGACCGACCTGGCAGCGGGCACTTCCGCGCTGGTCGTCCGCGACGCCGCGGGCCTGGACGAGGCGCCCTGTGCCGTCGTCCCGCTCCCGGTCCGCGTGCCGATGGGCGCCCACAGCAGCTGGATCAGATCCGACGAATGGCAGGCGATGCCGTGAACCCCTCGCACCCCGGGGCCCAGCCCCGAGGCCCGGACCCCATTCTGCGATCCCTGCCGCCGGAGGACCGGCGCGCGTACCTGGTGGGTCTGGTTCGCGCGGAGACCGCGATCCTGCTCGGCGCCCTCGAGCCCGAGGCTGTTCCGGCCGGCGTGACCTTCGACGACCTGGGTCTGACCCGTGCCGAGGCGGTCGAGCTGCGGGACCGGCTGGCCGTCGTCTGCGGGACCGACCTGCCGCGAGACCTCCTCGAGCAGCATCCACGTCCGGACGCGGTGGCCGACGTGATCCACGGCCGGCTGTTCGGCGATCCGGACGGCGACAACGACAGGTGAACAGATGAGTACCTTCGACACGTTCCTGCGGCTGGCCAGGGGCGTCTATCGCCGTCGGCTCACCCTGGCCGCCGACGGTTACCTGCACGCCGACCCGGACGCCCGGCTGCACCTCGCGGTGTGGCAGAACGACCCGTACGCGCTCTACGAGCAACTACGCAAGCAGGGACGGCTGTCGCGCAACCGGTCCGGCGCGTGGGTCACCGTCGACCACGAGATCTGCCGGGACGTGCTGCGCGACCGGCGCTTCGGCGCACGACCCGACCGCCTCACCGTGGACGAGTCGCTCAGCGGCTTCTTCGAGACCTCGTTCCTCGCCATGGAGCCGCCGGACCACACCCGGCTGCGCGGGGCGATCCGCTCCGACTTCGGCACCAAGGCGGTCGGCCGCTACCGCGAACTCGTCGAACGTACCGTCGACGACCTTGTCGGCCGGGCCCAGCGCGACCGGCGCTTCGACCTGATGTCCGGCCTCGCCCAGCCGCTGCCGCTGGCCGTGATGTCCGCGATCTTCGGCATACCCGACGACCGGCGGGCTGCCTTCCACCGCAGCGCGGCGGTGCTGGGCAGCGCGATCGACGGCGTCCGGACGATGACCCAGGCGGCCCGCCTGCGCACCGCCACGCTGACCCTGGACCGCCTTCTCACCGACCTGATCGAGCGGCGTCGGCGCGAGCCCGGCGACGACCTCGTCAGCCGGCTGGTCACCGACGCCGCCGGCGACGTCGGCGCCGAGGAACTGCTGCCGCTGTGCACGCTGCTGCTGGTCGCCGGGTTCGAGACCACCACCAACCTGATCGGCAACGCGGTGCACGCCCTGATGCGGCACCCGGACCAGTGGGCGGCGTTCGCCGGCGCCCCGGGCGAACTCGCGGCTTCCGTCGTCGAGGAAACCCTGCGGTACGACCCACCCGTTCACCGCGCCGGCCGGGAGGCCCTGGCGGACGTCGAGATCGCGGGCACGTCGATCCGGGCCGGCGAGTTCGTGGTGACCCTGATCGGGGGCGCGAACCGGGACCCGGCCGCCTTCGACGACCCGGACCGCTTCGACGTGTTCCGCAGGCCCACGACCGCGCACCTGGCCTTCGGCGGCGGCATTCATTACTGCGTCGGCCATCCGCTGGCCCGGCTGGAGGCCACCGTCGCCGTCCGCGCCCTCGCCGAACGGCTTCCCCGCCTCCGGATCGACGGGCGAACCGCTCGCCGCTCCTCCGGGATGATCCGCGGGTTCACCCGGCTGCCCCTGCACGTCGGCGGCTGACCCCGAGGCTTGAGAGGCCTGCGGGGCCGATTCGCCGGCGGCCGGGGTCTAGAGTGGACGCGTGCTGGGAGTCGTCGCGACCGCGCTTGGCGGTCCTGAGGTGTTGCAGGTGACCGAGCTGCCCGACCCCGAGGCGGGGCCAGGGCAGGTTGTGGTCCGGATTCGCGCCGTCTGTGTGCACCCGGCCGACGTGGCGTCGACCACCGGGGAAATTCCTCGCGGACCGGTTCCGACGCCGTTCTCGCCCGGCTGGGACATCGCCGGCGAGGTGGCCTCCGTCGGCCCCGGCACGGCCGAATTCGCGGTCGGCGATCGTGTCGTCGGCATGATTCCGTGGTATCTGACCCGGGGCAACCCGGGTGGCTACGCCGAGTTCGTGGCGGCCGACACCGACTGGCTGGTGCCGTTGCCCGACGGGGTCGACTTCGCCGCCGCGTCCACGGTGCCGCTCAACGCCCAGACCGCACAGCAGGGGCTGGCCCTGGTGTCCTTGGCCATGCTTCCGGCCGGCAGCAGCATTCTCGTCACCGGCGCCAGCGGCGGTGTCGGCGGTTTCGCCACCCAGCTCGCCCTTCAGAGCGGCTTCCGTGTCCTGGCGCAGGCCGGCCACGACGACGAGCAATGGGTGCGCGATCTCGGCGCTCACGAGGTGGTCTCCCGTTCCGCCGATCTGGCCGCGGTCGGGCCGGTGTCCGCGGTCTTCGACGCGATCCCTCTGGGCGAGGCGGCGGCCGCTGCGGTCGAGGACAGGGGAATCGTGGTCACGACCCGGCCCACGCCGCCCATCGTTCCGGCCCGTGGTGTGCGTCAAGAGCTGCAACTCATCCGGCACGACCACGAGCTGCTGGCCGTCCTGGTGGGGCAGGTGGCGGCGGGACAACTGCGCACGCGGGTGGCGGCCACGATGCCGTTGACCGAGGCCGCCGACGCCCACCGGCGGGTGCTGGCCGGGGGACTGCACGGAAAGATCGTGCTGACGACCGGCTGACGGGGAAGCTTGGCCGGGGCCTCGCGTGGCGGCGGTTGGCCCTCGTGCGGCGGGGTCGGCTCCTGTGGCCGCGGGCCGGGTCAACCGTGGCGGCGGCTGGATCTGCTGCGGTGGCCCTCGGCTCGGGCGTTCACCGGTCGAGGTACGGATCGGCCTCGGCCCGCACCGTAAGACAGTGCGTGGGGATCGTGTCGACCATCGTGCCCGCGCCGTTCAGACAGCGGTAGCGGACCAGGGCGGCCCATTCGCAGGCGCTCTCGACCACTCCCGCCCGGCGGACGCCACTGCGGTGCACCCACACAGGGTCGCCCGGCCGGCACCCCACCGCGGGTCCCGAGGCGGTCGAGCCCGGGATCGCGGCCGGCTCGTACGTCTCGATGTGGTCGCCGCTCTCCGTGGACACGACCCAGGTGATACCGACCTGGTTGGTGGTGTACGCGTGCCGCTTGGCGCCGAACATCGCCTGGTCGGCCCGGCGCAGCAGGTCGGGAAGGTCGGCGGAGCGCCCGGCCGGCACGACACCGATCGAGGCGGTGACGGACAGGGTGTGGCCCTGCACGTCGATCGGGGGTGCGATAGCGGCGCTCAGCGAGCCCGCCACCTCCCGCCACCACGCCTCCGGGACGTCGGCGTGCGGGGCACGCGGCAGCGCGGCGAACTCGTCACCGCCGAACCGGGCCACCAGATGATCGCCGAGGCAGTCGGCCATGCGCCGGGCGACCACGCAGAGGACCTCGTCGCCGGCCTCGTGCCCATACGTGTCGTTGATCGGCTTGAAACCGTTGAGGTCGAGGATCACGACGGCCGACGAGCAGTCGTCGTCGCGCAGCCGGCCCGGCGCGAGCGCGTGGAAGAGGCGGCGGTTGGCGAGTCCGGTGAGCTCGTCGTGGCCGGCCAGCCACTGCAGCGAGGCGCGCTCCTGCTCCAGTTTCTGGACGTGCGCCGCCAGCTGATCGATGCGGGCCCGGAGGCGGGCGGTTTCGGACTCGGTCCGCAGCTGAGCGTCATCTGGCATTACACCGCCTGTTTCGGCGGCGGCAGGATCGAGGATCCGCATAGGCCGTCCTCTCAGAGCTGCGGCGGACCAGCGGGGAGCTGTCGAGTCGACGGCGAGGCATCGCCGAGCGCCACAGACGAATCATGGCAGCCGTTCGAGGCACGTGCAAGATTTCACGGGGACAACTGTCACGGCGATGTGATGCATCGAAAGCGGGTTTCGGCTACTCTAGGTGCGTGCACTTTCGTGGTGAAAGAATCGCCCTTGGTCGCGAATTCCCGCTCCTGCACGTCAGAAAGCTACGAGGGGGCCGCGAGATCGGTGGCAGGCTGATCACGCACAGTAAGCAACTCCGTGGGGAGGGGCACTGATGAGCAGCGAAACCGGCTGGATCATTTCCAGCAGGTCGACAGGTAACGGAGGCAGTTGCGTCGAGGCCCGCCGTCAGGACGGCCTCATCGAGGTCCGCAACAGCAAGGCACGCGAGGCCGGCACCGTGGTTTTCACGGTCGAGGAATGGGACTCGTTCCTGTTCGGAGCGAAGCGCGGCGAGTTCGACCAACTCCTGAGCGACTGACCGCGGCGGACCTCCGCGCCGCCCATCAGGTCGTCAGCGGAACTCTCCGACCGGCACGGAATCCTTGGTGATGAGGTCGAAGATACGCCGGTACTCGTCGACCTCGACCTGCTCCTCCAGGTAGAGGGCGCCGACGTGGGACTCGAGGTAGACCACGTCCGGATCGTCCGGGTCGTCGAACTCCAGGATCCGGAAAGCGCCGGCCATCGCCGCGTGCGCCCCGACCGAGAACGGCAGCACCCGGATGTCGACAGTGTCCTGTTGGGACAACCGCCGCAGATGCTCGATCTGCCCCTTCATCACCTGTTCGCCGCCGACCGGCCGGGCCAGTGCTCCCTCACCCAGCACCGTTACGAGGCGGATCGGTGGGTTGCGGGAGAAAAGCGTCTTCTGCCGCTGCATGCGGAGGTTGATGTGGCGCTCGGCAATCTCCGTGTCGGCCGGCTGTTCGGCGCCGAAGACGGCTCGCGCGTACTCCGGGGTCTGCAACTCGCCGGGAACGATCTCGCCGTCGTACCCGAACATCCGGGACGCGGACGCCTCCAGCCCGACGTACAGCTTGAACCACTCGGGGATCACCGGGCTGGCGTCCCACCACTCCTGCTGTGACGTCCCCAGTGCGAGGTCCGCAAGCGCGTCGGTGATGCTCTGGTCGGCGCCGTAAAGCCAGCAGAGCGCCCGTACGTTGGCCCCGGTGACCGGCACCTTGCCCGTCTCGATGCGGTGCAGCGTCGGCTCGGAGATGCCCAGCCGAGCTTCCACCACATCACGCCGGCTCATCCCGGACGCCGTACGAAGCCGCGTCAAACGCCGCCCCAACGCCCGCCGCACGACGCGTTGGCCTGTGACCGGCACCCTTACCTCCGCCTTGCCAACACATGTGGACGGTGACGCCGACCACCCTACCCGCGACGCCGCGTTGTCAACAGGCGACCCGGCGTCGCCCACCGAACGTGCGAGGACGGCGCCCCCGGCCGCCGTTGACGATCGCGTGGTGCTTCGCCACGATCGGCGGTGGCAAGGCTCATGTCCGAGCTTCAGCGGACGAAAGTAGGTTCGTGAGTACACAGCCCGGTTCGGTCTCCGTGTCGCCACCGGAGCCTTTCCCTGGGCTCCGGCTGCTCGGCGAGTTGGGGCGCGGGGCCGGCTCGGTGGTTCATCGTGCCGACCGGAACGGGCACGAGGTCGCCGTCAAGGTCGTGATCGCGGAGGCCGGCTCGGAAGAGGCGGCCGCCTTCGTCCGGGAGGCCGCTCTCTCGGCCAGTCTGCGTCATCCCGGCCTGCCAGCCGTCCACGAGGTCGGCACTGCGAACGGGCGGCCCTACATCGTCATGCAGCTGATCGACGGGCGTCCGCTCGGCCAGGTGATCCGGGAACGCCGGTACGACGGGCCCCGGACGGCCGAGCTCGGCGCCCAGATAGTCGACGTGCTCGGGGTGGCCCACCGGGCGGGTCTGGTGCATCGGGACGTGAAGCCGGACAACATCCTGGTCCGGGCGGATGGCCGGGCCTGGCTGATCGACCTCGGGCTGGCGGCTCGCGCCGGTGCTCGTGCCGGTGACGACGCCGCGGGCACCTTCCTCTACAGCGCTCCCGAGCAGACCGGTCTGCTGCGCCGTCCGGTGGACGGCCGGGCCGACCTCTATGCGCTCGGCGTGGTGCTCTTCGAGTGCCTCAGCGGGGCGCCGCCGTTCCGGGGCGGCGACACCGGCGAGTTGATGCGCCTGCACCTGACGGCGCCGGTGCCGGACGTCCGCGAGAGCCGGCCCGAGGTGAGCGCCGAACTGGCCGCGGTGATCAGGCGGCTGATGGCGAAGGACCCCGACGACCGGTACGCCTCGGCCGAGGAGGCGCGCCGCGACCTGGCCCGGCTGGCCGGCGGCGACGAGACCCACAAACCGGACCGGGCTCCGCTGGTGGTGGGCCGCGCCGGGCCCCGGGCCGAGCTGTTGTCCTGCTGGGAGAAGGCCACCGACGGCAGCGGCGGCGCGGTGCTGGTCACCGGTGGCGCCGGACTGGGCAAAGCTCGGCTCGCCGCCGAACTGGCCCATCGGATCGCCACGGACCACCCGGTGCTCGAAGGCGCCGCGACGGCCGAGGGCCGGACTCCACTGGGACCGCTGATCGAGGCTGTCGACCGGTACGTCGCCGCGGTCGCCGCCCTGCCCGAACCGCGGCGCGCCGCGGCGATCGCCACGATCAGCGAGGCTGCCGGGTCGGCGTCGGCGCTGCTGACTCAGCTTGTGCCCGCACTCGGAGGGCTGCTGCCCGGCCGGCCGGTGAACGGTCGTCAGGCGGATCTGGACCAGGACCGGGTCGCCGAGATCGTCGCCGTCTTCCTGACCGGGCTGGCGACGGCGAGCGGGGGTGCGCTGCTGCACCTGCGGCACGCGCAATGGTGGGATCCGGCCACCCTGAACGTCGTAGGCAGGCTTGCGGTCGCCGCGCCGGCTGCCCGGTTGCTCGTCCTGGTGACCGCGCGCGACGACGATGACGGCGCGATCGCTGCGGCGCTCGGGCTGGGGCTGCGTACCCACATCACCCTGGGACCGCTCGGGCCCGACGAGGTCGCCGCGCTGATCGCCGCGACGCTCGGCGGGGGTGCGGCGCCGCCGTCGCTGACCGACCGTCTCATCTCGCTCAGCGACGGCAACCCGCTGGCCGTGGTCGAGTACGTCCGGAGGGCGTTGGAGGCCGGTGTCCTGCTGCCCTCATGGGGTGGCTGGGTGGTCGACCAGGCCGGCCTCGACGACCTGCGCCTGCCGGCCGACCTTCTCGACCTCATGCTGCGCCGCGTCGGGCAGCTCAGCCCTCAGGCGCAGGAGCCACTGGTCGTGGCGGCGGCGATCGGCGCCCGGTTCGCGCCCGAGCTCGTCGCCGAGGTGCTCGGCCGGCGAGCCGCCGGCGCGGACGGGAACATGCCGCACGCGCTCGCCGAAGCCCTCGCGCTGCGGTTGGTCGAGCCGGTCGGCTCCCGCTACGCCTTCCCGCACGAGCGGATCAGGCAGGCGTTGCTCGACCGGCTGGACCCGGCCGAGCGCCGCGGGCTGCACCAGCTCATCGCGGAGACGATCGAGCAGACCGCGCCGGCGGACACGGTGGACGTCTACACGGTTGCTCACCACTACCTCCACGGCGAGACCGGCCGTGAGCCGTACAGGCTGTTCCGTGCCGCCGCGGCCGCCGGGCGGCGTGCCCTCGCCGAGTACGACTCCGCCCAGGCCTGTTTCTACTTCGAGCGGGCCGAGGAGGCCGCCACGCGCGCGGGCATCGAACCGGACGCGGCGTTCCACGCGTCGTTCGGGCTGGCCGCGAGCCGTGTCGGCCAGCACGAGATCGCACAGGCGCAGGCGCAGCGAGCGCTGGACAAGGAGCCGGACCCGAACCGGCGCGGCATCCTGTTCGCCCACCTGACCGAGTCGTACCACACGCAGTGGGACGGCTCGCGGGCGATGGAGATGGCCCGCCGGGGCCTCGACGAGATCGACCGCCAGGTGCCCGCGAACCCGGCCGTCCTGGCGCTGACGTCGCTGGGGCAGATGGCGCGCGCCCGTTTGCTCTCCCTGCTGCCCGGCCGGCTGCGGCTCTCCTCGGGGCACCTCCGCGACCGCGATCAGGTCGAGGTTCTCCTGCTCCGGGCGATGTCGCAGAGCGCGGCCTATGCGCTGCGCCTGCCCGAGTCCGCCATGCTGGGGATGCGGGTGGCGCCGCTGGCCGTCCGGCTCGGCACAGCTCGCGAGAACATCCTGGCGAAGGCAAGCGCGGCTATGACGGCGGAGACGACCGGCCGGGCGAAACGCGGTGCCCGGCTCTTCGCCGAAGCGCTGGCGGAGGCCGAGGCGCTGGGCGATCCGACGATGATCGCGAACATTCACCTCATGCGGGCGCTGGCCACCGACGGTATGCAGAACCCGCACGAGAGAACCGGCGAGTTGTTCCGGGCGGCCCTGACCGCGCACGGCCAGTGGCTGCCTTCGTCGGACTATTTGCTGATGGCCTCGTCGCTGGGTCTGCTGGAGGTGCTGCGCGGCGAGCTCGCCGAGGCCACCCGGTGGTACGGGTCGGCGCTGCGAAGGGTCTCGGCCGCGTCCTTCGGCAACCCGGCCATGGCCCTGGGCGCCAGCGTCGCGGCGCTCGCCGGCGATCCCGCGGAGGCCGCGAAGCGTCTGCACGACGTGCGCGAATTCGCCGCCACCGAGCCCGGCAACCTCGCACTTCAGGTCAACTACGCGCTTACGGCGACACAGGTGGCCGTCGAGCAGGGCGACCTCGGGGAGTCCTTCGAGGAGGCGGTCGCCGCCTTCAAGGCGATCGGAGTAGGACCGCGCCGGGTCTTCGCCATCCAGCGCAGCTTCTGGATATTTCAGGCGTACGGGCGGCTGGGGCAGGCCGCCTCGGACGGTCCGGCCAGGCTCGCGGCCACGGCGTCGGCGGTGGCCGAGCTCCGGCGGGTGGCCCGCGGCTCCCTCTACGAGGCCTACGCCACGGTGGCCGAGGCATGGCTGGATCAGCTGAACGGCCGGCCCGAGGGTGCATTGCGCCGCCTCGCCCCACTCGCCGCCTCGGCTACGGGTCACCGTTCGGTCCTGGTCGACTACGAGGCAGCCCGGGTACGCGCCCGCGCGCTGACCGCGCTCGGCCGGCCGCACGAGGCCCGCCGCCAGGCCGAGCAGGCGCTGGCACTCGCCGACGAGTACGGCTGGCGTACCCGGGCGCGTTGGGCCCGCGAGGAGTTCGGGCTGACCGCGGCCGGCACGGTGGCGGGCCGGACCATGCGCTCGCACCGCCATCCGGCCGGGAACATCACCTCGAACGTGCGCCGGTTGGAGGCTGTCTATCAGATCAGCCTCGCGGCGTCCGCGGTCCTCGAACCGCGTCAGGTGTGCCGGGTCGCGCTGGACGAAACCCTCAAGATCCTGGCAGGGGAGCGGGCCTTCCTCTTCCTGGCCGACGAGGCGACCGGCGAACTGCTGCCCTTCCTCGGGCGCGATGCGGACCACCAGGACCTGGAGACCCTGACCGGCTACGGCGCGAGCCTGGTGCAGCGGGTACGGGACACCGCCACCGCGCTGGTCGTGACCGGGAGCGACCAGGGCGCCGCACTGGGCTCGCAAAGCACCCTCGTGCACGGGCTGCGCAGCATCATCGCCGCCCCGGTGTGCCTGCGGGAGCGGCTGCTGGGCGTGGTCTACCTGGACAGCCGGGTGGCCCGGGGAATCTTCACCGCCGACGACGTGGAAATTCTGTCCGCTATCACCCACCACGTGGCGGTCACCTTCGAGACCGCGCGCGCCGCGCAGCTGGAGGCGGACATCCGAACGGCTCAGCGCGAACGCGACCTCGCGGAGACGCTCCGGCTGGCCATCGTCGAGGTCGGCGGCACGCTCGACCCGGAAGAAGTCCTCCGCCGCATGATCGCCATGATCGGCCGGGTGGCGCCGGTCGACAGCTGGTCCCTGCTGCTCCAGGACGAGAACGGCTCGGTGTCGGCCCTGGGCGGGATCGACGCCGGCGCCATGCTCGCGGAATCCGGCTCGGTGCGGCGGCTGCTCCGCCTCAGCGAACCGTTGTGCGGGGCGGAACCCGACCTGGTCGCCGGTCGCCTCGGCGCCGGGACCGCGGCGTGGATGGCGCTGCCCCTGCTGAGCCGGGGCAGGCAAGCCGCCGTCCTGCTGATCGGCAGTTCCCGGGCGGGCGTGTACAGCGACAGCACGGCCCGGATCGCAGCGACACTGGCCGGGCAGGGCATCACCGCGTACGAGAATGCCCGGCTCTTCCGGCAGGTCGGTGAACTCGCCGCCCGCGACGGGCTGACCGGCCTGTACAACCGGCGGCACTTCATGGAGACGGCCACGACCGGCGCGGGGGAAAGCGGCGCGCAGCCGATCGCGGCGGCAATGGTCGACATCGACTTCTTCAAGAAGATCAACGACACGTACGGGCATGGTGTGGGCGACGAGGTCATCCGGGAGGTCGCCGATCGGCTGTCGCGCTGCCTGCGCGCCGGCGACATCATCTGCCGCTACGGTGGTGAGGAGTTCGCTGTCCTGCTGACCGGAGCGTCGGCGCAGCAGGCCGAAATCGTGGCCCGGCGGCTGCACGCCGCTGTCGGCGACGCCCCGATCGTGACCGAGGCCGGCGCGCTGCGGGTAACGGTCAGCGTGGGAGTAACCGGGGCGGCACACGCGCACCCCGAGGTGCAGAGGCTGCTGGACACCGCCGACCAGGCGCTGTACGACGCCAAGCGCTCCGGCCGCGACCGGGTACGCCACCAGCCCGTGGACTGACGGGCCGGCTGCACGTGACCCGGCGCCGCACACTCGACCGTGGCGCCCTGGGACGCTGCAAGCGGGTGGTGATCATCTGGGTGGGCCAGCTCGGCCCAGGATGACTGCGGTGGATCCTGCGATGTTGAGTGCCTTGACGGTGCTCACGGAAGCAGGTTCGGCAATGAAGGCAGTACGGTTTCACGAGTTCGGCGGTCCCGAGGTTCTGCGTTACGAGGACGTGGAGCAGCCCACCCCCGGCGCGGGGCAGGTGCGGGTCCGCGTGGCGGGGACGTCGTTCAACGGGGTCGACGGCAACATTCGGGCGGGCTTCATGCAGGGGCCGATCCCGGTCGAGTTGCCGCACACCCCTGGCATCGACGTCGCCGGGACGGTTGACGCGCTCGGGGACGGTGTGCGGGACTTCGCGGTCGGTGATGAGGTCATCGGGTTCCTGCCGATGGCTGGAACGGGGGCGGCGGCGGAGTACGTCATCGCGCCGGCTGAGATTTTGACGGGGGCGCCGAAGGGCATTCCGCTGGCGGACGCGGCGGCGCTGCCGCTGGTGGGCCTGACCGCGTGGCAGGCGCTGTTCGATCACGGCAAGCTGACCGCCGGGCAGCGGGTGCTGGTCAACGGCGCCGGGGGAGCAGTCGGCGGGTACACCGTTCAGCTGGCCAAGGAGGCCGGCGCTCACGTGATCGGGGTGGCCGGGCCGCACGGCGCGGAACGCGTCAAGGGCGCCGACGAGGTGTGGGACAACACCGCTGCGGTGACCGAGCCGGTCGACCTGGTGCTCAACCTGGCGCCGGTCGCCCCGGAGCAGCTGGCCTCGTTGCTGACGCTGATCCGGGACGGCGGCGCCCTGGTCAACACGACGGTCTGGATGCCCGCGCCGTCCGACGAGCTGCGCGGCGTACGGGGAATCGACCTGTTCGTCCGCAGCGACGCCGACCAGCTCGCCGACCTGGCCGCGCGGGTCAGCACGGGGGAGTTGCGCGTCGAAGTTGGTCAGCGGGTGCCCCTGGCCGAGCTGACCACGGTGCACGCCCAGGCCGCCGCGGGTGAGCTGCCGGGCAAGACCGTCCTCACCGTCGAGGAGCCGCAGCGATGATTCCCGCCGACGACCCGAACCGTACGCTGACCGTCGCCGACCCCGACGATCCCGCGACCACTTACCTCTCGCTGGTCGGCAACACGTATGCGATGTTGATCAGCGGCAAGCAGACGGACGGCAAGTACTGCCTGATCGACATGCGGGTGCCCGACGGCGGCGGCCCGCCTCCGCACCGGCATGACTTCGAGGAGATGTTCACGGTTCTCGAGGGCGAGGTCGAGTTCGTCTTCCGGGGTGAGAAGCACACGGTACGGGCGGGGACGACGATCAACGTGCCGGCGAACGCGCCGCACAACTTCCGCAACGTGTCCGGCGCGCCGGCGCGGATGTTGTGCATGTGCACGCCGGCGGGGCAGGACGAGTACTTCCTGCGGATCGGTGACGTGATCGCCGGCAAGGACGCCCCGCCTCCGCAGCTGTCACCCGATGAGCTCGCCGCACGTCGCCGCCGTGCGGCCGAGCTCGCCGACACCTACCGCAGCGAGTTCATCTAGAAGCTGCCGGGCAAGACCGTCATCACCGTCGAGGAGCCGAGGCGGTTGTCCCGACGACGATCCGCCCAGTCTGAGCTTCGCGCCGGCGGTCGGATGCGTAGCGACGCAGCTCGTTGGGGGATCCGGCGCCGGACCGGACGGCGAGCACGCGTCCGGGGCCTGGAGGGTTCGGGACCGGATCAGGACTGCCGGCGCCGGCGGTGATCGGTGATCAGGGTGGTCGCGCAGCCGAGCGCGAGCACGCCGGACGCGATGCCGACGGCCGGGTTGAGCCCCATGACGTTGCTGATCGCGTTCGCCGCGATGCTGACGATCAGCAGGAGCCACAGGACGGGGCGGAACGCGCCGGTTCGCGCAGGGGTGGCGCCGGGTTCGGATGCCGCGAGGACGCGGGAGGAATCGCTCATGCCTGCAACGCTATGAGGTCACGGCCCGCCGGACGATCCCGCCAGCGGGCCACCTCGGGGTGCAGCAGGCTGTACCGTCGCGGCCGGGTTCGGGCGCTGAGCTGCTCAGTTGCCGGGTGCCAGGGAGATCAGGCTGTGCCGGTGGGGCCGGGGTCGGGCGTGGCGTCCGGCCCCGGCAAGTGCCACGGCGGTGGTTGAGGCGCTCAGCAGCCCAGCCGTCGGGCGCCCAGGGCGACGTCGTCGATCCACAGGTCGAACGCGGCCGGTGTGGTGCCGCTCTGATACAGCTGCCAGCCGATCTTGACGGTGTCGACGGCCGGCAGCACGAACGGCACGTCGTTGCCGCCGTGCTCGCTGGTCGAGGCGGTCAGCTCCGGATTCGCCACGCCGTTGATCCACACCGCGACGCGGTTGCCGTTCCGGTCGAGCGACCACTCGAAGCACTGCCACGTGTCCTCGGCGACCGGCGCCGACTCGCGCCAGTTGGTCCAGTCGCCGGTGGGCCCGCCGTCGGCCCCCACGCCCCAGAAGGTGCCGGGGACCGTTGGCGCGTACTGGCCGCCGATCGGGCGGACGACCTCGGCGCTGCCGCTGCCGGTGGCCTCGACGAGCGTGAAATGCGCCCAGTCCGGGGCGGTGGGGAACGCGTCGACGCGCAGCCGCATCCGGCCGTAGAGGCGACTGCCCGGCACGGAGAGGTCGTCGACCCGGAGGAAGGCTCGCCCGTTGTCGACGGTGTGCACGTGCAGCACCTGGTTCCCGCGCCGGGCTCGCTCGACGTTGAGCGTGCCGTTGCGCGTGTCGACGCCCCATTTCAGGGTGCTGGGGCCGCCCGTCGGGAGTCGTTGGAAGTCTTCGCAGAAGAGCAGGTCACGGGCGCAGGTTCCGCCATGACCGGCGCTCGCCGCGCCGGCCGGGGCGCTGCCCGCCACGACGCCGAGCATCAGGGCCGCGGCGGCAGCGGTGACGAGGTGGCGCATGGTTGCTCCTTCGCAGGGATCATGAGGTGTCAGGGGCGGCTGGTCTGGAGATCGCGAGCGTCCGCCGCGGTGGCGGGAACGTCGCGGCGCCGGGCGATGAGGGCGTCGAGCGACCACGGGCCGGCGCCCGCCACCGCGATCATCAGGAAGGCCCAGGCGTAGAGCGCCGACGTGACACCGCCGTTCTGGATCGGCATCAGGGCCTGTGGCTGGTGGACGACGAAGTAGGCGTACGCCATCGAGCCGGAGGCGAGGACCGCCGCGGGCCGGGTGGCGAGTCCGGCGAGGACCAGGGCGCCGCACACCAGCTGGATAACTCCGGCGTACCAGCTCGGCCAGGTGCCCGGCTCGATCGCCTGACCGGAGCCGCGGTTGCCGCCGAGCACCCCGAAGACCGAGGCGAGTCCGTGGCACAGGAAGAGGAGGCCGACGACCATTCGGAACAGTGACCACGTCGGCGCGGTGAAGCGGTGGGGAGACATGGCTCTCCTTGGGGGAGCAGTGGGATGGGGAGTTCCCGCAGGTTAAGGACTCGGCAGGCCCAAGGCAACGACGTACGTCAATGTCCTGGTCACGGTATGGGAGCGCTCCCATAGGCTGGGAAGAGGCGGCTGGGCTGACGAGGCCGTGTACGACCTTGGTCGTATACGGCGCGGGCCGGGATCTGACCGTGTGCGGATGTGGGGAAGGGCGCCGGACCGAAGAATCAAGGGAGTCCGGCAAAGACGACCCTTGGGAGTGATCGTGACCGTCGCACCGAACGACCGGGAACCCGTCGCCTGGGCCTGGCCCGCCCTCTTCGGGCTGTTCGCCATCGTGCTGTTCGGCGGGGTTGCGTACGCCGCTGTGTGGTCGTGGAGCCAGCTCACCGCCTGACCGCTCGGCTCCTCCTCGCAGTTGACACGTCTGGCGGCAAATTCGCCCCGGAGGCCGGTCAGCACCTCTTCGTGTGCTCCTCGGGCCCGGAGATTACCGAATGCTTACCGGTGTCCCGCGGCTTGAGCGATGGTCACGAGAAACGCCGTACTGCCCAGCGACCAATGTCGAGGCGCTGGAGGTACGTATGCGTAGGAGAACCGGTGTTCTGTGCGCTGTCGCCGTTCTGATCACCGGTGGTGCTGTTTCCACCGGCATCGCGTCCGCTCATGAGAACCCCGGACGGCGGCCGGGACACGGCGGGCCGCCCGGGGAAGCGAGCGCCGGAATGGTGTTCGTGCAGTCGAACAACCCGCGGCACAATGCGGTGCTTGCCTTCCGCCGGGCCGCGAGCGGGAAGCTCAGCCCGGCCGGCGAGTACCGGACCGGGGGCCGGGGCGGGGCGCAGAAGGACAACCCGTTCGATCCGCTGGCGTCACAGGATTCCCTGGTCTTCGACCGGGCCCATCGGATGATGCTCGTGGTCAACGCGGGCAGCAATTCGGTCACCACGTTCCAGGTGCGCGGGGACCGGCTCACGGATCCGCGCACCGTGCCCTCCGGCGGTGAGTTCCCGACAAGCATCGCGGTGTCCGGCCGGACCGTGTACGTGCTCAACGCGGGCGGCCGGACCAACGTGACCGGCTTCCGGATGACCCCGAACGGCCTGCGCCCGATCAGCCGCTCCACCCGGGAACTCGGCGTCGTCAACGACGCTGTTCCGCTGTTCACCGACTCGCCGCCGCAGGTCGGCTTCAGTCCGGACGGCAAGCAGCTGCTGGTCACGACCAAGAGCGCCAACACGATCGAGGTGTTCGCCGTCGACGGGCACGGCCGCTTGTCGTCGCGGGCGGTGTCGACCCGGTCGGCCGGCGACGTCCCGTTCTCCTTCGTCTTCGACGAACGCGGTCACCTGCTGGTCACCGAGGCGGCCAAGTCGGGCGTCACCTCGTACGCGCTGCAGCGCAACGGCAGGCTCAAGGTCATCACTCGGTCGGTCGAGTCGGGTCAGCAGGTGCTGTGCTGGATTGCTCGCGCCGGCAGGTTCTTCTACGGCACAAATCCGGGCAGCTCGACGATCAGCGTCTATTCCGTCGATGCCGGCGGGCGGGTGTCGATCGGCGGTGAGGACGGCGTGATCGCCCCCGCCGGTGGCCAGGCAGCGCTCGAGGAGGTCGCCCGGGCCGGCATGGACGCTGCCCGGGCGCCAGGAGCGGGTCCGATCGATCTCGCGGCCACCGCCGACGGGAAGCTGCTTTACGTGCAGAACACGCTGGCCGGAACCGTCGAGGGTTTCCGGGTCGGCGACGACGGCGCCCTGAGGCTGGTGTCCACGCTGGACAAAGGGCTGCCCGTGTTCAGCAACGGCAACGGCATGGAGGGCATTGTCGCCTGGTAGCCCAGCCGGCCCGTAACCACTTATTGACGTTCTTTGATGGGAGCAAGCTCATGAAGGCTCGGTATCGGCGGCCGGCGCCGAAAAGATCGACAACGGTACGGATTCTCGCGGCGAGCACGGCTCTGGCCGCGACCGGGGTGCTGACCGCCACCTTTGTGTCCGGCGGCGGCAACGGCACCGCGGACGCGGCCACCAGTCTCTCGCAGTTCGTGCCCATCGAGCGGGTGGCGGCCAACGTTGTCGTGCCGCGGCCGGGTCCCGGCGCCGCCCGTGGCCGGTTCATCGTGAACTGCGGGACGAACGGCAACGGCAAGTTCAGCCCCGACAACCCGGTGGCTCAGCCCGGCATCAAGAACGGCGCCGAGCACCTCCACGATTTCGTCGGCAACCTGGCCATCACCGCGAACTCGTCCGACGCCGACCTCGAGGCGTCGGGCACCACCTGCCGCAACGGGGACAAATCCTCCTACTTCTGGCCGGTGGTACGCATCGACCGTACGGTGCACTCCGGCGACACGTCGGTCCAGCAGGCACTTGCCGCCACGTCCGGAACAGTGGTCTGCCCGTCGGTCCGGGACCGGCTGCCGGCTGTCCCCGCTGCCGCCAAGGCGAACGTCGACCGGTTGCTGGCCGATCTGGACCAGTTGACTGTGACGGCGGGCCGGCGTGTGCTGGCGTCGCGCGGGGCGAACGTCCGGCTCAACAACGACGTGCTGCAGGGGCTACGGATCCGCCGGGCGGCCGTGCTGACGGAGATCGGCGACAGCATTCGCGCGGCCGGTGGCCGACGGCCCGCCGGCGCAGTGTCGTTGACGGAGTGCGACGTCAGCTACGACGGGCTCCACGCCATGATGGGCGGCAGCCACACGGCTTCCGCCAAGACCGGATCGGCCAACCCGGTGGTGCGGTGCCCAGGTGTCCGGGACAAACTGCCGGGCGTGCCGCGGCAGGCACTGGACGAGGTCGACCGGAACCTCGCCGAACTGGACCGGCAGATCTCGGAGGCCAACGAGCGGCTGGTCACGACCCGTGGGCAGGGCGGGCCCGGCTTCGTGGACAACGCCGTCCTCGGCCCGCTGAAGGCCAAGCGGAGCGCAGTTCTCGACCGGATCGCGATCGCGATCGGCCGCACCGGTCAGCGACCACCGGACCTGAGCCCGTTCGCCGGCTGCACCACCGACGGGGCAAGCCACAACGGCGGCGGTCAGAACGGCGGCGGTCAGAGCGGCGGCGGTCAGGACGGCGGCGGTCAGAACGGCGGCGGTCAGGACGGCGGCGGTCAGGACGGCGGCGGCACGCCCGGACCGAGCGGCGGCGCGCTGCCCGACCCGCAAGGAGCCAACCTCGAACTGCCCAACAACACCGGCGGCATCGTCCGCCCGGCCAAGGTGCTGATCGAGTACCGCGGGAACGCGACGAGCAAGGTCGTGCCCATGCCGAAGTTCCTGCGCGCGCTGACCGGCGACGCCAAACCCACCAGCCGCGGCCCGGCCAACGCCCGCGCCACCTGGACCTGTTCCGGCTTCGGCGACCGTCTCTCCGACAAGTACCCCGTGTGCCCCCCGAACAGTCGGGTGCAGCGGGTGCAGGACTTCCCCGGATGCTGGGACGGCAAGAACACCGACAGTGAGAACCACCGCAAGCACCTGGCGTTCGCCGACAAGAACACCGGTGCGTGCCCGCAGGGCTTCGTCGCCGTTCCCCAGCTGCGGATCACCATCTCGTACGACATCCCCCGGGACGTCCAGCTCAAGGGCCAGTACGCACTCGACTCCTTCCCGGAGGAGAACCACAACCCGTTCTCCGACCACAACGACTTCGTCAACGTCAACTCCGCCGGGACGATGCAGCGCATCGCAACCTGCATCAACAAGGGGAAAAACTGCGTCTGACCGCTGCGCCCGCCGTGCCGTCAGCCCGTTCGGCACGGCGGGGGCGACACGGGCGGCCGGGCGTTGACACACGTCTCAGGAATTGATTGGCTTCGATGGCCTGACGGAGGAGTGCCGATGTCGTGGTTGTCGAGTGCTGCCCTTGCCCTGATCCTCGCCGTGCCCGGCCCTGTCCCCGCGGCCGCGGCTGCGCCGGTGGGGGAGGGGCCGCAGACCGTCGAGGACGTCTATCGGTATCTGGAAGATCCGGAGCTGACCGCTGAGGGGCAGGAGGAGCCGCACGCCGACCTGCGGCCCTACCCGGACGCGCGGACGGCGGCGGCGGACGTGACGCGGCACGAGCTGCCCAACCCGTACGCCCGGAGTTTGAACGGTTCGTGGCAGTTGAAGATCTTCGATCGGCCGGACGACGTGCCGGCCGGCTTCCGGGCGGGCGGGGCCGCCACCCAGGGCTGGCCCACCGCCGGCGTGCCGCACACCTGGCAGTCGGACTTCCTCGACCACCCGATGTTCCGCAACATCCCGTCCGACATCTCACCGGACGACCCGCCCCGGGTGCCGCGCGACGTCAACCCCACCGGGGCGTACGTGAAGACCTTCGACCTGCCGGCGGACTGGGCCGGCGGCCGGGTGTTCCTGCGCTTCGAGGGCGTGACCAGCAACTACCTGGTCTGGGTCAACGGCGCCTACACGGGGTACGACCAGGGCGGCTACACCCCGGCGGAGTTCGACGTCACCGACCGGCTGCGTCCTGGGCGCAACACGATCGCCGTCCAGGTGCACCGGTGGGGCAGCGGGGCGTACCTCGAGGACGTCGACCAGTGGCGGTACTCCGGCATCTTCCGCGACGTGTGGCTGTACCGGACGAACCAGGCGCGGCTGCGGGACGCGTACATCACGACGGACCTCGACGCGGACCACCGCGACGCCACCCTGCGCGTCGCCGTCGACCGGGTGGGCGGGACACGCACCAGGGGAACGCTGCTGGACGCCGAAGGCCGCACCGTGGCCACCATGACCGGCGACAGCACCCTCACCGCGGCGATCGAGAACCCGGCGAAGTGGTCCGCCGAGGAACCCCACCTCTACACGCTCGTCCTGCAACTGCTGGACGACCACGGCAAGGCGGTGCACACCACCGCGCAACCGGTCGGGTTCCGCGAGATCGAGGTGCGCGACCGGCAGATCCTGGTCAACGGCGAACGGATCCTCGTCAAGGGCACCAACCGCGCCGAGACCGACCCGGACACCGGCCGGCACGTGACGCGCCAGGCCCAGCGCGACGACGTGGCCCTGATGAAGCGGCTGCACCTCAACGCCGTCCGCACGTCGCACTACCCCAGCGACCCGTACTTCTACGACCTGGCCGACCGGCACGGCTGTGGGTCGCCGACGAGGTCGACATCGAGACGCACAGCCACGAGAACTGCCCGTCGAACTGCCTCGCGGACCGTCCCGAGTGGCAGGCCGCGTTCGCCGACCGGTTCCGGGCGATGGTCGAGCGGGACAAGAACCATCCCAGCGTCATCTTCTGGGACACCGGCAACGAGGCCGGTCTCGGCGCCGCGCACCACGCCATGGCGTCCTGGGCCGACGCCAACGAGCCGACCCGGCTGCTGTACCACCAGTCGAACAACCCGGACGGGGACGCGCCGTACGCCGACGTCGACGGACCGCGCTATCCGACCCCGGCCCGTCTCGAGAGCCGGGTGCAGCGCAGCGCCAAGCCGGTGGTCATGGGCGAGTACGCCCACGCGATGGGCAACGGCCTCGGCAACTTCGACCAGTTCTGGGCGCTGGCCCGCAAGCATCCGCAGCTGCAGGGCGGCTTCATCTGGGACTGGGCGGAACAGAACCTGCGCCAGCCCCTCGTCCTCACCCCCGACTCGGCCGGCGGGATCCAGGCCTTCCTCGTCGGCAAACCGGGGGTCGTGCCGGGCCGGCGGGGAAAGGCCGTGGAGCTGTCCAGCCTGGACGACTTCGTGGACGTCTTCCGGGACAGGCGGCTCGACCTGACCGGGCCGCTGACGCTCGACGCGTGGGTCCGGCCGGGCGCGTGGGCGGGCAGTTTCCCGATCCTCACCAAGGGCCAGGCGTACGGGATCCAGATGCGCGACGAGGACACCCTCGAGTTCCGCATCGGCGGGTCGACGGCGGCCGCGGACGTGCCCGCCGGTTGGTACGGCGGCTCGTGGCACCGGGTGACCGGGGTCTACGACGGCGCCGCGCTGCGGTTGCTGATCGACGGGGCCGAGATGGCGGCCACCCCGCGTACGGGCGCTGTCGACCCGGGGTTGTTCGAGATCAACCTGGGCCGTAACGCCGAGACCCAGCAGGACAACGACCTGGGCAGCAGACGGACCGGCCGCGGCCTGATCGACGACGCCCGCGTCTACTCGCGAGCGCTCACCGCCGCCGAGCTGGCCGCCGACCCGGCCGGTCAGGCGGTGCTGGCCCTGGACTTCGACAGCTTCCAGCGCCGCGGCGACTTCCTCAGCCTCGGCATCAGCCTGTCCGGCACCGACGGGCTGGTCGGCTCCGACCGCTACGTCCAGCCGGAGACCGCCGAAATGGCGTGGGCGCAGGCCCCGGTCCGCTTCACCCGCACCGGCACGAAGGTGCGCGCCCACAACGAACAACAGGCCGGCGCCCTCGACGTGACCCTGCGCTGGTCGCTGAAGGAACAGGACCGGACCCTGCGCAGCGGCAGCCGGAAGGTCCGGCTGGCGCCCGGCGCCACGGTCGAGTTCGACACCGGCGCGCCGCCCGCCAACCCGTACGACCGGGAACGGTTCCTGACCGTGTCGGCGGCCAAGGGCGACTGGGTGCTCGGTCACGACCAGTACGCCGTGGGCGGCCACGCCGTGCCCGGCATCCGGCCCGTTCCGGTGCCCGGCGCGCCCGGCCTGGAAGCCGACGGGAACCGGCTCACCGTGTCGGGCAAGGACTTCGCGTACCGCTTCGACAACGGCGCCCTGGCGTCGATGCGGGCCGGCGGACGCGAGCTGCTGCACGGCGGCCCGGCCCTCGACGTGTACCGGCCGCCGACGAGCAACGAGACGTACGACTGGGGCACCGACGACCGCCGCATCTGGCACAACCTGGGGCTCGACGACCTCGCCACCACGGTCACCGGCGTCACCAGCCGGCGCGAGGCCCACGCCGTGATCGTCCGGGTGACGAGCACCGTGGCCGGCAAGGGCGTGTCGTTCGCGCAGACCATGACCTACCGCATCGACAAGCGGGGCACGGTCACCCTCGGGCACGAGGTGGTTCCCGACGCGCGCGCGGCCGCCCTGCCGTACCTGCCGCGGGTCGGCGTCGCCCTGAAGCTTCCGGACACCCTGCGGAAATTCGCCTGGTACGGCCGTGGACCGCGGGAGAACTACAACGACCGGCGGAGCGGCGCCCCGATGGGGGTCTACCGCAGCACGGTCGACGACCAGTACGTGCGGTACTCGCGTCCGCAGGCGTACGGCAACCACCACGACACGCGCTGGGCGGCCCTGACCGACGGCCGCTCCGGGCTCCTCGTCGGCGGCATGTCCGACGTCAGCGTCACCGCCTGGGACGACCTCGACCGCGCCGAGTACGACCACCAGCTGCCGCTGGTCCGCAACCGCGGCTGGGTCACCCTGCACGCTTCGGCGGGGGAGACGGGGATGGGTGAGACCCCGAACTCGGTGCTCGCGCCGTTCCGCCTCTCGCCGACGGCCACCTACCGTCACGAGCTGGTCCTGCGGCCGTTGACCGCCGCGGAGGCCCGTACGGGCGGTGTGCCCGACTCGAACGTGCCGGCGCCGTGCCCGCCCGGGGTTGCCGTCGCCGTCGACGACGCCGCGGTCAGCGTCGAGGTCACCTCGCGCTGCGCCGCCGGACTGGACGATGCGACGGTACGGCTGGCCGCCCCGGAAGGCTGGACGGTGACCCCCTCGGTGGTCGAGCTCGGCGTCGTCACCGGCACCGGGACTGCGGCCTTCACGGTGACCGCGCCGGCGGGAACCGATGTCGGCACGCATCACCTGACGGCGACCGTGGACACCGGCGGGGTGTTCCCCACGTCGACGACGGCCACGGCCGTGGTGAAGACACCGCTGCTGCCCGGCTACCGGTGGCTCAGCGACGGCGCGTTCACCGCCGTGACAAACGGCTGGGGCCCGGTCGAGAAGGACCTCAGCAACGGTGAACAGGCGGCCGGTGACGGAGGCACTCTGACCGTGGCCGGCGTCGAGTACGAGAAGGGGCTGGGCGTCCACGCCCTGTCGGCCGTCGACGTGCCGCTCGACGGCTCCTGCACCCGGTTCCGGGCGGACGCGGGCGTCGACGACGAAACCGGCAGCGGCGGCTCGGTGGTGTTCGAGGTCTGGCTCGACGGCGTCCGCACGGCGGTGTCGCCCACACTCACCGGCGCCGGGCCGGCCCACCGCTTCGACGTGGACGTGACGGGCGCCCGTACGCTGCGGCTTCAGGTCACCGACGCCGGCGACGGCAACGGCAACGACCACGCCGACTGGGCCGCCGCCCGCCTGGCCTGTTCCTGAGACCCCCGTACCGGCTGGCCGGTATCCGGTTTTGCAGTTGGCGGCAATGCGTGCCCGGCCCGAACGGACGAGCGTGGGGGACGAGCAAGTCCTTACGCAAAGGGGTGGGAGCAATGACCGATCAGGTGATGCGTGCCGGTTCGCGGGCGATGTGGCAGGACGTTTCCGTGGGGCAGCGGGTGCTGGCCGTGGTGACGGCGGCGTTGCTGGGGGTCGACGCCTTCGTGCACCTGCACGACGCCGCCCAGTACGACCAGTTCCGCTCGTCCGTGATGAGCGAGGGCGACGTGTTCCGCATTCAGGGAGTCGTCGCGATCGTGGTGGCGCTGGCGCTGCTGATCTGGCCGCGCGTGCTCACCTGGATCGTGTCGCTGCTGGTGGCGGGCAGCGCGGCGGTGGCGGTGACGCTGTACACGTACGTGAACGTGGGTCAGCTGGGTCCGCTGCCCAACCTGTACGAGAACACGTGGAACGCCCCCGGCAAGGCCTTCTCGGCCGTCGCCGAAACCGTGGCCGCGCTGCTCGCCGTCGCCGGCCTGGTCATGGCTCTGCGGGCGCGTTCAGCCCGCCGCGGTCACTGAGGGGTCGTGGACCCGGCCGATGAACAGCGGCACGCCGCTCGACACGTCGTGGATGACGTACAGGAACGGCCGGTCCACAAAGAAGTCGGGCCCGCTCGGGATCGACGGCGGCCGGACGATCACGGCCGATGCCGCAGCCGCTTCGGCGCCCTTCTCGTCGACACCGATGAACGTCTCGTGCACCACGTCGTCGACCTTCAGGGACGGCTCGGCGCTCATGCCGGTGAGGTCGGCCCGCGAGGTGAACGCGGTCGGCATGCCCAGCTCGCTCAGCGTGGCGCGCAGCTGGACCGGCAGCCGGAACGTCCACTTGGGCAACCGCAACCGGATGTCGCGGATCCGGAAGTCGTGCAGGAGGGCGTCCAGCCACGCCTCGTCGAGCTGAGCTTCGACCGCGGCCAGCCCCGGCCCGGTGGGCAGGACGATCGCCATCGCGAGGCTGCCGTCGGCGAACGGCACGTCGACCGCGCGCCAGCCGCTTCCTTCGGAGTAGCCCATCCGCTCGAACGGCCCGCGCATCAGCTGCACGTCGACGACCTGGCCGTCATCGCGGGTGAACGGCGCGGCCGCCGTCGCCGAGACGGTGAACGGGTATCGCCACGGCGCCTTCAGATAGATCGTGTTCGTGAGGATCAGCGTGGTGTCGGGATTCACCGAGCCGTTCTGCAGCAGCTCGGGGATCCTCGAGTTGGTCCGGTCCGACACCCAGGTGTTGATCTCTTGGCGGGTTTCCTCCGTCGCGCCGCGGAAGTCGACCGGATGGGCCGCGGCGCCGTAGTACCCCGTCAGGACGTCCTGGAAGGCCGGCCGCAGATCGAGGTCGAGCCGCGTCCACAGGGCGTTGGCGGTGGTGAGCTTGGGCGTCTTGGTGCCGTCGCCGTTCTGGTATCGGCCGACCAGCAGCTGATCAACGGCGTTCAGCCCGTTGTCGAGCGCGGCCGGGCGCGGCTGCGGCGCGTGCAGCACCGTGTCCATCTCGTCGGCCGTGACGCCCGCGGCGCCGGCCCGGGTCATCGCCAACGCGACAGCGACCGAGTACGGGGCGCAGACAACGTTGCCGTCACCGGCCGCCGCCGCCAGCGAGCGATACAGATCGACGGTGAAGCCCCGGACGGCTCGCGCGGCGGCCGGCGCCGCAGCCGCATCGGGCGGCACACGCACGGCTTGCCGGCGCGACGGAACGGGGACGGCGAGGCCGGCCAGGGCGAGCGGGGCAGCCTGCAGGAGGGACCGACGCGAGACCATGAAGCGACGGTAAAACGACCGCCCAAGATTTACAACCATCAATGTCTTGCGTCAGATCGATATGCCTCCGTCCACGGGCAGGACGACCCCGGTGATGTAGCCGGCCTCCTCGGAGGCCAGGAAGGCGGTGGAGGCCGCTATCTCGCTGGGGGCGGCGAAGCGGCCGAGCGGGATGGCGGCCTCGAGTTCCCGGCGTTTCTCCTCGGGGATCGAGCTGATCATTCGCGTCTCGGCGTTGGGGGAGATGGCGTTCACGGTGACCCCGAACGCCGCGAGCTCCTTCGCCGCGGTCTTGGTGAAGCCGATGATGCCGGCCTTGGCCGAGCCGTAGTTCGCCTGCCCGATGTTGCCGCGCAGACCCGTGTACGACGTCACGTTGATGACCCGGCCGTAACGCTGCCGCCGGAACACCGGGACCGCGGCCCGGGTCAGCCGGAACGTGCCACCCAGGTGAACGTCCATCACCTGCGACCAGTCCTCGTCGGACATTTTCCAGAGCCGGCGGTCCCGGAGGATGCCGGCGTTGTTGACGACGATGTCGAGCCGGCCGGAAGCCGTGACCACCCTGTCCACCAGGGCCTCGACGGCCTCGGTGCTGGTGACGTCGCAGGCGGCGCCGGCCGCGCCGAGCTCACCGGCCGCCAGCGCGACCTCGTCGGCGTCCGCGTCGACCAGGAACACCGTCGCCCCGGAGCGGTGGAACAGGCGGGCGAACTCGAGCCCGAGCCCGCGCGCCGCCCCGGTCACGACCACGGTTCTTCCCGCGAAATCCAACGTCAGGTTCGGCATTTCCGCTCCTTCTCGACCGCGACGGTCAGGGCAGTTCCTCCGCGGCGTCCTTCAACGTGGTGAGCACGCGGCGGGTCTGCGGCGTGTCGGGGAGCACCGCGAGCAGCAGCGGAGCAGCCGAGAACGCCGCCTGGTGAACCATCATGCGGCGCACCCACTCCATGCCCGCCGCGAGTTCGGCCTCAGGGTCTGTCGTGCCGCCCTCGCGCACCCAGTTGCCCAGCGCCGACCGGTGGATCCCGTCGATGAGGGCGGCCAGGGCCATCGGCTGGAACGGCGGCGCGTCGGGCGGAAGGTGATCACGCAGGTACGACCGGGTCAGCGCCACGTACCGCTCGTGTTCGACGACCTCCCGTTTGCGCAGCTCGGGCACGATGCGGGTCAGTTTGTAGCGCCGGAGGACGAGTTCCGGCCGGCTGAGGAACTCCCGCAGCGACTCCTCGGTGGCCGCGATGACGGCCTCCACCGGGTCCGTGCCCGGCGGCGCCGCGGTGAGGCACCGCTCGACCAGCCCGAGGCGCTCGGTGTGGTCGGGAAAGACCAGCTCGTCCTTGCTTTCGAAGTGCCGGAACACCGTACGGCGGGACACGCTGGACGCCTCGGCGACGGCTTCGACCGTGACGTTCGCGTACCCCTCCGTCAGGAACAGGGCCATCGCCGTTTCCGAGATCCGGTACTTGGTGTCGAGAATCCTCCGCGAAGTCACCGACCGGTGCCCTCTCCTGACGTCGTACGGCGCGAACTGCGGTCCGGCGAACTGTAACTCCGCAGAGCGCGGCGTGCCGCCACACGTCGCCGCCGGACATCCCACTGCTGGCGGACGGTTCCCCAGATTCCGCGGCGGAACAGCAGCACCACGAGGATGAAGACCGAACCGGTGATCAGGTCGATGCCGCTGAAGCCGGAGGAGGCGAGGTAATCGGCGAGCATCACGGTCAGGAAGGCGCCCACGATGCCGCCCCACAGCGTGCCGATGCCACCGAGAACCGTCATCAGCACGACGTCACCGGAGGTGGTCCAGTGCAGTTCGGTCAGCGCGACGAATCCGTGGTTGATGGCGAACACGCCGCCGGCCAGTCCGGTCAGCCCGGCGGAGAGCACGAAGGCGAGTGCCTTGTACCGGTCGGTCTCGTAGCCGAGCGCCCGGGCGCGCGGCGCGTTGTCGCGGATCGACACCAGGACCCGTCCGAACGGCGAGTGCACGATCCGCCACGCCGCCCACATGCCGAACAGCAGGATCGGCAGGGCCGCGTAGTAGAAGTAGAACGACTCCGTCTCGATCAGCTCGATGCCGAAGAACGACCGGGGTACGCCCTGCAGTCCGTTCTCGCCGCCCGTCAGGTCGCTCCACTGATAGCCGATGAAGTAGACCATCTGCGCGAAGGCGAGGGTGACCATCGCGAAGTAGATCCCGGAGCGGCGCACCGACACGTACCCGATGGGAAGCGCGAGAATCATCGCGAAGACCGCGCCGCCGGCGACGGCCACCGGGAACGGCACGCCGTAGTGCGTGGCGATCAGGCCGGTCACGTACGCCGAACTGCCCCAGAACGCCGCGTGCCCGAACGAGAGCAGGCCGGTGAAGCCGAGCAGGATGTCCAGCGCGATCGCGAACAGCGCCAGCGCCACGATGTCCATCGCGACCGGCGGATAGATGAACCAGGGCAGCGCCAACGCCGCGACCAGGCCGATGGCCAGCAAGATCCACCGCACCCGCGGATTCCGCGCGGCCACGGGGACATCGGCCCCCGCCGGCGGGGCCTCGGCAATGACCGAGTTGGTCACGTTGTCGCCTCCTGACGTCCGAACAACCCCGCCGGCCTGACCACGATGACCAGGGCCATGAGGACGAAGATGAGGATCTGCGCGAACGTGGGGGCGTACGCCTGGCCGAACGCCTCGACCAGGCCGACCAGGAAGCCCGCGACCACCGCGCCGACGATCGAGCCGAGACCGCCGATGACCACGACCGCGAACAGGATGATCGCGAAGTTGTTGCCCATGTCGGCGGTGATCGCCCGGAACGGCGCGGCGAGCACCCCGGCCAGCCCGGCGAGCGCGACACCGAAGCCGAAGACCGGCGTCACCCAGCGGCCCACGTTGATGCCCAGGGCCCGCGCGAGCTCGGGTTTCTCGGTCGCCGCCCGCACGATCATGCCGATCCGGGTACGCGTCATCATCAGCCAGACGAGCACACACACCGCGACCGAGAACAGCAGGACGAACAGCTGGTAGCGCGGCAGCACCACGCCGGCCACGTCGAGGCGTCCCTGCAGCCCGCCCGGCAGCTGGTACGGCAGCCCGGAGACCCCGTACCGCTGCTTGACCAGCTCGACCAGGACCAGCGTGAGGCCGAAGGTGAGCAGCAGGTTGTAGAGCGGGTCGAGCTGGAGCAGCCACTGCACGAGCAGCCGCTCCACCACGACGCCGAACCCGAACATCAGCACCGGCACCACCAGCAGCGACCACCACAGCGTGAGGTCGAGGGTGTCGAGCAGCACCGCCGTGGCCACCGCGCCCAGCATGTAGAAGGCGCCGTGCGCGAAGTTGACCACGCCGAGGACCCCGAAGATCACCGCCAGCCCGAGCGCCGCCAAGGCGTAGAAGCTTCCCGCCGCGAGCCCCTGTACGGCGTACTGAAGGACCGCGCTCATGGTTTCATCGAGCAGCCGGACGCCTCGGCGGGCGCGAACCCCTCGGACGCCGGAATCTTCGTCACGATCTCCTCGTAGTCCCAGGGCTCCTTCACGTCGGCCGGCTTCTTGACGCGGGCCAGGTTGGCGTCGTGCACGACGGAGTGGTCGGCGGCCCGGATCTCGCCGTTGCGCAGGAAGACGTCGTTGACCTTCTTGCCCTCGAGGTTCGCGATCACCTTGTCGGCGTCGTCGGTGCCGACCGCCTGCACCGCCTCGAGGTACTGCAGCGCGGCGGAGTAGTTGCCGGCGTGCTCGAAACTCGGGCGGACCCCGGTCTCGGTCATGAACTTGTCGGCCCAGGCGCGTGCCTCGGCGTCCTGGTTCCAGTACCAGGGGTCGGTGAACAGCGTGCCGGCGAACTGCTCCACACCCAGGGAGTGAATGTCGTTGATGAGCATCAGCCCGACGGCCAGCTCGACGCCCTTCTCCTTCAGCCCCGACTCGTTGAACTGCTTGACCAGGTTGATCAGGTCACCGCCGGCGTGCATCGTGCCGATCACGTCGGGGTTGCTGCTGCCGGCCTTGGTGAGGAACGTCGCGAAGTTCTCGTTGGGGAACGGCGTCGGGATCGTCTCGCCGACCGTGCCGCCCGCCTTGGTGATCGCGTCGGTGAACGACTTGGTCATGTTCTGCCCGAACTCGTAGTCGGGGTAGATGATCGTCCACTTCTTGCCGCCGTCGCGGGTCACCGTCGTGCCGGTGGCGTTGGCGAGCAGGTACGTGTTGTACGCCCACTGGAACGTGTACTTGTTGCACTGAGCGCCGGTCAGCGCGGTGGTCGCCGCGCTCACGTCGAGGAACAGCTTCTTGTGGTTCTTCGCCTGGTTCGCGACGGCCAGGGCGGCCGACGAGGTGGGCACGTCCAGGATGACGTCCGCGCCGCCACGCTCGTACAGCTCGGAGGCCTTGGTGTTGGCGATGTCCGGCTTGTTCTGATGGTCGGTCGAGGTCACCTCGATGTTCTTGACGACCGCCTTGTCGCCGTACTTCGCCTGGAAGTCGGCAACGGCCATCTTCACGGCCTTGACCGAGTTCGGCCCCGACGCGTCCTTGTAGACGCCGGACTGGTCGTTGAGCACCGCCAGCACCAGCTTGTCGCCCGTGAAATCGCCGCCCGAGCTTCCGGGTCCTCCGCCGCCGCAGGCGCTCAGCAGCAGTGTCATCGTCAGGGCCGACGCGCCGGCCCACTTCCGCTTGCTCTCCATGGTGTTTCCCCCCTCCTCGTCAAATGCCGAGGTGTTTGAGCAGGTCGCCCTCGCGGCGCCGGAACTCGTCGTTGTCGAGGGTCTCGACGATGCGGCCCTGGCTGAGCAGGTAGTGCCGGTCGGCCACGGTGGCGGCGAACTTGACGTTCTGTTCGATCAGCAGCACGCCGGCGCCGGTGGCCTTGATCTCGCGGATGATCGCCCCGATCCGGGCCACGACGACCGGGGCCAGGCCTTCGGAGGGCTCGTCCATGAGCAGCAGACGGGCGCCTGTTCGCAGCACC
This sequence comes from Paractinoplanes brasiliensis, assembly GCF_004362215.1. Lineage (NCBI taxonomy): Bacteria > Bacillati > Actinomycetota > Actinomycetes > Micromonosporales > Micromonosporaceae > Paractinoplanes > Paractinoplanes brasiliensis. Next base: position 239,143 of record NZ_SNWR01000001.1, on the reverse strand, counting down.
CGGGCGATGGCCAGCATCTGCTGCTCCCCGCCGGAGAGCGTGGTGCCGGGCGCCTTGCGACGCTCCGCGAGCATGGGAAAGGCGTCGTACACCTGCGGCAGCGTCCAGGCCCGGTCGGAGACCTTGGGCGGCAGCAGCAGATTCTCCTCCACCGTGAGACTGGCGTAGATGCCGCGGTCGTCCTGGACCCAGCCCATGCCGGCTCGGGCCCGCCGATGCGCCGGCATGCCGGTGATGTCGCGCCCGTGCAGGCGTACGGCGCCTCCGGCTTGCCCGTGCAGACCGATCAGGCACCGCACCAGCGTCGTCTTGCCGGCGCCGTTACGACCGGCCAGCGAGACGACCTCACCCTCGTCGACGCGGACGTCCACCCCGTGCAGCGCCTGCGCCTGGCCGTACCACGCCGTCAACCCGGTGACCTCAAGCATGCTCGGCCTCGCCCAGGTACGCGGTGATCACCCGTTCGTCGTTGCGGACCTCGTCGTAGGCGCCCTCGACCAGGATCTTGCCCTGCTGCAGCACTGTCACCCGGTCGGCCAGGCTGCCGACGACGTGCATGTTGTGGTCGACGAACACCACGGTGCGACCGGACGCGAGGCGGCGGACCAGTTCGATGGTGCGGTCCACGTCCTCGATGCCCATCCCGGCCGTCGGCTCGTCGAGGAGCATCACCGGCGGGTCCAGAGCGAGCACCAGCGCCAGTTCCAGCGCGCGTTTTTGCCCGTACGCGAGAAGCCCGGCCTGCTTGTCCGCCAGCGCCTCCAAGCCCACCTGGGCGAGAAGCTCGTCCACACGTGCCCGATTCCGGCCGAGCAGCTTGTCCGACCGCCAGAACCGGAACCCCTGCCGGCTGTGCCCCTGCAGCGCGAGCTCCACGTGCTCGCGGCTGGTCAGGGTGTCGAACAGGCTGGTGATCTGGAACGAGCGGGCCACACCCCGGCGGGCGACCCGTTCGGGCGGCAGACCGGTGACGTCCTCGTCGAACACCGTGATCGTCCCGGTTGTCGGGGCCAGGAAGCCGGTCAGCAGGTTGAACAACGTGGTCTTGCCGGCGCCGTTCGGGCCGACCAGCGCGTGCACGCTGCCCTCACGTACCTCCAGATCCACTGTGTCGACCGCCCGGAAACCCCGGAAGACCTTGGTCAACGCGCGGGTGCGGATCGCCACCTGGCCGCCCTTCACGCCGCCCCCTTGACGCACACGAAGCTCTGGGCTGACGCGGGGTCACCGGAGCGGTATTTCGGCCAGCCCGGGTATTCGCAGAGCGGACGGGTCCGTCCGTCCCGGTAGTCCTGCACCACCGGGCGGGCCGGCGGTTGCCCGTCCTGCACCCAGCGTTCCAGGGCGGAGAGCGAGTCCCAGGTGGCGGCGAACGCGGGTGCGCCGAAGTTGGCGTGATTCGCTCCCGGCGCCACGTAGTAGCGCAGGAACGCGTCGGTCTGCCGGGCGCCGACCGTGGCCACCACGCGCCGGTAGTAGTCGTTGGTGGCTCGGTGCGAGACCAGCTCGTCGGCGGAGCCGTGCATCAGGATCAGCCGCCCGCCGGCCCGCGCGAACGGCCGCAGGTCCACATTGTTGCGGTCCTGGATCGTGGAGAGGTAACTGATCCGGGGGAGCCACTTCCCGGGGTGCCGCGGGTCCACGTCCAGGGAGTTGTAGCCGGGGTCGCGGGTCAGGAAGTGCTTCACCCACTGGTCCCAGTACTGGAACCCGTACGCGCTGGTGGCCGGCATGGGGTTGGCGGGCGCGGTGGTGCCGAAGCCGAGGTAGAAGGTCCGCATGTCGGCGCCGGACAGCAACGGGAATCCCGGGTACTGCTTCTCGCCGCTCGCGATTCGGTACGGCCAGCGGAACGGTGTGGACGCGGCCGTCACCGCGGCGATCTGCGCGTCGGAGAGGCAGGCCGGCCCGGTGTCGGCGCCGTCCGGGCAGCGGATCGACCGGGGGTCGAAGTGGCAGCCCTCGACGTTCGAGATGACCCTGTCCTGGACACCGTCGCGCCCGTCGCAGGCCGCCATGACGCTTTCGTAGAGCACGGCCTGCTTGGCGGGCTCGGGGAAGGCGCCCGGCCGGGACATCACGCGGGCCAGGTGCCCGAGCTGAAGGATCTCGGCCATGTTGTTCCAGGCGGGGTAGGCCGAGATGACGCCGTCGAAGGCGCTCGGCCACCGCTGGGCGACGATCAGGGCCTCGCGGCCGCCGGTCGAGCCGCCCGCGAAATACGTCCGGCCGGGTCCGGCGCCGTAGCCACGACGGACGAGGTACAGGGCGGCGTCGTGGGTCTTCCTGAGGGCGTCACCGGCGGCGAAGTTCCGCAGGGCCTCGTCGTTGCGGCCGAAGGAGCCGTCCAGCGACGCGGTGGGCCCGGCCTGGTGACCGGAATCGCTGCCGTAGGTCGCGTAGCCGCGTGCCAGGGGAGCAGGCGAGTCGGGCCGGCCGAACGGCACGTTCTGGCCGACGTCGGGAATGGTGCCGTTGTATCCGCCGCCGCCGAACATCATCGTGCTGCGGTTCCAGTCGACGGGCAGGGCGAGCTGCAGCCGGATGTCCGGCGCGGACAGGTCCTTGGGCGACAGCGACGCGCCGACGCTGCAGTACATGACGGTGCGGCCGCTCACCACCCGGGTCACCAGGGAGGCGGACTCGACCCGGCCGCCGCGGGTCGGCAGGCTGATCGCCGCCGCCGGAATCGTCGTCCCCGTCAGCTCCGCGCATCTCGGCGTCGTGCTCCCCGAGGCCGCGGCCGGGCTCGGCCCGAAAATCACGGTCGTAGTTACCAGTGCGGTCGCGAGTGCCAGCATTCGACTCATTTGCGGACCTCCAGAAGAGCACGCTGTGCCGCCAATGCATCGATACACGGCACTGAGTGCCATTGACTGTGCCATGGGTCACATTCGACTCGCAAGGGAAACGCCGAGGAAATGTCCACACAGGGCTATTGATCTTGAGCGATGCGTTGCTGAGGCTCAGCGGGCGTCGAAGCGTTGCCGCAGCGTCTGTTTCGACCACTTGCCGGTGCGGTCTTGGGGTTGCCGGGTCATCGCCACCGGCGCGCCGGCCCGGGTCAGCAACTACCTCAAGGCCGGCAACGTCTCCCCACGACCGTACGTTCGACGGCCTCGTCGTCCCGGAAGGCATGGTCGCGCTGCTCGTCGCCGACCGCGAGCAGCAGGATTCCCGTGGCGACCTTCATGAGCGGGCGTCCCAGCTGACCTCGCGCGGGCCGTCGAACCGGGCCTCCGTCACCGAGATCCGCACCTCCATACGCACCAGGGCTCCGCAGGCCGGGCAGGCGCCGGTCAGCGTGACCGCGTACCCGTCCTCGAACTCGCGGATGCGGTCCTCGTCGCGATACTTCCACTCGGGCCGGCCCTGCAACCGCGCTGACATGCCGCAGTCCGGGCACGACACGTGCAGCACCACGTCGATCGGATCGAGGTGCGGGGCGACGGCGGCCGACCCGTACAGCCGGAGGACGACGGTGCGGCCCCTGGTGAAACGCACACGCAACCGGTCGGGACCTTCGGTCAGCAGGCGGCTCAGTGGTCGCGGCGGCAGCGGGTCCAGGCCGGCGCGGATCTGCCGAGCTGTGAACAGGTGGGCCAGGCGCAGCAGATCCTCGCCGAGATCGACGGAGAGGGCGCGCCGCAGGTCGCCGTCGACGGCCGCGTGCAGCAACTCGGCGGCCGGCCCGGTGCCGAACCAGTCGTGCTCGGTGATCCATTGCGCGGCGGTGTGGTCGTCCGGAGCCGCCAGCCACGCGGACAGGCCCTCCGATTCCACGACGCCGTCCGCCCAGCCCAGGACGGCGTGGAGCAGCCGACCTTGCTGCACCGCGTCCAGGCCGTCCGCCGGGTCTTCGAGGGGATGTTGCACCCTCTGCGGCAGCCGGTCCAGAACACCGAGCAGGTTGCTGTTCGTCGCGCTGCGGCGCAGACGTTGGAGCGGCTCCAGCAGTTCGGGCGCGTACTCGAAAAGGTGGGGGAACTCGGTCAGGGCGGCCAGGTGCGCCTCGTCCTCGAAGACCAGGATCCGGGAGGCGACCGCCGCCACGACCCCGGGATTGTCGATCAGGCGCAGGCGCTGGGCCGCCGTACGCCCCACCCAGCCGTCGTCGGCGAGGTAGCCGAGGAGCGACCGGAACACGTCGTCGGTCAAGGGCTGCTTGACCAGCGCCTGCACGTAGAGCTCCCGGACCTTGGGCACCGTCTCGGCACGCGCGGCGGCGATGAACGCCGGCGTGCCCTGCCACTGCGCCTTGCGCACCGCCGCTGCCCGAACGTCAGCGTCGACGTCGGTCAGCGCCCGCTGCGCGTCCTCCGGGTCGAACCACGAGCGCCCGCGCAGCGCCTCCAGCCGGACGAGCGGCGAGGGGTCGGCGAGGAAACGGTGGTTGAACTCCACGGACCGATTGACGGGGTGGACCGCGTGCAGCGCCCGCAGACGAAGCCGCTCCTCGCTGCTCGCCTCCAGCTCGCGGCGCATCGGTTCGGCGTCAGGCCCGAGGAACTGCAGCAACCGCCCGACACGCGTGTCGTCCTCCGCCAGATCAACGACGGCCCTCCTGATCCGCGGCTCGTCCAGCGCGTGCCGCCGTACCACCGAGACCAGGGCGTTCGCCGCGGCGTCGCTCACGGCGTCCCACCGCTCGGCGATGCCACCCGTCACCTGCACCTCGGTGTCGTCGTGCAACGCCAGGTCGAGCAGCTTGCCCACGACCTCGGGCCCACCGTCGGACCCGGACGCCCAGATGGCCATCAGCCGGGTCAGGTCATCCGGGTCGTCCAGACCGTCGACGTTGGTCACAACTGCGGCACCACCCGCAGCACGTCACCGGTCACGGTGTCGATGACCACGAGGAGCCCACCGCCGCGGGCGTATCGCGGGTCGCTCAGCAACACCTCCGCCTCGGCCTCCCGAACCTCCACCGCGGCGTCCCGCAACGACACACGACGAAGCTCGGCCGCAGTGGCCCGCGCAATGGCGATCAGCTCGTCATTCGTCACGGGCCCAGCCTAGTGGCGGGTCCGTTTCAGCCGGCAAGTCACGGCGTAGGTCAGAGCGGCCAGGAAAGACCTCTCGAATCTGCGCCGAAGCCATCGCATGTGTACGGCCGTTCAGTAGGTGACGACGGCCTTGAAGCGGACGTCGCCGGAGACGACCCGGTCGTACGCCTCCGCCACGTTGTCCTTCGTGAAGACCTCGATCCGCGGCTTCACCTCGCCGCGGGCTACGTAACCGAGGGCCTCCTCCAGGTATTCGTAGCCGTTGTGGGCCGAACCGATGATCTGGTGGCTGTTCGAGACGAGCGACAGCGCGGGCACGAACATGTCGTCGAACGCGATGCCCATCATCACCACCTTGCCCCACGGTTTCAGGCCGGCCATGGCGTCGTTCACCACGCCGTGGTGGCTGGCGGTATGCATGATCAGGTCGGCGCCGCCGGCGTCGCGCAGCGCCGTGCCGTCCGGGACGACCAGGTCGGCGCCGAGTTCGCGGGCGATCTGCTGCTTGTCCGGCGAGTGGGTGATCGCGGTGACGTGGTATCCGGCGGCCTTGGCGTACTGGATCGCCAGGTGGCCCAGCCCGCCGATGCCGACGACGGTCACCCGGGCGTTGGGCTTCAGATCCGCGCGTCGCAGCGCCGCCCACACCGTGAACCCGGCGCACAAGGTCGGGGCTGCGTCCTCGTACGAGATGCCGTCGGGCAACCGGACAGTGCCGGCGGCGTCCACGGCGATGTAGTCGGCGTGCGCACCGTCCACGGTGACGCCGGTCAGGATCGGGGCGGCGCAGTTGGCGGCCGTCACGAAGCTTTTCGGGTGCTCCTCGCGGCAGAATTCGCAGCGGCCGCAGCCCTTCTGCACCATCGGCATGCCGACCCGGTCGCCCACCGCGCGTGTGGTGACGCCGGCTCCGACCGCGACCACCTCGCCGACCCCCTCATGACCGAGAACGAGGGGGAATTGCCGGTACGACAATTTGTTCTGCGCCATCCAGAGGTCGGTGCCGCAAATTCCGCAGGCGTGGACCCGGACGAGAATCTGCCCCGGGGCGGCCTCCGGAATGGGGCGCGTCTGCATTTCCCAAACGGCGTCGGGCTTGGTGACCACCGCTGCTTGCATCTGGCCGGACATGGTCGGACTCCCATCGTTTCCAGGATCGGGTTTGCGACTGTTTCCACTGCTGCTCGCCGATCCGGTTCACGCTCGCTCGGCGGGCCGGTGGGGCCGCCCCGTGATCGCCAGGCTATGAGCGGCCTCGAGCGCACGTCCAAGACCCGTTCCGTATCCGCTTCATGCCCGAAAAGCATGTTGTGCGGCTCGGTAAAATCTGCCCATGCCGGATCTGGATCTGCGGCTGGTGCGGTACTTCACCGTCGTCGCCGAGCATCAGCACATCGGCCGGGCGGCCGCCGAGTTGCACATCGCGCAGCCGTCGCTGAGCCGTCAGATCCAACGCCTCGAGGAGCAGCTCGGTGTCCGGCTGTTCGACCGCAACGCCCACGGCAGCCGGCTCACCGCCGCCGGACGTGCTTTCGTCGCCCAGGCGAACGAATTGCTGGGGGCGGCCCGCCAAGCCGTGACAACCGTCCGCGCCGCCGCGGCCTCAGGAACCGTCACCGTCGGGTACGCGCCCGGTTTCATCATCACTCCCGCGGTCCGCGACCTGCGCGAGCGATTCCCCGACGCCGAGATCCACACCCGGTATCTGACCCCGGACGACGCCCGTTCCCTGGCGGAACACCGGGTGGACGTGGTGGTGGCGTGGCAGCCGTTCGCCTTCCCGATCGAGGGCTGCGACATCACGGTGCTCTACGACGATCCGCGGGTGCTCGTCGTGCCGGTCACCCACCGGCTGGCCGGGCGGGCGTCGGTCACCCTGGACGACTTCGCCGAGGAACCCATGGTGAACTTCGCCATTCCCGGCGCCTCCGCGGAATGGCTGGCTTTCTGGTGGCCCGAACGCCCCGGCGGCGGCCGGCTCCTCGCCGGCCCAGCTGTGCACACCGTCCAGGACAAGTTCGAGCTGGTCGCGAGCGGCGAGGCCGTAACCATCCACCCCCGCGGCGACCAGCACATCCTCATCCGCCCCGACCTGACAACGATTCCGATCGACGGCATCCCACCGTGTCAGGCCGTGACGCTGACGCGCCCGGGCGAGGACAACAAGCTGGTGGAGGAGTTCCAGAAGTCAGCCCTCGCCCACCTCCCCGACCCGCCGGCCGGCTAGGACCGACCAGTCCCGGGTCGCGACACCGCCGCCGGCGTTCACCCCGCACCTGCTGCGGCGGGGGTGAGGCGATTATCGGTGGCGGGTGCGGCGGGCTGCGACGGCTGTCACCCACAGTGCGATCAGGGCGTCGAAGAGCGCGACGAGGGCACCGGTGGTTTCCAGCAGGCCGGCGAGCGCTGAACCGCCGATCTGGATCGCGATGACGGCGAGGGCCACGACGACCGCCGCGGTGCGGAGGCCGGCCAGGGCGGTTGCCAGACGGGTGGCGCCCTGGCTGTGGCGGGCGAGACCGATCGCCGCGGTGAGCAGGATCAGGGCGCCGACGGCGGCGGACACGCCGAGCAGGGTGAACGTTGCGGCTTCGGAGCCGGTGAGGTTGTCGCGCCGGTAGGCGTTCCAGATCAGCAGGCCGAGCAGGGCCAGGCCGGCGTCGGCGAGGGCCATGAGTCCGGTCAGCGCTGACAGTGCCGAGTTGCCGCGGCGGGCGGGGTTACTGGACATCGGTGGCCGCCGGGGGCCAGTGGCCTCGGTGGAATCCGGAGTTGTCGGCGAGTTTCTGCCGCAGGGTGGAGTTGGCGGCCGCGCAGACGGATTTGAGGACCTCGGCTCCGGCGATTATGGAGGCGGAGGCGACCAGAGCCGCGCCGGCGGCGATGAACGGCCCGGCGGGCAGGCCGGCGATGGTGGCGGCGGAGGCGAGGGCGCCGATGATGCCGCCGACCAGGGTGAGCAGGGCGACGACCAGTCCGGTCCAGAACACGATGATGCCCTTGGCGACGTCGCTGAGGGCGGCCGAGACGCCATCACTGAGCGTGGCTTTGACCTTGTCGAGGGCTGTTTTCTGCAGGGGCAGTGTTTGCCGGTACGCGTCGGCGGCGTCGCCGTCCCACTTGTCGTCCACGTTCAGCAGGCCGGCGTCGGCGGTCTGGACCTCGGCGGAGACCGGGCTGCCGACCCGGTCGCTCCACCCGTCGGCGGTTTCCCACAACGCCGACGGGGAGCCCATGTTCGTGGCGACCTCGCGGAAGTTGCTCCAGACGCGGTTGAGGTAGTCGCAGAACGTGTTCCAGCCCGAGACGACCTTGTCCCGCAGGAAACCGGGCAGCCAGCCGATCTTCGAGTTGATCGCGTTCTGCAGTTCGGTGGTCTTGCGGTCGATGCGCTCCACGACCGCGTTGATCTCGGCGAGCAGTGCGGCTTCGCTACTCACGGACGTCCCACACTCCCTTGAGCTGTGCTGCGGCGTTCTCGTCACTGACCTCGTACGCGGTGGCGACCTTGTCGAGCGCGGTGCTCAGGCCGGTGTAGACGGTGGTCGCCTCGCCGAGCAGCATGGCGGTCTTCTGCTGGATCTCGGCGTAGGTGCTGAGCAGACCCGTCGGCACGGCGGCCCAGGACAGCTCGGACTCGCCCAATGTCAGCGCGCCGGCTTCCTGCCCGGCCCGGTTGGTGACGCGGGCGACGTTGTCCCACAGTTCGGAGTCGTGGCGTAAGGCGTCGATCGCGGCTTTCACCGTCATCGGCGTGTCCCCCTCTCAGACGATCAGACGAAGCTCAAGACGAGCAGACGAAGCTCAGTCGGTCAGGCGCAGTCTTCGGGCCAGGCCGTACGGGTCCTGAGTGGCCCGCTGCGCCTCACCGAGCCCGCTGCCGGCGATCAGTTTCCGCACGCCCCGCTCGGCGACCTGTTCGTACGCTGCCCGGAAAGCGGCCGTGGTCTGCCGCCCGATGTTGATCTCGTGCGCGTCGCGGAGCCAGGACCGGTCGTAGCGGACAGCGGTCACCTCGCCGGCCCCCGTGACGGTGACGGTGACATGACGATCCGGGCTCTGGCCGCGATGCGTCGCGTTCAGCGTGTCGTCCAGCCCCTCGGACACCTCGTCGATCCCGCGTTCGATCGCCTGCACCAGCGCCAGCAGCTCGGTCAGCGCCGCCTGCCTGTCCTGCGGGGACATCTCGCCGGACGCGGCCTCCTGCAGCCGCCGCTGGAAGTCGAGGCGCTCGGCCAGGACATCCGGACCAGCCGAGCCGGTCGTGTCGCCGGAATCATCGCCGTAGGCGTCTCCCCACGCGGTGAACCGCTTGGTGGCCGCGTCCCGCGCCGCCTCGAGCACCGCGTCGGGCAAACCGTCGGCGCCCACCCGCCCCCGCCAGCCGGCGGCCACGGTCACACCCGCGACCCGGCCCTGCCCGTCCAACGTCACCCGCACCGAGGCAGTGCTGTCCGAACCCGGCTCGGCGCTCACCTCGTCCGCGGCCCGCGCACGGTTCGTGAGCGACTCGCCCTCCTCGACGAGGTGCGCGAATGCCTCCCATGGATCACGTGCCATCAAGAAATCCCCGTTTGCCTGGTGCGCTGACTCTCAGCAGTGCCGCTGAAACACCCGAGTGACCTTTTCAATCATCGGTGCCCGGCGCAACCCCGCGCATGCGAGGAGTCGTGGCGATCGCCGGCGCCGACCGGATCATTCCGCCCGCCTCGGATCCGGCGACGACCGTATGCGGCGGGTGGCGATGTAGCGGCGCATCTTGGCGTCGGTTCCGCAGTCCTGCATGCTGCACCAGCGGCGGCTGCGGTTCTTGGTCTCGTCGTAGAAGAGGAAGAGGCAACCCCCGCAGGCCTTGACGCGGGCCAGGTCGCGCAGGGTGAGCAGCTCGATCGCGGCGTGCACGACGGGTCTCAGGGGGCGGTCGGGCGAGTGGTCGTCACGCCATGACCAGGTGAACGTGTCCCCGCGCTCGAGTTGAGCGTGGGCGAGCGCCTCCGCCTCGTCGTCGCGCAGCCGGGTGAGCGCGGACGGGGCCGGCTCGGCGCCGGTGGCGACGGAACGGAACACCTCGTCGAGGTAGTCGCGGGTGTGCAGCGCTCGCGTGAAGGCCGCCTGGGCGCGGGGGCTCAGCTGTGCTGCCTCGGCTTCAGTGAGGGCGCCCGCGTAGAGGCCCCAGCTGATCAAGGACGGGTAGTCGGTCAGGACGTCGTCGTCGGGCCCGGAACGGGTGTTGACGAAGTCCAGCGCGAGGTTGCCGCCCACGAGACGCATCCGTGTTTCCATCAAAAGTCACTTTACCGGTTGACCGTGGTTGTGGCCAGCTTCTAGCGTTACCTGCATAACGCGTTTAGGAGGTAACGATGGTGGGATCACGGCGTGCGGTGGGCGCCCTCATGGGCCTGGCCGGTGGCACGTTCCTCTACACCACGGCCGAGGCGCTGCCGGTCGGGCTGCTGCTCCCGATCTCCGCCGACCTCGCTGTCCCGCCGTCGCGGGTCGGGTCGCTCGTCACCGCGTACGGGGCCGTGGTCATGCTTGCCTCGGTGCCGTTGACCGTTGCGGTGCGCCGGGTTCCGCGCAGGCTGCTGTTGTCGGCGTTGCTCGCCGGGTTCGTCCTGAGCAACCTGATCACGCTGGTCGCGGGCACGTTCACGCTGGTGATGACGGCCCGGATCGCGACCGCGGCCACGCATGCCCTGTTCTGGGCGGTGGTCGTGCCGGCGGCGGCGGAGTTGTTCCGGCCTGCCCTGCGCGGGCGGGTTGTCGCTGTCGTGTTCGCCGGTGGGACGATCGCGTTGGTTCTCGGCGTGCCCGCGGGCACCTGGCTGGGGGAGCGGGCGGGCTGGCGGACGGCCTTCCTGGCGGTCGCCGCTCTCGGCCTGGTGGTCTTCGGCATGGTCACCACGCTGCTGCCTTCGACACGTCCGGAGCAGGGGCACGCCGCGCGGGGGACAACACCTGACCTGCGGCGATACTGGCTGCTGGTCGGGGTGGCTGTCCTGACGACGGCCGGAGCCATCGCCGCCTACACCTACATCGCGCTGTTCGTCACCGAGGTCAGCGGGTTCGCGGCCTCGTCGATCGGGGTTGTCCTGCTGGCGCGGGGCATCGTCAGCGTCCTCGGTGTGCTCGCCGTCGGGCCGATGGTCGATCGCAGCCCCTGGACCACGCTGATCACGACGGTCGCGCTGCAGTTCGTGGCCCTGCTCGGCCTGTACGTGTTCGGTGCGCTGCCGGTTGTGGCGGTGGCCCTGATCGGGCTGGCGGGTCTCGCGTTCGCCGGCTTCACCGCGTCCCTCGGCGGCCTCGTCCTGCAGGTCGCGCCGGGTCGCTCGGACGTCGCCGCGGCCACACTCTCGGCCGCCGTCAACGTCGGCATCACAGCCGGCGCCTTCCTCGGCGGTCTCGCCCTGCCGGCCCGCGGCGTGCAGAGCACCGTGTTGATCGGCGTCCTGCTCGGCTTCGCCGCGCTGCTCCTGGCCCTCGGCGAACGGTTTCTCCCACGGCCACCCCTCGTCGCCGACCTCTCACTCGCACGCTGAGGGCGGCGCGGGCCAACCGAGTACGGGGGCGGGGATGACTCTGCCGGGAGGTGCCGCGGACCGACCCCGTACGGGGTGGGGATCGTTCTGCGGGGAGGGCGGCGCGGGCCGACTCCGTACGGGGTGGGGATCGTTCTGCGGGGAGGGCGGCGCGGGCCGACTCCGTACGGGGTGGGGATCGCTCTGCGGGGAGGGCGGCGCGGGCCGACTCCGTACGGGGTGGGGATCGCGCTGCCGGGAGGTGCCGCGGGCCGACCCCGTACGCGGGTAGGGGATCACTCCGCCGGGAGGGCGTCGCCGGGGCGGACCAGGCCGCACTGGTACGCGATGACGACGAGCTGGGCGCGGTCGCGGACGCCCAGTTTCGTCATGGCCCGGTTCACGTGGGTCTTCACCGTCAGCGGCGACACGTACAGCCGCGCCGCGATGTCGGCGTTGGACAGTCCGTGGGCGACCAGCATCAGGACGCCGCGTTCCCGTTCGGTCAGGTCGTCCAGCGCCGGCGCGGACGGGGTCCCGGGCCCCAGATGGTCGAGGAACCGGCCGACCAGCGCACGGGTGGCCCTCGGCGACAGCAGCGCCTCACCCGCGGCCACCACCCGGATGGCGTGCAACAGGTCCTGCGGGGCCACGCTCTTGCCGAGGAACCCGCTCGCGCCCGCCTGCAGCGCCAGCACCACGTTGTCGTCGTTCTCGAACGTCGTCAGAACCAGCACCCGTACGCCGGCCAGGTCGTCATCGGCGCCGATGCGGCGGGTCGCCTCCAGGCCGTCCATGTGCGGCATCCGGATGTCCATGAGGATCACGTCGGCACGGGTCTCGCGGGCCAGGCCCAGTGCCTCCCGCCCGTCGGCGGCCTCGGCGACCACCTCGAACCCCGGCTCGGCGTCAATGATCATGCGGAAGCCGGCCCGGATCAGTGCCTGATCGTCGGCGAGCAACACCCGGATGGTCACGCCGGCCGCACCACCGTGGCGGCAGCGGCTGAGGCAGCGAGCGCCGCCGACCCGGTAGGCAGCACCGTGTGCACCCGGAACTCGTCCCCGCTCATGCCCGCCACGTCGATGTCGACCGCGCCGGGCCGGTGCCGCACCGCGAGCCGGACGTCACGCACGCCGTGCCGGTAGGCCCCGACCAGGGCCTCGACGATCACGCCGTACGCCTCCTGGTCGGTCGCCGCCGGCAGCGGCCACTGCTCGCCGAGCAGCTGAAGATCGACCACCAGGCCGGCGTCACCCAGCTCGGCCATCAGCCCGGGCAAATCACCCAATCCCGGCCCGGCGCCATCCCGCCGCCCCATGCCCGGCTCCCGCCCGCCGGGCCGCGAGCCCGCATGTGCGCCGTCCGGTGGTGCGTCGTTCGATCGTGCGACGGTGGTCCACTCACCGCCCGGCCGTTCGCCCTCCGACCGCGCGTCGCCCACCCGTAGGGAGTCCGGCGGTGTGCTCCTCGGCAGGTCCGCGCGTGCGGAGTCTGGTGGTGTGTTCTTCGGCAGGGCGTGGTCCGCGCGTGCGGAACCCGGCGACGGTGCGTCGTCCGCGCGTACGGCGTCCGGCGATGCGCCGGCCGGGTCTGGGGTTTCTGCGCCGGGCTCGCCGGTGCAGCGGAACAGGCGGACGACCGAGCGGATGTCGGTGAGCACGCTGTCGGAGGTCTCACGGACCACGGCGAGTGACGGCGCCACCTGTTCGGGCCGGCCGGCCAGGCGCAGGGAGGCGTGGGCCTGCTCGTGGATCGACGAGACGTGGGCGGTCACGGCGTCGTGCAGGGCGCTGACGGCCCGCGACCGTCCGGGCGGAGGCGGGACGATGTCGGCCGGCGCCGGAGCGCAGGCCGGCAGCACCGCGTCGACCCGGAACTCGTCGCCGACCGGCCCGGCGCTGAGGGCGCCACCGGCCGCGTTGGCGCGTTCGCGCATGCCGAGAAGCCCGTATCCCGAGCCGGTCGGCGGCGTTCCCGCGGGCAGGGTGTTGACCACCTCGATCTCGACCGTCTCGGGGGTGCGCCGCACGGTGAGCCGGGCCGCGCCGTCGCCGTGTTTGTACGCGTTCGTCAGCGCTTCCTGCACTATCCGGTAAGCCGCCAGGTCGGCCACGACGGGCAGCTCGGCGTCGTCGCCGAACCGCCGGAACTCCACCGTGAAGCCGGCCGCCGCCAGTCCCCCCAGCAGCTCGGGCAGCCGGGCCAGCCCGGGCACCGGCTCGGTGTCGGCCGGCTCGTCGGCGTTGCGCAGCACGCCCACCACGGACTGGATCTCGGTGAGCACGCTGTTGGACGCCTCCCGGATGTGCGCCAGCGCGGGCGCCACCTGCTCGGGCCGGCGTTCGAGGATGTGCGTGGCCGCCCCGGCCTGCACGTTGATCACCGCGATGTGGTGGGCCACCACGTCGTGCAGCTCACGGGCGATGCGCATGCGCTCCTCGGTGACCCGGCGGCGGGCCTCCTCCTCACGGCTCTGCTCGGCCCGGCGGGCGCGTTCCTCCACCTCACGCACGTACGCCCGGTGTGTGCGGGCCGCGTCGCCCACCGCGGCGGCCAGGAAGATCCACGCGAACAGCCCGAGCACGTCGGCCCGGAGCCAGGCATCGCGGTTGAGCAGCACCACGGTCAGGTAGACGACCGACGACGCGGCCGCGGCGCACATCCAGCCGCGGCGGCGGTCGGTGTGCGCCGCGATCGAGTAGGTGATGACGATCAGCGCCAGGATCAGCCCCGGGTTGCGTACGTCCTGCACCACCCCGGTGGCCGTGGCCGAGGTGGCGATCGCCAGCGCGAGCATCGGCCGGCTGCGGCGGCCCAGCACCGCCACGAACGCCACCACCGCGATCAGCACGTCCCAGCCGTTGGGCCGGTGCGTCGACTCGGGCAGAGCGGCCTTGAACACCGCGGCCGCCAGCACCAGCGCCAGCAGGAAGTCGACCAGCATCGGACGCTCGGCGAAGACCCGCCAGCGTCCGAGCACGTGTCCCTCGGTCGTGTCCATCATTGCCGAGGCTACGCGGCGGCATCACCGGCCGCGTCATCTCGATGCAGTAGTTCGCCGCGGTTTCGGCTACCGCAACCGCAGTAGCGAACTGTCTGCGGCTGGAGGACGACTTCCGGCGTACGTTTCGCGACCGTTGAGCAGACCTGACACCGGCTGCTCGGAGGATCCGATGGCAACCTATCTGTACCGGCTCGGCCGGTTCAGCTTCCACCGGCGGAAGCTGGTCCTGGCGATCTGGCTGGCGATGCTGGGGCTGCTCGGCGTGGGCGCGCTGACGCTGTCCGGGCCGACCTCCGACGACTTCACCATTCCCGGCACCGAGGCGCAACAGGCGCAAGACCTGCTGGGCGAGCGCTTCGGCCAGTCACCGGGCGCCGGCGCCGAGGCCCGGGTGGTCTTCGCCGCCCCGCCCGGCGAAAAGCTCACCGACCCCGCCAACAAGGACATCGTTTCCCGTACGGTGGCGGCACTGCGCGCCGGTCCGCAGGTGGCCGAGGTGAGCGACCCGCTGAGCAACACGATCAACGAGGCGGGCACCATCGCGTACGCCCAGGTCTCGTTCCGGGTTCCCGCCGCCGAGGTGGCGGAATCCGACCGTGAGGCGCTCCTGCAGGCCACGGAGGCCGGGCGTGACGCCGGGCTGACCGTCGAGGCCGGGGGAGACGCCCTGCAGAGCGAGCCGGAGCAGGGCCTCAGCGAGGTGATCGGCTTCGGCGTGGCCGCGGTCGTCCTGACCATCACGTTCGGCTCGCTCGTCGCGGCCGGGCTGCCCCTGCTCACCGCCTTGCTCGGGGTGGGCGCCTCGATCGCCGGCATCCAGCTGGCGTCCGGCTTCTTCGACCTGAGCAGCAGCACGTCGACGCTCGCGCTGATGCTCGCCATCGCGGTCAGCATCGACTACGCCCTGTTCATCGTGTCGCGGTACAGACACGAGCTGGCCCTGGGCCGGCCAGGCGCGGAGGCGGCCGGGCGCGCGGTCGGCACCGCCGGGTCGGCGGTCACGTTCGCCGGGCTCACCGTGGTCGTGGCGCTGACCGCGCTGGCGGTGGTGAACATCCCGGTGCTCACCGAGATGGGCCTGGCCGCGGCCGGCGCGGTCGCGGTGGCCGTGCTCATCGCCCTCACCCTGTTGCCCGCCCTGATCGGTTTTGCCGGGCGGCGCGTCACCGGGCGCGGCGGACGGGCCCGCGACATCGAGGCCGACGGCGACAAGCCGACCCTGAGTTTGCGGTGGGCCCAGGGCATCACCCGGCGGCCGGTGCTGACCGTCGTGGCGGCGGTGGCCGCGCTGGGGGTGCTGGCCCTGCCCGCTCTCGACCTGAGGCTGGGGCTGCCGGGCGACAACATGGCCGCCCCCGACACCACCCAGCGCAAGGCGTACGACCTGGTGACCGAGGGGTTCGGCGCCGGCTACAACGGGCCGTTGCTGGTCGTTGTCGACGGCGCCGGCAGCAGCGACCCCAAGGCGGCGGCGACGGCGGCGTCCGACACGATCAAGGCACTGCCCGGGGTGGTGTCGGTCAGTCCGCCGACGTTCAACGAGGCCGGCGACACCGCGATGATCCAGGTCGTGCCGGCCGCCGCGCCGGACAGCACCGAGACCACCGATCTGGTGCACGCGATCCGCGACACCGACGCAGGCCTGCGCTCGAGCACCGGCGCCGACCTCTCGGTCACCGGCACGACGGCGGTGACGATCGACATCGCCGCGAAAATGGGCGGGGCGCTGCTGCCGTACCTGGCTGTGATCGTCGTTCTGGCCTTGCTGCTGCTGACCGTGCTGTTCCGCTCGATCCTGGTGCCGCTCAAGGCGATCGCCGGGTTCCTGCTCTCGGTGGTGGCGACGTTCGGCGCGGTGGTGGCGGTCTTCCAGTGGGGCTGGCTGGCCGAGCTGTTCGGCGTCGACCAGACCGGCCCGATCGTCAGCCTGCTGCCGGTGATCCTGATCGGCATCGTGTTCGGCCTGGCCATGGACTACGAGGTCTTCCTGGTCAGCCGCATGCGCGAGGAGTACGTGCACGGCGCGCCGCCGACCCGGGCGGTGACCGTCGGTTACGCGCACGGCGCCCGCGTGGTCACCGCCGCGGCGATCATCATGATCAGCGTCTTCGCGGGCTTCATCCTGGCGCCCGACCCGCTGATCAAGTCCATCGGTTTCGCGCTGGCCGCGGCCATCCTGCTCGACGCGTTCATCGTACGGATGACGATCGTGCCCGCGGTGATGGCGCTGCTCGGCCGCCGCGCGTGGGCGTTGCCGAAGTGGCTCGACCGCATGCTTCCCAACGTCGACGTGGAGGGTGAACGTCTGCGCGACACCGTGCCGGACGAACCCCCGGTCCTGCCCGAGCCGGTCGGCGCCGGTCGCTGACGGCGAGGACACCCTGCTGCTTGTGCCGCTCCGCCGGGCACAAGCAGCAGGTGTCCGTCCGGTCGCCCGATGCGGCGATGCTGCGTTCCAGACGTGACGTCGGAGCCGCGCGCACAGCCACGGTCCCGTCCGGATGCGGACACTACCCACCGGCCGTCGGTGACGCGGGAGTATGAAAAGGGGTACCTCCAGGATCGAGGTCACCTCATGACCGGCACATCCGGACCTTCGCGACAACCGGCCGAGGGCGACCTCGACTGGCCGGTCACCGTCGACGAACGTGGCGTCACCGAGATCCGCGTCCACGGCGTGGGCGGCGGCTCACCGACGGCCATGCTGGATGATCCCACTGCCCGGCAGATCACCGGGGACAGGGTGGCCGGCGTCTGGCGCGGCCTCGACTGGCGTGTCGAGGGCCGCTCCCGGTGGCATCGCGAGGTCTACTCCTGGGGCGGGCTCACGTCCAAGGCGCTGTCGAGTGCCTTGTGGCTCATCCTGTTGCCGTTCGCGCTGGTCAACCTGGCCGGCTGGATGGCCCTCGGCGGGCGCGGGCGGGAGACAGGGCCGGCGAACTGGCTGATCGTCGTCCAGCAGAACATGACCCGGGTGGTCGGTCTCGGCGTCACCTGGCTTTACCTGATCTTCTCCGCCCAGATGTCGATGGATCTCGGCGCCTGGCAGTGCGCCCGCACAACCTGCCGCGCGGACGGGGTGTGGAAGTGGCTCCACCTGGACGGCCATCCGCATGGGGCGGCCGCCGTGGCGGCGGTGATCCCCGTGGCGCAGATCTTGGTGATGGCACGGCTCACCGCGGTCTCCAAACGGCGGTACGACGAACACGGGGCGCCGGCCACTTCGACTCCGGCGACGGAGCGGGTCGCACCCGCCGATCTGGCCCGGATCACGATGAGCAGCCCCCATTTCTGGACCGCCCGCACCTATGACGAGCCGGCCCGCCGCATCCACCTGGCCTCGTCTGTCCTGGTCATCGCGTTCCTGCTCCTGTCGGTGGCGAAGGCGGGCGGAAAGTTCTCCGATGTGGTCCGGGCCGCCTGGTTCGTGGTGGGGGCCTTGCTGGCCGTCGCCGTGGTCTGCGCGGCGTGGGACGGATTGCGCCGGGTGGTGGCCGAGCGTTCCGCGGCGCCGGTGTACGCGACGGCCGGGCTGGCGTTGGGGGCAGCCTGGCTCGCCGTCTCCGTCCAGCCCGCCGGCACGCCGGCCGAGGCCGGCATCATGCCCGGCATCGTCGGCTTCTTCGACGTGGTGCTCGTGGTCATCTACCTGGCCGGGCTCCTGCACGGCGTCGTGGCCGTCGCCGGTCTCCGCCAGGTGCGCGCGCTGAACAACTGGGCCAAACCCGCCTGGTTCCCGGCGCCGATCGTCGCCCTGGTCGTGGCCGTGGCCATGACCTTGGCCGTCGGGTCCGGCATCGTGGTGTGGGTCGCCCGCTGGTTGAGCCCGGAGGCGGCGCCGACCTCGGGCGAACAGCTGTGGCAGCTGAGCTACCCGGTGTCGTACACGGCGTCGGCGCAGCTCAACGTGACCGGCGTTCTCGCGGTCGTGGTCGGTTTCGCCGTCGTGGCCGGGATCTCTGTGCGGCGCCGGCGCCGCGAACCGGACGTCGCGCTGGCCGCGGAGTTCGCGGTCTGGAAGCGGTACGAGGCACTGCCGGGCTGGCAGCACCTCGCCGGCGACGAACGGGACGGTCGCTGGCTGCGTTCTGTCCGTACGTGGCTCTGGCTGGCCGGCGCGGCACGGTGGCTGGAGAACCTGGTGATCGCGGTCGTGCTGCTGAGCAGTGGTTGCCTGGTGGCCTATGCGGTCTGGGCCTTCGCCGAGTGGCGCGGGTCCGGTTTCCCGGTCACCCTCGCGATCTGTGGCATCGTCCTGCTGTTCGGCGCCGGGGTGTGCGCCTTCACCGCGGCCGGCACGGCGAGGCATCCCCACGCCGTACGTCTCGGCGCGATCACCGCCTTCGCCGCGGGCTTGGCACTGGTCGTCCGGGTGGCTGATCGCGGGCTTCCGGAGGCCGGCGCCGACCCACCCCCGCTCGACGTTCCCTGGCTGTTCGGCGAGGCGATCGCCACGACGGTGCTGGCCCTCATTCCGGTCGCGGGCGTGCTGCTGCTGCGCCGGGCCATCCGCAGCGACAGCACCCGCCGGGCCGTGGGTGTCGCCTGGGACATCACCACGTTCTGGCCACGCGGCTTCCACCCGCTCGCCCCGCCCAGCTATGCCCAGCGCGCCGTGCCCGACCTGGTTCACCGGACGACGGCCCTGCTGAGCAACGGCAACGCGGTGCTGCTCTGCGGCCACAGCCAGGGCGCGGCGCTCACCGCGGCCGCTCTGGCCCAGCTCACCGGGCTCGAGGAGGAGCACCGTGCCAGGCTGTCGGTCGTCACGTACGGCAACCCGCTGGGCCATCTCTACATGCGGTGGTTCCCCACGTACGTCAACGAGGCGTTTGTCGACGAATGCCTGGCGGTGCCGGCCGGGAACAGCTGGGTGAACTTCTACCGGCACACCGACCCGGTCGGCCGGGAACTGTTCCGGAAGGCGTCCCCGGAATGCCGGGCCACCGAGCCGGCTGCCGGTCGGGACTGCTGGCTTCCCGACCCGCCCACCGACCTCATGCGGCCCGGTGACGGCCCGCCCCGGATCCGGCAGCACGGCAACGGTGGTTACCTGTGGCAGTCCGCGGCAGCAGCCCACCTCGTGCACGAAGCACATCGACTGGAATCCCTGACCCGAAGGAGCAGCCCGATGACAGAGCAGGTCGCGGTCCCCGAGGCGGGCGCCGGCGAGGAGGCCCTCATCGCATTCGCTCTTACCTGTCCGCCTGACGCGGACCTCTACGCCCAGGCGCTGTCGAGGTGGGAGCAGACCGGCAGCATCGAGGGGGACCTCGAGACGTTACGGGCGGCTCTTGCCGGGGCGCAGCGACAGCACAGGTGGACGGGCACGTCCATCTTCGGCTCCGCGCCGTTCGACCGGGACCCGTTCGTGCTGGCCCTGGTCGAACGGATCCGCGAGCTGAGCGGCGGCACAGTGCAGCGGCGCCAGGAGATCTGAACACGGTTCACTCCACCGGCTGCGCCGACTGGCACGCGAAGGCGACCGCGAAGACGCGTACCCTTTCCCCGGACGACTTCGCCTCTTTGAGGTCCTCGATGAGGGATCGCACCTGGCCCACGTTGGCCAGCCCCGCGACCGCAGCGGCCCGCTCCTCGAAGTCCTCCGCGGTCAGCAGATCGTAGGAGTCCTTGAGCCGGCAGGCGGTGTCGACGACCCGCCGCCCGTAGGGGGCGACGATGGCCTCGGCCTCAGCCTCGACCGCCGCGCGGGTGGCCTGGCGCTCCCCCACCTCGCCGCCACCGCGTGCGAGGGGTTCACCGGCTTCTCGCGCGGCCGGCCCGGCGACCTCGGAGGCCGACCTCGCCGCGCGGCCGCACCCCGAAAGCAGCAGCGGCGCGATGCAGAGCGGAACAACAGCTTTCATCAGTGACGAACGTGAGAGTGTCATGTACCGAGCGTGGGCCGCCGGGCCCGGCCGGGACATCCGGGCGATCCCGCCGTCACGCCAGGGTTTTCCCTAGTGTCCGGGTGTGGCGCGCATCCAGGTGAGGACGGCGAGGACGCGCCGGTTGTCCTCTTCGGCCGGAGCCAGGTCGAGCTTGGTGAAGATCGAGGCGATGTAGGCCTCGACGGTCTTGATGCTCATGTGGAGTTTGCCGGCCACGGCGCGGTTCGACCGGCCCTCGGCGACGAGTTTCAGAACCTCGAGTTCACGCGCGGTGAGCCGCTCGAGCAGTCCGGCGGCCCGGCTGCGCAGAAGCAGCTGGGCCACGATGTCCGGGTCGATCACGCACTCCCCGGCCATGATTCGCTCGATCGCGTCACGGAGCGCCCCGACGTCGGTGACCCGGTCCTTGATCAGGTATCCGGTGCCGGTGGAGCCGATGGTCAGCAGATCGGCGGCGTACGCCGGGTCGCCGAACGTGGACAGCAACAGGATTCCGGTCGCGGGCCGGACGCGGCGCACCTCCCGGGCGAGCGCGATCCCCTCGTCGGTGAAGGTGGGCGGCATGCGGATGTCCAGGATCACCACATCCGGGGACGCGGTCGTCAACGCTGCCGGAACGCCGTCGCCGGGCGGCGTTTCGAGCACGACCTCGACACCGACGCTGCCCAGCAACATGGCGAGGCCACCCCGGAACAACGTCGAGTCGTCGACCAGCGCGACCCGCCGAGGGGTCACGTCCATGCGACCTCCGCCACGATCAAGGTTCCTCCGCCGGGAGGGCTCCGCACTGTCAGGGTGCCGCCGGTCGCTTCGACACGCGCGGCCAGGCCGGTCAGGCCCGTACCGGCCCGGAGGTCGGCGCCGCCACGGCCGTCGTCGCCGACCTCGACGCCGAGCCTCTCCCCACGATCGGTGACGACCACGGTCGCCGTGCCGGCCTCGGCGTGCTTCAGGACGTTCGCCAACGCCTCGCAGACCACGAAGTAGGCGGTTTCCTCCGCCGCCGGTGGCCAGCGCCGCGGTGGCACATCGACCCGGACCGGCACGGGCATGCGCGCTGCCAGGTCGAGGACGGCCGCCCGCAGCCCGTCCGCGTCGAGCGCCGACGGGCGGATGCCGTGGGCCAGCCTCCGCAGCTCCGCCAGCGACGCGCGCACCTCCTCATGGGTCTGGTCCACGATCGTCCGTACCGCCGGCTCGCGTGTGCTCTGCCGGACCACCTCGAGTCTCATCGCTAGGGCGAGCAGACGCTGCTGCACCCCGTCGTGCAGGTCCCGCTCGATGCGGCGTCGCTCCGCCGGCCCCGCCCCGGCCAGCAGCGACCGGATCTCGTGAACCTCCCGCATCTGCCCCTCGGCGACGGCCTGCAACCGCGCGTTCTCGATCGCCATGCCGCTCGCGGACACCGCCGCGTCGAGCAGTGGCCGGTACCGCTCGAGGGCGCGATCGGCGACGACGGTGGCGAGCAGGCTGCCGTCGTGTCCGTGGACGTCGACGAGGACGTTGCGGTCGGGATCCGGCGCGTCGGCGGGAGAACCCGTCGAGCTCACCAGCCCGTCCAGGCCGGGGGACCGGTAAAGGATCTCCAGCCGGGGGTCGTGCAGTGTGGCGCGCAACAGCCCTCGGATCTCCACCGGCGTACGCAGCCGGGCCAGCGCCACCACCAGGTCGGCTATGGTGCCCCGGGCCAGCCGCCGGTTCACAGCGCTCCACAGGAACGCCAGCGGTATGCACAACAAGCCGGCACTTTCCAGCGCCACGAGCACCATCGGAGTCGTCACGGACGGGGCGACGATGCGCAACGGCACCCGGATGATGACGGTGACCGCCGCGCCTGCCGCGGCGACGATCAGCGGCGCCAGCATCCGCCGATCGATGCGGGCCGCCCGCCAGAGGTGCCTCGTGAGGACCACCACGAACAGCGGCAGCAGAATCGCCGAGCCGAACCAGAACAGGTCGGAAAGCACGTGGTAAGCCCGGTCGTCGTGGGCGATCGTCGGCCACCACACGCGGGCGTCGTGCTGCAGCCGCTCCGGCTCCGAGAACAGCATGGTGAGCAGCCGCAGGGGCAGCAGCCAGCCCGCCGCGACCAGGACGTAGACCCGGCTCCAGGGCTCGAGCCGGGAGTGCGGGTACCGCAGCAGCACCGTGGCCGCGGCCACCAGCTGGGCCGGACCGGCCAGATAGGCCAGCGCGGGGAAGGGCCCGGCCTCATGGTTGTCGAGCCAGCTGATCGCCCAGAACAGACCGACCAGCTGAAACAGGGCCGCGTTGACCCCCTGGCCGGGCACCGCGGCGAGCACCGCGCCGGTCGATGCCCACGCCGTGCTGGTGAGGACCGCGGCGGTGGTGATGACCGGCCATTGCGACGCGACCGGCAGCACCCCGGCAACGGCCACGGCAGTGACCAGAGCCGCGCCGATCCAACCGATGGCGGCCTTCGCCCCGACCGGCTGAGCCACTGCTGTGCTGTTCACGGCAACGTGCATGTCGGCCGCCCATCGTCGACCCATTGTCGCTGCCGTCGCGCGCCTCGTCTGTCCGAAAACCGACTGCCGGCCGCGAGGGAAAACCCTCGGAGATGTGGCGGGTCAGCCCGGATCACCCGGGACGCCGGAGGGCGGACGCTCAGTCACGGAGGCCGGGAACCGACCCCTCCGCAACCCGACTCACAGGGAGAAAACCATGAACCAGCAGGCAATCAGCACACTCCCCACCGCGACGGCAACCGCCGGCAACGGCGCCGCCGCGGCTGACCACCCGATGGCCGCGGTCACGGCGTCGGCCGTCACCAGCGCCCCCCGGCTGACCGGCAACGGCACGTTCGTCGACAACGGGTGGGACCGCTGGCACTACCTCGTCCTGCCCGGCAAGCCGGGGACCCTCACGCTCCGCCTCCAGGTGGCCGACATGATCACCTGGTGGAAACGCATCGAGGTGCACACCGAGTTCTTCGGCCACTGGTTCTGGATCCGCCGGCTGGAGACCGCGAACGACACCAAGTCCGCCTCGGTCGACCTGACGCTCGCGGACGCCCAGTCCGGCACCCTGAAACTGGACTTCTGGAAGGCCGGTCTCTTCAACTCGGGCAGCTACGTGACGACCCAGGTGCTCGACGTCGAGGCACACCTGGGCCACACGGTCGCCTTCCTCTGCAGCCGCGACCACTTCTCCCAGCCCTAGATCCGGGCTGAGCTGCCCGCCTCTCGTGACCGGCCTCGGCCGGTCACGAGAGGCGGTTTGTCTGGTAGGCCCACAGGGCGAGCTCGACCCGGTTGCGTGTTGCCAGCTTGGTCATGAGGCCGGCGAGGTGGAACTTGACCGTGCTCATGCTGATGTGCAGTTCCCGGGCGATCTCGGCATTGGTGGCGCCCCGGGCGACCCGGCCCAGCACGTCCTCCTCCCGGTCGGTCAGCGGCGTGACAGGTTGCGCGGGTGTGACCGCCGGGTGGGTGCGGGCGAAGGTGGCCAGCAGCCGGCCGGTGACGGCCGGGTCGATCAGCGCGTCGCCCTTCGCCGCGGCGTGGACGGCCTGCACCAGCTGGTCCGGTTCGGCGCCCTTGAGCAGGAAGCCGCGGGCCCCCGCGCGCAGGGCGCCGTAGATGTTCTCGTCGGTGTCGAAGGTGGTGATCACGACGACGGCCAGTGGCTGGGCGACGTCCGGCCCGGCCAGCAGCCGGGTGGCCTCGATGCCGTCGAGGGCGGGCATCCGGATGTCGAACAGGCACACGTCCGGACGCAGACGCCGGGCGAGCGAGACCGCCGCGAGCCCATCGGGGGCCTGGCCGACGACCTCGATACCGGGCTGACCGGTGAGGATCGTCGACAAGCCGGCTCTGACGATGCCCTGGTCATCGGCGATGACTACGCGAATGCTCATGCCACACCCCGGCGGGGGAGGACGGCCCGGACGCTCCAGCCACGATCCGGGTTCGGCCCGGCGGAGAGCGTGCCACCCAGCAGCTCGACCCGCTCGGTCATGCCGGCCACCCCGAAGCCGGACGGGCCGGCGGCGGACGCGCCGGGTGCGCCGTCGTCGGTGACCGTCAGGCGGACGTCGTTGGCGGTGCCGGTCACCTCGACCATGACCCGGGTGGCCAGCCGTGCGTGGCGCTGAGCGTTGGTTATCGACTCCTGCGTCACGCGGTACAGGGCGCTCTCGACGGCCGGTGGCAGGTTCGTCAGGTCACCGCGGAGTTCGACCCCGATGCGCAGCGCGTCGGCGCCGTCGGTGGCGAGGTCCACGATGTCGCCGATCCGGCGCCGGCCGGCCACGGCCGGCGCCTGCCCGCGGTCCCGCAGCGCGCTGACCATGGTGCGCATCTCCGCCAGGGTCCGGGCGGCCTCACGGTCGATGATCTCGAGGGCCTCGGTGGCGCCGCTCAGTGACGACGATCGTGCGAGGAAGAGGCCCGCCTGCGCCTGGATCGCGATCGCTGAGACATGGTGGGCGACGGTGTCGTGCAGTTCCCGGGCCAGCTGTTCGCGTTCCTGGAGCTTCGCCTGCATGATCAGCTGCGCGCGGGCCGCGTTCCGGTAGCGTACGGACGTTCCGAGCGCGGCCGCCAGCAGCACGATCGCGATCCCGGCGGTGGCCTCCGCCGTCCCGGGGAAGTTGACGGTCACGATGACGGCCAGCGCCGCCACCACGACAGCGACCCCGATGGCGGCGTCGCGGCCGGCGCCCCACCGCAGCAGCGAGTACGCCAGCAGGAGCACCACCCATCCGCTGGTCAGGTCGAAGGCTTCGCTGCCCGCGACGACGGAGACCACCTCGAGCACCGCGAACCCGCCGAAGGCGTACACCACCGCGAGCAGCGGACGGGTACGCCGGACGAGGACTGCCACCGCCAGGCCGCAGCTGAACACCACGGCGACGGGCCACCAGGCGAGGTCGCGGAAGGCCACATCGGCCACGAGCGCAGCCGGCACGAACGCGGCGAGTGTCCAGTCCCGCCAGGCGGGCGGCGGAGATGCCGCGGCGTTCGACACGACTGCCACAGTAGCGATCCGGGCGTAGGGCGCGCCCCGGTCGTACTGCCGGCAACCAGCCTGGCCGATGAGCCAGGGAGATCCCGGCCTCAGGCAGAGGGCGTCCGCTGCCGGCGCCGCCGAGACTGAAACGGCTCGCCCCGTGGAGGAGGAGAACAGGGCATGAAGGGTCAGCTTCGGGATCTCGCCGTTGACGTCAAGGTTGTGCTCGGTGGTCTGTGGGCCACCACTCTGCTCGTGTTCGCCTACGTCGACCTGTTCGGTTTCTATCGCGCGGACCTGGTCCGGGGTGTGCTCGCCGGCGAGGTGGGCGGGTTCGTGGTCGACCAGGTGTTCCTGGTGCTCACGACGCTGTACGTCGCGGTCGCGTCGCTGATGGTCGCCGTCTCGCTGCTCGCCCCGGCCCGGTTCAACCGGATCGCCAACATCGTGGTCAGCCTGTTCTACGCGGTGACCGCCGGGGTCTCGCTCGCAGGGGAGACCTGGGCGTACTACATCGTCGGCATCTCCATCCAGATGGCGCTGCTGCTGCTCATCACCCGGGTGGCGTGGACGTGGCCGCGGAACACCTAGCCCGCCGCCTCGGGTACGCCCTTGGCCAGGGCCGCCTGGACGATGCGTACGGCCTCGGTGGTGTCGATGCCGACGCTGGCGATGACGGCGGCGTACTCGGCGGCGGCGCGGCGGGCCCGTTCGCGACCCTGCGCCCCGGCCGCCGACACGAAGGATCCGGCGGCGCCGCGGGTTTCGATCAGCCCGGCCTCCTCCAGTTCCCGGTAGGCCCGGCCGACCGTGTTGACCGCCAGGCCCAGGTCGGCGGCCAGGCGGCGGATGGTCGGCAGCCTGATGCCCACGGCCAGCGTGCCTTCCTGGATCTGCCCGGCGAGCTGGGCGCGGAGTTGTTCGAACGGCGGGACGGGCGACGCCGAGTCGATGACGATCATGCGTCTCACCGGGCGCCGGGGCGCTGGGCGGCCAGGGCGCTCCGCGCGTCGCGGGCTGTGATCAGGGCGAGCGCGATGACGCTCAGGACGATGAAGACCAGCCAGCCCGTGTTCCACGGGTCGAGGCCGGTGTCGAAGACCGACACGACCGGCAGCGACCACACCACGGTCGGCAGGGCCACGGCGTGGGCGTCCTCGACGCGCATGAGGAAGTCGGCCTTCAGCGAGCTCTCGTCGTCGGCCACCACCGGGTGCGTGAGCACGTGGCGCAGTTGGACGGCCGTGCCCGCGGCGACCCCGCCCAAGCCGATGAGCAGGATCACCGCCGCGTACCGGGCGGCGCCGTCCCGCGTGATCAAGGCCGCGATGGCGAGCACGGCCGCGCCCGTGTAGGTGACCGCGAGGAACGCGGCCCGGGGCACACCGAGCACGGTTCGCCAGCCGGGCCGTACGGTGTGGGCCGCTCGTCGCGGCAACTCGGCGCCGGCCCGCTGATCGACCCGGCGCACCCAGCGGTCCAGCAGGGACAGTCCCAGCACCAGGGCGGCCACCAGGGCGGTCAGCGCCACCAGCCCCCACCGTTGTTGCGTGCCGAGCCCGCCGCCGGTGGAACGCAACGGCAGGGCCGAGACGTAGACGAGGGCGGTGGCGATGAGGAACGCGGCCGGCAGGATGGCGGCGGCCAGCCGCGCGCGTCGCCGGACGGTCAGGCGGGCGGCCAGCATCGGTGCCGGCGTGACGTCGGTCAGGCCGCGCCCGGCCAGCCACAGGCGGGCTGTCTCGAGTTCCGTAGGACGAACCATGGCGGCCTCCCCGCTTGTCGCAAGCTTTGTCTCATCATCCTGCGACAAAGCTTGCGACAAGTCAACCGGGGCGGCCTGCGAGCGTCAGCGGCGCGGCCACGATCGTTCTGCCGCCCAGTGGCCCGGCATCGGGCGAGGCTCGAACGTGAAGTCAGCGCAGCGCGGCGGGTTCGGCGGCCGGTAGCAGCGCGTCGACGGCGTCCGCGGGGATCGGGCGGGAGAAGTGGAAGCCCTGCGCGTGGTGGTATCCCAGGTCGCGCAGCCGGTCGGCCTGCGCGGCGGTCTCGACACCTTCGGCGACGGTGCGCAGGTGCAGCGAGGTGGCGATGCCGGACAGCGCGACCGCGATCGCCTCCTGCTCGGGCGCGCCGTTGAGCCCGTCGATGAAGGACTTGTCCACCTTCAGCACGTCCACCGGGCAGGTGCGCAGCAGGCTGAGCGAGGAGTGGCCGGTGCCGAAGTCGTCCAGCGCGATGGCGACACCGAGCTCGGCCAGCGCCCGCACCGTGGCCAGGGCCGGGCCGCCGCCGAAGACCGCGGTCTCGGTGAGCTCCACGGTGAGCCGGTGCGGCGGCAGCGAGTGCCGCGCGAGGGCGGCCGCGACGGTGCGCGGCAGGGCGGGATCGAGCAGCTGCCGGGCGGAGACGTTGACCGCGACCTTCGGCGCGTGCGGGCCGTGCCGGTCGTGCCAGTCGGCGGCCTGCGCGGAGGCCGTGTCGATCACCCAGGCGCCGAGTTCGACGATCAGGCCGGTCTCCTCGGCGACGGGGATGAAGTCGGCCGGCGAGACGACCCGGCCGTCCGCCCGTTGCCAGCGGATCAGCGACTCGACGCTGGTCACGTGCCCGCTGCCGAGGTCGATGATGGGCTGGTAGAGCAGGTGGAACTCGCCGTCGTCGAGGGCGTGGCGCAGCTCGGCGGCGAGCCGGGCGTGGGTGCCGGACTGCTGGTCGAGCAGCGTGTCGTAGCAGACCACGCGGTGCCCGCCGGCGGCGGAGGCGGCTCGCAGGGCCACCTCGGCGCGGCGGAAGACGTCGCCGGTCTGCGGGGCCGCGGCGGTGGCCACGCCGATGGCCGTCTCCATCAGCAGGTCATGGCCGTTGATCTCCAGCGGCAGGCGCGTCGCCGTCAGCACCTGCTCCGGCAGCGTGCCCGCGCGTCCGGCCGGCGCCAGCAGACCGAACTCGTCGCTGCCGAGCCGGGCGACAAGGGCGCCGGCGCCCGCGGTGGCGAGCAACCTTTCCCCGTACGCCCGCAGCAGCGCGTCGCCCGAGGCCGCGCCCAGCCCGTCGTTGATCGCGCCGAACGCGTTGATGTCCAGCAACAGCACGGTCAGGTCCTCGCCGTCGGCGACCCGGTCCTCGATCGCCGCGGTGAAGGCGCGCCGGTTCGGCAGCCCCGTGAGGGTGTCGTGCGACGCCTGGTGAGCGAGCCGGCCGAGCAGGGCGGCCTGACCGGACAGCGCGACGGCCTGGCGGGCCACGACCATCATCATCAGCACGGCGGCGCCGCCCAGCAGGATCGGCGGCAGGTCACCCGTGCGCAGGTAGACCGTCAGCAGCAGGCCGGTGGTCAGCGTGGTGGCCACCAGCGGCACGTACGAGTCGCGCCGGACCCCCACCTTCGCCAAGTTGCCGGAGGAACGCCGTGGAGCCGGGGCCGCCCTGATCTGCTCCCGTACGGCCAGGCAGAACAGCAACCCGGCGGCGGGCAGCACGACCGCGCTGCCGTTGAGGTGCGGCCAGGGCTTCAGCACCGACATCATCGGCACGGACAGCGGTCCGAGCGCGCCGGCCGCGGCCCCGTACCAGAGCACGGGACGGGCCAGGAGGCCGTGGCCGGCGA
Source organism: Paractinoplanes brasiliensis (assembly GCF_004362215.1). NCBI lineage: Bacteria > Bacillati > Actinomycetota > Actinomycetes > Micromonosporales > Micromonosporaceae > Paractinoplanes > Paractinoplanes brasiliensis. The sequence continues at coordinate 210,134 of NZ_SNWR01000001.1, read as the reverse complement.
CCATCGACTTGACGACCGCTATCAGCCCGGCGGCGCCGATGGCCAGCATGCCCAGGTTCAGCCACGAGGCCGGCACACCGGAGCTGACATCGGTGAAGGATCGCAGGTACTGTGCCGCCGCCACCGCGGCGGCGACCATGACGATCGCGATGTCCTGGGCCTCGGTGAGCCGGTGCCGCCAGTGCCGGCTGCCGGTGGGCAGCCGCAGGACCGCCAGCGCGAGCACCAGGACGGCGGCGACGTAGGTGAGGAGGGTGCGCTGGCTCATCGGGGGCAGCACGCCCTGCGGCGCCGTCGCCACGTCGACCGCCTGGCTGCATCCCGCCAGGGCGATGACGGCCAGGCCCGCCGCCAGGCGCCGCCAGAACCTGCGCAAGGCGCCGTGCGTGTCCGCGGCCGCGAACAGGCAGGCCTGAGCGGCCATCACCACACCGGCGACGGCGGGCAGCCATACCAGCAACGGTGGCAACCCGGCGACCAGACCGGCGGCTGTCAGCGCGACCTCGGCCACGACCGCCACGGTGGCGGCCGTCACAGCGAAGCGGATCCGGCGGTCCGGGCCGGCCCGCTCCCACGCTCGTGTCACCTTGCTGCTCCTCCACGGCTCCCGATCCATCTCTTGTGACATCGGCACCGCAGCGGCCGGCGTGAGAATTCGTGCCGGAAGCCGCCGCCTGCGTGTCCAGGCACGCCGGTGCCGGTCGGGCGCTCGTCACGCCGGGAGGTGCTTGTCTACTGTGGCCGGCCGGGTTCGGCGACCACGACGCGGTTGCGGCCGGCGTGTTTGGCTTCGTAGAGGCAGGCGTCGGCGCGGGTCAGGGCGGTGTCGACGGCGGTGGCGCCCGCTGTGGCGGTGGCGCCCACGCTGACGGTCACCGGCACCGGGCCGGCCGAGGTGGCGATCGGCGCGCCGGCCACCTCGCGGCGGATCCGTTCGGCGACGGCGGCGGCCTGCTCGCCCCGGTCGGGCAGCAGGACGACGAACTCCTCGCCGCCGTAGCGGGCCACGAGATCGGTGGGACGGCAACCGGCCCGCAGCCGTGCGGCCACCTCGCGCAGCACCTCGTCGCCGACGTGGTGGCCGTACCCGTCGTTGATCCTCTTGAAGTGGTCGACGTCGATCATCAGCACCGCGCCCTCGTGGCGGTCGCCGGCGGTGGCGAACTCCTGCCGGGCCCGGTCGAAGAAGGAACGCCGGTTGGCCAGGCCGGTCAGGCTGTCGACGGCGGCCATGTGGTGCACCTGGGCGAACAGCCGGGCGTTCTCGTACGCGGTCATCGCCTGGCCGGCCAGCGTCGCGATGACCTGCGGGTCGGCGGTGCCGCCGGAGGGCGCGGTGTTGCCGAGCACGAGCAGGCCGAGCTGGCCGTCGCGAACCGTCAGGGGGAGGAGCCGGCGACTGCCGGACGGTGACATGCCACGTTCGGCCACCGCCGCGCGGATCCGCTGCAGGGCGGAGGCCGCCGGACCGTGCTCCGGGGGCGCCGGGTCGACGTGCCGCAGCAACGCCGCCATCTCGTCCGGCACACCCTCGACCCGCAGCCGCCGGACCTCCTCGCCGGCCTGGTAGCGCACCGTCACCGCGGAGGCGTCCTCGGTCGCGGTGATCAGGCACGGGCGATCGGTGGCCCCGCTCTGGCGTACCGCGGCCATCAGCCGGTCCAGCACGTCCTCAGGGTCCAGCGTCGCGGCGAACGACGTCATGGCCTTGCGCAGCAGTTCGGCCAGGTCGCGCTGGTGCTGTGCGGTGGCCACCGCCACCTCCAGCTGCGCCGCCCGGGAGGTCTCGAGCGAGATCGCGATCTGGTGGCCGACCGCGCTCAGCAGTTCCAGGTCGCCCTCGGTGAAGACGCCCTTGGCGAGCCGGCTGTCCAGGTAGACCACGCCGAGCAGCCGGTCGTCGAGCACGACGGGCGCCGCCACGATGCTGCGCAGGCCGTACTCGATCATGCTGTCGGAGCGGGTCACCTCGCCGCGGTCGGTTCCGGTCACGACGACGGCCCGCCGCCGGGTGCGGACCTGGTCGACGATGTGGGTGCTGTAGCCGTGCGCCTCGGCCAGATCCTGGCTGTACGCGTCCCGGCCGACATGGGTTCCCAGGCCGGCCGCGGTCTCGCCTTCCAGAAGCAGGAACGCGCGTTCGGCGCCGAGGATGCGGATCACCTCGTCCAGGGCGATCCGCACCAGCTGGGCCGGGTCGAGCACTCGCGCCGCGGCCAGGCTGACCTGTTGCAGCGCGGACTGGCGCTGGGCGTCACGGTATCGGGCGGCGCCGGAGCGTACGGTGGTCTCCTCGGCCGACGCCGCGAAGCCGAACTCGGCCATGAGCCGCTGGATGCGGTGCGGCCAGCCCTGGAAGTGCGCCACGGTCGCGGCGAAACCGGCCTGCCGGACGGCGTGCTGGGGCAGCCGCAGGGCCGCCAGGGCGTACGCCTGCACCCGTGCCGCTTCGTACTCGAGCAGCGGCGCGTCCACGGCCCGTACGTCGGCAGCGGCCTTCGCGAGCCGCTTGAGCGCCTCTTCCGGGGCGCCGGTGAGCACGGCCAGCGCGGCCTGGCCGACCCGGTGATACGCGCGCAGGATCGGCCGGCGGGCGACCTTGCCCAGGGTCTCCAGGGCCGCCCGCGTGGCGATCAGCTGCGCCGGCCGGTCCTCGTCGGCAACCGTCCGGCACCGTTCCAGCTCGGCGTAGGCCCGCAGGCAGTAGAAGGTGTGCTGAGCGGGCAGCAGGTCCCGGGGCGTGAGCCCGTACGCGTCGAACTCCGCCATCGCCCGCTCGAAGTCCTCGCCGAAGTCGCCGCGCTCGATGGCCGTCTGCACGCGGCCGATGAGGACGTCGACCCATTGGTGCAGCGGGATCTCGCCCTGGGCGATCGTGTTGAGTTTCAGCGCCGCCTCACCCGCGCGTCCGCGCAGCGCGAGCAGGCACGCGTCGGCCGCCACCACGGCGCTGCGGCTGCTCTGCCCGCTCGCCACGGCCAGCCGCCGGGCCCGGTCGAGCCCGGCCTCCGCGGCCACCATGTCACCGCGCAGCAACCAGTCCCAGGACAGGACCGCGTACGCGTCGAGCGCCAGGCCGAAGTCGAGCCGGTGGTCCTGTTCCTCCAGCATCCGGATCACTTGCGTGCCGTCGTCGCGGCCGCTGCCGTGCAGGGCGATGGCCCGGCTCCAGGCGACGTAGGCGATCAACGACTGGTCGCCGAGCGCGGCGGCGTCGCGTCGCACCCGGGACGACACCCGGCGCGCCGGCCCACTGAGCCCGTTGAACTCCAGCAGCAACGCGACCGCCGTCATCGCGCGCACACCCTCCACGGACAGGCCGGTGCGGCCGGCGAGGTAGGGCGCGCGCAAGGCGAAGATCACGGATTTGGCCGGCTGCAGCTCCCGGATGTACGCCGAGCCCAGGCTCTCGTAGATGGCGCACTGCATCAGGTAACGCTCGCGTTTGCGCGGATCCCGGGTGCTGCCGATGCCGGTGATCCGGATCAGCCGGCTCAGCAGGAAGTAGCCGGCGGAGGAGACCGCCCGGCCGGCGCCGCGGCGGGGCAGGGGCCGCCCGAGCTCGGCCAGCGCCTGCTCGCCCGCGCTGATCTGGCGCTCGCTGTCCCAGGCGGACTGGTGCACCAGGCTCAGCAGGTGCAGCAGGTGCGCACGCCGGAGGGGATCGGTCGCCTGGCGCAATGCGCCGTTCAGCGCGGCAACGGCTTCGTCCAGCCGGGCCGACAGGTGGTAGCCCATGGCGAGCAACTCGCCGAAGCTGTCATCGGCCGGCAGGCCGGCCTCGTCGGCGACCGCCGCGGCGTGCTCCAGCAACGCCACGGCCGTCTCCGGCGCCCACTCGGCCAGGGCCAGTTCGCCGGCCGCCCGGCACGCGGTGAAGGTGGCGGCCGCGTCGTGCCCGGGGGTGCCGCTCATCCGGTGGTGGGCGAGCGCGTACACGGCCGCCGCGTCCGCCGGGACGCCCCGGTCCAGCACGTCGGCGATGCGGTCGTGCAGGCTCTGCCGGGTCACGTCGTCGAACTGCTCCAGCAAGGCCTCGCGGATGCGTTCGTGCAGGAACCCGTACGCGCCCTGGTCCTGTTGCTCGACCAGGCCGAGCCGGGTCGCGTCGGCGAGCAGGGCGACGACGGAACGGTGCGGGAGGTCCCCCGCGGCGGCCAGCACCTCGGCCCGGAACCGGATACCGGCGGTGGCGGCGATCCCGAGCACGTGCCGGTTCGCCGCGTCCAGCGCGTCGACGCGCTGCCGGACCAGGTCGGAGACGTCCTGGGGGAGCGTGAGGGCGTCGAGCACGGCGGCGTCGACCTGCCATCGGCCCCAGCTGACGGTCGCGACGCCGGCGTCGATGATCGCCCGGACGTACTCGGTGAGGATGAACGGGTTGCCGCCGCTGCGGGCCGCCAGCTGCGCGGCGAGCCGGTCGGTGATCGCCAGCCCGCCGTTGACCGCGGTGACCAGCGCCGCGGTCGCCGCGACCGCCAGCGGTGGCAGCGCCACGGTGACCGGCTGCTCGCCCAGCATGTCCCGGACGGCGGCCACCGGCTCGGCATCGGTCTCCTCCGAGCGGACGGTGAGGACGACGAGCAGCGGGGCCCGGTCGGCCTCGGCGGCAAGGTGCTCCAGGACCCGTACGGTGGAATGGTCGTACCACTGCAGGTCGTCGAGGTGCAGCAGCAGGCCGTGGCTGCGACGGGCCAGTTCGAGCAGGAAACCGGCCACGGCGGCGGTGTAACGGGTCTCGTCGACGGCGGCGCCGGTGGACGCGGGCGTGCCCAGCAGGCTCCTGAGCCCGTCGGACAGGTGGCCGATGATGTCGGCCGTGTCGGCGGCCGCCGCCCGCAGCACCCGTACGGCAGCTTCCGCCTCGTCGCGCGGGAGCCGGGCCAGCTCGCGAAGGTGCTCGTCGACGGCCGCACGCAGCGGCGCCAGGGGCTGCTTCGTCCCGTGCGCGCCCGCGCCGTGCAGCACGAGCCGCCCGGCCGGCAGGCTGTGCGCCAGCTCGCGGACCAGGTGGCTCTTGCCGGCGCCGGAGACCCCGGTCACCATGACCAGGCCGCCCCGGCCGTGCTGCGCACGCGTCCAGCTGTCCCGCAGGGTTTCCAGCTCGGCGTCCCGGCCGATCAGCGGGACCTCGTCGCGTACCGGTGGCGCGGCCTCGATCCCGGCCGCCTCGCGCAGGTCGGCCAGCAGCTCGGCGGCGCTCTGGTGCCGATCGTCCGGTTCCTTGGCGAGCAGCCGCTCGACGATCCGGGTGAACGCGGCCGGCAGATGCGGGGCGGCCTGCCGCAGGTCGGGCACCGGCGCCAGCGCGTGCTGCCGGAGCAGCTGCCCGAGATCGGACGCGGTGAACGGTGGGGTTCCGGTGGCGGCCTCGTACAGCACCGCGCCCAGCGAGTAGAGGTCGGCGCGGGCGTCCAGCGCCCGGTCCAGCATCCCGCTCTGCTCGGGCGAGCTGTAGAGCGCGCTGCCGGCGACCCGGCCGTCGTCGTCGGCGGCGGACAGCTGGGCGCCCAGCGAGAAGTCGATGAGCCGGACGATGCCGTCCGCACCGAGGATGATGTTGCTGGGTTTGACGTCGCCGTGCAGCAGATGGCTGCGGTGCACCGCAGCCAGGGCGATCGCGGCGCCGATGGCGGTCCGCAGCAACATGTCCTGCGGCATCGGCCCTGTACGCAGCGCGTCGCTGAGCGGGCGCCCCTCCACCACCTCCATGACCAGGTACGGGCGGCCCTCGTCCGACCCGACGTCGTACACCCGGGGCACGCCGGGGCAGCGGACTGTCGCCAGCTTCGCGGCCTCCCGCCGTACGGTCTCAAGGGTCGTGCCGGTCTCCTCCTCGCGGCCGAGGACCTTCAACGCGTACTCGGCGCCGTCGCGCTCGACCCGGTAGACCGTGCCCTGGCGCCCCTGGCCCAAGGTACCCAGCACCGTGTACGCCGGTGGGCACGGCGGTGCCGTGCCGGTGAAGGGTGATGCGACGGCCATGCCTGGCTATCGACCGCTCCGCGCCGGACCTGAGCCGAATCGCGCCGGTACGGACCGGGGCCCCGCCGTGGCCCGCCGGGCGCTAGGCTCCCGCGGGTGATCGTGAACTTGGCGGCCGTGCTGGCCCTGACCCCTGCCGCCGCCGGGCTGCCCGCGGCGTTCGCCCCCGCGGTGGCCGCGCCCACTGACGTCCGCGTGGCGTGGACCTCCACCGAGCACACCGACGTGGAGATCACCTGGGACGAGAGTGTTCCGGCGCGTAACCGGCTGACCCTCGTGCCGCTCCGCGACGGCCCCGTCATGAACGTGGAGCCGAAAATCGTCGAGGCCGACCGGCCCGACCGGGCGTTGCTGTGGCAGGGTCTCTACGACAACGATTACCGCGTGCGCGTGGTGGCGATCGACGCGGACGGCGCCGAGATCAGCGAGCCGGCGTTCTCCCCGGTCTTCGACACCGACCGCGACCCGGCGCCGCGCATCGTCGGCGTGGCGCCGCGCGAGGACGGGTCGATCCTCATGACGTGGCGGCCGGGCACACTCACCGACCGGAACCCGGGCGACCCGCTGGACACCACCGGCCCGTTCCGCTACATCCCGGTGGCCTCGTTGTTCGAGTTCAACGAGTACGAAGACCTTGCCCCGCCGACCACCGCGACCTCGTTCGTCGTGCCGCCGCGCCAGGCCCCGGTCAACGTCGGCCTGCGCACCACGCCGAACGGCTGGTACGGCTACACCGGCGCCAACCGGTCGGTCCAGGGAAACCGGCTGACCGTGACGATTCCGCGCCGGGCCACGATCGGCGGCACGGTGACGGTGACCGGCAAGGCGGTCAAGCTCAACCGGCTGTGCGACCCGGGGCCGTGCCCGACGTACGAGGAGGACGACGCCGGCCGCGAGCTGCGGCTGCAGGAGCGTACGGGGGCCACCGCCGAGTGGCGGACGGTCGCGACTACGAAGGCCCGCAAGGACGGCACGTACGCCCTCGCCACGCCGTTCGCCGGCACCCGCGACTATCGCGTCGTCGCCCCGGCGGTCTCACTGGCTCCCGGCCGGACGGCCCAGGTGTTCGCCGCCACGGCCGTCACCACCACAACCGGCGTGACCGGCCCGGCCGACGGTGACGACAACGGCGGCTCCGGCGGCGGCCTGCCCGTCACCGGCGCCCCGGTGGTCGCGCTCGCGGTGGGCGGCGGGTTGCTTGTCGCGGCCGGCGCGGCGCTTGCACTGACCGGCCGGCGACGGCGTCGCCCGTCCTCGGGGGAGTGAAGCAGCCGGCTCCGGGTGCCGGTCGCGGCGTGGTCCCCCGTGCGGGAGATCCACGCCGCGGTCGGGCTTCAGGCCGGACGGCACGTGCGCGGCAAGGCCGTCATCGAGCCGTGGCGGGTGGGACGTGCTCGATGCGTACGCGGTTCAGCCACCCCGGGTAGTCGCTGAGCACGTACAGCTCGCCCTGGACGTCGACGCCGAACGCGGTCGGCTGGGTGGGGAAGTTGCCGATCGTGGCCGATTCGTAGCCGCCGCCGGGCTTCGGGCGTACGGCGAAAGCGGCAGTGTTGCAGTAATCACTGGCGATGTACGTGCCCCGGGCCTCGGGGGTGCGGGAACCGCGGTACACGAAGCCGCCGATCACCGAGCAGCCCTCGGTCATGAAGTGCTCGTACTCGAAGACCGGGTCGGTGTACTTCACGCCCGGCCGGCACTGCTGCTCGTCGAAGACCGGGGTGCCCTCACGGCACGACCAGCCGAGGTTGGCGCCGCGCTGCGCCGGGCGGATGTGGTTGACCTCCTCGATCAGGCCCTGGCCGACGTCGCCGATCCACAGCGAGTTGTCGGCCGGGTCGATCGAGAACCGCCACGGGTTGCGCAGCCCGTAGACCCAGATCTCCGGTCGCGCGCCGGGCGTGCGGACGAACGGGTTGTCGGTCGGCACGCAGTATGGCCTCGCCCCGCAGGCGCGGTTCACGTCGATCCGTACGATCTTGCCGAGCAGCGTGCCGAGATCCTGACCGGACTTGAACGGGTCGTTGGCGTGGCCGCCGTCGCCGAGCGACCAGTAGAGGTAGCCCTCACGTCCGAACGCGACCTGGCCACCGTTGTGGTTGCCGTACTCGGAGTGTTCCTGGGTGAGCAGGACCTGCAGCCGCTCGGAGGCGTTGAGGGGCAGGCGGGCCAGGGTCAGCGCGCCGTCCGGCAGGCTCGTGTAGGCCACGTAGAGCATTCCCGTACGCGTGAAGTTCGGCGCTGGGGTGATGCCGAGCAGGCCGCGTTCGTTGTCCGAGGTGTCGATGCGGGCCGAGAGGTCGAGCACCGGCTCGGGGGCCAGGCCGGTGTCGGGATGGTACGAGCGTACGGTCCCGTCCTTCTCGGCGATCAGCATCCGGCCGTCGGGCAGCCCGGTGATCCCGATGGGGCGGCGCAGGCCGGAGGCGACCTGTTCGGACACCACGGTGAGCTCGGCCAGGGGCGCCGCGCGGGTGTGGGGTTTGCCGGCCGCGGGGACCGAGGTCAGCAGGAGCGCCGACAGCACCAGGACGAGCAGCCCGGCCGGGCGCCAACGATTTCTCGACATGTCCAGCTCCTCGTTTCTTGTGGGGATGCAAGCTGGGAGCGCTCCCACTTTACATCGATGCACACCGATGTCCAAGGGGGTCCTTCGGCCCTGCCGACGGCCGGACGGGAGGGACGGGTGCCCCTCCCGTGACACGGCTCGTTGCTATCGGTACGTGATGTCGCTCTGGCTCACCTTGCAGTTGCTGTCGTTCCAGCCGGCGCCCAGGTACTTGGGTTCGCTGCCCTTGGCGACGCCCTGATACTTGCCGCAGACCGTGGCGTTCGAGGCGTTGCTCAGGGTGACCCGGGTGATGGTGGCGGTGTCGCCCCAGTTGGAGTTGATGCCGGCCACCATGTCGATGTCGTTCAGCAGCACGTTGTCGATCCGCACGTGCCGGGTGTACGAGCTGGAGCAGTTGCCGCAGGCGCGGTACAGCTTGCCCGAGCCGCTCAGGTAGAAGCCGGAGATGTTGACGGTGCCGTTGCCGTTGTGCTGGAACGTCTTGTCGCTGCCGTTGCGGGCGCCGCCGCCGATGACGTAACTGGTGCCGCCGCCGGTGCCCTTGAAGGTGGCGGCGTCCTCGCCGATGTCGTTCCACCACACGTTGCGGATCGTGCACGTCCCCTCGCAGTGCACGCCGTCGCCGGCGGGGGAGCCGAGGATGACGTTCTGCAGCGTGCCACCGTTGGCGATCTTGAACATGGGGTCCTGGGACTCGCTCTGCGAGCCGTCGCCGATGCAGCAGTACGTCTTCATGCCGCCGTCGAAGGTGCCCGAGACGTTGACCGTGCCGGAGATGCTCACCGAACCCGCCGAGGACGGCCACGCGCCGGTCGGAGTGCCGCCGGAGCCGCCCGGCGAGGTCGGCGTGGGGGTGGGCGTGGTGGGACCGGTGGTCGGCGTCGTGCCGCCGCTGCCGTACGTCTCGAACTCGGCGATCCGCGGCGCGCCGGACGCGCTGGTGATGTCGAACGTGAGCTTCTTCAGCGCGGTGGAGGCGAACGAGATGGTGCTCGGGCTGCCGCTGCCGCTGCTCAGCACGGCCCCGGTGTCGGCGTTGAGCAGGCGCCAGGCGCTGATCGAGCCGCCGCCGGAGGCCTGCCGGATGACGGCCGACGAGACCGTGGTGGCGCTGCCCCACTTGACCGACACGTAACCGGTCGAGCCGGATGGTGACCAGTAGGTGCCGGTGTTGCCGTCCTTGACGTTGCCGTAGCTGGTGCCGCCGGCCTTGCTCGAGCCGTCGGCGCCGCCGTTGAGGCTCAGGTTGTCGGCCGCCAGGGCCTGCGTGGCGGGCAGCGTCAGCATGATCGCGGCGGCGGTGAGCGCGGTGGCGGCTGCCGCCGACCATCGCAGGGCGACTGATCGTTTCATCCTTGTCTCGCTTCCATGTCGGGGATGCGTCGCGCCGCCCTCCCCACGACAGGAAAGCGCTTACCACCGGACGATAGGCATGCGTCGATATCAAGACAAGGAGTTGCAGGATTTGCATTGCACCCGGTCAGCGGCCCCGGTTCCCGTACCGGTCGGCCGCGTGGCCCAGGTGCAGCACCGCGGTGGGGGCGTCACTCGGGGACGACGGGGTGGACCGCCGGCGCACCACCACTCGCAGGAGCGCGGCCACGCCCGCCGCGACCAGCAGCCCGCCCAGAATCATGAACAGCAGCGGACCGTTGCCCTCGTCGCTGACGGTCTGGAGAGCAGGCGGCGCCGCGGCCGCACTCGTCTCGGGCTCCGCGGTCTCTTCCGCTACGGCCAGGGGCGACGCCGTTGCGGTGGCAGGCGCGGCCACGGCGGCCAGCACCAGCTGCACGCTCGCCTTGTCGCCGGCGGCAGCCCGTACGGTCTTGCGAGCCTCGCGATAGCCGTCCATGCTCGCCACCACGGTGATCCGGCCGTCGGCGATCGGCTTGGCAGCGGTCGACGTGATCGAGAACCGGCCCTTCCGGTCGGTCGTCGTCCGGTATTCGTGCCCCGCGCTGTCCCGGACGGTCAGCGAGACCCCGCCGACCGCCTTCCCGTCGGCGTCACGGACCCGGCCGGACACGCGGTCCACCTCGGACTTCGGTTTCTCCGTGCCCGGCGCCGACGCCCCCGGGCCGTGGACGTACACCATCTTGAAGTCGAAGTGGTTCTGCCCGCCCAGCCGCACGCCGATCGAGATGTTGAGCCCGGTGATCTCACCCGGATGTGCCTTGGGCGCCACCACCGTCGCCGAGAAGTCCTTGCTCGCACCGCCGCCCAGGCTGGGCTCGGCGCGGCATCCGCTCGCGCACTCCAGTCCGCCGCCGACCACCACGATCGCCGTCTCGGCCCGCTGCCCGGTGTTCGTGACGCGGAACCGCACCCGGACCTTGTCGCCCGGCTTCACGTTCTCGGCGGACACGCTCAGGATGCGTACGGGCGCCGGGGCCGCCGCCGCGGGCGTTGCCGGCGCCACGAGCGACGCCCCGATCAGCGTGAGCACTGCGGCCGCTCGTAAGCGCGTCACGTCGGAACCACCTTCTCGTGGGACAGCCACACCGGTCGATGAAGCCGCGCGCCACTATGCCCTGTCCGGCCCGCCTCGCGCGACCCGGAGTGACGTTCACGCCAGAGCGGCAGCGCCGAACGACACCGAGAACCGTTTGCACCAGATGCTGACGCTGCGGAAGTCGCCCGGGTCGATGCCGGCCGGCAGACGGTAGACCTGGTTGCCGTGGTTGCCCTTCAACTTCCCCACTTCCGCGTACGCGCCGTCGTCGAACACGTGCCACCCGCCGGAACCCGTGCGTACGGGCTGATCGGACAACCACACCCGCAGGTCCGGCCCGTCGGAGGTGTCGAGATCGATCAGCTCCAGCTGGTGGCTGCCGTCGGCGTTGCGCACGATCCGGGCCGAGCCGCTGGTGTCGTGCTCGTGGGTGACGAAGCTTCCCCGCGCGAGCACAACGGCAGCCCGTACGGGGGCCGGCTGCTCGGAGGCCGGCTGCTCGGAGGGCGGCGCAGCGCTCGCCACCACAGCCAGCGTGTCGGCCACGGTCGTGTCGGTGAACAGCCGCCACGGCTGGAACCAGTAGAGCCCTCCGGCGCCCACCAGCGCGACGACGATCCAGGTCAGGGGTTTCGAGAGCAGTTTGCGGACCATGGCTCCCACCCAACCCCAGAAACCCCGATGTGCCGCTTACCGTTCCCTTACGGAGCTCGCTTCGTGAGGTGTTCGACGATGCGGGTGAGGATCAGGCGCTGCCCGGTCGCTGACGGGTGCACCCCGTCGGCCTCCAGGAAGGCGTCCAGATCCTCGTTCGCGGTCGCCGTGTGCAGGTCCACGCACGCCGGGGCGACCTTGCGGGTGATCTCGGCGACCTCGGCGATGTCGGCGGCGTGCCAGCGGACCGGGCCGGCGGCGAACGTGGCGTCGATGCGCCGCTGGTCGACGGCGGGTGGGGTGATCGCGGTGACCGTGGCCCCCATGCCGGCGATCAGGTCGACGAGGGCCCGCAGGTTGCGTTCGGTCTCGGCGCCGGTGGCCATGCGGTGACCGGTGGCCCGTCCGTGCGTACGGACGTCGTTGGTGCCCAGCATGAGCAGGACGTGGCCGGGGCGGGCGGCCTCCAGCAGGTCGAACCGTTCCAGCACGTCGGCCGTCGTGTTGCCGCTGACGCCCAGGTTCACCGTGGTGTGCGACGGCAGCGCCGCGGACAGCAGCTCGAACCAGCCGATACGGTCGGCCGTGATCGAGTCGCCGACCGCGACGATCCGGTCCTCCGGGCGGAACGGGAGCGTGTCGAGCATGTCCCGGAACCGGTGGTCGGTGAGCATCTCGGCGGCGGTGTCCCGCGCCTGGCCGGCCAGTTCGGCGGCGATGTCCCGTACGGTCTGTGCCGGGCAGCCGACCATCTGCGCGAGCAGTTCGTCGTGCAGGTCGCCGGCGACCGGGAAACGTTGCAGCAGCGGCCAGAGCCGGGTATGGGTGTACCGGATGAAGGCCCGGCGTTCGTCGTCGGTGAGGCTCTGCGTGGTTGTCATACGTCGATTCCGCCCGTCAGCCCTTGACAGAGCCTTGCAGCAGCGCGGCCACGAAGCGGCGCTGGAAGATCAGGAACACGGTCAGGGTCGGCGCGAGGATGAGCAGCGAGCCCGCGCACAGCAGCGGGATGTCGGTGCCCCACTGGCCCTGGAAGGCGCCGAGCGCGCCGGCCATCGTCCGTTTCGCCGGGTCGTCGACCAGCACGATGGCGAGCAGGAACTGGTTCCAGGTCCACAGGAACAGCAGGATCGCCAGCGACGACAGGGCGGGGCGGGCCAGCGGGACGTGGACGCTCCGGAAGAGCTGCCAGGTCGTCGCGCCGTCGATGCGCGCGGCCTCGGAGATGTCCTCGGGCATGGTGACGAAGTGCGCGCGCATCCAGAGCACCGAGAACGGCATGAACAGGCCGATCAGCGGCAGGATGATCGCCCACCGCGTGTTGAGCAGGCCCATGTCGCGGATCTGGTAGTACAGCGGCGTGATGATGCCCTCGAAGGGCAGGGTCAGGCCGAGCACGAAGATCAGGAAGCCGATGCGGTGACCGGGCATCCGCAGATGGCCGAAGGCGAAGCCGGCCATCGTCCCGAGCAGCAACGAGACCGGCACGACGCCGGCCACGATCAGGGCGCTGGAGAGCAGCAGCTCGCCCATGTGCGCGGACCGGAACGCGTCGGCGAAGTTGCCCCACTGCGGGCTGTCGGGCCAGGACAGCCCGTCCGGGTACGTGCCCGACGGGTGCAGGGCGGTGACGAACAGGCTGATGAACGGCACCACCGTGATCACCATCAGCAGGATCAGCAGGACACGCCCGGTCAGGGTCTCCCGGCGGTTGACGATCATCGGTTGCCGTCCCTGGTGAACCGTTGGATGGGCAGAACGCAGACCAGCACGAGGGCCACGAGCACGACCGCCAGCGCGGAGGCCCGGCCCACCTCGCGTTCCGAGAACGCCAGGTAGAAGATCTCGAGTCCGGGAACCATGGTGGAGTTGCCCGGTCCGCCCTGAGTGGCGATGTAGACGATGTCGAAGCTGGCCAGCGCGGCGATCACGGTCACCGTGACGCAGACGCCGATCTCCTGGCGGAGGCTGGGCAGCGTGATGGCGAAGAACTCGCGGATCGGCCCGGCGCCGTCAAGCCGCGCCGACTCGTAGAGCGCCGGATCGATCTTGCTCATGCCGGCGAGCAGGAGCAGCGTGCACAGGCCGACGAGCACCCAGGCGCCGATCACGCCGACCGCCGGCAGGGCGGTGCCGAAGTCACCGAGCCAGGCGCGGGTCAGCCCCTCCAGCCCGACCGCGCTCAGCAGTTCGTTGGCCAGGCCGGTCGAGGACAGCAGCCAGGTCCACATGATGCCGGCCGCGACCAACGGGATGACCTGCGGCAGGAACAGCACGGTGCGGGCGACCAGCGCCAGCCGGCTGGTCGCGATGCCGCGGATGGTGGCCGCCACGAACAGGCCGAGCACCACCGGGATCCCGCTGAAGAACAGGATCAGCTCGAACGCGTGCAGGATCGGCGCGAACTGCTCGGCATCGGTGAACAGGCGGGTGTAGTTCTCCAGGCCCACCCACGTCGAGGCCCCGATCCCGTTCCAGTCGTAGAACGAGTACTGGACGGTGAACAGCAGCGGTCGCAGGACGAAGACGGTGTACATGAGGGCCGCGGGGGCCACGAACAGCCAGCCCAGCCAGGCGCCGGGGCGACGAGTACGCCGCCCCGGCGCGGCTGGTGTCCGCGGCGCGGAACCGGATCGGATGGCCACAGGTCAGCCCTTGACCTGACTCTCGTAGTCCTTCTGCACCGACTTGAGCAGCGCGTCCGGGCTCTGCTGGCCGGCGGCGAGCTTCTGCAGCTGCGGGGTCCAGCTCTTGGCGTAGATGGCGCCGGTGGCGTTGGCGATGAAGTCCATCGCGCCGTTGTCCTGGGCGATGGTGGCGCCGGCGGTCAGCGTCGCGGCCGTGACGGTGCCCTCCTGGACCGGCGGCATGTAGGCGTCCGACGGACCCATCGGGTGCGAGCCGCCGACCTTCACGGTGATGTCCCGGGCCTGCTGGTTGGTGGCCACCCAGTTGAGGAAGAACGCGGCGCAGTCGGCGTTCGGGGCCTTGGCGCTGATGCCGAACGTCAGCGGCGCCGACATCGCGGCCCGCTTGCCGCCCGCGTTGGCAGGAGGCATCAGGAAGAACCCGGCGTTGCCCGCCATCTGCTTGTCGAGGTTGCCCGACTCCCAGTCGCCGTCGAACATGAACAGCGCCTTGCCGCCGATGAACCGGCTCATCATGGTGGCGTAGTCCTGCGAGTTGATGTCGGAGGCGAAGTACCCGGCCTTGATCCACCGCTCCAGGTGCTGGGTGGCCTGCAGGTTGCTGGGGGTGTCGATGGTCGCCCCGGGCTTCTGGTAGATCCAGTCGTTGATCGGCCCCGGTTCCCCGTACGCCGCCATGAGGTTCTGCAGCGGGAAGGCGAGACCGCCGGTGGCGCCGCCGTTGAACTGGTTGATCGGCACCAGGCCGGCGTCCTTCGCCTTCTGCAGGACGGTGTCCAGCTCGGCCAGCGTGGCCGGCGGCTGCGTCATGCCGATCTGCGCGGCCAGCTTCTTGTTGTAGAACATGCCGGTCATGCTGAAGTTCAGGCCCTGGGCGTAGAGCGGGCCGTCGCCGCGCTGCCCGTTCGCGTTGACCCGCATCTGCTCCAGCTGCGAGGCGGGCCATTTGTCCCACCCGTACGCCTGGGCGTAGCCGTCCAGCTGCTTGAGCAGGCCGTCCTTGACGAGCTCGGACACCTGCGGCAGGCGCATGAGGTCCGGCGGGTCGTCGGCCAGGACCCGCGGCGCGTTCTGCGTGATCACCGCGAACTGGTCCTCGCGGATGTCCCACTTGACGTTGGGGAACTGCTTGGTGAACTCGTCGGCGAGCTCCTTGGGCAGGGGGAAGCCGGTCTCGAAGTATCCCCTGAGGGTCACCGGGTCGCTGCCGCAGCTGGTGGCCACGGCTGCCGCGCTGCCGGTGGTGGTGGGGGAGGAACTGGAGTCGCTGCCGGGCGCGCTGCAAGCTGCCGCGGTCAGCAGGCCGGCGCAGGCCAGCACCGCCATGACGGGACGTTTCATATGGTCAGCGAACACTTTTATCTCCTGGGACAGTGGGATCCCGGCCGGGAAAGCGTGGCCCGGGTGCGTAACAAGCACGAAACCTCATCGCCAGGGCAGTGTCAACAGATTCTATAGAAGCACTTTTTTGCAGACGGCGAAGTGACGAACTGCCAGCGCCAGGATCGGGTGCGGAGTGGGGGGCCGGCACGGCCGCGTCGCGGTGCGCAGGAGTGGGCCGGCGCGGCCGGCGTCGGGTGCGGAGTGGGGGCCGGCACGGCCGCGTCGGGTGCGCGGGAGTGGGCCGGCACGGCCGGCGTCGGGTGCGCAAGGGCGGGCCATGAAGCTCGGGTCGGGTGCGGAAGCGCACCGGTGGGGTCCGTGCCGGGTCAGGTGGTGGATCGCTGGACCAGGCTGACGTCGAGCACGGTCGTCGACCGCAGCTCGGATCCGCCGAGATGCCCCAGCAGCACGCTCAACGCTGTGCTGCCCGATTCCTCGAAGGGCTGACGCACCGTCGTCAGATCGGCCGCCACGGCCATGTCTCCGTCGTCGAATCCCATCACGGCCACGTCCTGCGGCGCCCGCAACCCGCGGTCGCGGGCCGCGAGCAGGACTCCCACGGCGAGCGCGTCATGGTGCGCCATGATCGCGGTCGGCCGGTCCGCCGCGTCGAGCAGCTCGGCGGCGGCCCGGCGGGCGTTGTCGACCGAGTTGTCGCTGCGCGCCACGGTGACCGACCCGCCAGCCGCCGCGATCACCTCGCGGAAGCCGGCCAGCCGTTTGATCGCCTGCGACTCGTAGTCGGAGACCTGCCGTTCGAGCAGGTAGCCGACGTGGCGATGGCCGCGGTCGCGCAGGTGCTCGGCCGCCGTCCGGCCGCCCGCCCGGTCGTCGATCACCACCCGGCTGAACAGGGCGCTGTCGGCGTCGACCGCCACCGTGGGCAGGCGCCGCTGACGCAGCCGGTCGGCGATGGCGTCCTCGATGCGCAGGCCCATCACCACGAGGCCGTCGAGCCGCCCGTGCACCGGCATGCTGGCCAGCACCGGTGAGGAGGCCAGGGCGGCCGACTCGTGGTCGAAGACCAGCACGTCGATCTCGAGTTCGGTGGCGGCGGTCAGCAGGCCGGACAACCGGCGCAGATACGAGCCGTACGAGGTGAACGGCGCCATCACGCCGATCCGCCCGGTGCCCTGGCGGGCCAGGCTGACCGCCTGCACCTTGGGGACGAAGCCCAGCTCGTCGACCGCCGCCAGCACCCGTTCCCGGGTTGCCCGGCTGACCCGGTCGGGCTTGTTGAGTACGTTGGAGACGGTCGAGATGCTGACCTGCGCGCGGTCGGCGACCTCGTAGATGGTGACTCGATGCCCCGCCGCCAACGCCCTGCCCCGTGTCCGGCGGGCGCACCGAGTCGCCCGTGTCCTACAAAAGCTTTACCTGAAGCACTCTACATGTGGCTGTCAGCTCCCGGCGCGGGTGACCTGGTGCCGCTGCCGCTGCCGTCCTCTCATGTCAGCGCTGCCGGGTGAGCAGGCCTGGGCGCCAGGGCAGGTTGTTGTAGTCGCCGCCGGCGTTGGGGTTCTTGCCTTGGTAGAGCAGTTGCAGGTTGCACGGGTCGACGGTTTTGGTCTGGTCGGGGTTGGTGCGGACCAGGTCGCCGTGGCTGATGTCGTTGGTCCAGGTGGCGCCGCTGTTGGCCTTGCCGGCGAACGGGTTGCTCTCGGTGGCGGCGTTGGGGGTCCAGGTGCCGTTGAGGCTGGTGGCGGTGAAGGAGCGGAAGTAGCGGCCCTGGCTGCCGATGGCTTCGACGAGCATCAGGTACTGGTTCTGCCCGGCGATTTTGTAGACCTCGACGCCTTCGAACAGGTTGTCGCGGGTGTCGGTCATGATCGTGGTGTAGTTCGCGCCGAAGCTGCCGGGGAAGTTGCTGATCGGCATGCTCGCCCGGTAGATCTTGCCGTTGTCGCCGGCGAAGAACAGGTACATGTTCTGGCCGTCCCCGATCAGGGTTTGGTCGATGACCCCGTACGGGGCGTCCGCGATGGTGCCGGTGAACAGGGTTTGCGCGCTGGACCAGCCGTTGGCGTTGGACGGGTCGGTCGAGGTCTTGTAGCTGAACGAGGTCGGGCCCCACTGGTAGGCCAGCACCCAGATGTTCTTCGGCGCGAAGTACAGCAGGGTGGGTGCGACGGTGCCCTGGTTCATCGGGTTCTGGCCGGCCGAGGCCATCTGCGACCAGTCGTCGAACAGGCCGAAGTTCATCGACCCGTACGAGCCGTTGTTCACGTTCGACGCGTACACCAGGTGCTTGCCGTTGTAGACCACGTTGGTGAAGTCCTTCAACGACGTCCAGCCGTTCTTCGGCTCGGCCAGCGCACCCGTCGACGACCAGCGATAGCTCGACGGCAGCGTGCACGTCTGACCGGGAGGATCGGACGGGGGCGGGCTCGTCGGCGGTTGGCTCGTCGGAGGCGTGGTCGACGGGGGCGGGCTCGACGGCACGGTTCCTCCCGTGCACGTCACACCGTTCAGCGCGAAGCTCGACGGGACCGGGTTGCTGCCGGTCCACGAGCCGTTGAAGCCGAACGACACCGAGCTGCCGGTCGCGATCGACCCGTTGTAACTGGCGTTCTTGGCGGTGACGTTCGAGCCGCTCTGGGTCACCGTAGCGTTCCACGCCTGTGTCACGGTCTGCCCGGCGCTGTACGACCAGGTCAGCGTCCAGCCGTTCACGGCGTCGCCCAGGTTGGTGATCGACACGTTGGCGCCGAACCCGCCCTGCCACTGCGACGACACGGCGTAGTTCACCGAGCACCCGGCCGCGGCGGCGCCGGCGGGGGCGGCCGCCACCACAGCGGTCGTCGCCAGCAGGGCGGCGCCGGCCGACCCCCAGGCGATCTTGCTCGATCTCGACAGGTTCATGGAGTTCTCCTGACCGGGGATGAGTTCGGGAGCGAAGATCCGTGCGTGTTACCGTTCACACGCTTTTCGGGCATGTTACGGGAGCGCTCCCATGGGCTCAAGCGGTGAATCATGCCGGTCGATAACAGCTGCTTGACGCTGAAAAAGTGTTATGCCGAAACGGTCGGCCATCGAGCTTGCGGGTCCGCCCTCAAATGCTACGTTCACAATCATGTCCGTCAATATGTCGCGAAACCTGTCCCGGCCCGTGACAGCCGTGATCGGTGCCGCCTCCGTGCTCCTGGCAGCGATCCCCGCCGCCGCGGCCGCCACCGCCCCGGATGGTCCGCCGGTAGCCGCGGCGCCGGCTGGGACCAGCTCGGACACGCCATTGGTGGCCGCGGCTGGTGCCGGCCCGGACACGCTGCTGGTGGCTGGGGCCGATCCGGACACGCCGCTGGTGGCTGGGGCCGATCCGGACACGCCGCCCGGAGCCCCGCCCGGCGTGTGCGAGCCCGGCGCCCCGGCCGAGCCGCCCCTGCCCGGCCCCACGCTGACGGCCCCACGGCTCCAGGGCGGGTTCACGTTCCTCGAGGGCCCCGTGTGGATCGATCGGCTCGGCGCCCTGCTCGTCTCCGACCTCCGCCCGGCCACCGGCCCCGAGCAGGTCCAGCCCTCCGCCATCCACCAGCTCACCCCGGGATCGCCGGCCAAGACGTTCGTGGCCGCCTCGGGCAGCAACGGCCTGGCGCTGAGCCCGGACGGCCAGCAGATCGTCGCGGCGACGCACGACAACCGCAACGTCTCCGCGTACCGGCTGGCCGACGCCGCCCGTACGGTGATTGCCGGGAACTTCGGGGGCCGGGCGTTCAACTCGCCGAACGACGTGACGGTCCGCGCCGACGGCGTCGTCTACTTCACCGACCCCAACTTCCAGCGGGGCCGCCGCGCCGACGAGATGGGCGGCCGGACCGGCGTGTTCCGGGTCGTCGACGGCCAGGTCGAGCTCGTCGACGACACCGTGCGCCAGCCCAACGGCATCGCCCTGTCACCCGACGGCCGCACCCTGTACGTCGGCGCCTTCGGCGAGAACCTCATCTACGCGTACGCCGTGCACCCGGACGGCAGCACCGGCGAGCGCACGGTTTTCGCGTCCGTCGGCAGCCCGGACGGGGTCACCGTCGACTGCGCGGGCAACATCTACTGGGTGTCGCACAACGAGGGCCGGGTGCACATCTTCTCCCCGGCCGGCGTCGAGCTCGGCACCATCACTGCCGGCCCCAATGCCACCAACGCCGCGTTCGGCGGCCCCGACCGGCGCACCCTCTACATCACGGCCGGACGCACCGGCGACTACGGCATCTCAGCCATCGAGCTGGGCGTGCCCGGCTACCCGTACTGAGAGCCGGCCACGCCCGGTTACCCGCAGGCCCCGCCACTCCACATGCCCACCCACTCCGCACGCCCGGCCACCCGCAAACCCAGACACTCGCAAACCCGGCCACCCGCAAACCCGGCCACCCGCAAACCCAGACACTCGCAAACCCGGCCACCCGCACGCACGCCCGGCCACCGACACACGCGTGGTGAACCGCGTGCCCGACCACCCGTACTGAAAGGTTCTTGCCATGCGCCTCGCCGCGCTGACCCTGATCCTCCCGGCGCTCGTAGCGACCGACACCACCCCGCCCACGGCCCCGGCCCATCTGGAAGCCGGCGCGCTCACCTGCGAATCGGTCACGCTGACCTGGTCGGCCGCGACCGACGACGTCGGGGTCGACGCCTACGACCTCTACCACGACGGCCAGCTGGTGACCTCGGTGCCGGGCGCCACGACGTCGGCCACGTTGCCGGTGGTCGGCGGGGCCACCTGGGGCTGGTACGTCAACGCCCGCGACGCGGCCGGCAACGTCTCGCAGGCCGGGCCCACGGTCTCGGTCACGCCGCCGTTCTGCGAGGAGGACGACCAGGCGCCGGCCGCTCCCACCGGGCTGACCGGCCGGGCGAGCGGGACCACAGCCACCCTGTCGTGGCGGGCCGCGACGGACAACGTGGCGGTGACCGCGTACGTGGTGTATCGCGGCGGAACGGCGATCGGCACTGTCACCGGCTCGGCCGCCACCCCGCCGGCGACCGCGTTCACCGACAGCGGGCTGCAGCCGCAGACGCGATATCGGTACGCCGTGGCCGCCCGCGACGCCCAGGGCAACATCTCGGCGCGCAGCGCCACGGTCGCCGTCACCACCGGTGCGAGCTGCACCAACGCGGTGTGCGGCACGACCCTGGTGACCACCGAGACGGACCTGCCGTGGGGGCTGGTGCAGCTGCCCGACGGCACCGTCCTTTACGGACGGCGCGACGTCTTCGACATCATCGCGATGGACCCGGACGGCGGGAACAAGCACAGCATCGGCATCGTGCCCGGCGTACAGGGAACCAATGGTGAGGGTGGGGTGCTGGGGCTGGCCGTGGGGCCGGACTTCACCACCGACCGTTGGCTGTACATCTATCACACCAGCGCCACCGACAACCGGATCGTGCGGATCCGCTACGACACCGAGCTGCGCACCGACACTGTGGAGGTTCTGCTCACCGGGATTCCCCGCAACAAGTACCACAACGGCGGGCGGCTGCGGTTCGGGCCCGACGGCATGCTGTACGCCGCGGCCGGTGACGGTCAGGACCCCGACCAGGCCCAGGATCTCGGCAACCTCGGCGGCAAGGTGCTGCGGCTGCGACCCGACGGTGGCGTGCCCGGCGACAACCCGTTCGCGGGCAGCTACGTCTGGAGTTACGGCCACCGCAACCCGCAGGGGCTCGCGTTCGACTCCCAGGGCCGGCTGTGGGAGCAGGAGTTCGGCAACAACGTCATGGACGAGACGAACCTCATCGTGAAGGGCGGCAACTACGGCTGGCCGGCCTGCGAGGGCACCACCGGCGACTGCGCAGGCGAGGGCCTGGTGGCGCCGGTACGCACGTACCCGGTCGCCTCGGCCTCGTGCAGCGGGATCGCGATCGTGCGGGACGTGCTGTACATCGCCTGCCTGCGCGGGGCCCGCCTCTACCGTGCGGTGATCAGCGGGGACACCCTGACCGACGTCCAGCAGCACTTCGTCGGCACGTACGGCCGGCTGCGCACCGTCGAGCCGTCGATCGACGGCAACCTGTGGCTGACCACCAGCAGCGGCGGCGACAAGGACAGCGTTCCGAACAACAGCAACGAACGCGTCCTGAAGGTGACGGTGGGCCGGTGAGCGATCACCGGCCCACCAGGGGCGTTCGTCAGCGGCGGGCCCTGAGCCAGCCCTGGATCTCGGTGATGACCTGACGGTCGGGGTCGCCGAACACCGGGTGGAACTTCGAGGTGATGTTCATCGTGTGCCCCATGCCCGGGTAGATGACGAGCTTGTGGTCCTTGTTGCCGGACGCGGCCACGGCGGCGTCGGCCACGATCGCGGCGCGGGCCGGGGTCTGGATGTCGCCCTCGCCGTTGAGCAGCAGGGCCGGGCCCCGGAACTTGGGCAGCGCCTGCGACACGGTCGGGAAGCGGGCGATGTCCTTGGCGTAGGCGATCGTGTATTCGTCCAGGTCGGGCAGGTTCGGGTACAGGTCGATGTTGGTCAGCTTGCGGAACACCGGGCCGGCCTCGGCGTCGATCGCGATCCGGCCGTCGCGGTTGCGGTCGGTGCCGGCGCGGACCTTCTTGCCGTCGAGCAGCACCGAGCGGAACTGGTCGGCCTGCTCCTTCGGGTGGCCGATCAGGCCGTGCGTCGCCTCGGTCGCGGTCAGCTGCCCGTCGCCGTTGACGTCGAACTCGTCGTGCAGCTCGGCCAGCAGGCGGCCGTAGATCTGGAACGTCAGCAACTGCTCGATGGGCAGGCCGACGACCCCCATCTCGATCACCCCGGCGGGCTCGGGGATGCCGAACTTGGCCGGAGTGGCGGCGAGGTTGGCGGCCACGTTGGTGCCCTCGCTGTGGCCGAGCAGGAAGATCTTCGACGGGTCCACCCTCGGCGAGCTCGCGGCGAAACGCACCACCGCCGCGGCGTCCCGCTGGATCTGCTCGTACGGGTTCTTCGGCAGGAGCTGGGCCGGGTCGTCGGTCAGCACGGGGCCGACGCCGGTCACGCCGCGCTTGTTGAACCGCAGGGTCGCGAACCCTTCGTGGCTCGCGGCCTGGGACAGCGGGACGAAGGTCGCGCCCTTGCCCTCCGGCAGGGTCTGGTTCATGTCGTTGTGGCCGCTGCCGTGCAGGAAGATGACGAGCGGCAGGCGCCCGGTGGACCGGGCCGGATAGGTGAGCTCGGCGTCGGTGACCCAGCCCTGGCCGAAGTCGATGCGTACCTGCTCGCGGGTGACGCCTGCCCAGCCGGCCGGCGCCGCGGCCCGGGCGATCGCGCTTTCGGCGATGTCGGCGTGGGCGACTCCGACGCCCGCGGCGAGGATGGCGGCAGCCGTGAGACCCACCGTCACATTGCGGTATTTCTTCGTCGTGGTCATGCCGGAAACGCTATTTCGCCGGCCCTGTCGGATCGATCCAGGTAACTGGCCTCTCCGGGGTACAGCAGGCTGTACCCCGGAGGCCCGTCGCTACGAGAACTGCCACCAGTTCAGGTTGAACAGATAACCGCTGCCGCCGGTGAACCGCAGGTAGAGGTCCCGGTTGCCGGTCAGCCCGGACACCGGGCACGAGACCGACGTCCACGCCTGCCAGCCGCCTGTGCCGGGCACCGTGCACGTACCGGCCAGGGTGCCGGTCGGGCTTCCGCTGCGCAGCTCGAGACGCCCGCCGCTGGTGGCCGAGGCGACCCGGGCGGTGAACGAGCCGGCGCCGTTACCGAAGGCGACGCCCTTCACCTTGATGTAGTCGCCGTTCTCGATGTACCCGACGTTCATCCCGCCCTCGGACGACGGTTCGGTCTCGACCCCGGAACTCCACGCGATCGTCTCGGCCTCCTGCCGTACGTACGGGTTGAGGGTGCCGTTCTGCGGGGCGCCGGAAGTGGTCATGTTGATGGTCGGGATGGTGCCGTCGGCGTTGTAGGTGAACTTCTCGACGGCCACCGAACGGGTGAAACCGCCACCGCCGGGAAGCGCGCCGTTGTGGTAGAAGAAATACGACCCGCCGTTGAAGTCGATTATGCCGGCGTGATTGGTGAAACTGCTGCCCTGGGTGGGCATGATCGTGCCGCGATACGTCCACGGTCCGGTCGGTCCGGGCGCCGTGGAATACCCGATGAACTCCGAGCAGCATTTCGCCGCGAACACGTTGTAATACAGGCCGTTCCGTTTGAAGACCCAAGGGCCTTCCTCATAGAGCGTCGGGCGAGAGGCATCTCCCGTACGGGTTCCGAAGCCGGCCGTGGTGAGCGGAATCTGGTTGACGCCGCCGCTGTAGCTGATCATGTCTGAGTTCAGCCGGACGTACCACAGGTTCGGGTTGCCCCAGTAGAGGTAGGCCTGCCCGTTGTCGTCGATGAAGACCGACGGGTCGATCTCACCGTTCTCGGCCAGCGGCCGCCCGAGCGCGTCGGTGAACGGCCCGGTCGGGCTGGACGACACCCCCACGCCGATGGCCATCCGCCCGGTCGCCCGGTTCTTGACCGGCACGTACCAGTAGAACTTGCCGTTGCGGCTGATGACCTGCCCGGCCCACGCGTCGGCGCTGGCCCAGCTGAACGTGGCCAGGCTCATCGGGGAGCCGTGGTCGGTCCAGTTCACCATGTCGGCTGAGGAGTACACCCGCCACTCCTTCATGGTGAACCAGGTCGAGTTGTCCTCGTCGTGACCGGTGTAGAGGTACACCCGCCCGTTGTGCACCAGCGGCGCCGGGTCGGCGGTGTAGACCGTCTGCACGATCGGGTTGTCGGCCCGCGCCGTCCCGGCGAAGGCGGGCGTCACCAGCACGCAGACGGACGCGACGAGCGAGGCGGCGATCCGCCGCCACCGGGCCCTCATCGCCGGCTCCACTGCTGGTTGGCTGCGCCCGTGCAGGTCCACAGCAGCGTCACCGTGCCGTTGGCGGTCTGGTTGTTGTTGACGTCCAGGCAGAGGCCGGACTGGTTGTTGCGGATCGTGCCGTTGGACTGGAACGTCCACTGCTGGTTGGCGCCGCCGTTGCAGTCCCAGAGCTGCGCCTTCGTGCCGGCGGTGGCGCCGGTCGGGGAGTCGAGGCACTTGCCCAGCGCCTGCAGGGCCTGGCCGGAGGTGGTCCAGCGCTGGTTGGCGGCGTTGTTGCAGTCCCAGATGACCGGCTGGGTGCCGTTGGCGGTGTTGCTGTTCGGCACGTCCAGGCAGCGGCCCGACGAGGCGCTGACCAGGCTGCTCGTGGGCGGGGTGGTCGGGTCGCCGGTGGTGCCGCCGCTCACCCGGTAGACGGCCGTGCCGTGCGCGGGCACGCTCGCGCTGATCGTGCCGCTGGTGCTGCTCGTCGCGCCGGTCCAGGCATCGACCAGCGAGTACGACGAGGCCCCGGACTTGCCGATGGCGGCGGCGGTGGTGGAGATCGTACGGGTGCTGTTGCTCTGGTTGAAAAGAGCGACCGCCACGTCACCGTTGGACAGGCGTTTCGCCAGTACGCGGAAGTTGGCGTCGCCCGCGACCTGAGCGCCCTGGCGGCCGAGGGTGTCCTGGTTGATCGCGATGAGCCGCGGGTTCTTGAGGATCGTCTGGGTCGCGGCCGACATGTTACGCAGGTCGTTGCCCGCGATCAGCGGCGCCGCCATGATCGCCCACATGGCGAAGTGGGAGCGCTGTTCGGTGTCGGTCAGCGTGCCCCGGCCGACCTCCATCATGTCCGGGTCGTTGAACCCGCCCGGCTTGGCGTACCCGGCCAGCGGCACGTTGACGTCGATGATGTTCTGCACGCCCATCGGGTAGTCGTTGACCTGGTCGGTCTTCCACACCAGCTGGATGTCCTCGGTGGTGCGCCAGATGTTGGCCACGTCGCCCCAGTTGCGCTGCGGGCCCGTCTTGGAGTGGATGCTGTTCGAGTTGATGCTGTACAGAATCGGCCGTCCGGTGGCCGCGAGCGCGTCGCGCATCTTGGCGAACGTGGTGACCTGGTCGTTGATGCTGCCGGAGGGCGAGCACCAGTCGTACTTCAGGTAGTCGACGCCCCACGCGGCGAACTGCCGGGCGTCCTGGGCCTCGTGCCCCTGGCTGCCGGTCGCGCCCGGGTAGTTGCCGAAGTACTGCGCACAGGTCCTGTCGAGCGGCGCCTGATAGATGCCGAACTTCAGGCCCTTGCTGTGGATGTAGTCGCCGAGCGCCTTCATGCCGCTGGGGAAGCGGGAGGGTTCGGCCTGCAGGTTGCCGCTGGAGTCGCGGTTCGGGCTCATCCAGCAGTCGTCGACCACCACGTACTGGTAGCCGGCGTCCCGCATGCCGCTGCTGACCATGCTGTCGGCCATGCCCCGGATCAGCGACTCGTTGATGTTGCAGAAGAACGTGTTCCAGCTGTTCCAGCCCATCGGCGGGGTGCGGCCCACCCCGTTGTCCAGGGCCTGGGCGGGCGTGGCGGTGGCCACGAACGCGGTTGCCGACAGCAGCAGCACCGCCGTCGCGAGCAGGGTCTTCAAACGTCTCATGGTTATCGACCGGTCCAGACCTGGTTGGGGGATGCGGTGCAGGTCCACAGCTGGACCTGGCTGCCGTTGGCGGTGGCGTTGGCTCGCACGTCCAGGCACAGGCCGGACGCGGCGTTGCTGATGGTTCCGTTGGCGTTGCGGTTCCAGCGCTGGTTGGCCGCCCCGGAGCAGTCCCAGAGCTGCGCCTTCGTGCCGGCGGTGGCGCCGGTCGGGGAGTCGAGGCACTTGCCCAGCGACTGCAGGGTCTGGCCGGAGGTGGTCCAGCGCTGGTTGGCGGCGTTGTTGCAGTCCCAGATGATCGGCTGGGTGCCGTTGGCGGTGTTGCTGCCCGGTACGTCCAGGCATCGCCCGGAGCCGGCGCCGACCAGGGCCCCGCCGGTGGTGGAGCCGCCGGGATCGCCGATGGTGCCGGGGACCGAACGCAGCGCGGCGTACCAGACGGCGGCCATCTTGTCGTAACCGCCGGCGGTCGGGTGGACGCCGTCGATCAGGTCGGCGGTGGTCAGGGCGGCGTGCATGTCGACCAGGTGCACCCGCTTGCCGCTGTTCACCTTGCTCTGCACGATTCCCGGGATCGCGCCGTTGAAGGTGCGCGCGGCCGCCTCCTGGCCGGAGTTGGCGAGCGGAATGATCGTCGCCACGAACACGTCGGCGGCGGGCGCGGCCGTGGTGATGCGGTCGATCAGCGTCGAGAGCCGGCTCGGCGCGGACCCGACGTTGTAGTTCTGCAGGATGTCGTTGGTGCCGATGTGCAGCAGGACGGTGCGGGGGTTCGCGGTGGCCAGCCAGCGCGTGATGTTCGCGTCGATCTGGTCGATCCGCCAGCCCGGGTGTCCCTGGTGGTCGTGGTCGCCGAGGGAGGCCGGGCCGTTGGACTGCGTGCCGACGAAGTCGACCCGGTAGCCGGCGCCGGCCAGCCGCTGCCACAGCCCGATGCGGTAACCGCCGGGAACCTGCGTTCCCTCCGTGATCGAATCGCCCAGCGGCATGACCTTGACGCCGCCGTTCGACTCGGCCGCGGCGGCGGGAGCGGCCGCACCGGCGAGCGCCAGCCCCAGAGCCAGGGCGACGGCGAGAATGCTGTTTCTTCGTTTGTGCACAGGTGCTCCTTTCGGCGGGCCGCCGGTGGACGCGGCACGCCAAACAGTGCGGCCGTAATAGCCGCACGAGATCCAGGTGAACGTTAACAGCGCGTGTGAAAGACGTTGCCAGAATGTTCTGCGACATTCAAGTGCGGAAATGTGTATCGGCTTTCAAATTTGTTCCGCGAAAAAGTGTTACGCCGATACGAATCAAACAGCCGCCCGGTCGGAGAAATGCGAGCCGGCGATCCGGGCACAGCCCACCGGACCCGAGCGCCGCGATGTCCCGCCTCGGTTCGCGTAGGTGAGCGCTGACAACGGCGTACGAGCTGCGGGGTGGCGATCGGTCGCCGTTCAGGAGGACGAGCGAGCGGCTGGGCGGGCGGGCAACCTGGCGGCCAGGGCGGCGACGGTGTGAGCCCGGATGCCGTCGACCGGGCCGTCGGCGGAAGTGGCCGCGACCGCACGGACGTGTTCCTGCGCGATCCCGGCCAGCCCGTCGTAAACGGCGACGAACAAGTCCCGGGCCGTCTTCCGGGGCCACCCGGGCGGTAACAGCTGCAACGGCAGGCGGGGATCGAGGACGGGCAGGCGCCGGTAGGTGTCCATCACCTCCGTACGGGCTTGCACCGCCTCTGGCCCGGCGAGCGCGTCCGCCGTGATGCGGGCCGGGACGCCGCCCCAATGCTGGAGGAAGGCCTCGTACTCGCGGGCGATGCCGGCGATGTCCCACGCCTGGACGGGCCGGCGCTGCGGGTTCGCGTCGAGGTCGACGTGCCGGGCGCGGAACACCGTCATGGTGCCGGGGGCGAACAGCGCCAGCTGGGCCCGGGCCTTGTCGGACAGGTCGTGCGGCGAGATCCACAGGCCGTCGTACAGCGGGGCGTAGCCCATCCAGCGCAGCTTGTTGCGCAGTTCCTGCCGGCGGGCGCGTTCACCCTGCGGCAGCGAGAACGCGATCAGCGTCCAGTGCTCGTCCCACGACTCGGCCCCGGTGGCCGCCGAGACGATCGAGCTGCCGCCGACGGAGAGGAACTCGGCCGCCTCGGGGGTGAGCCGGTACGCGCTGCGCCGTCCCTGCCGGCTCACCTGCAGCACCCCGCGACGGGCGAGGCGGCTGATGGCCGTCCGGGCGCCGGCCTGGCTCACCCCGGCCTCGGCCAGCAGGGCCACGATGGCCGCAGACGGCAGTTCACCCCCGGTGCTCAAGGTGTAGTCGGCGAGCAGGGTCACGGTGAGGTCCTGCGGCGAGTTCCCGGCCTGGCGGCGTGGCAGGCGTACGGCGTCCGCCGCGTCGTCCGGGAAGATCTCGTCGATGTCGTACGGGCTGGTCACGCGACGGCTCCGGCAGAGTCGGGGGCTGACGACTCCGACGATCTTCCCATGCCGCCGGCCGGTGTGGACGGCGCGCCACCTCGCCGCCCACACCGGGGTTCGTCAGCCGGTGACGCAGGCGGAGCCGTTGAGCGCGAACCCGGTGGGGCCGCCGTTGTTACCGGAGTGGGTGGCCTGGAAACCGATCGTGGTGGAGGCGCCGGGCGCCAGGTTCCCGTTGTAGCCGACGTTGGTCGCCGTGACGCGGCCCGAGGACGGCGCGTACGAGGCGCTCCAGCCGCCGGTGATGGTCTGGCCCGAGGGCAGGTCGAAGGCGAGCCGCCAGCCGTTGATCGCGGCGGCGCCGGTGTTGGTGATGGTGAGGTTCGCGGTCAGCCCGTTGTTCCAGGCGTTGACCGCGGCGGTGACCCGGCACGCCGAGGTCGTCGGCGGGCTCGTCGGGGGAGTGGTCGGTGGAGTGGTGGGAGGGGTCGTCGGAGGGGTCGTGGGCGGGGTGGTCGGGGGAGTGGTCGGCGGAGTGGTGGGCGTGGTCAGGCCGAAGAAGGCGATGGCGGCCGCGGCCATTCCGCTGCTGGGCAGGGAGTGCCCGGCGCCCTGGATGCTGTACGCCTCGACCTGCACCTTGCCGGTCCCGTCGGCCCAGCGGCGGCGGTTCCAGTTGGCCTGCGGGGTGTCGCTGGACGTCGGGTTCGTGCTGAGGCCGAAGACGTTGGTCCACTGCTCGACCGACTCCTGCAGCAGCGAGTACGGCACGAGCGTGTCGTTGGTGCCGTGCCACAGCTGGATCGGGGGACGGGGGCCGCTGAAGCCCGGGTTGACCTGGCGGACGGCGTCACCCCACTGCTGCGGTGTGCGGTTCATGTTGCCGCCGGTGCACTGGCCCCCGGGCGGGTAGTCGGCCGCGTTCGCGAAGCAGTTGAACGGCACGCCCATGAACGACGCGCCGGCCTTGAACAGGTCGGGGTACAGGGCGAGCATGTGCTGGGTCATCATGCCGCCGGACGAGCTTCCGGTGGCGTACACGCGGTTCTGGTCGCCGCCGTAGCGCTGACCGGCGTACGCCACCATCGACGCGATCGAGACCGGGTCGCTGCCGCCGTTGCGCTGCTTGGACGCGGCCGACCAGGTGTCGAAGCACTTGCCGAAACCGGCCTCCTGCATCGCGGACGGGTAGATCACGATGAACCCGTACCGGTCGGCCAGCGAGGCGAACTCGCTGCCGGAGTAGAAGCCGGGGCCCGAGCCGCCGCATCCGTGCATGGCGACCACGATGGCCGGGTTGGACGGGCGCGCGTCCGGCACGTAGATGTGCATGCGCATCCCGCCGGGGTTGCTGCCGAAGCTGGTCACCTCGGTCAGCGAGGCCGCGAACGCCGCCCGGGGCGCCGTGAGGGCAAGACCGGCCACGGCCAGCAGTGCGGCGGCCACGGCGTACAGCAATTGGCGTTTGATCTTCATGCTTGTCACTCCTGAGGACAGGGTGGAGCCGCGCGCAGAGGGGAACAACGGCTGCGCACAGCCCAGGGGGAAGGCCGGGGATGACGGCGGGGTGATCTGCCCTGTCCTCCCGCGCGGACGCCGGAGACCGGCGCCGGCCGCTGAGCCCCGGCCGTGTCGCGCGCACCGGCGAGCGCGCGTTGTGTAGCACTTATCGTGCACCCGACCCAACAAACTGTCAATCGACGAGTGCCGATAGGGCGCCCGGTCAGCTCCGGCCGAAGGCGCGGCCCAGGCCGGTGAGGTCGATCGGGCGGCGGGCGCTTTCCGGGACGTGCTCGATCAGCGGCCGCATCGCCTCGAGGGCGGTGAGGATCTGGCGGGCGACCCGCTCCACCGGCTGGACGGCGTCGACCGAGACCAGGATGCCGCGCGCGGCGTACCAGTCGGCGATCGGATGGGTGACCTCGTGATACAGCGCGAGCCGGCGGCGGATGACCGGCTCGGTGTCGTCCGACCGGCCCTCCAGAGCCGCCCGGGCCAGCAGCCGGCGGGTCAGTTCCTCGTCGTCGGCCTCCAGGTGCAGGGCGACGAACCTGGTGAACACGCCGGACAAGCTTGAGCCGATCTTCGACGCCATGATGCGGCGCAACCCGGGGTGGCCGGGGCGATGCCGCCGCACGACCTCATCTGAGGAGGTCGCTCAGCGGGACGGCGGGGTCGGCCAGCCGGTCGGCCGGCACGGTGAGGCCGTCGCGCAGCCCCGCCCGGACCAGCGCCTCGATCCGGTCGGCGACGTCCCACACGTTGACGTTCATACCGGCGAGCACCCGGCCCCGCTCGGTCCAGAAGGCCAGGAACTCACCACTGCCGAGATCGCCACGGATGACGAGGCCGGCGTCGTGGCCGGGCGGCACCCAGCCGGTGTACTCCATGCCCAGGTCGTACTGGTCGCTGAAGAAGTACGGCACCCG
Organism: Paractinoplanes brasiliensis; assembly: GCF_004362215.1. Lineage (NCBI taxonomy): Bacteria > Bacillati > Actinomycetota > Actinomycetes > Micromonosporales > Micromonosporaceae > Paractinoplanes > Paractinoplanes brasiliensis. The sequence goes on along the minus strand of NZ_SNWR01000001.1, from coordinate 179,182 downwards.
GTCGTGAACGACGTCCTGGTCCAGCATGGCCCGCGCCGCCGTCGTTCCGGTGTGCACGGCGTTGTCCCAGTGCTCGGAGCGCACACGGGCGCGGAGCAGCGGATGACCGACGCGGGCGGCGTCACCGGCGGCGAAGATCAGCGGGTCGCTTGTGCGCAGGCGCTGGTCGACGAGGATGCCGTCGTCGCAGGCCAGGCCCGCCGTCTCGGCCAATTCCATGTCGGGGCGCACGCCGACGGCCACGAGAACCGTGTCGGCGCCGAGCACGGAACCGTCGGCCAGCACGACTTGGGAGACCCGGCCGTCGCCGCGTATCTCGGTGACCTGGTTGCCGAAGCGGAAGTGAACCCCGCGCCCCGTGTGCAGGCCGGCGAAGTAACGAGCCATGCGCTCGCCGAGCACGCGCTGCAGGGGGAGGGAGGCGGCCTCGACGACGGTGACGTCCGCGCCCTTCGCCGAGGCGGCGGCCGCGACCTCCAGGCCGATCCACCCCGCGCCGACGATCACCAGGCGGGCGCCCGTACGCAGTCTTCCGGCGAGCCGTCGGCTGTCGGTCAGCGTCCGCAGGCGCACGACGCCATCGAGGTCGGCGCCGGCCACCGGCAACGACCTCGGCGAGGACCCGGTGGCGAGGAGCAGCCGATCGTAGTGGAATGTCCTGCCGTCGCGGGTCGAGACCTGCCGGGCGGCCCGGTCGAGGGCGTGCGCCGCCGCGCCGATGTGCACTTCGACGTCCTGCTCGGCGTACCAGGCGTCGTCGTGCAGGAAGACGCTGTCGGGCTCGTCCTTGCCGAGGAGCACCGCCTTGGAGAGCGGCGGACGTTCGTACGGGAAATGCGGTTCGGCCCCCAGCAGGACGACACGGCCCGCGAAGCCCTCGGCGCGCAGGGTCTCGGCGGCGTTCGCCCCGGCCTGTCCGGCTCCCACGATGACGAACGTGCGGTCAGCGGTCATGGCTTGCTCCCATCGTTGTCGGTGGTGGTCGGCGAGCGCCCGGCCCGGTGGTGGTCCGCGAGCGCCCGGCTCGGCGACGGCTCGGCTGTGGTCAGCCCGGGCCCGCGACGGCTCGGCTGTGGTCAGCCCGGGCCCGCGACGGCTCGGCTGTGGTCAGCCCGGGCCCGCGACGGCTCGGCTGTGGTCAGCCCGGGCCCGCGACGGCGAAGAACTCGGCCCGTGACCGGGGGTCGTCCCGCAGGCTGCCGAGCAGCGTCGAGGTGACCGTACGAGCGGCGGGCGCGCGTACGCCGCGCAGGCTCATGCACATGTGGTCGGCCTCGATGACCACCCCGACACCGCGCGGACGCAGCCGCATGGACAGCCAGTCGGCGATCTGCTTGGTCAGACGCTCCTGCACCTGGGTGCGGTGAGCGAACATCTCGACGACCCGGGCCAGCTTCGACAGCCCGAGGATCCGGTCGGCCGGCAGGTATCCGACGTGGGCGACGCCGACGAACGGGAGCAGGTGGTGCTCGCACAGCGATCGCACCGGGATCGACTTGGCCAGGACCAGTTCGTCGTAGCCCTCGTCGTTGTCGAACGTCGTCATCGCGAACTCGCGCGGGGTGAGCATTTCCGCGTACGCCCGTGCCATCCGCCCCGGTGTCTCGGCCAGGCCGGGCGCCGTCAGGTCCACCCCGAGGGCTTCGAGGAACGCCGTGGCGGCTTGCTCGGCGGCAGGCATGTCACGTTGCGTGACGAGGTCCCACCGCAGATCGGCTTCGATGGTCATGAGACGGCTCCAATTCACCAACGCTCGCTGGTGTTACTCCGCATCGTGCTCCGTTGCCGCCGGTATTTCAATAGCGAGCGTTGGTGTTAATATCTGCGAGTGACGGACGGCTGGACGGCCATGAAGGCGCTCACGGACACCTCGCGCCGGGCGCTCTACGACTACGTCCGGCGCCGGCCGCACCCGGTGACCCGCGACGACGCGGCCCGGGCGACCGGCATGACGCGCGGGCTGGCCGCCTTCCACCTGGACAAACTCGTCGACGTGGGCCTGCTCCAGGCGCACTACGAGACCCCGCACGGACAGCCGCGCGGCCGGGGGCGTACGCCGAAGGTCTATCGCCTCCATGCCGACGGGGTGGCCTTCACGCTGCCCGCGCGCCGCTACGAGATCATCGCGGACATCCTCGCCGAGGCGATGTCGAGCGGGGAGGAGCCGGCCACCGTGGCCTGCCGCCGCGGCCACGGGGTCGCCACCCCGGACGCCGGACTCACCGAGGTCCTCGATGGTCTCGGGTTCGAGCCGGAGCCCGGTCCCGAGGCGGTCCTGCTGCACAACTGCCCGTTCCACGCGCTCGCCTCCCGATACACCGACCTGGTGTGCGGGCTCAACCAGGCGTTCCTGTCCGGAGTGATCGACGGGTGCGGCGCCGAGGGCGCCGAGGCGCGTCTCGTTCCCCGGCCCGGCTTCTGCTGCGTGGAGATCCGGGTTTGAAACGCGTTCATCGCACTGGCGGCCATGAGCGACGAGCACAGGCGTGCGGGACGTCGTGGCGGATCTGCTCGCAAGGCGCGCACGCGCCCGGCCCGGTGCCGGCGGTCCCCACGATGACGACAGGCCTTAAGGCCCTGTTGCCGGACCGGCCAGGAGTTGATCATTTAGGTGCGTCCGGGTGGACGACCCGGGCCCGGTCCGAGGAGGCGTCATGACGCGAGCTGATCTGGTCATCAGTCCTCAGGTGTACACCCACGGCGAGGTCGGCCCGGACGCCACGGCGTATGCGGTCGGCAAGTTGGAGGCGGCGCTGCACCACGCGCCCGGCCCGGTTCTGCGTACGTCGCTGACGTTGGACGCCGCGGCCCCCGGCGACCGGGTCGACGCGCACGTCGACGTGAACGGGGTGGGGCTGCACGTGCACGCGGTGGGGGAGTCGCTCCAGGAGGCCACCGACCTGATGCAGGACAGGCTCCGCTCCCGCCTGCGGCGCATCCGCCGCCGCCCGCAGCAGGGCCCCGACACGCCGAAGCAGTGAGCCCTCGCTGAGCGGCGTAAGAAGGTCAAGCGGCTTCACAACCGGCGGGCCGTGCCGATAGGAACCCTGGGGAACCGGAAATCCAGGGAGAACTCCTTTGATCAACCTAGGCCGGTGGGGTGCCGACGGTGGCTCGATGTTGGGACAGGTGCGCGCCCTGTTCCTGCTGTTCTGCCTTCTCTGGTCCTTGATCGGCGTCTTCGGCGTCAAGGAGGGCGCCGGCGCCGGGTTCCGCGCCGCGACGGTCGCCGCCATCGTCGTGGTCGAGCTCTGCCTGTGCTGGGGATACCGGCGTGGCCGGTATCCCCGGGCACTGTGGCTGGTCGAGGCCCCCTGCGTGTACGTGGTCGCGGCGGCTTCGGATTTCGGCGTCACCGTCGGCCTGCTCTACGTCTGGATCAATTGCCGCGCGTTGTACGGCGGCCGGCTGGACCAGCTGATCGGGGCCTCGTGCGTCACGGCCATCATGGGATGCGGGGTGGCGTTCAACGGTGTCGCCGTTTCCTCCGCCGTGCCGCTGACGGTGACGGCGCTGATCGGCCTCGTCATCAATCACACCCTGGCCCTGGGGATCGCGGCCCGCGACAGGGCCGCGCTGCGGGAGCAGGTCGTGGCCACGGCGGGCGCGGGTTTCGCCGCGGCCACCGACCGCCGGGACGCTGCGCGGGTCGCCGCCGAAGCGGTCGTCGCCCTGGACCGGCGGATCAACGCCGCCGTGCTCGCCACGATCGCCTCGGGAGACCTCCGGCCGATCGGGCACGCCGGCGACGCCCGCCCCGGCGTGGCCGGCCGTGCGGTGAACCTCGCCGCGAGCGGCCCGGCACATGCGTCGGCGCTGCGTCCCGGCGGCTATGCCCGGATCACCGGAGCCGAGGCGGCCTCGTTCGCCGAGCAGCTGGGACTGCCGCCGGCCTGTCGGGTGGACCTGGTGCCGCTCGCAGCCGACGGTCGCGTGTTCGGCCTGCTGGTCGTCTCGTACGACCGGCGTCCGCAGGACGACCTGTCCGCCTCCCTCTCCACGCTGGCCGACGAGGCCGCGCTGACCCTCGACCAGCTGCTGACCCGGTCACGGCTCAACGTCGTCGTGGAGCACTCGCACGACGCCCTGCTGCTCTGCGGCGAACAGGGAACGATCCGGTTCGCCAACCCGGCCGCCGCCCGGTTGCTCGGCGTTCCCCGCGAATCCCTGATCGGCCGGGACCTGCGCTCCCTCATCCATCCCGACGACCTCGCCGAGGTGCTGGCCCCGGATCAGAAGGGCGCGCAGATCCGCCGGCTGCGTGGTCCGGACCCGCGGTCGTGGATCGAGTTCGAGGTGCTGGTGGCTTACGTGACCGAGCACGACGGGTCGCGCAGCCTGATCTTCAACGCCCGGGACATCTCGGAACGGCAGCGCCTGGAACTGGAGCTGCGGCACGCCCAGCGGCTGGAGTCCGTCGGCCGTCTGGCCGCCGGCATCGCTCACGAGGTCAACACCCCGATGCAGTTCATCGGCGACAACGTCAGATTTCTCGACGAGTCCCTGGCCGACCTGCTGGCCGTGGTGGCCGAGGTCCGGCGGAGCCTGGGCGACGACACCGACCTGGCCCGGCGCATGGTGGAACTCGACGTCGACTTCCTCCTGGAGGAGGCGCCGACGGCGATCCGCGAGACCCTGGAGGGCGTCGACCGGGTGGCCACCATCGTGCAAGCGATGAAGGCGTTCGGGCACCGCGGCAGCGACGCCAAGAGCCCGGCCGATCTGAACGACGCGATCAGGAACGCGCTGATCGTCGCGGCCAACGAGATCAGAACCGTGGCGGACGTCCGGACCGACCTGGCGGAGCTGCCGCTGGTGATGTGCCACGTCGGGGACATCAACCAGGTCGTGCTCAATCTGCTCGTCAACGCGGCACACGCGATCGAGGCGGCGGACGCGGGCCGGGGCGAGATCCGGGTCAGCACCCGGCTCGACGGCCGCGAGGTGGTCATCGACGTGGCCGACACCGGAACGGGAGTGCCCCCGGAGATCGCGGACAAGCTCTTCGACCCGTTCTTCACCACCAAGACGGTCGGCAAAGGGACGGGACAGGGTCTGTCCCTGATCCGGAACCTCGTCGTCGACAGGCACCACGGATCCATCGGCTTCACCAGCGAGCCCGGGGCCGGCACGGTCTTCACCGTCCGGCTGCCCGTCGATCCGCGCACGGCACTCGTATCCACGGCGGCACAGGCGGAGGTTCCCGCATGACCGGCAAGCCCCACGTGATGTTCGTCGACGACGAGCCACGCATCCTCGACGGCCTGCGGCGCATGCTGCGGACCGAGCGGAACCGCTGGGACATGTCCTTCGCGCCCGGCGGCGCGGAAGCGCTGGCCGCCATGCAGGACCGGCCGTGCGACGTGGTGGTGACCGATTTCCGCATGCCCGGCATGGACGGCGGCGACCTGCTCGACCGGGTTCGCGCGCTCTACCCCGGCACCGCCCGGGTCATCCTCTCCGGGCAGACCGGCGAGGACAACGTGCTTCGTGTCATCGCGCTGTCGCACCAGTTCCTCAGCAAACCCACCAGCCGGGAGCAGCTGGTGCAGACCGTCGACCGGCTGCTCGAGGCCCAGGCGGCCTCGGGGGACGACTCCGCCCGCCGGGACGCCGCCATGGTGCAGTCCCTGCCGAGCGCGCCCAGCATCCTGCCGGAACTGATCACGGTGCTGGACGCGGAGGGATCGTCCGCCGGGTCGGTCGCGGCCGTCATCGAGCACGACCCGGCCGCCGCCGCCAAGGTGCTGCAGCTGGCGAACTCCTCCGCCAGCATGGTGGGCCGGCAGATCAGCGACGTGTCCCAGGCGGTGGCGTTGCTCGGTCCGCCCACCGTACGGGGCCTGGTGCTGATGCACGACGTGGTGCGAAGCCTCGACCCCGAGGGGCAGCTCCCGGCCCGCTGGATCCAGGAGCTCACCGAACATTCCGTACGGACCTCACGCCTGGCCCGGATGCTGGCCGGCGGCGCGCCGTGGGAGAACGAAGCCTTCACCGCCGGACTGCTGCACGAGATCGGGCAGCTGGTGCTGGCGTCGTCGCGGGCCGATGCCTACCCCGCGGTCCTGCTCGTGTGGGAGGACGCCGAGGCCCCGGCGCTCCCCTTGGACGCCGCCGAGCATGCCGCCTTCGGCACCTCGCACAGCGAGGCCGGCGCCAACCTGCTGCAACTGTGGGGCCTGCCCGCCACGGTCGTGTCCGCCGTGGCGGGACACTCCACCGCACCTGTGGGGCCGAAGGCTCACGATCCCAGCTCCGCGGTCGCTCTGGCCCACCGCATCGTGGAGGCCGACTTCGGCGCCGTGTGCGAGGCCCCCGGCCACGACGACAGCCTCGCCGGAACGGACATCGCCGGGGCGGAGCAGGAAGTCATCGAACGCTGGCGGGCAACTCATCCCCGATGATCCGCGGCCGGGCGGACCTCAATCCTCCTGACCGGCCGGCGGCTGCAGGGGAACGGCGACGGTGAAGGTCGTGCCGGCTCCGGGGGCGGAGTCCACCTGGATCGTGCCGCCGTGCTTCTGCACGATGCTGGCGTACGCCATGCTGAGCCCCTGGCCGGTGCCCTTGCCGACCTCCTTGGTGGTGAAGAACGGGTCGAAGATGCGCTGCCGGGTGCTCTCGTCCATGCCGGTGCCGTCGTCGCTCACGACGATCTCCACCGTGGAGGCGGTGCGCGCGGTGCGGATCGTGATGTTGCCGAGGACGCCTTCGCGCCGGGCCGCGGCCGCCTCGATGGCGTGGGCGGCGTTGACGATGAGGTTCAGGATGACCTGCTTGAGCTCGCCCTCGTAACACGACACCATGCCGACGTCCTCGCCCAGCTGGAGGCTGAGCACGGCATGGTATTTCCACTCGTTGCGAGCGACCTGGGCGGTGCTTTCGACCGCCCGGTTGATGTCGACGTCGGCGCGGCCGTGCCCGGGGTGGGAGAAGTCCTTCATGGCCCGGACGATCTGCGCCACCCGGCTGAGGCCCTCGAGTGACTCGGTGATCGCGGTCGGCACCTCGGCGAGCAGGAACTCGAGGTCGATGTCGCGCAGCCGCTCCGCGAAGTCCTCGTCGGTCGCGGCGAACCTCTCCCGTGCGTCCTGCGCCAGCTCCAGGATCTGGCCGAACGTCTGCTCGATGAAACGGGTGTTGTCCGAGACGAACTGGATCGGCGTGTTGATCTCATGGGCGATGCCGGCGGCCAGCTGCCCGATGGCCTCCAGCCGGTTGGTCTGATTGAGCTGACGCTCGAGATCGCTGATCCGGGTGACGTCGGCCCCGATGCCGATGACTCCGCCGGCCATGGGCTGCGGCAGCACGCTCATCAGGATCGTGCGGGGCGAACCGTCCGGCCCGGTCACCGTGACGTGATGGTCGACGACGGGCTGGTTGCTGGCCAGCACCTGGGCCTCGAGCTCGGCCAGGATCGGCCCGAGGTCGTCGCCGGCGTCGATGTTCTTTTCCAGCTTGCCGGTCAGGTCGGTGTCCGTGCTGATCCCTCGCATGGCCAGGAACGCGGAATTGTGGCCCTGGTAGAAGCCGTGGGCGTCCTTCCAGAAGATCAGGTGCGGGATCGAGGAGATCACTCCCGTCAGCACGGCCTTCTCCACCGAGAGCTCGTGCGCCAGAGCCTCGGCTCGCTCCCGGGCCGCGAGGCTGGCCTGCTCGGCGTTGCGCCGGCCGGTGACGTCGCGCTCGATGGTGACCCAGCGGACCACGTCCTCGTCGTCGGCGACGTGGTAGAGCGCGACCCGCAACCAGCGCGGCCGCCCGTCCTTGGTGCGGGTCTCGAACTCACTGAACACGTGGGAGCCGCGCTCGGACACGGCCTTGACGTCCACCTCCGGCATGGCGTCGCCGAGCATGTCGATCCGGCGCCGGCCCTCGCACTCGGCCAAGGTGTAGCCGCTCAACTGGGTGAACGCGTCGTTGACCCACTCGATGCGGCCGTCGGCGTCGGCGATGACGACAGCGTCCTCCATGTGCCTGACGATCGGGGCCAGCCGGGTGGCGTCGCGGGTGGCCCGGCGCAGTTCCTCCTGCGTCCGCACAGCCGCGGTCTCGTCGGTGAGCGTCAGGACAGCCCGGGCGGCGCCGTGACCGCGCACGGGATCGACGCGCATCCGCCACCAGCGCGGCCCGGACTCCGTGGCGACCTCGTAGTTGGGTGTGGCCCGGCTCGGCTGCCCGGCCAGCACCCGCCTGACGGTGTCGCCGGCGTCGCGCAAGAGCTCGCCCAGCCCGTTCACGCGGCTGACGGCGTAGTCGAAGAAGGAGGTCGCCTCCGGGGCGCCCCCAGGCACGCGGGCCAGCATGGCGTTCCACGCCTGGTTGGTGTCGACGATCCCGCCCGCGTCGTCGAGGATGCAGAGGCCGGCGTCGATCGAGTCGGTGACGGCGCGCAGAAGCTGCTCTGCCGCGCGGATGCGCTGGGTGCGCTCGGCGAGCCGCCGCTGCAGCGTCAGGTTCCGTTGCCAGGTGGCCAGGGCGGAACTGTCGGGCTCCCCCGCGGTGCGGCGTTCCGCGGCCACGACCAGCGCCTCAATGGTGCGCCGCTGCTCCTCGACGATGCGCCGTAACTGGTCCGCCGACTGCTCGGTGAGCGTCGTGCCGGTGTCGACCATGCTGCTCCTCAGGCGAACGCAACCGCGACAAGGGTCTGGTTCATGTGCATGCCGTTGAACTGCTCGCCGTAGGTGCTGAAACCCACCACGCCGCGCTCCGCGAGGAAGCCGCCCACCTGGTCGGCGACCTGATGCTCCTCCGTCTCCAGCCGTCGCAGGACGCAGTCGAACGCGAGCATCCCGCCGATCGGTCCGAGGTCGGCCTCGAGGGCGGCGAACTGCTGCTCCAGATGGTCGAGCAGGCCCGTCGGGCGCCCGACCCGCAGGACGTCGCCCACGTCAACCCGGGCGAACATGCTCAGCGTGCCGTCGGCGTTCGCGGCGGCGATGGCGCGGATCCAGGCGGATCCGCCCGCGTTCAGCAGCAGGGGATGCCTGGAGTAGACGGAGAAGTTCAGGTCGGCGACGCGGGTCCCGACCGCTTCCGCGTACGCCTGCGCGGCCGGCCGCCCGTTCAAGGCCCGGACGACGCGCCGGTCGGGGTCGACGTCGGTCGCGATCAGCAGGGTGCTGGTCGGCTCGTGATGCTGCAGGCGGATCAGCCGGAACGGCACATCGGTGCGGACCACGGTGACCGACGCGAGGTTCGGCAGGAACTCCCCGTCGTGGTAAACAGCCGTGTGCTCGAAGGTCAGGTTGTCACCGGCCGAGCCGCCGACGATCGGCACGTCGCCCAGCGCGGCCATCAGATTCGCCGCGAGCAGGTCCTCGTTGCGGGTCAGCCCGTCGGTGAGCAGGATCGCGAAACCTTCACCGTCGCCCACCTCGGAGCGAAGGTCGGCCAGCTCGGGCGCCGCGCGCTCGACAGCGCCGGGCGCGTCGTCGAGGGGGCCGACAGTGACCGTCCGGGCCCGCAGGCCGCCGGTGAAGGCGACGGCGCAGAGGCCGGCGCTGTCGTACCCGCGTGGTCCGATGTTGCCCGAGCTGGTGCAGCCGATCACGCGGTCACCGAAGTGGCGCTTCAGCTCGCGGCCCACCAGGGGAAGGTCGTATCCCGGGGTGACGAAGACCGCGTACAGGCCGGCCCGGGTGCCGAGGGCGTCGGCGAGCTCAGCGACGGCAGCGACCGGGTCTGGCCGGTGCGAGTCGGCGGACGCCACCGCCGTGTGCTGCCTCGTACGGGATATGACCGGCGTCGGCACGTGCACCTCCGATTTTTCCGAGTCCCCGACGTTCCGTTCGGCCACGGCCACCAGAAGTTGAGGACAAATCTAACCTAAGGCACTGAGCGGACATATGCTGCCGAGGTGGCCGAGCGCATCTTGATGGTCGACGACGAGCCGAGAATCCTCGACGGCATACGGCGGACCCTGCGCGGCCGCTACGAGATCGACGCGGCCGTCTCCGGGGCCGAGGGGCTGACCCGCGTCGCCGAGGCCGCCGAACCGTACGCGGTGATCGTCTCCGACATGAAGATGCCGGTCATGGACGGCGCCGAGTTCCTCGCCCGGGCCCGGACCGCCAGCCCCGACTCGGTGCAGATCATCCTCAGCGGCCAGGCGGAGCTCACCTCGACCATCGCGGCGGTCAACGACGGGAATCTGTTCCGGTTCCTCACCAAGCCCTGCGACACCACCGACCTCACCCGGGCGCTGGACGCCGCGCTGGAGCAGCACCGCCTGGTGATGGCCGAGCGCGAGCTGCTGCAACGCACGCTCGACGGCGCGGTCGAGCTGCTCATCGACCTGATGAAGGCGACCAACCCGTACGCGGCGATGCGCACCGAGCGGTTGCGGATGCTGGTCGACGCCGTGGCCCCCGCCGACGCGTGGGAGCCCCGCATCGCCGCAATGCTCGGGCAGGTGGGGCTGATGGCCATCCCGGAACCGGTGCTGGCCCAGGCGCGAAGCGGTGAGACGCTGGACCCCGGCAACGAGGAACTGCTCCGCAGCCACCCGCGGCTGGCGTACGACCTGATCCGGCGGATCCCCCGGCTCGAACGCGTGGCCGAGTGGGTCGCCGAGCAGCCGGTCGTCTTCGGCGAGAAGCCCCCCGCCGGCATGGACGACGACCAGGCGCCGTACGCGACGGCCGCCGCCTTCCTGACCGGCATCGACGGGGGCCGGCCGCCGGCTCAGGTCGCCGGCGGCCTGACCGAGTACCCGAAGGACCTTGTCGCCCGGATCCTGCAGGCCTTCGCCACCTCCCAGGCCCGCTCACCCCGGCGGTTGCCGGGCAGCGAGCTCATGGTGGGCATGGTCGTCGACCAGGACGTGCTGACGACCACCGGGCTTCTCCTCCTGCGTCAGGGCGAGGTGCTCAGCGAGTCGATGGCCATCCGGCTCCGGTACTTCGCGGGTGGGGTGGGCCTGGTCGAGCCCATCTCGGTTCTCGTCTGACGTCCTACTGCTCGCCGTGCGCCACGACCACGGTGCAGGGGGAGTGGCGCAGCACGTGCTGGCTGACCGAGCCGAGTACCATCCCGAGCATCGCGCCGCGTCCGCGCGTGCCGACGACCAGCAGTTGCGCGTCGCGGCCGGCCTCGGCCAGCGCGGCCGCCGGGTGGGCGACCACGGCCTCGGCCGAGATGGTCAGCTCGGGGTGTTTGCGCTGCCAGCCGGCGATCAGCTCGTCGAAGGGACGCCGCTCCTGCTCGGTCACCACCCGGGTGACGATTTGGCTCTGCTCCCACAGGCCGGTCACCTGCGGCCAGGCGCGGATCACCCGCAACCCGACGCCGCGCGCCAGCGCGGCCTCGACCGCGAAGACCAGGGCCACCTGGGCCGACGGGGAGTCGTCGACGCCGACCACCACGGGCGCTTCCCCGGCCGGCTCGCCGCGCACCACGACCACGGGGCACTTGGCGTGGGCGCTGACGGCCACGCTGACCGAGCCCAGCAACCCGGTGACGCCGCTGTGCCCCCGGCAGCCGAGCACGACCAGGCTCGCGCCGGCGGAGCGGCCGATCAGCTCGAGCGCGGCGCTGTTGTGCACGAACGTGACGTGGGTGGGCACGGACGGGTGGCTCTGCTTGGCCAGGGCGGCGGCCTCGTTCAGCGCGCCCTGGATGGCGCGGTCGGTCTCGCCGTCGGGCCACACGGAGGGCGCCGGAACCGTCGAGGTCGCCGGCAGCCAGGCCGGCCACTCGTACGCGTACAGGAACTCCACCGCGGCGCCGGTGCGCAACGCCTCGTCCAGAGCCCAGCGGGCGGCGGCCTTGGCGTCGGTGGAGCGGTCGTAACCGACGATGATTCTGCGGGCGGTCATGACGACGTCTCCTTCTTCGACTGTCGCGGGCGGGTGACGAGGACCGGGGATCCGGCGTGGTGCAGCAGCTGCAGGGTGGTCGAGCCGAGGAACGCGCCCGCCAGCAGCCCGTGACCGCGGTTGCCGACCACGACCAGCCGGGACCGCCGGGACTCACGTTCGAGCGCGTAGGCGGCGCTCTCGTGGGTCACCACGGTCGTGACCGGCACGTCGGGGTACTTGGCGCGCCACGGGACCAGCTGCTCGTCCAGCCGCTCGTTCTCGGCGGCGTCCTGCTCCGGCGTGTCGACCGTCGGCGGCGCCACATCGGACAGCCACAGCGGGATCACCGGCAGGTACGCGCGCACGACGGTCAACGGGCAGTTCTGCTCGGTCGCGGCGTCGAAAGCCGTTTCCAGTACGAGGTCGGCGGCGGGCGACTCGTCGACACCGGCCGCGATGGGGCCGTCGGCGGCGGAGTGACCGCGTACGACGACGACCGGGCAGGCGGCGTGCGTGGCGACGCGCTGGCTGACCGAACCGAGCAGCAGACCGGTGAAGCCGCCCCGGCCCCGGCTGCCCACCACGATCGATTCCGCCTCGCCGGCCACCTCGAGCAGCCGCGGGGTGGCGGACCCGATGACCGTCTCGGTCTCGATGGTGATGTCCGGCGCGATGTCGCGGGCCCTGTCCCAGGCCGCGGCCACGACCGCCTCGGCGACCTTGCGTGCCATGTCGATGAAATCGGTGCCGATGTTGTAGCGGGCGCCCTGCCAGTCGAAGTCGAAGGCGTGCACGATCCGCAGCGGCAGGTTGCGGCGGTGGGCCTCACGGGCCGCCCAGTCGACGGCGATCGTGCTGGATTCGGTGCCGTCGGCGCCGACGACGATGGGCCTGGTGTTCACGACGTTGCCTCCCTCGTGGGACGGGCGCGTCCGGCCGCGCCGAGCGCGGCCGGACGTGGCGGGTCAGATGAGCCAGCGGTTCTTCTGGACGATGGGCAGCGACGCCCACCACCGGCCCAGGCCCCAGGTGTGCCCCGCGTAGGTCAGGGCCAGCACGATGCCGGCGAGGCCGTAGATGATGTGGTAGTCGACGATCGGGTTGGTCGACCCGCTGGGTTCGCCCCCGGCGGTGGTCTTGTCGAGCGGCCATTCGGCGGCCCACATGAGGAGCATCATCAGCGCGCCGGCGCCGGCCGCGAGCCGCATGCCGATGCCGAGCACGAAGGCCAGGCCGATGGCGAGCAGGCCGAGCATGAAGGCCCAGTTGGCCCACGGGTCGCCGGCGATGTTGTGGAAGAACGTCTGCAGCCAGCTCGGGCCGACCTCGACACCGGACAGGAAGCCCTTGGTGGGCGATCCGCCGTTGATCCAGGCCCGTTCCGCCGGGGTGGCGAAACCCCACCCGAAGGTCTTGTCGAAGAACGCCCACAGGAAGACGAAGCCGGTGGAGATGCGCAGCACGGCCAGCGCCCTCGCGGCGGCCTTGGTAAGGACCGCGCCGGGAGCCTCCACGTGCTCCAGATGAGCGGCAGCGCCCCGGCCGATGGTTGTCATGGTGTCCTCCTTCATCGATGTCTGTACCTTGAGCCTGCGCCGATCCGGGGCAGGAGTCCGGAGGCCATGGACCCGACCTCGGCAGGACGAAGGTCCCGTCCCGCCGGCTCTAGCGGAGGACTTCGGCGACGTCGCGGCGGGGCGTGCCCGGTCCGGGGGTGCCGTGACCGAGGCGCAGGGCCAGCTGCGGGTGGCCGGTGCGGCCGAGGGAGCGCCGCAGCTGGTCGCGGGCGGCGGGGACCTCGATCGGCTGGGAGATCATCGAGGTGGTCAGCCCGGAGTCGGTCGCGGTCAGCAGGACCTTCTGCAGGGCCTGGCCCGCGGTGATCTGGTCGGCCGGCCAGTCGCCGGGCACGCCGAGGACGGCGACCAGCGGTTCGGGCTCGTAGTCGCGGCCGGGCGCCCGGCGGCGGGTGCCGAAGACCCGCTGCGGGAGCAGGTCCTGAGGTTCGGGCAGGGGAGCGCCGGCGCCCACCGGGACACCGTCGGGCGCGTCGTCGGCGTGCAGCCAGCCGATCAGCTCGGTCTGGTACCGGTCGTCGCGCCGCAGCACCCGGTCGGCGCTGCGGGCGATCTCGGCGAAACCGGCCAGGGCGGTCATGCCGACGAGCAGGTCGAGCCAGGCGGACTCGCTGCGGGCGGCCTCGATGAGCCGCTTGCGGGTTTCGGCCGGCACGGGGTCGGGCCAGAACGGCGCCCGGTTGCTGTGCCGGCGAGCGATGGCGGCGTACAGGTCCTGTTCGGCGTACGTCGGTGGCCTCTCCCGGCCCGGAACGAGCCGGGCCACGACGTCGGGCTCGGCGGGGTACGGGCGCAGGTGCACCTCGGCGGGCCGGCCACGCATGGCGAGGGCGAGACGGGCGTTGTAGGTGGCGGCGCCGCAGGCCAGGCGGGTCGCCCAGCCGGACCGGTCCAGGGCGTCCAGCTGGCGGGCCGGGTCGGCGAGGATTTCGACGCCGCCGTCGCGCAGACGGAACAGCCACGGCTGGCTGTTGAGCATCGACGGCGCGCGGATGCCGGCCTCGGCCGCCGCACGCAGATCCGCGTCGTCGTAGTGGTTCACGGCGGTCTCCTTAGCGGTGGCCGGGGAAAGGGATTCCCCAACCGTGCCGCCCTGCCGCCGTGGGTGTTCAGGGCCGAAGGTCCTGTTTCACCCGCCGGTCGGGACGCACCACGTTAGGATTTTTCCGCCCCCGCGAAACAACCGGCCGCGAGGCCTGGGATCGGGACCATGGCCGGGACCCCACGGGACTTTCGGCCCTGATCCGCCGCCGGGGCGATCACCAGACTCGGGGGCATCCGTGGAAAGGATCCCACCGTGGACGCGCTCGACCTTGCCCGATGGCAGTTCGGCATCACCACCGTTTACCACTTCCTGTTCGTGCCGATCACCATCGGCATGTCGGCCCTGGTAGCCGGCCTGCAGACCGCCTGGTACCGGACGGGCAAGGAGCACTACCTGCGGGCCACCAAGTTCTGGGGCAAGCTGTTCCTGATCAACTTCGCGATGGGCGTGGTCACCGGCATCGTGCAGGAGTTCCAGTTCGGCATGAACTGGAGCGATTACTCCCGCTTCGTCGGCGACGTCTTCGGCGCTCCGCTCGCCATCGAGGGCCTGCTCGCGTTCTTCCTCGAGTCGACCTTCCTGGGCCTGTGGATCTTCGGCTGGGACAGGCTGCCGCGAAAGGTGCACCTGGCGACGATCTGGCTGGCCTCGATCGGCACGCTGCTGTCGGCGTACTTCATCCTCGCCGCGAACTCGTGGATGCAGCACCCGGTCGGCTACACCGTGAACCCCGAGTCCGGCCGGGCCGAACTGACCAGCATCTGGGCGGTGCTGACCAACTCGACGACGCTGGTCACCTTCCCGCACACGATCACCGCCTGCTTCCTGACCGGCGGCGCGGTGCTGCTCGCGGTCAGCGCCTGGCACCTCAAGCGCCACAACCAGACCGACGTCTTCCGTCCCAGCCTCAAGCTCGGCGCCTGGGTGGTGCTGATCGCCGGCGTCGGCGTGCTGATCACCGGTGACCTGCAGGCCCGCGTCATGACCGAGCAGCAGCCGATGAAGATGGCCGCCGCCGAGGCCCTGTACGACACCTCCAAGCCCGCGAGCTTCTCCATCTTCACGATCGGGTCGCTGGACGGCCGCGAGGAACTCGCCAGCGTGCGCATCCCGTCGCTGCTGTCGTTCATGGCCACCGGCAGCCCGAGCGGCGAGGTCGAGGGCATCAACAACCTGCAGGCCGAGTACGTCGAGAAGTACGGTCCCGGCGACTACGTGCCCTCGGTGCCCGTCACCTACTGGTCGTTCCGCCTGATGATCGGCTTCGGCGGGCTCGCCATGCTGGTCGCCGCGGCCGCGCTCTGGTTCACCCGCCGCGGCCGGACACCGGCGAACCGCTGGCTGTGGCTCGCCGCGATCGCCTCGATCGGCATGCCGCTGGCCGCCAACTCGTTCGGCTGGATCTTCACCGAGATGGGCCGCCAGCCCTGGACGGTGTTCGGCGTCTTCAAGACCGCCGACAGTGTCTCGCCGTCGGTCGGCGCCGGCTCGGTGGCCACCTCGCTGATCGTGCTCACGCTGCTCTACGGCGTGCTCGCCGTCATCGAGGTCGGGCTGTTCGTCAAGTACGCCCGAGCCGGCGCCCCCGAGGTGGAAGAACCCACCGATGACCCCGACCGCCCGCTCGCTTTCGCCTACTGATCGGGAACGACATGGAACTCACGACTGTCTGGTTCGCGCTCATCGCGATCCTCTGGGCCGGCTACTTCCTGCTCGAGGGCTTCGACTTCGGTGTCGGCATCCTGCTGCCCGTGCTGGCCCGCGACAACCGCGAGCGCCGCCTGCTCATCAACACCATCGGCCCGGTCTGGGACGGCAACGAGGTGTGGCTGCTGGTCGCCGGCGGCGCCACCTTCGCCGCGTTCCCCGAGTGGTACGCCACCCTGTTCTCCGGCTTCTACCTGCCGCTGCTGCTCATCCTGGTCGCGCTGATCCTGCGCGGGGTCGCGTTCGAGTACCGCGGCAAGCGCGACGACGACCGCTGGCGCCGCCGCTGGGACTGGTGCATCATCGGCGGCAGCCTGGTCCCGGCGATCCTGTGGGGCGTGGCGTTCGGCAACATCGTGCGCGGCGTCAAGCTCGACGCGAACCACGAGTACGTCGGTGGCTTCTTCGACCTGCTCAACCCGTACGCGCTGCTCGGCGGCCTGACCACGCTGAC
Organism: Paractinoplanes brasiliensis; assembly: GCF_004362215.1. Taxonomy (NCBI): domain Bacteria; kingdom Bacillati; phylum Actinomycetota; class Actinomycetes; order Micromonosporales; family Micromonosporaceae; genus Paractinoplanes; species Paractinoplanes brasiliensis. Next base: position 162,595 of record NZ_SNWR01000001.1, on the reverse strand, counting down.
GCTGTTCGTGCTGCACGGTGCGGTGTTCCTGGCCCTCAAGACCGGCGGCGAGATGCGGGAGCGGGCCGGACGGCTGGCCGAGCGGGTGGCCCCGGCGGCTGTCCTGGTCGCGGGCGGTTTCCTGGCGTGGACGGCGAGCACCCACCACGACGTCGCCGGCTGGCTGCTTTTCGCGGCGGCGGCGCTCGCTCTGGCCGGGGCGGTCATCGCGACCCGCGTACGCCGTGAGGGCTGGGCGTTCCTGGCCACCGGCGCGACCCTCGTGCTCGCGGTGTTCGGCCTGTTCGTCACGCTGTTCCCCGACGTGATGCCGTCCAGCATCGCCGCCGCCAACAGCCTCACCGTCGACAACGCCTCGTCCACCCCGTACACGCTGAAGGTCATGACCTGGGTGGCGGTCGCCTTCACCCCGATCGTGCTGGCCTACCAGGGCTGGACGTACTGGGTGTTCCGCAAGCGGCTCACGGTCGAACGGATCCCGGTGTGAAGCCCCTCGACCCACGGCTGCTGCGCCATGCCAGGAGCGCCCGCTGGTTCCTGGCCGCCACGGTCGTGCTCGGGGTGGTCCTGGCCGGGCTGATCGTCGCGCAGGCCACCCTTCTCGCGTACGGGATCACCGCGGTGTTCCTCGACGGCGCCGACCTCGGTGAGCTGACGCCGACGCTGCTCGCGCTGGCCGCCGTGATCGCCGGCCGGTCCGTCGTGGCGTGGGCGCAGGAGGCCGTCGCCGCCCGCTCGTCCGCCGCCGTGAAAAGCGAACTGCGTGGACGCCTGCTGGCCCACCTGGCGGCGCTCGGCCCCGGCCGGGCGCCCGGCACCGGGGCGGTCACCACGCTGATCACCCGGGGCCTCGACGCCCTGGACGCCTACTTCGCCCGCTACCTGCCCCAACTGGTGCTCGCCGCGCTCGTCCCGGCGGTCGTGCTGGCCCGGCTGCTCCCCGCCGACCTGACCGCGACTGTCACCATCGTGCTGACCCTGCCACTCATCCCGATCTTCATGGCGCTGGTCGGGCTGCACACCGAGGCGGCCAACCGCCGCCAGTTCCGCCTGCTCGGCCGCCTGTCGCACCACTTCCTCGACGTGGTCGCCGGGCTGACCACGCTGAAGATCTTCGGCCGGGCCGGGGCTCAGGCGGCCACGATCCGGCGGGTCAGCAACGAGCAGCGCCGGCTCACCATGCGCACGCTGCGGGTCGCGTTCCTCTCCTCGCTGGTTCTGGAACTGCTGGCCACGCTGTCGGTGGCGCTGGTCGCGGTCGGCATCGGCCTGCGCCTGGTCTCCGGCAACCTCGACCTGACCACCGCGCTGCTCGTGCTGATCCTGGCCCCCGAGGCGTACCTGCCGCTGCGGCAAGTGGGCGCGCACTACCACGCAAGCGCCGAGGGCCTGGCCGCCGCCGAGGAGGCCTTCGCTCTGCTGGAGACCCCGGTTCCCGCCGCGGGCTCCGCCCCCGTCCCGTACGGGGTGATCGCCTTCGACGACGTGGTGGTGCGCTACCGCGACCGGGAGGCGCTGCGCCTGACCGCCACGATCGCGCCCGGTGAGGTCGTCGCGCTGACCGGGCCGAGCGGGTGCGGCAAGTCCACGGCCCTGAACGTGCTGCTCGGCTTCGCCACTCCCGACCGCGGCCGGGTCACCGTCGGCGGCACTGACCTCGCTGACGTCGACCCGGCGGCGTGGCGGTCGGCTCTCGCCTGGGTGCCGCAGCGGCCGTACCTGTTCGCAGGCACCGTACGCGAGAACGTCACCCTCGGCGCCGAGCCGGTTTCCCTGCCTTCGCCGCCGACGGCATTCGCGCACTGCTTCACGGCCGCTCCTACCATCCCGGCTCCGACCGCCGCCCCCACCACTGCGGACTCGCTGTTGAAAGCCCCACGCGCCGGTGTCGACGATGCTTCCGCTGCTCCGGACGGGGGCGTCGACGGTGTTCGCGCGGCTTCGGTCACGGCCGTTGACGTCGCGTCCGCGGGCTCACTCGCCGGCGTCGACGTTGCGTCTGCCGCTTCGCTCGCCGGTGCTGACGGGTTCATCGCCGCGCTGCCGCACGGCTACGACACCGTGCTGGGCGACGACGGCGCCGGGCTGTCGGCCGGTCAGCGCCAGCGTCTCGCCCTGGCCCGCGCGTTCCTGCGCGACGCGCCGATCGTCCTGCTCGACGAACCCACGGCCAACCTGGACACCGACACCGCCGACGAGGTCATGGCAGCGATCCGGCGGCTCGCCCACGGCCGTACGGTCATCATGGCCGCCCACCGCTCGGAACTGATCGCCCTCGCCGACCGCGTCATCAACCTCACCCCGGCGTCGTCGCCGGCCGCGCCCCTCTTGCGGCCCGTTGCTGCTGTCGTGCCGCCTGCTGACGATCGAGCCGCGCCGCCAGTCCCGCTTCCGCCGGACGCGGGTCGCGTGCTGCCGGCGGATGCCGCTGCTGTGCCGCCCGCGGATGATCGTCTCGTGCCGTCGGAGGTCGTGCGATGAGCTGGTTCCGTCTTCTTCGCAGCGCGGCCGCCCCCGCCTCCGGTGGGCTGGCGCTGGCCGTCCTCGCCGGGGCGGGAGCGGCCGGCGCGGCGGTCGGGCTGATGGCCGTCTCCGCGTGGCTGATCTCGCGGGCCGCCCTGCACCCGCCGGTGCTGCACCTCATGGTCGCCATCGTGGCGGTGCGCGCGTTCGGCCTCAGCCGCGGCGTGCTGCGCTACGTCGAACGGCTGGCCGGTCACGACGCCGCGCTGCGGGTCCTCGGCCGCCTCCGGGCGCGCATCTTCACCCGCCTCGCCGAGCTCGCCCCGGCCGGGCTGGCCGGTTACCGCCGGGCCGACCTCGCTCGGCGCCTCGCCGCCGACGTGGACGCGGTGCTCGACATGCTGACCCGGGTCGTGCTGCCGTACGCCGTCGCCACCCTGGTCGGCCTCGGCTCGGTGGTGCTGGTCGGCGCGTACTCGAAACCCGCCGGCCTCGCCCTCGCCGCCGGAATCCTGCTGGTCGGCATGGTCGTTCCGATCCTGCAGGCGCGGGCCGGCCGCCGCGCCGACGGACGGCTCGCCCCGCTGCGCGCCGAGCTCGCCACCGGCACGACCGACCTGCTGCACGGCCTGCCCGACCTGCTCGCGTACGGCGCGACCGGTCCCCGTCTCGCCAGTCTCGCCGACACCGACGCCCGGTTGCGCCAGGCCGAACAACGCTCCAGCGCCATGGCCGGGGTCTCCGCCGCGGTCACCACCCTGGCCACCGGCCTCTGCCTGCTCGTGGGTCTGGCCGCCGGCGCGTACGCGGTCCGCTCGGGCGCCCTCGACGGCGAACTGCTGGCCGTCGTCGTGCTGACCCCGCTCGCGGTGTTCGAGACCGTGGGCGGCCTGCCCGCCGCGGCCCAGCACTTCGCCGCCGCCCGCGCGTCGCTGCGCCGGCTGGCCGACGTGCTCGCCACCCCCGCACGGATCACCACGCCCACGACGCCGGTCGAGATTCCCGACGGCCCGCACACGCTCCGCCTTGAGGCAGTCGACGCCGCCTGGACCCCGGGCCGCACCGTGCTGCACAACGTCGACCTCGACCTGCCACCGGGCGCTCGGGTCGCGCTGGTCGGGCCGAGCGGCAGCGGCAAGAGCACCGTCGCCGCGCTGCTGGTCCGCTTCCTCGACCCCACCGCCGGTCGGGTCACCCTCGACGGCGTCGACCTGCGCCGCATCGCCCCCGAAAGGGTCCGCCGGATTGTCGGCTACCTGCCCGAGGACGCGTACCTCTTCGACACCACGATCGCCGCGAACCTGAGGATCGCCCGCCCCGGCGCCACCGACGAGCAACTGCGTGACGCCCTCGCCGAGGCTCGCCTTCTCGACTGGGTCACCACCCTCCCCGAGGGCCTGGAAACCCTGGTCGGCGAACACGGCCGCGAACTGTCCGGCGGTCAGCGCCGCCGTCTTGCCCTGGCCCGCGCCCTGCTCGGCGGCTTCGAGGTCCTCATCCTCGACGAGCCGACCGAACACCTCGACGACGAAACGGCCGCCGCCCTCCTCGACGACCTGCTCGCCGCCGCCGGCAACCGCACCGTCCTGATCATCACCCACCGCACGGACATCGCCGGCCGGGTCGACGAGGTGGTGGACCTGACCCGGCCACGCATCGCCGTGCCGGCCTGAGGACAGGCGTACGCGCTCAGCCGATACCACTGGCCAGGGCCACCGCGGGCTCGAGCGCCGGTCACCAGCCGGGTCCTCGTCCTGTCCTCACGTGTGTCCTGCGCAGCCAACCGCGACAAAGTCGACGCCGAGTAGCCGCTGGCTGCGGCGAGCTGGTCGAGGGTCAGCCCGGCGGCGAGCCGGGAGAAACGCAAGATCGTGGCATAGTCACTGGCAACGCTTGAAGAATCATCCAGCGGTTCTGTCACCGTCCGTGATACTCAGGGGCAGGTTGATGACGAGCAGGTCCATGGCGGGTCCCCACGTGAGAGTTGTTCGCGCTACCTGTCGCCAGCCTGCCCGTTCATAGATCTCTCGCGCCTCAGAGCGGGGATCGGAGGCGAGGGTCGCGTAGGACTCCGGGCGGCCCGTGAGAAGCCGGCGAATGAGCTGGGCGCCTATGCCTTTGCCTCGCCGGTCGGGTCGGACGATCCACTCCATGACAGCGAACTTGTCGGCGTCGAGGACATCCCGGCTGGGCTGTGCGTCCGCTCGCGACCACCAGGTCCCGGCCGGCATCGTCCAGCCGAATGCCGCTCCGACGAGTTGATCATTTGTTCGCGCCGTGACCAAGGTGAACCCGGCGCGCGAGGTGTCCTCGAGCATGCGTGTACGGAAACCTTCGACCTGCTCAGGACCTTCTTCGTAGGGGGCTCGGCGTAGACCGTGGCATAGAGATCGACCAGCTCGCTGGACACCGGATCGGCGGACGCTCCGACAAGGTAGCTATAAGTGGTCATGTCCTTGAATCTAGAGGTCTACGCGTTCAGCGAGCTCCCGGTAGGTCGGTCGACGACGCTCCGTCGTTGGTACGGCTTCGACGACCTGTCGCGCGACCGTGCGCAACAGCTCGTTGTGCTGGTCAGAGGGCAGCTCGTCGAGCACGTCTGCTGCTTGGCGTAGGCCGTCGGGGATGTGGCCGCTACGGATGAGTGCTGCGGCGTGGTGAAGTTGCACTTGTGAGCTCAGCCGAGTCATCTCAGCTGGGTAGAGGTCAACAGCTCTCTCCTGCGCCTGGGTAGCCCGTACAAGATCTCCTGCGTGTCCGAATACCCAGGCCTCGGTGTGGCGTAGTCGATGCTCTGGCCAACCCCAGAGTGACTTGACGTCGTCAAGAACAGAGCCAGGAAGACGTTCGACGACATCCCCCAATTGCTGCACTGTAACAATTGCTTCTTGGTGCCTTCCTTCGAGTGAGAGGGCCTGGGCTCGTCCTGCAAGCAGGCCGCAGGTGGCCGCTGACGACCTTGCGTCGCTGATTGGCAGGACATGGTCAGCGAATGACCTGTGGCTTGCGGCGCACGACAGCGTTACCGGCAGGCCGCAGGTTGGTGGTTGGGCGTTGGGCTGCGCCAGCCCGGACGGCTGCCTCGGCGCCGGCGGGGCGAGCGAGTCACGACTGGCCTGCCCAAAACCTGTACCGCCAGCGAAGCTTTGCTACTCGTTCAGGCGGCTCGCACGTAGGTGGACCAGCGGGTCGTCTGGTCTCCGCCGCGGTAGCTGTCCATTCGTGTCTGCCACTGCGGGCGCAGTACCGGACGGCTCCCAAGTACCGGGACCAAACTGGTGACGAGCTTAAGCTCTCGTAGTCGACGCAGGATTGGAAAGCCTGGCCATCGGAGTACGTCAAATCCATACTGGCGGGCCAAGGCGCCGTAGTCGTCGACCGGGTAGTTGAAGCGCAGCTTGCCGACGGCGAGCGGCACGAGGTCCCACTCTCGCGGTCCGTCGCAGCTTGAGTCGAAGTCGCAGATCACCGGTCCGGCTTCACCGCCGATCACGTTGCCCATGAAGGCATCGCCGTGAATCGGACCGTGGGGTAGCTCGTATGGGAGGCCAGGAAGCTGATCTTCGATCCGATCGCACTCGTCCCGCAGGTATGCCAGGTCGTCGTCGCTTACCCCATCCGGCTCGGCCAGGCGGCTGCGGATCTCAGCCATCGGAGCCCAGCCAGGCAGGTTGTCCTCTGGCGGGTCGAGCTGATGCCAACGCTGAAGGATCACTGCGAGGTCGGAGCCCGTTGGAGTTACGCCGGTCTCTGGAACCTCGTCCCACAACGTCACGTGGAGACCGTCGACGATCAGAGGTTGTTCTTGATCGAGAAGCCGTACCGCGGGTACGCCGCCGCGCTGTAGCCACCGTGCGACCTGAATGACTTTCCCGACCCGCGCGCTCATGGTTGCTGAACCTGCGATGCGTACGACGACGCCTGCGTGGGGGAGGGAGAATACGGCGTTATTGGTGAACTTCAGCAACTGCGCGTCACGTACGTCGACATGAGCAACCTTCCGCACGCCATCAAGCACGGTGCGCAGCCGCCTGTCCGTAATTCGCCCCTGGGGCGATGTTGCCTCGCTCGTCATCCCCTCGAAGGGTAACAATGCGACGTACCAGGTCGGCGGCCTCCTCGTTGGCAGGATGAGCCCGAGTGGCCGCTAGGAGACCACTGAACAATCCGGCGTGCCGTTCTCCCGCTTTAATCGGGTTTGATCGATAATAGGTGGATGCAGGGTCGTTCTGAGTCCGGTCCGCAGTTGTGGGACACCGCCGCGTTGGTCGGGCATCTGGTTCAGCGACAGGCTGGTCTCGGCGAGAGTGGCGCGGGCCGCCCGCGCCGCCGGGATCAGGTGCGCCACGGTGCGCGCATCGACAGGTGCCACCGGGACGGCCGGGCGCCCCGGTGCCGCCCGGCGCGGGTGCGGGCGGCGCGGCTCGCTGTCGGGTCGGCGGGCCGGTCGGCCCGACCGGTCGCGGACGGCGCCGCATCGTCCCCTCCGCGCTGCCGGACGATCTCCGGGACGTCCGGGACGTCCGCCGATGGTCTGGGACCGTCTGCTGATCATCCCGGACGATCGGCCGCTGATCATCTCGGCTTTCATGATCGAACATGGCGAACAACAGCTTTACGGACACGAACTCCTTCGGCCTCGACCAATGCCAAGCCCGGCTACACACCGCGATCACCCGGCACACCGTGCTGGTCATGACCGCCCTGGCCATCTGCGCGATCGTCGCCGCCAGCCTCAAGACCCGCACCGACACCCAAGCCCCGGCACCGAACACACCCGATCAGCGGCCACCGGCCGAGCCCGGCATGATCCCGCTGACCATCCCCGAGACCGCACGTCTACTCGCCACACCTGGCACCGGCCGAAACCCGCCGACCACGACACCCACTGGCGCAACTGGCGACGCCGCCACCAGGCCCGAGCACGCTGGTTCCACCAACGCACCCGACTCAACCGAGAGTATTCCCTGGCCAACTAGCAAATGGCGGCTGCCGTACTAGCCCATTTCGGGGCACACCGGTGATAACGCGTTTCTGTCCCGTTTCCCGCCGATCGGTCATGAGCGGCTTGACGAGTCCCCTCGCCACAGCGTTCGCAACTGCGAGGCACAACCGACGGCGTCTGCGGCAGATCCGGCGTCGCGAGACCAACCCGCCGTTTCGCGTGGCGATCGTCCGCCTCGAAGCGGGGCGGGCCACCACCCGTCAGCAGAAGGCCGTGACCAGCACGGTGACGCCGGTGCGGCGCGGGGATCGGGGCTGGGCTGCCCTGTCCGCCCTTCCTGCGGTGTTCAGGTCTTCCGGCCCTACTGGCAGGGCTTCGTTGCCGACCACGCTCAAGGGGCAGAGATCAAAAGGAGGACGTCATGCGTGCAGCTGTGGTCACCAGTTTCGACCAGCCGATGGAGGTCAAGGACGTGCCGGTTCCCGAGCCGGGCGCCGGGCAGGTCCGGGTCCGGATCGAGGCCAGTGGCCTGTGCCACACCGACATCCACGCCGCCCGCGGCGACTGGCCGGTCAAGCCCACCCCGCCGTTCGTGCCCGGTCACGAGGGTGTCGGCATCGTCGAGAAGGCCGGTCCGGGCGTCACCGGGCACGCCGTCGGCGATCGGGTCGCGGTTCCGTGGCTCGGGTACGCCTGCGGCTCGTGCGAGTACTGCCTCACCGGCTGGGAAACGCTGTGCGAGGCCCAGCTCAACACCGGCTACGCCCTCGACGGTGGGCACGCCGAATACCTGATCGCCGACGCCCGCTTCGCAGTGGCTGTGCCGGCCGGCATCGAACCGGTCGAGGCCGCCCCGCTGACCTGCGCCGGGGTCACCACGTACAAGGCGGTCAAGGTCGGCGGCGTCACCCCCGGAGACCGGGTCGCGATCTTCGGGATCGGCGGGCTCGGGCACCTGGCCCAGCAGTACGCGCAGATCTTCGGCGGCGAGACCATCGCGGTCGACGTCACCGAGGAGAAGCTGGCCCTGGCCAAGCAGCTCGGCGCGGCCCACGTCGTCAACGCCGCCACCACCGACCCGGTCGCCGCGATCGAGGCACTGGGCGGCGCCGATGTCGCTGTCGTGCTTGCCGCCGACCCGAAGGTGCTCGAGCAGGCGCACGCGTCGCTGCGCCGCGGCGGGCGGCTGATCCTGGTGTCGCTGCCCAAGGACAACGCGATGTCGCTGCCGATCTTCCAGACCGTCCTCAAGGGCATCCAGGTGATCGGCTCGATCGTGGGGACCCGGGCCGACCTGGCCGAGGTGTTCCGGCTGCACGCCGCCGGGCGTACCCGGGTGTTCCTCGAGACGCGCCCGCTGGCCGAGATCAACGACGCCGTCGAGGACGTCCTGGCCGGCCGCGTCCCGGCCCGGGTTGTCCTGTTGCCCTAGGACCTCTGGCCCTGTCCGCGGGGCCCGCGTGGGCGAGGCTGGGGCCTATGGCCACCACACCCCAGAACGCCTGGCACGGGTTCCGCGGCGACGGCCGGCGCACCACGATCGATGTCGGCGGGTTCGTCCACGACAACATCGAGCCGTACGCGGGCCGGCCGGAGCTCCTGACCACGCCTACCCCGCCGACGTGAAAGCCGCCCGCAGTTCACCCCCGACTACGACCAGCTGCTCTCCGGCGACCCTTCCACGGCGGACCTTGATGGTCGCCGGCTCGCTCCACTCCTTCGACATCTCCACCGGTTGGCCCCCCTGTGACCGCTTCTTGGACGTAACGTGACCTTCAGCAGGCGGAAAGTCGACCGCGCTCACGGGCGCCGGAAAGGACTTCGCGAATGTCGAGCCGTCCGGAAACGCGTCCCGCGGGCGCGGCCATGGATGATCCCCTGACCGAGGCGCTGGTGGGCACGCGCCGGTTCTTCACGCGCGGTGAGGTGTCGGCGGATCATCGGACGCTGTTCCAGATCGGCGGGCGCCAGGCCGACACGTTCTACCGGGACAGGTGGTCGCACGACAAGGTCGTCCGCTCGACGCACGGGGTGAACTGCACCGGCTCCTGTTCGTGGAAGGTGTACGTCAAGGACGGCATCATCACCTGGGAGGCGCAGCAGACCGACTATCCGAGTGTCGGGCCGGACAGCCCGGAGTACGAGCCGCGCGGCTGCCCCCGCGGAGCGGCGTTCTCCTGGTACACGTACTCGCCGACCCGCGTGCGGTACCCGTACGTGCGCGGCGTGCTGCTCGAGATGTACCGCGAGGCCCGCAAGCGCCTGGGCGACCCCGTCGCGGCGTGGGCCGAGATCACCGGCGACCCCGAGAAGGCGCGCCGCTACAAGTCCGTACGCGGCAAGGGCGGCCTGGTCCGGGCCACCTGGGACGAGGCGACCGAGATGATCGCCGCCGCCCACGTGCACACGATCAAGGCGTACGGGCCGGACCGGCTCGCCGGGTTCTCCCCGATCCCGGCCATGTCCATGGTGTCGCACGCGGCAGGCGCCCGGTTCTACAACCTCGTCGGCGGCGCCATGCTGTCGTTCTACGACTGGTACGCCGACCTGCCGGTGGCCTCGCCGCAGATGTTCGGCGACCAGACCGACGTGCCCGAGTCGGGCGACTGGTGGGACGCCGGCTACCTCATCATGTGGGGCTCGAACCTGCCGGTGACCCGCACCCCGGACGCGCACTGGATGGCCGAGGCGCGCTATCGCGGCCAGAAGGTGATCGCGGTGGCGCCCGACTACGCCGACAACGTCAAGTTCGCCGACGAGTGGGTCGCGCCCGCCCCCGGCACCGACGGCGCCCTGGCCATGGCGATGGGCCATGTGGTGCTCAAGGAGTTCTTCGTCGACCGGCCGGCGCCGTACTTCACCGACTACGTCAGCCGGTACACCGACCTGCCGTTCCTGGTCACCCTCGACGAGGCGGCCGACGGCGCGTACCGGCCGGGCAAGATGCTGACGGCCGCGCAGCTGCCCGGCGCGCTCGCGGACACCGAGAACGCCGCCTTCAAGACCGTGCTGCTCGACGCCGACGGCATGCCGGTGGTGCCCAACGGCTCGCTCGGTTTCCGGTACGGCGACGCCGGGGTGGGCAAGTGGAACCTCGACCTGGGCGACACGCGTCCGCTGCTGTCGGCCGCCGGTGGCAAGGAACCCGCGGTCGCGGTGACGCTGCCCCGCTTCGACAGCGCCTCGGGCGAGGCCCGGCCGATGCGCCGCGGTGTCCCGGTCCGGCGTATCGGCAGCCACCTGGTGACCACGGTCTACGACCTGCTGCTGGCCCAGTACGGCGTGGCGCGTGACGGGCTGCCGGGCGACTGGCCGAGCGGGTACGACGACGCCGGCCAGCCCTACACGCCGGCCTGGCAGGAGACGGTCACCGGCGTGCCCGGCCCGCAGGCCGCCCGGATCGCGCGGGAGTTCGCCGCCAACGCCGAGGAGTCCCGCGGCCGTTCGATGATCATCATGGGGGCGGGCACCAACCACTGGTTCCACTCCGACACCATCTACCGCTCGTTCCTGACCCTGACCACGCTGACCGGCTGCCAGGGCGTCAACGGCGGCGGCTGGGCGCACTACGTCGGGCAGGAGAAGGTCCGCCCGATCACCGGTTACTCCGTGCTCGGCACCGCGTCGGACTGGAGCCGGCCGGGACGCCAGATGATCCAGACCGCGTACTGGTATCTGCACACCGACCAGTACCGGTACGACCCGTTCTCCGCAGCCACGCTGACCGCGGCGGACGGCGGCGGCTCGTTCGCGGGCCGGTCCACCGCCGACCTGATCGCGGCGTCCGCGCGGATGGGCTGGATGCCGTCGGTGCCGCATTTCAACCGCAGCCCGCTCGACGTCGCCGACGATGCCAAGGCCGCCGGTGAGCCGGTCGCCGAGCACGTGGTGCGCCGGCTGCGGTCGGGTGATCTGCGGTTCGCCTGCGAGGACCCGGACGCGCCCGAGAACTTCCCCCGCGTGCTGACGATCTGGCGGGCCAACCTGCTGGGGTCCTCGGCCAAGGGCAACGAGTACTTCCTGCGGCACCTTCTGGGCGCCGACCATGCCGTACGGGCCACCGAGGCCCCGCCGGACGCGCGCCCCCGCGACGTGGTGTGGCACGACGAGGCGCCCACCGGCAAGCTCGACCTGTTGCTCACGCTCGACTTCCGGATGACCTCGACGACCGTCTACTCCGACATCGTGCTGCCCGCCGCGACCTGGTACGAGAAGCACGACCTGAACACCACCGACATGCACCCGTTCGTGCACTCGTTCAACCCGGCGATCGCCCCGCCGTGGCAGACCCGCACCGACTGGGACGCCTTCATGGTCATCGCTCAGGCGTTCAGCAAGCTGGCCGCCACGCATTTGGGCACCCGGACGGATGTCGTCGCCGCCCCGCTGCTGCACGACACCCCCGACGAGCTGGCCAACCCGTACGGGAAGGTCCTGGACTGGAAGAACGGCGAGTGCGAGCCGATTCCGGGCCGCACGATGCCGAAGTTCGTGACGGTGGAACGGGACTACGCCGCGATCGCCGACAAGATGGCCTCGCTGGGGCCGCTGCTGGACTCGCTCGGCGCCGCCACCAAGGGGATCACCTTCGACGTGGGCCGCGAGCTCGAATATCTGCGGCGCAAGAACGGGGTGGCGGCCAACGGGCGGCCCGCGATCGCCCGGGACGTGCAGGCGTGCGAGGCGATTCTCGCGCTGTCGGGCACCACCAACGGCCACCTCGCCACCCAGGGCTTCAAGACCCTTGAGAAACGTACGGGGGTGGAGCTGGCCGACCTCGCCGCCGAGCACGAGGGCAAACAGATCACGTTCGCCGACACCCAGTCCCGCCCGACGCCGGTCATCACGTCACCGGAATGGTCGGGCTCGGAGGCCGGCGGCCGCCGCTACTCCCCGTTCGTCATCAACGTCGAACGGCTCAAACCCTGGCACACGCTGTCGGGCCGGCAGAGCTTCTACCTCGACCACGACTGGATCGCCGAGCTGGGGGAGTGGCTGCCGGTCTACCGTCCGCCGCTGAACATGCACGCCCTGTTCGGCGAGCCACACGTGGGCGAGAAGGGCGAACTCGGCATCACCGTGCGCTACCTGACCCCGCACAACAAATGGTCCATCCACTCCGAGTACCAGGACAACCTGTTCATGCTCTCGCTGTCGCGCGGCGGTCAGAACATCTGGATGTCGCAGGAGGACGCGGCCAAGATCGGCGTACGGGACAACGACTGGATCGAGGCGGTCAACCGCAACGGCGTCGTGGTGGCCCGCGCGATCGTCTCGCACCGCATGCCCGAGGGCACCGTCTACATGCACCACGCGCAGGACAGGCTCATCGACGTGCCGCGCACCGAGACCAACGGCCGGCGTGGCGGCATCCACAACTCGCTGACCCGCCTGCTCATCAAACCCTCGCACCTGATCGGCGGGTACGCGCAGCTCAGCTTCGCGTTCAACTACCTCGGCCCGACCGGCAACCAGCGCGACGAGGTCACCGTCATCCGCCGCCGCAACCAGGAGGTCGAGTACTGATGCGTGTGATGGCCCAGATGGCGATGGTGATGAACCTCGACAAGTGCATCGGGTGCCACACCTGCTCGGTCACCTGCAAACAGGCCTGGACCAACCGCAGCGGCGTCGAGTACGTGTGGTTCAACAACGTCGAGACCCGCCCCGGGCAGGGCTATCCCCGCCGGTACGAGGATCAGGAGACCTGGAAGGGCGGGTGGACGCTCAACCGCCGGGGCCGCCTGACGCTCAAGGGCGGCGGCCGGATCAAGAAGCTGTTCAGCATCTTCTCCAACCCGAAGCTGCCGTCGATCCAGGACTACTACGAGCCCTGGACGTACGACTACGAGACGCTGACCAACGCGCCGCTGCAGGAGCACACCCCGGTCGCCCGGCCCAAGTCGCTGCTCTCCGGCGAGGACATGAAGGTCTCGTGGTCGGCCAACTGGGACGACAACCTCGGCGGCTCGCCCGACCACGGCGACAAGGACGTGCTGCTCAAGGGCATCGCCGACAAGGTGAAGTTCGAGTTCGAGCAGACGTTCATGTTCTACCTGCCGCGCATCTGCGAACACTGCCTGAACCCGTCGTGCGCCGCCTCGTGCCCGTCCGGCGCGATCTACAAGCGTTCCGAGGACGGCATCGTGCTGGTCGACCAGGACAGGTGCCGCGGGTGGCGGATGTGCGTGTCGGGCTGCCCGTACAAGAAGGTGTACTTCAACCACCGCACCGGCAAGGCCGAGAAGTGCACGTTCTGCTTCCCCCGCATCGAGGTCGGCATCCCGACCGTCTGCTCCGAGACATGCGTCGGCCGGCTGCGTTACATCGGCCTGATGCTGTACGACGCCGATGCCGTGCTCGAGGCGGCCGCGACCACCGACGAGCACGACCTGTACGAGGCCCAGCGCCGGGTGTTCCTCGACCCCAGGGACCCGGCGGTCGTCGCCGCGGCGGAACGGGCCGGAATCCCCCGGGACTGGATCGAGGCGGCGCAACGCTCACCGGTCCACGCCCTGATCAACACGTTCAAGGTGGCGCTGCCGCTGCACCCGGAATACCGCACCATGCCGATGGTCTGGTACATCCCGCCGCTGTCGCCGGTCGTCGACGTCGTCCGGGACACCGGCTACGACGCGGAGGACCGCGGGAACCTGTTCGCCGCCATCGACGCGCTGCGCATCCCGGTCGACTACCTCGCCCAGCTGTTCACCGCCGGCGACCCGGCGCCGGTCGACGCGGTGCTGCGCAAGCTCGCGGCCATGCGCTCGTACATGCGCGACCTCAACCTGGGCCGCGACGCCGACGAATCGATCCCGGCGGCCGTCGGCATGACCGGCGAGCAGGTGTACGACATGTACCGGCTGCTCGCCCTGGCCAAGTACGACGAGCGCTACGTGATCCCGCCCGCGCACGCCGAACAGGCGCACAGCCTCGAGGAGCTCGCCACCGAGTGCAGCCTCGACTACGAGGGCGGGCCGGGTATGGGCGGCTCCGGGCCGTTCGGCGAGTCCTCCGGCGGCGTCACGCCGATCGCCGTCGAGAACTTCCACATGCTCGTGGAGCGGCAGACCAGCGACACCCTTGTCGACCCGGGGGACAAGGAGCTGCGGGTGAACCTGCTCAACTGGGACGGCAAGGGCCGGCCCGCCGGGTTGTTCCCGCCCCGGCCCGACGGTTCTTCGCCGGCGGAGCCGAAGTCATGACAGCCGGCCACGCTCGGCTCTCCCGCGCCTGGCAGACCCAGTCACTGCTGCTCGGTTACCCCGACGAGCACCTGCTGGGCCGCCTCGACCTGCTGACGCAAGCGGCTACGAGCCTCGGCGACGCGCCGCTGGCCCGTTTCGTCGGCCACCTGCGTGCGACCCCGCCCGCGCAGCTGGCCGCCGACTACGTCGCCACCTTCGACCACCGCAAACGCTGCTGCCTGTTCCTGACCTACTACGCCCACGGCGACACCCGCAAACGCGGGATGGCCCTGCTGCAGCTCAAACAGACGTACGCCGCGGCCGGGCTGCACCTGGTCGACGACGAGCTCCCCGACCACCTCGCGGTCGTCCTCGAGTTCGCCGCCGCCCAGCCCGGCCAGGGCCGCACCCTGCTCCTCGAGCACCGCGCCGGGCTGGAACTGCTCCGGCTCGCCCTGCGCGACGCCCGTTCGCCGTGGGCGGACGTCCTGGAATCGGTGTCCGCGACCCTGCCGCCGCTGATCGGCGATCAGCGGCAGGCCGTCGCGAAGCTCGCGGCCGAGGGGCCACCGGCGGAACAGGTCGGGCTGGCCCCGTTCGCCCCGCCGGAATACATGCCGCAGACCGAAGGAGCACGGTGATGACCAACACGCTTCTGTTCGTCGTCGTCCCGTACGTCGCCCTCGCGATCTTCGTCGGCGGGCATGTGTGGCGCTACCGCTACGACAAGTTCGGCTGGACCACCCGCTCCTCCCAGCTCTACGAGCGGCGGCTGCTGCGCATCGGCAGCCCCCTGTTCCACTTCGGCATCCTGCTCGTCGCCGTCGGGCACGTCGGCGGCCTGCTCATCCCCGATTCCTGGACCGAGGCGGCCGGGATCAGCGAGACGGCGTACCACGTCGTCGCGGTCGGACTGGGCACCCTCGCCGGCATCTGCACCCTCGGCGGCGCGGCCATCCTCATCTATCGACGCCGTACGGTGGGCCCGGTCTTCTCCGCCACCACGGTCAACGACAAGATCATGTACGTGCTGCTGATCGGCACCATCGTGCTGGGGCTGGGCACGACCGTGCTGGGCAACCTCACCGAGCACCCGCACGACTACCGGCAGACCGTCTCGCCCTGGTTCCGTTCGATCTTCTACTTCCAGCCCGACACCGACCTGATCGCCGCCGCGCCGATCGGCTTCCGGCTGCACGCGCTCGCCGCCTTCGTGCTGTTCGCGTTCTGGCCGTTCAGCCGGCTCGTGCACGTCTTCTCGGCGCCGCTGGGCTACCTCACCCGCCCGTACATCGTCTATCGCAGCCGCGACGAGCGCCCGGCCAAGCGCGGCTGGGAACGGGTCGGCTGACCCCTCTGACCTGCGGAGACAGGTACAAGGTCCCTGGTGCGGGTGACTTGGGTCCAGCAGGCTGAAACACGACCTTCTCACCGGAGAAACAGCGGAGTCATCATGAGCACTGCCCCGGCCCGTAGCGCGGGACAATCCGACACACCCGGCCGGCCGGGCTTGATGCTGGCCCTTGCCACCGTCGGTTTCGCCGTCAACTTCTGGGCGTGGGCGCTGCTGAGCCCGCTCGCCGTCCGGTTCCAGAGCGCCCTCGACCTCAGCTCCTTCCAGCAGGCGCTGGTGGTGGCGGTGCCCGTCGTCGTCGGCTCGGTCGGGCGGATCCCGGTCGGGGCGCTCACCGACCGGTTCGGCGGCCGCATCATGTTCCCGCTGATCTCGCTGGTCACCATCATCCCGGTGCTCTACCTGGGCCTGCTCGGGCAGGAATCGCTGGCGGCCCTGCTGATCGGCGGGTTCTTCCTCGGCATCGGCGGCACCGCGTTCGCCGTCGGCGTGCCCTTCGTCAACGCCTGGTTCCCGCCGCACCGCCGCGGTTTCGCCGTCGGCGTGTTCGGCGCCGGCATGGGCGGCACGGCGATCAGCGCCCTCACCACCGTCCGGCTCGTGGACGCGGGCACCACCGCCACCCCGTTCCTGCTCACGGCCGGGGTGCTCGCGGTCTACGCCGTGGTGTCGTGGCTGGTGCTGCGGGACGCCCCGAACCGGTCCGTGCCGACCGCGCCGCTGGCGTCCCGCCTGGCCGCCACCGTTCGTCTGAAAGTCACCTGGCAGGCCTCGGCGTTGTACGCCGTCGCGTTCGGCGGGTACGTCGCCTTCTCGGTCTATCTGCCCGCCTACCTCAAGACCGCGTACGGGCTGACCCAGGCCGACGCCGCCAACCGGATGGCCGGCTTCGTCGTGCTGGCGGTCATCATGCGCCCGGTCGGCGGCTGGCTCTCCGACAGGATCGCCCCCAGCCGCATCCTCGCGATCAGCCTGGGCGTCGTCATCGCCTGCGCCGTGGTGCAGTCCTTCACCCCTGGCCTCGCCCCGATCGGCACGGTGGCCTTCCTGGCCATGGCCGCCGCCCTCGGAGCCGGCAGCGGCGCCACCTTCGCCTTCGTCGCCCAGTCGGCGCCCGCCAACCAGGTCGGCTCGGTCACCGGCGTGGTCGGCGCCGCGGGCGGCCTCGGCGGTTTCGTCCCGCCGCTGGTGATGGGCGGCATCTACGGCCAGTTCGACTCGTACGCCCTGGGCCTGATCCTGCTCGCCCTGGTCGCCGCCGCGGCCCTGCTGCTCGACCTCATGTCCGTCGCCCGCGGCGGGAGGGCCGCTCATGTGTGAGTACTGCGGCTGCCAGGAGATAGAAGCGATCGGCGAGCTCACCCGCGAACACGACGAGATCGTCGGCCTCATGGCTACCGTACGCAACGCCTACGCGGCCGGCGACGTCGGCACGATGGCAGCCACCGCCCGCAGGATGGCCGGGATTCTGGCCCCCCACACGGCCGTCGAGGAGGAAGGACTCTTCCCCCTGATGGCCGGCGACTTCCCCGCGCAGGTGGCTCAGTTGCGGTCCGAGCACCGGCACATCGAAGCCGTGCTCGGCGCCGCCACCACGACGCCCACCGACCCCGCGTGGCCGGCCGCGCTGATGGACGCCCTGCAGGAACTGCGCGTCCACATCCTCAAGGAACAGGACGGCGTCTTCCCGGCCGCGCTCACCACCCTCACCGGCGCCGACTGGGACACCGTCGACGCCGTTCGCTCCCGCGTCGGCAGCGGCCTTCCCCAATCGACGGCCTGACCGGAAGCGTGTGCCGCCCCGGAGAGAACGCCGGTCTATCCGAGGGCGATGTGGTCGATGTCGATGGCGACCATGATCGGGTCGGGCTGTTTGTGGCCGGCGGCGTCGATGCGGTGCACGCGGCGCTTGGTGGGGAAGACGAAACCGTCGAAGTGGCGGTGGTCCGAGCTGTAGTGCGCGGACGGCAGATCTGCCGGGCCCACCACTTCGGCGAAGTAGTCGTGTCGGCGGATCAGCCCGTCGGCGTCGACGTAGAAGGTCTGCACACGGGAATGCGTGTGGATCGACTCGGGGAAGGTGACCTGGAGGCGGCGCCAGGTTTCGCCGTCCTCGTGCCACGGGCCGAGCTCGGTGAACTCGAAGCCGGGGCTCGTGAAGAGGAACGGCTCGGTCAGGTAGTTCCACATGGCGTACCCGCTGAAGTAAGCGGCGTGCAGCCTGTCCCACGGGGTCCGCAGGGTGGGCGAGGGCCGGCGGCTCGGGGCGTTATCGGACCAGGAGGGCGACCATGCGCTCGAAGCTGTGGACCGGCTTGAGGGAGCCGGTCGCTTTCGCGTGCACGGCGCCTCCCTGCCAGGCGTTCACTATGAACTCGGCGAGATCCGGCGAGGGCAGGTCGGTCTTCAGGTCGCCGGCCTGCTTGGCCTCGTCGAGCGCGCTGGTGAGCGCCGCGGTCCACTTCTCCAGATGCTCGGCCACGGCGGCCGCGACGGCCGGGCTGTGTGCGGGCACCTCGCCGGCCAGGTTCGCGATCATGCAACCGCGTTGCGCGGCCTTGCTGAGGCCCGTGGCGACCAGTGCCTCGAAGTGCCGGCGCAGCCGTTCCACTGCCGGGCCGGCGGCGGGATCGGTCAGCGTGCCGACGCGGAACGTGTCGCTGTAACGCCGCACGGTCTGCACGGCGAGGTCTTCCTTGCTGGCGAAGTGGTTGTAGAACGTGCCCTTGGGGGCGCCGGCCGCGGCCACCAGATCTTGCACGCTGGTGCCGACGTAGCCCTTGAGGTGGAACTGATCGAGCGCCGCGTCCGCCAGGCGCCGTTTGGTGTCGGCGGAAGCGGCGCTGATTCTGCGAGCCATGATGACCTCCGCAACTAATATGACCGGTCGTCTCGGAATCGTCAAGCGGCTGGGGCGGCGGACAAGGGCCGCTGGACCGGTGGTAACTGGCCCTCAGTCCTACCGGCCGGGTGAGGAGGGGGAGGGCCGGCGGGCCCGCAGCGTGCGGACGGCGGCCTCGAGCTGGTCGGTGCAGGCCTCCAGCGGCAGGGTCCGCTCGGCCGGCTGGCCCTGGCCCTTGAGCCGCGTCACCAGGTCGCGCAGCAGCAGGACCTGCAGCGAACCGAACGCCTCCGAAGCCGAGGCGCGTGCCTGCATGAGCGCCGAGGCCTCGTGCGGGGTCATCGCCTCAATGTAGGTCATCGCGGCCCGGAAATTCGGCGAACCGAACCCGGCCCGGCGCATCCGAACGCATAGTGAGACGACGAACGGACTTGAACTCTCCAAATGCATCCAGAAGAGGACTTTGATGAGCGCGTCGACGATCACCGCCCAACCCGGCGTGGAGGCCGCGAAAGGTCGCACCACGTTCGGCGATCTCAGTGTCAACGTCAAGGTGCTGACCGCGGTGGCAGCGGCGGCGCTGGTGGCTCTGATCGTGGGCATCGTGGGACTGGTGTCGCTGGGCAACGCCAGCAACTCCGCTCAGCTGATCTACACGAGCAACGTGGCTTCGATCAAGGCCGTCGGCCAGTTGAAGTGGGTCGTGGCGCAGGCCCGGGTGGACACGGCCAACCAGGCGTTGTCGGTCGACGCTGCCAAGACCCGGCAGTTCGGCGAGTCCTTCAACAACGACCTCGAGCTGTTCAAGACCGCCATGGCCGACTACCGGGCCAGCGGTCCCGCATCGGACCGTGGCGTGATCGACGAACTGCAGACCACCTGGGACTCCTACGCCGAGGTGGCGACCGGAAAGCTCCTGCCCGCCGGCGAGCGCAACGCGCTGGCCGAGTGGTCCCGGATCCGTGACGCCGAGGTGTTGCCCCTGCTCGCGCGGATCAGCGAGCTTCTCACGACGATGGACGCGGCCGAGACCGCCAGCGCGGCGAAGAACGCGGCCGCGGCGAAGTCGGGATTCGAGTCGAGCCGGATGATCGCGATCATCACCCTGATCGTGGGTCTGGCGGTGGCTCTGGGGCTCGGCTTCTGGACGGCTCGCAAGATCGTGCAGTCGCTGACGAAGGTCACCTACGTCTGTGACGGTCTCGCCGACGGCGACCTGACCCGCACGACCGGCCTGCAGACCGCCGACGAGCCGGGGCGGATGGGCCGCTCGCTGGACGCCGCCATGGAACGGTTGCGCCGCACGGTGGCGACCATCGAGGGGTCGGCGGCGTCGCTGGCCGGCGCGACCGAGCAGATGACCGGCACCGCCGCCAACATCGCGGCGTCGGCCGAGGAGACCTCCGTACAGGCCATGGCCGTGTCGTCCGCCGCCGAGCAGGTTTCGCGCAGCGTCGACAGCGTGTCGGCCGGAGGCGAGGAAATGGGCGCGTCGATCCGCGAGATCTCGCAGAACGCGGCCGAGGCCGCCCGGGTCGCCGCCGAGGCGGTCAGCGTCACCGCCACCACCTCGGCCACCATGGGCAAGCTGGGCGAGTCGTCGGCCGAGATCGGCAACGTCATCAAGACCATCACCTCGATTGCCGAGCAGACCAACCTGCTCGCTCTCAACGCCACCATCGAGGCCGCCCGGGCGGGGGACGCGGGCAAGGGCTTCGCCGTGGTCGCCTCCGAGGTCAAGGACCTGGCCCAGGAGACCGCCCGCGCCACCGAGGACATCTCCCGCCGGGTCGAGGCCATTCAGGCCGACACCAGCGGCGCGGTCGCGGCGATCGAGGAGATCTCGATCGTCATCGAACGGATCAGCGACTTCCAGACGACCATCGCCTCGGCGGTCGAGCAGCAGACGGCGACCACCGCCGAGATGAACCGCAGTGTCGCCGAGGCGGCGACCGGGTCCGGCGAGATCGCGCAGAACATCACGGGAGTCGCCGAGGCAGCCCGGATGACCAGCCAGGGTGTGGCCGAGACCCAGCAGGCCACTGCCGAGCTGGCCCGGATGTCGACCGAGCTCAGCAGCCTGGTGTCCACCTTCCGTATCTGAGGGTGAATGTCTCAGTAGCTGCCCGAATCGGCCGATCGGCAGGAAGAGGGCACTGCCGGTACGTGCCGCGAGGTTCAGGAGATATCGACATGTCGAGCACGTCCGGGCCGGGTGGCCGCCTCAACAACATGGGCGTCGGCGCCAAGGTCATCGCGGCGGTGGCGGTGGTGGCCGTGGTCGCGCTGGGCACGGCCGGCGTGGCCTGGGTACGGCTCGGCTCGCTGGACGACCGCATCCAGGGCCTCAAGAGCGACAACATCACACGGCTGGACGCGCTGGTCGGGGTCCAGGACGGCATGGCCGACATGTACCGCGGACTGTTCCTCTTCCAAGGCGCCCGGACCGCCGCGGACAAGACCCAGTTCGAGAACGAGACCAAGGCCGGGCAGGCCGCCGTCGACGCGGCCGGCGACCGGTACGTGGCCGCGCCGGACGACTCGGAGGTGTGGAAGACCCAGACCGCGGCCTTCGGCGGCGCCTGGGCGAACTACAAGGCGCTGGTCAACTTCCTGCTGTTCCAGGACGCGGCGCCGCCCGGGATCGACCTGCCCACCGCGCAGGCCGAGCAGTACGCGATGTGGGGCAGCGCCGAGAAGACCATGAATACCGCCATCGGCGAGCTGATGACCCTCGAACGCAGCCAGGCGCTCGAGGACAGCACCCAGGCTCATGAGGAGGCGGCCGGCGCCCGCCGGACGATCCTGATCGTGGTGCTGGCGGGCGTGGCCCTGTCCGTCGCGCTGGCCGTCATGATCGGACGCAACATCTCCCGCCGGCTGGGCGGCGTCCGGGAGGTCCTGGACGCGGTAGCCGACGGCGACTTGACCAGGCAGGCGGCGGCCGACGGCGGCGACGAGGTCGGCATGATGGCGGGAGCGGTCAACCGGGCCACCACCTCCATCCGGCAGACGGTCAGCACGCTCGCGGACTCTTCCCGCCTGCTGGCCCAGTCCTCCACCCAGTTGTCGGCGTCGGCCGAGGCGATCGCCGCCAATGCCCACGAGACGTCCACCCAGACCGGCATGCTCGCCACCGCTTCCGAGGACGTGTCGCGTAGCGTGCAGACGGTGGCCGCCGGCACCGAGGAGATGGGATCGGCGATCCGGGAGATCTCGCAGTCGGCCAACGACGCCGCCGGGGTCGCGTCGCAGGCGGTCACGGAGGCCGCGGCCACCAACGCCACCGTCGCCAAGCTGGGCGAGTCGTCGGCGGAGATCGGCAACGTCATCAAGACGATCACCTCGATCGCCGAGCAGACCAACCTGCTCGCCCTGAACGCCACCATCGAGTCGGCGCGGGCGGGCGAGGCCGGCAAGGGCTTCGCCGTGGTGGCCAACGAGGTCAAGGAGCTGGCGCAGGAAACGGCCAAGGCCACCGGGGACATTTCGCGGCGGGTCGAGGCGATCCAGGCCGACACCGACGGCGCGGTGGCCGCGATCGGGCGGATCTCGTCGATCATCGCCCAGATCAACGACTACCAGACGACCATCGCCTCGGCGGTGGAGGAGCAGACCGCCACCACCAACGAGATGAGCCGATCCATCAGCGAGGCCTCGAGCGGCTCGGCCGGCATCGCGGGCAACATCGCCGGGGTCGCCGAGGCCGCCCGGACGACGACCGCCACGGTGGCCGACACCCAGCGTTCCGCCCAGGAGCTGGCCCGCATGTCGTCCGAACTGGAGTCGGTGGTGTCCCGCTTCCGGGTCTGACGGGCGGCTGACGTTCCGAACCGGCTTTCCGGTTACCTCTCGGGCGCGAATGTGAGAAAGCCGCGGCGTCCGGGCGCCTCATGAGTTCCTGACATCTCCTCGCAACACTTTCGGTTCTCCGCGAACAACCCGCGGAGCCGGAGGTGATGTCGATGACGCAACAACCGTGGACCGGCAGCCGGCGGGTGCTCCTCGCCCTCGGTGGTCTGTCTCTGCTCAGCGCCTGTGCCAAGCCACAGCCACGGCCACAGCCGGAATCGCCCGTTCCACCCGACGCCGCGACCCCTTCGGCACCGCCGCCGCCACCCTCGCCGACCGGGCTTCCCCGCATTCCGGTGCAGAAGGCGCCCCGGTACGTGGTGCCGCCCGCGTCGGTGAGCAACGGCGACAAGGTCGTGGCGCTGACCTTCGACGACGGCCCGCATCCGGCGTACACCCCGCAGGTCCTCAAACTGCTGCGCAAACACCACGTCAAGGCCACCTTCTTCGTGATCGGGCAGCAGGCGGCGGCCCACCCCGACCTGGTGCGGTCGATCGTCGGCGACGGGCACACGATCGGCACCCACACCTGGTCGCACGCGAACCTCGGCAAGCTGTCCGCCGCGCGGGTCCGCAGCGAGGTGGGCCGGGCCGTGGACACCGTCGCCACGACGGCCGGGCGTATCCCCGAGCTCTTCCGCGCCCCGTACGGCAACTGGTCGAAAACGGTCTTCGAGACGTGCGCGGCGCTCGGGCAGACCTCGATCGCGTGGGATGTGGACCCGCGCGACTGGGACAACCCGGGCGTGGCCCGGATCCGCTCGAGGATCCTGAACCAGGTCGGCAACCGGTCGATCGTGCTCACCCACGACGGCGGCGGTGACCGTTCCCCGACCGTACGGGCTCTGCGCGGTGTCCTTCCCGTGCTGATCGATTCCGGTTACCGGTTCGTGGGGGTGTGAGCATGCGCCGTCGTTGGTGGATGGTGCTCGGCGTGGTGCTCGCCGTGCTCGTCACGGGGTCGGTGGGCGCGGTGGCCGGGATGCGGGCGTTGTCGAACCGCTACGAGGACGCGGTCGACCGGGCCGACCTGCTGCCGCCCGCCCCGAAGAACTCCCCGACCGAGCCGCCCAAGGTCCGGGGACCGATGAACCTGCTGCTCATCGGCTCGGACAGCCGGACGAGCGGCGAACCGGGGGACGGGCGCAGCGACGTCGTGATCCTGGTGCACATCCCGAAGTCGACGAAGCAGGCCTACGTGATCTCGATCCCGCGGGACACGTACCTTCCGATCGCCACCGCCGACGGCGGGCGCGGGTCCCGCAACAAGGTCAACGCGGCCTTCGCCTGGGGCGGGGCGCCGCGTCTGGTGCAGACGGTCAACCGCTTCGGCGGCATCACGATCGACTGGCCGGTGATTGTGGACTTCGCCGGCATCCGTGAGCTCACCGACCTGGTCGGCGGCGTCGACGTCACCATCGACAAGAAGAGTGTCGACAGGTACAGGTTCCTGCCCGACGACAGCCCGTACCCGTCCGCGCCCTGCACCGACCCGCAGGGCCGGTCCCGCCGCTGCGTCGCCTTTCCCGCCGGCCGGGTGCACCTCGACGGCAAGCTCGCCGAGTACTACGTGCGTCAGCGGCGCGGCCTGCCCCACGACGACCTCGACCGGTCCCGGCGTCACCAGCAGTACCTGCGGGCGCTGGCCGACAAGATGGCCGAGGAGAACCTGCTCACCGACCCGCGGAAGCTGGACCGGCTGGTCCGTACGGCCGCGGGCATGCTCACCGTCGACCGGCGCATGCCGGTGCAGCGCCTGGCGTTCACGCTGCGGCACCTGCGGTCGAAGGACCTGACGTTCCTGACGCTGCCGATCGCCGAGAACCGGGACGTGCCCGGGGTCGGCGCGGTGATGGTCCCGGACGCGGCGCGCTGCCGGGAGCTGTTCGCCGCGCTGCGCGAGGGCCGGCTCGACGCGTACGTGCGGGAACACCCGCCCAACGACGTACGGCACGGGCGGTGAACTCACGCGGAGGTGAGCTGGGCTTCCAGGTCGCGCAGGGCCTGGAACAGCGCCTCCGAGAACGTGGGGAAGGGCTGGACGACGTCCAGGAGCACCGGCAGCGGGACGCGGGCGCGGATCGCCAGGGTCGCCTGCTGCAGCCACTCGACGGCGTCGGGCCCGACCGCGTACGCGCCGATCAGCCGCCGGCCGTCCGACACCAGGGTGACGAAGCCGGGGTGAGCCTCGTACGCCCGGGTGTACGTGGCCGTGCGGGCCACCCCGGACAGCGGAACGGTGGCGGTGAACTCGCCGGTCGTCTCGCCCACGGCCGCCGCCTGCGGGTCGCTGAACACCACCCGGGGCATGGCCGCGTAGTCGGCGGTCCGGTGGCGCCCCAGGATGTTCGCCGCGGCGACGCGCGCCTGGTACTGCCCGGCATGGGTGAACGGCCAGAGCCCGGTGACGTCGCCGATGGCCCACAGGCCGTCGCCGCAGGACATGCGCTCGTCCACCGGGATACCCCTCGGCCGGGCCTGGATGCCCACCGTCTCCAGCCCGATCCGCGCGACCCGCGGACGGCGGCCGGTGGCCACGAGGATCCGGTCGCCGCGGGCGGCGGTGCCGTCGGCCAGCCCGAGCACGTACTCGGCGCCGTCAATCCGGGCACTGGTCGCCGCCCGGCGCAGACGGAGCTCCACCCCGTCGCCGAGCAGCGCCGACCCGACGGCCTCGGACAGCGGGCGCGGCTCGCCGGGCAGCACCCGGTCGCCGCGGTCGACCAGGACGACCGCCGTGCCCAGCCGCGCCAGGGCCTGGCTCAACTCCACCCCGACCGGGCCGGCGCCGAGCACCACCAGCCGGCCGGGCAGCTCGGTGAGCGCGGTGACCTCCCGGTTCGTCCAGATGCCGGGAAGCTCGCGCAGGCCGCGGACCTCGGGGACGGCCGGGTCGGACCCGGTCGCGACGACGACGTGGCCGGCGCGATATCGGGCGCCGTCGACATCCACCGTACGGGGACCCGCCAGCCGGCCGTGTCCGCGCAGGACGTCGACACCGGCCTCCCGGATCCACCGGGCCGGGCCGTGGTCGTCGTACGCGGTGACCATGAAGTCCCGCCAGGCGAGCGCGGCCCGCGCGTCCAGCGGCGTCCCGTTGACCGCCTCCGCCGCCCCCGGGACATTGCGGACGGCGGCCAGCGCGTCACCCGGCCGCAGCAGCGTCTTCGACGGGACGCAGCCCCAGTACGCGCTGGTGCCGCCCACGAGTTCGCGCTCCACCACGGCGACGCGGGCGCCACCCTCGGCGAGCGTTTCCGCGCAGTGCAGGCCCGGCGCGCCGCCACCGATCACGATGACGTCGTAGCCGCGCACCGTGTCCGTCGATGTCATGGGCCGAGCCTCGCGCGGCGCCGGCGCCCGGCGAACCCGGGGGTGGTACTGGTCACAAGGGAACCGGTGTCCGCCAGGTGATCGAGGGCAGACCAACCCGCGATCGGCCTTTATGCTGACGGAGTGTCCGGGCATGCCGTGCTGCTGCACGGACGGAACGATGAGATTCGCGCGCTGGACCAGCTCTTCGACAGCGTGCGGACAGGTCATAGCGCCGTTCTGATCATCCGCGGCGAGGCCGGGGTGGGAAAGACCGCCCTCCTGCGGCACGCGGCTCAGCGGGCCACCCCGCATTTCCGCACGGGTCAGATCGCCGGGGTCGAGGCCGAGGCCGAACTGGCGTACGCCGGCCTGCACCAGCTCTGCGCGCCGATGCTCGATCACCTCGACGCGATCCCGGAACCCCAGCGGTCGGCGCTGCGGGTCGCGTTCGGACTCGCCGCCGGCCAGGCTCCCGACCGCTTCCTGGTGGGCCTGGCCACCCTGAGCCTGCTCGCCGAGGTGGCCGGCAGCAGGCCGCTGATCTGCCTGATCGACGACGTGCAATGGCTGGACGCCGCGTCCAGCGAGATCCTCGGGTTCGTGGCGCGCCGGCTGGCCGCCGAGTCGGTGGCCATGGTGTTCGCCGTACGGGCCCAGCCGGGCGGGCCGGACGACGGCCGGCTGGCCGGCCTGCCGGTGATGACGCTGGGCGGCATCGCCGGCGCGGACGCGCGGGCTCTGCTGGCCACTGTGGTGCCGGGCCGGCTCGACCCGCGCGTGTGCGACCGGGTCGTGGCCGAGACGGGCGGCAACCCCCTGGCGCTGCTGGAGCTGCCACGGGGAATGAGCCCCGCGGAACTCGCCGCCGGCTTCGGGCTGCCCGCGGTCGGCGGCGCCGCGGCGGGCCTCGAGAGCCACTACGCCAACCGGGTCCGGGCTCTCCCCGCCCCGACGCAGCAACTCATGCTGCTGGCCGCCTGCGACGGCGCCGGTGACGTGACGACCGTCTGGCGTGCCGCGGCCGGGCTCGGCATCGGGTTCGACGCCGCCCGGCCCGAGGTGACCGACGGCCTGCTCGAGATCGGCGCTCAGGTCCGGTTCCGGCACTCCCTGGTCCGTTCGGCCGTCTACCGCTCGGCCTCGGTGGCGGAACGCCGGGCGGCCCACGAGGCGCTGGCGCAGGCCACCGACGCCACCACCGACCCTGATCGCCGCGCCTGGCACCGTGCCCAAGCCACCGCGGGCCCCGACGAGGACGTCGCGCGCGAGCTCGAGCGCAGCGCCGGCAGGGCCCAGGCGCGCGGCGGGTTCGCCGCGGCCGCCGCCCTGCTGGAACGCTCGGCCGGCCTGACACTCGAACCGGCCGTGCGCTTCGAACGCCGGCTGGCGGCCGTCCGGTCGCACCTGCGCGCCGGCGCCTTCGACACGGCGCTGGCCCTGCTCGCGGCGGCGGAGGCCGAGACCCCGGACGACCTGGCCGGGGCCCGCGTCGCGTTGCTGCGCGGGCAGGTGGCCTCGGCGTCCGACGCCGGCGGCGACGCGCCCCTGCAGCTGGTCAAGGCGGCCCGGCGCCTGGAACGCCTGGACACCGCGCTGTCCCGCCGCACGTACTCGGACGCCTGGAACGCCGCGATGTTCGCCGGCCACCTCGCCGAGCCCGGGGGCCGGCTGCTCGAGGTGTGCACGGCCGCGCGGGCCGGCCCGCAGCCGGACGTGCCGCTCCGTCCGTTCGGCCGCCTCCTGGAAGGGCTGCTCGTCCTGGTCACCGAGGGCCGGACGGCGGCGGAGCCGATGCTGCGCGACGCGCTCGCCTCGCTGCTGGTCACCGGGCTTCCCGCCGAGAACTGGCTGCACCACGGGGTCATGGCCGCGACGGCCGCCGCCGCCGTCTGGGACCTGGACACCTGGAGCCAGGTGAGCACCCGGCAGGTCACCCTGGCTCGTGAGCTCGGCGCGCTCGCCGTCCTGCCCACCACGCTGAGCGAGATGGCGGTGGTCGCCACGTTGCGGGGCGACTTCGAGGCCGCGGCCCGGCTGACCGCCGAGCACGACGCGGTCACCGAGGCGACGGGAAGCCGGATCGTGCCGTACGGGGCCCTGCTGCTCGCCGCGTACCGGGGGCATCCGGACGACGCGTCCGCGCTGATCGAGGCGACCACCGAGGACGCGACCAGCCGGGGCGAAGGGCGCGGGGCCGACTACGCCGGGTGGTGCGCCGCGATCCTGAACAACAGCCTGGGACGGTACGCGGAGGCCCTGGCGGCCGCTCGGCCCGCCGACCCGTGCGCACCCGGTCTGCTCGTCTCCACCTGGATGCTGCCCGAGCGCATCGAGGCGGCGATCCGCTGCGGGGAGCCCGAGCTGGCCCGCGCCGCGTGGGCGGAGTTCGAGTCCACCGCCAACCCGGGCAAGCAGGGCTGGGGCCGGGGCATCGCCGCACGCACGGAGGCCATGCTCCGCGAGGGCGAGGCGGCCGAGGGCCTGTTCACCGAGGCGGTCGAGCAGCTGGGCCGGACGGGGGTGCGGGGCGAACAGGCCCGCGCGCACCTGGTGTTCGGCGAGTGGCTGCGGCGCGAGAACAGGCGTGGCGACGCCCGGGAACACCTGCGGACGGCCCACGACATGTTCGCCGCGATGTCGGCCGACGGGTTCGCCGAGCGGGCCCGCCGGGAACTGCTGGCCACCGGGGAACACGTACGGCGCAAGCAGACCGGGCAAAGGGCGGAGCTGACCGCTCAGGAGCTGCACATCGCGCGGCTGGCCCGCGACGGGCACACCAACCCCGAGATCGCGGGTGAGCTCTACATCAGCACCCGTACGGTCGAATGGCATCTGCGCAAGGTGTTCACCAAACTCGGGATCAGCTCGCGACGCGGTCTCAAGGGCGCCCTGCCGGCCCGCGTCCCGGCCGGACCGGACCTGTGAGAGCCCGCGGGGTCCGGCTGCTGGTGCTGACCCTCCTGGTGGCGATCGGCGCCTGTGGCAGCCCCGCCTCGGCAACAGTTGCGTACGGCGGAATCCGGGACCAGAGCGCCGCCGCGTTCGTCGCGGCCGACCTGGGAGGCTTCACCGCCGAGGCGGGCCTGACCTGGTCGCCGACGTGGGCCACCTCCGGAACCGTGATCCTGCAGGGGCTGGTGAGCGGCGACTTCGACGTGGCCACCCTCGGCCCGGCGCAGCTCTACGGCGCCCTCCGCAATGGTGCGTGCGCCCGGGTGCTGCGTCCCACCCAAGGCGCGGCATACGGTGTGGTCGCCCGGCCCGGCCTGCGCCTCGACACCACCCGGCCCTACCCGGGCGTCCTCACCCAGCTGCGCGGAAAGACGGTCGGGGTCCCGGCACGCGGGGCCGCCCAGGAACTCGTGCTGCGCTCGTTGCTGACCGACGCCGGGCTGAACCCGGACACCGACGTCACCTGGGTGGCGATCGGCGCCGGACCGGCCGCCGTCACGGCCTTCACCTCCGGACAGGTGGACGCGGCCATGTCGTACCCGCAGCTCGAGATGAACCTGCGGGCCGGCTTCGACAAGCTGGTCGACCTCGCCGGCCCGGAATCGCCGCTGGGCGCGTTCTGGCAGTCGGTGGCCGTCGCGAACTGTGACTGGGCCGACAAGAACCACGAGACGGTGCTGAAGCTGTGCCACGCGCTCAACCAGGGATTCCAGGAGCTGGCGCGGAATCCCGACGCCGGGCCGCGGGCGTTCGTCCACCTCGGCCTCGCCCCCGACCTCGACCAGGCGAGAACGGTGTGGCAGAAACACCGCTACCCGGTCGTGACGGTTCCGCCGCTCACCGAGGAGAACTGGGACCATCAGGCGAAGTTCGCCGCGGGGGCCACGGCGCCGGACTTCTCGGAACACGTCGTCGACGGGTGTGCGACAGCGTGACCGCCCGCTGGCTCTGGCGCGCCGCCGTACCGCTTGTCGTGGTCGGGTTGTGGCAGGTGGCGTACCAGCTCGAACTGGCGAGCGGCGTCCTGCTGCCCAGCCCGCGCGCCGTCGCCGAGGCCGGGCTGCGGCTGCACAGTTCCGGCGAGCTCTGGCCCAACCTGTGGTCGACGCTCAGCGCGGCCCTCGGGGCGCTTGTGCTCTCGGCCGTCGTCGGTGTGCCGCTGGGCGTGCTGCTCGGCATGCTCCCGCGTACGTGGGCCGTGCTCGCGCCCTACCTCAACGCGGTCAACAGCATGCCGCGCATCGCCCTCGCGCCGGTGTTCTTCGTCGCGTTCGGCATCGGGCAGGGGTCGAAGGCCGCCCTCGGGTTCAGCGTCGCCGTCTTCGTGTTCCTGATGAACGCCCGCATCGGGGTGCTCAGCGCCGACGACGACCATCGCAGGCTGTTCGCCGTCCTCGGCGCCTCGAGGTTGCAGCTGTTCGGCAAGCTGTACGTGCCCGTCGCCGTGCCCGCCATCTTCACCGCCGTGCGGCTGGGCGTGGTCTTCGCGCTGCTGGGCGTGGTCGGCTCCGAGATCATCGCCTCCCGCGCCGGGGTGGGTCAGCTGATCACGACGTATTCGGCCACGCTGACCATGGCCCCCGTCTACGCGTTGTTGCTTGTTATCGCCGTCTTCACCTCGCTGCTCACCGCACTCGTGGGCGCGGTCGAGGGTGTCCTGCTCCGCTGGCAACGCGCCGACCCTTCCCCTGGGCGGTCCCGATCCCGTACGGGAGACGGCGACGCTCGGGGCGCGGCGGTTACTGCGGGATCGCGTACGGGGGAGGGCAGCGCGGCGGATGCCGGGGCCGCCGTCCGATCCCGCACGGAGGCGAATGTCCTCGAAATACGGTCGGTGTCGGTGCGATTCGGGGCTTCACCGAGCGTGCTCAGCGAGCTGACACTGACCGTGCCGGCCGGGCAGTTCGTCGCCGTCGTAGGGGCCAGCGGCGTGGGCAAGTCGACGTTGCTCAACGTCGTCGCCGGCCTCACCCCGGCCGACGCGGGGGACGTCACCGTCTTCGGCCGTCCCCCGGACGCCGGACGTCCGGACGTCGGCTACATGTTCGCGCGTGACGCCCTGCTGCCCTGGCGAACCGCCCGCCGCAACGTGGAACTGGGCCTGGAACTGCGGGGGAGCACCTCTCGGGAGCACGCGCGGCAAATGCTCGACGTGGTGGGTTTGTCCACGGCCGCCGACCTCTATCCGTCCCAGCTGTCCCAGGGCATGCGGCAACGGGTGGCGCTGGCCCGAACCCTGGCCTGCGACCCGTCGCTGCTGCTGATGGACGAGCCGTTCGCGGCCCTGGACGCCATCACCCGCTCCACGCTCCGGGACATGCTGCTCAAGCTCTGGGACCAGGGGACCGACCGCAGAACCGTCCTGTTCGTCACCCACGACCTGACCGAGGCGCTGCTGCTGGCCGACCGTGTGATCACGCTCGCCGACGGCGCCATCCGCAGCGACGTGCGGGTTCCCTACGGCCGCCCCCGCGACCAACAGGCCCTGATGGCGCGCCCCGACTACCGCACGCTGCACGACCACCTCCGAGCCGACCTCGCCCCCGACCCCGTCCCCACCACCGGCCCGGCCGTCGACCTCGCCCCGGATGCTTCCCCCGCCACCAGCAGCCCGGTCCACCGGCGCCTCGGCCCCCTGACAAGATGGAGGGCGTGAGCGATGTGCTGCGTCGGGCTCGTGTCGAGGACCTTCCCTTGATGTGGCGGGGCGAAGCCGCTTACATGAAACAGGTCGAACCGGAGCATGAGGCCGGATGGGTTGCCGCGGCCGACCGGAACCTGGCCGGCTGGATCGCGGGCCTGGAGCGCACGCTGATCCTCGAGGCCGACGGCGAGCCGGCCGGCTACGCGGCGTGGGCCGTCACCGACGGCCGGGCGGTGCTGACCACGATCCACGTCTTCGCCGCGTTTCGGCGTCGCGGGCGCGGGGGTGCACTCCTCCAGGCGTACGTGAACGACGCCCGGACCTTCGGGCACAAGGCTCTGGCGCTGGCGGTCCTCCGCGGCAACCCGGCCGAAACGCTGTACGTCCGGCACGGCTTCGAGCACACCCACGACCAGGGGCAGTACAAGCATTACGCGCTCACACTGACGTGACCGCGGCCCGGATGGCGTCGGCGACAGCCTCGACGGCCACCGCGCGGAGCAGCTCAGCCACTACCGGCCGGCGGGCAGAGCCGGCTGACCGGCAGCGCCCACGACCCCGCCGAGCACCCCAGCCGGCCCGCCGGCGGTGTCACCAGTGTCCGCGCGTCCTCATCAACAGCATGAGGGCGGCGCGCCTTCGGCCTGTGACGACCCGGTCCGGCCCTGCCGGAGCGAGCGGAAAGCGGCCCGGACCTCGGAAGCGAACACCCCGGGCTCCTCCCAAGCGGCGAAGTGCCCGCCCCGCGAGGGCTTGTTGTAATACCGCAGCGTGGGATAGCTGATCTCCGCCCAGCTCCGGGGCGCCTGGAAGATCTCGCCGGGGAACGCGCTCAGCCCGACCGGCACGGTCACCGGCGGCATGCTCTGCCCCGCACTCTGTTTCCTTTCCCAGTACGTGCGGGCGGCCGACTCCCCGGTGCCGGTCAGCCAGTAGAGCGAGATGTTGTCCAGAACGTGCTCGCGGGTGAGGTTGCCCGAAGCCGGGCCGCCGAGGAAGGCGCGTGAGATCTTCGAGTAGCTGTCGGTGTCGTGGTCGAGCATCCAGGCAGCCAGGGCAACGGGGGAGTCCAGCAGCGCGTACCCGATCGTCTGCGGCCGCGTCCCCTGCTCGACCAGGTAGCCGTTGCCGGTGGTTGCGAAGATCTGCAACGCGGCCGCCGCGGCCTTTTCGCCGGCGGTGTTCTTCGGCAGGTTCGCGGTGCCGCCCAGCGCCGGGACCAGCAGGTTGAGGTGGATGCCGAGCAGACCGGCCGGTGCCAGGCGGCCCATCCCGTCCGTGACCGCCGCGCCGATGTCGCCACCCTGGGCGACGTACCGGGTGTAACCGAGACGGCGCATCAGCTCGGCCCACGCCTGCGCGGTCCGGTTGGTGTCCCAGCCGAGTTCCGCCGGCTTGCCGGAGAAGCCGTACCCGGGGACCGACGGCAGAACCAGGTCGAAGGCGTCGGAGGCGTTTCCCCCGTACGAGGTGGGGTCGGTCAACGGGCCGATCGAGCCGAGCATCTCCACGATCGAGCCCGGCCACCCGTGCGTCATGATCAGTGGGAGCGCGTCGCGGTGCCGGGAGCGCACGTGCACGAAGTGGATGTCCACGCCGTAGATCTCGGTGCGGAACTGCGGCAACGCGTTGAGCTCGGCCTCGAACCTGCGCCAGTCGTACCGGGTCGTCCAGTACTCGGCAAGGGCACGCGCGGTCGCCAGCTGCACGCCCTGCGAACGGTCGGCGACCAGCTCGCGGGACGGCCAGCGGGTCGCGGCGACCCGGCGGCGCATCTCGGCCACCCGCTCCCGTCCCACGCTGACCCGGAACGGACGGATCCCGGCGGACGGTCCCGCGATCGCCGGCGTCGAGCCCAGCGCGGCGGACGTGGCGACGGTGAGACCCGCGGCCAGCGAGCCCTGCAGCAACTGCCGTCGAGTGGCCGAGGTCATCGTGCGCCCCCGTTTCCCGCGCGCAGCGGCCGGAACGCCGCCCGCACCTGCTCGGCGAAGAGCACCGGCTCCTCCCAGGCGGCGAAGTGCCCGCCCCGCTCGGCCACCCCGTAGTAGTTCAGCGTCGGGTACGCCTTCTCGGCCCAGCTGCGCGGCGTCCGCCAGATCTCGCCCGGGAACGTGCTGAACCCCACCGGAACCCGGGGATCGGGCAGCGGTGGCCGACCGGCGGCGGGCGCGTCAGCCCCGTACGCCTCCCAATAGGACCGTGCCGTGGACGCGCCCGTGCCGGTCAGCCAGTACGCCGTGACGTTGTCGAGAATGTGGTCCCGGGTGAGGTTGCCCGTGGGCCTGCCGTCGACGAAAGCCCCGGCGATCTTGTAGTACGAGTCGGTGTCGTGGTCGATCATCCACGCGGCGAGGGCGGCGGGGGAGTCGAGCAGCGCGTACCCGATCGTCTCGGGCCTGGTCGCCATCTCCACGAAGTAGCCGTTCCCGCTGGTCTGGAAGACCTTGATGGCCGCCAGCGCCGCCTGTTCCTCCTCGGAGCCGCTGGGCAGCGACGCGGGATCGTTCAGCGCCGGCACCAGCAGGTTGGTGTGGATGCCGGCCAGTCCGGGAGGCCCGAGCCGGCCGATCGCGTCGGTGACACCCGCGCCGACGTCACCGCCCTGCGCCACGTACCGGGTGTAGCCGAGCCGCCGCATCAGCTCCGCCCAGGCCTTCGCGGTGCGCACGAGATCCCACCCGACCTCGGCCGGTTCCGCCGAGAACCCGTACCCCGGCAGCGACGGCAGAACCAGGTCGAAGGCGTCGGAGGCGTTTCCCCCGTACGAGGTGGGGTCGGTCAACGGGCCGATCGAGCCGAGCATCTCCACGATCGAGCCCGGCCACCCGTGCGTCATGATCAGTGGGAGCGCGTCGCGGTGCCGGGAGCGCACGTGCACGAAGTGGATGTCCACGCCGTAGATCTCGGTCCGGAACTGCGGCAACGCGTTCAGCCGGGCGGGCACTCGGCCCAGGTCGTAGTCCTCGGCCCAGTAGCGGTGCAGCGCTCGCATGGTGGCCAGCTGCACGCCCTGCGAGCGGTCGCCGACAAGTTCCGGGCTCGGCCACCGGGTCACCGCGAGCCGGCGGCGCAGGTCGTCGAGGGCTTCCCTCCGGAAGTGCACAGTGAACGGTTCGATGGTCCGTCTGGTCTGTTGCTCGGTCGTGGTCATGGCAGGCACAGCCTCTCGTCCGGGATGCGGCGTGCCTCAGCCTCGCAGCGCCGGCCCCCGCCTCGGACCCGTGAAAGACGCGGGTCAGCACACGGGCACACAGACCCCCGTACACGAGTTACCCGCCCCCACCACGGGCCGCCGCCGAACATGGGAACGGCGATCCCAGGAAACGGCCAGAGCTCCGAGCCCGCGTCCCGCTACCGCGCCTGACCTGCTCAGCCGGCCGGGACGAGTGGCGGCGGAGCCTCGGTCCTCGCGCCCGGACGCCACCAGTTCCAGCGGCCGAGCAGCGACATCGTGGCCGGCAGCAGCAGACCGCGCACCACGGTGACGTCCAGCAGCACCGCCACCGCCATGCCGACGCCGATCTCCTTCACCGCGACCAGCTCGCCCAGCACGAAACCGAGGAACACGATCCCGATCGCCAGGGCGGCCGTGGTGACCACCGGACCGGCTGCGGTGATCCCGGCCAGCACGGCCCGATCATTGGCGGCCGCGTCATCGCCCGTACGCCGGTCCCACTCCTGTTTGATCCGGGCCAGCAGGAACACCTCGTAGTCCATCGAGAGCCCGAACCCGAAGACGAACAGCAGCAACGGCGTCGTCAGGTCGAGCGCGCCCCACGGCTCGAACCCCAGCACCCCGGCGCCCCAGCCCCACTGGAAGACCGCGACCAGCACACCCATGGTCGCCAGCAGGGTCAGCAGGTTCATCGCGATGGCCTTGACCGGCACGACCACCGAACGGGTGAGGGCGAACAGCAGCGCCCCGGTGGCCACGACGATGATCGCCAGCGCCACGGGCAGGCGCGCGGCCACCGACCGTTTCGCGTCGGCCAGCTCGGCGGCGGGACCGGCCACCAGCAGGGGAGCGGGCGTGTCGAGGGCTCGCAGGTCGGCCACCAGTTTCTGCGCCTGCGGACCGTCCTCGGCGCCGGCCGGCACCACGTCGGCCGCGCTCACCCCCGGCGGCAGACCCGAACGCGGGTAGACATCGGAGACGCCCGGCAGCTGCTCCACGATGTCGAACAGCCGCTGCACGTCCGGCCGGTCCGGGGCCGCCTCGACGACCACGGTCAGCGGCTGCTTCGGCGGGTCGGCGAACCTCTCCCGTACGGCGTCATGGGTCTGACGGGCCTCACTCGAGCTGGGCAGCACCCGCACGTCGGAGTTGCCGAACTGCACGAAGAACAGCGGGGCGCTCAGCACCAGCAGTCCGGCTGTCACGGTCAGAGCGACCGCACCCGGCCGGCGCTGGGCGAACCCGGCCAGACGGGCCAGCAGGCCGGGCCCACGTTGCCGCCACCGGCCGCGGGCCGGGATGCGCCGATGAGCGATCGCGATCAGCGCGGGCACGAGCGTCAGCCCCGCCACCGTCGCCAGCACCACCACCAGCGCCCCGCCCAGCGCCATCGCGGACAGCAGCGGACCACCGAACGCGAACAACCCCACCAGAGCCGCGGCGACAGCCGAGCCGGACACCAGCACCGCCCGGCCTGCGCTGCCGACCGTACGGGCAAGAAGCTCGGGGACAGCCACGCGCGGATCGGCGGCTCGCTCCTCGCGGAACCGGGCAATCATCAGCAGGCTGTAGTCGACCGCCAGGCCGATGCCGAGCAGCGTGACCACGTTGACCGTGTAGTCGCTGACCGGCAGCAGGCTCGCCAGACCGATCAGGGCCAGCAGGGTCGCGGTGACCGCGCCGACAGCGGCCGCCAACGGCAGCAAACCGGCCAGCACGCCACCCAGCAGCACGATCAGCAGCAGCGCGACGCACACCAGCGCGACGGACTCGCCCACCGCGGCATCCCGTACGGCCTGGTCCGCGAAGTCCCGTTCGGCCGGCAACTCGCCACCGATCAGAATCTCGGGCGCGTCGATCCGGCGCAGGGCGGCGCTCACCTGCTCGGCAACCCGTGACGCCTCGTCATCGCTCAGGCCCGGCCGCAACTCCACCGTGATGAGCGAGGCGCGCTGGTCGGTGGAGATCCGCCGGTTGCCCGTGGTGTAGGAATCGTCGACCTCGGCCACACCGGGCAGGGCGCGGATCTCGTACGCGATCCGGGTGACGCTGTTGATGAGCGCGATCGCACCGACCTCGCGGCCCGAGATCACCGCCACCAGCCGTTCGCCCTCGGGCGCCAGCTCGTCCAGGCGGTGCTGCGCGACAGCGGCTGGGGCGTCCGCGGGCAGCGTCCCCATTGACTCCGTACGGTCGTAGACGCCGCCACCGAACACCGCGCCGGCCACCGCCACCACCACCCACACGGCGATGACGACGAAGCGCCGGACATACATCGCGCGACCGAGCCCAGCCAGCATGATGCCCTCCCGACCGGCGCCGGAGGGGCAGCCGCGGCACATGCAACCATCGACGCCCGCCGAAACGCAACCTGTCGGGGGCCGCGCTCCGCCGCCGCGGGTGTCGCCCTGCAGCTCGCGGGCCTGGGAGCCCCGTCGCGCTCGGCCGGCGAAAGCGGGCCTGACACGCGGCAACGATGGGCTGGATGCCGATGTCGGGCCCGGACACCGTCAGAGCGGTGAGGCGAAGTTCTGCGTCCAGTAGAGGGTGCCGTCGCCGGACTTCGTCACACCGACGCCGATGTTCTTGTAGCCGCAGTTCAGGATGTTGGCCTTGTGGCCCGGGCTGTTCATCCAGCCGTCCATGACCGCCGCCGGCGTGCGGTACCCGGCCGCGACGTTCTCGGCGACACCGCTCCAGCGGTAGCCCTCGGCGGTGACCCGGTCGCCCATCGAGGCCTCGCCGGGCAGCTGGTGCGACATGGTGTCCTGGTCGGCCTGCCGGTCGGAGTGCTTCTGGGCCGCGCGGTGCAGGCGGGACTCGCCGGTCAGCGAGCCGCAACCGGCCTCCTTGCGCTCCACGTTGACCAGGCGGATCACCTCGGAGACGGTGTCGTCGGACGGGGGGTTCGTCGTCTCGTCGGACACCGGGGCCTTGGTCGTCGTCGGCGCCTTGGTCCTGGTCGGGCGCTTCGTGACCGTGCGGGTCGGCCGGGCGGTGGCGGTCGGCTTCGCAGTCGCCGTCGGGGTGGCGACGGGCTTGCTTGCCGACGGCGTGACGGCCGCCGACGACGTGGGCGTCAGCGGCTCGGCCGCGAAACTCGGCTCCTCCTCAGGGGCGCCCGGGGTGGTGTCGAGGGGCGCGTCCACGGAGGCGCGAGCTGCGCCCTCGTCCGACGAGGAACGCGCCGCGGCGATGCCGGCGAAGCTGACCCCGATCACCCCGACCGCGACGGCGGCGACAAGGACGGGACGGAAGCTACGGGCGGCATGCGCGGGCACGGGGGATCTCCTCGGTGTGGGGGTGGCGAGTCAACGTATCGACCCGAGCCCCCACCCGGGCTGATAGATAAGGAACCCTTAAAGTCCCGCTCAGCGGACTTTAACGATCTTCATCCATGAGCTTGACGAGCGGCAGCTCTCACTTCCCGGTCTTCCGGGCGCCGCCAGGCTCCGCCGGTGTGGCTGTGCGTGCAGGCCTCGGTCACGCGGCTACCATCTGCGGGTATCCGACGATGGCAGCAGGGTTGACATGGCTGGTTATTCGGGCACGCCGTTGTATCGAAAGCTTGGCATCAAGCCGGGGCACCGGGTCGTGTTGCTCGACGCGCCGGCCAGTTTCGCGGGCGCTCTTGATGGCCTGCCTGCCGGGGTCGTCCAGGTGTCCGGTCTGGCCGTTGACGCCGCGGCCGACGTGATCGTGCTGTTCGTGACCGAACGCCAGGAGTTGCTTGCCCGCCTCGACCAGGTCAGGGCGGGCATGGCTCAGGACGGTGGGTTCTGGGTCGCCTGGCCGAAGCGGGCGTCGAAGGTGCCCACGGACATCACCGAGGACGTCGTTCGCGAGGTCGCGCTGCCGACCGGGTTGGTCGACAACAAGGTGTGTGCGATCGACGAGATCTGGTCGGGCCTGCGGCTGGTCATCCGCCGCGAGAACCGCAAATGACGCGGGGTCACTTCAGGCGGGGGGCCTCCATCAGGCGGCGGGCCGACAGTCCATCCACAGTGGTGCCGTCGGTCAAGGTCAGGGTGAGCGTGGTGGAGTTGGTGTCGGCGTCTGCGGCCGGTTCCGGATACCAGGCCAGGAAGTAGCCGTCGTCGACGGTGGCCCGGACGGTTTCGCTGTCGGTGCGGGCGCTGTTGTGGATGGTGATGCCGACGGCGACGACCTGGGAACCGACCCGGCCGGCCAGGAGGCGGCAGAAGCCTTCCTCCGTACGCATCTGGGGCCAGCCCTGCAGTTCGATGCCGGCGCGGCCCAGGGCCGGCCCGCCGACGGGGTCCATCATGATGCTGGAGTTGGCCAGTGCGCCGTCGCGGTCGCGGAAGCACAGCGCCGCCCACCCGGGGGTGACGACGTTGAGGAAGGCGTAGTCGCCCCGGCGTTCGCCGCGGACGACACGAGCCGCGGGGTTGGCCTCGCTGTAGTGGTACTGGTCCCGTACGCGGGTGACGCAGCTGTCGGCCAGCGCGCGTTCGTCGGCGGCGGTGAGCGCGACGGGTTGGGGGCTCCAGGACGCGTACGCCGCCTCGGAGCGCAACGACGGCAGCACGAAAACGCCCGCGGTGGCGGTGAGGGCGGCGAGGACGGCGACGGCGACCCTGCGCGGACGCCGGCCGGCCCGGGGTGCGGGGGCCGGCGAAGGCGAGGCGACGATGCTGTCGAGCAGGGCTTGAGCCCGCGGCCCGGCGACGCGTGGTGGCAGGGACTCCGCTGCGTCCCGCAGTGCTTCGTTCAGGTTCATCTCGAGGCTCCGGTCTCGGGTGTTGCCGTGGGGTGGGGTCGGTGAGGAGCGGGAGTCGCGGCCTGCAGGTGCTGCCGTAAGCGGTGGCGGGCGCGCAGCAGCCGCAGGCTGAAGGCGGGACGGGTGATGCCGAGGACCTGGGCGGCCTGCCGGCCGGTGAGCCCCTCGAAGGCGGTCAAGGTGATCACCTGCTGGTCGTCGCGGGACAGGCGCTGCCAGGCCCGTACGAGGTCGACGCGGGCGGCCACGCCGTCGGCCTCGGGGCCGGGGTGGGTGGCCGGTTCCCGGACGACGCGCAGCGCGAGCCCCTGTTGCCGGTCGTCGCTGCGGTAGCGGTTGCGCAGCACGTTGTGGGCGACCGTGAACAGCCACGCGCGGGCCTGGTCGTGGGCGGCGGGGATGTCCGCGAACCGCCGCCACGCGGTCAGGAAGACCTCGGCCACGACGTCGTCGGCGACCGCAAGGTGCACCCTGCGCTCCACGAAGACCAGCAGGTCGTCGTACGTCGCCCGGTACAGCTCGCGGAAAGCGTCGGTCGTACTTCGGTCCATGCCTCCCCCATGTGCGGCACGGCGGCGCCTGCTACTTGCTGTGTCGTGGATCACCCGCGCCGAGAACCAGGCGTTTCAGCACCGGCGCGAGCGGACGTTCGACCCAGCGGTGCACCAGCCACGCCGCCGCCAGCAGCACGCCCACGGCCCCGGCGATCAGCACCGGCGCGGGCAGGCCGGTGTGCGTGTGCGCGGTGCGGATCATGCTGTAGCCGATGCGCTGGTGCAGCAGATAGAACGGGTACGTCAGGGCGCCCGCGGTGGTGAGCCGGCGCCAGTCGAGCCGGTCGGTGAGGCCCAGCGCGACGGCCAGCAGGGCGGCGTAGGCGACGGTGATCAGCGCCAGGGCCGGCCAGACGGGCACCTCGAACCCGGGTTTCAGATCGAGGGCCCGTACGGTGATTCGTTGCAGACTGATCAGCCAGCAACCGCCCAGCAGCGCCCACGACCGCCAGTCCGCGGGTGAACGGCGCAGCAGGAACATCGTCATCCCGGCGATGAAGTACGGCGCGAAGTCGGGCATCACCACCTCGCGCAGCGGCGCGCCGGGGAAAGCGGGCAGCACGAGGGCGGCGATCAGCCATCCCGTGCCCAGCAGCCGCAGCCGCCTGTCGGTCAGCCCACCGCTCGCCACCAGGCACGCGATGACCAGGTAAAAGCGCAGCTCGATCCACAACGTCCAGTAGACCGTGTCGACCAGGGGTGTGTTCAGCGGCTCGGGCAACATGGTCAGGTTCACCAGAATTTCCCGTAGGCCGGGCACGCCGGAAACGGGCACACCGGCGGTGAGCGGCACCGCCGTGACCACCGTGGCGGTCAGAAGCACGCCGGTCCAGAAGGCGGGATAGAGCCGGGCGATCCGCGAGGCGACGAACCCGCGAACGGTCCGGCCCCAGGCGCTCATGCAGATGACGAACCCGCTGATCAGGAAGAAGACCTCGACTCCGAGGAACCCGTAGATCAGCACCGGCGCGCCGTGCGGGAGGAAGTGCGCGGGAGGCCGTACGCCGTCCAAGCGCCACGAATCGCCGAAGTGGTAGCCCGCGACGGCGAGCGCGCAAATCAGGCGGAGCCCGTCGAGGGCCGGCAAGCGGGGCGGGTGTGCCGTCGCGGGCCTTGCTGCTGCCGCGGCTTCGGCGATCAGCGTCATCATGTCCTGCTTCCCGGGCGCTGGGGGTACACCCGGCAGGTACATGTCCGGCGCACGGTGATCGGCTACATCCGGAGTACTGCGATTGCCGTATGCGGGGCCTGCATCGGCACGACGACGGCAAGGGGGCCGGGCCGGGAGGCTGAGCGCAACGTCCGCAAGTGGAGTGGAGTGTTGCGTCATGGCAGGCATGCTCAGTCGTCTCGGCCGCTTTTCGTATCGACGGCGGTGGCTCGTCGTGGCGGTGTGGCTGCTCGCGCTGGGGGGCACGGTGCTGCTCGCCGTCAAGTCCGAGGGGCCGGTCAACACCCGGGCGACGATGCCGGGCATCGAGTCGCAGCAGGCGTTCGACCTCATCGCCGAGCGCTTCCCCGGCGCGGCGGCGGACGGGGCGTCGGCGACCATCGTGTTCGTCGCCCCGCCGGGCCGGGCGCTGACGTCGGCGGAGCAGACCCGATCCGTCGAGGCGGCGCTGGCGCCGATCGAAGGCGGCCCCCAGGTGTCGCGGGTCGTCCCGCCCACGGCCGGGGTGAGCATCAGCGCCGACGGTTCGACCGGGTTCGCGTCGGTGTCCTACCGGGTGCCCTCCTCCGAGGTCACCGAGGAGTCGCGCGCCGCGCTGGCCGGTGCGGTGGAGCGGGCACGTACGGCCGGGCTGACCGCGGAGATGTCCGGCTCGGCGCTCAGGACCGGCACCAGGATGAGCGTCGTGGAGCTGGCCGGGGTCGCGATCGCCGCGGTCGTGCTGCTGATGACGTTCGGTTCGATGGTGGCGGCCGGTCTGCCGCTGCTCACGGCGGTCATCGGGGTGGCCGTCTCGTTCCTCGGGGTGTGGGCGGTGGCGGGCCCGCTGGGCATGGCGATCACCAGCGGCATGCTCGCGCTGATGCTGGGGCTGGCGGTCGGCATCGACTACGCGATGTTCGTGGTCTCCCGGTTCCGGGAGGAACGGGGCGGAGCGGAGGACGGAGGCGGCGAGTGGGCGGCCGGTCGCGCGGTGGGAACGGCCGGTTCGGCGGTGACCTTCGCCGGGGCGACAGTGGTGATCGCGCTTGCGGGGCTGTCGGTGGTCGGCATCCCGTCGCTGGCGAAGATGGGCCTGGCCGCGGCCGGCGCCGTGGTGGTGGCCGTCCTGGTGGCGCTGACCCTGGTTCCGGCGCTGCTCGGGTTCGCCCCGGACAAGGTCCTGGCGCGAGCGCGCCGCCGTGGCGGTGACCGCCGAGCCGTACGCCGTCCGGTGGCCCGCCCCTGGATGCGGCTGGTGCTGCGCCGTCCGCTGCTGATCACGTCGGCCGGGGTCGCGCTCCTGGCCGCGATCGCCGTCCCGGCCCTGTCGCTGCAGCTCGGCACGCCCGGGGACGCCTCGTTGCCGGTGACGGAGACCCAGCGACGCGCGTACGACCTGCGCGCGGCCGCGTTCGGTCCGGGTTTCAACGGCCCGCTGACGGTGGTGGTCGACGCGCGCGGAGCGGCGAACCCGCAGGACGCGGTCGCGACGGTGGCCGCCCGGATCCGGACCACCAGCGGCGTGGTGTCGGTGTCGAAGGCGACCTTCAACCCGTCCGGGGACACGGCCGTCCTCACCGCCGTGCCGTCGACCGGCCCGGCCGACGAGCGTACGGAGAATCTGGTTGAGGCGTTGCGGGCCGCGCGACCGG
Source organism: Paractinoplanes brasiliensis (assembly GCF_004362215.1). Taxonomy (NCBI): domain Bacteria; kingdom Bacillati; phylum Actinomycetota; class Actinomycetes; order Micromonosporales; family Micromonosporaceae; genus Paractinoplanes; species Paractinoplanes brasiliensis. Next base: position 119,760 of record NZ_SNWR01000001.1, on the reverse strand, counting down.
ACGTGGAGGCGGCGGCGAACGCCCGGTACGAGATCACCGGCGCGACCGCGCTCGACATCGACATGGCCCGCAAGACACAGTCGGCCCTCGTGCCGTACGTGGCGATCGTGATCGGCCTGGCCGTGCTGCTCCTGCTGGTGGTGTTCCGGTCGGTCTGGGTCCCGGTCAAGGCGGCGCTCGGCTTCCTGCTGTCGCTGTTCGCCGCGCTGGGCGTGATCGTCGCGGTGTTCCAGTGGGGCTGGGCGGCCGGTCCGCTCGGTGTCGAGCAGACCGGACCGGTCCTGAGCCTGATGCCCATCCTGCTGGTCGGCATCGTGTTCGGGCTGGCCATGGACTACGAGGTCTTCCTGGTGTCGCGGATGCGTGAGGCCCATGCGCACGGCCGGCCGGCCCACGACGCGATCGTCACCGGTTTCGAGCAGAGCTCGAAGGTGGTGGTCGCCGCCGCGGTCATCATGGTCGCGGTGTTCGGCGGGTTCGCGGCCGCCGGCGAACCGTTGATCAAGATGGTGGGTCTGGGACTCGCCGTCGCGGTTTTCCTCGACGCTTTCGTCGTACGCCTGACCCTGGTGCCCGCCGTCCTGCAGCTGCTCGGCGAGCGGGCCTGGTGGCTGCCGCGATGGCTCGGCCGGGTGCTGCCCCGGGTCGACGTGGAGGGCGAGGCGCTGAACGGGGCGCAGCCCGAGCCGGAACCGGAACCGGCTCATGCCTGAGCGCGCGTTGATCAGCCGGGTACCGTCGGTCCGGTGAACGTGGTGGCCGCGCTCGTCGCGTTCCTCTTCGCCGCCCTCGGTGCGAGCCTGAGCACCGAGGGCATCTTCCGCCCGGCCGAGCTGCTTCCCGGCACGCTGCTCAGCCTGCTCGCGAGCGTGGCCCTGTTCCTGTCCGCGCGGTGGCCGCGCACGGCCACCCTCGTCGCGACCGGGTGCGAGGCGGCTGCCTGCGCGGCCGGTTACCTGCCCACCCCGTTGCTGCTGGCCCCGCTGATCGGTTGCCTCTACCGGCTGACCGTGCTCGGCGGGGGCCGGACAGCCGGGTGGTGGACCGGGTTCGCGGCGAGCGCCGTGATCGTGGGCGGCGTGGCGAGCGACACCACCCCGACGGCCGGTTCCCTGTTGCTGCGCACCGTGGGCGTCGCTCTGTGGCTGTTGCCGGCGGTGCTGGCCGGCCGGATGACCCGCGCTCAGCGGGCGTACCTGCGCATGGTTCAGGCGCGGGCCGAGGACGCCGAACGCGGCCGCGACGACGACCTGCGCCGCCGGCTGAGCGAGGAACGGTTGCGCATCGCGCGTGACCTGCACGATGTCGTGGCGCATCACCTGACCGTGGCCAACGCGCAGGCCGGCACCGCGGCTCACCTGCTGACGCGTCGCCCCGAGCAGACACACGAGCTGCTCCTCGGGTTGCGCGACTCCACCTCGGCCGCCCTGCGCGAGCTCAAGGCGACCGTGGGGTTGCTGCGCATGCCCGGCGACGACTCCCCGGCCGGAACCACGCCGGCGCCCGGTCTCGACCAGCTTCCCGCGCTGATCGAGACGTGCCGGGCGGGCGGGCTCGAGGTGTCGATGACCACCGGCGGAACGCCGCGCCCGCTGCCACCGCTGGTCGAGGTCACCGCGTACCGGATCATTCAGGAGGCCCTGACCAACGCCACCAAACACGCTGTCCGCCCGACGGTCACGATCTCGCTGGCGTACGGCGAGGACACCCTCTCGGCCCGGGTGGTCAACACCTCCGTACGCCCAGGTCCGGCCGGGACGGACGGGTACGGGCTGATCGGCATGCGCGAACGCGCGCTCGCGGTCGGCGGGTCGGTGGAGTCCGGCCCGGCCGGTCCCGGCCGGTACGCGGTCGCCCTCACCATCCCGCTGGCCCCATGGCAGGAAGACCCGGCACTCGCATGATCACGATTCTTCTCGCCGACGACCAGGCGCTGCTGCGCTCGACGTTCCGCATGCTGATCGACTCCGCCGACGACATGACGGTCGTGGCCGAGGCCGCGGACGGCGAGGAAGCGGCCCGGCTGGCCCTGCTGCACCGGCCCGACCTGGTGCTGATGGACATCCGGATGCCGGTCCTCGACGGGGTCGAGGCGACCAGGCGCATCTGCTCGGCGCCCGGCCCGACCGGCACGCGGGTGCTGATCCTGACCACGTTCGAGACCGACGAGCACGTGGCCCGTGCCCTCGAGGCCGGGGCCGGCGGCTTCCTCGGCAAGGACGTCACCCCCGAGGGGCTGCTGGCGGCGATCCGGACCGTGGTCGGCGGGGAGGCGTTGCTGTCGCCGTCGGCAACCCGCGCGCTGATCGACCGGTTCCTGTCCGGCCCCGGCCACATCGGCAAGCTGCCCGCGGGGCCGCTGGCCGCGCTGACCGACCGGGAACGGGAGATCACCGCCCTGGCCGCCCACGGACTGTCGAACCAGGAGATCGCCGAGCGGCTGGTGGTGAGCCCCTTGACCGTCCGTACGCACATCCACCGCGCGATGACCAAGGCGCGGGCCCGCGACCGCGCCCAGCTGGTGGTCTTGGCCTACCAGCAGGGCCTGGTCCGGGTTCCGCGCGACTAGCCCGCGCCTGTGGCGTAGCTGCCGTGGGGCGCCGGCCGCTTCCAGCGCCGGGCCCGTGGCGAGCTGTTGGGCGGGTGCTGGGTGTTTGGAGTGCTGGGCCGGTGGCGAGCTGTTGTGCGAGTGGCGGGCGTTTGCAGTGCTGGGCCTACGGCGAACTGTTGGGCGGGTGCCGGCTGCTTGGAGTGCTGGGCCCGTGGCGTTTGCTGGGCGGGGGTCAGCTTGTTTTGAACGCCGCGCCGGTGGTGTCGCCCAGGGCGGGGGCGGCGAGGCAGTGCAGCAGGGGGCCGTCGCTGCCGGGGAGGGTGATCGGCCAAGCGTCGCGTCGCCAGGAGCGGATCGCGGCGGCGTCCCGGGACTGTGCGGCCATGACGGCGGCGGAACAGGCCTTGGCGATGTCGGCGCGGCTCATCAGGGAGTCCTGGCGTGCGGCGACGGCACCGGCCGGCATGGGGATGGCCACGAACGTCTCCCAGCTGTGTTCCTGGGCGCAGTCGATGCGGGACGGTGGGTGGGCCTGGCCGTTGATCGCCGTCATGCCGCCCCAGCAGAGCGGCTCGGTGGGGCAGAGCCCGTTTCCGCACTCGCGAAGAGGGACGGATCCGGTGGGCGTGCCCAGGCGACCCGCGCCCCCGGCCGGGGCTGCGCCGGTGGGGGTATCGGCCTTGGCCGCGCCGGTGCCGGGGCCGCCGCCGAATTTGCTGACGCCCCAGCCGGCCGCGCCGCCGATCACGACGAGGGCGGCCACGGCCACGAGCAGCCGACGTCCCCGGCCCGACCGGCGCACACGCCCGGCCGCGGGATCGTCGGGGGAACGCGCGGGGCCCGGGGCATGAGCGGGATTGGCACCAGCAGAGGGGGCGGGCACGGGAAAAGTGGCGGCCCAAGGGTCAAACGCGGGACCGCTGTCGGCAGCAGCAGGACCTGGGGTCGCCCAGGACCCAGGACCACCGCCGGGCGGGGCAGGGGAGCCCGGGGTGGCCCAGGCGCGATCGCTGCCGACACCGCCACTGGACGGGGCAGGGGAGCCCGGGGTGGCCCAGGCGGGACCGCTGCCGACACCGCCACTGGACGGGGCAGGGGAGTCCGGGGTGGCCCAGGACGCGGGACCACCGCCGCCGGACGGAGTGGTGGAACCGGGGGTGGGCCACGGCGCGGGACCGGGCGGAGCAAGGGAACCCGTCCGGGGAGCCGCATCACGAGGAAAGGCTGGTGCGGGTGCGGGGCCTGTGGCGGCGTACGGGGAAGAAGGCGAGACGGCGGAACGAGCGGCGTGGGCCAGAGCGGCAGCGGTCGGCCAGCGGTGGGCCGGGTCGGTGGCCAGAGCCCGCTCGACAACACGCAGGATCGGAGCGGGCAGGTGGATGCCGATGGTGCGCGGCGCCGACTGGAGGCGTTGCAGGGCCACCGCGTACGGGTTGTCGCCCTCGAACGGACGCTGCCCGGCCAGACATTCGTAGGCGGTCAGCCCGAGCGAGTACACGTCGCTGCGGGCCGTGGCCGGTTGACCCAGCACCTGCTCGGGCGACAGGTAGCTGGGCGTGCCCAGGATCGCGCCCGAGGCGGTCAGCCGGCTCGCGTCGTCGTGCCGGGCGATGCCGAAGTCGGTGATGAGGATGGCCCCGTCGCGGCGGATCAGCAGGTTGGCCGGTTTGATGTCGCGGTGCACGATGCCCTGCTCGTGGATGGCCTGCAGCCCGTCGGCGGCCTGCGCGATGACCCGCATCGTCGTCGCGGGGCCGAGCCGCCCCGATCGGGCCAGGGCCTGCGCCAGCGACTCGCCCTCGACGAACTCCATCACCAGGTATGCGACGTCGTGGCTGCGGCCGTAGTCGTGGATGGACGCCACCGCCGGATGGTTGACCCGGGCCATCGCGGTCGCCTCGGCCAGGAACCGCCGGGCGAAGTCGGGGTCGCCGGCCACCGCGGGCAGCATCGCCTTCACCGCGACCGGCCGCCCCAGCACCTCGTCGACGCCCCGCCACACCTCGCCCATGCCGCCTGCGCCGATCCTGTCCACCAGCCGATAGCGGTCGCCGAGCCTGTGGCCGATCTGCAGCATGCCGCAGAGCTTAAGCCGTACGGAGGTTAGCCTGAGCCGATGGCCGACCCGACGCACGCGGTGTATCCGGGAACGTTCGACCCGTTCACCGTCGGGCACGCCGATGTGGTGGACCGGGTCCGGCACTTGTTCGACCGGGTCACCGTGCTGGTGGCAGTGAACGGGGACAAACAACCGGCGGCGCTGGAGCAGCGGCTGGCGGCCCTGCGCGGTCAGCTCCCGGCGGAGTGGGGCAATGTGAGCGTGGCGGCATGGGCGGGGCTGACCGCCGTCTTCTGCCACGAGCACGGGGCCGGCGTCATCGTCCGTGGCGTTCGCAACCCCGCCGATCTGCGGTACGAGTGTCAGCTGGCCGCGATGAACCAGGACATGGGCATGACGACGTTGCTGCTGCCGGCCCGCCCCGCACTGGCGACGGTCTCCTCCACCGCGATGCGCGCCCTGCGCACCTGACCGGCGCTACGGCGTGACTACGCCGGTGATGGTCATGATGAGCCGCCATTCTGCGGGCACGGGACGCAGAACTGGGGCGTGGGGCAGCACCTCGAGCTGTTCGGCGGGGATCGGCCGGGCGCACTTCTCGCAGTCGCCGTAGGCGCCGTCGGCGAGGCGGCGCAGCGCACCGTGATCTGCTCGAGGCTCTGCCGGTGATGGCGGCGTCGGCCGGCAGCCGCGGGTAGTGACCGAGCAGCTCGACCGGCAGGTCACCGGCTTCCCGGCCGGCGGCGGAGGCGACGTCGGCCGGCCACCGTTCGTCGGGCCTGTCCTTCGTCAGCCGACGCTACCGCACCCGTTGCGGCGCGTAGCCGGGCGGTTGCGTGGGGGCGGGCAGCAGGGGCTTCAACGGCACGACCGTACGTTCCACGGGCTCGCCGGCCACCACCTCGACCGGCTCGTCGTAGAGGCGCAGCGGCAGCCGCGCCCCGCCGTCGTCGAGCAACGTCACCCGTACGGTCTGCTGGTCCGCCTCCACCAGCAGCCGCAGACCCCGGCGGCGGAGCCGGAACCGCAGCCCGGTGATTCCCTCGGGCAGCCGGGGCGCCAGCGCGAGCTCGCCACCCTGCTCGCGCAACCCGCCGAACCCCTCGACGATCGCCGACCAGGCCCCGGCCAGCGAGGCCAGGTGCAGCCCGTACCCGGTGTTGGCGTGCAGGTCGCGCAGGTCGACCAGGGCCGCCTCGCAGGCGTAGTCGTGCGCGAGTTCCAGGTGGCCCACCTCCGCGCACATCACCGCTTGAGTGCAGGCCGACAGGGAGGAATCCCGTACGGTGATCCGCTCGTAGTAGTCGACGTTGCGGGCCTTCTGCTCGGCGGTGAACTCCTCGGGGCACCAGTGCATCGCCAGCACCAGGTCGGCCTGCTTGACCACCTGCCGCCGGTACAGCTGGAAGTACGGCGCTCGCAGCATCAGCGGCTCGCCCGGGTGTTCAGCGGCGAAGTGCCACGGCGCGTACCGGGTGAAACCGGTCGACTGCTCGTGCACGCCGAGTCGTTCGTCGTACGGGATGTGCACCGCGTCGGCCGCCGCCTGCCACGCGTCTGTCTCGGCGGGACGGACCCCGAGCCGGGCGGCAGCCTCGGGCCGGCGGGCGCACGCCTCGACCGCCGCGCGCAGGTTGCGGGCCGCCATCACGTTGGTGAACAGGTTGTCGTCGGTCACCCCGCTGTACTCGTCCGGCCCGGTGACCCCGTCGACGTGCCAGACGCCGGCGGCATCGTGATGGCCGTACGACACCCACAGGCGGGCCGTCTCGACCAGGATCTCGAGGCCGCACTCCTCGTCGAGCGACTCGTCACCGGTGAGCTGACGGTACCGGTCGACGGCGCGGGCGATGACCGCGTTGAGGTGCAGGGCGGCGGTGCCTGCGGGCCAGTACGCCGAGCATTCCTCGCCGTGGATGGTGCGCCACGGGAATGCGGCGCCGGCCAGTCCCAGCGTACGGGCTCGCAGGCGGGCCTGGTCGAGGATGCTGTGCCGCCAGCGAAGCGCACCGGCCGCGGCCTGCGGCGCGACGTAGGTCAGCAGCGGCAGCACGAAACCCTCGGTGTCCCAGAACGCGTGCCCGTCGTACCCCGGGCCGGTCAGCCCCTTGGCCCCGATCGCGCGCCGCTCGGCCCGCGCACCCGCCTGCAACACGTGGAACAGGCCGAACCGTACGGCCTGCTGCAGCACCGGGTCGCCCTCGACCTCGACGTCGGCCGCGTCCCAGAAGTCGTCGAGGTAGGCGCGCTGCTCGGCGGCCAGGCCGTCCCAGCCGGCGTACCGGGCCCCGGTCAGCGCCCCGGCCACCTGGTCGCGCAGCGCCTCCGGGGAGCGGCTCGAACTCCACGCGTACCCGAGGAACTTGGTGACGCGTAACCGCTCGCCCGGCCGCAGGACCGTGACGACGGTGGTGCGGGCCCAGTCCTCGCGGACGTCGGTCTCCTCGTCGTAGTCGCCGGGCGCCTCGACGACGTGGTCCGTGCCCGCGCCCATCAGCAGCTTGCTGGCCCGGGTGCGGTGCAGCAACACCGCGCCGTGCTGCTCGGTGTCCTGCGCGACCGCGACGAGCGGCCGGTCGAGCGCCGCCGCGACCCGGGGATCGGAGGACTCATGCGGCTGTTCCTCGTTGGCCACCAGCCCCGACTGCACGGTGATGCGCAACGGGCCGCCGACCGCCTCCACCTCGTAGTCGACGGCGGCCACGGCCCGCTGCGTGAAGGAAACCAGCCGGGACGTACGGATCCGCACCCGCCGCCCGGCCGGGGACTCCCAGTCGACCGTGCGCCGCAGCACGCCGTCGCGCAGGTCCAGCACCCGTTCGTGGGCGATCAGCCGACCGTGCGCCACATGGAACGGCTCGTCGTCGACCATGAGCCGGACGAGCTTGCCGTCGGTGACGTTGACCAGGGTCTGGCCCTGCTCCGGGTAGCCGTAACCGCCCTCCGGGTACGGCAGCGGCCGCTGCTCGTAGAACGAGTTCAGGTAGGTGCCGGCGATGACGTGCGGCTCACCCTCGTCCAGGTTGGCGCGCAGCCCGATGTGCCCGTTGGCCACCGCGAACACCGACTCGGCCTGAGCCAGGCGCTCGAGGTCCAACGCCGGCTCGCGGACCTGCCACGGCTCGACCGGATACACGGCGGGTGACTTCACACGATCTCGGCGGCGTAACGCAGAAGGGCCGCCCGGCGCGTGGCCAGCCCGTCGATGCGGCGCTGCAGCGCGGCGGCTTCCCGGATCGACCTGATGTTCCACACGTCACCACGATAGGCGCTTGACCTTCACATCCATCATGCGACTCCGTACGCGACCCGCTGACGACACCGCTCGGCGTCGAGATGGTGCTGTCGCGTGCGAGTGGGGCCGACGATCAACGCAATCCTTGACCGAGGACTTCCCACTCTCGAGCGAGGGCCGCATTGATCCGATGGTCGCGGGCGACCGCTTCCTTGAACCAGGCGATGGTGGCCGGCGCCATGGCGAGGATCTGGTTGTAGTTGAGGGCGGCCGGGTTCAGGCCGAACACCAGCCCCGTCTTGAGGAGCGTGCCCGAGGTGGCGATGGCGTGCCCGAGCAGCAGCATGGACGTGAGCTTGGCGTGCTCCAGTTTCCGTTGTTCCGCGGTGCCGCCGGTGGCGTAGCTCTTGAGAAGCCAATAGCCCCGGATGGTCGCGGACACGACGCCCGGCGTGATGCCCATGGTGAAGAAATGGCGCAGGTCGTAGCCGTTCGTGTACATGTGGCGGGCGACGTCTGTCCAAGGAACCTTGACGCCGGACGGGCCCAGCGCGAACGGCGAGTTGATCTGGCCCAGCTGGAGCAGGCTGAAGAACGGGGGCTGCAGGCCGGCGGGCGTGTAGACGTCCGAAAGCAGATGGCGCACCTGGGTGATGAGAGCGGTGATCAGGCCGACCGGGTCGGCCCCGGTCTGGACCTGGATCAGTTGCCCGGCTTTGTCGATGTAGGTGCCGGTGCCGCGCATCAGGTCGGCTATGCCGGCGAGGAAACCCACGCCCGGGTCATGGCCGAGGCTCTGGAGCCGATGGGTGGCCGGCCGCATGCCCGCGACCAGACCGCCGGTGGACGCCGTGGTGGGGGCGTCGTAGGGCACTTTGGCCAGCTTCTCGAACCTTTTGAGGTAGTGGCCGTGAATCTTCTTGGCACGGTCACCGTCCTGCAGCCACTTGGTGAGGGGTGAGCCCGTGTACTTCTTGCCGAGAAAGGTGGCATCCTGGGGGATGCGGACGAGCACGATGTCGAGCAGGGTCGCGATGGTCCCGGCGAGCAGGACCACCGTCCAGTCGGTCTCGTCCCAGCTGACGTCGCCGTGTTCCGCGGCGTAGAGACGCAGGCTGTTTGCGATCTGGCCGTGGGGAACGACCTGCGGGAGCGGATCTCGGGTGAGATCGATGCCCAGCAGATCCAAGCGGGCCTCGGCGAGCCTGACGAGCCGATCGAAGTCGCCCTCAACGGGGACAACAGGCACGGCGTAACGCGGGCTGCTCGGAGCGAACACCGCAGGTGCGGCCGGACCGGGGGTCGGCACGGTGATGCCCAGTGCCCGGAGTTGGGCTCGTACGGTGTCGAACTCGGACTCGACCGAGTCCAGGCAGTAGCTGACGTGACGTTCGCGTGCGAGGACATCCTCGAGGTCGAACTCCACCTGGTCGAGCAGGCCGTGAAGTTCGGTCAGCGTGACGGCCTGGTAGGCCACGACGGTGGCGGCGGTCGTCAGCGGGTCACCCGGCACTGATCGGTTCCCGCCGTTCGAAGGACTCCTGACTGATCTGCAGACTCGCCAAGGCCTGCTGGAACGCGTCCAGCTCGGCCTTGAGCACGGTGAGCCGTTCCTCGTTCCTCGTGGTCTGGGCAAGACCGGCCTCCATCCGGTGGGCGAGGCCCGCGATGTCGTCGGTCAGCTCAGCCATTGCCTGCTGGTGATGCTTGAGGACCTGCTGGATCAGGTACTCGCGGCGCTTCTCGCGTTCCCGCTCGTTGGTGGCCAGCAGGTAGCGCGTGCCCTGATGCACCGCGACCCCGAGAATCACCACCGTGCCGATGCCGGTGACCATCGCGCTCAGGCCCAGCAGGCCCCCGAATCCGAGCGCCGCCAGACCCGTGGTGATGCCCGCCCCGCCGAGCCCGGTAACGCTGCCGGCGAGACTGACGGCGGCGATCGGGGCGCCGAACGCGGCCACCTTGGCCACGATCTCCTTGGTGGTGGTCTCCATCTGGCTGGTTGTGAGCTTGCCGGACGCGAAGTCCTCCTCGGCGGCCACCAGCCGCTCGGTCGCCCGCACCACCTCGCCGGCGGACTCGGCGAACACGAGCCCGGCGACCAGCACGATCCGCTCACGCTCGACGTCGGCGGCATGCCGGTCGGCACGCGAGATCCGCACGAGGTCGCGTACCAGCATGGTGAACACCGGTTGGCGTTGACCCTCATCGAGAAGGCCGCGCAGTTCTCGGGCCAGTTCCTCGGTGACGTCCAGTGTCTCCGCGCCGTGCTGTGCCGCCGTGATTTCGCCGCGCAATGCCGATCGCGCTCCGTCATCGAGACCGATCGTCGATGCGAACAGGTACAGATTGGCGATCTCGCGAGGATCGAGCACGGCGTCGACCAGCGCCAGACTTACCAACGTGCGGCAATAGAGCAACTTCACTGCGCAGGGAAGCGCGGACAGATCAACGGATTCTTCGGACTGGCGGGACAGGCCGCCCTTGACGTCCGCCACCTTCGCCATCACCTGCCCGGCGGAGTGTTTCACCACCCCTTGGGCATCACCGGCGGCGTCCGCGACCAGCTGCCGGGCTGCGTTCGTGCCGTCGGCAACCTTTCGCCCGGCCGCGTCAGCAACAGCTTTCAGGCGTCCCAGCCCGAGATTTCGCGGGTTCATCGTCGTCCCTTTCACCTGCTTTACGAAAGGCTATCGGCCACCACCGACAGAACGATGTCCTCCGAACGGACTGGGAGCCGCCTCGAACGTCACGGGAGACGGTCGTAGCCGAAGAGTTTTGCGGCCAAGTCGGTCATGACCTCGGTGGCGCCGCCGCCTATGCCGAGGATGCGCATGTCTCGGTAGTGGCGTTCCACCTCCGACTCGCGCATGTAGCCCGTCCCGCCGTGCAGCTGGACGGCCTCGTCGACCACGTATTTGCCGGCCTCGACAGCCGCGTTCTTGGCCAGGCAGGCCTCGCCGGCGACGAACGAACCCGCGGCGTGCCGGGCGGCCACCAGCCGGGTATAGGTGCGGGCCAGTTCGATGCGCTGCCGCATCTGCACCAGCTTGTGCCGCACCACCTGCCGGGTGATCAGCGGCTTGCCGAAGGTGGAGCGGTCACGGACGTACGAGAGGGTCAGGTCGAGGCAGCGCTGCGCCACCGAGTAGGCGTGCACCGCCATGATGATGCGTTCCGGCACGAACCGCCCGCCTCGAGGAGGCTTTCGGCGCTGACCACCATTCACCGGCCCGTTCCCACTCGTCGATGTTCGGCGTGATCTCGCGGCGCACGAACTCGGCGATCGTCTTGCGCAACGCGTCGCGCTCGTCCGTCCCGTACGGGTCGTTCATTGCTCTCCTCAACGAGAACGGGAGACTCTCCTCAACGAGAACGAGAGGACCGGCGGAGGAAGGCCTTCACGATCTCGCCGGCGACGAGAATCGTGGAGGCCACCCCGGCGCAGGTCAGCCACTGCCCGGAGGTCAGATCGGTGGTGGCGAAGAGGCCGTGCAGCACGTCCATCTCGACGAGCAGCACGAGCAGGAGCACGACGACGCCGGTGGCGGCGAACGCGGAACGGTTGGTCAGCGTCTCTTGGCTGAACACGCTGCGGGTGTCGTGCCGCACGTTGAGCAGGTTGAACGCCTGGAACAGCACGAACGTCACGAACGCCATGGTGCCCGCGACGGTGGCCTCACCCAGTTCCGGCGCCGGGCCGGGCGCCCAGACCAGCACGGCAAGCGTGCCCGTGGCCATCACGAGGCTGGCCAGCAGGATACGGATCAGGCGTTTGCGGTTCAGGATGTGTTCGTCGTGCCGGCGGGGCGACTGTTTCATCGCGTCCGGGCTGACCGGGTCGATGCCGAGCGACATCGCGGGCGGCCCGTCCATCACCAGGTTGACGAAGAGGATCTGCAGGGCGGTGAACGGCGCGCCGCCGGCGATGCCGGTGAGCGAGGCGACCAGGAAGGTCATGACGAAGCCGAGCGCTGTCGACACCTGGAAGCGGGTGAAGTTGACGATGTTGGCGTACACGCCGCGGCCCTCACGGACCGCGGAGACGATGGTGGCGAAGTTGTCGTCGGTGAGCACCATGGTGGCCGCTTCCTTGGTGACCTCGGTGCCGGTCACCCCCATCGCGACGCCGATGTCGGCCTTGCGCAGCGCCGGCGCGTCGTTGACGCCGTCGCCGGTCATGGCGACCACCTCGCCGCGGTCCTGCAGCGCGCGGACGATCCGGATCTTGTGGCTGGGCGACACCCGGGCGACGACGCCCACCTCGTCGAGCCGGGCCGCCAGCGCCTTGTCGTCTTCGATGGCGTCGAGGTCGGCGCCGGTGACCGCCTCGCCCGGGATGCCCAGCTCGCCGGCGATCGCCCCGGCGGTGACCCCGTGGTCGCCGGTGAGCATCCGGACGCGGATCCCGGCGTCCCGGCACTCGGCGATGGCCTGCCGCGCCTCGGGGCGGGGCGGGTCGACGATGCCGACGAGCGCGACCAGCACGAGGCGGTCGAGCATCTGCTTCGGGTCGTCGGGGGCGGCGAAATCCCGTACGGGGAAATCTTCGATCCCGATGGCCATGACGCGCATGCCCTGGGCCGCCAGTGAGGCGTTCGCCTGCTCGTAACGCTCGCGGGCGGCGTCGTCGAACGGCGTGATGTCGTCACCGCCGAGGTAGCGGTCGGCGCGGGCCGCGAGCACGTCGGGCGCGCCTTTGACGAAGCAGCGGACGACCTCCTGCCCGTCGTCGTCGGTCCACGCGTGGAAGGTAGCCATGAACTTGTAGTCGGAGTCGAACGGGATCTCGAGCAGTCTCGGGGTCTGCTCGCGCAGCGCCGTGACGTCGACGCCGCCCTTCTCGGCCAGCACCACCAGCGCGCCCTCGGTGGGGTCGCCCACCACCTCGCCGTCGCGGATCACCGCCTCGCTGCACAGCGCCATGCCGTGCAGGGCCTGGTCGAGGGTCGCCGGCAGCTTGGAGCCGTCGGTGGTGCGGATCCGTCCGTCGGTGGCGTATCCCTCGCCCGAGACCGTGAAGCGCCGGCCCGCCAGCACCAGCTCGCGGGCGGTCATCTGGTTGAGGGTCAGCGTGCCGGTCTTGTCGGTGCAGATCTGCGAGGTGCTGCCCAGCGTCTCGACGGAGGCGAGCCGTTTGACGATGGCGCCGCGCCGCGCCAGCCGGCCGGTGCCCATGGCCAGGGTGAACGCCACCACCGCGGGCAGGCCCTCGGGGATGGCGGCCACGGCCAGCGACACGGCGCTGACGAACAGCTCGTCGAACTCCTGCCCGCGGATCAGCCCGAGGACGAACACCACCGCGATCACCGCGCCGGCGATGACGGCCAGCGTACGGCTGAGCTTGTCGATCTGCCGCTGCAGCGGCGTCGGGCCGGGCTCGGCCTGGTGCAGCAGATCGGCGATGCGGCCGGTCTCGGTGCGCATCCCGGTGGCGGTCACCACCATCTCGCCCCGGCCCCGGGTGACCTCCGTGTTCATGTGGACGACGGTCAACCGGTCGCCCAGCGACGCGTCCTCGTCGACCGTCGCTCCGGACGACTTGGCCACCGGCTGCGCCTCGCCGGTCAGCATCGACTCCTGAACCTCCAGCGAGGCCGACGTCAGCAACCGCCCGTCCGCCGGCACGCGGTCGCCGGCATCGAGCAGCACCACGTCGCCGGGAACCAGCTCGCCGGCGTCGAGGCGCAGGACACGTCCGTCACGGCGTACGGTCGCGGTGGTCACACTCAGCTTGCGCAGCGCGTCGAGGGCCGCCTCGGCCCGGGACTCCTGCACGAAACCGATGGTGGCGTTGAGCAGGACCACCAGCGCGATCGCGATCGGCGTCTCCCACTCCCGGCTGACCAGCAGGGACACCACCGCGGCGAGCAGCAGGATGATGATCAGCAGGTCCTGGAACTGACGCGCGAAGGCCCGCCAGCGCGGCTCCCTCGGCGTCTCGGCGAGCTGGTTCGGACCGTACTCGTCGCGCCGGCGCTCCGCCTCGGCGGCCGTCAGACCCCGTACGGGATCGACGCCGAACTCGGTTACGGCCTCGGCCACCGGAAGGGCGTGCCATCTCATCGCCTCATCCTTCCCCAAGCCGCAGTCGGGCGCGTACCCGTTGTGATCTCCCACCACGGCGTGGCCAGGGCCGAAAGACCTGTCTGCGGCACCTGGGGCGCCGCCATACTTGAACCTGGGAAGACGGAAAGAGGAGGCAGCGCCATGGTGGAACCCACCGGCATTCGCGTGATCGTGGGGTACGACGGTTCTCCGGCCTCGACCACCGCGATCGAGGCCGGCGCACGGTTGTTCCCCGGCGCCCAGGCGTGGATCACTCATCTGTGGACGCCGCCGTTCGCCAGCGAGGAGATGCGCCGTCGCCTGTGGCGGGGCACCGCCCATGTCAACGAGTTCGTGGCTGCTGTCGAACGCGAGGGCCGGTTCGAGGCGGACCGTGTGGCCGGAGTCGGCACCACCCTGGCGCGTGCCGCCGGCTGGGAGGCCGAGCCGCTGGTCGAGCGCAGCTTCGGCGGTGAGGGACTGCAGTTCACGCAACTGGCCGAGAAGCTGCGCCCCGATCTGGTGCTCCTCGGCTCCCGCGGCCTCGGCGGCGCCAAAGCGGTGCTGGGCAGCGTCTCCGACATGGTGGTGCACTACAGCCCGGCCCCGGTTCTGGTGCTGCCGCACCCGCTGCTGATCGACGAGTACGAGGCCCTGGCCGACGGTCCGGTCGTCATCGGCTGGGACGACTCGGACGGCGCCCGGTCCGCCCTGGCCGCGGTCGAGCGGCTGTTTCCGAAGCGGGAGAAGGTGCTCGTCGCGGTCGGTGACAGCGCGGACTCCGAGGACCGTGACGTGGTTCGTCTTCCGGCCGGTCGCGGGGCGTCCGCGCGGGCGGTGGCGGAGGTGCTGGCCGGCGACGCCCGCGAGCGCAGGGCCGCGGTGGTGGCGGTCGGGTCGCGGGGCCGCTCGATGATCCGGGAGATCCTGCTGGGCAGCGTGGCGATGGCGACCCTGCACCGGGCGCACCGGCCGGTCCTGGTCGTCCCGGGCAACCGCTCGGGAGACGCCTGACCCGGATGTACGAGGGTGGATCTCGGCGCCCGCCTCACCCGGACATGCGAGGCCGGAAGCCACTGGACGACGGTTAAGGTGTTCACGTGGAATCCGATGGCGTGCTCTCCGCCGTCGAGCGGCTGCGCCGGCTCGACGCGATGACCGACGCCGCCCTTTCCCGCCTCGAGGTGCCCGACCTCCTCGACGAGCTTCTTGACCGCGTACGGGATCTGCTGGGAGCCGACACCGCGGCCGTTCTGCTCCTCGACCCGCACGATCAGCATCTCTCCGTCGCCGCCGCCAAGGGCCTGGAACAGGACATCCGTGACGGCCTCCGGATTCCGGTGGGCCGTGGCTTCGCGGGCCGGGTCGCCCAGGGCGGCAAGCCGCTCGTCCTGACCCGGGTGACCGACGCCGACGTGGTCAGCTCCGCCCTGCTGGCCTCGGGCATCCGCTCGCTGCTCGGCGTGCCCGTCTTCGCCGGCCGCGACGTCATCGGCGTCATGCTCGTGGGCGCCCGCTCGATGCGGCAGTTCACCGAGGACGATGTCCGGTTCCTCGAGGTGGCGGCCGATCGGGCCGGCGCCGCCGAGCAGATCCGTTCCCACCGGCTCGATCAGGCCGCGGCCATGTCGCTGCAGCGCAGCCTGTTGCCCCCGGTCCTGCCGGCTCTTCCCGGGTTGCAGGTGGCCGCCCGGTACGCGCCGGGGCAGGATTTCGGCATCGGCGGCGACTGGTACGACCTGTTCCAGCTGCCGTCCGGCTGGGCCGGCCTGGTGATCGGTGACGTGTCGGGCCACGGCCTGGCCTCGGCCGTGGTGATGGGCCGCATCCGCAGTGCCCTGCGCGCGTACGCGCTGATCAGCGAGGACCCGGCCGAGGTGCTGGCGCTGCTCGACCGCAAGGTCCGGCATTTCGAGGCGGGCCTGCTGACCACCGCCTTCTACGCGATGATCTCACCGGACAGAACGACGGTCCGCATGTCGTCGGCGGGGCATCTGGCGCCGATCCTCGCCCTGCCCGGCCGGCCGGCCTCGCTGGTCGAGGTGCCGGTGGACGCTCCTCTCGGCCTCGGCCGTCTGGGGGCGCGGCGCAGCGCGGTGGTCGGCATGCCACCCGAGGCGCTGCTGCTCGGCTACACCGACGGGCTGGTCGAACGCCGTGGCGAGATCATCGATGTCGGCATCAAGCGGCTGCTCGACATCGTGGAGC
Source organism: Paractinoplanes brasiliensis (assembly GCF_004362215.1). Lineage (NCBI taxonomy): Bacteria > Bacillati > Actinomycetota > Actinomycetes > Micromonosporales > Micromonosporaceae > Paractinoplanes > Paractinoplanes brasiliensis. Next base: position 103,659 of record NZ_SNWR01000001.1, on the reverse strand, counting down.
CCGCCAGCCCCGCCGATTGCGTCTCCGCGATCATGACGAGCCTGGGCGGGCAGCAAACCGTCGATGACGTCGCCCTGATCGCCGTCCAGCGCAACGCTCAGGATTTGTCCTCCTGATACCTCGCGCCACCGTCGGACTCGCCGGTCAGCGGCCGTGAGCCACCCTCGGGCGGTCCGGCCTCGGTGCGCTCGCCGGCCGCGAGGTGCGGGAACTTGGCGTCGAAGGCGGGGCGTTCGGACCGGATGCGGGGCATGCGGTCGAAGTTGCGCAGTGGTGGCGGGGACGAGGTGGCCCACTCGAGCGAGTTGCCGTGGCCCCACGGGTCGTCGACGGTCACGACCTGGCCGACCTTGTACGACTTCCAGCAGTTGTAGATGAACGGCAATGTGGACGCCCCGAGGACGAACGCGCCGATCGTCGACACTGTGTTCAGCGCCGTGAAGCCGTCGCCGGTCAGGTAGTCGGCGTACCGGCGGGGCATGCCCTCGGCGCCGAGCCAGTGCTGCACCAGGAACGTCGTGTGAAAACCCACCAGCGTCAGCCAGAAGTGGACCTTGCCCAGCCGCTCGTCGAGCATGCGGCCGAACATCTTCGGGAACCAGAAGTAGATGCCGGCGAACACCGCGAACACGATGGTGCCGAACAGCACGTAGTGGAAGTGGGCGACCACGAAATAGCTGTCGTGCACGTGGAAGTCGATCGGCGGCGAGGCCAGCAGCACCCCGGTGAGCCCGCCCAGCAGGAACGTCACGAGGAAGCCGATCGCGAACAGCATCGGGGTCTCGAAGCTGATCTGCCCGCGCCACATGGTGCCGATCCAGACGAAGAACTTCATGCCGGTCGGCACGGCGATCAGGTAGCTGAGCAGGCTGAAGAAGGGCAGCAGCACTTGGCCGGTGGCGAACATGTGGTGCGCCCACACCGACATCGACAACCCGGCGATCAGCAGGGTGGCGGCGACCAGGCCCTTGTACCCGAAGACCGGTTTGCGGCTGAAGACCGGGATGACCTCGGTGATGATGCCGAAGAAGGGCAGCGCCACCACGTATACCTCGGGGTGGCCGAAGAACCAGAACAGGTGCTGCCAGAGCATCGGCCCGCCGGTGGCCGCGTCGTAGACGTGCGCGCCGAGGATGCGGTCGGCGGCGAGGGCGAACAGCGCGGCGGCCAGGAACGGGAAGATGAGGATCACGAGCACGCTGGTCAGCAGGATGTTCCAGGTGAAGATCGGCATCCGGAACATGGTCATGCCGGGGGCGCGCAGCGTCAGGATCGTGGTGATCATGTTGACGCCGCCGAGGATGGTGCCGAGGCCGGAGAGGGCGAGGCCGACGATCCACATGTTCCCCCCGAGGCCGGGGGAGTGGATCGAGTCGCTGAGCGGCGCGTACGCCGTCCAGCCGAAGTCTGCCGCGCCGCCGGGCGTGAAGAACCCGCCGATGGCGATCGCGCCGCCGAACAGGAACAACCAGTAGGCGAAGGCGTTGAGCCGGGGGAACGCCACGTCGGGCGCGCCGATCTGGATGGGCACGACGAAGTTGGCGAACGCGAACACGATCGGCGTGGCGAAGAACAGCAGCATGATCGTGCCGTGCATGGTGAAGAGCTGGTTGTACTGCTCGGGGGAGAGCAGCTGCATGCCCGGCTGCGCCAGCTCCGCCCGCATGACCAGCGCCATCACCCCGCCGATCATGAAGTACACGAAGGCGGTGATCATGTACATGATCCCGATCTGCTTCGCGTCGGTCGTCCGCAGCACCCGGGCCAGCGCCGAGCCCCTCACCTGCCGCCGTACGGGCCAGGGGTGGGGCTCGACGGGCTTCGGTACGACAGCGGTCATGTCGACCTCCGATGCGCCACGCGGCTGTGCGGTCGGAAGCCGACGTTACGCCCCTCGGCAACGCCGCGCGAGTATCGAAGGTGATCGACTTCGCCCGATTCTCAGGCCACTGTTCCAGCAGGACGGAGAACGCCGGGGGTGGCGGCCCCGGCGTTCTCCGATCAGTACGTCAGCGTTCCGCGCAGCAGGCTGCGACCCGAGTGGGTGGCGTCGCCGTCGTGCGGTTCGTCGCTGATGTCGACCAGGCGATAGCGGTTGAGGTCGGTGCCCGGTGGCACCGGCAGCACCACGTCCGGCTTGTCGGTCAGGCTGCCGATGGCCACCATCTTGCCCGGGTTGTCGGGGTCGAGCAGCCACACCTCGTGGAAGCCGGTGGTCAGCGGCAGGTTGTGGACGTCGACCTGCAACCGCCCGTCGGCCAGCACCCGCACGTCACCACCCGCGTTCGGCGGCACCTCCTTCAGCGGCGTCAGCGTCGCCCGGGCCGTCACCGGCGCGTCCGGCGTGCGATCGGCAAACCTGTCGACGGCCACTGTGCCGGCCACCGCCATGACCGCCGCTGCCGCCGCCGCGACCGCCGGCAACAGCCAGCGCGGCCGGGGGCGCTCGCGCCGGGCCCGGCGGTCCGCCATGTCGACCACCGGCGCCGCCTGTTCGGCGGGGGCCGGGGATCCGGCGATGCCGGCCTCGATGGCCTGCCACACGTGCTCCGGCGGCGCCGGCAGGTCACGCAGGTCCTGGGACTGCGAGCCGATCTCGGCGACGTGGCGCAAGGCTTCGATCTCCTGCCGGCAGCCCTCGCACTGCGCCAGGTGATCGGATTCGTTCAGCTCTTCGATCTCCTCAGAGAGCGCGAGAAGGACCAGCCGATCGGGATCCAAATGTTGCACCGTCCACCTCCCAACGGCGTCGCAGGTTCGCCATTCCGCGCCGGATATGGCTCTTGACAGTGCCCAGTGGCAGTCCGGTGACGGTCGCTATCTGGGGGTGGGTCAGATCGTCGAAAAATGCCAGTTCCAGTGTGCGTCGTTGTTCGTCGGGCAGCCGCCCCAGCTCGTCGGCGATGACGAGCCGGTCGACGATCCGTTCCGGGGATTCCTCGACGGTCGGCACGGTCGTCTGGGCCTGCACGGTCTCGGTCGTCCGCTGGTCGCGGGCCGCCGCCCGGAGGCGGTCGACGGCCTTGCGCCGCGCGATGCCGAGCAGCCAGCCCAGCATCGTGCCGCGTTGCGGATCGAAACCGTCCCGGCCGGACCAGGCGGCCACGAATGTCACCTGAGTGACGTCCTCAGCGTCGGCCCGGTTGCCGAGCAGGCGCTGAGCCAGGTACAGCACGGCCGAGCCGTGCCGCTCGTACGCCACTCGTAGAGCCGTCTCGTCGCCGGCGCGTAACCGCTCGGCGAGTTCGTCGTCGGAGCTCATCGACCTCCTTCCTGGGCACAGGGATTCCCCGGTGGTTCGTTCCCCGGCCCGTCGGCGGATGCAGCCGGAAGAACTTTTTTCTCGCCGCATCCAATCGCCGCCGGGCCGGCGAAGGACCGGGCGTACCGAATCAACGACCTTCCCCTCACAGGAGATCTGATGCGCATCTCGCCCTTCCGCCGCGTCGCCGCGCTCGGCGCCGTCACCCTGATCGGCTTCGGCGTCGCCGGGGCGCTGGGTTCCGCGCCGGCCTACGCCAAGGCGAACTCCGAGGTCACGGTGGTGCACGGCATCCCCGGCCAGGCGGTGGACGTCTACGTCAACGGTGAGAAGACCATCCCGGACTTCCAGCCCGGCAAGGTCGCCGGCCCGCTGAGCCTGCCCGCCGGCGAGTACGACATCGCCCTGACCGAGCCCGGCGAGGCCATCGGCAGCGCCCTGCTCAAGGTCGACAACGCGGAGGTTCCCGGCGACGCGAACATCAGCCTGGTCGCCCACCTGAGCGCCGACGGCGAGCCGGCGCTGACGCCGTTCGCCAACGACACCGCCAAGCTGGCGGCCGGCAAGACCCGCCTGATCGTGCGGCACGCCGCGGCCGCCCCGGCCGTGGACATCCGGGCCGGTGGACAGCCCGTCTTCGAGGACGTGACCAACGGTGAGGAGGGCAAGGCCGACCTGGACGCGGGCACGGTCTCGGCCGACGTGGTGCTGGCCGGCACCGGCACCCGGGTGCTCGGCCCGGCCGACCTCGACCTCAAGGAGGGGGCCGCGACCATCGTGTACGCGGTCGGCTCGGCCGAGGACGAGACCCTGGACATCGTCTCGCAGTCGATCACCGGGCTGCACTCGGCGCCGGACGGCGTGCCCAGCGGCGACGGCGGCCAGGCCGACGGCAACGGCTCGCTGCCCTGGTACGCCGCCGCGACCGGCCTCCTGCTGGCCCTGTTCGGCCTCACCCGGCTGGCGACCAGCCGGCGATGAGCTCACTTCGCGGCACGCCCCGGACCCGTCCGGGGCGTGCCCTTTCCCTCACCCTGTTCGGCGTGGCGCTGGCCGTCACCGGTGGCGTGGTTGCCTGCCAGTCGCAGCCGGCCGCCGACTTCGGCGACCCGGCGGTCATGATGCCGTCCTCCGCGCCGGCTTCCGGCCCGGCAGCGCGAGTGCCGATCCAGGACGGCGCACCGGCCAAGGCCGGCGACTCCGACGTGCCGTCCCGCCTGCGCGTCCCCGCCCTCGACCTGGACGCGGCCGTCGACGCGGTCGGCATCGACGCCAGGACCGGCGACTTCGCCGTACCGCCCAGCGTCGACAAGGTCGGCTGGTACCGGTACGGGCCGGGTTTCTCGGCGCCGGCCGGTTCCATCGTCATCGCTGGGCACGTGGACAGCGCGGCCGAGGGCAAGGGCGCCTTCTTCAAGCTCGGCACGCTGAACGCGGGGGACGCCGTGACCCTCGTCGGCCCGGACGGCCGGGACCGCCGGTTCGAGGTGGTCGCCCGCGAGCGGTACCGCAAAACCGCCATCCCGCTGGAGAAGTACTTCGCCCGCGACGGCGCCGCCCGGCTCACCCTGATCACTTGCGGCGGGCCGTTCGACGCCGAGACCAGGCACTATCGCGACAACGTCGTCGTCACGGCGGTGGCCCGGTCCTGAGGGGTTACTTCACGAGGGCCGGTTCGACGCGGGTCAGCGCGGGGATCTCCTCCGGCCGGACCGGCTTCGCGAACAGGTAACCCTGGCCGTAGTCGCAGCCCATGGCGGTCAGCACCGCGCGCTGACCATGGTCCTCGATACCCTCGGCGACCACCCGCAGCTCGAAGTTGTGGGCCAGGGCCACGATCGTCTCGACCAGGACGCGCTGTTTCTCGCTGTGCAGCACGTCGTCGATGAACGACTTGTCGATCTTCAGTACGTCGACCGGCATCTCCCGCAGGTAGCTCAGCGACGAGTAGCCGGTGCCGAAGTCGTCGATCGCCATCCGCACGCCCAGCGCCCGCAGCGTGCGCAGGTCGGCCCAGACCTGGTCGGCGTCGCGCAGAACCAGGCTCTCGGTGATCTCGAGCAGCAGGCGTGGCGGCTCGACCCCGGCCTCGGTGAGCGCGGCGCGGACCCGGTCGACGAAACCGGGGGTGCGGAACTGCCGCGCCGACACGTTGACGCTGACGTAGCTCGGGCTCCCGGACGGGTCGTCGGCGTGCCACCGGGCGAACTGCGCCAGCGATTCCCGCAACACCCAGTTGCCGATCGCGACGATGGCGCCGCTCTCCTCGGCGAGCTCGATGAAGTGGTACGGGCCGAGCAGGCCGCGCGTCGGGTGCTGCCATCGGACCAGCGCCTCGACACCCTCGACCCGGTTGGTCCGCAGGTTGACGATCGGCTGGTACAGCAGCCGGAACTGCTCGGCGTCGATCGCGTCGAGCAGCGCGACCCGGGTCTCCAGGCGCTGGGCCATGTCGGTGTGCAGTTCGCCGCGGTAGCGCTGCCAGGTCCCCTTGTCGGCGCCCTTGGCCTGGTGCAGCGCCAGATCGGCGTGCCGCAGCAGCTCGGGGCCGCTGTGGGCGTCCCGGCTGCTCGCCACCCCGACGCTGCAGGCGCCGCTGACGATGTGGGTGCGGCCCGAGCCGTCGCTGACCTCGACCGGCGCGGCCAGCGCGGCGACGATGCGCGCGGCCAGCTCCTCGGCTTCCGACGCGTCGGTGATCCGCTCGGCCAGGACGGCGAACTCGTCGGCGCCCAGCCGCGCGGCCGTCCGTCCCGTCCCCACCGCCTCGGTGATCCGCTTGGCCACGATGACCAGCAGCTCGTCGCCGACGGCGTGGCCGAGGGTGTCGTTGACCTCCTTGAAGTCGTCGACGTCGACGAAGAGCACAGCCAGCTCGGCGTCGTCGCGCTGCGCTTCCCCGTACGCCTGTTCCAGCCGGTCGCGGAACAGCACGCGGTTGGCCATGCCGGTGAGCTCGTCGTAGAACGCCAGCTGGTACAGGTCCTTCTCGAGCACGTAACGGTCGGTCATGTCCCGGATCGTCAGCACCAGACCCCGTACGGTGGGGTCGTCCCGAAGGTCGCGGGCGGTGAAGTCGACGTGCAGCGAGCGTCCGTCGGCACAGACGGCTGTCACGTCGAGCCCGTCGAGGTCGAGCGGGCGCCCGGCCCGGATGCCGGCGAGGATCCGGCCCAGCGCCACGGGCTGGTCGGTCAGCGTCGCCAGCGGCATGCCGGTCAGGTCGGGGTAGCCGAACACCCCGGCGGCCGACGGGCTGGCGTACCGGATCCGGTCCTCGTCGTCCACGATCAGGATGACGTCGGACGCGTTGTGGATGAGGGTGCGGAAATAGGCCTCGGTGTCGCGGCGGCTCACCTCACCGGTCAGGTTGATCCGCTCGAGCACCACGGCCACCTGGTCGAACAGCGCCTCGAACGAGGGCCGCAGCTCCCGCAGGACGAACAACGGCGCCGCCACGAGCACCGTGACGACCCGTGGGTTCTCGCCCGGAAGTTCCATCGTCGCGTACGCGACGTGGTCGTACTCCGGGGGCACCGGCAGTTCGGGCACGTCGGCGACCGGGGCCACCCGGACGCCGCGGCCCGGTGGCAGGCCGACGCTCTCGAGCAGCCGTACGTGACACGGCTGGCTCGCCGGCATCAGGGTGGCCACGGCCTGCCGCACCGACTGGACCGCGTCCTGCTCGGTGGCGGCGGAGGAGAGCAGCGCCCCGGCTTCGCGCAGGGCCAGTTCCCGGTCGCGGGCCCGGCGGTTGACGTTGGCCAGGCCGTTGACCCGGGCCAGCACCAGCACGAACATGAGCGCCGAGGCGGCGGCGATGACCGGCAGGTCGGTCGTGAGCGGTCCCAGCTCGTCGTCATCGAGGCCTTGCGCCCACTGCAGCAGGAGCACCACCGGAGCGATCAGCGCAGCCGACGCCATCCAGATGATCCGCCGCGGCGAGCTGTCGGCGCCGCTGGACGGCGACGGCTCGGTGAGCTCGCGCATCGACGGCAGCAGCCCGGCGAAGCCCACGGCCGCGTAGAACACGATCCAGCCCAGGTCGACCGGGCCGCCCAGGACCCAGGCGCTGTTGAGCTGCGACTGGCCGTAGAAGACGTCGGACAGCAACAGGCCCACGATGCCGGTGCCGATCGCTGTCAGCGCACCCGGTCGCCGCCCCGAGGTGGTGATGATCCGCAGCATCATCGCCAGCGCGAGCACGTCGCCCACCGGATACGCGATCGAGGCCAGCTTCTGCAGCATCGACAGCTCTTCCGAGCGGGTGAACGGCGCGATCCAGTAGATCCAGGCCAGCAGCCCGAAGCCGACCGTCGGCACCAGCGCGTCCAGCAGGGCGGTCCGGTTGCCGCCGCCGGAGCGGGCCCGCACGAAGTACAGGAAGCCGACGGTGAGCAGCGGATAAACCAGCAGGTAGAGCGCGTCGTTGACACCCGGATAGGGCGGTTGGTGCCCGCGCGCGAGGATCAGGTTGTAGAGCGAGTCACCCGTGGTGAAACAGACGATCGCGAGCGCGATGAGATACCACGGCAGCTGCCGGGACGGCCGGTTCAGCCGTACGCCGGCCACGATCGCGGCGGCGCTGGAGTACCCGAGCGCGGCCCAGGTGTACAGGTGGGCCTCTGGGAACGCGTAGTACGCCGCGGCGACGACCACGACCCAGCCCGCGTAACACGCATAGGCGGTTCGCGAGGTCATTCGCGCTCCCATCCGGCTCGTACGGAAAGTCCCTCAGGAGCAGAATCGGCCGGTCAGCCGATTGTCTGAGTGTGACCGACGTGTGCGGTACCACAGTCGGCGCTGCCCGTGCGCCTGGTTCTCATGTTCTGCGTCACCCGTCCGAGAGCCCCCATGCTTCTCGTGCCCAACGCGTCGATGAGCCGGACCCGCCGACCAGCACCGTGCTGCCGCCCGCGATGCCGGCGACCGCCTCGTCCGCGCCCTGAATGATCATCGGCCCGCTCCTCGGGCACACCCGCCGCCCACTGACCGGCGCCGGACGAAGGCTCGCACACCGCGACCGTAGGACAGCTGCTTGACGCAGGCGATCCGCCGCCTGCCCCCGTCAGGCCGAGCCGCGGTGGACCAGGCGGGTCGGCAGGATGAGCGGCGTCCGGTCGCGCCCGGCGATCAGGTCGAGCAGCATCCGCGTCATCTCCTTGCCCAGCGCCTGAATGGACTGGTGCACCGTCGTCAGCGGCGGGCCGGTGCGCCGGGCGATGCCCAGGTCGTCGAAGCCCACCACGGCCACGTCGCCCGGCACGGACCGGCCCGCCTCGCTCAGCACCCGCAACGCCCCGGCCGCCATGTTGTCGCTCGCGGCGAACACCGCGTCGAGGTCGGGATGACGCTCGAGCAGGGTCCGCATGGCGGCAGCGCCCGCCGTCTCGGTGAAATCGCCTTCGGCCATCCCGTACGGGGTGAGGCCAGCCATGATCATCGCCTCCCGGTACCCGCGGTGCCGGGTCTCGCCGGCCTCGGTTCCCGGCTGCCCCATGATCGTGACGATCCGGGTGCGGCCGAGGCCGATCAGGTGCTCGGTGGCGGCCCGCGCCCCGCCGAGGTTGTCGGAGTCGACATACCACCGCGGCTCCATCCGCGGCGGCCGCCCGCCGTAGACCGCCGGCAACCCGGCCTCCCGCACCACCGTGTGCAGCGGGTCGTTCTCACCCATGGCCATCAGCATGATCCCGTCGACGCCCCTGGTGCGCAGCAGGTTGGTCAGGCGGGTGCGGCCCCGCCCGGCGCTGGCCAGCGACAGCAAAAGGTGCAGGTCGGTCTCCTCCAGCACCGCCGACACACCCACGATGACCTGGGCGTAGAACGGATCGGCGAACAGCTCCGGATCGTCGTGCGACACGGCCAGCGCGACGATCCCGGTCTGCTGCTTGGCCAGGGCCCGAGCCGTCCGGTTGGGCAGGTAGCCCATCTCCTTGACGGCACGTTCGACGGCCTCGCGGGTGGTCCGGCTGACGTGTGGCGCCTGGTTGATGACCCGCGACGCGGCCGACCGGGACACCCCGGCCCGCGCAGCCACCTCATCCAGCGTGGGCTGCCGCCGCACGGCCTCCGCCCTCGCACCCTCGCCCCGCGGCTGCTCTCCCTCTGAACCCAAGCCCTGGCTCGGTCCGGGTCGCCGGCGAGGTGTCCCCGCCCTGGCGCCTTCGCTTCGCGGTTTTTCTGCTCCCGCGTCCGTGTCGTGGCCGGCGGTGGGTTGTTGGTGCGCTGCCTCTGTCTGCGAGCCCTCGTTTCGGACCGAGGGGGGCCGCCGGCGCGTTGCCGGTGCTGCCCGGACCGGGACGGGTCGCCGGGGCGGTGTTTCTGCCACCATGTCGAGGGCGCTCCTGCCTGCTGTCGTGGCGACGTCGCTGCCGGTCGCCGAACGCATCGTAACGATTTCCGGAATCGCCCAGACTGCTGGAAGCGGTCCCAGGCATTCACGACAAACTATTGACTAATCGGGAACCACTGTCGAGCATGTGAAGACCACCGATTGATGACTCTCGCTGGAAGCGCTTCCAGTTCGATCATCGGGCTTCCCACCGAGGCCCCGGCATCCGCACGCTCAGGAGACCCGTCCCATGACACGATCGATCCGTCCCCGCACCCTCGTCGCCGCCCTGGCGCTGGCCATCCCCACCGTGCTGCTCGGCGCGCCCGCCGCCCACGCGGGCCCCATCGACCAGACCAGCGGCTTCTACGTCAACCCGCAGTCCAGCCCAGCCGCCTGGGTCGCCGCCAACCCCGGCGACGGGCGGGCCGGCGCCATCCGCTCCCAGATCGCCCAGCGGCCCATGGCCAGCTGGTTCGGCAACTGGAGCGGCGACATCTCGCAGGCCGTCGGACGCTATGTCGGGGCCGCCGACGCCGTCGACAAACTGCCCATCCTGGTCGCCTACAACATCCCCGGGCGCGACGCCTGCGGCGGGCACTCCGGCGGCGGCGCCGGAAGCGTCGGCGGCTACGACTCGTGGATCTCGTCGTTCGCCTCCGCGATCGGCAACCGTCCCGCCGTCGTGGTGCTCGAACCGGACTCGCTGGGTGACTTCGGCTGCATGAGCCAGTCCCAGATCAACGACCGGCTCGGGATGCTGTCGCGGGCGGTCGCCCAGTTCCGGTCCAAGGCGCCCAACACCTGGGCCTATCTCGACGCGGGCAACCCCGGCTGGGTCGACGCCAACACGATGGCGCAGCGCCTGAACTCCGCCGGTGTCGCCAACGCCCGCGGGTTCGCGCTCAACGTGTCGAACTACTTCCCGACCTCGGACAACGCCAACTACGGCAACCGGGTCGCCGCCGCCCTGCGCAACTACGGCTACAGCAAGCCGTTCGTGATCGACACCAGCCGCAACGGCAACGGCTCGAACGGCGAATGGTGCAACCCGGCCGGCCGTCGGATCGGCACGCCCACCCAGCTCGGCGGGGGAGCGGAAATGCTCCTCTGGCTCAAGACGCCGGGCGAGTCAGACGGCAACTGCGGCGTCGGCGGCGGCTCCTCCGCCGGCCAGTTCCTGCCGGAGGTCGCGTACAAGTTGATCTACGGCTACTGACTCGTGTCACCGGTAGCGCCGGCCGGGTGCCGCACCCGGCCGGCGCGTCCTCGTCTCGGTCATCGCGCTCTTCGGCACACTCGGCGGAATGCTGCGGGTCGCGCTGGTGTCCCCGGCCGGGCGCACTACCTCGATCCGGCTCTTCACGGTCGGCGCGGCGCTGACCCTGGCCGCCGACGTTGCCGGCGCACTGACGGGCGACGGCCAACGGCGAACGCCCCGACCGGCCCAACGTGATCTTCATGGCCGCGTACGCCGTCTTCGGCGCGGCCGCGCTCCACCCGTCGAGCACCCTGCTGGCCGTGCCCGGCCGCGCTCCCGACGACGACCTCACCCCGCCCGCCTCACCTACTTCGGGCCGACGCTGTTGCTCACCCCTGCCCGCCGACGGCATCCTGGTCACGTTGTCGTCGGCCGCCCTGGTCCCGCTGGTCGGCCCGGCTCGCGGCCCGCCACCGCCCGGCCGCCGGGATCTGTGACGTCATGTTCGTCGCGCGGCCCTCGCAATGTGGTGCTGATCTGTTTCGACGCGTCGACGAGCCGGAGCAGCCGGGAGCCGGCCGGGAAACGGGCCACCGCAGCTCGGCTGCGTGCCATCCGGCCGGCCGCCCGGACGTAGTGTTGCCTGGCAGGCTGCGGAGGGAGTCGCCGATGGCACAGTTCACCGTCGTTCAAGAGGTCGACGCCCCCGCCGAAGCCGTGTGGGCGACGCTGGTCGACTGGCCCCGACACGGCGATTGGGCGCCGCTGACCGTGGTGCGGCGGCTTCCCGGGCCTTCGGAGGGCGCAGGCGCCGGCTTCGTGGCCCGCACGGGCGTGGGGCCGCTGGCGTTCAACGACCCGATGACCGTAACCGCCTGGCAACCGCCCAAGGACAACCGGGTGGCGCGCTGCGAGGTGGTCAAGTCGGGCCGGGTCGTCCACGGACGGGCCTGGTTCACGGTGACGCCGTTGCCGGGAGATCGGTGCCGCGTCGTCTGGTTCGAGGACGTGACCGTGTCGCCCCGGGCCCTCACCCGCTACGCCGCCCCGCTGCTCTCCGTCGCCGGCCGGCTCGGCTTCGCCACCACCCTGCGCGCCCTGGCTCGCGACGTCGAACGCGCCACCCCCGCCACCCCGTAGCCTGTGTCCCAGCCCGGTGTGCGCCCGCCCGTGCTGTGGTTGGGCTTCGGCCCCGTCTTGCGCGTACCGGCCCGCAACACCCCCGCCGCCCCGTAAGTGCCGCCCGCGGTGCAGTCGTTCCGTGTGGGCCGGCGGGTGATATCGGATGGGCTGTCCGCGCCACTCCGCAGGCGCCGTCTGTGGTGCCGGCCAGATTTCGCAGTCATTCCGCGGTGCTGGCTGCGCCGAACGCGCCGCCCACGCCAACTCTTGAGCGCAGTCGGCCCTTTGGCGGCGGCTGGCCGGGTCAAGGGGGCCGCAGGTTCAAATCCTGCGAAGCCCTCGCCTTCTGGTCAGGCTGACAGTTCCGGGCAAGGCCCGAGCTCGCCGGAGTGGAGGCATTGCTGGATCTGTGGTTGCCGGTCTGGACTTCCGGGGCCGAGCGCAACTGCCCGCTATGTCGCCTCGGGTTGCGTCAGGGCGCTGGCGGACCGCACGAATTCGGGTACGAGCGGGTTCGGGTCGGCCGCCCGGACGGCCACGACCACCTGACACGGCTCGACGCCATCGAGGGCCACGGTCGTCAGGCCCGGGCGTAGCGTGTGGCGGTGGTCGCCGGCTGGGACGACGGCGACGGCGGTGCCGTCGGCGATGGCTTCGAGCTTGTCCTGGTACGTTTCGGCCAACGTGGGACCGAGCTGGGCCGGTTCGCCGTCCGGCCGGGGTTCGAGCCGCCAGAACGTCGTCCACTCGGCGCCCATGCCGGTGCAGCCCACGAGCCGCTCGGCGGCGATGTCCTCGGCCGTGACCACGTCCTTGCCGGCGAACGGGTGCGACGCGGACACGAGCAGGACCCGCGCCTCGTCGTACAGGACCGTCACCTGGAGGTCCTCGGCCGGGATCGGCAGCGGGGTGCGGGTGACCAGGGCGTCGACCCGCCGGTCGAGCAGGGTAGCGGCGTCCTGGGCGGCGAGATGACGGGTACGGACGTGCGCGTCGGGGAAGCGGTGGCGCAGGTCGCGGACCGCCGACGTAACGACGAGATCTTCAGCGTACCCGATGGTGATCGTGCGCGACGGCGCCGCGGCCACCGCGGCCTGAATCGCCCGCTCGGCTTCCCGTAGCAGGCGCTGAGCCTGAGGCATGAAGGCGGCGCCGGCGGCGGTGAGGCGGCTGCCCTGGGTGGTGCGCTCGAGCAGCCGTACGCCGAGCACGTTTTCCAGACGCTGGATCTGCCGGCTCAGCGACGGCTGGGCCACGCGCAGCTCATCGGCCGCGCGGGCGAAGTTCAGCTGCTCGGCGACAACCGTGAAGTACCGCACCAGCCGCAGGTCCAGATCGGGAAGCATGACCCCAAAGCTAGCTCCCGTTATGCATTTCCCGCATTACGAGGTGCGGTACAGGTCTTGGACGACGAGGCCGCCCCGTTGGTGTCATTGCGGGTATGACCATTGCTTTCGTCCACGGCGTCCCGGTGACCACCGCGGTCTGGACGCCTCTGATCGGTGAGCTGCCCGCGGCCCAGCAGGCGCAGGTGGTCCGGTTGTCGCCGCCGGGCTTCGGCGCTGCCCTCCCAGCCGGCTTCGGCGCTACCTTCCTCGACTACCGCGACTGGCTGATCGGGGAGCTGACCCGGCTGGAAACACCCGTCGACCTGGTCGGGCACAGCCTCGCCGGCGGGTACGTGCTGGAGGCCACGATGGCCCGCCCCGACCTGGTACGCAGCTGGGTCTGCGACACCATCGGCGGATACGAGCCGGACTACGCGTGGCACGAAACCGCCAAGATCTGGCAGACACCCGGGGACGGCGAACGCCATGTCGAGGAGACCTTCGCGGGTGACGTGGCCCAACGGACAGCGCGGATGAACGCGTGGGGCATCCCCTCGCCGACGGCCGGTGAAGTGGCCCTCGCGCAGGGCCCCGAGATGGGCCGGGCCATCCTGTCGCTGTACCGTTCGCTGCCCGGCAACACGCTGGTCCAGCGCGGACGCGACCTGCCCGCAGCCGCCGCCCGGCCCGGTCTCGTACCGGTGGCCACCGGCGACGACACCGGCGGCAGCGTCGCCCTGCGCCACCGCGCCGCCCAGCGGGCCGGCGCCCGCGCCGTCGACCTCGACGGGCTCGGTCACTGGTGGATGCTGGAGGACCCGGCGCGGGCCGCCCGCATGCTGACATCCTTCTGGACCGGGCTGTGACCATGCACATCCCGGATCAGACCGGCCGCACCGCGATAATCACCGGCGGCAGCAGCGGCATCGGCAAGGCCGCCGCTACCGAGCTGGCCGCCAAGGGCGCACGCGTCATCGTTGCGGTACGCGACCAGACCCGCGGCCGCGCGGCCGCCGCCGAGATCGGCGCCCGTGCGGAGTCCCGCCCGCTCGACCTCGCTTCCCTGACCTCGATACGTGAGTTCGCCGCAATGATCGACGGCCCGATCGACTATCTGATCAACAACGCCGGCTTCATGACCGCCACCCGGCGCGCGACCGCCGACGGTTTCGAAGGACAGTTCGGCGTCAACCATCTCGGGCACTTCGCCTTGACAAACCTGCTCGTCGGCCGGATCACCGGACGGGTGGTCACGGTGACCTCGCGCAACTACCGCAACGCTCACATCGACTTCGACGACCTGCAATGGGAGCGGCGGCCCTACCGCCCGTTCGGCGCCTACGGGCAGACGAAGCTGGCCAACATGTTGTTCACCCGCGAGCTGCAACGCCGCCTGATCGAGGCCGGCTCACCGGTCCGGGCCACCGCGGCGGAACCCGGCTGGGCCGCCACCGGATTCACGATGACCACCGGCCGGCGGATCCTCGACCGCATGCTCGTGCTGGGTACACGGCTCCTGGCCCAGAGCGCCGAGGGCGGTGCCCGCCCGACACTGCTGGCCACCGTGGGTGAGGTGCCCGGAGCCAGTCTCTCGAGTCCCGGTCTGTTCGGCGTGCGCGGTGCGGCCGCCCTCGCAAAGGTGTCCGGCGAAGCGCTCGACGACGATATCGCAAGACGACTGTGGGAGGTCTCCCAGCGCCTCACCGGCACCGAATTTCCACTGTCGGCCGGCGTTTGAGCCAGCCCGCGCCCGATACAGCACAATATCGGAGACCGACACGGCGACGCCCGAGCCGCCGGCGAGATCGGTTCGGCGAACGCCCGGGCACGCGCGGCCACCAGCACCTGCGGCTGGCCGGACACACCCCGCAACGGATCCGGGCGTATGGGCGCGGCCGCGTCCTCGAGCGTTTCCTTGCGACGATCACTTACCTTTCCGGTGTGGACGTCGATGCGCTCCGGAATGGTTGGCCCGCAGCGGTTCTGAGCGGGCGCTACACCTTTCGCACCAGGCGGCGCGACGACCTCGCCGAGTCCCTCGCCGACGTGGTGCGCGAGGTCAGCATGGACGCCTTGAACCCCCGCACCAGCAAGCAGTTGCACGTGTGCGTCGCCGGCCGGCCCGTCATGGCGGTGCTGCGGAATCCGGCCGCGCGCCGCACTCAACTGCCGCCCGGTCCGAAGCTCTACCAGTTCGACCCGCCTGGCCCGCTGCTCACCCTGCTGTCGCGGGACGATCCGGCTGTCCCGCTGTCGCACCCGACCGGCGCGTTCGGGTGGCTGACCTGGTGGGCGGCGGGGCACCGAGCTCCGACGGCGGCACATCCGGGCTCACGTGCCGCCCGCGTCAGGGCACGGACGGTGGACGTGCTGGACAACCGGCTGAACGTCATCATCGGCCGGCTTCAGCTCACCGACGGCCCGCTCATGCGCGCCCGGATCCGGATCCATGATCCGGCGGGCCGGCTGCTCGGCGAAATGCGCGAGACGGCGGCGTCGAGCGTACGCTCGTGGCTGCCGATGAACTCCAAGGCGGGGGCGGCCAGGTTCACCTTCACCGTCGACGGGCAACCGGTGGCTCAGATTCGTCAGCGGTTCCGCGCCTGGCATTACACGTACGAGTTCGATGTCACCCGGCTCGCCGGCCGGCTGGATCCCCGCCTGGTGCTCGCCTGCGGCGTCCGGCAACTCGCCTACCACAGCACCTACTGACCGAAGGCCTGAATCGCACAGTCGGGCAGGCTATCGAGCATCCGGCCGGCGAGCGGCCGTTTCGAGTACCGCGTCGGTGGCGGCGTCGAGGCTCTGCACGATCCAGTGCTCGAGACTCGCTGTGGTGCGCTCCGCCGCTGTCTGCCAACGCAACCGCCGCTCCTCCGTACTGAAGCGGGGCCGGCCGGCGGGCGGCCCGGAGGTTCCGGCGTAGCTCGTTGCGCGACCAGCCGCGCTTCGGCCCGATCCAGCCATCGATCCTGCTGTTCGGCGGGCAGGCCGGCCACCTCGGCGTGGTGCTGGAAGCTCAACGCGGCACGCCGGCGGGCCGGCGCGAAACGGCGGGTGACCGGGCCGGGGAGCGAAAGTCTAGGGGATGTCTTACTCCCGGCGATGGATATTGATCCGGCTGGACCCCCCGAAGTCCACGTTGAGAGGGTGAGATCAATGGGTCACAAGTTCACGATGATCTTGAACCGGGAGATCACGGAAGAGGAGTCGACGCTGCTGAAGGAGACGGCGCTGGGTGCCACCTTCGGGTCCGACACGCTGCCGACCGATGCGAGCGTCCCGGTGACGAAGCTGGACTTCGACGACGACGTCTCGCCGACGCTTGCCGAGTCGATCGAGGCCGCCCTGGCCGCCGTCACCAGCATCCCGGAGCTGCGGGTTCCCGGCCTGACCGTCGAGCCGGTCGTCAAGCCCGCCGCCGAGCAGGAGGGTGTGATCGAGGGCGACCTGGCAGACGAGGATCCGGTCACCGAGGACGCGGCCGCCGGCAACTAGCCGAAGGAGGCCTTGGTGAGAGCGGTGCTTGACGCCCTCGAAGGGGGCTCGGCCGAAGACGTGGCGGCTCTGCCGTTGCCGGAGAGCTATCGGGCCGCCGTCATTCTGGCCGGTGAGACCGAGATGTTCGCCGGCATGGCGACCCGCGACCGGGATCCTTCGAAGTCGATTCACGTGCGGTCGGTGCCGACTCCCCAGGTCGGCGCCGACGAGGTCCTGGTGGCCGTGATGGCCAGCTGTGTCAACTACAACACCGTGTGGTCGGCGATTTTCGAGCCGATGCCCACGTTCGGCTTCCTGCGCCGGTACGCCAAGTCGGTGGCCGGTGCGGAGAAGCACGACCAGCCGTTCCACGTGCTCGGCTCGGATCTGTCGGGCGTCGTCCTGCGGACGGGGGTCGCGGTCCGAAACGTACGCCCGGGTGACCGCGTCGTGGCGCACTGCCTCAACGTCGAGCTGACCGCCCCGGAAGGGCACGCCGACTCGATGCTCGACCCGGAGCAACGCATCTGGGGTTACGAGACCAACTACGGCGGGATGGGGGAGCTGGCCCTGGTCAAGGCCAACCAGCTGATGCCCAAACCGGCCCACCTGACGTGGGAGGAGGCCGCCTCGTCCGGGCTCGTGCACTCGACGGCGTACCGGCAGCTGGTCTCGCCCAACGGCGCACGGATGAAGCAGGGGGACGTAGTCCTGATCTGGGGTGCGGCCGGTGGTCTCGGCTCGTACGCGACCCAGCTCGTGCTCAACGGCGGCGGCATCCCGGTCTGCGTCGTTTCCAGCCCCCGCAAGGCGGAACTGGTCCGCTCGATGGGCGCCACGCTTGTCATCGACCGCAGCGCGGAGCTGTTCCAGTTCTGGGACGACGAGAACACCCAGAACCCGGGCGAATGGAAGCGTCTCGGCGCCCGGATCCGCGAGCTCACCGGCGGCGACGACCCGGACATCGTGTTCGAGCACCCCGGCCGGGAGACGTTCGGGGCCAGCGTCTATGTGGCGCGCCGTGGCGGCACGGTGGTCACCTGCGCGTCCACGTCGGGGCACGAGCACATGTACGACAACCGGCACCTGTGGATGCGGCTCAAGCGGATCATCGGCACCCACTTCGCCAACTACCGGGAGGCCTGGGAGGCCAACCGGCTGATCGCCCGCGGCATGGTGCACCCCACCCTGTCGTCGGTGTTCGACCTGGACTCGACCGGTGTCGCGGTCAGCCGGGTCCACGCCAACAGCCACGAAGGCAAGATCGCGGTGCTCTGCGGGGCGCCGGAGCCGGGCCTTGGTGTCGAGGATGCCGAAATGCGTGAGCGGCACCTTCCGGCGATCAACCGTTTCCGTATCTGAACAAGTTTCTCACCGCCGCAGGCACAACCAAGAGGGTCGTGATGTCGAAGGTGTCTTTGCGTCGGGACGATGCGATCGCCGTTGTCGGATTGTCCTGCCGCTTGCCGCAGGCCCCCGACCCGGCGGCGTTCTGGACTCTGCTGAGCGAAGGGATCGATGCGATCGGGCCGACGCCGGCCGAACGCCTGGCCGGGTTGGACGACGCGCCCATCGGCACCGAGTACGGCGGCTTCCTGGACGGCATCGACCGGTTCGACGCGTCGTTCTTCGGCATCTCGCCCCGGGAAGCCGCCGCCATGGACCCCCAGCAGCGGCTGATGCTGGAGCTGAGCTGGGAGGCGCTGGAGGACGCCGGGGTCGTGCCGGACCGGGTCCGCGGCACCAAGGTCGGCGTGTTCGTGGGGGCCAACCGCAACGACTACGCCACCCTGGCGTACACCCGCGGTCCGGACGCCATCACCTCCCACAGCAACACCGGGCTCCAGGCCGGCATCATCGCCAACCGGGTCTCCTACACGTTCGGGTTGACCGGTCCGAGCATCACCGTCGACACCGCACAGTCCTCCTCGCTCGTCGCGGTCCACCTGGCCTGTGACAGCATCCGCCGCGGGGAGTGCACCAGCGCGCTGGTCGGCGGCGTCCTGCTCAACATCAGCCCGCAGGCCGCGGTCGGGGTCTCCCGGTTCGGCGGGCTCTCGCCGGACGGCCGCTGCTTCACTTTCGACGCCCGCGCCAACGGCTACGTCCGTGGCGAGGGGGGCGCCACCGTGGTGCTCAAGCCGCTGGCCGACGCCCTGGCCGACGGCGACAACGTGTACGGCGTCATCCGCGGCAGCGCCATCAACAACGACGGCGTCAGCGACGGCCTGACGGTCCCCAGCGGCGCTGCCCAGGAAGAGGTCATCCGCCTCGCCCACGAACGCGCCGGGGTCGAGCCGGCCGACGTTCAGTACGTGGAGCTGCACGGCACCGGAACCCCGGTCGGCGACCCGATCGAGGCAGCCGCGCTGGGTGCCGCGCTCGGCCGCGAACGCCGTTCCGAAGGCCCGGTCCTGGTCGGCTCGGTGAAGACCAACATCGGTCACCTGGAGTGCGCCGCGGGCATCACCGGCCTGGTGAAAGTCGTGCTCTCGCTGGACCGGCGGCAGATCCCGGCCAGCCTCAACCACGTCGAGCCCAACCCGCGGATCCCGCTGGACGAGCTGAACCTGGCGGTCGTCACCCGGACCACGGACTGGCCCGCCGACGGCCGTCCGATGGTGGCCGGGGTGAGCTCGTTCGGCATGGGCGGCACCAACTGCCACCTGGTTGTCAGCGAGCTCGTCGAGGCCGACCGCCCGGCGGATTCCCCCGATGAGCCCGCGGAACTTCCCCTCCTCTTGTCGGCTCGAAGCGCGGAGGCGCTTGCCGACCAGGCCGCCCGGCTTCGCGAGTTCCTGACGAACCGTCCCGACGTTCCGGTGCGCGCCGCGGCCTGGACGCTGGCCACCGCCCGGACAACCTTTCCGCATCGGGCCGCGGTCATCGGCACTGCCGCCCTGGAGGAGTTCGCGCCGCTCACGCGCCCGGTCGCTCAGGACCGCGGGGTCGTCTTCATCTTTCCCGGGCAGGGCGCGCAGTGGGCCGGGATGGGCCTGTCGCTGTGGGACGCCGAACCGGTCTTCGGCGCCGCGATGGCCCGTTGCCAGCAAGCCCTTTCGCCGTACGTGGACTGGTCGCTGCGCGAGGTGCTGGCCGACGCCGAGCTCCTGCGCCGCGACGACGTCGTTCAGCCCGCGCTGTGGGCCATGATGGTGTCGCTGGCCGAACTCTGGTCCCATTGGGGCGTACGCCCGGCGGCCGTCGTCGGGCACAGCCAGGGCGAGATCGCGGCCGCCTGCGTGGCGGGCGGACTTTCCCTCGAGGACGGCGCCCGCGCGGTGGCGTTGCGAAGCAAGGCGGTGCTGGCGGTCGGCGGCATCGGCGGCATGGTCTCGGTGCCGGCCCGCCTCGCCGAGGTGGAAGCGCTCATCGAGCCGTGGGGCGGGCAGCTGACGGTCGCCGGGATCAACGGACCGGTCCAGGTCGTCATCGCCGGCCCGATCGAGGCGGTCGACGCCTTCCTCGACGCCCATCACGGCATCGGCGCGCGCCGGGTCGGCATCAACTACGCCTCCCATTCGGCCCAGATCGAGCAGATCCGGGACGCGATCCTCACCGACCTGGCGGGCCTGCACCCGGCGTCGGGCACCGTGCCGTTCCACTCGACGGTCACCACCCGGGTGACGGACACCGCCGAGCTGGACGCCGGTTACTGGTACACCAACCTGCGGGAGCCGGTCCGGTTCGCCGAGGTCATCGCCGGTCTGGTCGAGGCCGGCCACCGTACGTTCGTGGAAGTCAGCCCGCATCCGGTGCTGGCCATGGCGGTCGAACAGGCGGCCACCGGCCTGGTCGTGACGGGCAGCCTGCGCCGCGGCGAGGACACCCGGCGGCGGTGGCTGGGGTCGCTCGGAGCCGTGTACGCCGCCGGGGCCGACGTCGACTGGACGCGGGCTTTCCCCGGCACGCCGCCGCGCCGGATCCCGTTGCCCACCTACCCGTTCCAGCGGCAGCAGTATTGGCTCCCGGACGGGACCACGCCTGTTCTGCCGGTGGCCGCTCCGCCTGCGACGACCTCGACCTGGCCGGGGGAGCCGGTCGTGCAGCCCGACGCGCCTGCCGAGGACCTGCTCGACCTGGTCCAGCGGCACGCGGCATCGGTTGCCGGGTACGCCTCGGCCGCCGACATCGCGGTCGACCGTAGTTTCCGGGAACAGGGCTTCGAGTCGTACACCGCGGTCGACCTCCGTAACCTGCTCGGCGTCACCACCGGGCTCGACCTGCCCGCCACACTTCTGTTCGACTACCCGACGCCGCGCGTCCTGGCCGCCTATCTCGAGGAACGCCGGAGCGGAACCGCCGGGACAGCCGCGACACCGGCCGCGGCCCGGGCGGCCGACGAGCCGCTCGCCATCGTCGGCATGAGCTGCCGCCTGCCCGGTGGCCTGGAGACCCCCGAGGACTTCTGGACGCTGCTGCGTGACGGCGGTGACGTGGTCGGCGAGTTCCCAGCCGACCGCGGATGGGATCTGGACCGCCTGTACGACCCGGACCGGGAGCGGGACGGCACCAGCTACACCCGATTCGGCACTTTCCTCGGCGATGCCACGATGTTCGACGCGGAGTTCTTCGGGATCAGCCCCCGGGAAGCCGTCGCCATGGACCCGCAGCAGCGCCTGCTCCTGGAAACCTCGTGGGAGGCGCTGGAACGGGCCGGCATCGTGCCGGACACCCTGCGCGGTACCGATACCGGCGTCTACGTCGGGCTCATGCACCACGACTACGCCTCCCAGGTCGCCGGCGATCCGGAGGGCACCGAGGGATACGCGCTGACCGGCACCACCGGCAGCGTGGCGTCCGGCCGTCTCGCGTACGTGCTGGGGTTGGAAGGCCCGGCGGTGTCGGTCGACACGGCGTGCTCGTCGTCGTTGGTGGCCTTGCACATGGCAGGGCAGGCGCTGCGGGCCGGCGAGTGCTCGATGGCTCTTGTCGGCGGCGTGACTGTGATGTCGACACCGCACATCTTCGTGGAGTTCTCCCGGCAGGGCGGTCTGTCGCCGGACGGGCGGTGCAAGGCGTTCGCGGACGGGGCGGACGGCACCGGCTGGGGTGAGGGCGTCGGCGTTCTCGTGCTGGAACGGCTTTCCGACGCCCGCCGCCGGGGACACCAGGTGCTCGCGGTCATGCGGGGCAGCGCGGTCAACCAGGACGGCGCGTCCAACGGTCTGAGCGCCCCGAACGGTCCGTCGCAGCAGCGGGTCATCCGCCAGGCGCTCGCCAACGCGGGCCTGAACCCGGCCGACGTCGACGCCGTCGAGGCGCACGGCACCGGCACCAAGCTGGGTGACCCGATCGAGGCGCAGGCGCTGCTGGCGACGTACGGCCAGGGCCGCCCCGCCGGCCGGCCGCTGTGGCTCGGCTCGGCCAAGTCGAACATCGGGCACACGCAGGCGGCTGCCGGTGTGGCCGGGGTCATCAAGATGGTGCTGGCGATGCGTCACGGTGTGTTGCCGCGGACCTTGCATGTGGATGAGCCGTCGTCGCATGTGGATTGGTCGGCTGGGGCGGTTGAGCTGCTCACGTCGCAGCGGCCGTGGGAGGCCGGCGGTCGGCCGCGTCGGGCGGGTGTGTCGTCGTTCGGGATCAGTGGCACCAACGCGCACGTGATTTTGGAGGAGGCTGGGCCGTCGCCGGTTTCGGAGAGCCGGGTGCTTCCGGTGGTGCCGTGGCTGGTGTCGGCGCGTGGTGAGCGGGCTCTCGAGGAGCAGGTCAGCCGGTTGCGGGAGTTCGAGTCGGCGGATCCGGTGTCGGTGGGGCGGGCGTTGGCGTTCGGGCGGGCGCTGTTGCCGCATCGCGCGGTGCTGCTGGGTTCGGAAATGGTGACCGGGGTGGCGGCCGCCGATGTTCGGGTGGCGTTGATGTTCTCCGGGCAGGGCAGTCAGCGTCCGGGGATGGGTGAAGGGCTTTACGAGGCGTTCCCGGTGTACGCGGCGGCGTTCGACGAGGTGTGCGCGGCGTTGGACATGCCGTTGCGGGAGGTGATTGTCGGCGATTCGCTGGGCGAGACCTCGAATACGCAGCCGGCGTTGTTCGCGGTGCAGGTGGCTCTCTATCGGCTGTACGAGTCGTGGGGTGTGACGCCGGCGGCGTTGGGTGGTCATTCGATCGGTTTGATCGCGGCGGCTCACGTTGCGGGGGTGCTGGATCTGGCGGATGCGGCGCGGTTGGTGAAGGCGCGTGGCCGGTTGATGCAGGACCTGCCGGCTGGTGGGGCGATGGTGGCCCTGGACGCCTCCCAAGCCGAAGCGGAAGCGTTGATCGCTGGTTACACCGATCGGGTCGGTGTGGCGGCGGTGAACGGCCCGAAGTCCACGGTGATCTCCGGTGACGAAGCGCTTGTTGAGGAGTTGGCCGCGCGGTGGCCGGGTCGTTCGCGGCGGCTCAATGTCAGCCATGCGTTCCATTCGCCGTTGATGGAGCCGATGCTCGCCGAGTTCGCCGACGTTCTGGCCGAGCTGACCTGGCATGCGCCGCAGATCCCGGTGGTCGGTGGGGAGGTGGACCAGCCGGAGTTCTGGGTTCGCCACGCGCGTGAGGCGGTGCCGTTCCACGACGTGGTGACGGAACTCGAGGGTCACCTGTTTGTGGAGATCGGTCCGGACGCGACGTTGTCGGCGATGGCGGCTGATGCCGGGACCTGGCTGCCGGGGCTGCGCCGGGACCGCGACGAGCCGCTGACGGCGCTGACGGCGCTGGCCGGAATCCACGTTCGTGGCGGCGACGTGAACTGGGCGGCCCTGTTGGGCGACGGCCCGGCGCCGGTCCCCGGCCTCCCGACCTACCCGTTCCAGCGGGAGCGGTTCTGGCCGAAACCGGCCACCTGGTCGGGTGACGCATCGGCGCTGGGTCAGGAGGCCGCCGGTCATCCGCTGGTCGGCGCGGCGGTGTGGTTGGCCGGCGGCGACGGGGTGGTGCTGACCGGGCGGCTGTCGCTGGCGGCGCAGCCGTGGCTGGCCGACCACGCGGTCGGAGGTTCGGTGCTGCTGCCCGGCACCGCGTTCGTGGAAATGGTCGTGTGGGCCGCCGACCAGGTCGGCTTCCCGGTGGTCGACGAACTCCTGTTGCGGACGCCGCTGGTGATCCCGGACCACGGTGGCGTACAGGTTCAGGTGTGGGTCGGTGAACCGGAGGAGTCCGGCCGCCGCCCGGTGAACGTCTACTCCCGCCCCGAGCAAGGCAACGGGCCGTGGACGCGGCACGCCACCGCGGTGCTCGGTTCGCGGGCCGAACCGGCCCCGGCGCCGATCACCACCTGGCCGCCCGCCGATGCCGAGCCGGTGGACCTGGCCGGCGCGTACCGCCAATTGGAACTCCGGGGATACGAGTACGGGCCGCTGTTCCGGGGCCTGACCGGGCTGTGGCGGGGTCGCGACGGCCGGTGGTGGGTCGAGACGGCACTGCTCGAGGCGCCCGGTGCTTTCACGCTGCATCCGGCCCTGCTCGACGCGGTCCTGCACGGCGCCCTGGTCGAGGCGATGGCACCGGCCCCCGGCGAGGGTCCGCGCCTGCCGTTCGTCTGGACCGGCGTCCAGGTGCACGCGGCCGCCGCGACGGCGCTGCGGACCCGGCTGGACGTGCGCGGGGACCGGATGCGCCTCGAGGCGTTCGACCAGACCGGCCAGCCGGTGGTGAGCGTCGGCGAGGTGACCCTGCGGTCGGCCACGCCGGCCAAGGCGGCGAGCGATCCGGTCTACCGAGTGGATTGGCAGACGGTGAGCCCGGCCGCGGCCGACCCGGTCGATGCGGAAGTCGCCGATCTGAGGGCGCCCGCCGACGGAACGCCGATGCCGCAAGCCGCCCACGACGCGGCAGTTCGCGCGCTGGACGTGCTCCAGCAGTGGCTGGCGGAACCGGGATCGCTCGGCCGCCGGCTTGTCGTGCTGGCCGCCGACGACCTCGCGGGCGGCGCGGTGTCCGGCCTGGTCCGGTCGGCGCAGGCCGAACACCCCGGCCGGATCGTGCTGGCCGACGTCGGCTCTGCGACCGCCGGGCCGGACGTCCTCGCGATGATCCTGGCCACCGGCGAGCCGGAGGTCCGCTTCCGCGACGGCGCCGTACAGGTTCGGCGGCTGGTTCCGGCGGCTGCGGACAGCCTGGTCGCGTTGCCCGGCCAGCGGCTCGACGTCACGGTTCCCGGCACCCTCGGGAGCATGGCCGTGCTGGCCGACCCGGCGGCCGTCGCGCCGCTGGCGGCCGGCCAGGTGCGGGTCGCGGCCCACGCCCACGGCGTGAACTTCCGGGACGTGCTGATCGGCCTCGGGATGTACCCGGGCGGCGGAACGATGGGCTGCGAGCTCGCCGGCGTGGTGGTCGAGACCGCTGCCGACTTGACCGATCTGAAACCCGGCGACCGGGTGTTCGGCCTCGGCGCCGGGCTGTCGCCGGTGGTGGTCACCGACGTGCGCCGGCTGGCCCGGATGCCCGCGTCCTGGTCGTTCGCGGACGCCGCGGCCGTACCGATCGTGTTCCTGACCGCCTTCCACGCCTTGCGGGACCTCGCCGACGTCCAGGCGGGCCAGCGGATTCTGATCCACGCGGGCACCGGCGGGGTCGGCATGGCGGCGATCCAGCTCGCCCAGGCGTGGGGTCTCGAGGTGTACGCCACCGCGAGCCCCGCCAAGTGGGAAGTTCTCCACGGTCTCGGCATCCCGCCGTCACATGTGGCGTCCTCGCGCGACCTGGACTTCCGGGAGAAGTTCGCGGGCGGTGTCGACGTGGTTCTGAACGCGTTGACCGGAGCTTTCATCGACGCCTCGCTGGATCTGCTCGCGCCCGGCGGGCACTTCCTCGAGATGGGCAAGGCCGACATCAGGGATCCCGAAGGGGTGAACTACCGGGCGTTCGACCTGCTCGAGGTCGACACCGACCGGATCGGCGCCATGCTGACCGAGCTGACCGGCCTGTTCCTCGCCGGGACGTTGACGCTGCCGCCGGTGACCGTGTTCGGGGTGTCGCATGCGGTCGCCGCGTTCCGTCATCTGCAGGCGGCTCGCCACGTGGGCAAGGTGGTTCTGCGCTATCCGGCGCTGAACCCGGCCGGCACCGTGCTGATCACCGGCGGCACCGGTGACCTCGGTTCGATGCTGGCCCGGCACCTGACGCGCACCCGGCAGATCGGCGAACTGCTGTTGCTCTCGCGTCAGGGCCTGCACGCTTCCGGTGTGCCGCGCCTGGCGGCCGATCTCGCGGAAGCCGGTACGCGGGTACGGGTGACGGCCTGCGACGCGACCGACCGGGCCGGGCTCAGCGAGGTGCTGACAGGAGTTCCGCTGACCGGCGTGGTGCACGCCGCCGGCCTGCTGGACGACGCGCCGGTCGAGTCGTTGACGCCGGAGCGGGTGACCCGGGTGATGCGCGCCAAGGCGGACACCGCCTGGCACCTGCACGAGCTGACCCGCGAATCGGATCTGGCGTGGTTCGTGTCCTACTCCTCGGTGGCGGGCCTGCTCGGCACCCAGGGCCAGGCCAACTACGCCGCCGCGAACGCGTTCCTCGACGCGCTGGCGGTCCACCGCAGGGCTTCCGGGCTGGCAGCCCAGTCGCTGGCCTGGGGGCTGTGGACCCAGAGCGCCGGTATGTCCGGCCACCTCGGTGCGGCCGACGTGGCCCGGATGGGACGCGGCGGCATCGGCACGCTGCCGGGTGAGCAAGGGCTGGCCCTGTTCGATGCCGCCATCGGCCTCGACCACCCGGTTCAGGTCCTGGCCCGGTTCGACGCCGCGGCGATGGGCGGACGACCGGTCTCCCCGGTGCTGTCCGGTGTGCTGCGCGGGCCGGGTACGACGGTGGCCCGGCGGACGGCTGACAGCGGGCGGCCGGGTTCGGCGGCCGAGGGTTTCGCCGCGGTGCCCGGGGCGCAGCGTCGCGGATTCGTCCAGAACCTGGTGCGTACGCACGCCGGGGTGGTGCTCGGCCACCCCGACGGCGAACGGGTGACCCTGGAGCACAGCTTCAAGGAACAGGGCTTCGACTCGCTGACGGCGGTCGAGTTCCGTCATCGGGTGGCCACCGCGACCGGCGTGGCGCTGCCGGCAACGCTGGTGTTCGACTACCCGACACCGGCCGTGCTGGTCGACTTCCTGATGGGCGAGCTGTTCGGATCCGGCGAAGCCGCCGACGTGGTGGTCCCGGTGACCGCCGCGATGGACGAGCCGATCGCGATCGTCGGCATGAGTTGCCGGTTGCCCGGCGGGGTGGAGAGCCCGGACGAGCTCTGGGATCTGCTGACCGGGGGTGTGGAGGCGATGGGCGGCTTCCCGCCCGACCGCGGCTGGCCGGAGGAGTCCGAGCCGCGGTACGCCCGGATGGGCGGCTTCCTGGACGACGCCGCCGGTTTCGATGCCGGGTTCTTCGGGATCAGTCCCCGTGAGGCGCTGGCCATGGACCCCCAGCAGCGGTTGCTGCTCGAAGCGTCGTGGCAGGCGCTGGAGGACGCGGCGATCGATCCGACCGGTCTGCGCGGCTCCGACACCGGCGTGTACGCGGGCATCATCTCCTCGGACTACATGCACACCGAGGCCGACGAGGGCCACGGCCTGACCGGGCACACCGCCAGCGTCGCCTCCGGCCGGATCGCGTACACCCTCGGCCTGGAGGGCCCGGCGGTGTCGGTGGACACCGCGTGTTCGTCGTCGCTGGTCGCCATCCACCTGGCCGGGCAGGCGCTGCGTTCCGGCGAGTGCTCGCTGGCACTGGCGGGCGGTGTCTACGTCATGGCCACCCCGAAGATCTACGACGACCTCAACCAGCAGGGCGGCCTGGCCGCCGACGGCCGGATCAAGGCGTTCGCCGAGGCGGCCGACGGCACCGGCTGGGGTGAGGGCGTCGGCGTGCTGGTGCTGGAACGGTTGTCCGAGGCGCAGCGCCGAGGCCATCGGGTGCTGGCGTTGATGCGGGGCAGCGCGGTCAACCAGGACGGCGCCTCCAACGGCCTCAGCGCCCCCAACGGCCCCTCCCAGCAGCGGGTGATCCGCCAGGCGCTGGCAAACGCCGGCCTGGCCGCCGCCGACGTCGACGCGGTCGAGGCGCACGGCACCGGCACCAAGCTGGGCGACCCGATCGAGGCGCAGGCCCTGCTGGCCACGTACGGGCAGGGCAGGCCGGAGGACCGGCCGCTGTGGCTGGGCTCGATCAAGCCGAACATCGGCCACACGCAGGCGGCAGCCGGTGTCGCCGGGGTCATCAAGATGATCCTGGCGATGCGGCACGGCGCCCTGCCCCGGACGCTGAACGTGGACGCGCCGACGTCGCACGTGGACTGGACGGCCGGAAACGTCGAGCTGCTCACCTCGGAGAGGCCGTGGGAGGCGGACGGCCGCCCACGCCGGGCCGGCATCTCGTCGTTCGGCATCAGCGGCACGAACGCCCACGTGATCATCGAGGAGGCCGCGGCTGCGCCGTCCCCCGCCGACCCGATGCCTATCGTGCCGTTGGTGTTGTCGGCCCGCAGTGAGCAGGCGCTCACCGATCAGGCGGTCCGGTTGCGGGAGTTCCTCGACGAGCGGCCGGACGCCGACCTGGCGCGGGTCGCCCGGGTGCTGCTGACCGGCCGGGCCGGCCTGCCGCATCGGGCGGTGGTGCTGGGCGCGGATCGTGGTGAGCTGCTGCACGGCTTGGCCGACGTGGAGGCTGTGCGTGGCCAGACGGTCGCCGGGACCGGCCTGGTGTTCGTGTTCCCGGGCCAGGGTGGTCAGTGGACGGGTATGGGCCTGGGCCTGTGGGAGCAGGAACCAGTTTTCGCGGCGGCGATGCAACGTTGTGCTGCGGTTCTGGAACCGCTGGTCGACTGGTCGTTGCGGGAGGCGCTGGGCGACGCGGCGATGCTGGAACGGATCGACGTCGTCCAGCCGGCGCTCTGGGCCGTCATGGTTTCGCTGGCCGAGTTGTGGCGGCACTGGGGCGTCGAGCCCGCCGCGGTGATCGGTCATTCGCAGGGTGAGATCGCGGCGGCCTGTGCGGTCGGTGCGCTCTCGCTCGCCGACGGTGCCCGGGTGGTGGTGTTGCGGAGTAAGGCGATGGCGAGCATTGCCGGTGACGGTGGGATGGTGTCGGTGCCCAGGCCACTGGCCGAGGTCGAGCCCTTGCTGGAGCGGTTCGGTCTGGACGTGGCGGCGGTCAACGGGCCGGCGCAGGTGGTGCTCTCGGGAACCGCGCGCGCGTGTGAAGCCTTCTTGGCCGCTTTCCCGGAACTCAGCCCTCGACGCGTCGCCTCGAACATCGCCGGTCACTCGGCCGAGATGGACCGGCTGCGCGACGGCCTCGCCCCGCAGTGGACGACGCTTTCACCGTTCGATTGCGAGGTGCCGTTCTATTCGACCGTGCATGCCGGGCTCGTGGAGACCGGCACGCTCGACGGCGATTACTGGTTCGCGAACATGCGCCGGACGGTGCGGTTCGCGGACACGATGCAGGCCGTGGTCGCTGCCGGGCACCGGGTGTTCCTGGAAGTCAGCGCGCACCCCGTGCTGACGATGGCCGTCGAGCAGGCGGGCGACGGCATTGTGGTGACCGGCAGCCTGCGTCGTGCCGAGGACACCCCGGCGCGTATCCTGCGCGCGGTGGCCAACCTGCACACCGCAGGGGTCGAGGTCGACTGGTCGCGGGCCATCGGCGAGGGTCCGGTACGCCCGATGTCGCTGCCGACCTATCCGTTCCAACGGGACCGGTACTGGCCGCGTACGACGGGCACTTGGGCCGGTGACGCCGGTGCGCTGGGGCTCAACGCCGCCGATCATCCGCTGGTCGGTGCGGCCGTGCGCCTGGCCGACGGTGACGGCATGCTGCTGACCGGTCGTCTTTCGCTGGCTGCCCAGCCGTGGCTGGCCGACCATGTCCTGCGTGGTTCGGTCCTGCTGCCGGGCACCGGGTTTGTCGAGATGGTGGTCTGGGCCGCTGACCAGGTCGGCTGCGCGGTGGTCGAAGAACTCACGCTGCAGTCCCCGCTGGTGATCCCGGCGTCCGGCGGCGTGCATGTCCAGGTCTGGGTGGGCGACGCTGACGGGAACGGCCGCCGCCCGGTGAACGTCTACTCCCGGCACGAACAGGCCGACGGCCCCTACACCCGGCACGCAACCGGTGTGCTGAGCCCCGGTGGTTCCGCACCGGCCGGAACTCTCACCTGGCCCCCGACGGACGCGGAGCCGGTGGTTCTCGACGGCGTCTACGAACGGCTGGCCGCCGACGGCTACCAGTACGGCCCGGTGTTCCAGGGCCTGCGCGCGCTGTGGCGCTCCGGCTCGGCCGTGTACGCCGAGGTGACGCTGCCCGAGCGTACCGAGACCGACCGGTTCGGCCTGCACCCGGCCCTGCTCGACGCCGCGCTCCAAGCCGTCGTCGCCGGCGCCTTGGTCGAGGGCGACCGCCCGGTACTGCCGTTCGGGTGGAGCGGCGTCCAGCTGCACGCCACCGGCGCGAGCACCCTGCGGGTACGGCTGGAGCTGCGCGCGGACGCCTCGAACGCGGTGAGCCTGGCGGCGTTCGACATGGCCGGGCAGCCGGTCCTGACCACCGAGTCGCTGATGCTGCGGGAGCAGTCGGCGGAGGCCGCGGTCGACGTGACCCGGTCGCTGTACGCGGTGGAGCCGATCCCGCTGCCGGAGCCGGAGCCGGGAGTAGCCGGGCACCCCCACGTCACGGTCTGGACCCCGCCGGACGGCGGGGACACCGACCAGGCGGCGGGTGTTTCGGCCGCGTTGACAGCTGCGCTGGGCCGGGTGCAGGAGTGGCTGGCCGACCCGGACACCGCCGACCGGCGGCTGCTGGTGCTGACCCGGGGCGCTACCGAGGGTACTGATCTGGCCGCCGCCGCGGTGTGGGGTTTCGTGCGTTCGGCTCAGACCGAGCACCCGGACCGGTTCGTGCTCCTGGACGCCGATCGGGACGGGACCCTTCCGGACGAGCTGCTGGAACGAGCCGCGTCGAGCGGTGAGCCGGAGGTGCTGCTGCGCGACGGCCTGCTGTACGCCCGGCGGTTGACCCGGGCGGTGCCTGCCGGACCGTCGCTGGTGGCCGGGCAGCGGCTGGACGTCGCCACCCCGGGCACGCTGGACCGTCTGAAAGCCGAGTCCCACCCGTCCGCCGTGGCGCCGCTGGCCGCCGGGCAGGTGCGGGTCGCCGTACACGCGCAGGGTGTGAACTTCCGGGACGTGCTGATCGGGCTGGGCATGTATCCGGATCCGGACGCCCTGATGGGCAGTGAGCTGTCCGGCATCGTGGTGGAGACCGCCCCCGACGTCACCGATCTGAAACCCGGTGACCGGGTGTTCGGCATGGGCATCGGGTTCGGGCCGGTCGTGGTGACCGACGCGCGGGTGCTGGCCCGAATCCCGGGCGGCTGGTCGTTCCCGGACGCGGCCTCGGTGCCTGCGGTCTTCCTCACGGCCTTCTACGCGCTGCGGGAGCTGGCCGACGTACGGCCCGGTCAGAAGATCTTGATCCATGCCGGGGCCGGCGGCGTCGGCATGGCTGCGATCCAGCTCGCCCAGGCGTGGGGTCTCGAGGTGTACGCCACTGCGAGCCCCGGCAAGTGGGAAGTCCTCCACGGCCTCGGCGTCCCGGCCGAACGGGTGGCCTCGTCGCGGAACCTGGACTTCCGGGAGAAGTTCGCTGGTGGCGTCGACGTCGTCCTCAACGCGCTGACCGGCGAGTTCATCGACGCCTCACTGGAACTGCTGGCGCCCGGTGGCTACTTCCTGGAAATGGGCAAGGCCGACATCCGCGACCCGGAGGGCGTGAACTACCGGGCGCTCGACCTGTTGCGGGCCGGCCCGGAGCGGATCGGCGCGATGCTGCCCCGGCTCGTCGCGATGTTCGCCGAAGGTGTGCTGGAACCGTTGCCGGTGACCGTTTTCGAGGTCTCGCGCGCGGTTGCGGCGCTGCGGCACATCCAGGCCGCGCGGCACGTCGGCAAGGTCGTGCTCCGGCACCCCGCGCTGGACCCGGACGGCACCGTGCTGATCACCGGGGGCACCGGTGTGCTCGGCTCGATGCTGGCCCGGCATCTGACCCGTACCCGGGAAACCGGTGAGCTCCTGCTGTTGTCGCGGCAGGGTGTGCACGCCGAAGGCGCGGCGCGGCTGGCGGCCGATCTCGCGGAGGGCGGCACGCGGGTCCGGGTGACGGCCTGCGACGCGGCTGATCGAGCCGCGCTCGGCCGGCTGCTGGCAGGCGTTCCGCTGACCGGAGTGGTGCACACGGCCGGTTCGCTTGACGACGCAACGGTGGAGTCGCTGACGCCGGAGCGAGTGACGTCGGTGCTGCGGACCAAGGTGGACGCGGCGTGGCATCTGCACGAGCTGACCAGGCACCTTCCGCTGGCCATGTTCGTGCTGTACTCCTCGGCGGCCGGCACATTCGGCACCGGCGGCCAGAGCAACTACGCTGCAGCCAACGCTTTCCTGGACGGCCTGGCCCGGCATCGGCAGGCGGCCGGGCTGCCTGGGCTCTCGCTGGCGTGGGGCTTCTGGGCCGACCGGTCGGCGATGACCGGGCACCTCGCCGAGAACGACCTCGGCTGGTTGAACCGTGGCGGCATCGGCGCGCTGTCCCGGGAGCAGGGCCTGGCGCTGTTCGACGCGGCGATCGGTGACGGCCGCGCGGCACTGGTCCCGGTCCGGCTCGACGTGGCCGCGCTGCGGCGGGCGGGCGGCTCGGCCGTACAACCGTTGTTGCGGGCCTTGACCGGGCCGGCCCGCCGGACGGCGGCCACCACCGGCAAGGCGGGAGAGTTCGCCGCCGCGCTGGCCGCCCTGACCGGCCCGGAACGCGAACGCACGCTGCTGGACCTGGTCCGGTCGCAGGCGGCGCTGGTGCTCGGCCACGCCGAGGCGTCGGCGGTGGACGCCGGTTCGGCGTTCCGCGACCAGGGCTTCGACTCGCTGACCGCGGTGGAGTTCCGTAACCGGCTGGCCGCCGCGAGCGGGCTGCGGCTGCCGGCCACGCTGGTGTTCGACCACCCGACACCACGCGTGCTTGTCGACTTCCTGCTCGGCGAGCTGTTCGATACGGACGCGGCGGTCGGAACGGCGGCCCCGGCGGTGGCCGCCATCGGCGAGCCGATCGCCATCGTGGGCATGAGCTGCCGGCTGCCCGGTGGTGTGGACAACCCGCAGCAGCTGTGGGAGTTGCTGACCGGCGGCGTCGACGCGATGGGCGGCTTCCCGGCCGACCGCGGCTGGCCCGAGGAGTCCGAGCCGCGGTACGCACAGCTCGGCGGGTTCCTCCGGGACGCGGGCGGTTTCGACGCCGGATTCTTCGGGATCAGCCCCCGAGAGGCGCTGGCCATGGACCCGCAGCAGCGCCTGATGCTTGAGGCGTCATGGCACGCGCTGGAGGACGCCGGGATCGACCCCACCGGCCTGCGCGGCTCCGACACCGGTGTGTACGCCGGCATCATCACCTCGGCGTACGGCCTGGGAACCGACGTCGTCGACGGCCACGGGATGACCGGCGGCACCGCGAGCGTGGTGTCCGGCCGGGTCGCCTACACGCTGGGCCTCGAGGGCCCCGCCGTCTCGGTCGACACCGCCTGTTCGTCGTCGCTGGTGGCGCTGCACATGGCCGGCCAGGCGCTCCGGCTCGGCGAGTGTTCGCTGGCGCTTGCGGGCGGCGTGTACGTGATGGCCACCCCGAAGGTCTACGACGACTTCCTGCTGCAGGGCGGCCTGGCGTCGGACGGCCGCTGCAAGTCGTTCGCCGAGGCGGCCGACGGGACCGGCTGGGGTGAGGGCGTCGGCGTCCTGGTGCTGGAACGGCTTTCGGACGCGCGCCGCAACGGCCACCAGGTGCTCGCTCTCGTTCGAGGCAGCGCGGTCAACCAGGACGGCGCCTCGAACGGGCTGACGGCTCCCAACGGCCCGTCCCAGCAACGGGTGATCCGGCAGGCGCTGGCAAGTGCCGGTCTGGAAGCCGCCGACGTCGACGCGGTGGAGGCGCACGGCACCGGCACCACGCTGGGCGACCCGATCGAGGCGCAGGCCCTGTTGGCGACGTACGGCCAGGATCGCCCGGCGGACAAGCCGCTGTGGCTCGGCTCCATCAAGTCGAACATCGGGCACACGCAGGCGGCGGCCGGTGTGGCCGGGGTCATCAAGATGGTGCTGGCGATGCGCCACGGCGTGCTGCCGCAGACCCTGCACGTGGACGAGCCGTCGTCGCATGTGGACTGGTCGGCAGGCGATGTCGAGCTGCTCACGTCGCAGCGGGCGTGGGAGGCGGACGGGCAGCCCCGCCGGGCGGGTGTGTCGTCGTTCGGGATCAGCGGCACCAACGCGCACGTGATTTTGGAGGAGGCTGCGCCGGAGCCGGTGGTTTCGAGCGTGTCGTCGCTGCCGGTGACGCCGTGGCTGGTCTCGGCCCGCAGCGAGCAGGCCCTGGCCCAGCAGGTGGCGCGGCTGCGCGAGTTCGAACCCGCGGATCCGGTCGCCGTGGGCCGCACACTGGCTTTCGGGCGGGCGCTGTTGCCGTATCGGGCGGTGCTGATCGGTTCCGAGACGGTGACCGGTGTGGCGGCTGCCGATGTTCGGGTGGCGTTGATGTTCTCGGGTCAGGGCAGTCAGCGTCCGGGGATGGGTGAAGGGCTTTACGAGGCGTTCCCGGTGTACGCGGCGGCGTTCGACGAGGTGTGCGCGGCGTTGGACATGCCGTTGCGAGAGGTGATCAGCGGCGCGGATTTGGATCGGACGGAGTTCACTCAGCCGGCGTTGTTCGCGGTGCAGGTGGCCCTGTTCCGGCTGTACGAGTCGTGGGGTGTGACGCCGGCGGCGTTGGGTGGTCATTCGATCGGCCTGATCGCGGCGGCTCACGTTGCGGGGGTGCTGGATCTGGCGGACGCGGCGCGGCTGGTGAAGGCGCGTGGCCGTCTGATGCAGGACCTGCCGGCCGGTGGGGCGATGGTGGCCCTGGACGCCTCCCAAGCCGAGGCGGAGGCGTTGATCGCCGGGCACACCGATCGGGTTGGTGTGGCGGCGGTGAATGGCCCGTCCTCGACGGTGATCTCGGGCGATGAGGCTGTGGTCGAGGAACTGGCGGCGCGGTGGCCGGGTCGGTCGCGGCGGCTCAATGTCAGCCATGCGTTCCATTCGCCGTTGATGGAGCCGATGCTGGCCGAGTTCGCCGACGTTCTGGCCGAGCTGACCTGGCATGCCCCGCAGATCCCGGTGGTCGGCGGTGAGGTCGACAACCCCGAGTTCTGGGTGCGGCACGCGCGTGAGGCGGTGCCGTTCCACGACATGGTGACCGAGCTCGACGGGCACCTGTTCGTGGAGATCGGTCCGGACGCGACGCTGTCGGCGATGGCGGCCGACGCCGGGACCTGGCTGCCGGTGCTGCGCCGCGACCGCGACGAACCCGAGGCCGCGCTGACCGCGCTGGCCGGGATCCACGCCCACGGCGGCGACGTGAACTGGAAGACGCTGCTCGGCGAGGGCCCGGCCCGGCCGGTGGCGGGGCTGCCGGCGTACCCGTTCCACCACGAACACTTCTGGGTCCAGCCGCCGCGTCCGGTTGTCGACGGGCTGGCCGGGCTGGACGCCGAGTTCTGGGCGGCGGTCCAGCGGCAGGACGCGGCCACCGTGCTGCCGGCCCTGACCTCGCTGCGGGAGCGGCAGGCGTACGCCCAGACCCGCGACTGGCGGTACCGGATCGACTGGGCGCCGCTGACCGGCGCCGGCCCGGCCGCGCTCTCGGGCGTGTGGGCGCTGATCGGCGCTCCGGCCACCGGCGGCCTGGCCGAGGCGATGGCTGCCGCCGGGGCTGAGGTGGTCCCGGTCGACGACCCGGCCCGGCTGGAAGGCATGGAGCTGGCCGGTGGGGTCGTCGTGCCGGGGACCGGGCCGGAGTGCGCGACCCGCCTGCTGCAGGTCCTGCAGGCGTGGCCGGACGGCACCCGGCTGTGGGTCGTCACCGAGGGCGCGGTCGACCCGGTGGTGGACGCCTGGCAGGGCATGCTGTGGGGTCTGGGCCGCGTGTTCGGCTCGGAGTCGCCCGACCGTTGGGGTGGCCTCATCGACCTGCCCGCGACCGGCTGGGCCGAGTCGCTGGCCGGGGACTTCGTCGCCGCGCTGAGCGATCCGCTGGGGGAGAACCAGGTTGCCGTACGCCTGGACGGCCGGCACGGGTTGCGCCTGCGTCCGGCCCCGGCGCCGGCCGGCCCGGGATGGCGCCCCTCCGGCACGGTCCTGATCACCGGCGGCACCGGCGCTCTCGGCGTTCGCGTGGCACGGTGGGCGGCCGCCGAGGGCGCGCAGCGGGTGGTCCTGTTGTCGCGCCGCGGCATCGAGGCGGCGGGTGCGGCCGAGGCGGTGGCCCGGTTGGCTGAGGCCGGGGTCGTCGTCCAGGTGACGGCGGTTGACGTCGCCGACCGGCAGGCGCTGGCCGCGCTGGTCGGCCGCATTCCGGACCTGGACGCGGTGGTTCACACGGCGGGCGTGCTGGACGACGGGGTCATCGACGCCTTGACCGCCGACCGGCTGATGACGGTGGCCCACGCCAAGATCGACGGCCTGCTGGCGCTCGACGAGGTGACCTCCGGAACGTCGTTGAGCGCGTTCGTGGTGTTCTCGTCGCTGGCGGCGCTGATCGGCGCGGCTGGGCAGGGCAACTACGCCGCCGCGAACGCCTTCCTCGACGCTTACGCGATGAAACGCCGGGCCGAAGGCGTACCGATGGTTTCGGTCGGCTGGGGCATGTGGGGCGGCGCCGGGCTGGCCGACAGCCTGGTGGTCCGGCAGCGTACGACCCGGATCGGCGCCCTCGAGATGGACCCGGCGGTGGCGGTCACCGCGCTGGCCCACGCGGCGGGCAGCGACGGGTACTTGACGGTCGCGCGGATCGACTGGGCGCGCCTGGTGGAGGCCGGAGCCGGGGTCGTGCCGGCATGGCTGAGCGAACTTCCCGAGGCCCGCGCGGTTGCCCCGGCGGCCCTGACCGGCGGCCAGGAACCGGCGCTGGTGGCCCGGCTGCGCCAGGCGCCCGAGGGCAAGCGGGCGGCGGTCGTGCTGGCCCTGCTGCAGGAACAGGCCGCGGTGGTGCTGGGGCACGCGAACGCCGCCGCGGTACGCCCCGGCACCGCGTTCCGGGAGATGGGTTTCGACTCGCTGGCCGCGGTGGAGCTGCGTAACCGTCTGGCGGTGGCGTCCGGTCTGCACCTGCCGGCCACGCTTGTTTTCGACTACCCGAACCCGCTGACACTTGCCGATCACCTGCTGGCCGAGCTGACCGGCACCGCGAGCGGCCCCGGACAGGCCCGGACGGTGGCCGCGGCGCTCGACGAGCCGATTGCCGTCGTGGGCATGAGCTGCCGGTTCCCGGGCGATGTGGACACCCCGGAGCGGTTGTGGGAGATGCTCAGCGAGGGCCGGGACGCGATCACGCCGTTCCCCGCCGACCGTGGTCCCAGCGGCGGCGAGCCGGGCTCGTACATCGTCGACGTGGCAGGCTTCGACGCCGGGTTCTTCGGGATCAGTCCGCGTGAGGCCCTGGCGATGGACCCGCAGCAGCGGCTGCTGCTGGAGACCAGTTGGGCCGCGCTCGAGGACGCCGGTCTGGACCCGGCCGGGCTGCGCGGATCCGGCACCGGCGTGTACGTCGGCACCAACGGCCAGGACTACCCGATGTTGCTCAACGCCTCCCAGACCGACGGCGAGGGCTTCGGCGGCACCGGCAGCGCCGCCAGCGTGATGTCCGGCCGGGTGGCGTACACGCTGGGTCTGGAGGGCCCGGCGGTGTCTGTCGACACGGCCTGTTCGGCGTCGCTGGTCGCCATGCACCTGGCCGGTCAGGCGCTGCGTTCCGGCGAGTGCTCGCTGGCGCTGGCCGGTGGCGTCTCCATCATGACCACGCCGTGGACGTTCGTCGAGTTCGCCAAGCAGAACGGCCTGGCGGCGGACGGCCGGATCAAGGCGTTCGCCGACGCGGCCGACGGCACCGGCTGGGGTGAGGGCGTAGGCGTCCTGGTGCTGGAACGGCTCTCGGACGCCGAACGCAACGGCCACCGGGTGCTGGCGGTCATGCGGGGCAGCGCGGTCAACCAGGACGGCGCCTCCAACGGCCTGACCGCGCCCAACGGGCCGTCCCAGCAGCGGGTGATCCGGCAGGCGCTGGCAAACGCCGGCCTCGAACCGGCCGACATCGACGCGGTCGAAGCGCACGGCACCGGCACCCGCCTCGGCGACCCGATCGAGGCGCAGGCGCTGATGGCCACGTACGGGCAGGGCAGGCCCGCGGATCGGCCGCTGTGGCTGGGCTCGATCAAGTCGAACATCGGCCACACGCAGGCGGCGGCCGGTGTCGCCGGGGTCATCAAGATGATCCTGGCGATGCGCAACGGGGTCCTGCCGCAGACGCTGAACGTGGACGCGCCGACGTCGCAGGTGGACTGGACGGCCGGCGCCGTACGGCTGCTGACCGCGTCCCGGCCGTGGGAGGCGGACGGACGGCGGCGGCGGGCTGGTGTGTCGTCGTTCGGCGTCAGTGGCACGAACGCCCACGTGATCCTGGAGGAGGCGGCCCCGTCTCCGGCGCCCGTGGAAGCACTGCCGGTGGTTCCGTTGGTGTTGTCGGCCCGCAGTGAGCAGGCGCTGACCGATCAGGCGGCCCGGTTGCGGGAGTTCCTCGACGAGCGGCCGGACGCCGACCTGGCGCGGGTCGCCCGGGTGCTGCTGACCGGCCGGGCCGGCCTGCCGCACCGGGCGGTGGTGCTGGGCGCCGATCGTGGTGAGCTGCTGAACGGCCTGGCCGACGTGGACGCCGTGCGTGGCCAGACGGTCGCCGGGACCGGCCTGGTGTTCGTGTTCCCGGGCCAGGGCGGCCAGTGGACCGGCATGGGCCTCGGTCTGTGGGAGCAGGAACCAGTCTTCGCGGCGGCGATGCAACGCTGTGCTGCGGTTCTGGAACCGTTGGTCGATTGGTCGTTGCGGGAGGCGCTGGGCGACGCGGCGATGCTGGAACGGATCGACGTCGTCCAGCCCGCGCTCTGGGCCATCAATGTTTCGCTGGCTGAGTTGTGGCGGCACTGGGGTGTCGTACCGGCTGCGGTGATCGGTCATTCGCAGGGTGAGATCGCGGCGGCCTGTGCGGTCGGTGCGCTCTCGCTCGCCGACGGCGCCCGGGTCGTGGTGTTGCGGAGTAAGGCGATGGCGAGCATTGCCGGTGACGGTGGGATGGTCTCGGTGCCCCGGCCGTTGGCTGAGGTCGAGCCGTTGCTGGGCCGGTTCGGCCTTGACGTGGCGGCGGTCAACGGCCCGTCGCAGGTGGTGCTCTCGGGAACCGCGTACGCCTGCGAGCAGTTCCTGACCGCGTTCCCCGATCTGAACGCACGCCGGATCGCCTCGAACATCGCCGGTCACTCGGCCGAGATGGACCGGTTGCGAGACGGCCTGGCCCCGCAGTGGACTTCGTTGTCACCCGTCGATTGTGAGGTGCCGTTCTATTCGACCGTGCACGCCGGGGTGGTGGAGACCGGCACGTTGGACGGCGATTACTGGTTCGCGAACATGCGCCAGACGGTCCGGTTCGCGGACACGATGCAGGCCGTGGTCGCCGCCGGGCATCGCGTGTTCCTGGAACTGAGCGCGCATCCGGTGCTGACGTCGGCGGTGGACCAGGCCGGCGACGGCCTCGTGGTGACCGGCAGCGTCCGTCGTGCCGAGGACACCCCGGCGCGTTTCCTGCGCGCGGTGGCCAACCTGCACACCGCAGGCGTCGAGGTCGACTGGTCGCGGCTCTTCGGCGACGCCCCGGCGCTGCCGCTCTCACTGCCCACCTATCCGTTCCAGCACGACCGGTACTGGCCACGGGTGTCGGACGCCTGGGCCGGCGACGCCGGCGCCCTCGGCTTGAGCGCCGCCGACCACCCGCTCGTCGGTGCGGCCGTGCGCCTGGCCGACGGTGACGGCATGCTGCTGACCGGTCGTCTTTCGCTGGCTGCCCAGCCGTGGCTGGCCGACCATGTCCTGCGTGGTTCGGTCCTGCTGCCGGGCACCGGGTTTGTCGAGATGGTGGTCTGGGCCGCTGACCAGGTCGGCTGCGCGGTGGTCGAAGAACTCACGCTGCAGTCCCCGCTGGTGATCCCGGCGTCCGGCGGCGTGCATGTCCAGGTCTGGGTGGGCGACGCCGACGAGTCGGGTCGCCGCCCGGTGAACGTCTACTCCCGGCACGAACAGGCCGACGGCCCGTGGACCCGGCACGCAACCGGTGTGCTCAGCCAGTCGGCCACCGCCGATCCGGTTGAGCCGCTGACCTGGCCGCCGGCCGACGCCGAACCGATCGAGCTGGACGGCGCCTACGAACGGCTGGCCGCCGACGGCTACCAGTACGGCCCGGTGTTCCAGGGCCTGCGCGCGGTCTGGCGGTCCGGC
Organism: Paractinoplanes brasiliensis; assembly: GCF_004362215.1. NCBI lineage: Bacteria > Bacillati > Actinomycetota > Actinomycetes > Micromonosporales > Micromonosporaceae > Paractinoplanes > Paractinoplanes brasiliensis. The sequence continues at coordinate 63,575 of NZ_SNWR01000001.1, read as the reverse complement.
TCGGCCGTGTACGCCGAGGTCACGCTGCCCGAGCGTACCGAGACCGACCGGTTCGGCCTGCACCCGGCCCTGCTCGACGCCGCCACCCAGGCCGTCCGGGCCGGTCGGCTGATCGAGGACCGCCCGGTGCTGCCGTTCGGGTGGAACGGCGTCCAGCTGCACGCCACCGGCGCGACCACCATGCGGGTACGGCTCAGCCGCCACCCGGTGATCGCCGACGCGGTCGCGGTGGCGGCGTTCGACCTCGCCGGGGAGCCGGTGCTGACCGCCGGGTCGCTGGTGATGCGGGAGCTGACGACCGAGTCTGCCGACCACACGGCGGACGTGAGCCGATCCCTGTACGCGGTGGAGCTGGTGCCGGTTCCGGTGCCCGGGGCCGGCGCGGGGGCAGAAACAGGGGCCGCCCAGGTCACGGTCTGGAGCCCGCCGGCCGACGCGGGTGCGGACGTCACGGCCGGTGTGTCGGCCGCCGTGGTGGCGACGCTCGCCCGGCTGCAGGAGTGGCTGGCCGGCCCGGACACCGCCGGAGGCCGCCTGCTCATCCTGACCCGGGGCGCCACCGAGGGCGAGGATCTGGCCGCCGCCGCGGTGTGGGGCCTGGTCCGAACGGCGAAGACCGAGCACCCGGACCGATTCGTCCTGCTCGACTCCGACGAGCCGGGCATGCCGTCCGAGGAGCTCCTGGCCTGGGCGGCAGCCAGCGGCGAGCCGGAGCTGGTGCTGCGCGACGGCGTGCTGCACGCCCGGCGCCTGGCGCGGGCCACCCGCAGCGGCGCGGCGGAGCCCGTGGCGCCGGACCCGACCGGCACGGTGGTGATCACCGGTGGTGCCGGGACGCTCGGCACGATGCTGGTCCGCCACGTCGTCGACAGCTACCGGGTCGGGAACGTGCTGCTGCTGTCCCGGCAGGGTCCGCACGCGGCAGGCGTTCCGGAGCTGATGGAACGGCTGGCCGGGGCGGGCGCGCGGGTCCAGATGGTGGCCTGCGACGCCGGGGAACGGGCCGGCCTCGGGGCGGCGCTGAACCGGGTACCGGCGGCCCATCCCGTCGTCGGCGTGGTGCACGTGGCCGGTGTGCTCGACGACGCCACGATCGAGACGCTGACCCCGGACCGGGTTCCGGGCGTGCTGCGGGCCAAGGTGGACGCCGCCTGGCACCTGCACGAGCTGACCCGCGACGCACCGCTCAAGTGGTTCGTGCTCTACTCCTCGGCGGCCGGCACGCTCGGCACCCCGGGCCAGGGCAACTACGCCGCCGCAAACGCTTTCCTGGACGCCCTCGCCCAGCACCGCCGAGCGCAGGGCCGGCCCGGTCAGTCGCTGGCCTGGGGCTTCTGGGCCGACCGGTCGGCGATGAACGCGCACCTCGGCGACGTCGACATCGCCCGCGGCCGGCGCGGCGGCATCCTGCCGTTGTCGCGGGCGCAGGGCATGGCGCTGTTCGACGCGGCGATGGCCGACGGCCGTCCGGTGCTGGTGCCGATGCGGCTCGATACGGCCGGGTTGCGGCAGCCCGGTGCGACCGTGGCGCCCCTGCTGCGGGCGCTGGCCGGGTCGTCCCGCCGGACGGCGGCGACCGCCGGCCAGGCCGGACGGCTGGCCGCCGAGCTGGTGGCACTGCCGGCCGCCGAGCGGGAACACGTGGTGCTCGACCTGGTACGCGCCCAGGCAGCCATCGTGCTCGGCTACGCGGCCGGCTCCGCAGTGTCCGCCGACGCCGCGTTCCGGGATCTGGGCGCCGACTCGCTGACCGCCGTCGAGCTGCGCAACCGGCTCGCCACCGCCACCGGCCTCACGCTTCCCGCGACCCTGGTGTTCGACTACCCGACCCCGCGCCTGCTGGCCGCCCACCTGGTGGCCGAGCTGACCGGATCCGGAGCCGAGGCCAGGCGGGTCACGGCGGCCGTCAGGACCGGCGACGAGCCGATCGCCATCGTGGGCATGAGCTGCCGGTTCCCGGGCGGCGCGGACAACCCCGAGCGGCTGTGGGAGCTGCTGGCGGCCGGTGGCGACGGCATCGGGGAACTGCCGGTCGACCGCGGGTGGGACCTGAGCGCGCTGGCCGGCGGCCGGAGCAACACCGATCGAGGGTCGTTCGTCCCGGACGCCACCGACTTCGACGCCGCCTTCTTCGGGATCAGCCCGCGCGAGGCGCTGGCCATGGATCCGCAACAGCGGTTGCTGCTGGAATCGGTGTGGCACGCGCTTGAGGACGCCGGGATCGATCCGGTCGGGCTGCGCGGCTCGGACACCGGTGTGTACGTCGGGATCACGTCCTCGGCGTACGACATGGAGGCCGATTTCGGCGACGGCCACGGGATGACCGGCACCACCACCAGCGTGGCGTCCGGCCGCGTCGCGTACAGCCTCGGCCTGGAAGGGCCGGCCGTCTCGGTCGACACGGCCTGCTCGTCGTCGCTGGTCGCGGTTCACCTGTCGGCCCAGGCGCTACGGTCCGGCGAATGTTCGCTGGTGGTCGCCGGTGGCGTCTCGGTGATGGTCACGCCGCGGGTGTTCGAGGAGTTCACCCTGCAGAACGGCCAGGCGCCGGACGGGCGCTGCAAGTCGTTCGCGGACGCCGCCGACGGCGCCGGCTGGGGCGAGGGTGTCGGCATGCTGGTGCTGGAACGGCTCTCGGACGCCCGGCGGAACGGCCACGAAGTGCTGGCGGTCCTGCGGGGCAGTGCGATCAACCAGGACGGCGCCTCGAACGGGCTGACCGCCCCCAACGGCCCGTCCCAGCAGCGGGTCATTCGTCAGGCGCTCGCGAATGCCGGTCTGGAGCCGGCGGATGTGGACGCGGTCGAGGCGCACGGCACCGGCACCACGCTGGGCGACCCGATCGAGGCGCAGGCATTGCTGGCGACGTACGGCCAGGACCGGCCGGAGGACAAGCCGTTGTGGCTGGGCTCGGTGAAGTCGAACATCGGCCACACCCAGTCGGCGGCCGGGGTTGCCGGCATCATCAAGATGGTCCTGGCCCTGCGCAACGGCGTCCTGCCCAAGACCTTGCACGTGGATGCGCCGTCCTCCCGGGTGGACTGGTCGGCAGGCGCGGTCGAGCTGCTGACCGAGGCCCGGCCCTGGGCGGCGGACGGGCGGCCGCGCCGGGCGGGCATCTCGTCGTTCGGGATCAGCGGCACCAACGCGCACGTGATCTTGGAGGAGGCGGAGCCGGCGCTGCCGCTGGTTTCGTCCGGGGTGTCGTTGCCGGTGGTGCCGTGGCTGGTGTCGGCCCGTAGTTCGAAGGCGTTGGCGGAGCAGGTCGCGCGGTTGCGGGAGTTCCCGGCGGCGGATGCGGTGGCGGTGGGTCGCACGCTGGCGTTCGGCCGGGCGCAGTTGCCGCATCGGGCGGTGCTGCTGGGTTCCGAAACCGTGAGTGGTGTGGCGGCTGCCGATGCTCGGGTGGCGTTGATGTTCTCGGGGCAGGGCAGTCAGCGCTCGGGTATGGGTGAGGGGCTTTACGAGGCGTTCCCGGTGTACGCGGCGGCGTTCGACGAGGTGTGCGCGGCGTTGGACATGCCGTTGCGGGAGGTGATCAGCGGCGCGGATTTGGATCGGACGGAGTTCACGCAGCCGGCGTTGTTCGCGGTGCAGGTGGCCCTGTTCCGGCTGTACGAGTCGTGGGGTGTGACGCCGGCGGCGTTGGGTGGTCATTCGATCGGCCTGATCGCGGCGGCTCACGTGGCGGGTGTGCTCGACCTCGCCGATGCGGCGCGCCTCGTCAAGGCGCGTGGCCGGTTGATGCAGCAGCTTCCCGAGGGCGGCGTGATGGTTGCCCTGGACGCGTCGCGTGACGAGGCCGAAGCGCTTGTCGACGGCCACACCGATCGGGCGGGTGTGGCGGCGGTGAACGGGCCGCGGTCCACGGTGATCTCCGGTGAGGAGGACGCCGTGCTGGAGTTGGCCGCTCGGTGGCAGGCCGGTGGTGGCCGGGCTCGCCGGTTGCGGGTGAGTCATGCGTTCCATTCGCCGTTGATGGAGCCGATGCTTGCCGACTTCGCCGCCGTTCTGTCGGAGTTGGCGTGGCATGCGCCGCGGTTGCCGGTGGTCGGTGGTGAGGTGGATGATCCGGAGTTCTGGGTGCGGCATGCTCGTGAGGCGGTGCCGTTCCACGACATGGTGACCGAGCTGAGCGGCCATCTGTTCGTCGAGATCGGCCCGGACGCGACCCTCACGACGATGGCCGCTGACGCGGGTACCTGGATTCCTGTCCTGCGCCGGGACCGTGAGGAACCACAGGCTGTGCTGGCCGCGCTGGCCGGGCTCCACGTCCACGGCGCCCCGGTGGACTGGTCCGGGCTGCTCGGCCGCGGCCCGGTGCGTCCGACACCACTGCCGGCCTACCCGTTCCAGCGCGAGCGGTTCTGGCCGCAGACGCCGGTTGACCGGGGCGTCGAGGGCCTGGCGGCCCTGGGCGCCGGGTTCTGGGACGCCGTCCACCGGCAGGACGCCGCGGTGGTGCTCCCGGCGCTGGCGTCGTTGCAGCAGCGGCAGGCGTGGTCCCGGATCGCCGGTTGGCGCTACCAGGTCGGCTGGTCGCGGCTGACGCTGCCGGCGGAGAGCCGGCTGTCGGGCCGCTGGACGGTCATCGGCGACGACACCGACGAGTGGGCGTCCGCGTTGGCGGCGGCCGGCGCGGAGGTCGTGGACACACCCTCCGACCTGGACGGTGTCGTCTTCCTCCCCGGCACCGGCCCGGACTGCGCAGCCCGATTGCTGCAGGTCATGCAGACCGGGCTGATGCCGGGCAGGCTGTGGGTGGTCACCCGCGGCGCGGTCGAACCGGTGCTCGACCCCTGGCAGGGTCAGCTGTGGGGCCTGGGCCGGGTGTTCGGCTCGGAGTCGCCCGACCGCTGGGGTGGCCTGATCGACCTGGCCGTCTCGTCGGGCGCGGCCGATGCCGTGCCGGTGCTGGCCGGATGGCAGGGGGAGAACCAGGTTTCGGTACGCCCGGACGGGGTGTTCGGGATGCGGCTGCGTCCGGCGCCGGCGCCCGTCGGCCGAGGATGGCAGCCCACCGGGACGGTGCTTGTCACCGGCGGTACGGGCGCCCTGGGTGCCCGGGTCGCGTCGTGGGCCGCCTCGGAAGGCGCCGAGCGGGTGGTCCTGCTGTCCCGGCGCGGGCCGGCGGCGCCCGGCGCGGCGGCCGTCGTGCAGCAGCTGGCCGAGGCCGGGGTCGCCGTCGAGGTCGTGGCGGCCGACGTCGCCGACCGGCCGGGGCTGGACGCGGTGGTCGCCCGGATCCGGTCGCTGGACGCGGTCGTGCACACGGCGGGCGTGCTGGACGACGGCGTGATCGACTCGCTGACGCCGGACCGGCTCGCCGCGGTGGCCCGAGCCAAGGTCGACGCGGTGCTCGCCCTCGACGAGGCGACCGCCGCACGCAAGCTGTCGGCGTTCGTGCTGTTCTCGTCGGTGGCCGCCCTGGCTGGTGCCGCCGGACAGGGCAACTACGCGGCGGCCAACGCGTTCCTGGACGCCTACGCGCAGCGGCGCCGGGCCGAGGGCGTGCCGATGACAGCGATCGGCTGGGGCCTGTGGGCCGGGGCCGGATTGGCCGACACCGACCTGGTCCGCGGCCGCGCCGACCGGTTCGGGATGGCGGCCATGGACCCGGCGGTGGCCGTCACCGCCCTGGCGCACGCGATGGAGAGCGACGGCTACCTCGCCGTGGCCCGCGCCGACTGGTCGAAGCTGACTTCCTACGGTACGGCCGCCGGTGTCCCGGCCTGGCTGAGCGAGCTGCCCGAGGTGCGGGCGGCGCTCGCCGAGGCGGACCCGGCCGGCGACGGGGAACCGCCGCTGGTGCCCCGGATCCGCCGCGCGCCGGCCGGGCAACGCAAGGCGCTGGTTCTCGCGGCCGTCGTACGCGACGCGGCCGGCGTGCTGGGCCACACCGGCGAGACCGCGGTCGAGGCCGGCACCGCGTTCCGGGACCTGGGTTTCGACTCGCTGACCGGGGTCCAGCTGCGCAACCGCCTGGCCGCCGCGACCGGCCTCACGCTGCCGGCGACGCTGGTCTTCGACTACCCGACGCCGCTGGCGCTCGCCGAGTTCCTGCTGGCCGAGATGACCGGCGCCGTGACCCGGCCGGAGCCGGTGACTGCGGTCGCCGCGCCGGTCGGTGAGCCGATGGCCATCGTGGGCATGAGTTGCCGCTTCCCCGGCGGGGTGAGCTCGCCGGAACAACTGTGGGAGCTGCTGACGGCCGGCGGCGACGGGATCGGCGAGTTCCCGGCCGACCGCGGCTGGGACCTGGCCCAGCTGGCCGACGGCGCCAGCATCACCGACCGCGGCGGGTTCCTGGACGACGTGGCCGGCTTCGACGCCGCGTTCTTCGGGATCAGCCCTCGCGAGGCGACGGCGATGGACCCGCAGCAGCGGCTGCTGCTGGAGACCTCGTGGCAGGCCCTCGAGGACGCCGGGATCGACCCGACCGGCCTGCGCGGCTCGGACACCGGCGTCTACGTGGGCACCGGCGGGCAGGACTACGCCGGGCTGCTGTCCGGCGCGGTGCGCGGCAGCGAGGGCTTCGGCATCACCGGCAACGCGACCAGCGTGATCTCCGGCCGGCTGGCGTACACCCTGGGCCTGGAGGGCCCGGCCGTCTCGATCGACACCGCCTGCTCGTCGGCCCTGGTCGCCGTGCACCTGGCCGGTCAGGCGCTGCGCTCGGGGGAGTGCTCGCTGGCGCTGGCGGGCGGCGTCGCGGTGATGTCCACGCCACAGGTCTTCACCGAGTTCTCCCGGCAGGGCGCGCTCTCGGCCGACGGGCGCTGCAAGGCGTTCGCCGACGCGGCCGACGGCACCGGCTGGAGCGAAGGCGTCGGCGTCGTGGTGCTGGAACGGCTGTCGGACGCCCGTCGCAACGGTCATCAGGTGCTGGCCGTGGTCCGGGGGAGCGCGGTCAACCAGGACGGCGCCTCGAACGGCCTCACCGCCCCCAACGGGCCCTCGCAGCAGCGGGTGATCCGGCAGGCGCTGGCCGGCGCCGGGCTCGCCGCCGGCGAGGTCGACGCGGTCGAGGCGCACGGCACCGGCACCACGCTGGGCGACCCGATCGAGGCGCAGGCACTGCTCGCCACGTACGGCCAGGGCCGCCCCGCCGACCAGCCGCTGTGGCTGGGCTCGGTGAAGTCGAACATCGGCCACACACAGGCCGCCGCCGGCGCGGCCGGGCTCATCAAGATGGTCCTGGCCATGCGGCACGGTGTGCTGCCCAAGACGCTGAACGTGGACACGCCGTCCTCGCACGTGGACTGGTCGGCCGGCGCGGTGCGGCTGCTGACCTCGGCGAGGACCTGGGAGGCGGACGGGCGGCCGAGGCGGGCGGGCGTGTCGTCGTTCGGGATCAGCGGCACCAACGCCCACGTGATCCTGGAGGAGGCCGGCCCGGCCCCGATCGCCGAGCCGCCTGTCGAACCCCCGGCCGGGATGGTGCCGTGGGTGCTTTCGGCCCGCAGCGAGACCGCCCTGCGGGAACAGATGACCCGGCTGCGCGGATTCCTCGCCGAACGGCCGGACGCGGAACCCGTCCGGGTCGCCCGGATGCTGCTGAACGGCCGGGCCCAGTTGACCCACCGCGCGGTGTTCCTCGGCGACGGCCGCGAGGAGTTGCTCGACGCGCTCGCCGGCGGCGACGCCGTGCGGGGTCAGTCAGGTCCGGGCGCAGGCGGTGTGGTGTTCGTCTTTCCCGGCCAGGGCGCGCAGTGGGTCGGCATGGGCCTCGGCCTGTGGGATTCGGAACCGGTCTTCGCGGCGGCGATGACCCGATGCGAGCAGGCCCTGGCGCCGTTCGTGGACTGGTCCCTGCGTGCGGTGCTGAGCGACCCGGCCATGCTGGAACGGGTCGACGTGGTTCAACCCGCGCTCTGGGCAGTGATGGTGTCGCTGTCCGAACTGTGGCGGCACTGGGGAGTGGAGCCGGCCGCCGTCATCGGCCACTCGCAGGGTGAGATCGCGGCCGCCGTGGTCGCCGGCGGGCTGTCCCTGGAGGACGGCGCCCGGGTGGCGGCGCTGCGCAGCCAAGCGATTGCGGCCATCGCCGGCGACGGCGGGATGGTCTCGGTACCCGTACCCGCTGACGAGGTTCGGCCGCTGCTGGAGCCGTTCGGCTTGGCGGTCGCGGCGGTGAACGGTCCGTCGCAGGTTGTCGTGGCCGGTCCGGCCGAGGGCTGTGACGGTTTCCTCGCGGCGCATCCCGGGCTGAACGCCCGGCGCATCGCCGTTGACTACGCCTCGCACACCGCCGGCATGGAACCGCTGCGGGAACGCCTGGACCTGACGGGCCTGACGCCGGTCGAGGGAGCCGTTCCGTTCTTCTCGACCGTGCATGCAGAGCCGATCGACACCACCGCGCTGGACGCCGCGTACTGGTACACGAACTTGCGCCGTACGGTCCGGTTCGCCGACACCGTGCAGGCGCTGATCACGGCCGGGCACCGCGTCTTCGTCGAGCTCAGCCCGCACCCGGTGCTGGTCATGGCGGTTGAGCAGGCGGCCGACGGGCTGGTGGTGACCGGCAGCCTGCGCCGCGACGACGACACCCGGCATCGGTTCCTGCGCGCTGCGGCGGTCCTGCACACCGCCGGGGTCGACGTGGACTGGGCGCCGGCCCTCGGCGCCGGCCCGGTGCAGCCGCTGGCCCTGCCCACCTATCCGTTCCAGCACGAGCGGTACTGGCCGCAGCAGTCCGAGGTGGCCGCCGGGCTGGAAGGCCTGGACGCCGAGTTCTGGGAGGCGGTCGAACGGCTGGACGCCGACGCGGTCCTGCCCGCGCTGACCGCGCTGCGGCAACGCCGGACCCGGTCGCGGGTGGCCGGTTGGCGCTACCGGCTGGGCTGGTCCCGGCTGACGGTGCCAGGCACCCGGCTGTCGGGACGCTGGGCGGTGATCGGCGACGACAGCGGTCAGTGGGCGCGATCCCTCTCTGCGGCCGGTGCCGACGTGGTCGCCGGCGAACTGCCGTCCGACCTGGCCGGTGGCGTGGTGCTGCCGGGCACCGGCCCGGACTGCGCCGCCCGGCTGCTCGAAGTCATGCAGGCGTGGCCGGAGTCGGGCCGGCTGTGGGTGGTCACCAGCGGTGCGGTCGAACCGGTGCTGGACCCGTGGCAGGGCCAGCTGTGGGGTCTGGGCCGGGTGTTCGGCGCCGAGTCGCCGGACCGGTGGGGCGGCCTGATCGACCTGGCCGACCCGGAGCTCGCCGCCGACGGTGTCGCGGTGCTCGCGGGCTGGTCCGGCGAGACGCAGGTGGCGGTCCGTTCGGACGGGGTGTTCGGCCTGCGGGTGCGCCCGGCCCCGGCGCCGGCCGGCGCCGGCTGGCGGCCGCGCGGAACGGTGCTGGTCACCGGCGGAACCGGGGCGCTGGGCGTACGATCCGCGCTCTGGGCCGCCGAACAGGGTGCCGACCGCGTGGTCCTTGTCTCCCGGCGCGGAATGGCGGCCCCGGACGCGGCGGCTGCGGTCGAACGGCTGGCCGCGGCGGGCGTCACGGTCGAGGTCGTGGCGGTCGACGTCGCCAACCGGCCGGCCCTGGATGCTCTCGTCGCCCGGGTGCCGGAGCTGGACGCGGTGGTGCACACGGCCGGTGTGCTCGACGACGGCGTGATCGGTTCGCTGACCCCGGAACGGCTGGCCACGGTCGCCCGTTCCAAGGTCGACGCGGTGATCGCGCTGGACGAGGCAACCGCCGGCCGGGACCTCTCGGCGTTCGTGGTGTTCTCTTCGATGGCGGCGCTGGCCGGCGCGCCCGGGCAGGGCAACTACGCGGCCGCCAACGGATTTCTCGACGCCTACGCGCAGCAGCGCCGTGCGCAGGGCAAGCCGATGGTGTCGATCGGCTGGGGCCTGTGGGCGGGCCGCGGCCTGGCCGACACCGACCTCGTACGCAACCGCAGCGACCGGTTCGGGGTGACCGGCATGGACCCTGCGGTCGCGGTCGGCGCCCTCGGCCACGCGCTCGACAGCGACGGCTACCTGCTCGTGGCGGACGCCGACTGGGCCCGGCTGGTGGCTGACGGCCCCGGCGCGGACGTCCCGGCCTGGATGCGTGACCTGCCGGAGATCCGGGAGGTGGTGGCCGCTGCCGACGCCGAAGGGGAGCCCGCGCTGGTGGCCCGGGTCGGCCAGGCCCCGGCCGACCAGCAGATCGACCTGGTCCTGGCGGTGGTCCGCGAACACGCCGCGACCGTGCTGGGCCACGCGGACGGCAACGCGATCGAGGCCGGTACGGCGTTCCGGGAGGTCGGTTTCGACTCGCTGACCGCGGTCGAGCTGCGCAACCGCCTGGTCGTGGTGACCGGGCTGACGCTGCCGGCCACGCTCGCGTTCGACTACCCGACCCCGCTGGCGCTTGCCGAGTTCCTGCTGGCCGAGATGACCGGTTCGGCCGTTGCCGCGGCCCCGGCCGCCCCGGTCGTGGCGCTGCTCGACGAGCCGATCGCCATCGTGGGCATGAGCTGCCGGTTCCCGGGCGGGGCTGACTCGCCGCAGCAGCTGTGGGACCTGCTGGCGGCCGGTGGGGACGCGGTCACCTCGTTCCCCGGCGATCGCGGCTGGGACCCGATCGCGATGGCCGACGGGAGCGCCACCGACCAGGGCGGTTTCCTGGCCGACGCGGCCGGGTTCGACGCCGGGTTCTTCGGGATCAGCCCTCGCGAGGCGCTGGCCATGGACCCCCAGCAGCGGCTCCTGCTGGAAGGCACCTGGCAGGCCCTCGAAGACGCCGGCATCGACCCGCTCGGGCTGCGCGGCTCGACCACAGGCGTCTACATGGGCACCAACGGCCAGGACTACGGTTCGATCATCATCGACTCGCCGGACGGCGTGGACGGCCACCTGCTGACCGGCAACGCGGCCAGCGTCATCTCGGGCCGGCTCGCGTACGCGCTCGGTCTGGAAGGCCCGGCCGTCTCGGTCGACACCGCGTGTTCCTCCTCGCTGGTGGCCCTGCACCTGGCCGGTCAGGCACTGCGGTCCGGCGAATGCGGCCTGGCCCTGGCCGGTGGTGTCACCGTGATGGCGACGTCCCGGCTGTTCGTGGAGTTCTCCCGGCAGGGCGGCATGGCGGCCGACGGGCGCTGCAAGGCGTTCGCGGACGCGGCGGACGGCACCGGCTGGGGCGAGGGTGTCGGCGTGCTGGTTCTGGAACGGCTTTCCGACGCGCGCCGCAACGGCCACGACGTCCTGGCCGTGATGCGCGGCAGTGCCATCAACCAGGACGGCGCCTCCAACGGCATCAGCGCGCCGAACGGTCCCGCGCAGCAGCGGGTGATCCGCCAGGCGCTCGCCAACGCCGGGCTGAACGCCTCGGATGTGGACGCGGTCGAGGCGCACGGCACCGGAACCCGGCTCGGCGATCCGATCGAGGCGCAGGCGCTGCTCGCCACGTACGGCCGGGACCGTAGCGCTGACCGGCCGCTGTGGCTCGGGGCGGTCAAGTCGAACATCGGCCACACGCAGGCGGCGGCCGGTGTCGCCGGGGTCATCAAGATGGTGCTCGCGATGCGCCACGGCGTGCTGCCCCGGACCCTGCACGTCGACCGACCGTCGGCCCAGGTCGACTGGACGACCGGATCGGTGCGGCTGCTGACGTCGTCGCGGGCCTGGGAATCGGACCGTCCGCGCCGGGCCGGGGTGTCGGCGTTCGGGATCAGCGGCACCAACGCGCACGTGATCTTGGAGGAGGCGGAGCCGGCGTTGCCGCTGGTTTCGTCCGGGGTGTCGTTGCCGGTGGTGCCGTGGCTGGTGTCGGCCCGTAGTTCGAAGGCGCTGGCGGAGCAGGTCGCGCGGTTGCGGGAGTTCCCGGCGGCGGATGCGCCGGCGGTGGGGCGGGCGCTGGCGTTCGGCCGGGCGCAGTTGCCGCATCGGGCGGTGCTGCTGGGTTCCGAGTCGGTGACCGGTGTGGCGGCCCCTGACGCCCGGGTGGCGTTGATGTTCTCCGGGCAGGGCAGTCAGCGCCCGGAGATGGGTTTTGGCCTTTACGAGGCGTTTCCCGCGTACGCGGCGGCGTTTGATGCGGTGTGCGCGGCGTTGGACATGCCGTTGCGGGACGTCATCGCCGAGCCGTCGCAGCTGGACCAGACCGAGTTCACGCAGCCGGCGTTGTTCGCGGTGCAGGTGGCTCTGTATCGGTTGCTGGAGTCGTGGGGTGTGCATCCGGCGGCGTTGGGTGGTCATTCGATCGGCCTGATCGCGGCGGCTCACGTGGCGGGTGTGCTCGACCTCGCCGATGCGGCGTGCCTCGTCAAGGCGCGTGGCCGGTTGATGCAGCAACTCCCCGAGGGCGGCGTGATGGTTGCGCTGGACGCGTCGGGTGACGAGGCCGAAGCGCTTGTCGACGGCCACACCGGCCGGGTGGGTGTGGCGGCGGTGAACGGGCCGCAAGCCACGGTGATCTCCGGTGAGGAGGACGCCGTGCTGGAGTTGGCCGCTCGGTGGCAGGCCGGTGGTGGCCGGGCTCGCCGGTTGCGGGTGAGTCATGCGTTCCATTCGCCGTTGATGGAGCCGATGCTTGCCGACTTCGCTGGTGTGCTGGCCGGGTTGACCTGGAATCCGCCGCGGTTGCCGGTGGTCGGTGGTGAGGTGGATGATCCGGAGTTCTGGGTGCGGCATGCTCGTGAGGCGGTGCCGTTCCACGACATGGTGACCGAGCTGAGCGGCCATCTGTTCGTCGAGGTCGGCCCGGACGCCACCCTCTCCGGGATGGCCGCTGACGCGGGTACCTGGATTCCTGTTCTGCGCCGGGACCGTCAGGAACCACAGGCTGTGCTGGCCGCGCTGGCCGGGCTCCACGTCCACGGCGCCCCGGTCGACTGGACGGCCTTGCTGGGCGCGGGCCCGGTGCCACGAACCGGCCTGCCGACGTACCCGTTCCAGCACCAGCGCTACTGGCCGCGCCGGGCGGAAGCGATCGCCGCGAACGCCGGATTCGACGCGCCGTTCTGGCAGGCCGTGCAGCGGGGCGACGGCGCCACGCTGTCCAGCACCCTGCAGGTCGACGAGGACAGCGTGGCCACGCTGCTCCCGGCCCTGGCCCAGTGGCGGCAGACCCGCGAGGACCGGCGGGTCCTCGACGGCTGGCGGTACGACGTGACCTGGGCACCGCAGCCGGCCGTCCCGGTCGCCCGCCTGCACGGCACCTGGCTGGTTCTCGGCGACGACCCGGACGGCCGGGTCCGGCGGATGCTGACCGATGCCGGAGCCGCCGGGGAAGGGCCGGAGCCGGAGGGGATCGTCGTCCTTCCCGGTGAGGACCCGCTGGCCGAGCTGCTCGCGGTGCTGCAGTCGCCGGGAACCGCCAAGGTGTGGGTGCTGACCCGCGGGGCGGTCGCGACCGGGCGGGGCGAGTCCGTGACGGATCCGCTGGCCGCGGCGGTGTGGGGCTTCGGCCGTACGGCGGCCTTGGAGCACCCGCAGCGATGGGGTGGCCTGATCGATGTTCCGGACGGCCCGCTGAGCGGCGCGGTGGCGGCGGTCCTGGCCGGAACGGACGGCCTGGACCAGGTCGCGGTACGCCCGACCGGCGTGTTCGCCCGGCGGCTGGTGCACGCGCCCGCGGTCGTCTCGCCACGGGCCTGGCAGCCGCGCGGCACGGTGTTGATCACTGGTGGTACGGGTGGTCTGGGTGGTCATGTGGCGCGGTGGGTGGCCGCCAACGGTGCCGGTCACGTGATTCTGACGTCGCGGCGGGGCGTCACGTCGGGTTCGCTGGTGGCGGAGCTGGCGGAGTCCGGCGCGCGGGTGTCCGTGCTGGCCTGTGATGTGACCGATCGGCGGGCCCTGGCCTCGATCGGCCCGGTCGACGCCCTGGTCCACGCGGCCGGCGTCACCCAGGCTGCGTCCATCGCCGACACCGGCGCGACCGTGCTCTCCGAGGTCTGGACGGGCAAGGTCGACGGCCTCCGGGCCCTGCACGAGGTGCTGATCGAGGGCGGCGGGCCGCTGGACGCGGTGGTGCTGTTCTCGTCGATCGCCGGCATCTGGGGCAGCGGCGGGCAGGCCGTGTACGCGGCGGCCAACGCCTACCTGGATGCCTACGCCGCCGCCCATCCCGGAACCACGAGCGTGGCCTGGGGCCCGTGGGCCGGCGACGGCATGACCGACGGCCACTCGGCCGACGACCTGCGCCGCCGAGGGCTGCGCCCGCTGGATCCGAGGCTGGCGGTCCAGGCCATGGCGGAGGCGGTCGGCCACGGCCGGGCGACGATCTGTGTGGCGGACATGGACTGGGCCCGGTTCGCCCCGGTGTTCACCATGGGCCGCCCGAGCGAGCTGCTGGCGGCCCTGCCCGAACTGCACGCCACGCCGGCACCTGCCGAACCGGCCGGCGACCCGGGGGGCGAAGGATTGGCGGCCCGCGTCCGGGCGGCCACGACCAACCGGCGGCGGGCGATGGTGCTGACCGCCGTCCGCGAACAGGCGGCCGCCGCGCTCCGGCAGCCGGACGTGTCGGCGATCGAGGACGGCACGGCGTTCCGGGACATGGGCTTTGATTCGCTGCTCGCGGTGGAGTTGCGCAACCGGCTGGCCGCCGAGACCGGGCTGACCCTGCCGGCCGCGATGGTGTTCGACTATCCGACGCCGTCCGCGCTGGCCGACTTCCTGCTCGCCGAGCTGACCGGTTCGGTGGTGCGGGCGGCGCCGGTGACCGCAGCGGTGGCCCCGATCGACGAGCCGATCGCCATCGTGGGCATGGGCTGCCGGTTCCCGGGCGGGGTGGGCACCCCGGCGCAACTGTGGCAGTTGCTGAGCGAGGGCCGGGACGGGATCGGCGGATTCCCGGCCGACCGCGGCTGGGACCTCGCCGAGCTGGCAAACGGTGCGAGCGCCACCGACCGGGGCGGCTTCCTGAGCGACGTGGCCGGGTTCGACGCCGCGTTCTTCGGGATCAGCCCCCGCGAGGCGCTGGCCATGGACCCCCAGCAGCGGCTCCTGCTGGAGACCTCGTGGCACGCGCTGGAGGACGCCGGCATCGACCCGATCGGGCTGCGCGGCTCGGACACCGGTGTCTACATGGGCACCGGCGGCCAGGACTACGCCTCGCTGCTGCTGGGCGAGAACACCGGCAGCGAGGGGTACGGGCTGACCGGCAACTCCACCAGCGTCATCTCCGGCCGGCTGGCGTACACCCTCGGGCTTGAGGGCCCCGCGGTCTCGGTCGACACCGCCTGTTCGTCCTCGCTGGTGGCCCTGCACCTGGCCGGCCAGGCGCTGCGGTCCGGCGAGTGCGGCCTGGCCCTGGTCGGCGGTGTCACGGTGATCGCCTCGCCCGGCGTGTTCACCGAGTTCACCAGGCAGGGCGGGCTGGCCTCCGACGGGCGGTGCAAGGCGTTCGCGGACGCGGCCGACGGCACCGGCTGGGGCGAGGGCGCGGGCGTCCTGGTGCTGGAACGCCTTTCCGACGCACACCGCAACGGTCATCAGGTCCTCGCCGTGGTTCGCGGCAGCGCCGTCAACCAGGACGGCGCCTCGAACGGGCTGACCGCGCCGAACGGACCCGCCCAGCAGCGGGTGATCCGCCAGGCGCTCGCGAACGCCGGGCTCGACGCCACCGAGGTCGACGTGGTGGAGGCGCACGGCACCGGCACCAGACTCGGCGACCCGATCGAGGCGCAGGCGCTGCTGGCCACCTACGGTCAGGACCGCCCCTCCGACCGGCCGCTGTTCCTGGGCTCGGTGAAGTCGAACATCGGCCACACGCAGGCGGCGGCGGGCGCGGCCGGAATCATGAAAGTCGTCCTCGCCATGCGAAACGGGTTGCTGCCGAAGACCCTGCACGTGGACGCGCCGTCATCCCATGTGGACTGGACGACCGGTGCGATCGAGCTGCTGGCCGCGCCGCGCCCCTGGGAGGCGGACGGGCGGCCGCGCCGGGCGGGGGTTTCGGCGTTCGGCATCAGCGGCACCAACGCGCACGTCATCATCGAGGAGGCGACGCCCGGCCCGGTTCCCGACAGCCCGGCGGTCGCAGTTGCGCCGTTGCTGGTGTCGGCCCGCAGCGACAAGGCGCTCAGCGACCAGGTGGACCGGCTGCGCGAGTTCGCGGCGGCCGATCCGGGGGCGGTCGCCCGGGCCCTGCTGTTCGGCCGGGCACAGTTGCCGCACCGGGCGGTGATCCTGGGTTCCGAGGTGGTGAGCGGCGTCGCTGCCACGGAGGCGCCGGTGGCGTTCATGTTCTCCGGGCAGGGCTCGCAGCGTCCGGGGATGGGTCTCGGCCTTTACGAGGCGTTCCCGGTGTACTCGGCGGCGTTCGACGAGGTGTGCGCGGCGCTCGGCATGCCGTTGCGCGAGGTGATCAGCGGCGCGGACCTGGGCCGTACGGAGTTCACGCAGCCGGCCCTGTTCGCGGTGCAAGTGGCCCTGTTCCGGCTGTACGAGTCCTGGGGCGTCACTCCGGCGGCACTCGGCGGCCACTCGATCGGCCTGATCGCGGCGGCCCACGTGGCGGGCGTGCTGGACCTGCCGGACGCGGCGCGACTGGTCAAGACCCGCGGCCGGTTGATGCAGCAGCTCCCCGAGGGCGGGGCGATGGTCGCCCTGGACGCCTCGCAGGCTGCGGCGGAAGAATTGATCGCCGGCCACACCGACCGGGTTGGTGTCGCCGCGGTGAACGGTCCGTCGTCCACGGTCATCTCCGGTGACGAACAGATCGTGCTGGCGCTGGCCGCGCAATGGCCGGGCCGGTCGCGTCGGTTGCAGGTGAGCCACGCCTTCCACTCACCGCTGATGGAACCGATGCTCGCCGAGTTCGCCGCCGTTCTGGCCGACCTGACCTGGAACCCGCCACAGTTGCCGGTGGTCGGCGGTGAGGTGGACAACCCCGAGTTCTGGGTGCGCCACGCGCGGGAAGCCGTGCCCTTCCACGACATGGTGACCGAGCTCGACGGCCACCTGTTCGTCGAGATCGGACCGGACGGAACCCTGTCGGCGATGGCCGCCGGTGAGGGGACGTGGCTCCCCGTCCTGCGCCGCGACCGGGACGAGAAGCAGGCCGCCCTGGCCGCCCTCGCCGGGATCCACGTGCACGGCGGCCCGGTCGACTGGACCGCGTTGCTGGGCGCCGGCCCGGCCCGGCCGCTGGACCTGCCCATCTATCCGTTCCAGCACGAGCGGTACTGGCCGCGGACGGCAGGCATCCGTACCGGTGACGCCCGCGCCCTCGGCCAGCACGCTCTCGACCACCCGCTGATGAGTGCCGCCGTGTCGCTGGCCGACGGCGACGGCGTCCTGCTCACCGGCCGGCTTTCCCCGGCGACCCAGCCCTGGCTGGCCGACCACACGATCCTCGGTTCGACGCTGTTCGCCGGCACGGCGTTCGTGGAGCTGGCCCTGCACGCCGGCGACCAGGTCGGCTGCGACCTGGTGGAAGAGCTCACGCTCGGGGTGCCGCTGGTGCTGCCCAGGGACGGCGCCGTGCGGGTGCAGGTCAAGGTGGGCGCGGCCGACGACGCCGGACGCCGCCCGGTCAGCGTGTTCTCCCGCGACGAGCAGGGCGACGCCTGGACCCGCCACGCCACCGGCATGCTTGCCACCGGCGACGGACCGGCGCCCGCCGCGCAGGAGACCTGGCCACCGGCCGGGGCGAAACCGATGCCTGTGGACGGCATGTACGACATGCTCGCCGGGCAGGGATACGAGTACGGGCCGGTGTTCCGGGGACTGCGGGCCGCCTGGTCGGCCGGTGGGACGGTGTACGCCGAGGTGGCGCTGCCGGAGTCGGCCGGGCCGGACGCGGCTGCTTTCGGGGCCCACCCCGCCCTGCTCGACTCCGCCCTGCACGCGCTCGTCCTGCACGCCCTCGGCACTCCCGGCGGACAGGTGATGCTGCCGTTCAGCTGGGACCGGGTGCGGTTGTACGCCACCGGCGCCACCACGCTGCGGGTGCGGCTCACCCCGGCCGACGGCGGCGTCTCGATGCTGGCGTTCGACACCACCGGCCGCCCGGTGCTGGAAGCCGGATCCCTCACCCTGCGGGCCGTCGCCCAGGAACAGCTGGGCGGGGCGGAAGCAGCGCTCACCCAGTCGCTGTACGCCGTCGACTGGACGGCCGTGCCGGAGACGACCGTGCCGGTGCCGTCCGAGTGGTCGTGGTACGACCGGACAGCGGGCAACGTGCCCCCGGTCGTGGTGACCCGCGTGCCGGCCGCCGAGGGCCCGCTGCCCGCCGCGGCGCGCTCGCTCACCGCGTACGTCCTCGAGCAGTTGCAGCAGTGGCTGGCGAACCCGGCGCACGCCGGCTCCCGCCTGGTGATCCTCACCAGCGGGGCGAGCACCGGAGCCGACCCGGCGCACGCCGCGGTGGCCGGGCTGGTCCGGTCGGCCCAGGCCGAGCACCCCGGCCGCTTCCAGCTTGTCGACCTCGACCGGCACCTCCCGGACGACGACGAGCTGACCGCCCTGCTGGCCCTGGCGGCCGGCAGCGGCGAGGGCGAGCTGGCACTGCGCGGCCGGCGACTGCACGTGCGGCGGCTGACCCGGGCCGGAACAGGCACGCTGGCCCTGCCCGCCCCCGACCGCGGACCGTGGCGACTGGCGACCGGCGACACCGGGACACTCGACAGCATCGCGGTTGTCGACGCACCCGATGTGGCGGCGCCGCTCGAGGCCGGGCACGTACGGGTCGCGATCCGGGCCGTGGGCCTCAACTTCCGGGACGTCATGGTCGGCCTCGGCATGTACCCGGACCCCGACGCGCTGATGGGCGGCGAGGGTTCCGGCGTGGTGACCGAGGTCGGGCCGGGTGTGCACACGGTGGCAGTCGGCGACCGGGTGATGGGTGTGCTGCGCGGCGGCATCGGCTCGGCGGCGACCGTCGACCAGCGGCTGCTGGCCCGCATCCCGGACGGCTGGTCGTTCACCACCGCGGCCTCGGTCCCGGTCGTGTTCCTGACCGCTTACTATGCCCTGCACGACCTGGCGGCGGTCCGGTCCGGCGAGTCCGTTCTCATCCACGCCGGCGCCGGCGGGGTCGGCATGGCGGCGACCCAGCTGGCCCAGGCCTGGGGCCTCGAGGTGTACGCCACGGCGAGCGCCGGCAAGTGGGACGTCCTGTACGGCATGGGCATCCCGCCGTCGCACGTCGCCTCCTCGCGCGACCTGGACTTCCGGGAGAAGTTCGCGGGCGGGGTCGACGTCGTGCTGAACGCGCTCGCCCGGCAGTACGTCGACGCCTCGCTCGACCTGCTCCCGCGCGGTGGCCGTTTCCTGGAACTCGGCAAGACCGACATCCGCGACGCCGCGACCGTGGCCGCCGACCACCCGGGGGTGGCGTACCAGGCGTTCGACCTCCTGGACGCCGGTCCGGACCGGATCACCGAGATGTTCGCCGACCTGATGGCGATGTTCGAGGCCGGGACCGTACGGCCGTTGCCGTTGACTGTGCACGGCATGTCCCGGGCGGTTGACGCACTGCGGTACCTGCAGGGGGCCAAGCACGTCGGGAAGGTCGTCCTGACCGTTGCGCCGGAGCTCGACCCCGACGGCACCGTCCTGATCACCGGCGGCACCGGCACGCTCGGCGGGATCCTGGCCCGCCACCTGGTGACCGCGCACGGCGTACGGCAATTGCTGTTGCTCTCGCGGCGTGGAGCTGCTGCGGCGGGGGCGGCCCGACTGACCGGCGAACTGACCGCGCTCGGCGCCCGGGTGCGGCTGGTGGCCTGCGACGCGGCCGACCGGGAGGCCCTGGCCGCGGTGCTGGCAGAGATCCCCGCCGGGCACCCGCTCACGGCGGTCGTGCACACCGCCGGGGTTCTCGACGACGGCTTGCTGGAATCGTTGACGCCGGACCGGCTCGACGCCGTGCTGCGGGCGAAGGTCGACGCCGCCTGGAACCTGCACGAGCTGACCCGCGACGCGGACCTGACGGCGTTCGTCCTGTATTCCGCGGCGGCGGCCACCCTCGGCGCGGCCGGGCAGGGCAACTACTCGGCGGCCAACGCGACCCTCGACGCGCTCGCCCTGCACCGGCGCTCCACCGGCCGGACCGGGCAGTCGCTGGCCTGGGGTTTCTGGGCGGACCGCTCGAACCTCACCAGCCACCTCACCGCGTCGGACGTGGAACGCATGCGCCGCAACGGCATGGTGCCGCTGACCGCCGATGAAGGGATGGCCCTGTTCGACGCGGCCGGCCGGCTCGAGGACGCCTACCTGGTGCCGCTGCACCTGGACGTGGCGCTGCTCCGCAAGCGTCAGCACCACGCCGACGTGCCGCCGCTGCTGCACCGGGTGGCAGGCCTGTCGGCGGCCCCCGCCCGGCGGACGGTGGACTCCACGGCCGAGGACACGCTGCTGTTCCGCCAGCGCCTCACCGAGTCCGACGAGGCGGATCGCGAACAGCTGGTGCTGGACCTGGTGCGGTCGAGCGCGGCCACGGTGCTCGGCCTCAGTGGCGCCGGCGACGTGGACGCGGACGGCACCTTCCAGTCGCTCGGCGTCGACTCGCTGACCGCGGTGGAGTTGCGCAACCGGCTCACCACGGTTACCGGGCTGCGGTTGCCGGCGACCCTGGTCTTCGACCACCCGACCTCGGCCGCGCTGGCCGGTTACCTGCGCGGTGAGCTGCTCGGCACCGTGGAGGTCACCTCGCAGGACGTGCTGCGGGACCTGCAGCGTCTGCGCACCAGTCTCGCCGGCGCGGCGCTGGACGGCGCCGAGCGGCTGGCGGTGCTCTCGCAGCTGAGCTCGATCGTGAACGAATGGCGCGGCGAGGGCGCGTCGGCGACCACGGACCGTGACGTCGCCGACGCGGATGACGAGGAAATGTTCAGCATCATCGATGTCGAGCTGGGGCTTTACGAAGGCGACGAGTGACCAGCCCTCAGTTCGAAAGGGGACGTCCGGTGGCAGGCGACGACAAGCTTCGCGAGTATCTGAAGCTGGTGACCACTAACCTGCGGGATGCCAACCGGCGCCTGCGGAGCATCGAGGAGGCAGCGCAGGAGCCGATCGCGATCGTCTCGATGGCGTGCCGGCTTCCCGGCGGGGTGAACGACCCGGAGGACTACTGGCGGCTGCTGGCGGCCGGGACCGACACGGTCACGCCGCTGCCCGACGACCGCGGGTACGACCTGGAGAACCTCTACCACCCGGACCCCGGCCACCCGGGCACCAGCTACGCCCGCTCCGGCGGGTTCATGAGCGGCGTCGACCAGTTCGATGCGGCGTTCTTCGGCATCAACCCCCGCGAGGCCGTCGCCATGGACCCCCAGCAGCGGCTGCTGCTCGAGGTGACGTGGGAACTGCTCGAACGGGCCGGCCTCGACCCGGCCGCGGTTCGCGGGCCGGGCACCGGCGTGTTCATGGGCGCCAGCAACCTCGACTACTTCAACCTGTTCGACCACGCCTCGCCCGAGATCCTTCAAACCCTGGGCGGTTACCTGGGCACCGGCAACGCCATGAGCGTCATCTCCGGGCGGCTGGCCTACAGTTTCGGCCTCGAGGGCCCGGCCGTCTCGATCGACACCGCGTGCTCGTCCTCGCTCGTCGCCGTCCACCTGGCCTGCCAGGCGCTGCGGCAGCGGGAGTGCGGCCTGGCAGTGGCCGGCGGCATCACGGTAATCCCCAGCATCGGTCCGTTCGTCATGTTCAGCAGCCAGCGGGCGCTCGCCCCGGACGGCCGCTGCAAGCCGTTCGCCGAGGCGGCCGACGGGTTCGGGCTCGCCGAGGGCGTCGGCGTCCTGCTGCTCGAACGGCTGGCCGACGCACGCGCCAACGGGCACCAGGTGCTGGCCCTGATCCGCGGCAGCGCGGTCAACCAGGACGGCGCCTCCAACGGGCTGAGCGCTCCCAACGGCCCCTCGCAGCGCCGGGTCATCCGCCGGGCGCTCGCCAACGCGCGGCTGAGCGCCGAGCAGGTGGACGCGGTCGAGGCGCACGGCACCGGCACCACGCTCGGCGACCCGATCGAGGCGCAGGCCCTGATGGCCACGTACGGCCAGGACCGCCCCGGTGGCAAGCCGCTGTGGCTGGGCTCGGTGAAGTCGAACATCGGCCACACCCAGGCGGCGGCCGGGGTCGCCGGCATCATGAAGATGGTCCTGGCCATGCGGCACGGCGTGCTGCCCCGGACGCTGCACGTGGACGCGCCGTCGTCCCACGTGGACTGGACGGCCGGTGCGATCGAGCTGCTGACCTCGCCCCAGCCGTGGGCTGCGGACGACCGGCCACGCCGGGCCGGGGTCTCGGCGTTCGGCATCAGCGGCACCAACGCGCACCTGATCCTCGAGGAGGCTCCGCCGGAGCCGGAGCCGGAGCCGTCCGCACCGATCGGGGGCGTCGTGCCCTGGGTGCTGTCGGCGCGCACCGACCGGGCACTGACCGAGCAGGTGGCCCGCCTGCGTGAGCATGTGGCCGGCGCGGCCGGCGATCTGGATCCGGTTCGCGTCGGCCGGCTGTTGCTGTCCGGCCGCGCCCGCCTGCCGCACCGGGCGGTATTCCTCGGCGACGGCCGCGACGAACTGCTGGCCGCGCTGGACGACATCGACGCGGTGCGTGGAACGACCGGCGCGGGCACCGGCGGCGTGGTGTTCGTCTTTCCCGGCCAGGGCGCCCAGTGGGTCGGCATGGGCCTCGCCCTGTGGGAGTCCGAGCCGGTCTTCGCGGCCGCGATGCAACGCTGTGCCTCCGCCCTGGCGCCGCTGGTGGACTGGTCGCTGCGAGAGGTGCTCGGCGACGCCCGGGCGCTGGATCGCGTGGATGTCGTTCAGCCCGCGCTCTGGGCGATGATGATTTCGCTCGCCGACCTGTGGCGGCACTGGGGCGTCGAACCGGCCGCCGTGGTCGGGCATTCGCAGGGCGAGATCGCCGCGGCTGTCGTCGCCGGGGGACTGTCACTGAACGACGGCGCGCGGGCAGTGGTCCTGCGCAGCAAGGTGATCGCCGCCATCGCCGGGCAGGGCGGGATGGTGTCGGTCCGGGCGCCGCTGAGCGAGGTCACGCCGCTGCTCGAACCGTTCGGGCTGTCGATCGCCGCGGTCAACGGCCCGTCGCAGATCGTGGTGGCGGGGCCGGCCGACGGATGCGACCGTTTCGTGGCGGCACACACCGCCCTGGGCGCACGGCGGATCGCCGTCGACTACGCATCGCACACCGCTGCCACCGAGCCCCTGCGGGAGCAGGTGGAACGGGAACTGGCCGACCTGGCGCCGATGGCCGGCAACGTGGCGTTCTGGTCCGCGGTCGACGCCGCGATCACCGAGACCGCCGGCCTGGACGCCGCGTACTGGTACACCAACCTGCGCCGGACCGTCCGGTTCGCCGACACCGTGCAGGCGCTCATCGCCGCCGGGCACCGGACGTTCGTCGAGCTGAGCCCGCACCCTGTTCTGACCATGGCGGTCGAGGCGGCCGCCGACGGCCTGGTGGTGACCGGCAGCCTGCGCCGCGGGGAGGACACCCGGCGGCGGTTCATGCACGCGGTGGCCACACTGCACGCGGCCGGTGTCGAGGTGGACTGGACGCCGGCCCTCGGGGACGGCCCGGTGCGGCCGGTGGCCCTGCCGACGTACCCGTTCCAGCACGAGCGCTACTGGCCGGAACCTTCGGCGGCGACCGGTGGACTGGACGGGCTGGACTCGGCGTTCTGGGCGGCGGTGCAGCGGCAGGACGCCGGGGTGGTGCTGCCGGCCCTGGCAGCGCTGCGGGACAAGCGGGCGCGTTCGCAGGTCGCTGCCTGGCGCTACCGGGTGGGCTGGACGCGGCTGGCGACGCCCGGCTCCCGGTTGTCGGGCAGGTGGGCGGTCATCGGCGACGACACCGGGGAATGGGCTTCCGCGCTGGCGGCGGCCGGTGCTGAAATCGTGGACTCACGTTCGGACCGGCACGCGACCGTGGTCATCCCGGGCACCGGACCGGATTGCGCGGCCCGGCTGCTGGCAGTCATGCAGGCCGGGCCGGAGACGGGCCGGTTGTGGGTGGTCACCAGCGGCGCGGTGGAGCCGGTGACTGATCCTTGGCAGGCACAGCTGTGGGGTCTGGGCCGGGTGTTCGGGTCGGAGTCGCCGGACCGCTGGGGCGGCCTGATCGACGTGGCCGATCCCGCGGACGCCGTGCCGGTGCTGGCCGGCGGGAACGGCGAGAATCAGGTCGCGATCCGCTCCGGCGGCGTCTACGGGCTGCGGCTGCGCCCGGCGCCGGCGCCGTCGGGTGCGGGCTGGCGCCCGACGGGGACGGTCCTGATCACCGGCGGCACTGGTGCGCTGGGCGTACGGGTGGCGTTGTGGACGGCTGCCGAGGGAGCTCAGCGTGTGGTGCTGCTGTCGCGCCGGGGCATCGCGGCCCCCGGTGCGATCGACGCGGTGCGGCAACTGGCCGACGCCGGCGTCGCGGTCGAAGTGGTGGCGGCCGACGTCGCCGACCAGGCAGCGCTCGAGGCCGTGACCGCCCGCATCCCGGGCCTGGACGCGGTCGTGCACACCGCCGGCGTGCTCGACGACGGGATGATCGCCTCGTTGACGCCGGAGCGGCTGCAGGCCGTGGCACGGGCGAAAGTCGACGCGGTACGGGCGTTGGACCACGCGACGGCGGACCGGAAACTGTCGGCGTTCGTGCTGTTCTCGTCGATGGCCGCCCTGGTCGGCTCGCCGGGGCAGGGCAACTACGCGGCGGCCAACGCGTTCCTGGACGCCTACGCCGCCCACCGCCGGGCACAGGGCGTGCCGATGGTGTCGGTCGGCTGGGGCGTCTGGGCCGGTGGCGGCCTGGCGGACTCCGACGTGGTGCGTAGCCGACGCGGGATGGCCGGGATGGACCCCGAGGCGGCGGTGACCGCGCTGGCCCACGTGCTGGACGGCGACCCGTACCTGGCGGTGGCCCAGATCGACTGGACCGAGCTGGCCGACGGCCGGGGCGTTCCGGCGTGGCTGAGCGAGCTGCCGGACCTCGGCCCGGTCACCACCTCCTCGCTGGCGGCGCAGCTCGGGCAGTCGGCTGCGGCCCAGCGCCCGGCGATCGTGCTGGACCTGGTGCGCCGGCACGCGGCGTCCGTTCTCGGGCACGCGGACTCCGGCGCGGTGGAGGCCGGCGCGGCGTTCCGGGACCTGGGGTTCGACTCGCTGACCGCCGTGGAACTGCGTAACCGGCTGGCCGCGGCGAGCGGCCTGACGCTGCCGGCGACCCTGGTGTTCGACTTCCCCACCCCGCAGGTCCTGGCCGAGCACCTGCTGGCGGAACTGACCGGAACAGCGGCCGGCGCCGCCCCGGTCACGGCTGCGGTGGCGCTGCTCGACGAGCCGATCGCGATCGTGGGAATGAGCTGCCGTTTCCCGGGCGGCGTGCGATCGCCGGAGGAACTGTGGGAGCTGCTGGCCGCGGGAGAGGACGGCATCACGTCGTTCCCGGCCGACCGTGGCTGGGACACGGTCGTCGAGTCGAGTGCCACCGGCCAGGGCGGTTTCCTGGACGACGTGGCCGGGTTCGACGCCGCGTTCTTCGGGATCAGCCCCCGCGAGGCGCTTGCCATGGACCCCCAGCAGAGGATCCTGCTGGAATCGGCGTGGCAGGCGCTCGAGGACGCCGGGATCGACCCGACCGGGTTGCGCGGCTCGGACACCGGCGTCTACATGGGCACCAACGGCCAGGACTACGGCGGCCTGTTCGCGGGGCCGCAGACCGGCGGCGAGGGCCACCTGCTGACCGGCAACGCGGCGAGCGTGCTGTCCGGCCGGCTGGCGTACACGTTGGGTCTCGAAGGCCCGGCTGTCTCGGTCGACACGGCGTGCTCGTCGTCGCTGGTGGCCTTGCACCTGGCCGGGCAGGCGCTGCGGTCCGGCGAGTGCTCGATGGCGCTTGTCGGCGGTGTCACGGTGATGTCGACGCCCCAGCTGTTCGCCGAGTTCTCGCGGCAGGGCGGGCTGGCGCCGGACGGGCGGTGCAAGGCGTTCGCGGACGCGGCCGACGGCACCGGCTGGGGTGAGGGCGTCGGTGTCCTGGTGGTGGAACGGCTCTCGGACGCCCACCGCCACGGGCATCAAGTTCTCGCGGTCGTCCGCGGCACCGCGGTCAACCAGGACGGTGCCTCGAACGGGCTGAGCGCGCCCAACGGCCCGTCCCAGCAGCGGGTCATCCGTCAGGCCCTGGCGAACGCGGGGCTCGACGCCACCGACATCGACGCCGTGGAGGCGCACGGCACCGGCACCCGCCTGGGGGATCCGATCGAGGCGCAGGCCTTGGTGGCCACGTACGGGCAGGACCGGCCCGCCGAACGCCCGTTGTGGCTCGGCTCGGTGAAATCGAACCTAGGCCACACGCAGGCGGCTGCCGGTGTGGCCGGGATCCTGAAGATGGTCCTGGCGATGCGTCACGGTGTGTTGCCGCGGACCTTGCATGTGGATGAGCCGTCGTCGCATGTGGATTGGTCGGCTGGGGCGGTTGAGCTGCTCACGTCGCAGCGTCCGTGGGAGTCCGGCGGTCGGCCGCGTCGGGCGGGTGTGTCGTCGTTCGGGATCAGTGGCACGAATGCGCATGTGATTTTGGAGGAGGCTGGGCCGTCGCCGGTTTCGGAGAGCCGGGTGGTTCCGGTGGTGCCGTGGCTGGTGTCGGCGCGTGGTGAGCGGGCTCTCGAGGAGCAGGTGGCTCGGTTGCGGGAGTTCCCGGTGGCTGATCCGGTGGCGGTGGGGCGGGCGTTGGCGTTCGGGCGGGCGTTGTTGCCGCATCGGGCGGTGCTGGTCGGTTCTGAGACGGTGACCGGCATGGCGACCCCCGATTCCCGGGTGGCGTTGATGTTCTCGGGTCAGGGCAGTCAGCGTCCAGGGATGGGTCTCGGCCTTTACGAGGCGTTCCCGGTGTACGCGGCGGCGTTCGACGAGGTGTGCGCGGCGTTGGACATGCCGTTGCGGGAGGTGATTGTCGGCGATTCGCTGGATGAGACCTCGAATACGCAGCCGGCGTTGTTCGCGGTGCAGGTCGCGGTCTACCGGCTCCTGGAATCCTGGGGCATCACTCCGGCTGCCCTCGGCGGCCACTCGATCGGCCTGATCGCGGCGGCTCACGTGGCCGGGGTGCTGGACCTGGCCGACGCGGCGCGGCTGGTGAAGGCGCGTGGCCGCCTGATGCAGGACCTCCCGGCGGGTGGGGCGATGGTGGCCCTGGACGCCTCCCAAGCCGAAGCGGAAGCGTTGATCGCTGGTTACACCGATCGGGTCGGTGTGGCGGCGGTGAACGGCCCGTCCTCCACGGTGATCTCGGGTGACGAGGCTGTGGTCGAGGAACTGGCCGCGCGGTGGCCGGGCAGGTCGCGGCGGCTCAATGTCAGCCACGCGTTCCACTCGCCGTTGATGGAACCGATGCTGGCCGAGTTCGCTGCTGTCTTGTCCGAGCTGACCTGGCACGCGCCTGAGTTGCCGGTGGTCGGCGGGGAGGTGGACCAGCCGGAGTTCTGGGTGCGGCATGCTCGTGAGGCGGTGCCGTTCCACGACATGGTGACCGAGTTGAGCGGTCACTTGTTTGTCGAGATCGGTCCGGACGCGACGCTGTCGGCGATGGCCGCCGACGCCGGGGTCTGGCTGCCGGTGCTGCGGCGAGACAAGGACGAACCACAGGCGGTACTGACCGCGCTGGCCGGGGTTCACGTGCACGGCGGCAAGGTGGACTGGGCCGCCATTCTGGGCGAGGGCCCGGCCCGGCCGATGGGTCTACCGGCGTACCCGTTCCAGCACGAGCGGTTCTGGCCGCAGCCGTCGACGGTGGCCGGCGTGGACGGGCTGGACGCGGCGTTCTGGGACGCGGTCCGGCGCCAGGACGTGGACGTGGTCCTGCCGGCGCTGGCGTCGCTGCGGGAACGGCAGTCGCGGTCGCAGGTGGCCGGCTGGCGTTACCGCCTGGGCTGGTCGCGGCTGACGCTGCCGGAGGGCCGCCTGTCCGGCCGGTGGGCGGTCATCGGCGGCGGTCCCGAGTGGGCGGAGGCACTGGCGGCGGCCGGGGCCGAGGTCGTCGTGGCCGATCCGGCCGGACCGATCCCGCGCGGGCTGACCGGCGGCGTGGTGCTCGCGGGCACCGGCCCGAACTGCGCCGCACGCCTGCTGAACGTGCTCCAGGCGTGGCCGGACACGGGCCGGCTGTGGGTGGTCACCAACGGCGCGGTCGAGCCGGTGACCGACCCCTGGCAGGGCCAGTTGTGGGGCCTGGCCCGGGTGTTCGGCTCGGAGTCGCCCGACCGATGGGGTGGCCTGATCGACGCCTCGGACCCGTGGGAGGCAGTCGCGGTTCTGGCCGGCCGGCGCGGCGAGAACCAGGTTTCGGTACGCCCGGAAGGCGTGTTCGGGCTGCGCCTGCGCCCGGCGCCGGTGCCGTCCGGCCCGGGGTGGCGTCCGTCCGGAACGGTTCTCATCACCGGCGGCACCGGTGCGCTGGGCGTGCGGACCTCGGAATGGGTGGCGTCGCGAGGCGCCCGGCGGGTGGTGCTCGCGTCCCGCCGCGGAATCGAGGCGCCGGAAGCGGTGCAGGCGGTGGCCCGGCTGACCGAGGCCGGGGTCGCCGTGCAGCTGGTGGCCGTCGACGTCGCGAACCGGTCAGCCGTAGCCGCCCTGGTCGGCCGCATCCCCGGCCTCGACGCGGTCATTCACACGGCGGGCGTGCTCGACGACGCGATGATCGGCTCGCTGACGCCGGACAGGCTGGCGACGGTGGCGCGGGCCAAGATCGACGCGGTGCTGGCGCTCGACTCGGCGACCGCCGGCCGGGACCTGTCGGCGTTCGTGGTGTTCTCGTCGATGGCGGCGCTCGTGGGCGCGCCCGGGCAGGGCAACTACGCTGCGGCCAACGGCTTCCTGGACGCTTTCGCGCTGCACCGGCGGGCGCAGGGTGGGCCGATGGTGTCGGTCGGCTGGGGCGTCTGGGCCGGTGGCGGCCTGGCCGACAACGATCTGGTCCGCGGGCGGGCGAACCGTTCCGGGCTGACCGGGATGGACCCGGCGGCGGCGGTGACCGCGCTGGCCCACGCTCTGGACGGCGACGGATACCTGGCCGTTGCCCAGGCCGACTGGACCCGCCTGCTGGCCGGCGCCTCCGGCATCCCGGCGTGGCTGAGCGAACTGCCCGAAGCCGGCGAGATCGTCGTTCCGGATTCGTCGCTGGCGGCCCGGGTCGGACGGGCGTCCGCCGAACAACGGCCGGCCATCGTCCTGGCCGTGGTCCGTGAGGGTGCGGCGACCGTCCTCGGACACGCGAACGCGGCGGCGGTGCAGGCCGACGCGGCGTTCCGGGACCTCGGGTTCGACTCGCTGACCGCGGTCGAGCTGCGTAACCGCCTGGTCTCCGCGACCGGGCTCTCGTTGCCGGCGACGCTGGTGTTCGACTACCCGACCCCACGGGTCCTGGCCGAGCACCTGCTGGCCGAGCTGACCGACGCGCCGGCGCAAATGGAGCCGACTGCGGCAGCCGTGGCGCTGCTCGACGAGCCGATCGCGATCGTCGGGATGAGCTGCCGTTTCCCGGGCGGGGTCGGCTCCCCGCAGCAACTGTGGGAGCTGCTGGCGGCCGGCGGCGACGGCATCACAGCGTTCCCGGTCGATCGGGGCTGGGACGCCGGCCTGGACGCGAGCGACACCGACCGGGGTGGCTTCCTGGACGACGTGGCCGGGTTCGACGCCGCGTTCTTCGGGATCAGCCCCCGCGAGGCCGTGGCGATGGACCCCCAGCAGCGCCTGTTGCTTGAGTCCTCGTGGCAGGCGCTCGAGGACGCGGGTGTCGACCCGACCGGGTTGCGCGGCTCGGACACCGGCGTCTATGTCGGAACCAACGGCCAGGACTACGGCGCCCTGTTCGCGGGGCCGCAGACCGGCGGCGACGGCCACCTGCTGACCGGCAACGCGGCAAGTGTCATCTCCGGCCGGCTGGCATACACGCTGGGGCTCGAAGGCCCCGCCGTCTCGGTCGACACGGCGTGCTCGTCGTCGCTGGTGGCCTTGCACCTGGCCGGGCAGGCGCTGCGGTCCGGCGAATGCGGCCTGGCGCTTGTCGGCGGCGTCACGGTGATGTCGACTCCGGCGCTCTTCGTCGAGTTCTCCAAGCAGGGCGGACTGGCTCCCGACGGGCGGTGCAAGGCGTTCGCCGACGCGGCCGACGGCACCGGCTGGGGTGAGGGCGTCGGCGTCCTGGTGGTGGAACGGTTGTCGGACGCCCACCGTCGCGGCCATCGGGTCCTGGCGGTCGTCCGCGGCACCGCGGTCAACCAGGACGGCGCTTCGAACGGCCTCACCGCCCCCAACGGCCCCTCCCAGCAGCGGGTCATCCGGCAGGCGCTGGCGAACGCGGGGCTCGACGCGGCCGACGTCGACGCCGTGGAGGCGCACGGTACCGGCACCCGCCTGGGCGACCCGATCGAGGCGCAGGCCTTGGCGGCCACCTACGGCCGGCACCGCCCGGTGGAACGGCCGTTGTGGCTCGGCTCGGTGAAATCCAACCTCGGCCACACCCAGGCGGCGGCCGGCGTCGCCGGGATCATCAAAATGGTGCTCGCGATGCGCAACGGCGTGCTGCCGCGGACGCTGCACGTGGACGCGCCGTCATCGCAGGTCGACTGGACGGACGGAACGATCCAGCTGCTCACGTCGCCTCGCCCGTGGGAGGCCGGTGGGCGGCCCCGGCGGGCGGGTGTGTCGTCGTTCGGGATCAGCGGCACCAACGCGCACGTGATCCTGGAAGAACCCGATGCGGTTCCGGCTCTTGAGGGTCCGTCGCTGCCGCTTGTGCCGTGGGTGGTTTCCGCCCGCAGCGACCAGGCCCTGGCCGAGCAGGTGGCCCGATTGCACGAGTTCCCCGCGGCGGATCCCGTGGACGTGGGCCGCGCGCTGGCGTTCGGGCGGGCCCAGTTGCCGCATCGTGCGGTGCTGATCGGTTCCGAGTCGGTGACCGGGGTGGCGGCTGCCGATACCCGGGTGGCGTTGGTGTTCTCGGGCCAGGGCAGTCAGCGTCCGGGGATGGGTCTCGGTCTTTACGAGGCGTTCCCGGCGTACGCGGCGGCGTTCGACGAGGTGTGCGTGGCGTTGGACATGCCGTTGCGGGACGTGATCAGCGGCGCGGATTTGGATCGGACGGAGTTCACTCAGCCGGCGTTGTTCGCGGTGCAGGTGGCTTTGTTCCGGCTGTACGAGTCGTGGGGTGTGACGCCGGCGGCGCTGGGTGGTCACTCGATCGGTTTGATCGCGGCGGCTCATGTGGCGGGGGTGCTGGATCTGGCGGATGCGGCGCGGTTGGTGAAGGCGCGTGGCCGTCTGATGCAGGACCTGCCGGCCGGTGGGGCGATGGTGGCCCTGGACGCGTCGCGGGCCGAGGCGGAGGCGTTGATCGCTGGTTACACCGATCGGGTTGGTGTGGCGGCGGTGAACGGGCCGAAGTCCACCGTCATCTCCGGTGATGAGGTTGTGGTGGGGGAGTTGGCGGCTCGGTGGTCGGGTCGTTCGCGGCGGTTGAAGGTGAGCCATGCGTTCCATTCGCCGTTGATGGAGCCGATGCTCGCCGAGTTCGCAGCGGTCCTGTCGGAGCTGGCGTGGCACGCCCCGCAGTTGCCGGTGGTCGGTGGGGAGGTGGACCAGCCCGAGTTCTGGGTGCGGCATGCGCGTGAGGCGGTGCCGTTCCACGACATGGTGACCGAGCTCGACGGCCACGTGTTCGTGGAGATCGGTCCGGACGCGACGCTGTCGGCGATGGCGGCCGATGCCGGGACCTGGCTGCCGGTGCTGCGCCGCGACCGCGACGAACCGCAGGCGGCGCTGACCGCGCTGGCCGGGGTTCACGTGCACGGCGGCAAGGTGGACTGGGCCGCGATCCTTGGCGAGGGCCCGGCCCGGCCGGTGGACTCGCTGCCGGCGTACCCATTCCAGCACGAACGTTACTGGCCGCGTACCTCCGGCGGTTGGGGCGGCGACGTGGGCGCCCTCGGCCTCAGCTCGGCCGACCATCCCCTCGTCGGCGCGGCGGTGTGGCCGGCCGACGGCGACGGCGTGGTGCTGACCGGGCGCCTGTCGCTGGCCGCCCAGCCCTGGCTGGCCGACCACGCCGTGTTCGGCTCGGTCCTGCTGCCCGGCACGGCGTTCGTGGAGATGCTCGTCTGGGCCGCCGACCAGGTCGGATGCGCCGTGGTCGACGAGCTCACGCTGCCGACCCCGCTGGTGATCCCGGCCCACGGCGGTGCTCAGGTCCAGATCTGGGTCGGCGACGCGGACGACTCCGGCCGCCGCCCGGTGAACGTCTACTCGCGCCGGGAACAGAGCGACGCCCCGTGGACACGGCACGCGACCGGCGTCCTGACCCCCGAGCCCGTTCCGGCAACCGATCCACTGACCTGGCCGCCCTCCGACGCCGAACCGGTGGACCTGACCGGCCTCTACCCCCGCTTGGAGCAGCGTGGATACGGCTACGGCCCGGCGTTCCGCGGCCTGAAAGCACTGTGGAAGTCGGCGACCGAGGTCTACGCCGAGGTGGCCCTGCCCGACCAGACCGAGGCGGAGAGCTTCGGCCTGCACCCGGCACTGCTGGACGCCGCTACCCACGCGATCGGCGCCGGCGGCCTGGTCGAACCCGGACGGGCCTTGCTGCCGTTCGCCTGGAACGGTGTTCGCCTGCACGCTTCCGGGGCGGCAACCTTGCGGGTGCGGCTGACTCCGCACGAGGACACCGCCGACGCTGTGCGGGTGGCTGCGTTCGACCCGGCCGGGCAGCCGGTGCTGACCGCCGAGGCGCTGGTTCTGCGCGAGCTGGCCGCAACCTCGGCGGCGGATCCAGCGGCCGGCACGGCGCAGTCGCTGTACACGGTGGAGCTCTTCCCTGTGCCGGGGGCCACCGGGCCGGCGGAAACAGGGGGCACCCAGGTCACGGTCTGGAGCCCGCCGACCAGCGAGGACACGGACGTGGCGGCCGGGGTGTCGGCCGCCGTGGTGGCGACGCTCGCCCGGGTGCAGGAGTGGTTGGCCGACCCGGCCACCACCGAGAGCCGCCTGGTGGTGCTGACCCGGGGCGCCTCGGACGGCGCTGATCTGGCCGCGGCGGCGGTGTGGGGTTTGGTGCGGTCGGCGCAGTCGGAGCATCCGGACCGGTTCGTGTTGCTCGACACCGACGGACCGGACCAGCCTTCCGGCGAAGTTCTCGGGATGGTGGCGGCGGCTGGTGAACCGGAGTTGCTGCTGCGTGACGGTGTGCTGCACGCCCGGCGGCTGGTTCGGGCGGCTGGCGGGGGTTTGGCGGTTCGGGTGGGTGAGCGGTTGGCGATGTCGGAGCCGGGTGCGCTCGACAATTTGACCGCGGTGCCGTATGCGCAGGCTTTGGCTCCTTTGGCTGGTGGTCAGGTGCGGGTGGCGGTGCATGCGCAGGGTTTGAATTTCCGGGATGTGCTGGTCGGGTTGGGGATGTATCCGGATCCGGGTGCGGTGATGGGTGGCGAGCTGGCGGGTGTGGTGCTGGAGGTCGCCTCCGATGTCGACACGCTTGCGGTCGGTGATCGGGTGTTCGGTGTCGGTGCCGGTTTGGGTCCGGTGGTGGTGACGGATGCGCGGTTGGTGGCGCGGGTGCCGGGTGGTTGGTCGTTGACGGACGCGGCTTCGGTTCCGGTGGTGTTTTTGACCGCGTTTTATGCGTTGCGGGATTTGGCTGGTGTTCGGCCTGGTCAGCGGATTTTGATTCACGCGGGTGCGGGCGGGGTGGGGATGGCGGCGATTCAGCTGGCGTTGGCGTGGGGTCTTGAGGTGTATGCGACGGCGAGTCCTGGTAAGTGGGAGGTGTTGTATGGGCTTGGTGTTGCGCGGGAGCGGGTGGCTTCGTCGCGGGATCTGGGTTTCCGGGAGAAGTTCGCGGGTGGCGTTGATGTGGTGCTCAATGCGTTGACGGGTGAGTTCATTGATGCGTCGTTGGATCTGCTGGCGCCTGGCGGCTGGTTCCTGGAGATGGGTAAGGCGGATCTGCGTGACCCGGCGGGTGTGAACTATCGGGCGTTCGATGTGATGGAGGCCGGCCCGGATCGGTTGGGTGAGATGCTGGCCGAGCTGTTGGACATGTTCGCCGGCGGTGGTGCCGAGTTGCTGCCGGTGACGGTGTTCGAGGTGTCGCGGGCGGTTGCTGCGTTGCGTTATCTGCAGGCGGCTCGGCATGTTGGCAAGGTGGTGCTGCGTTACCCGGCGCCGGACCCGGACGGCACGGTGCTCATCACCGGCGGCACCGGCGGACTCGGTTCGATGCTGGCCCGGCACCTGGTCGATACCCGCGCGGCCGGCGAGGTGCTCCTGCTGTCGCGTCAGGGGCCGCACGCGCCGGGCGTACCAGAACTTGTCTCTCATCTCGCCCGGACCGGCGCGCGGGTCCGGCTGGCGGTCTGCGACGCCGCCGATCGGGCCGCCCTGGCGACGGTGCTTGCCGGGCAAAGGCTGACCGGTGTGGTGCACACGGCCGGGGTGCTCGACGACGCCACCGTGGAATCGCTGACGCCGGAACGAATCGCGACGGTGCTGCGGGCAAAAGTGGACGGCGCCTGGAACCTGCACGAGCTGACCCGCCAGGCCGCGCTCACGTCGTTCGTGATGTATTCCTCGGCGGCGGCCACTCTCGGCGCGGCCGGGCAGGGCAACTACGCGGCCGCCAACGCCTTCCTGGACGCCCTGGCCCAGCACCGCCAGGCCGCCGGGCTGCCCGGTCAGTCGCTCGCCTGGGGCGCCTGGGAAGCGGGCGCCGGCATGACCGCGACTCTCGACAGTGCCGACCTCGCGCGGATGCGCCGCGGCGGCGTCGGGGCCCTCTCCCGCGAACAGGGCATGGCGCTGTTCGACGCGGCGGCCACCGACGCCCGGCCGGTGCTGGTCCCGATCCGGCTGGACGTGGCGCAGCTGCGGCGCAACGGCGGCGCCGCGGTGCCGGCCCTGTTGCGGACGCTTGCCGGTGGAACCCGGCGGGCGGCGGCCGTGGCCGGGCTGAGCGGGGAGCTGGCCGGCCTGACCGGCCCGGACCGCGAACGTACGGTCCTGGAACTCGTACGGGCGCAGGCCGCCGTCGTTCTCGGGCACGCCGACAGCCGGGCGGTGGACGCCGACGTCGCGTTCCGGGACCTCGGTTTCGACTCCCTGACGGCTGTCGAACTGCGAAACCGCCTCACCGCGGTGAGTGGTCTCCGGCTGCCGGCAACTCTCGTCTTCGACTACCCCACGCCGCGGGTGCTGACCGGGTACCTCGTCGACGAACTGGCCGGTTCGAGCCCCAGGAACGCCGTGGCGGCCCCGGCCGCCGCGCCGATCGACGAGCCGATCGCCATCGTGGGCATGAGCTGCCGCTTCCCCGGCGGCGTGGACTCCCCGCGGCAGCTGTGGGATCTGCTGGCGGCCGGCGGTGACGGCATCACGGCGTTCCCGGCCGACCGCGGCTGGCCGGAAACGGACGGCACCGATCGCGGCGGGTTCCTGACCGACGTCGCCGGGTTCGACGCCGGGTTCTTCGGCATCAGCCCCCGTGAGGCGCTCGCGATGGATCCGCAGCAGCGGCTGCTTCTCGAATCGGTGTGGCAGGCCCTGGAGGACGCCGGGATAGACCCGACCGGCCTGCGCGGTTCGGACACCGGGGTCTACGTGGGTGTGGCGGCTTCCGGGTACGGCCTCGGCGCGGACGTCGGCGAGGGCCATGCGCTGACCGGTTCGACGACCAGCGTGGCGTCCGGCCGGGTCGCGTACACCCTGGGGTTGGAAGGCCCGGCGGTCTCGGTCGACACCGCCTGCTCGTCCTCGCTCGTGGCCCTGCACCTGGCCGGGCAGGCCCTGCGCTCCGGCGAGTGTTCGCTGGCGCTGGCCGGCGGCGTGACGGTGATGGCGACGCCGGGCATCGTGGTCGAGTTCGCCCACCAGGGCGGCCTCTCCCCGGACGGCCGTTGCAAGGCGTTCTCGGATGAGGCGGACGGCACCGGTTGGAGTGAGGGTGTCGGGGTTCTGGTGCTGGAACGGCTTTCGGACGCTCGTCGTAACGGCCACCAGATCCTTGCTGTCGTACGGGGGAGCGCGGTCAATCAGGACGGCGCCTCGAACGGGCTGACGGCTCCGAATGGTCCGTCGCAGCAGCGGGTGATCCGTCAGGCGCTGGCGAATGCGGGTCTGAACCCGGCCGATGTCGATGCGGTGGAGGCGCACGGCACCGGAACGAAGCTGGGTGACCCGATCGAGGCGCAGGCGCTGCTTGCCACTTACGGTCGGGACCGCTCTGAGGATCGGCCGTTGTGGCTGGGTTCGGTGAAGTCGAACATCGGCCATACCCAGTCGGCGGCCGGCGCAGCCGGGGTCATCAAGATGGTCCTGGCGATGCGTCACGGTGTGTTGCCGCGGACCTTGCATGTGGATGAGCCGTCGTCGCATGTGGATTGGTCGGCTGGGGCGGTTGAGCTGCTCACGTCGCAGCGGCCGTGGGAGTCCGGCGGTCGGCCGCGTCGGGCGGGTGTGTCGTCGTTCGGGATCAGTGGCACGAATGCGCATGTGATTTTGGAGGAGGCTGGGCCGTCGCCGGTTTCGGAGAGCCGGGTGGTTCCGGTGGTGCCGTGGCTGGTGTCGGCGCGTGGTGAGCGGGCTCTCGAGGAGCAGGTCAGCCGGTTGCGTGAGTTCGAGGCGGCTGATCCGGTGGCGGTGGGGCGGGCGTTGGCGTTCGGCCGGGCGTTGTTGCCGTATCGCGCGGTGCTGCTGGGTTCGGAAATGGTGACCGGGGTGGCGGCCGCCGATGTTCGGGTGGCGTTGATGTTCTCCGGGCAGGGCAGTCAGCGTCCGGGGATGGGTGAGGGGCTTTACGAGGCGTTCCCGGTGTACGCGGCGGCGTTCGACGAGGTGTGTGCGGCGTTGGACATGCCGTTGCGGGACGTGATCAGCGGCGCGGATTTGGATCGGACGGAGTTCACTCAGCCGGCGTTGTTCGCGGTGCAGGTGGCCCTGTTCCGGCTGTACGAGTCGTGGGGTGTGACGCCGGCGGTGCTGGGTGGTCATTCGATCGGTTTGATCGCGGCGGCTCATGTGGCC
Organism: Paractinoplanes brasiliensis; assembly: GCF_004362215.1. Taxonomy (NCBI): domain Bacteria; kingdom Bacillati; phylum Actinomycetota; class Actinomycetes; order Micromonosporales; family Micromonosporaceae; genus Paractinoplanes; species Paractinoplanes brasiliensis. The sequence continues at coordinate 26,613 of NZ_SNWR01000001.1, read as the reverse complement.
GGGGTGTTGGATCTGGCGGATGCGGCGCGGCTGGTGAAGGCGCGTGGCGGTCTGATGCAGGACCTGCCGGCTGGTGGGGCGATGGTGGCCCTGGACGCGTCGCAGGCCGAGGCGGAGGTGTTGATCGCCGGGCACACCGATCGGGTTGGTGTGGCCGCCGTGAACGGGCCGAAGTCCACCGTCATCTCCGGCGACGAGGCCGTTGTCGAACAGTTGGCGGCTCGGTGGCCGGGTCGTTCGCGGCGGTTGAAGGTGAGCCACGCGTTCCACTCGCCGCTGATGGAACCGATGCTCGCCGAGTTCGCCGACGTCCTGGCCGAGCTGACCTGGCATGCCCCGCAGATCCCGGTGGTCGGCGGTGAGGTCGACAACCCCGAGTTCTGGGTTCGCCACGCGCGTGAGGCGGTGCCGTTCCACGACATGGTGACCGAGCTCGACGGGCACCTGTTCGTGGAGATCGGCCCGGACGCGACCCTGTCGGCGATGGCTTCCGACGCCGGGACCTGGCTGCCGGTCCTGCGACGGGACAGAGACGAGACGCAGGCCGCGCTGACCGCGCTGGCCGGAGTACATGTGCACGGCGGCCAGGTCGACTGGTCGGCGCTTCTGGGCAGCGGCCCCGTGCCGCGGCTCGACCTGCCGACGTACGCCTTCCAACGCGAGCGCTACTGGCTGCAGCCGTCGGCGCCGCTGGACGGACTCGGCGCGGCGTTCTGGGAGGCGGTGCAACGTCAGGACGCGGACGTTGTCCTGCCCGCGCTGGCCGGTCTGCGCGAACGGCGGACGCGGACGGAAGCGACGGCCTGGCGATACCGGATCGGCTGGACCCGGCTGGCGGCGCCCGGCACCCGGCTGTCAGGCAAGTGGGCGGTCATCGGGGATGACAGCGGCCGCTGGGCGAGTGCGCTCGCCACGGCCGGCGCCGAGGTCGTGACGGGCGAACTGCCCGCCGACCTGACCGGCGGCGTGGTACTTCCCGGCACAGGTCCGGACTGCACCGCCCGCTTGCTGGACGTGATGCAGACGTGGCACGGCTCCGGCCGGCTGTGGGTGGTGACTCAGGGCGCGGTCGCCCCGGTGACCGACCCCTGGCAGGGTCAGCTGTGGGGTCTGGGCCGGGTGTTCGGCTCGGAGCAGCCCGACCGCTGGGGCGGGCTCATCGACGTGCCGGACCGGATCGGCGGGCTGGCCGGATCCGATGTCGCGGCGGACGTCGTGCGCCTGCTCGGCGGAGAGCACGGTGAGACGCAAATGGCGGTTCGTCCGGACGGGGTGTTCGGGTTGCGACTGCGAGCGGCCCCCGTGCCGTCCGGGGTGGGATGGCGGCCCTCGGGAACGGTCCTGATCACCGGCGGAACCGGGGCGCTGGGCGCTCGCGTCGCCTCCTGGGCGCTCTCCGAAGGCGCGCGGCGGGTGGTGCTGGCGTCCCGGCGGGGCATCGCGGCGCCCGGCGCGGCAGCGGTTGTTCAGCAGCTCACCGGTTCCGGCGCCGCGGTCGAGGTCGTGGTGGTTGACGTCGCCGACCGGTCGGCGGTTTCGGCCCTCGTCGCCCGCATCCCGGATCTGGACGCGGTGCTGCACGCGGCGGGTGTGCTCGACGACGGGATGATCGGGTCGCTCACGCCGGAGCGGCTGGGGACCGTGGCTCGGGCCAAGGTCGACGCGGTGCTGGCCCTGGACGAGGCGACCTCGGACCGCAGGCTGTCGGCGTTCGTGCTGTTCTCGTCGGTGGCCGCCCTGGTCGGCGCGGCCGGTCAAGGGAACTATGCGGCGGCCAACGCGTTCCTGGACGCCTACGCGCAGCAGCGGCGGGCGCAAGGCGTCCCGATGGTGTCGGTCGGCTGGGGGGCTTGGGCCGGCGACGGCATGGCCCACGACCGGGGCAACCGATCCGGGATCGCCGGCATGGACCCGGCAGTGGCGGTGGCAGCCCTGGCCCACGCGCTGGCCGGCAACGACGGTTACCTGGTGGTCGCCCGGATCGACTGGTCCCAGCTGGCGGGCGCCGGGGGCGTCCCGGCCTGGTTGAGCGAACTGCCCGACGTGCCACGGGTCGCCACCCGGGAGTCGTCGCTGGCGTCACTGGTCGGCCAGGCCGCCCCGGCGCAGCGACAGCCGATCGTTCTCGCCGCCGTACGGGAACACGCGGCCGTCGTTCTCGGACATGCCGACGCCGCGGCGGTCGGGGCCGGCAGCGCGTTCCGGGACCTCGGGTTCGACTCGCTGACCGCCGTGGAGCTGCGCAACCGGCTCGCCTCGGCGACCGGGCTCTCGTTGCCGGCGACGCTGGCGTTCGACTACCCGACGCCGCTGGTACTCACCGACCACCTCTGCCGGCAGCTGGCCGGCGACGAGACCGAGGACGCGGCACCGACAGTGCTCGACGAGATCAACAAGCTGGAGAACTCGCTGACGGCCCTGGCCGCCGAGGACTCCGGGACGGAACTTCGAAAAGAAGTCACCGAGCGATTGAAGGCCCTGCTGTCAACGTGGCGGGATGTCGATCGCGGCGGCGAGGAGAGCGTCCTGGAACGGCTTCAAGACGCCTCGGACGACGACCTCTTCGACTTTCTCGACAATCGCTGAACCAAAGACTGACTTTCTCCTCCGGGCCTGACGAAGAATAGTGGGTGGCAGGTAATGACGATCGAGGACAGGCTTCGCGAATACCTCAAGCGGGCCACCATGGATCTCCATGAGACCAGCTCACGCCTGGCTGATGTTGAGGGCAGGCTGCGCGAGCCGATCGCGATCGTAGGAATGGGCTGCCGTTTCCCGGGCGGGGCTGACACTCCGGAACAATTGTGGGAACTGCTTTCCGAGGGGCGCGACGCCGCGCTTGGGTTCCCCACCGATCGGGGGTGGGGGGAACAGATCACCGGCGGTGATTTCGTCACCGAGGGCGGATTCCTGAGCGACGCGGCCGGGTTCGACGCGGCGTTCTTCGGGATCAGCCCCCGCGAGGCCACGGCCATGGACCCGCAGCAGCGGCTGCTCCTGGAGATCTCGTGGGAGGCCATCGAACGCTCGGGCATCGACCCGACCGGGTTGAAGGGCTCCAAGACCGGCGTGTACGTCGGCATCAGCAACCAGGATTACGCCGCGTTGCTGAGCGCCGCGGTCGCCGGCAACGACGGTTACGGCCTGACCGGAACCGGTGCGAGCCTGCTGTCCGGCCGGCTGGCCTACACCTTGGGGCTCGAAGGCCCGGCGGTCTCGGTCGACACGGCGTGTTCCTCGTCCCTGGTGGCGCTGCACCTCGCCGTACAGGCGCTGCGGGCGGGGGAGTGCAACCTGGCGCTGGCCGGCGGCGTCACGGTGATGTCGACGCCCGCCGTGTTCATGGAGTTCTCGCGGCAGGGCGGCCTGGCCCCCGACGGCCGGTGCAAGGCGTTCGCCGAGGCCGCCGACGGCACCGGCTGGGGTGAGGGTGCCGGTGTGCTGGTGCTGGAACGCCTTTCGGACGCCCGCAGCAACGGCCACCACGTGCTCGCCGTGGTGCGGGGCAGCGCGGTCAACCAGGACGGCGCTTCGAACGGCCTCACCGCCCCGAACGGCCCTTCCCAGCGACGGGTCATCCGGGCCGCGCTGGCCAACGCCCGGGTTGCCGCCGAGGAGGTCGACGCGGTCGAGGGCCACGGCACCGGCACCCGGCTCGGTGACCCGATCGAGGCGCAGGCCCTGCTCGCCACGTACGGCCAGGAGCGGCCCAAGAACCGTCCGCTCCTGCTCGGCTCGGTGAAGTCGAACATCGGCCACACGCAGGCCGCCGCCGGTGTCGCCGGGGTCATGAAAATGGTTCTCGCGATGCGCAACGGCGTCCTGCCGAGGACGCTGCACGTGGACACGCCGTCGTCCCACGTGGACTGGTCGGCCGGTGCGATCGAGCTGCTCACCGAGACCCAGCCGTGGCAGGTGGACGGGCGTCCGCGCCGGGCGGGTGTCTCGGCGTTCGGCATCAGCGGCACCAACGCGCACGTGATCATCGAGGAGGCCGAGCCGGAACCGGCGGTCGACGCGGGCCCGTCCGTGCTGCCCGGCGGGGTCGTGCCGTGGATGCTCTCGGGCCGCGTCGAGGAGGCGCTGCACGACCAGGCGGCCCGGCTGCGCCAGTTCGTGACCGACGAGCCCGACCTCGACCTGGTCTGGCTTGGCCGGGCGCTGGCCACCACCCGGGCGCATCTGGCGCACCGCGCGGTGGTCCTCGGCGCCGACCGTACGGCCTTGGCCGGCGCCCTGTCCGACCTGGACAACGGGCCCGGCGTCGTCCGCGGCGTGTCGACCGGTGACACCCGGCTGGCGTTCCTGTTCTCCGGTCAGGGCAGTCAGCGCCCGGGGATGGGTCTCGGTTTGTACGAGGCGTTCCCCGCGTACGCGGCGGCGTTCGACGAGGTGTGCGCGGCGTTGGACATGCCGTTGCGTGAGGTGATCGTCGGCGATTCGCTGGATCAGACCTCGTTTACGCAGCCGGCGTTGTTCGCCGTGCAGGTGGCTTTGTTCCGGCTGTACGAGTCGTGGGGTGTGACGCCGGCGGCGTTGGGCGGTCACTCGATCGGCCTGATCGCGGCGGCTCACGTGGCCGGGGTGCTGGATCTGGCGGATGCGGCGCGGCTGGTCAAAGCGCGTGGCCGTCTGATGCAGGACCTCCCGGCGGGTGGGGCGATGGTGGCCCTGGACGCCTCCCAGGCCGAGGCGGAAGCGTTGATCGCTGGTTACACCGATCGGGTTGGTGTGGCGGCGGTGAATGGCCCGAAGTCCACGGTGATTTCCGGTGACGAGGCGCTTGTTGAGGAGTTGGCTGCTCGGTGGCCGGGTCGTTCCCGGCGGTTGCAGGTGAGCCATGCGTTCCATTCGCCGCTGATGGAACCGATGCTGGCCGCGTTCGGTGACGTTCTGGCCGAGCTGACCTGGCACGCCCCGCAGTTGCCGGTGGTCGGTGGCGAGGTCGGCAACCCCGAGTTCTGGGTGCGGCACGCGCGTGAGGCGGTGCCGTTCCACGACATGGTGACCGAGCTCGACGGGCACCTGTTCGTGGAGATCGGCCCCGACGCCACCCTGACCGCGATGGCCTCCGAAAGCCGGGACTGGGTTCCGACGCTGCGCCGGGACCGGGACGAGCCGCAGTCGGTGATGGCCGCGCTGGCCGGGATCCACGTCCACGGCGGCACGGTGGACTGGGCGAAGCTGTTCGGCGGGGGCCCCGCCCAGCTGCTCGGCCTCCCCACGTATGCGTTCCAGCGCGAGCGGTACTGGCCAGAGCTCTCCCCGCGTACGTCAGTGGACGGGCTCACCGGCCTGACCGCCGACTTCTGGGAAGCGGTCCGGCGGCAGGACGCCGACGCGGTTCTGCCGGCACTGGCCTCGTTGCGGGAGCGGCAGACCCGGTCCGAGCTGGCCGGGTGGCGTTACCGCCTGGAGTGGTCCCGGTTGGCGGCGCCCGAGGCCCGGTTGTCGGGCAGCTGGGCGGTCCTCGGCGGCGAGAACGCCCGGAGCGAGGAGTGGACGGAAGCCCTGACCGCGGCCGGTGCGCAGGTCGTGGCCGGGGAGTGGCCGCCCGGCCTGGCCGGTGCCGTGTTCCTGGCCGGGTCGGGTCCGGACTGCGCGGCTGAGCTGCTCGAGGTCATGCGCTCGATGCCGGAGCCGGCCCGGCTGTGGGTGGTCACCCAGGGCGCGGTCGAGCCGGTGACCGACCCCTGGCAGGGCCAGCTGTGGGGCCTCGGCCGGGTGTTCGGCTCGGAGTCGCCGGACCGCTGGGGCGGCCTGATCGACCTGTCCGCCTCGTCGAGCCCCGCCGACGCCGTGCCGATGCTTGCCGGTCGGCGCGGTGAGAACCAGGTCGCGGTACGCCCGGACGGCGTGTTCGGGCTGCGGCTGCGCCCGGCGGCAACCACGTCCGGCACCGGCTGGCGTCCGTCCGGCACGGTTCTGATCACCGGCGGGACGGGTGCACTGGGCGTACGGACGGCGTTGTGGGCCGCCGCGGAAGGCGCCCAGCGCGTGGTCCTGCTGTCCCGGCGTGGGATCACGGCCCCCGGCGCGGCCGACGCCGTGCGGCAACTCGCGGAGGCCGGCATCGCCGTGCAAGTCGTGGCGGCCGACGTCGCGGACCGGGCGGCGCTGGACGCGATCGTCGCCCGGACACCGGGCCTGGACGCGGTCGTGCACACCGCGGGCGTGCTCGACGACGGGATGATCGGCACGCTCACGCCGGAGCGGCTGGCGACCGTGGCACGGGCGAAAGTCGACGCCGTACGGGCACTGGACGACGCGACCGCCGACCGGAACCTGTCGGCGTTCGTGCTGTTCTCGTCGATGGCGGCACTGATCGGGTCGCCCGGACAGGGCAACTACGCCGCCGCCAACGGCTTCCTCGATGCGTACGCCCTCCACCGCCGTGCGCAGGGCGCCCCGATGGTGTCGATCGGCTGGGGCGCCTGGGCCGGTGGCGGGCTCGGCGACTCCGACCTGGTCCGGGGACGCCGGCCCGGGATGGACCCGGCGGTCGCAGTGACCGCGCTCGCCCACGCCTTGGACAGCGACGGCTATCTCGCCGTGGTGCAAGCCGACTGGGCCCGGCTGGTGGCCGACGGCCGTGGCGTTCCGGCCTGGCTGAGCGAGCTGCCGGACGTCGGCCCGGTCGTGGGCGAGGAATCCCCGCTCGCCACCCAGATCGGCCAGGCGGATCCGGGGGAGCGCCCGGCCATCGTGCTCGGGGTGGTCCGCCGGCACGCGGCGGTCGTTCTCGGGCACGCCGACGCCAACGCCGTGGAGGCCGGCACCGCGTTCCGGGAACTGGGTTTCGACTCCCTGACCGCGGTCGAGCTGCGCAACCGGCTGGCCGCCGTGACCGGGCTCGCGTTGCCCGCCACCCTGGTCTTCGACTACCCCACGCCGCTGATCCTGGCCGAGCACCTGGTGGCCGAGCTGACCGGCGCGTCGGCGCAGGTCGCGCCGGCCACCGCGGCCGTGGCGCTGCTCGACGAACCGATCGCGATCGTGGGCATGAGCTGCCGTTTCCCGGGCGGCGTGGATTCCCCGCAGCAACTGTGGGACCTGCTGGCGGCCGAGGGCGACGGCATCACGGCGTTCCCGGCCGACCGCGGCTGGGACCTGAGCGTCCTGTCCGACGGTTCCAGCGCCACCGACCGGGGCGGCTTCCTGGACGACGCGGCCGGGTTCGACGCGGCGTTCTTCGGGATCAGCCCCCGCGAGGCCCTCGCCATGGACCCGCAACAGCGCCTTCTGCTGGAAACCTCTTGGCAGGCCCTCGAGGACGCCGGAGTCGACCCGGTCGGCCTGCGCGGCACCGACACCGGTGTCTACATGGGCACCAACGGCCAGGACTACCCGGCGCTGCTGAGCATGGCCGGTTCGGACGGCGACGGGTTCGTCGGCACCGGCAACGCCGCCAGCGTCATCTCCGGCCGCCTGGCGTACGCCCTGGGGTTGGAAGGCCCGGCCGTCTCGGTCGACACCGCCTGTTCGTCCTCGCTGGTGGCGCTGCACATGGCCGGGCAGGCGCTGCGTTCCGGCGAGTGCGGGCTGGCTCTCGCCGGCGGCGTCACGGTCATGGCGACACCCGGGCTGTTCGTGGAGTTCTCGCGCCAGGGTGGGCTGGCCGCCGACGGCCACTGCAAGGCGTTCGCGGAGGAAGCCGACGGCACGGGCTGGGGCGAGGGTGTGGGCGTCCTGGTTCTCGAACGGCTCTCGGACGCCCGCCGCAACGGCCACCGGGTGCTGGCCGTCGTCCGCGGCACGGCGATCAACCAGGACGGCGCCTCGAACGGGCTCACCGCCCCCAACGGCCCGTCCCAGCAGCGCGTCATCCGGCAGGCCCTGGCCAACGCGGGCCTGAACGCGGCCGACGTCGACGCGGTGGAGGCGCACGGCACCGGAACGAAGCTGGGCGACCCGATCGAGGCTCAGGCCCTGCTCGCCACCTACGGCCAGAACCGCCCCGAGGACAAGCCGCTGTGGCTCGGCTCGGTGAAGTCGAACATCGGGCACACCCAGGCGGCGGCGGGTGTGGCCGGTCTGATCAAGATGGTGCTGGCCATGCACCATGGCGTCCTGCCCAAGACCCTGTACGCGGACACGCCGTCGTCGCACGTGGACTGGTCCGCGGGCAACGTTCGGCTGCTCACGTCGCAGCGGCCGTGGGAGGCCGGCGGTCGGCCGCGTCGGGCGGGTGTGTCGTCGTTCGGGATCAGTGGCACGAATGCGCATGTGATTTTGGAGGAGGCTGGGCCGTCGCCGGTTTCGGAGAGCCGGGTGCTGCCGGTGGTGCCGTGGCTGGTGTCGGCGCGTGGTGAGCGGGCTCTCGAGGAGCAGGTCAGCCGGTTGCGTGAGTTCGAGGCGGCTGATCCGGTGGCGGTGGGGCGGGCGTTGGCGTTCGGGCGGGCGTTGTTGCCGCATCGGGCGGTGCTGGTCGGTTCCGAGACGGTGACCGGGGTGGCGGCTGCCGATGTTCGGGTGGCGTTGATGTTCTCCGGGCAGGGCAGTCAGCGTCCAGGGATGGGTCTCGGCCTGTACGAGGTCTTCCCGGTGTACGCGGCGGCGTTCGACGAGGTGTGTGCGGCGTTGGACATGCCGTTGCGGGAGGTGATCTCGGAGGCGTCGCAGTTGGATCAGACGTCGTTTACGCAGCCGGCGTTGTTCGCGGTGCAGGTGGCTCTCTATCGGCTGTACGAGTCGTGGGGTGTGCGTCCGGCGGCGTTGGGTGGTCATTCGATCGGTTTGATCGCGGCGGCTCACGTTGCGGGGGTGCTGGATCTGGCGGATGCGGCGCGGTTGGTGAAGGCGCGTGGCCGTCTGATGCAGGACCTGCCGGCTGGTGGGGCGATGGTGGCCCTGGACGCCTCCCAGGCCGAGGCGGAGGCGTTGATTGCCGGGCACAGCGATCGGGTTGGTGTGGCGGCGGTGAACGGGCCGAAGTCCACGGTGATCTCGGGTGACGAGGCTGTGGTGGAGGAGTTGGCGGCTCGGTGGTCGGGTCGTTCGCGGCGGTTGAAGGTGAGCCATGCGTTCCATTCGCCGTTGATGGAGCCGATGCTGGCCGAGTTCGCTGCTGTCTTGTCCGAGTTGACCTGGCACGCGCCTGAGTTGCCGGTGGTTGGTGGGGAGGTGGACCGGCCGGAGTTTTGGGTGCGGCATGCTCGTGAGGCGGTGCCGTTCCACGACATGGTGACTGAGTTGAGCGGTCACTTGTTTGTGGAGATCGGCCCGGACGCGACCCTGTCGGCGATGGCGGCCGATGCGGGGGTCTGGCTCCCGGCGTTGCGCCGGGACCGGGACGAGCCGCGTACGGCAGTGGCCGCGCTGGCCGGGATCCACGCCCACGGCGGCACCGTCGACTGGAAGGCGCTCCTCGGCGACGGCCCCACCCTGGCACCCGGCCTGCCGACCTACCCGTTCCAGCACGAACGGTTCTGGCCCCGCGTCTCGGGCACCTGGTCCGGAGACGCTCGCGCGCTCGGCCTCAACTCGGCCGACCACCCGCTGGTGGGTGCGGCCGTGTGGCCGGCCGACGGCGACGGCGTCCTGCTGACCGGTCGCCTCTCGCTGGCAGCCCAGCCCTGGCTGGCCGACCACATCGTCTTCGGCTCGGCGATCCTGCCCGGCACGGCGTTCACCGAGATGGTCATCTGGGCCGCCGACCAGGTCGGGTGCGCCGTGATCGACGAGCTCACCCTGCAGACGCCGCTGGTCGTACCGGCCCAGGGCGGCGTCCAGGTCCAGGTGTGGGTGGGTGACGCCGACGAGTCCGGCCGCCGCCCGGTCAACGTCTACTCCCGCCCCGAGCAGGGTGAGGGCCCGTGGACCCGGCACGCCACCGGCGTCCTGAGCCCCGAAGAGGCCGCCCTCGCGGTCGAGCCGCTGGCGTGGCCGACCGCCGAGCCGGTCGACATCGACGGCGCGTACGAGCGGCTCAACCAGGCCGGTTACGCCTACGGCCCGGTGTTCCAGGGCCTGCGCGGCGTGTGGCGATCCGATGCGGCGGTGTACGCCGAGGTGGCCCTGCCCGACCAGGCCGAAGCCGACCGGTTCGGCCTGCACCCGGCCCTGCTGGACGCCGCCACCCACGCGATCGGCGTCGGTGGCCTGCTCGACGGCGAACGGGCGCTGCTGCCGTTCGCCTGGAACGGCGTCCGCCTGCACGCCTCCGGCGCGAACACGCTGCGGGTGCGGCTGACCCGCCACGAGGACATCCCCGACGCTGTGCGGGTGGCGGCGTTCGACCTGGCGGGCCAGCCGGTGCTGACCGCCGAGTCGCTGCTGCTGCGCGCGCCTTCCTCCCCGGCGGCGGCGCCCGACGCCACCCGGTCGCTGTTCGCGGTGGAACTGTTCCCGCTGCCGACGGCGCCGGGAGCCGCCGGGACCGATCCCCTCAGCACTTCCCGCGTCGTCGTCTGGAGCCCGCCCGCAGGTGACGTGGCGGCCTCGGTGTCGGCGGCGCTGAGCCGGGTGCAGGAGTGGTTGGCCGACCCGTCGTCGGACGACGCCCGCCTGGTGGTGCTGACCCGCGGCGCCTCGGACGGCGCTGATCTGGCCGCGGCGGCGGTGTGGGGTTTGGTGCGGTCGGCGCAGTCGGAGCATCCGGACCGGTTCGTGTTGCTCGACACCGACGGACCGGGGGAGCCGTCGGATGAGTTGGTGCGGGTGGTTGTGGCCTCCGGTGAGCCGGAGTTGGTTTTGCGTGACGGTGTGCTGCACGCCCGTCGGCTGGTTCGGGTGGCTGGCGGGGTTTTGGCGGTTCGGGCGGGTGAGCGGTTGGCGATGTCGGAGCCGGGTGCGCTCGACAATTTGACCGCGGTGCCGTATGCGCAGGCTTTGGCTCCTTTGGCTGGTGGTCAGGTGCGGGTGGCCGTGTGTGCGCAGGGTTTGAATTTCCGGGATGTGCTGGTCGGGTTGGGGATGTATCCGGATCCGGGTGCGGTGATGGGTGGCGAGCTGGCGGGTGTGGTGCTGGAGGTCGCCTCCGATGTCGACACGCTTGCGGTCGGTGATCGGGTGTTCGGTATTGGTGCCGGTTTGGGTCCGGTGGTGGTGACGGATGCGCGGTTGGTGGCGCGGGTGCCGGGTGGTTGGTCGTTGACGGACGCGGCTTCGGTTCCGGTGGTGTTTTTGACCGCGTTTTATGCGTTGCGGGATTTGGCTGGTGTCCGGCCTGGTCAGCGGATTCTGATTCACGCGGGTGCGGGCGGCGTGGGGATGGCGGCGATTCAGCTGGCGTTGGCGTGGGGTCTTGAGGTGTATGCGACGGCGAGTCCTGGTAAGTGGGAGGTGTTGTATGGGCTGGGTGTTGCGCGGGAGCGGGTGGCTTCGTCGCGGGATCTGGGGTTCCGCCAGAAGTTCGCGGGTGGCGTTGATGTGGTGCTCAACGCGTTGACGGGTGAGTTCATTGATGCGTCGTTGGATGTGCTGGCGCCTGGCGGCTGGTTCCTGGAGATGGGCAAGGCGGACCTGCGTGACCCGGAAGGTGTGAACTACCGCGCGTTCGACCTGATGGAGGCCGGCCCCGAGCGTCTCGGTGAGATGCTGGCCGAGCTGCTGGACATGTTCGCCGACGGTGGTGCCGAGTTGCTGCCGATGACCGTCTTCGAGGTGTCGCGCGCCGTTGCCGCGCTGCGTTATCTGCAGGCCGCCCGGCACGTCGGCAAGGTGGTGCTGCGTTACCCGGCGCCGGACCCGGACGGCACGGTGCTCATCACCGGCGGCACCGGCGTCCTGGGTTCGATGCTGGCCCGGCACCTCGCCGGCAGCCACGGGATCGGTGAGCTGTTGCTGCTGTCCCGCCGGGGCCCGCATTCCGACGGTACGGCCGCGCTGGCCGCCGATCTGGCCGAGGCGGGTACACGGGTCCACGTGATGGTGTGCGATGCGAGCGAGCAGGCCGGACTGCGAACGCTGCTCGCCAACCGGAGGCTGACCGGTGTGGTGCACACCGCCGGGGTGCTCGACGACGCCACCGTGGAATCGCTGACGCCCCAACGGGTAGCGACCGTGCTGCGGGCCAAAGCCGACGCGGCGTGGAACCTGCACGAGCTGACCCGCGAGGCCGACCTGGCCTGGTTCGTGTCGTACTCGTCGGCGTCGGCCACTTTCGGCTCGCCGGGGCAGGGCAACTACGCGGCCGCCAACGCCTTCCTGGACGCTCTCGCGCAGCACCGTCAGGCGCTCGGCCTGCCGGGTCAGTCGCTCGCCTGGGGCCTATGGGCGGACCGGTCGGCGATGACCGGGCACCTCGGTGAGTCGGACCGGGCCCGGATGGATCGCGGTGGTGCTCACGCGCTCTCCCGCGAGCAGGGCATGGCGCTGTTCGACGCGGCGATCGGCGACGGCCGCCCGGTGCTGGTGCCGATCGGGCTGGACGTGTCCGCGCTGCGGCGTACCGCCGCCACCGAGGTTCCGCCGCTGCTGCGCGCGCTGGCCGGGAAGTCCCGCCGGGCGGCCGCCGTGGCCGGGCTGAGTGGGGAGCTGGCCGGCCTGACCGGCCCGGACCGCGAACGTACGGTCCTGGAACTCGTACGGGCGCAGGCCGCCGTCGTTCTCGGGCACGCCGACGGTCAGGCGGTGGACGCCGACGCGGTGTTCCGGGACCTCGGCTTCGACTCGCTGACCGCCGTCGAGCTGCGCAACCGGCTCGGCGCGGCCAGCGGCGTCCGGCTGCCGGCAACTCTCGTCTTCGACTACCCGACCCCGCGCGTGCTGACCCGGTTCCTGATCGACGAGCTGACCGGCTCCGGCCCGCAGACCGCCGTTGCGGTCGCGGCCGCCGCGCCGATCGACGAGCCGATCGCCATCGTGGGCATGAGCTGCCGCTTCCCCGGCGGTGTCGAGGACCCGCAGCAGCTGTGGAACCTGCTGGCGGCCGGCGGCGACGGCATCACGGCGATCCCGGCCGACCGCGGCTGGCCGGAAACGGATGACGCCACCCGTGGTGGGTTCCTGACCGACGTCGCCGGGTTCGACGCCGGGTTCTTCGGCATCAGCCCCCGCGAGGCGCTCGCGATGGACCCGCAGCAGCGGCTGCTGCTGGAAGGCGTCTGGCAGGCCCTGGAGGACGCCGGGATCGACCCGGTCGGGCTGCGTGGCTCGGACACCGGCGTGTACGTGGGCATCGCCTCGTCCGGGTACGGCCTCGGCGCCGACATCGGCGAGGGCCACGTGATGACCGGTTCGACGACCAGCGTGGCGTCCGGCCGGGTCGCGTACACCCTGGGCCTTGAGGGTCCCGCGGTCTCGGTCGACACCGCCTGTTCCTCATCGCTGGTGGCGTTGCACTTGGCGAGCCAGGCCCTGCGTTCCGGCGAGTGCGGGATGGCGCTGGCCGGTGGCGTGACGGTGCTTGCCACGCCCGGCATCTTCGTCGAGTTCGCCCAGCAGGGTGGCCTCTCCCCGGACGGCCGTTGCAAGGCGTTCTCGGACGAGGCGGATGGCACCGGTTGGAGTGAGGGTGTCGGCATTCTGGTGCTGGAACGGCTTTCGGACGCTCGTCGTAACGGCCACCAGATCCTTGCGGTCGTACGGGGAAGCGCGGTCAACCAGGACGGCGCCTCGAACGGGCTGACGGCTCCCAACGGCCCCTCACAGCAACGTGTCATCCGTCAGGCGCTCGCCAACGCGGGCCTGAACCCGGCCGATGTCGACGCCGTCGAGGCGCACGGCACCGGCACCAAACTGGGCGACCCGATCGAGGCGCAGGCGCTGCTCGCGACCTACGGCCGGGACCGCCCCGAGGATCGGCCGCTGTGGCTCGGTTCGGTGAAGTCGAACATCGGGCACACCCAGTCGGCGGCTGGTGTGGCCGGGATCATCAAGATGGTGTTGGCGATGCGGAACGGTGTTCTGCCGCAGACGCTGCACGCGGAGACTCCGTCGTCGCACGTGGACTGGTCGGCAGGCGAGATCGAGCTGTTGACTGCTGCCCGCCCGTGGGCGGTGAATGGCCGTCCGCGCCGGGCGGGTGTGTCGTCGTTCGGGATCAGTGGCACCAACGCGCACGTGATTCTGGAGGAGGCCGGGCCGTCGCCGGTTTCGGAAGGCCCGGCGTTGCCGGTGGTGCCGTGGCTGGTGTCCGCCCGCAGCGAGAGCGCCTTGCGGGAGCAGGCGTTGCGGTTGCGGCGGTTTGTCGAGGAGCGGCCGGTTCTGGACCTTGCGCAGGTGGGCCGGGCGTTGCTGAGCGGCCGGGCCCGGTTGCCGCACCGGGCGGTGGTGCTGGGCTCCGATCGTGGCATGCTGCTCGACGGCCTGGCCGATCTGGACCGTTCGCCGGCCGTGGTGACCGGTGTCGCGGGTGCGGGCGCGCGGGTGGCGTTGATGTTCTCCGGTCAGGGTAGTCAGCGTCCGGGGATGGGTCTCGGTTTGTACGAGGCGTTTCCCGCGTACGCGGTGGCGTTCGACGAGGTGTCGGCGGCGCTGGACATGCCGTTGCGGGAGGTGATCAGCGGCGATTCGCTGGACGAGACCTCGTATACGCAGCCGGCGTTGTTCGCGGTGCAGGTGGCTTTGTTCCGGCTGTACGAGTCGTGGGGTGTCACTCCGGCGGCGCTGGGTGGTCATTCGATCGGTCTGATCGCGGCGGCCCACGTTGCGGGGGTGCTGGACCTGGCGGATGCGGCGCGGCTGGTCAAGACCCGCGGCCGGTTGATGCAGCAGCTCCCGGCTGGTGGGGCGATGGTGGCCCTGGACGCCTCCCAGGCCGAGGCGGAAGCGCTGATCGCCGGGCACACCGATCGGGTCGGTGTGGCGGCGGTGAACGGGCCGTCCTCCACGGTGATCTCGGGCGATGAGGTGCTGGTGGAGGAGTTGGCGGCGCGGTGGTCGGGTCGTTCGCGGCGGTTGAAGGTGAGCCATGCGTTCCATTCGCCGTTGATGGAGCCGATGCTGGCCGAGTTCGCAGCGGTCCTGTCGGAGCTGGCGTGGCACGCCCCGCAGTTGCCGGTGGTCGGTGGGGAGGTGGACGAGCCGGAGTTCTGGGTGCGGCATGCGCGTGAGGCGGTGCCGTTCCACGACATGGTGACCGAGCTCGACGGGCACCTGTTTGTGGAGATCGGTCCGGACGCGACGCTGTCGGCGATGGCGGCCGATGCCGGGACCTGGCTTCCGGTGCTGCGCCGGGACCGGGAGGAACCCCTGACGGCGCTGGCCGCCGCGGCCGGGATCCACGCGCACGGCGGCTCGGTGGACTGGACGGCCCTCCTCGGCACCGGCCCCGTGCCGCGGCTCGACCTGCCCACGTACGCCTTCCAGCGCGAGCGGTACTGGCCTCGGATGCGTGAGTTCGTGCCGGCGGTGGATTCGGTCGATGCGCAGTTCTGGCAGGCGGTGCAGCGCGGTGATGGTGCTGCGTTGGCGAACACGTTGCAGGTTGATGAGCAGGGTTTGACGTCGTTGCTGCCGGCGTTGGCGCGGTGGCGGCAGGGCCGCAAGGACCGCGAAGTCCTGGACGGCTGGCGTTATCAGGTCACGTGGGCGCCGGTCACTGTTCCGGCTGCTCGTTTGGAGGGCACGTGGCTGGTTCGCGGTGAGGACGTGGATGGTCGTGTGCGGCGGATGCTGGTCGAGGCGGGCGCGTCGGTTGAGGGTGATGATCCGGTCGGTGTGGTGGTGGTGCCGGGTGGGGATCCGATCGGTGAGCTGATCGCGCTGCTTCGGGAGCCTGGTACGGCTCGGGTGTGGGTGTTGAGCCGGGATGCTGCGGTGTGGGGTTTTGGCCGGGTGGCGGCTTTGGAGTATCCGCAGCGGTGGGGTGGTCTGGTCGAGGTTCCGGATGGTCCGCTCGGCGGCGCGGTGGCGGCGGTGCTGGCCGGTGGTGGTGAGGATCAGGTTTCGGTGCGTCCGGATGGTGTGTTCGCCCGGCGTCTGGTGCGCGTGCCCGCGATGGCCGCGGCTCAGGTTTGGCAGCCGCGTGGGGCGGTGTTGATCACTGGTGGTACGGGTGGTCTGGGTGGTCATGTGGCGCGGTGGGTGGCCGCCAACGGTGCCGGTCACGTGATTCTGACGTCGCGGCGGGGCGTCACGTCGGGTTCGCTGGTGGCGGAGCTGGCGGAGTCCGGCACGCGGGTGTCCGTGCTTGCCTGTGATGTCGCCGATCGTCAGGCTTTGACGGCTGCCCTGGCCCCGTTCGGTGCGATCAACGCTGTGGTGCACGCAGCCGGAGTCTCGCAGGCGACTGCGATCGCGGAGACCGGAAGCGAGGTGCTGGCCGGGGTCTGGACGGGCAAGGTCGAGGGTCTGCGGGCTCTGCACGAGGTGCTGGTCGAGGGCGGGCACCCGTTGGACAAGGTGGTGCTGTTCTCCTCGATCTCGGCGGTCTGGGGCAGCGGCGGTCAGGCCGTGTACGCGGCGGCCAACGCCTACCTGGACGGCTATGCCGCCACTCATCCCAACACCACCAGTGTGGCCTGGGGCCCGTGGGCCGGCGACGGGATGGCTGACGCCGGGACCGTGTCCGAGTTGCGTCGTCGTGGCGTACGCGCTTTGGATCCGCGTCTTGCTCTGCAAGCGCTGGCCGACGCGGTGGGCCGGGGCGTGAGCTCGGTGTGCGTGGCCGACGTGGACTGGGCGCGGTTCACCGAGGTCTTCACCGTGACCCGCCCGAGCAAGCTGTTCGCCGATCTGCCGGAGGCCCGGCCCGTGGTCCCGGCCGGCGGACCCGCGCGCGGCGAGTTCGCCACCCGGGTGCTGCAGACCGAGGCGGACCGGCGTCCGGCCATGGTGCTGGCGGTGGTTCGGGAGCAGGCGGCCACGGTTCTCGGGCACCGGGACGCCGCCGCGATCGAGGCCGGAACGGCTTTCCGGGACATGGGTTTCGACTCGCTGACCGCGGTGGAGTTGCGTAACCGGTTGGCTGCCGAGACCGGTCTGACCCTGCCGGCGACCCTGGTGTTCGACTATCCGACGCCGGCGGTGCTGGCCGAGTTCCTGCTCGGTGAGCTGACCGGCTCGGCGGCCCAGGCGGCCCCGGTGACGGCGGCCGTCGCGCTGATCGACGAGCCGATCGCGATCGTGGGCATGAGCTGCCGGTTCCCGGGCGGTGTGTCGTCCCCGGAACAGCTGTGGGAGCTGCTGGCGGCCGGCGGTGACGGGATCGGTGGGTTCCCGGCCGACCGGGGCTGGGATCTGAGCGTGGTGGCTGACGGTTCCAGCGCCACCGGTCAGGGCGGTTTCCTGGCCGACGCGGCCGGGTTCGACGCCGCGTTCTTCGGGATCAGCCCGCGCGAGGCGGTCGCCATGGACCCGCAGCAGCGGATGCTCCTGGAAACCTCGTGGCAGGCCCTCGAGGATGCCGGGATCGACCCGGTCGGGCTGCGCGGCTCGGACACCGGCGTGTACGTGGGCGTCTCGGCGTCCGGGTACGGCATTGGCGCCGACACCGGCGAGGGCCACGGGCTTACCGGTTCGACGACCAGCGTGGCGTCCGGCCGGGTGGCGTACACCCTCGGCCTGGAAGGCCCCGCGGTCTCGGTCGACACCGCGTGTTCGTCCTCGCTGGTTGCCCTGCACATGGCCGGACAGGCGCTGCGGTCCGGCGAGTGCTCGCTGGCGCTGGCCGGCGGCGTCACGGTGCTGACCAGCCCGGCGGTGTTCGTGGAGTTCACCCGGCAGGGCGGCCTGGCGCCGGACGGCCGGTGCAAGCCGTTCGCCGACGCCGCGGACGGCACCGGCTGGAGCGAGGGCGTCGGCGTTCTCGTGCTGGAAAGGCTTTCGGACGCGCGTCGCAACGGCCACGACGTGCTGGCCGTCGTTCGCGGCACGGCGGTCAACCAGGACGGCGCCTCGAACGGCCTCACTGCCCCCAACGGGCCGTCCCAGCAGCGGGTCATCCGCCAGGCCCTGGCCAACGCCGGGCTCAACGCCTCGGACGTGGACGCGGTCGAGGCGCACGGCACGGGTACCCGGCTCGGTGATCCGATCGAGGCGCAGGCGCTGCTGGCGACGTACGGCCAGAACCGGACCACCGACCGGCCGCTGTGGCTCGGCTCGGTGAAGTCGAACATCGGGCACACCCAGTCGGCCGCGGGTGTCGCCGGCATCATCAAGATGGTCCTCGCCATGCGGCACGGCCGGCTGCCCCGGACGCTGCACGTGGACACGCCGTCGTCACACGTGAACTGGTCGGCCGGTGCGATCGAGCTGCTCACCGCCGCCCAGTCGTGGGAGACCGAGGGCCGTCCGCGCCGCGCGGGCGTCTCGTCGTTCGGCATCAGCGGCACCAACGCGCACGTGATCCTGGAGGAGGCCGCGCCGGAGCCGGTGCATGCGCCCGTGACGCCGCTGCCGGTGGTGCCGTGGGTGGTGTCGGCCCGCAGCGAGGCGGCCCTGCTCGAGCAGGTGGCCCGGTTGCGGGAGTTCCCGGCTGCGGATCCGATGGCGGTCGGCCGGGCGTTGGCGTTCGGCCGGGCCCAGCTGCCGCATCGCGCGGCGCTGGTCGGCTCCGAGATGGTGACCGGCGTGGCCGCTGCCGGTGCTCGGGTGGCGTTCATGTTCTCCGGCCAGGGTTCGCAACGCCTCGGGATGGGTCTCGGCCTGTACGACGCCTTCCCGGTGTACGCGGCCGCCTTCGACCAGGTGTGCGCCGAGCTCGACATGCCGCTGCGCGAGGTCATCGCCGGCCGGCCGGGGCTGCTCGACCAGACCGCGTACACCCAGCCGGCGCTGTTCGCGATGCAGGTGGCGCTGTACCGGCTGCTGGACTCGTGGGGTGTTCGCTCGGCGGCGCTCGGCGGCCACTCGATCGGCTTGATCGCGGCGGCCCACGTGGCGGGTGTGCTGGACCTGGCCGACGCTGCGCGACTGGTCAAGGCCCGGGGCCGGTTGATGCAGCAGCTCCCGGCCGGCGGCGCGATGGTCGCCCTGGACGCCTCGCAGGCTGCGGCGGAGCAACTGATCGCCGGGCACACCGACCGGGTCGGTGTCGCCGCGGTGAACGGCCCGTCGTCCACGGTCATCTCCGGTGATGAGGAGACCGTGCTGGCGTTGGCCGCGCGGTGGCCGGGTCGTTCGCGTCGGCTGCAGGTGAGCCACGCCTTCCACTCGCCGCTGATGGAACCGATGCTCGCCGAGTTCGCCGCCGTTCTGGCCGAGCTGACCTGGAACCCGCCGCAGTTGCCGGTGGTCGGCGGGGAGGTGGACAACCCGGAGTTCTGGGTGCGGCACGCTCGTGAGGCGGTGCCCTTCCACGACATGGTGACCGAGCTCGAAGGCCACGTGTTCGTGGAGATCGGCCCGGACGCGACCCTGTCGGCGATGGCCGCCGACGCCGGGACCTGGCTTCCGGCGCTGCGCCGCGACCGCGACGAACCGCAGGCGGCGCTGACCGCCGCTGCCGGGGTCCACGTGCACGGAGGCCCGCTGGACTGGACCGCCCTGCTGGGCGCCGGCCCGGCCCGCCGGGCCGGCCTGCCGGCGTACCCGTTCCAGCACGTCCGCTACTGGCCGCGCAACGCCGGCGCACGATCCGGCGACGCGGGCGGCCTGGGCCTGACCGCCGCCGACCACCCGCTGCTGGGCGCGGCGGTGTGGCTGGCCGACGGCGACGGCGTCCTGCTGACCGGCCGCCTCTCGCTGACCGCCCAGCCCTGGCTGGCCGACCACGTGGTTCTCGGCTCGGTGCTGTTGCCCGCCACGGCGTTCGTCGAGGTCGGGGTGTGGGCAGCCGACCAGGTCGGATGCGCCGTGGTGGACGAGCTCACCCTGCAGGCGCCGCTGGTTGTTCCGCCCCAGGGCGGCGTCCAGGTGCAGGTCTGGGTGGGGGACGCCGACGAGAGCGGCCGCCGCCCGATAAACGTTTACGCCCGTCCCGAACAGGGCGACGGGCCGTGGGTCCGGCACGCCACCGGCGTCCTGGCCTCGCAGGGCGCGGCCGAGACGCCCGCCTCGCAGGCATGGCCACCGGCCGAGGCGCAGCCGGTGAACATCGACGACGCGTACGAGGGACTGGCTGCCGGCGGATATGGCTACGGCCCGACGTTCCAGGGCCTGCGCGCCGTGTGGACGTCCGGGTCCGAGGTGTACGCCGAGGTTTCGCTGCCCGACGATGCCGACGCCGACCGGTTCGGCCTGCACCCCGCGCTGCTGGACGCCGCCACCCACGCGATCGGCGTCGGCGGGCTGCTCGGCGGCGACCGCACCCAGCTGCCGTTCGCGTGGAACGGTGTCCGCCTGTACGCCGCGGGCGCCAAGACGCTGCGCGTGAAACTGACCCGCCACGAGCAGATCCCCGGCGCGGTCACGGTGGCGGCGTTCGACCTTCGCGGCGAACCGGTGCTCGCCGCCGAATCGCTGGTCATGCGCGAGGTGACCACCGATCAGATGAGCGATCCGGCGGCCGACGCGGCCCGGTCGTTGTTCGTGGTGGAGCTGTTCCCGCTGCCGGGAGCCGCCGGCCCCGTGCGGGGGGCGGGTCCCCTCGGGGTGACGGTGTGGAGTCCGGCTGCGCCGGAGGCCGAGGCGGCGTTGCGGCGTGTGCAGGAATGGCTGGCTGATCCGGGGTCGGCGGACAAGCGTCTGGTGGTGCTGACCCGGGGCGCCTCGGACGGCACCGATTTGGGCGCGGCGGCGGTGTGGGGTCTGGTGCGGTCGGCGCAGTCCGAGCATCCCGATCGGTTCGTGCTTGTCGACACCGATCGGCCGGATCAGCCGTCGGAGGAGTTGCTGCGGCAGATCGTGGCGTCCGGCGAGCCGGAACTGGTGCTGCGCGACGACGTCCTGCACACCCGTCGCCTGGTCCGGGCCACCCCGTCCGGCACCTCGGCCGCCCAGCCCACAGGCACGGTGCTGATCACGGGCGGCACGGGCGCGCTCGGGGCGATGCTGGCCCGGCACGTGGCCGCCACCCGCGAGGTCGGCCGGTTGGTGCTGCTGTCCCGCCGAGGTGCGCTTGCGGACGGTACGTCGCGGCTGGCGGCCGACCTGGCCGAGACCGGCGTGCGCGTACAGGTGACGGCCTGCGACGCCGGTGACCGCACCGCCCTCACAGAAGTGCTGGCCGGTGAGGAACTGACCGGCGTGGTGCACACCGCCGGTGTGCTCGACGACGCCACGGTTGAATCGCTGACCCCCGAACGGCTCGCCACCGTGCTGCGGGCCAAGGCCGACGCCGCCTGGAACCTGCACGAGCTCACCCTCGACGCCGACCTGGCGTGGTTCGTCCTGTACTCCTCGGCTTCCGCCACGCTGGGCGCGCCGGGGCAGGGCAACTACGCGGCCGCCAACGCCTACCTGGACGCGCTGGCCCAGCACCGCCGGGCCGCCGGCCGCCCCGCAACGTCGCTGGCCTGGGGTCCGTGGGCCGAGCGGTCCTCGATGACCGGCAACCTGGGCGGCAACGACCTGGCCCGGCTCGCCCGCGGTGGAATCGGCGTGCTCTCCCGGGAGCAGGGCCTTGCCCTGTTCGACGCGGCGGTGGCCGACGACCGCCCGGCGCTGGTGCCGATCCGGCTCGACCTGGGCGGGCTGCGGCGGGCCGGGGCCGGAATCCCGCCGCTGCTGCGCGGCTTGGCCGGGACCGTACGCCGGACCGCCGCCGGCCGGGCCACCGACCTGCTCGGCACGCTGGCCGCGCTGTCGGCCGCCGAGCGCGAACGCACCGTGCTCGACCTGGTGCGCGTTCAGGCCGCCGTGGTGCTCGGCCACGCCGGGAGCCAGGCCGTGCAGAGCGACGCGGCGTTCCGCGACCTCGGGTTCGACTCGCTGACCGCGGTGGAACTGCGCAACCGGCTCGCCACGGCGACCGGGCTGCGGCTGCCGGCCACCCTGCTGTTCGACTACCCGAACCCCCGAGCGCTGGCCCGGTTCCTGCTCGACGGGATGACCGGCTCGGCGGCCGGCGCCGCCACGGTGGCCCCGGCCGTCGCGCTGATCGACGAGCCGATCGCCATCGTGGGCATGAGCTGCCGGTTCCCCGGCGGTGCGGACTCTCCGCAGCAGCTCTGGCAGCTGCTGGCCGACGGCCGGGACGCGATCAGCGACTTCCCGGCCGACCGCGGCTGGGACCTGGCCACCCTGTACGACCCGACCGGTGAACGCCCCGGCACCAGTTACATCAACCAGGGTGGCTTCGTCACCGACGTGGCGGGCTTCGACGCCGGCTTCTTCGGCATCAGCCCCCGCGAGGCGGTCGACATGGACCCGCAGCACCGCCTGCTGCTGGAATCCGTGTGGGAGTCGCTGGAGGACGCCGGCATCGACCCGACCGGCCTGCGCGGCTCGGACACCGGCGTGTACGTGGGCATCGCCTCCGTGGGCTACGGATTCGGCGCCGACGACAGCGAGAGCCACCTGCTGACCGGCACCAGCACGAGCGTCGCGTCCGGCCGGGTCGCGTACACCCTCGGCCTTGAGGGCCCGGCCGTGTCGCTCGACACCGCCTGCTCGTCCTCGCTTGTCACCCTGCACCTGGCCAGTCAGGCGCTGCGCTCAGGGGAGTGCAGCCTGGCCCTGGCCGGTGGCGTCACGGTGAGCGCCCTGCCCGGCGCGTACATCGAGTTCTCGCGGCAGCGTGGCCTGGCCGCCGACGGCCGGTGCAAGCCGTTCTCCGACGCCGCCGACGGCACCAACTGGGCCGAGGGCGTCGGCATGCTCGCGCTGGAACGGCTCTCCGACGCTCGCCGCAACGGGCACCAGGTCCTGGCTGTGGTCCGGGGCAGCGCCATCAACCAGGACGGCGCCTCCAACGGCTTGACCGCCCCGAACGGCCCGTCCCAGCAGCGGGTCATCCGCCAGGCGCTCGCCAACGCCGGGCTGACCGCCGCTGACATCGACGCGGTGGAGGCGCACGGCACCGGCACCAAGCTGGGTGACCCGATCGAGGCGCAGGCGTTGCTGGCGACGTACGGCCAGGGCCGGCCTGAGGATCGGCCGTTGTGGCTGGGTGCCATCAAGTCGAACATCGGCCACACCCAGGCGGCCGCGGGCGTCGCCGGAATCATGAAGATGGTGCTGGCCCTGCGCAACGGCCGGCTCCCCAAGACGCTGCACGTGGACACGCCGTCCTCGCAGATCGACTGGACGGCCGGCGCGATCGAGCTGCTGACCGAGTCCCGCCCCTGGGAGGCCAACGGCCGGCCGCGCCGCGCGGGCGTGTCCTCGTTCGGCATCAGCGGCACCAACGCCCACGTGATCCTCGAGGAGCCCGAGCCGGCGCCGGTGGCCTCACCCGCGAACCTGCCGGTCGTCCCGATGCCGCTGTCGGCTCGCAGCGAGCAGGCCCTGACCGAGCAGGTGGCCCGGATGCGCCAGTTCGTGGCGTCGCGGCCCGAGGTGACCGGCGACGAGGTCGGCCGGGCGCTGGTGTTCGGCCGGGCGCAGTTGCCGTACCGGACGGTGCTGGTCGGCTCCGACTCGGCGAGCGGCGTGGCGACCCCCGACGCCCGGGTGGCGTTCCTGTTCTCCGGGCAGGGCAGTCAGCGTCCGGGGATGGGTCTCGGCCTTTACGAGGCGTTTCCCGTGTACGCGGCGGCGTTCGACGAGGTGTGCGCGGCGTTGGACATGCCGTTGCGGGAGGTGATCGTCGGCGATTCGCTGGACGAGACCTCGTATACGCAGCCGGCGTTGTTCGCGGTGCAGGTGGCTTTGTTCCGGCTGTACGAGTCGTGGGGTGTGCGCCCGGCGGCGCTGGGTGGTCATTCGATCGGCTTGATCGCGGCGGCTCACGTGGCCGGGGTTCTCGATCTGGCGGACGCGGCGCGACTGGTCAAAGCCCGGGGCCGGTTGATGCAGCAGCTCCCGGCTGGTGGGGCGATGGTGGCCCTGGACGCCTCGCAGGCCGAAGCGGAAGCGTTGATTGCCGGGCACACCGATCGGGTTGGTGTGGCGGCGGTGAACGGCCCGAAGTCCACCGTCATCTCCGGCGACGAGGCCGTGGTCGAACAGTTGGCGGCTCGGTGGGCGGGCCGTTCGCGGCGGTTGAAGGTGAGCCATGCGTTCCATTCGCCGTTGATGGAGCCGATGCTCGCCGAGTTCGCCGACGTTCTGGCCGAGCTGACCTGGCATGCGCCGCAGTTGCCGGTGGTCGGTGGGGAGGTGGATCAGCCGGAGTTCTGGGTGCGGCATGCGCGTGAGGCGGTGCCGTTCCACGACATGGTGACCGAGCTCGACGGGCACCTGTTTGTGGAGATCGGTCCGGACGCGACGCTGTCGGCGATGGCGGCCGACACGGGGACCTGGCTTCCGGTGCTGCGCCGGGATCGCGACGAGGCGCACACGGCGGTGGTGGCGCTCGGCGGCGTGTGGGCACACGGCGGCCCGGTCGACTGGACCGCGCTGCTGGGCTCGGCCCCGGTGCCGCGGCTGGACCTGCCGACGTACCCCTTCCAGCGCCGCCGCTACTGGCTGGAGTCGAATCTGGTCCGCCCGGCGGCCACCGACCCGGCGGACGCCCAGTTCTGGCAGGCGGTGCAGCAGGGTGACGGCGCGGCGCTGGCGGGCACTTTGGGGGTCGACGAGCAGGGCGTGACCGCGCTGCTGCCGGCGTTGGCGCGGTGGCGGCAGGGCCGCAAGGATCGCGCGTTGCTGGATGGCTGGCGTTATCAGGTCACGTGGTCGCCGGTCACTGTTCCGGCTGCTCGTCTGGACGGCACATGGCTGGTTCACGGTGATGACGTGGATGGTCGTGTGCGGCGGATGCTGGTCGAGGCGGGCGCCTCGGTTGAGGGTGACGACCCGGTCGGTGTGGTGGTGGTGCCAGGTGGGGATCCGATCGGTGAGCTGATCGCGCTGCTTCAAGAGCCTGGTACGGCCCGGGTGTGGGTGTTGAGCCGGGATGCTGCGGTGTGGGGTTTTGGCCGGGTGGCGGCTTTGGAGTATCCGCAGCGGTGGGGTGGTCTGGTCGAGGTTCCGGACGGCCCGCTCAGCAGCGCGGTGGCGGCGGTGCTGGCCGGCGGTGGTGGTGAGGATCAGGTTTCGGTACGTCCTGATGGTGTGTTCGCCCGGCGTCTGGTGCACGCCCCGGCGAGCGCGTCGCAACAAGTGTGGTGGCCGCGTGGGACGGTGTTGATCACTGGTGGTACGGGTGGTCTGGGTGGTCATGTGGCGCGCTGGGTTACCGCCGAGCATGTCGTGTTGACGTCCCGGCGCGGTATCACGTCCGGTCCTTTGGTGGCGGAGCTGGCGGAGTCGGGCAAGCGGGTGACGGTGCTGGCGTGTGATGTCGCCGATCGTCAGGCCCTGACGGCTGTCCTGGCTCCGCTCGGCCCGATCAACGCTGTCGTGCACGCGGCCGGCGTCGAACAGTCCACAGTGATCGACCAACTCGACGCGGCTGCCCGGGCCGAGGTGTGGTCGGGCAAGGTCGACGGGCTGAGGAACCTGCACGAGGTGCTGGTCGACGGCGGCCACCCGCTGGAGGCGGTGGTGTTGTTCTCGTCGATCGCCGGGATCTGGGGCAGCGGCGGGCAGGCCATGTACGCGGCCGCCAACGCCTTCCTTGACGACTACGCTGCCGGCCACCCCAACACCACCAGCGTGGCCTGGGGACCCTGGGCGGGCGACGGCATGGCCGGGGCGAACGTGGCCGCCGAGCTGCGCCGCCGCGGCGTACGGACGATTGACCCGCGCCTGGCGGTCCGGGCGATGGCCGAAGCGGTCGGTCAGGGTGTGAGCTCGGTGTGCGTGGCGGACGTGGACTGGGCGCGGTTCGCTCCGGTGTTCACGGTGGCTCGGCCGAGCCGGTTGCTGGGCGACCTGCCCGAGGTACGCACCGCGTTGGCAGCCGCGGAACCGGCCGCTGACGCGCCCACGAGCGGCCTGGCGGGACGGGTCCGGGCGGCGGCCCCGGCCCAGCGTCCGGGCATCGTGCTGACGATGGTCCGGGAACAGGCGGCGGCTGTCCTGGGCCACGGCGAGACGGCAGCGGTCGAGACCGGCACGGCGTTCCGGGAGATGGGTTTCGACTCGCTGACCGCGGTCGAGCTGCGCAACCGGATGGCCACCGCAACCGGGCTGACCCTGCCGGCCGGGCTGGTGTTCGACTACCCGACGCCGCTGGCGCTGGCCGAGTTCCTGGTGGCCGAGCTGGCCGGCTCGGTCGTTCAGGCCGCTCCAGCCGCGCCCGCGGTCGCGCTGCTCGACGAGCCGATCGCGATTGTGGGTATGAGTTGTCAGTTCCCGGGTGGTGTGTCGTCGCCTGCGCAGTTGTGGGAGTTCCTGGCGGCGGGTGGTGATGGGATTGGTGCTTTCCCGGCGGATCGGGGTTGGGATCTGTCGGTGTTGCCGGATGGTTTGAGGGTGCCGGATCAGGGTGGGTTCCTGGCTGGTGCGGTGAGTTTTGATGCGGGGTTCTTCGGGATCAGTCCGCGTGAGGCGTTGGCGATGGATCCGCAGCAGCGCTTCTGTTGGAGTCGGCGTGGCAGGCTCTGGAGGATGCCGGGGTGGATCCGGTGGGGTTGCGGGGTTCGGACACCGGTGTGTATGTGGGCACCAACGGTCAGGACTATCCGGTGCTCCTCGGGTTGGCCCGGTTCCGATGGCGAGGGTTTCCTCAGTACGGGTAACGCGGCGAGTGTGATGTCGGGCCGGCTTGCGTACACGCTGGGGTTGGAGGGTCCGGCGGTCTCGGTTGACACGGCCTGTTCGTCGTCGCTGGTCGCCTTGCACATGGCGGGGCAGGCG